>DATHBR010000106.1:0-24024 GCA_035296065.1 Myxococcaceae bacterium | reverse complement strand
GCGCGGCCGGTGCAGCTCGAACTCCCAGGCCTCGGGGCTGCGGTACTGCTCGGTGCCTGGCGGCAGCCCGTCCCGCGTCAGCGGCTCGGCGCCCGCGTAGTTGCCCGCGCCATAGTCCACCAGGAACGCCTGGCCGCCGTTAGGGCTCACCAGGATGTTGGCCCCCTTCACGTCGCGGTGCACTCCGCCCACCGCATGGGTGGCCTCCAGCGCCTGCGCCACCTGCACCAGCACCCGCGGCAACTGCCGCGAGGAGGGGTTGGCTCGGGCGGCCCACTCGTACAGCGGCAGGCCCTCCACCCATTCCATGGCCAGATAGGGATAGGCCGCTCCGCCCGGGTGTTGCCAGGCGCCACGCCCCAGCAGCCTCGGTACGTTGGGGTGCTCGATGCGCGAGAGCAGCTCCGCCTCCCGCTGGAAGCGCGCGTCCGCGGGCGAGTAGGCCAGCTTGAGCGCTACGAGTCCGCCATGCGGCCTGCGGGTGAGCACGGCGCGGAACACGGCGCCGAAGGAGCCTGCGCCGTGAAAGCCCAGCACCTTTCACGGCCCCACCTGTGTACCGGGCGGCAGCCACGCTGGGTCCAGCTTCAACCAGGGCATCATTTCCAGCTCTTCCCTCGAGGTGGCAGCGTCGCGCGCGTGCCGCCACCCTACCTCAGGGGTGGTCCAAAGGGGCCACGGTGTCGGGGGTGGTTCATCCAGCCACCTCAAACCCGTCGGCTGTCAGAGTGAACCAGTTCACCCTGAGCGCCAGGCTCCACGGCTGTCAGAGTGAACCAGTCGGTAGTGGCCGCTCGCCATTTCCGGCCAGACAGTAAAGATGCCAGCTCATTGCGGGAAACATTTTCCCGGCCTTCAAGAGAATCAAGACATAGCGGTTACCGCCGGCCCGCTCGCCGGTCAGGAGATTCCCTATGTTCCTCAGCTCCCGCCCGGCTCCCACGCCTTCCCGGCCGGCTCCTGCCACCCCCCAGCGTCCCCAGCCGGGTCCCGCGAAGGACCCCGAGGTCTACTTCTCGGCGTTCAAGCAGGGCGGAACCGGCAACTGCGTGAGCGTCGCCGCCATCAAGGCCGCGATGGCGAAGTTCGGCCCGGACAATGTCTTCAAGAGCGTGACGCGCAGCGGCAGCGGGTACGACGTCACCATGCGTGACGGGGTGAAAGTGCGCGTCAGCGATTCGGAGCTGGCCTCCGCCTCCCGGCTGTCGCGCCTGTCGGGCAAGGATCCCTCGCTGCTGCGCAAGGCCAACCTCATGTACGCCGCCATGGCCAACCGCGCCCAGCTGCAGGGCAACGATGGCCGCAAGAACATGTCCTTCGAGCGGGCGTGCCAGAGCCTGAATGACGGCGAGAGCTACCTCGAGGGCGCCAGGTGGCTGGGCCTCAAGGACCACATGCGGAAGATCAACCCGCGCGACATGGACTCGTACACCGCCGTGGTCACCGCCTCCGCCAAGCACGCGATGTTCGCCTCGGGCGGTTACATCGATCACTACGGCCGGGCGAAGGACGCCACCCGTAACGGCGGCGCCTTCGATGGCAGGGGACGCTCCATGAAGGGGGCCTACGCGCTCGTCTGATGAGGCAGGCGGCCCTCGAGGAAGCCCAGCAGCACTGGCCAACCTGGCACCGCGCTCAGGCTCCCCAGCAGGCCGAAGTCGAACAGCGAGGTGTCCGAGACGATCTGATCGTCCGCGCCGCGAATCCGGAGCACCGGCGGGTCATGAGCTCCAGATTACTGTCTGACTCAGGTGCCAGTGACATCTTGCCCCGTCAGGCGGGGGATAGAGTAGGGTGACAGCGCTCCACTTTCCTCGGAGGCTTCCCGTGGCGGCTCCTGGCGCGTTCGACAAGGACTTTGGTTACCTGATGCCCTTCCTCGACAAGGTGGCGGCGGCGGCGGGCGATCTGTCGGATCCGGTCGCGCGCGAGGAGCTCACCCGCCTGCTCGCCGAGGAGAAGGTGCGCTGGCAGCGCATCCGCGATCTGCTCAAGGGCGCTTCAGGCAGCGCCTCCGTGCCCCGCTCGCCCTCGCCCTCGGTGGCTCCAGCGCTGGCGCGCTCCTCGGCGGATGGCATCAACCGCGTGTCCCCCGTCATGGCAGGGCTCACCGTGGGCAGCCTCAAGCAGTCCCGCTGAGGCCGCGCGCGGCGCTGTTGCCTACCGCTCCCAGGCCTTGAGCTGGGACAGCGCGTCGTAGGTGGCCGTCTTGTAGCTCATGGCCCCAGGTGCTGATTGAGGAAGGCGCCCGTGCGGCGCATGGCATCGCGGCTGCTCTCCACGTCGTCGGTGAACTCGAAGGCGTGGTGCGCCTCGGGCAGCTCGATGAGGGTAAGCGGGGCGTTGCGGCGCTTGGCCTCCTTGACGAAGGCGTCGATGCCGGCGTTCAGCTCGGGCATGTCCCGGCCGGCGCGCACCAGGAGCATGGGCGGAGGCTTGCGCGCGGTGCGCAGCAACTCCAGGGGCACCAGCTCACGCGGCTGAGCCGGCCGTGTGGCCAGCATGGGGTAATAGGCCACCGCGCACTTGAGGTAGGGCGGCGGGTTGTTGAGCACGGGCCGCAGGCCCCACAGCCCGCCGCCGGAGAACACCATGAGGCACACCTTCTCGGGATCGATCGAGTGGTTGGCCGCCTCGCGCCGCACGAAGGCGATGGCGTCCTCCACGTTCGTCACCAGATCGCGCGTGCCCGCGAACCACTGCTCGGGCTGGGGGCCCCGGGCCGGAGAGCCCAGCTCCGGCATGGCCACGATGAGCCCCTGGGCGGCCAGCCAGCGGGCCTCGCCGCTGAAGGCGGTGGTGTCCTTGAGGAAGGGCGCGTGGGCGGGCGGCACCAGGCCGTGCACCAGCACCACCACCGGCACCGTGCGCCGCTTGGCCACGTCCGGGATGTAGAGGTCCAGCTTGAGCTGCTGTCCGCCCGCGCTCTTGTAGACGAGGTCCTTGCGCACCTCGATCTGCTCCATGCCCGGCACGGTGAGCACGGGGCGCAGCTTGGAGAACTCAGGAGGGTTGGCGGCCTTCCACGCCGGACTCGAGATGGGAGAGTCGGCGATCATCGGCAGGCTGGGCGCGGGCACCTCGGCGAAACCCAGGTACGTGCGCAGCCACTGGGCGCGGTCCCGGCGCGCGGCCTCGTTGAGCTCGTGGCCTCCCTCGTACACCTTGAGCAGCTTGGGCTGAGGCGCCGCCTCGAAGTACTTCCGCGTCCGCTCGTAGGGCACGTGCTGGTCCGCGCGCGGGTATTGGAAGAAGAAGGCCGCCGAGGCGTTGCGCACGCCGACGATGCCGTCGAGCGGGGCGATGGAGCCCAGGTACTCCGCGAAGTCGTCCGGTGGGGTGTTCTTGCGCCACCACGTCTCGACGGGGCCCTTGCCGGTGCGCATGACGTCGGTGAAGTCGCCCAGGCCCGCCATGAGGACGAAGGCGCGCAGGCGGGGCTCCACTCCGGACAGTGTGCCGCCCAGGGTTGCTCCGAAGCTGTGGCCCACGTAGGCCAGGCGCTGGGCGTCCACCTCCGGGCGGCGGGTGAGCACGTCCACTCCGCGGCGCAGATCCATGAGGGCCTGGCGCCAGGTGTCAGCCATCTCGGGGCCCATCATCGGCCGGCGGTACGGCTCGGGCCGGACGAAGGGCGCGTCCACCAGCAGGCTCACCACGCCCGCGCGGGCCAGCCAGAGCGCCTCATCGAGGAACTCGTTCTTGGTGCCCTCGCCCCAGTGCTGGAAGAGGACGGCGGGGAAGGGGCCTCGGCCCGAGGGCAGCACGAGGTAGGCGGGGACCGGGCCTCCCGCGGGGCTGGTGTACGTCAGCTCGGTGACGGTGATGTCACCGCGGCGGTCGGAGCGGACCTCGTTCACGTCCAGTGGGCCCTGGGCGTTGTAGGAGGTGAGCCGCCGCAGCTCATTGAAGAGCGGATCGGGCTCGGCCGCGAGTGCGGGTGCGGCGAGGGCGAGCACACCGAGCAGGGAAAGCGGGAGGAAGCGCATCGTCAGCTCCTCGGAGCGGGAGGGGTGGAGAACGCGG
Source organism: Myxococcaceae bacterium (assembly GCA_035296065.1). GTDB lineage: Bacteria > Myxococcota > Myxococcia > Myxococcales > Myxococcaceae > DATHBR01. The sequence continues at coordinate 19,998 of DATHBR010000106.1, read as the reverse complement.
GAGGCATAGCCCACCCTGGCGCGGGGCTGGAATCAATCCTGAACTCGCGGGATGATCAGCCCGGGTCGCCGTGGGGCTCCTCGGAGACTTCTTCCCCGGCCGTCGCGGTGTAGCGCAGGCCCTTCGTCACCTCTTCGGGCGTGAGCAGGCGGAAGGAGCTCTCCGGCACATCCAGCTCCACGCCGCCCACCGCCTCGCGGTGCAGCGCGAGCACGGGCAGCCCCACCGCGCCCAGCATGCGCTTGACCTGGTGATTGCGGCCCTCGGTGACGATGACCTCCACCGTGTGCTCATCGCGGAGCTTCACCTTCGCGGGCCGGGTGGGGCCATCCTCCAGCATGACGCCGTGGCGAAGGGGCTCCACTTTTGACTCGTTCGCCGTGCCTTGCACCGTGGCCACGTAGCGCTTGGGCAGGTGCGACTCCGGGTGCGTGGCGTGGGCGACGAGCTTCTCGTCATTGGTGAAGAGCAGCAGCCCCGTGGTGCCGCGATCCAACCGGCCGATGGCGTGCCAGGTGTAGCGGCCCAGCTCGTCGGGCAGTTGGGGCAGCAGCACGTCATACACGGTGTTGGTGCGGTGCTGGCCCACGGTGGAGGTGAGCAGATCCGCCGGCTTGTGGAAGGCCAGGACGCGCGTTTGCACCTCGCGCTGGACCTCGGCGCCGTCCACGCGCAGCACGGCGCCCTCGGGCACCGGCGCCAGGGGCTGGCGCACCGTGCGGCCGTTGACGGTGACGCGGCCCGCGCGGATGGCGTCCTCGGCCTCGGCGAGCGGGAAGACGCCCGCCCGGGCGAGCGCGCGCGACAGCCAGTCAGGCTTCGCCTTGCCCTCCCAGCGGCTGCGGCTCGGGGGCTTGTCCTGGGAGGGCTGTGACCGGCGGGTAGGGGATTTGCGGGGCATGGAGTCAGGAATCCTGCGTACGGGCCATGATGGCGCGCCGGTGAAGTTCCTTGAGCTTCTCGTTGCGGTCGCGCGCCTCGACGAGCTCGTTCACCTGCGCGGCTTCGAGTGTGACGATGAGCACATCGTCCTCCCGGGCGGCCTCCAGGCGGGAGTGGAACCCCTTGGTGAAGCCTCCAATGGCGATGAAGAAGCCCAGGCGGCAACGGCCGAAGCGGCGCTTGATGTCGAGCCTGAAAGAGTCGATCTCCTTCGGATCCACGGGCTTCGACCAGTGCTTGCACTCGCCCAGGAAGTATTGCGACTGAGCCTGCTGCCAGAACGGGTCCGTGGACTCGTTGGGAACGACGATGTCGATCTGCTCATCCAGGCTCTTGAGGTCCGTTTGCGTCTGCTCGAAGCCGGGAATGGACTTGAACAGCAGTGCCACGAGATCCTCGAGCTGCTTGCCCTTGCGATGCGGATCCCTTTCGGTGCGGGCGGAGTTCCACAGGGCGCGGATGGTGTCCTCCCGCTTGCCGTTGGCCAGCGCGGCCATACGACGCTCCCGTGCGGCCTCCATGGCGTTGCGCACCTTGGTCTTGAGTAGCGGCTCCAGATAGTCGTTCTTCTCGAGGTAGTCGTCCGCGCCAGCCTTGAAGGCCCGTGCCGCTGACTCCGAGTCGGCATAGCCGGTGACCAGGAAGAGCCTGATCCCTGGGGCACGGGCGCGAATGTCCTGGATCAAGTCCAGGCCCGTGTCGGGGCCGAGCTGTCCCTGAAGCTTGCGATCCAGCAGCACCAGATCCCACCCGGGCTGATCGAGCTTGGCGAGCGCCGAGGCGACATCGGGGGCCGCCTCCAGCACATAGCCCTCAGGGCCGAGGATGGTCCGATAGGTCTCGATGAAGTCGGGAGAGTCATCGACCACGAGGATCTTTCCGGACAGATTCATGGGCGCTCCATGCCAGTGGCGGGCATGCGTAGCACGAAGCGTGCTCCGCCGAGGGAAGAGGCGTCACACGCCACCAGGCCCCGCATCTCGTTCTCGATGACTTCCCGGACCAGGGCAAGCCCCAGCCCGGCGCCTCCAGGACGCAGGGAGACACCCTCCGTGAAGATGGCCCTGCGCATGTTCTCGGGGACACCGGGGCCGTTGTCCTCGACGGTGAGGAGCACGGCTTTGGCACCTTCGATGGACTCCGCCTGGAGGCGGATGAGGGCGTCCTGCGCGTTCACTGCCTGGGCCGCGTTGCGCAGCACGTTGGCGATGGCGAGCAGGACCCGCGCCCGGTGTCCGGTGACAGGAGGGAGGGTTGCCGGGAGCAATTGCTGGATGCGCCGGCCGGTTTCGCTTTCGACAGCGGCGACTGCCTCGCGGATGGCTGGGAGCGGATCAAACGGCTCGGGAGGCGTCGCCGCGAGGGTGGAGAGCTTGACGAGCTGATCGACGAAGCGGAAGGTCGCGTCGATACCGCGATCGATGCTCTCGCGCCGCCGGGTGATGACGTCGCCGGGGGCTTCGAGGAGGACTTCCCGATAGAGCGCACCCAGGGCTGTCTTGGCGGGGACGAGGGCGTTGCGGATCTCGTGGGCTACGAGGCGGGCCTGACGAGCGGTGGCCTCGGCAGCGGTGGTGGCGTGAGCGTCCGTGGCCCGCTTGTCGGGGTTCATGACGCTGTTGACCGCGGAGAGGGTGAGGTCGGCAAGGAGAGAATTCGCCAGGACGGACATGGGCGATTCGGACTCCTTCACTATCTCCGAGAGAAGGGACAGGCCGAGGGGCAGGACTTCGACATCCATCTTTTTGGGTTCACCGTGTTCCACGAAAGACACAAGCTCGAGAGCATCGAGTCGCCACAGAGTGTCTCGTGAGCGCGCGAAGTCTGGGAGTTCCCATTCCGGGTCCTCAACCCACTCAGGGTTCGCTATCAGTTCTTGAGCAGCCTCTCGGCTGACACGCCAGGGATCGGCGGGCCCTGTGGACTGAGCGCTTTCCACATGGAGCAGCCAGCGGATGGCATCGCGGCCAGTCAATTCGAGAAAGACATGGCCAATGGGAGTGAGAGAGAGGTGAGGGGGCGACCCACGAGTGGCCCGGATGGCAGTGGCGTAGGCACCCATGTCGAACGTCGTATTGAAATAACTTCGCGCTATAGCCATTGCACGGGCACTCGACCCCAGGCGCTCAATCTCTAAGGTTCGTACGGAACTGGGGAGCTTGTCGGGAAGCCCGAAATGCCGGGCGAGGGCGAGCTCAATCCACGCCTCTATCTCCGTGGCCGAAGCATCCTTACCGATACTTTGCCGAAGGAACTCATCCATGCTCCTTGCGAAATGGACGACGTAATCATCCCGCTGCCATCGCTCTAGAACGGCCCTAATGTCGACTGCCTTGGCGGCAGCGGAAGCAGAGGGCTCGCGCTGATACTGCTCAAGCCGCTCGAGTACCCGGATGAGCTGATTGCGCGCAGTGGCAGCGTTGATAGTCGGCGCAGGCACTGATTTAGGCTGCTCCGAGGCATGACTGAGCCCTTGGAGGTACTCACGCAGGTCGTCGAGGAACGACATCGCCCACCTTCTCGCAGGAACTGCTGCGAGCATACGGAGCGCGGCAGAGGGGGCCAATCGTTAATGGCCCCCTCGTCGCTTCAGTGCCGCGGAGGCTCAGAGACGTCGTAGTCCTCCCCCTCGGCCGAGCCAGGGGTCTTCCCGGGCTCACCGGCGGGTATCTTCCGCTCCTTCTCGGGGCCCTCGGCGGAGTGAGGGGTGCGGCCTGGCATCTCTTGGTTGCCGGCCTCCCGCTTCGACTCCTGCTCTTCCTGGGCGGCGGTCATGCGGGTGTCTTCATAGGGCATGTGGTTCATGCGTCAGTCCTCGTGCGTGGCACTTTTCACAAGGTAGGCCTCCCCCATGGAACGGTCGCCACCCGCTGCCTCCCTGCTTGCCCAGGAGGCACCCGCGGAATGCGCTTGCGGCGGCGTGCCTGCTCGCTCAGCCTCCGGGCCCTCGCTGTTCTGGGAGGTTTCATGTCGCGCGTTGCTCTGTTCCTTGCCCTCTTGGCTACCCCCGTCCTTGCCGCCGAGCCCCCCATGCCCCGCCGGCCTGTGAGCACCTATTCCATCGTCGCCAGGGATCCCGTCACGGGTGAGCTGGGCGTGGCGGTGCAGTCGCACTGGTTCTCGGTGGGCCCCATCGTCGCCTGGGCCGAGGCGGGCGTCGGCGCCGTGGCCACTCAGTCCTTCGTGGATCCGTCCTACGGCAAGCTGGGACTCGACCTGATGCGCGTTGGGCGCAGTGCGCCAGATGCGCTCAAGGGGCTGCTCGCGGCGGACAGCGGCAGCGCCGTGCGGCAGGTGGGGATGATCGATGCACAGGGCCGCGTGGCGGCGCACACGGGCGAGCGGTGCATCGTCGCCGCGGGCCACATCGTCGGAGAGAACTTCTCCGTGCACGCCAACATGATGGAGAAGGACACCGTGTGGCCCGCGATGGCGAAGGCGTACCGCGAGACGAAGGGAGACCTCGCCGCGCGCATGATGGCCGCGCTCGAGGCGGCCGAGGCAGCCGGCGGTGACATTCGAGGCAAACAGTCCGCGGCGCTCGTCGTCGTCTCGGGCAAGCCCACCGGCAAGGCGTGGGTGGACCGCAAGTTCGACCTTCGCGTGGACGACCATCCGCGCCCGCTGGAGGAGCTGAAGCGGCTGCTCACCCTGCAGCGCGCCTACAACCTGATGAACGAGGGAGACCTGGCCATCGAGCGCAACGACACCAAGGCGGCGCTGGAGGCGTACTCCGCCGCCGAGGCCCTGGCTCCCGGCAACGCGGAGATGGTGTTCTGGCACGCGGTGTCCCTGGTGAACGTGGGCCGGGTGGACGAGTCGCTGCCGCTGTTCCAGAAGACCTTCAAGATGGACGCGCGCTGGCGCGAGCTGCTGCTGCGGCTGCCCAGGGCGGGGCTGCTGCCGGATGATCCGAAGCTGCTGGCCCGGCTCGCGGGGGCGGGAACTCCCGCCAGGAAGTAAGGCCCCGTCAGCCGGAGCTCAGGCGCTTGCGCAGGGTATGGAGCGCCGCCAGCCACAGCCGGGCCTCGTTGCGCGTCAGGCGTGAGCGCCTCAGTGGAGCGAACAGATCCCTCAGCCCTGTTCGCCCCGGGTGCTCATCCACCAGGAAGCCGCCAGCCTCGAGGGTCGTCTGCAGCGCCTCCTCGACGCGCGCCAGCTCCGTGTCCGAGGCCGCCACGGGCAGCGGAGCGGGCGGAGGTGGCGCCGCCGCGAGCGAGGCCATGCGTACCTCGTAGGCGTACAGCAGCACGGCCTGGGCCAGGTTGATGGACGGCTGGGACGGATCCGTGGGCACAGCGGACAGATCGTGACACCGCTCCACCTCCGCGTTCGTCAGCCCGCTGCGCTCGTCTCCGAAGACGACGGCCACGGGCCCCTGGGCGACCCGGGCGACGAGCTCCTCTCCCACGGCTCGGGGAGACAGCCGCCGCTTGCCCTCCACTTTGCGCGAGCTCGTCCCCACCACCCACACGCAGTCGCCCACGGCGGCCTCCAGCGTGTCGGCCCGCTGGGCTCCGTCCAGCACGTCCTCCGCGTGCACGGCCAGCCTCCTGGCGGGCCCCAGGTCCTCGGCCTCCGGACGCACCCAGGTCCACTCGGACAGGCCACAGTTCTTCATCGCCCGCGCGGCGGCACCCAGGTTCTCCGCGTTGCGCGGACGCATGAGGACGAAGCGGATCGGCAGCACCATGCGGCGCACCTTAGCCGACCGTCCGCCGGGTTCAGTGCACGGTGAACCCGAGCAGCTTGCGGCCCGCCGCCACCGATAGCTCCTCGGGGGCTCGCGGGTCGCCATTCTGCTGAAGCTCCCAGCAGCAGTGCAGGGCGTAGATGTCCTCTGGAGGCATGTCCGCCGACGTCGTGTTGAACAGCACGAACGTCACCGAGCCCACCATGCCCACTCCCTCTGCTGGATCGGCATCCTCGCAGCGGTAGCGCAGCAGCCACACGTCCCGCTTGTCCCTCGTGGGCGGCCAGTACAGCCGGCGATGATCGTACAGCTCGATCGAGTCCGGCAACTGGCCCAGCTCCGAAGGATCCTTCAGCCAGTGGCACATCTCCGCCATCGCGTCCAACTCCGGCGGCTCCGATGGAGGCGGCCTGGCGCCCAGCTCCTCGAGGTACTTCGCGGCTTCGTAGCGCGTCATGGGACTGCGCGCCCACTCCACCAGCCGTTCTAGCCCCGCGCGCTCTCCCAGCCGCGCGCTGGCCCAGGCCGCCTCCATGCGCACCGGCAGGTCCGGGTGCTCCTGCGCCAGCGCGAAGAGCGGCCCCGGCGCCTTCAGAAACGGCAGGCTCGCCGCGGCGCTGTGCGCACAGAAGAAGTAGTTCTCGTTGGTGTCCGTCAGCAGCGTCCTCAGCCGCTCATGGCCCTCGGGCGTGTCGAACAGGTGCGGCAGCAGGCCATGCTCCCGCGCCAGCGTGTTCGCCATGTCCAGCAGCGCCACCCCCAGAGAGCCCGGGGGCAGCGGCTCACGCAGCGCCATGCCCATCCGCAGCGCCTCCCGCGGATCCCCCTCCACCAGGGCGCCGAAGACGACGGGCCACAGGTGCTCCTCGGGCCCCAGGGGCAGGCGCGCGGCCTCCACGATCCGTCGCAGCCCCTCGGGTACACCGTAGAGAGCGAAGATCTTCAGCGCGAACAGCAGCTCGTTTGCCTGCGAGTCATGGCTCCCCCGGGACTTCACCTTGCTCCACGCGGCCAGCCGCTCGTCATACAACCGCAGCAGCACCGGCAGGGCCTCCTCGCGAAACAGCGCCTGCGCCTCGGGTGTCCGCGGCTGCTGGAAGATCGCCGCCAGGGACGAGAAGCTCGAGCGGAACGCATTCGGCGACGAATACTTCTCGGGGTGCGCCTCGTAGTCCCGGATGACGGCGCACGCCTGCCGCGCCAGCTCCACCGAGTCAAGCTCGGTATGCGCCCACCTCTCCAGGCCCGACTCCAGCGCCTTGCCAAGCAACTTCTTGAGGTCCATGGGCCTGGCTGCATAGCGCACCTGGCCCCACGGCCAGCGAAGATTCCCGCGCCGGGGCCCAGCCTCGGTTGACCGCTGCCCGCGCGGGGGCCTAGCGTCCCCCACCAGTCATCGCCCGAGCGGTCGCGGGGAGCTCATGCGGCCCTTCTGCCACCGTGTGTGGGCTCCGGGACGCGCGGGGGAGCGCTCGGGCCGTGGGCCAACGACCACACTTCTCCCTCGCTCGCCGCGCCGGGCCTCCGGCACGCGATGTGTAAAGTCGATGCCGTCCTTCGGAGGAAACATGGCTTCGCCGTCTGTCGTAACGCCCCGTCCGCTTCGAGCCGCCCGCGCGCGGTGGTTGCTGGCCGCCCTGTGGGTGGGTACCGCGCTGGTGGGTTGTAAGGAAGACACCAAGGGCCCACCCCCGCCGCAGCCCGTGCCGGGCGCCTCGTCGCCCAGCACCAGCGGCGGCAAGCCCGAGCCCACTCAGTCCGCCGAGAGCAGCCCCTCGCCCGCCTCGTTCAAGCCCGTCATCAAGGAGCTGGGCCCCGAGGGCGCCGCGCCGGACCGGGTGGTGTTCGAGTTCAACCGCGCCATCTCCTACTCGGATCCCGAGGGCAAGCGCGGCACGGTCGTCACCTTCTCGCCCCAGGTCAACGGCAGCCTGGTGTTCAACGAGGAGAGCTCCTCCTTCATCTTCAAGCCGATTGACAGCTTCGAGCTGGGCAAGAGCTACACCGTCACCCTCGAGTCCGTGGAGACGCCCTCCGGCACCGTGAAGGCGCCCTCGCCCGAGGCCTGGCGCCACACCTTCACCACGCCCTCGTTCGCCTTCCGCCAGCTGGCCCCGCAGCAGGTGGACGTCGCCAAGGGCCAGGTGGGCGTGGAGCTGGTCTTCTCCGGCCCGGTGGATGCGAACACCGCGCGCCGCTTTGCCTCCTTCCAGGTGGAGGGCAAGGCCATCTCCGACGCGAAGTTCAGCACCAACCCCACCCAGCGAAACGTGCTCACCGTGCTGCTCACGCACCCGCAGCTGGGGCCCGGCGCCACCGTGGCCTTCAAGCTCAAGCCCGGTCTCACCTCGCCCAAGGGTGGCGGCGCGGCGCCCGCGGCCGAGGACTCGTTCGAGATCAGCGGCGGCAAGCGCCTGGACATCACCTACGTCTCCGTGAAGGAGGGCAACACCGGCTTCTATCTGGAGGTCAGCTGCCGCGACTCGGAGATGAACACCTCGCCTCCCCAGGAAGACGCCGAGTACGACGACTACTACTACGACAACAGCAACCTGGGCTGCGTGCTGGATGACGCGGTGGCCGCGGACTCCATCCGCTTCACCCCGGCGGTGAAGTTCTCCGTGTCTCCGTCGCGCAAGGGCTTCCGCATCTTCGGTGACTTCAAGCGCGGCACGTACACGATGAAGGTGAAGGCCGGCACGCTCTCCGAGGGCGGCGGGCGGCTGCTGTCCCAGTTCGAGAACCGCTACTCCATCAGCGCGCGCAAGCCGCAGCTGGGCTTCACCTCCGCCGGCCGCTACCTGCCGCGCAAGGCCTGGAGCAACCTGCCCCTGACACACCTCAACGTGGACTCGGCCGAGCTGGTCATCCGCCACGTGCCGCCCGAGAACCTCGTGTTCTGGATGAGCAACGAGTCCCAGGAGAGCACCGACGCGCGCACCGCCAACGTCGTCGCCAAGAAGACGCTGGCCCTCAAGGGCGCCGATGACACGCTCAACACCACCTATGTGGACGTGGCCAGCATGGTGCCCGCCACCACCAAGGGCGTGGTGGAGCTGTCCGTGTCGCGCGACAGGACGCAGGCCGCCGCGCGCATCCTGCTCACCAACCTGAGCCTGGTGGCCAAGCGCGGCAACATCGTCACCACGGGCGCCCCCTCGGAGGAGGTGCGCGTGTGGGCGCTGGACATGAGCACCGCCGCACCGCTGTCCGGCGTGGAGGTGACGGCGGTGAAGCTCAGCGGCCAGGTGGTGGCCAAGTGCACCACCAGCGGAGACGACGGGTGTCTGCTCAGCGTGCCCGCGCAGACGGTGGACGCGATGGCCCCCTTCGCCCTCATCGCCCGCAAGGACGACGAGCTGACGTACCTCAAGTACAGCGAGCTGAAGACGGAGATCGCCAACTCGGACGTGCAGGGCGAGCCGTTCCGCGCCCAGGCCGCCTACCGCGCGTCCATCTACGCGGACCGTGGCGTGTACCGCCCGGGTGACACCGCGCACGTGGTGGCGGTGCTGCGCGATCAGCAGAACCAGGCGCCGCCGGCGGGCATGCCGGTGGAGCTGCGCGTCATCGATCCGCGCGAGCGTGAGTTCAAGAAGGTGACGGTGAAGACGAACGAGGCGGGCATGGTGCCGCTGGACGTGGCCTTCGAGGCCTTCCAGGACACGGGCAGCTACCTGGTGAAGCTCAAGGTGGCTGACCGCGACGTGGCTCAGCACGGCCTGCAGGTGGAGGAGTTCGTCCCCGAGCGGATGAAAGTCACGGCGAGCACGGACAAGGCCGGCTACGCGCAGGGCGCGGTGGTGCCGGTGAAGGTGGAGGCGGCCTACCTCTTCGGCGGCTCGGCCGAGGGCAGCCCGGTGGAGCTGACGTGCCGGGTGCAGCCGTCGGACTTCAAGCCGAAGGAGAACGCCAACTTCACCTACGGGGTGTGGCGCCAGAGCGCCACCGAGGCCAAGGCCGTCACCCTGGGCCAGGTGAGCACCTCGCTGGACGACAAGGGCCAGGGGCTGGCCGAGTGCCCGGCGCAGGAGCTGACCGGTGGCTTCAAGGGCCCGGGGGAGCTGGTGGCGCAGGTGGGCGTGTTCGAGGCGGGCAGCGGCCGCTCCACGCAGGGCGAGGTGCGCGTGCCCATGCACCCGGAGGCCTACTACGTGGGGCTCCAGTCCGGCGTGCAGAAGGTGTCCGCGGGCAAGCCCTTCACCGTGACCGGCGTGGTGGTGGACTGGGAGGGCAAGCTGGTGGCGGACGCCAAATCCATCAAGGCGCTGCAGGTGGACTACCTGCGCCTGGAGGAGGAGTACGGGTACTACTATGACGAGAGCGAGGGCTACGAGCGCCACCAGCGCTACCTGCGCCCGGTGCGCGAGGGCGGCGGCACCGCGAAGGTGGAGGGCGGCAAGTTCCAGCTCGAGGTGACGCCCACGCAGGACGCCGCGGGCTTCATCGTCCGCGTGCGCTCGGGCCGGGCGCAGACGGACCTGCAGCTCGAGGGCAACGGCCGCTACTACTGGTACGGCGAGGGCCAGGCGCGGGTGGATCAGACGCCGCGCCCGCTCAAGCCCACGTCCATCGCGCTGGAGCTGCCCAGGCTGGGCCGGGTGGGCGAGGCCGTCAGCGTGAAGTTCAAGGCGCCGCACCGCGGCCGCGTGCTGCTCACCGCCGAGACGGATCAGCTCATCGCCGCCGAGTGGAAGCAGGTGGAGCCGGGCGAGGTGAGCTGGGCCTTCACGCCCAAGGCGTTCGCGCCCAACGTGTACGTGAGCGCCTTCCTGGTGAAGGATCCGCACCTGGAGTCGGCCGAGGCCTTCATGCCGGACCGGGCCTTCGGCGTGGGCAACGTGACGATCGAGCCCACCGAGTTCACTCAGGCGGTGAAGATGGACGTGCCCAAGGAGGTGCGCTCCAACAGCACGCTGACGGTGAACCTGGAGCTGGGCGCGCACGAGGGGCCCACCTTCGCCACGGTGGCGGTGGTGGACGAGGGCATCCTGTCGCTCACGCGCTTCCAGAGCCCGGATCCGCTCAAGGAGCTGTTCGCCAAGCGTGCCCTGGGCGTGGAGACGTACGAGACGATCGGCTGGACGCTGCTGGTGCCGCCGGGAGGCAACTCGCGCTCCACGGGCGGTGACGAGGGCGGGGCGGCCGGCCGCGTGCAGCCGGTGAAGCCGGTGGCGCTGTGGAGCGGGGTGGTACCGGTGCCCGCCAGCGGCAAGGTGAGCATCCCCTTCAAGCTGCCGCTGTACCGCGGCGCGGTGCGGGTGATGGCCGTCACCACCAGCCCCAAGCGGGTGGGCAAGGCCAGCGCTCAGGTGCTGGTGCGCGATCCGCTGGTGCTGCAGGCCACGCTGCCGCGCTTCCTCACGCAGAACGACGAGATTCAGATTCCGGTGTTCCTCACCAACCTCTCGGGCAGCACGCAGGAGGTGAAGGTGTCGCTGTCGGCGGAGAGCCTGCCGGTGCCGGGGCTGGAGATGCCGTCGGCCTCGATGGGCTCGCCGCTGCAGATGCTGGGCAAGAACGAGGGCCGGGTGCGGCTGGAGAACGGCAAGGCCACCACGTTGGTGTTCCAGGCGCGGGCGATCTCCGCGGTGGGCGCGGCGCGGCTGAAGGTGACGGCCGAGGGCGGTGGGCACACGGCCTTCGAGCAGCTGGACGTGCCGCTGCTGCCCGCCGGAGCGCGCGAGCGCCAGGTGCAGCGCATCGAGCTGGCGCAGGGCAAGACGGACCTCTCGCAGTACCTCAAGGGCTGGGTGCCGACCACGGAGCGCACCACGTTCTGGGTGACGACGAACCCGTATGCCGAGTCCATGCAGCACCTGAGCTACCTGGTGCGCTACCCGTACGGCTGCATCGAGCAGACGACTTCCTCCACGCGGCCGCTGCTGTTCGTCTCGCAGCTGATGGACAACGTGGATCCGACGGTGACGGGCAACAGGAAGGTGGAGGAGCTGGTGATGGCGGGCGTCAGCCGGATTCTCTCCATGCAGACGCCCTCGGGCGGGTTCTCGTACTGGCCTGGAGCGACGGAGCCGGTGGCGTGGGGCACGGCGTACGCCACGCACATGCTGCTGGACGCGCAGAAGCTGAAGTTCCCGGTGCCGCAGGACCGGCTGGACGACGCGCTGGCGTGGATGGGCCAGGAGCTCAACCGCGAGGGCGGCGTGAGCGGGGATGGCTACAGCAGCAACGCCGAGCCCTACATGCAGTACGTGCTGGCCATGTCGGGCAAGGGCCGCAAGGCGCGGGTGCAGAAGCTGATCGAGCAGATGGCGGCGAAGAAGACGCTCAACGGCGAGGAGCGCGAGCAGGAGTACATGCTCAAGGCGGCGCTCTACCTGGCGGGCGATCGGCGCTACGAGAAGGAGCTGCGCACGCCGGACCTGTCACCGGTGACGGACGAGCGGCGCAACAACTGGTCCTTCTACTCGGACCGGCGTCGGCGCGGGTTCATGCTGAGCACCTTCCAGGATCTGTTCGGCACGGACCCGGCGGGCGAGGCGCTGGCGAACCAGGTAGCGCAGGCGCTGCAGGGCCAGAGCAGCGGCTGGTACACCACGCAGGAGTTGGTGTGGGGCATCACCGGCCTGGGCAAGCGGGTGTCCGGCGCGGCGGCCAACTTCACTCCGCCCACGCTGATGGCGGACGGCAAGGAGGTGGCGTCGCAGGTGAAGGCGGATCCGAAGACGGCGCGAGCGTCGGATCGCACCTGGGCGCTGGCGCGTGCGAGCGAGCGCCAGGGGCTGACGCTGGACCTGAAGAACAAGGCCGAGGGCAAGCTGTACCTGATCGTGAACAGCGACGGCGTGCGCGCGGGTGGCCAGCCGAAGGTGGGCGGGCAGGGGCTGGCGCTCAGCCGGGTGTACCGCAAGCTGGACGGCACGCCCATTGATCCGGGTGCGTCGGTGAGCCTGGCGGACATGGTCTACGTGGAGGTGGAGATCCGCAACAACACGGGCGAGCGGGTGCAGAACATCGCGCTGGTGGACCGGCTGCCGGCGGGTTGGGAGATCGAGAACGCGCGGCTGGGGCGCGGAGGCAGCGTAGAGTGGGTGAACACCGAGCAGCTGTGGGTGGCGGACTACGTGAACATCCGGGATGACCGGATGGAGGTGTTCGGCACGCTGGAGCGGGGCGAGGTGAAGAAGGTGGTGTACGCGGTGCGCGCGGTGACGGCGGGCAAGTTCACGTTGCCGCCGGTGGAGGCGGAGGCGATGTACGAGCCCCGCATCTGGGCGCGAGACGCAGGCCGCGAGGTGGAAGTCGCGGGCCCGTGGAAGGACTACCTGCTGTAAGCGCAGCGAGCATCACCCTGGGCGCCCCGTGAATTCGCGGGCGCCCTTTACGTGTCCATGGATGACTGAGCACCTCTGTATGCGAACAACTTCGACGGCCCGTCAGCTCATGGCCACAAGCCTCAGTCTCTTGCTTGCTTCCTGTGGCACAACCCACCACTCGGGCTCCGGCCCCGTGGGCACCCTCGAACTTTCCCGCTCCATACTCGTTATCAAGGACGTGCCGGGTGCTGAGGCCTCCCACTCATGGGAACCCGTGAACAGCATTCACCTTTCGCAGTACTCGTCCCGAGCAATCGACAGCACCATGGAGCGGCGCATCGTCCGCGTCGCCTGGACTCGCAACTGTGAGGACGAACGCGATGCCTGCGTAGAAATGTGTATGAGGTCCCTCACAGGCCCAGACTGGAGCCACGCGAGCAAAGGCTCGAAGTTCAAGATATGTGACGGTAAATGTAGACCGGCCTACCTCGATTGCTGCCGGCTCCGTGAGCAGGCTGAAGCCCGGAGTTTTCAATTCGCGGAGGATGCGGTGGACTGGTTGAAACAGCACCGCAAGGAAGTTCTGGCCGGGACAGTCGTCATCATTGCTGGGGTGGCGTTCGTCGTCATTGGCGTGGGGACGGGAGGTGCTGCTCTGATCCTGGCACCTGCTGTCTTGCTGGCGTCGTCCAATGTCTCCCCTGGGCTCACTTCCAAGGAGGTGCCCCCATGACGAACTACACACTCCTTTCGGACCCGCAGCCAGTGATTGGGAGGCAATGGAGCAAAGACTCATCATCTGAGCGAAGGCGGCTCCTGAGCCTGGCACGAGACGCGCTCCTCTTCATTGAGGTCACTGGCCAGAGGTATCGCTTCGAGGACTTCCGCGGGAGTCCAGGACCCGGGGTTCCCCTGCGAGCCGAAGGCTCCACGCGTCTCGCGGAGCGCTTGAACGAGACGGAGGGGTTCTTTACGCAACTGCGCGATGATCCAGAATCATCCGAGGATAGAGCCCTCATCCAGGTCATTCTTGATGCACTTCGCTTCATCTCGTCGACGGCTCAATACGGCGCGTTCGGAGAATATCTTCAGCATACCGAGGCGGGCGGACCTCCGTATGTCGTGGCCGCGTTCACTACCATGGGGGAGGCTGAAGCCTGGCTCAATCAACTGCCCCAGCCTCCTGATTCCGCTAACATCTTGATCGCCAATACGTATCACGATGTTGTCCATGACTCCGAAACACATGTGATCCGCCTGCCACGCAGTCGCGCCCTCGAGCACTATCTTGCTGAGCTCGAAGCAGCGCAACCGCCTGGCGCGGTTGCATCGTTTGGGAGTCTTGAAGAAGCGGTCGCGTGGCTACAGTCACAATCCGATCCAGCCACGTGGGCATGGGTTTCGATTGCGGACGAGTTCTACGTTGCTGCCTATTACCGCAACATCCATTTTCGAGCCCTCTATCCACTTTCCATGTCCAAGAGCGGTGATGTCGCTCACACTGGATGACAGAGGGCCAAATTCTGGTGTGCCTTGCCTAAAGCAAGTCTTCGATTAACCATCGTTAATTTAGACAGGCCCTGCATTCACGGCGCCTCTATTGGTTTGCTTGATTCTGCTCGAGTTGCTCTATGACTATTGATCGAAGCAAGTGGACGGCTACGTTTACGCTAAATGCGACAACAGGTTGGCCTTGTCCTCGATGTTACGATGGAATGCTTGTTCCTGCGGCACATTCGTTCCACAAGCAGGAGACGTTCGAATCTCGTGATGCGAAGCAGTCAGAGGATTGGGAGCCTGATTGGGAAGAGGAGCGCTTTGCTGGCTTGCTGGCTTGTAATAGAAACGAGTGCGCTGAGTCAGTAGCGGTTTGTGGAAGAACGCATCTTGAACCATCAAGCGACGATCCGCATCAGTGGATCATAGTCTATGCTCCCAGGTTTTTCCTGCCCGCTCCCCCGATATTTCGGGTGCCTAATGGAACCATTCAGTCTGTGCGCGACGAACTGATGCGAGCTTGGACTCTTTACTGGTCGGATGCTGCTTCGTGTGCAAACCGCATCAGAACGTGCGTTGAGTTACTTCTTACGTATGTTGGCGTACCACAGTCCACACGTCCCCTCGGAAAGAAACCTGCCCGGCTATCCCTACATGCTCGCATTGAGAAATTCAGGGTTCGTGCACCTGAACTTGCAGAGTCGCTCATGGCCGTTAAGTGGCTCGGAAATGCTGGTAGTCATGTCGGCGAACTCAAGAAGGACGACGTGTTGGATGGCTTTGAGCTTCTTGAACATGTGCTTGCCGAGGTTTTTGAGGAGCGCAGCAAACGCTTGAAGCGCCTACAAAAAGATATCGTCAAGTGGAAGGGGCCTCGCAAGCGTAGACGCTGATGCCAGTCTGTGCCTACTGTGGAACCCAGTTGATCTGATGCCCAGCCGCTTGCTGCCGCCAGGCTTGCGTGTGAGCACGGCCCCCATCAGGCTCAATTGGGTTCCGCTGTAGACTCCTAGTTCTTCCAACTCATCCGCCGCTTACCGCATGGCGGACCCAAAAGCCCATCTCGATAGGGGAGAAACAATCCTGCCTTTTGGGCATCGCCACTTAGTTTCGCTTCCCGCCAAGATAGCTTCTAAATAGGTGCCCCATGCCCCCCTTTCCTACACGTGCACATGCCCTTGTCCTGCTGTTCGCTCTTGCCTCTTGCGCCTATCCCAATATGTATGCGATGGAGACTCCCCCCTCGTCGACAGCAATTCAGGACTTGCTCGTCGAGCTTGTACACCGCACTTCTCCGCCGCAGGAGCGTCTTTCCTTCTATGGGCTTTACCTAGGCATGTCTGCCCAGGCGTTTGAGTTCGCCTGGGAATTGCCTGCTAATTGGCGCGACCGGTGTGAGCGCAATACTACGGCAGGGGCGCCAAGCGAAATGTCGTGCTATTTTTATGCGTCTGGGACTGGCCTCGGACGTCGCATCGGTGTGCCGTTCTCTGCCCTGAGATTCCTCGTTTCGTTCGGACCGGGGGAGACTCACATCGTCGGCATAGTTGCTACCAGAGTGGACAGGGCACTGGACCGAGCTTGGAATGAGTACCAGTTCAATGCTGCCCGTTGGCTCAAGACAGAGCCTCGCCTAGTGGCCTACCGCCGTGCCCCGGCAACCAGCCTCGCCAATGCTTGCTCCGGGCCAACCGGCCTGTTCATTGAGGAGAGTGATATACGCGCCTCGCTTACCTTCTCTTGCATTGAAGACGAGTTCCAAGTGATGGCCACCCTGCATTGATGATGTGGGGCGTCTGCGGACGGGAATTCAGCGCTTGATCACCTTGCGCCGTTCGTCGGCGCATTGACTAAATAATGATCAACTTCAGTTTCAAGCAAGATCCAGTGAGTTTCAGGATCGTTTCAGGGGGGTGTCGAAAAGCCGAACTGTGATTCTATTGACTACGGCATAGAAAGAATCTTCGATCTGTGCGAGGCGCCGACGCTGCTCCTCGGGGACAATCTCCTCGATGATATTAGAGACAGATACCTCTCCGCCCTCAATTGTCCCACGATGCTCAAGAATCTTCCGCACGCTTGCCCCGTGGGCTGCCACCGACATCAATCGTTCGAATGTACCAACAGAAATCACCGCAACTGGGGCGACATTCGATTGCTGAAATAGTCCTCGGGCATGCAGGCCACCACTGAGCCAGCGATAAAAGAGTGGATGTTCACCAATGTGTTCGTAAGTGACAACGACAGGATAAATGCGCGCACCAGCAGAGAGTTGGGGGTGTCGTCCTTCTTTGATATCGCACACTACTCTATCAAGTTGGACAAATGCCCCCTCCCCATGTTCCGACGTTCTTTTGTCAAGCAAGAACCGCGAGAGCCAGTCGATAATCTTCTGCCTTGAGCGCGCTCCTTTTGCATCTGCTTCGAGCAACAGGCCTGCCTTAGCGCTGAAAAGAATGATGTCTTGCCCCTCTACAAGAACGATATCAGCGATCTCATCAGCGCCTCCTATTTGCTTGGAGAGCAGCAAACTGCCTTGGAATGCCGCGCTCTCTTTGGCTAGAAGCGCCACACGTCGGCACCAGCGCTCGAACATGTCGCCAAAAGCAGAGAGCCAAAGGCGATCGCCACCTTTTCCGGAGCGCTTTGCAGCAGACAAGAGCCTTCCCCAGAGTCCGTAGTGCAGTTGCTCGCGTACTGCCCAAGGAGATGCTGCAACAAGAACGCCGGGGTGTGCTTCGATGAAAGGCTTGCGATAAAAGAGCGTTGGTTGCCATGGTAGGCCGTCATGGCGACGCTCCCGCTCGAAGGTGCTTTTCGCTTCGTCGGGGGTCACACTCATTTCACGCAGGATAGAGACGCCCATTTCTGGAGTAACGCGAGTCATGGAAAGCCAGGCGGAAGGCCGAATCACGGGTTGATCCAACTGCCCTCCCTTTTTGTTTGCCACTCCCCAGCCCTGTGATTGAAGAGCTAATGCGCCCACAAAATCGATGTACTCGCTCAGAGTCATACCAAAGGCATTTCGTTGAAATTCCTCCCATGCCTCTCGTGAGGAAAGCTTTGGTTGCCGCTCAGGCGGATCCTCCATCATGAGTGCCGCTCTCACTAGATCTCGAAGAAAGTCGCCGCCCCGATTGAACCGCATAAGGTGCGTGAAATCAGCGAGCAACTGCGCGTCAGTAGCTAAGGTATCCGACTCGCGCCAGTCCGAGACATAGTCGTTTGCAGCAAGGAGACAGAATGCCAAGAGCGCGTCTTTTGGAACTTTGCCACTATTCTTCCCCGCGAGCAGGGTTAGCGCCTCAACAAAGTAAAGAACTTTCTCATGCACTATCGACCGGTTGGACGGTTGAGAAATTAGGAAGTCAGCAACAAGCTCAAACTGAGGGATTTTGCTGGCGCGTAACTCTCTAATCGCATTGCTGATAAATTCGCGAGCTTGGCTGCCTTCAGGATCATTTGCAAGGAGTGCGGCAAGCTGCGCGAACCGGGCGAAGGTTTCAGCACGATCAAACTCCGTAAAGAGACTAAGCAACTCGCCTGCTGGGAGGGGAGTTCCTCCTGTCGCCTCAGAGAAACACATATATGTACCAACGTGCTTAAGACCGAGTAATCGGTCGGGCGGCGGCGGTGCTGGCACTGGCCAAGCGCGGAGGGCACTGCGACTCTGTCCACAGCACTTTTTGAATTTACGCCCGCTGCCACACGCACATGGCTCATTTCGACCCTGCTTACGCATGCGGAAAGTATAGACAGATCCGGCGTGCATGAGACCCACTTTTACGGGCACCTACCCGGGACGGTGGAAAGCTCCCCGCGTCGGACAGCGTTCGATTCGGTGGACCGTGCCAGACAGGACTATCGTTGAGTGCCTCCAAGATGGACCGGCAGGGCTCGCGCGCATGGCTCCACCTTCGCTCCCCTGATTGGGTAGGGGGCTTGCTCAAAAACCGGGCAGTGGGCGGACAGGCTGTTAGGTAACATGGCCCCCGGGTAGACGAGCGCGAGCGCTTCATGAGCAAGAGCAAAGGCGGCGTGGCGCCATTCTCCAGTTCTCCCGAGATAGCGAGTGGAGAATGCCGCGGCTATCGGGATGTGCCCCCAGTGTGACCCTCCAGCGTGGAATCAGGCGGAACCGGAGGGGACGACGCGGGACGGGGCGGGAGAACAAACCAACGTGAAATCAAGGCGGTAGCAGGTAACGGCGCGTCCTGCTTGGGTTTTTCCATCGCCTTGATGCGGTTCGATTCCCGCCGCCTCCTTCATCTCTCCTGGGGGGCGGAGGTGGGACTGGGCGAGGACTCGTAGACAGGGAGATAACAGGCGCCTTGGTACGCGTAGCCATTCACAAGGCATTCTTCGGGGGTGAAGTCCACCTTGATCCAGCAACCCCCGTTGAGCAGGACCTTCTTGGCTGGGCATCGCCCGTTCGCATCTGGCCTGAGCTGACCCGGCCGAGGCTTCTTGGGGAACTCCATGGCAATGGTGCTCTTGGGAGTTTTCTTTTCCGACTCTACTGAAGAACTCCGCGCGGTATCTCCCACTGCGACAGTGCCACGCTCTTTGGCAACCGCGGGCTCGGCCCCGGTGCGCACCCAGCCTGTCTGCTCCGGCCACAGCCCCAGCGCAAGCGCCGCTGCAAGCCACGGCAGCCAGTCGCGACGTTGCGTCTGCTGGGTGGAGGACTTGCGCTGGGCGCGCACATTGGACTCCCTCTGCTCCTGCTCTGTTCGCTTGGCGATGTCCGCCCACTCGGCTTGGATGGCTCGCTTCCGTTCTCTGTGCTGTGGCCGGTGGCCCAGCTCTTCGGCCGTGGCTCGCTCCGCCTCCGTCCACTCGGAGGGTTTGCGCGTCTCCCAAGCGAACAGCCGTACCTCGGCCGATTGCCCTCCGTGCGCCACTCCTCGTCGCAGCGCCTCGCTTAGCTCGCCCGCAGCGCCTCGCTCCTCATGCCTGGGTGACAGCATGCGCGCGATCAGTGCGTTGAGTTGCGCATCCACCCTGGGGTTGAGCTGCCTGGGCGGCCGGGCTCCTTCGCCTCCGGGCTGCCAGCATCGCGCTTCCTCATTGGCAGGGTCTGTGCTGGGCGGGTAGGTGTCAGTCACCAGCCGGTAGGCAGTGACGCCCAGGGCGAACACATCATCCGAGGGACTCGCCAGCGTGCTGAAAGGGGAGGGCGGAGCCTCGGGCCCGTCGTAGCGCCACAACTCGGGGCTGCGGTAGGCCGGGGTGCTGGGCTGTTGCGGCCGGGGCGTTCGCCTCGCGGCGCCCGCGTAGTGGCCCGAGCCGAAGTCGGTGAGGAACAGCGCTCCATCCCAGGGCCGCACCAGCATGTTCGCGCCCTTCACATCCCGGTGCACGCTGCTCACCTCGTGGGTGGCCTGCAGCGCGCCCGCCGCATGGGCCAGCACCGCCAGCACCTGGCGCGAGGTGGGGTTGCGCTGGGCGGCCCACGCGTACAGGGGCACGCCGTCCACCCACTCCATCACGAGGAACGGATGGACGCGGCCCAGGCCGTCGCTCCACTGCCCGGCGTCCAGCAGCCGAGGCACGCTCGGGTGGCGGATGCGCGAGAGCAACTCCACT
>DATHBR010000105.1:0-181145 GCA_035296065.1 Myxococcaceae bacterium | reverse complement strand
ACTCCGGGCTGAAGCGGGGCACGCTCTCGAACAACAGGTCCTCGCCCTCGCACAGCGTGTCGCCGATGCGGAACATGCCCGGGTCGAACAGGCCGATGACGTCCCCCGGCCACGCGTCCTCGATGGCCGTGCGCTCGGCCGCCAGGAACTGGCTCGGCTTGGCCAGGCGCACTTCCTTGCCCAGCCGCGAGTGGAACGCCGTCATCCCCTTCGTGTACCGGCCCGACACCACCCGCATGAACGCGATGCGGTCCCGGTGCGACGGATCCATGTTCGCTTGAATCTTGAACACGAAGCCCGCGAACTTCGGGTGCGTGGGCTCGCGCGGCCCTTCCTTCGTCGAGCGCGACGTGGGCGCCGGCGCCAGCTCCAGGAAGTGGTCCAGGAACGGTCGCACGCCGAAGTTCGTCATCGCGCTGCCGAAGAACATGGGCGTGAGCTGCCCCGTGGCCACCTTCTCCCGGGTGAACTCGTCCCCGCCGATGTCCAGCAGCTCGATCTCCTCCTTGAGCGTGGCCAGCTCGCGCTCGGAGAGCACGCTGAGGATGTCCGGAGAGTCGATGTGCACCGAGCGCTCGGCCACCTCGGACTCGCCGTGACGGCCTTCCGTCGCGAACACGTGCACCACCTTGGACTGCCGGTCATACACGCCCCGGAACTCGGGCCCCATCCCAATGGGCCAGTTCATCGGGTAGGCGCGGATGCCCAGCACCTGCTCCAGCTCGTCCATCAGCTCCAGTGGCGCGCGGCCCCACCGGTCCAGCTTGTTGACGAAGGTGAAGATGGTGATGCCGCGCATGCGGCACACCTTGAAGAGCTTCTTCGTCTGGGGCTCGACGCCCTTGGCCGCGTCGATGAGCATCACCGCCGAGTCCGCCGCCGCCAGCGTGCGGTAGGTGTCCTCGGAGAAGTCCTGGTGGCCCGGGGTGTCCAGCAGGTTCACCGCGTGTTCCTTGTAGACGAACTGGAGCACCGACGAGGTGACGGAGATGCCGCGCTCCTTCTCCAGCTCCATCCAGTCGCTGGTGGCGTGACGGCGCGCACGCTTGGCCTTCACGCTGCCGGCCAGGTGGATGGCCCCACCGTACAGCAGCAGCTTCTCGGTGAGGGTCGTCTTGCCCGCGTCGGGGTGAGAGATGATCGCAAAGGTGCGCCGCCGGGCGACTTCCTGCTCGAGTTCGGATGCCATGACGGGAGGCCAACTATCACGGGGCGTATGTTTTTTCGCGACCTTCGTACCCCGTGCTTGTCACCCCGGAGGCCAACGGCTCGAATCGGCGCCTCTCCCCTCACCCGAGGAGCAGCCATGAAGCGCACTCAGCACTCCACCGGAACGCCCTGGGAGCCCCATGTGGGCTACTCGCGGGCGGTGCGCGTGGGGCCCTTCGTCTCGGTGTCCGGCACCACCGCCACGGATGCCTCCGGGCAACTCGTAGGCGAGGGCGACGCGTATGCCCAGGCGGTGCAGGCGCTGAAGAACATCCGCTCGGCGCTGGAGGCTCTGGGTGCGCGGCTGGAGGACGTGGTGCGCACGCGCATGTATGTCACGGACATCTCCCGCTGGGAGGAGGTAGGCCGGGCCCATGGCGAGCTGTTCGGCACCATCCGCCCCGCCACCTCCATGGTGGAGGTGAGCCGGCTCATCAACCCCGCGATGCTGGTGGAGATCGAAGCCGACGCCATCGTCCCCGAGCCCAGGCCGTAAGCCCGGGCGCCAGGCTCAGGGCAGCAGCCGCCGCTTGGCGGCCTGGAACTCCTCCTCGGAGAGGTGCCCTCGCTCGCGCAGGGCGGCCAGCCGCTCCAGCGCCTCGACGAGCCCTGCCCCCGGCAGCGCGGGCGGGGCGGCGTCCTCGTCCTCCTTGGCGACTCCGGTGGCGATGATGGTGGCGCTCAGCGTGGAGGCCACCACGCCAATGAGCCCGATGCCCATCAGCATCAGCACCGTGGCGAACAGCCGGCCCAGCCCGGACTGGGGGGTGATGTCGCCGTAGCCCACCGTGGTCGCCGTAACGATGGCCCACCAGAGCGCGGCGCTGAAGGTGGACAGGGCCGGGTTGTCCTTGCGCTCGAGCATCCACACCACGGTGGCCATGGCCAGCACCACGCCCGCGGACAGCATCAGCATGAAGCCCAGCTTGCTGCGGTTGAAGAGCACATCCAGGAAGGTGATGGACCGCAGGCGCCTCCAGGCCGCCACCGCGCGCACCAGCCGCAGCACCCGCGTCAACCGCGCCACCTGGGCCAGCCGCAGGAGGCTGAACGCCTCGAAGTAGAGCGGCACCATGCCCGGCAGCTCGTACCAGTGGCTGCGCCAGTACGCCTTGCGGTCCTGTGCCCGCGCCAGCCCGAACAGGAAGTCGCCCAGGAAGATCAGCACGAACACCAGGTCAACGGCCGCCAACCTCTTGAAGAGGGGGTCCGGCCACTGCACGCCTTCCAGCTCCACCCAGAGGATGGGCCCCATGCTCAGCACGGCCAGGAGCGCCATGAGCAGGTCCTTGAAGACCTGCCTCCTGGAGACAGTTTCTGTGCTCTCCATGCGCCGCAACGCTATGCGAGCTTGCTTCGCGAGAGAACCCACGAACGACAACGCCGGAGGACCTTGGGGGCCCTCCGGCGTCACGGGGTGGTGCTTCTGTTCAACTCGAACCGATTAGATCTCCGCCGTCACGTCGCCGGGCACCGGCTCGGGCTGGACCGGAGCGTCCGGCTCCTGGGCCACGTCATCCGGGTTGCCAGCGGGGGGGGCGTCGTCCCCGCGCAGGTCCGCCGCCGGGCAGGCGCTGCGGTCACCCACCACCGAGCCGGGCACCACCGTGCAGCTCGTCAGCGGCTGGCCCTTGGTGCACTGGCGCAGGATGCGGAACTTCTCCAGCTCCTGGGCGTCCCAGCACGCGCTGCCGATGAAGTACTTGTCCGCCGCGATGTCGCCGCCCGAGGCGAACACGTCCGCGCGGCCACCGGTGCCAGGGATGAAGCGCAGCCGGGCGAACACGTTCTCCTTCTGCTCGGTGGCGGTGTTCCGCAGGTTGTACTTGCCGAACACGCGCACCCGGGTGGCGCCCGAGGGCTGCAGGCGGTGGCCCACGAAGGCGCCCGTCACGGGCTCCAGGTTGGCGGGGTTGGGCGTGAAGTTCGCCAGCCGGTAGGAGAGCGCCTTGTCATTGCCCGCGGTGTGGGCGAACGAGGCCATCAGCTTGCCCTGCCCGGTGAAGCTGGGCGCCACCTGCTTGAGGTTGTCCAGGTTGATGCCGATGGTGCCGCGGCCGCGGTGCGCCGCCGCGCCCTTGGTGAGCCCGCCAGCGGCGACGATCTTGTACGCCTCGGCCTCCGTGCTGCCCAGGGGGCGGGCCTGCAGCTTCCACACGTAGCGCTGCTCGGTGACCTTCTTGATGGTGAACAGGAAGGTGGCGTTGGCGCGGTCCTTCGGGCCGTACACCAGCACATCGCCCGGCTCGGCCTCGGCGCCGCCCGCGTTCACCAGCTCCACGATGGGGGTGATGGCCTCCTTGAGCGCGGCGTTGACCGCCTTGGCCTGCACCCGCGCGCCCTCGAGGAACTCCTGGCCCTGGCCGTTGAGCGCCCCCTCGTTGACGCCGAAGCCCTCGGCGATGAGCGCCGCGCCATCCTCGGCGGCCGCCGCGCTGTTGATCTCCAGCGACGTGCCAGCCAGATCCGGCGTGGCCTCCACGAACGCGGTGTCATCGACTCCCGCATCCTTGCCACAAGCAGCCAGCACCAGCGCGGCACCCAGCATCATCGACTTGCCGATACGCATGACATTCTCCTGAGTTTTCGAGGGGTTTTGAGACTTCCGTGAGCGCCGTTGCATCGCGCTCGCGACCTCTAGAACCCAGGAGGCCCGCATCAGTTGCGGGGGTATTTTCCGGTTTATTTTTCCCGGAGCGACGCGGGGCCTAGTTCCGGCCCCACTGGCGCGGGCGCTCGAAGCGGAAGAAGCCGGTGGCCTCCTCCTGAGCGATGACGCCGGCCTCGGCGCCGAAGAAGCGGGCGCGCAGCTCCTGCACCTTCGCCTCCAGCTCGGGGCCGGAGAGCTGCTTGGACAGGGCCTCGCGCTCCGCCATGTAGGCGGCGCCCGACTGCCAGCGCATGTCCCGGGTGCGGTCCAGCTCGTCCCAGCGCTTCAGGGCCTCCTCATCCAGCCCCATCTCCTGACGAATGGTGCGCAGGCTCGCCGCGCGCTCGGCGGCGGACATCGCTGTCAGCTCGCTCTGCACGGAGGACAAGTCGAGAAAGCGGTTCATCGACTCCTGGCGGTGCTGCTCCAGGTACACGTCGGTCCGCTCGCCGTGGATGTCCTTCAGGCTCTGCTTGTACATGGACAGCTTCTGGTTGAGGTCCGCGTCGGCCTTGGCATCGATGGCCTGCAGCGAGTCCGCCATGGCCTGGTTGCGCAGCTCACCGGCCCAGATGCGCTCGGCGTTCTCCTTGCCGAAGAGCCGGTTGCGCGTGTCCCAGAGCGCGGCGCGGCGCTCCTTGTCCGTCAGCCCTTGCAGGTACACCCGGTTGTCCTTCACCCACTTCTCGTAGTCCACGCGGTTGCGAAGCATGGCCGCCAGCTCCTCGTACCGCTCGGGGAAGGCCTTCTTGAGAAACGCCAGCAGCGCCTCCTGCCACCGGTCGGGCGAGTGCTGCTGGAAGTAGCGCATCAGCTCTTCCAGCAGCTTCACCTGAAGGTAGGGCTCGTGCAGCCGCGCGCCATAGCGCTCACGCACGAAGGCGGCCAGCTGCTCGAGGTCCTTCTCGGGGTCTCCCGTGAGCTGGGGAGGCGCGGGAGGCTCCTCCGCGGCGGGCGCGGGAGCCTGCGCCACGGGCTGTGCCGGGGCTGGCGCCACCGCGCGAGCCGTGGGGGCGGCGGGCGCCGGTGCCACGGGAGCGGGGCGCTCGGGCACCGTGTCTTCAGAGGAGAGAAACAGCGCGGCGAGCAGGGCCACGGCCACCGCTCCCCCGCCCACCGCCATCAACGTCGTGCGCTTCGCCATGCGGCTGTCTCCTTGCCATAGGCAGGGCGAAGTGGCCAAGGGGGCCCGGAAGGCCCTAATGCTCGAACCCTCCGGGCGCCCTGGGTCCGGCGATCAGTCGAAGTAGGCGATGTAGTCGAAGAGCGCCGCGTAGAACTCGGGCTCATCGAAGGTATCCGGGCCCACGCCCACCACGTCCATGTGGTCCTGGATGACGACGCTCGACATCGAGGTCATCTGCGCCGAGGTGGGCGCGTTCAGGTTGGTCACCGTGCCCAGGGTCGTGTCGGTGTTCACGTAGTCGAAGCCCAGCGCGTACTCGGTGTACTTCAGCCGGCTGCCCATCTGCTGCGAGTTGACGCCCACCAGGCCGTCATCGTCCGCCTCGTTCTTGACGCCGTCGCCCTTGCCGCCCGCGCCGTCATTCTCGCAGTCGTCCACGCAGTAGCCGTCGCCGTCGATGTCGAAGAAGAACTCGCTCAGCAGGTACAGCGCCGGGTTCACGTTCAGCCCGTTCTGCGCGGTGAGCACCGACGCGTGGCGCACGGCATAGGTGGCGCTGGGCGGATAGGCGGCGTTGAACGCCTTCATGCCCGTCGTCTTGCCGTCGTTCGGATCATAGTCGTTGTAAACGAGCTGCTTGGCGCCCGCGTACGCGTCATTGCCCGACTGGTAGATGATGTCGCCGTAGTACTTGGCCAGCGCGGCCACGACGCTCGTCACGCCCGGGTTCAGGTCCAGGATGTACTTGGCCACCGGGGAGCCGCGGTGCGGCGAGGACACGCTGATGGACACCTTGACCACGGTGTAGCCGCGGCGCTCGCGCAGCACGCGCGCGGCCTTGCGGATGTCGATGCCACCCTGCGAGTGGCCAATCAGGTTCACGTAGCTGGAGCCCGCGGTGGCCATGAAGCCCTCGATGTCGTTGGCCAGATCCAGGCCGCGCACCTCGGAGCTCTGGAACGCCTGCACCTGGGCGACGTAGGACTTCTGCCCGCCGTCGATGTCCTCGTTGCAGCCCACCTCGAGCAGCTGGCAGCTGTCGCCCACGAACATGCCGTAGTCGTCGCCCCAGTAGTCGTAGCCGAGGATGTTGTTGAAGCCGGCCATGCCGTGGGCGAACACCACGGGGTAGGTCGTCCTGGCCGCGCCAGCGTGCGCGGGGGTGGACAGCCCGAGGGCTCCCACTGCCAGCAGCGACAGAAGAACGGTGTTTCTCTGGGTCATGTGGACTCCTTGTTGTTTCGGGGGATGTGAGGACCCGGGGCGTGTACTCCAGAGGCACGGGCCCTGTCCCCATCGCCCCTCGGGTTGATTTTGCAATCAACGTTATCGCGGGGCTTTCGGGAAAGTTGCTAGGGGCTCCCGGGCTGGGAGTCAGATACTCAGCAATTCCCGGGGCTTGGTCTGTTAACCGGCTGACGCGCGGGGCCTGGCTCAGCTGCTGGCCGAGGTGTAGTGGCCAATGGAGAAGAGCCACACGCGGCGGGCGACGAAGGCGAACACCACCGAGCCACCCACGGCGGCCAGCAGCGCCTGCAGGGGCAGCTTCCCGAGCATCGCCTGGGCGGGGAAGGTGGTCATCAGCGCCAGGGGAATGACGAAGGTGAAGATGAAGGCCAGCGTGCCCTTGAAGATGGAGGCCGGCCAGCGCGCCGCATCGAAGATGGACTGGAAGAAGTAGGTGAGGTTGTCCACGCGCACCACGAAGAAGGCGGCGCTCACGGTGATGATCCACAGCGAGTAGAGCAGCAGCGTGCTGGTGGCCAGCAGCACCAGCGAGGCGAACAGCCCGGGGATGGAGGGTGCGCGCCCCAGCAGGTGGAAGGCGTAGAAGAAGATGGCGATGCCGGTGAGGATGTTGGTGGCGCGCCAGGGCAGAAAGCGCGTGGTGGACACCAGGAACTGCGCGTCCGCGGGCTTGAGCAGCACGAAGTCCAGCGTGCCCTTGCGGATGTGCTCCACCACCCCATTGAGGCTGGGAGAGATGGCGCCCTCGAGCACGCCCTGCAGCAGCGTGAACCAGCCCACCACCAGCAGCGCCTCGCCAAAGCTCCAGCCGGCGATCGTCTGCCGCTCGCCGTAGACGACGAACAGCGGGGCCAGCGCGGTGCCCGTCCAGAAGATGGAGATGAGCCCCTCGAGCACGAAGTCCCCGCGGTACTGCATGATGAGCAGGCTCGAGGCCTTCAGCTGCACGCCCAGCAGGCGCAGGTAGCGGCGCAGCATCCGTCTATCCTCCGAAGGCCGCGAAGCGCCGCAGCGCGCGTCGCCACAGGGTGACCGCCAGCAGGCCCAGCACCAGCACCCACGTCCACTGGCGCGCCAGCAGCCAGAGCGCGTCCTGCCAGCCGAACACGTTGGTCATCAGCTGCACCGGGGCGCTGATCTGGTAGCGGAAGGGCAGCCACTCGGCCAGGGTGCGCAGCGCGGGGGGAAACAGGTCCACCGGGAGCATGTATCCGGAGAAGACGAAGAAGAGCACCAGCCACACGTCCATCAGCTTCTGGCTGCTCTCCATGTAGAGCGCCATGGTGCCGATGGTGACGTTGGCCAGGAAGGTGATGAGCCAGCCGCCCAGCAGCGCGCACAGCAGCATGGGCCAGCCCCACCAGTGCTCGGGCACGGCCTTCTGCCCCACCAGGGACACCGACAGCAGCGTCACCGGCACGGCGATGAGCAGGCGCATGGGGAAGGCGCCCAGGTTCTCGGCGGCGTAGGACCACAGCGGAGAGATGGGCCGCAAAAGGCGCATGGCCAGCGTGCCCTGCCGCACCTCGAAGTTGATCTGCCAGGCGGCCCACGCGCCCGTCATCTGCCGCACCACGAAGACGGCCAGGAAGTAGCCGACGAAACCCTGGGTGCCGTAGTTGCCAATGGGGGCCTCGCGGGCCACCGCCGTCCACAGCGCCATCATGATGAGGGGCATGGTGGTGGACAGCACCCACACCAAAAGCTCGGCCCGGTAGGCCAGCGCCTCGGCGAAGCCAATGCGCAGCAGCGTGGGGAACGCCCGCGCGGCGCTGCGCAGGCTCATGAGCCCGCCTCGGAAGCGGCGGCGGCCGCGGCCGCGGCCGCGGCGTTACGGCGGGCCTTGTTCTCGGAGAACAGCTCGCTCATCACCTCTTCCAGCGGGGCGTTCTCCACCGTGAGGTCCGACACGGGCAAGCTGGCCAGGGCGCGGCTGATGGTGGCGCTCACCGCCTCGGGAGGCACCTGGAGCACCGCCGAGGTGGGCTCGTGCGACACCACCCGGCCCAGCACGGTGAGGCGCTCGGGCTCCACGGGCTGCTCCAGCCGGAACACCACGCGCTTCTCCGGGCGCACGCGCTGCACCAGCGCGTCCAGGCCTCCGTCGTAGGACAACAGCCCCTTGTCGATGACGATGACGCGCGGGCACAGCGCCGCCACATCGTCCATGTAGTGGCTGGTGAGGATCAGCGTGGCCCCATGCCGCTCGTTGTACGCCTTGATGAAGGCGCGCATGGTGGTCTGCATGGACACGTCCAGGCCAATGGTGGGCTCGTCCAGGAAGAGCACCTTGGGCTGGTGGATGAGCGCCGCGGCCAGCTCGCACTTCATCCGCTCGCCCAGCGACAGCTGCCGGGTGGGCTTGGTGATGAGCTCCTCCAGCTCCAGCAGGGCCACCAGCTCGTCCAGCGTCTGCTTGAACTGGGCGCGGGGCACCTCGTAGATGGCGCG
Source organism: Myxococcaceae bacterium (assembly GCA_035296065.1). Taxonomy (GTDB): domain Bacteria; phylum Myxococcota; class Myxococcia; order Myxococcales; family Myxococcaceae; genus DATHBR01. The sequence goes on along the minus strand of DATHBR010000105.1, from coordinate 172,461 downwards.
GTTGAGCTCGAACGTCTCGGCGGGGGGCAAGTCCCACAGCAGCTGCTGCTTCTGCCCCATGACGAGCATGATCTTCTTGAGGAAGGCGGACTGGCGGTGCCGGGGCACGTGGCCATCCACCGTCACCTCTCCCTCGGAGGGGTGCAGCAGCCCCGCCAGCACCTTGAGGGTGGTGGTCTTCCCCGCGCCGTTGGGCCCCAGGAAGCCCACCCGCTCGCCAGGACGAATGTCGAAGGAAATCCCGTCCACGGCCTTCACGGTGGTGTAGTTGCGGTGAAAGAGCGAACGGAAGGCGGCCTTGAGGCCAGGCGGGCGCTTGTGAACTTTGTAGTGCTTGCGCAGACCGCGGACGGAAATCATGTGGAGCGAGGGTTTAACGCGGTCGCCTGCTAGAGGCGACCCTTCATGTGGAGCCAGTGTCGATGGCCGACGCCTATAGCAGGGATCTGGAGCGGTGGATTCCGCGGCTCATCGCCGTCTGGAGACAGGCGCGCCGCAAGGGGGACGGCCCGGAGACGCGGCTGACCCCACAGGAAATCAAGGAGGTTGGCGCGGGGGTGAAGCAGCTCTCGCACGGCCTCACCCGGGAGCGGCAGCTGGCGGGTGCCAAGTACATGGATGACCCCCGGCTGCTGGGGGCCTACCTGCTGTTCTACTGGCCGGTCTCCTACGCCCAGGCGAGGCAGGCGCTGGGAGAGCTGCCCAACCGTCCCCGGCAGGTGCTGGACCTGGGCAGTGGCCCCGGCCCGCTGGCCTTCGCGGCGATGGACGCGGGAGCCAGCGAGGTGACGGCGGCGGACCGGAGCAAGCCGGCGCTGACGCTCGCCCGTTCGCTCGCCGCGGAGGCAGGCGAGGCGCTGGCCACCCGGGAGTGGGATCCGACGCGCAAGACGCCGCCGCCCGAGGGCCAGTTCGATCTCATCACCATGGGCCATGTGCTCAACGAGCTGTATGGCACGGGGGACGGCGCCATCGCTCCCCGGGCGGCGCTGCTGGAGACCCTGCTGGGCCAGGTGAAGAAGGGCGGCAGCCTGCTGGTGATGGAGCCGGCGCTGCGGGAGACCTCGCGCGCGCTGCTCAAGGTGCGAGACGTGCTGGTGGGCAAGGGCTACGCGGTGCGGGCGCCGTGCATGTTCCGAGGCAACTGCCCGGCGCTGGTGAAGGAGACGGACTGGTGCCACGCGGAGCGCACCTGGCCGATGCCGAAGGTGGTGGAGGAGCTGGCGCGCGCGGCGGGGCTGCACAAGGAGTCGCTCAAGATGAGCTACCTGGTGCTGGCGCCGAAGGGCGAGGCCTGGCCGGAGCTGCCCCAGAGCCGGCTGTTCCGCATCGTCTCCGAGCCGCTGGAGGGCAAGGGGCGCCACCGTTACATCGGCTGTGGCCCCGAGGGCCGCGTGGGGCTGGCGCTGCAGGACAAGCACCGCACGGAGAAGAACGAGCGCTTCTTCAAGCTCTACCGGGGAGACGTCATCTCGGTGACCGAGACGGAGCCCAAGGGCGACGGGCTGGCGCTGGATGACCGCACGGAGGTGAAGGTGGTGGCCCACGCGGGCCGGGGCGTCCCTCCTCCGTCCGCCGACAAGGGCCCGGCCTGACCGAGTACGTCGAGCGCTCTGCTAGTGTCTGGCCGCCTATGGCCCGAACCGACCACCGCACCTTCTATCCGCCCATTCAGCCGTACAACACGGGCCGCCTCCGCGTGTCCCCCATCCACGAGGTGTACTTCGAGGAGAGCGGCAACCCGAAGGGCAAGCCCGTCGTCTTCGTGCACGGCGGGCCGGGCGGAGGCACGGACCCGAAGCAGCGGCGCTTCTTCGATCCGGAGGCGTACCGCATCGTGCTGTTCGACCAGCGCGGCTGCGGGCAGAGCACTCCGCACGCGAGCCTGGAGGACAACACCACCTGGCACCTGGTGGAGGACATGGAGGCGCTGCGCCGCCACCTGAGCATCGAGCGCTGGCAGGTGTTTGGCGGCTCGTGGGGCAGCACGCTCGCGCTCGCCTACGCGCAGAAGCACCCCGAGCGCGTGACGGAGCTGGTGCTGCGCGGCATCTTCCTGCTGCGCAAGCTGGAGATCGACTGGTTCTACCAGCACGGCGCGCACGCCTTCTTCCCGGACGCCTGGGAGGACTACCTGGCGCCCATTCCGCCCGAGGAGCGGGGCGACCTGCTCCACGCCTACCACCGGCGGTTGACCAGCGAGGACGCGCACGTGCGCCAGCAGGCCGCGCGGGCCTGGAGTGTCTGGGAGGGCCGCACGAGCTACCTGCTGCCCAGCGCGGACCTCATCGCCAAGCACGGTGAGGATGAGTACTCCCTGGCCTTCGCGCGCATCGAGTGCCACTACTTCGTCAACCGGGGCTTCCTGCGCAGCGACACGCAATTGCTGGACGACGTGCCGCGCATCCGCCACATCCCGGCGGTGCTGGTGCAGGGGCGCTACGACATCCCCTGCCCCATGCAGAGCGCCTGGGCGCTGCACAAGGCCTGGCCCGAGGCGGAGCTGAAGATCATCGCCGATGCGGGGCACTCGGCCTACGAGCCGGGCATCACCTCCGCGCTGGTGGAGGCCACGGACCGGTTCCGCAAGTAAGACGGTGCTGCCTCACAGGGGAACGCCGTTGAGGCGCAGCGGAAGCTTGAACGCCAGGACGAGCCCGACGTCGGCGCCATGGTTGCGCCTGTCTCCCTCGGCCCACGTGACGGGAATGCCCACGCGCAGGCTCGCGGTCATCATTCCCAGGCTGACGAACGGCGCCATGTGAAGGCTCGTGGTGGCCATGGCGTCGTCACTGGCGAACTCGTGCGCCATGCCCAGCTCCATCCCAAGCAACCCATGGGTTGCCTGGGCTCCTCCACAGAAGCGGTCGTGGTCTCCGTTCACCGATTGCCACTGTCCGAAGACGCCAAAGCCCAGCGGCGCTTTAGTCCGCGTAAACCCGTGGACGCTGAACTCCGCACCCGTGCCGACCGCGGTCCCCCAGGGACGTCCCGTCACGCTCACCACCGGCCCACCGCTGATGAACAGCGCGCCTCGGGGGATGTCGATGGTGAGAGGAATCGTTGAGGCCAGGGCCGCGGGCGAGCACAGCAGCACCGCGCCAACAAGAGCCATGCGAGTCCACGGGGCCATGGGGTGTCTCCAGAACGGGAAAGGGCCCTCGTTCCCATTGCATCCCCCGTGCCCCGGCCCCTCACTGCGGCAAGCCGTGCACGGCTTGCGCGAAGACACCGCCGCGTGTGCCGCGCGCTGCACACCGTGCAGTGCGCTACCCTCGCGGCCGGAGGCCTCAGCCCTTGCTGAGCGCCTGCGCCAGCTCCTCGTACATGTGAATCGCCGCGCGGATGGCCTTCTCCCAGTCCCCCACGTGCAGGCTCTCGTTCTCCGAATGCGCGTACGTATACGGATCTTCCACGCCAATCAGCAGCGCGGGCACCCCGCCCAGCTCCCGCGCGAACGGCTCCACGAACGGAATCGAGCCTCCGCACCCAATCGTCACCGCGTCGCGCCCGTACCCCTTCTTCAGCGCCCGGAACGCCGCCTGGAACGCCGGGTGCGACGAGTCCGTGTACCACCAGCCCGACGGCGCATCCTCGCGGATGTGCAGCTCCAGCCCCCACGGCGTCACCTTGCGCAGGTGCTCCACCAGCCGCCGCTGCACGTCCTCGGCGTTCATGTCCGGCACCACGCGGATGCCCACCCGCGCCCACGCCGACTCGCACACGATGTTGCGCGCGTCCTTGCGGTTGCTCGCCTGAATCGCGTTGATGGCAATCGACGGCTGCCGCCAGTTCGTCTCCCACGGGTGCCGCCCGCCTCCCAGCAGCTGCACCCCGGGCAACAGCCCCACCTGCTCCCGGAACGTCGCGTCGTTGCCCGGCAGCGCCTGAATGCTCTGCTGCTCCGCCGCCGTCAGCGGCTTCACCTGATCCAGCACCCCGGGGATGGCGATCGAGCCGTCCGGGTTCGTCAGCGTCGCCAGCATCCGGCACAGCCCCATCACCGGATCCGGAATCGGCCCGCCCCACATGCCCGAGTGCACCGCCTGCTTCAGCCCCCGCACCTCCACTTCGATCGTCACCAGCCCGCGCAGCGCCGTGGTGATGGACGGCAGCCCCACCTCGAAGTTCGACGTGTCCGTGAGCACGATGGCGTCCGCCTTCAGCATCTCCGCGTGCTTCTTCAGGAAGGCCGCCAGGTGATCGCTGCCCACCTCCTCCTCACCCTCGATGACCACCTTCACGTTGAGCGGCAGCGAGCCCGCCCCCTTCAGCCACGCGTCCACCGCCGACGCGTGCACCACGATGCCCGCCTTGTCGTCCGCCGTCCCCCGGCCGTACAACCGCCCCTCGCGAACCTCGGGCTCGAACGGGTTGCTCTTCCACGCGCTCATGTCCCCCGCCGGCTGCACGTCATGGTGGGCGTACAACAGCAACGTGGGCTTGCCTGGCGCCTTCAGCACCTCGCCGTAGACGTACGGATGGGCTCCCTCGATTTCGAGCAACTGCACATTTTCAAACCCACGGTCCTTCAGCAGCCGGGCGGTGGCCTCGGCGCTGCGGCGCACCTGGGTGGCATCGAACCCCGCGAAGGAGACGCTGGGGATTCGAACCAGGGCCTTCAGGTCCTCCAAGTACGCATTCTTCTGAGACTCGAAACGTGCAAGCGCTTGGTCGATGGGCATGAAGCGTCCATACCTCAAAAGTCAGGTGAGATGGACGCTGTCCCCCAGGCAGACCCGGGGATCAGTCGATATCATGCACTCATGTCAGACGCGCCGACCCTGCTCCTGGTGGACGACGACAACTTCGTCCGCCGCATCCTCAAAGACACCCTGGCGGAAACCGGCATCGAGCTGAGGCTGCTCGAGGCCTCGGATGGCGAGGAAGGCCTGGCCATCGCCGCGCGCGAGAAGCCGGCCCTCATGTTCCTGGACCTGTTCATGCCCCGGCGCAGTGGCCTGGAGGTGCTCGCGGCCATGAAGCAGGCCTCGCCGACGACGCGGGTGCTCATCATCAGCAGCATGGATGCCGAGCCCGTGGTGGAGCAGGCGCTGGCCGCCGGGGCGGTGGGGTTCGTGGGTAAGCCCTTCCACCCGCTGGAGATCGCCTCCGCCGTCCGTCAAGCCCTCGCGCAATAGGAGGGCCCGCCCATGTCGAACTACTGGATTGGCGACTCCTCTGGGCGCGTGCTCGGTCCGCTGACGCTTCAGGCGCTGCGGGACTTGATCGGCTCGGGCCGGTTGAAGAAAGTCAACCGGGCCTCGCGCGATGGCACGACGTGGATCCCCATCGAGAGCTTCGATGAGGTGAAGGACCTGATGGCCAGGGCGGCGCCCACCCCGGCCGCCGATCAGGAGAACGCCGAGCGCATCCGCGTCCAGATGCGCACGCTGCAGGGCTACAAGACGCCGCACCAGGTCTTTGGCGTGCTGCCCACGGCCTCGCTGGACGAGCTGCGCCTGGCCTTCTTCCGCATGGCCAAGCGCTTCTCACCGGACCACCTGAGCCCCGACACGCACCCGGACCTGCGCCGGGCGTCGCAGGAGATGTTCGACTTCCTGTCGGCGAAGATGCGCGAGGCGGAGACGCGGGCCGCCACGCCGCAGGGCACCCCGGCGCGGGGCACCACGCCCGTGCCCATGCGGGGGCCTCCGCCCGGCTCGACGGCGCCCTTCACCCCGGCCTCGCCCACCGCCACCCAGGTGCGCAAGCAGGTGGCCGCGCCCGTCTACACCAGCGACGAGTTCGTCGGGCTGACGCTGCGCACCTCGAATGATCAGATCCACGCGGACATTCAAGTCACTCCGCGCAACGTGGGCATGTTCGTCAACCACCGGATGATCAACCTGATGTCCGGCGGGCTCTTCATCAACACGAAGCGGCCGCTGAAGGTGGGCACCAAGGTGCTGCTGAAGCTGAACTTCGAGCAGCCCCAGCGCACCATCGAGCTGCGCAGCGCCGTCATCTGGGAGCACGCCCTGGACGACGGCAAGCAGCCGGTGGGCTATGGGCTGGGTCTGGGCGGGCTGCGGCCGGAGGAGAAGACGTTCCTGCAGGAGTTCGTGCGCACCCATCACAAGGAGTGAGGCGCCCGCGTGTCCGAGGCCTCCGAGTACCAGGTGCTCGAAGCGCTGCCCGTGCCCATCGCCATCGTGCGGCAGTGGCAGGTGACGTACGCCAACCCGGCGCTGGCCCAGCTGCTCGGGGTGCCTCGGCAGGAGCTGTACAGCGGCTCCATGCAGAAGCTCATTGCCCGCTTCACCCCCGAGGATCGCTCCTGGGCCGAGCCGCTGTACGCGGCCCGCACCCGGGGAGAGCGGCCCACGGAGGCCGAGTGGTGGATGCGCCTGAAGAGCGCGGCGGGGCAGGAGCGCACCTGCCACGTGCGCGTCAGCCCCGGCCACCGGCCCGGTGAGCAGGTGGTGGTGGTGCTCGCCATGGAGCAGGAGGCCTCGGTGCGGCGGCTGGCGGAGACGCTGGTGGCCGCGGGGGCAAAGATGCTGCGCTGCCGGGACGAGCAGGCCGTGCTGGAGCTCGCCGTGGACGCCATTCACCAGCAGGGCTTCTATGTCTCGGTGATGCTGCTGGAAGCAGGCGACATCTTCCACGGCCCCATGCGGCAGGAGGCCGAGGTGTTGAAGGCCGTCGAGCAGCTCTATGGCCGGCCGATCCACGAGATGCGCTTCCCGCGGGCCAGCCTGCCGCACTTCGAGCAGGTGCTCACCCAGCGCCGCGCGGCGTTCTTCCAGGACATCCACGTGGCGCTGGAGCGCTTCCACACCCCCGAGGTGGCGCAGCTGCTCAAGCGCACCTACCCCAACACCCCCTCGATGGACGCGCCCATCTTCGTGGGCACCACGCCCTTTGGCATCCTCTCGGTGCAGGGCAAGGGGCTCACCCCGGCCACCGTGGGCACGCTGGAGCTGTTCGCCGGCATGGTGGGCAGCGCGCTGGAGAACGTGCGCCACCACCGCGAGGCCTCGGCCAGCCTGATGGAGCTGTCGCGGCTGCAGGGAGAGCTGGTGGCCCAGGAGCGGCTCTCGGTGCTGGGCGAGGCCGCGGGCGTGGTCGCCCACGAGGTGCGCAACCCCCTGGGCGCCATCCTCAACGTGGTGGCGGTGCTCAAGCGCGAGGCCCAGCTGGGCCCCATTGGCACCAGCGCCGTGGCCATGATGGAGGAGGAGGCCACGCGGCTGGACGACATCGTCAGGGATCTGCTGGATGTGGTGCGCCCCTTCGAGCTGCGCCCCCGGCCGCTGCACCTGGGCGAGCTGGCGCGCCGCACGGTGATGCTGCTGGCGGCGGTGTCCGAGGCAGCCCGGGCCCAGGTGCACTTCGAGGAGGCGGAGGAGCTGCCCCTCATCCAGGCCGACGAGGCGCTGCTGCAGCTGGCGCTGACCAACCTGCTGCGCTACACGCTGCGCTCGTCTCCCGAGGGCGGCACGGTGCGGCTGGAGGTGGCGCCCTCCCCCGGCGGCATCCGCATCGTGATGGAGGACCAGGGCGCGGGCCTCTCGGGCGTGGACTCCCAGCGTGTCTTCCAGCCCTTCTTCACCAGCCGCGCCACGGGAGCGGGCCTGGGGTTGGCCGTGGTGCGCCGGGTGGTGCTCGCGCACGGCGGCACGGTGAGTGTGCGCGAGCGGCCCGGCGGTGGAGCGCGCTTCGAGCTGCTCTTGCCCCTGAGCCCCTCAGAGCCGCGCAAGCAGCACGCGGCACCGTAGCCCGCCGTTGCGCACGGGCACGCTGCGCTCCTCGGGCAGGGCCAACGCGCGCACCAGGGTGGTGTCCTCGGGCACGAGCAGCGCCGCGCGCCAGCCCGGGAAGGCTCGCCGCAGCGTGGCGCCCAGGGCGCGGTACAGCCCGGGCAGGTCCGCCTCCTCGCCCACGCGCTTGCCGTAGGGGGGATTGGCCACCACCCACCCGGGGCCCGGCTCGGGCGCGGCGAGCGTGCGCACGTCCTTGCGCTCCAGCGCCAGCGTCAACCCGGCGCGCCGTGCGTTGCGCCGCGCGGTGCCCAGCGCTCCCGCGTTGATGTCGAAGCCGTGCAGCTTCGCGCGAGGGGCGGGCAGCAGCTCCGAGCGGGCCCGGGCCTGCCGCTGGGCCCAGGCGGCCGCGTCGAAGCCGGGGAAGCGCTCGAAGGCGAAGCCACGCTCCAGCCCGGGAGCCCGGCGCATGGACATCCACGCGCCCTCGATGAGGAAGGTGCCCGAGCCGCACATGGGATCCACCAGGGGCGCCGCCCCGTCATAACCCGCGAGCACCAGCAGCCCCGCGGCCAGCGTCTCGCGCAGGGGGGCGCGCCCCACCTCCTGACGGTAGCCGCGCCGGTAGAGCAGCACGCCGCTGGTGTCCACGCTCACGGTGCAGTGGTCTCCCTCCAGCCGCGCCAGCAGGGTGAGCCCCTCCGCCTCGTCCTCCTCCTCCAGTCCCGCGGCGCGGCCCAGCGAAGGCAGTTTCCACGCCCTGGCCGCCGCCGCGGACACCGCGCCCGCCGGAACCCTGGAGCGCTGCGTTGTCACGGCCAGCCGGGGTGTCCCCTGCCCGTCCCAGACGCGCGACAGGTCCACCGCCGCCAGCCCGCGGGCGAGGGCCGCCGGGTCCGACGCGCGGAACGTTCCCAGCCGCAGCAGCACCCGGCTGGCGGTGCGCAGGCGCAGGTTGGCCTCCTGGTGCAGGCCCGGGGCACCTTCCAGCTCCACGCCGCCCTCGACTGGCCGGGCGGAGAGGCCCAGCGCCGTGGCCTCGGCCTCCAGCGCGGGCTCCAGGCCCGGCGCGGCCACGGCGAACACCTGCTCCCGAGGCAGAGCGCTCACGGAGCCGCCAGATCGCTAGCAGGTGCCGCTGGCGCCGCCAGGTCCTTCTTCGACAGGGGCATATAGGCCAGCACTACAGCGGCAATGCCGGAGAGCTTGATCGGAAACTCGAGCAACCCCTGGCCCGAACTCAGGGCGTACCCAAGGCACAGGGCGGGAAAGAGCGCTGCCAGGACCAACGCCCCCCGCCGTGCCAGGCGGCTCCCCACGAGCGACAGGAGGATGAGCAGAACCTGCAGCACGAACACGATGAACAACGTTCGCCCCTCCCACATGCTCCGCCCGGTCTTGTACACGAAGCTGCTGAACATATTCATGGCCAGCAGTGCGAACATCACGCTGAGCATCAGCGCACAGGTGACCCCTAATCCCAGCGCGTTCTTCTCCGGAGTCGGGTTGGGAATGCTGGCCGCTGGACGGAGGAGGAGCGGCAGCATGATCCCCAGGGGCACCACCGTCTCCATGAAAACCAGGGCACCGGCGGCCACCAGGAAGGCGAAGAACTTGATGGACGTCATGGGTGGCAGGGCCCGCAGCGTCTGATCAGGCAACTCCCTCCTCCGGAGGACAGCGAACCCGAACGCCCCGGGCAGCGTGAGCACCGGAAGGGCGAGCAGATACGACAGCGAGAGAGAGCCGCGGACCGTGGCCATCCTGCCAAACACCAGACGATCAAAGCTCCAGCCCGCCAGCAGCCCCTCGCGGATCCATTCGTAGAAGCCCCTCTCGAGAGGTTCCTGGGTGTACCACTGCTCCAATGCCACGAAGCCCAGCACCACGCTGCCGATCATCCAGAGGCATGGGAGGAACAGGCGCACGCGCTCCCCATGAGCCCGGCCAACGATGGCCGCCCCCGCCCCAGCGATGAGGAACACACAGGCCGCCTGCCCCACGGGGGCCATCAGGTCATGTGCCCGCAGGACCTCGACACCGATTGCCCCCGAGAAGAGCAGTGCCAGAAGCCAGAGCGGCGGAAGGCCCGTCTGGTACAGGAACCTGCGCCAGCGCGTCCGAAGAGACTCACCGGGTGGTCGATTCGAAGTGGCCATGGGGTGAAGCGCAGCGTATCAAACTGTCCTCTGCCCCTGGCCGCTGAAGTGCTCTCACGGTGGGCTCGAGGTGGGCTCGCGCCCCGTCGGATAGGAAGGCCCGTAGCAAGCCCCCTTCCACAGGTACGCATCCTCTTTGCCTTCCTCCTTGCATGGTGGCTTGGCATCAAGCAACGCGTGCCAACAGCCTCCACGGATCTCCACCTCGCCTGTCCTCTTGCACGGAGGTTTGTTCTGGCCGGGAAGGGGCTGCTCGGGCAGCGGCAGCGCGACTCCCCGCCTCTTGTCACCGGACAATGGAGAGTTGGACTCGGAGGGAGTGGTGCTGGTGCTGTCACCTACCGCCACGCGGCCGCCCTCCCGGGCCTTGCTGTCTGAAGAGGACTCAGCCTCTTCCTGGCCTCCAAGCCTCACCGCCACGGTGAGCAGCCCGCCCAGGACGCCCACCGCCACCGCGGCTCTCCACGCCGTACGGCCCACGTCGGCCCGGGTCCGCAGTTCCACCTCACGCAGCGCCTGCTGCACTCTCTCGGCGGCGTCGCGCTCCTCGGAGAGCCGTGCCTCCTCGGGAGAGCGCAGCCGGAGCCCGCGCTCGTCGCACCAGCCAAACAGCGGCACCTCCCCTTCGGCTCCCGCTGCCTGCGCCGCCTTCTCCAGTGCCTCCACCGCTTCCCTCGCCTGGCCCCTGAAGCGCTCCACGGGCGCGATGGCCAGCAGCCGCAGGATGACGGCTTCCAGCGCCGGGCTCACCCGCGGGTTGAGCTCACGCGGAGGCCGCGCTCCGGGACCTCCCTCGCGCCACACCTCCGCGCCACTCTCCCCGGGCTGAATGGGCGGCGGGTACTCGTCCGTCACCAGGCGGTAGGCCAGCACCCCCAGCGCGAACAGGTCATCACACGCGCTGGCCCGGTAGTGCGCCGTGGGGTGGCGCAGAAACGCGCGCAGAAACGCCCATGCCTCGGGGCTGCGATAGGCCGGAGAGCCCGGCGGCAACACCTTCGAGGTGAGCGTGTCCGCGCCCCGGTAGTGCCCCGCTCCGAAGTCCATGAGGAAGGCCCTTCCGTCCCCTGCCCTCACCAGCACGTTGGCGCCCTTCACATCGCGGTGTACACCGCCCGCCGCGTGCGTGGCCTCCAGCGCCCGCGCCACCTGCGCCAGCAGCCGCAGCACCTGGCGCGAAGTAGGGTTGCGCCTCGCCGCCCAGTCGTACAGCGGCTCGCCCTCCACCAGTTCCATCACCACGTACCGAAAAGCTCCGGCCGGATGCTCCCACACGCCCTGTTCACGGAACCGGGGAACATGTGGACTGTCGATGCGCCGCAGCAGCTCCGCCTCTCGTCCGAAGCGCTCGTCCCCGGAGTGGATGGCCAGTTTGAGCGCGAACTCGCCCTCCCCTTCGCGCCCTACGCGCTCCACACAGTACAGGGTGCCGTACGCGCCCCGGCCTCTCCAGCCCTTCACCCGCCATTGCCCTACCTGAAGCCCCACGGGCAGGCTGAACGGGTCCACCTCCTTCAGGTCTCGCTTCGTCCCCATGGGTGCTCTCCACACTCGACGCGGTCACACGGACGGCTGGCTATCCAACCAACGCAGCGCATCCTCGTAGGAGAAGGCTTTTCCCAAGGCTCGGAGCTTTCTCCACTCCTCTCCCTTGTCGTCGACGGCGATGAACGCATTGCTATCTCGCTCGACCGCGAGGGCGATCCACCAGTCCGTAGTCATGGGGACTTTCGAGGCCGGGAGCACGGTCCCCTCTGGCAGCTTCGCCTTGACGCTGGTGAGCTTGGCGGCTTTCCAATCCTCGCTCGTGGGGAACTGCTGGTGGAGCATCTCGGCCCACGTCTCGGCGGTGGAGCGATCCAGCCGCGCCTCGACCACCTCGATTCCTATCTGCTCAAGGAAAGTGTCGATCAGTTGCTGCGAGAACCGCGTGCCTTCGCGCTCTCGTACCTGGCGGCAGATCTCCAGATGAACCTGTGCAGGCACGACAACCCGAATGCCTTTGGAACTGGCTCGCCTGGACAGTTCGCGAATGCTTCTGACACTCCGAGCCACGTTGCTATCGAGCCAGAGGGTCGGACTATTCATCGCCCTTCTTTGCCTCCGGATCCTCCAGCAGCGCTTCAAGTTGCTCTTCGGGCCAGGCCTCCCAGGTGCGCTGCCCCTTGAGGAACCACAGATGGCCCCCATTGGCGAGGCTCAAGTCATCCCTCATGACCGCGGGGAGTTGGGTGTACCCATCGCGGGTCACCCACTGCATGGCAGCTCCCTGATTCTTCGCCCGCTCCTCCATCTCCCGCCGGTTTGCATCATCGGTGGCAGGCGCACGTGTGACCACCGTCTCACCCGCAGGGCCACGCGAGAAACGGATGACGCTCGGTCCGTCATCGAAGGTGGGTACGTGACTCTCGATGATCGCCTGGTCGCGCAACCCGGCGTTGATCTGCTCGCGCAGCAGTTCCTTGAAGAGACGCTGGTTGGTGCTATCGAGGCTGAGTTCCGGCTCCTCGATTGCGAGGATACTGGAGTTGAGCAACACGGTGGCCGCACAGAGCCTCACCAACTGTTGCTCTCCCGAACTGAGCTCCTTGAGCGCCAGAACGGATCTGCCACGATCCTCGAAGGTCAGCTCCGCGGGGCTGTGCATGGCGAGCCGATCCACGGACATTTCCCTGCCGCGCAAGGTTGCGAACCGCTCCATCAGCTGGGTGAAAGTGCGCCAGCGCTCCCGGTCCTGGGGAGTAAATGAGGTTCTCAGCCGGAAGAGTGCTTCCGCGAGCTCAACATCGAAGGCTTCTGCTGTGCGACCATGAGCCGGTCGCACCGAGCCACGGCGGTGCGAGTCCAACCCAAGATATGGAGCGCTCCCTGGACCGAAGGGTGTCTGGATCCACGTCAGCAGGAGATCTCGCACGATCTCTGGAATGGGCGCGAAGAGCTGAGAAGCAGCTCCGAAACGGCTTGCCATCACTCGAACCCGGTTCCCAGCGGGAGTGAACCGGACACGGAGTGTTCCCAGGCGATTATCCTCGAAGCGAGCCTCAAGCTCGGTCGGGCCATCGATGCCAGGAGGCCTATCCCTGAAGGCAAGTCCCCATTCGTCCTGGCCTCCGGCGTTCCAGGCCAGAGTCAGCTCTTTGCCCGACCTGCTCTCTTCAATACTCAGGTACCGCACCAGCGAGTCGAAGAACAGATCCAGCGCCGCAAGCGCGTTGGACTTGCCAGAGCCGTTGTCACCATGAAATGTCGCGATGGCGTCGGGTGACTTTGCGCCTCCTCCACGAAAGGGAATGACCGTACGATTCGTGAAGGTGCGGAAGTTGGTGATCGCGAACTCTTCGAGGCGGAGCGAGGGGCTCGCGCGTGCGGCTACCGGATGGTTCGACACGGTCCGATGATAGGCCTGCTCCGGTAGCCCGTCACGATCCGTTATGGGCGGATTTCGAATACCGCGCCAGTAGCCCCCAGGTTGCGTTAAGGGAAGGGCCCATGAGCGCCGAAGCCCCCGTCCGCAAGAAGCTCGTGGAGTACGAGCCCACCGTCACCGAAGTGCGCATGGAGACGCACGACACCGCCACCCTCTTCCTGGACTTCAAGGGCGCGCCGCTGGAGTACAAGGCCGGCCAGTTCCTCAACATCGATCCGCACCAGTTCCGCGCGCTGGCCCCTCTGGCCGCCTTCCTCCAGGAGCACAAGGGCCGGCGCGAGATGCACCGCTCCTACTCCCTGTCCTCCGCGCCGCATGAGCCACTGGTGGCCATCACCGTGAAGGACGAGCCCTACATCACCGGCCTCACCAAGTACCCCGCGCTCATCGCGCCCTACCTGGTCAACGCCCCGCTCCCCGGCAACCGCATCCGCGTCATGGGCTTCATGGGCCCCTACACCCTGCCGGACGACGTGGAGCAGCGCACCGGGCACATCTTCCACGTCGCGGCCGGCTCGGGCGGGGTGCCCAACTTCTCCATCATCAAGGATGCGCTGCACCGGGGGCTGAAGCTGCGCCACACCCTGCTGTGCTCCAACAAGACCTGGGGCGACATGCTCTTCCGCGAGCCGCTGGCCGCGCTCGAGGCCGCGCACCCGGACAAGCTGCGCGTGGTGCACTGCCTCACCCGCGAGACGGACGAGAGCCGCTATGGCCCCGGGGTACGCAAGGGCCGGGTGAACCAGGCCCTGCTCGAGGAGCTCATCCCCGAGCCCGATCGCAAGAGCTGCCTCGTCTATGCCTGCGGCCCGGCCATCACTCCCTGGGAGCGACGCAAGGCCATGGAGACGCGCACCCCGGCCACGCCGCGCTTCATGGAGACGGTGCTCGGCCACCTGCACACGCTGGGCATCGAGGACAAGCGAATCAAACGGGAGGTGTTTGGGTAGTCGCTGGCTGTACTCCCAGCACCCGCGCCAGCTTGGGCTGCACCGCGAACGAGCCCAGGAGCTGCTCCAGCTTCAGCCGCGCCGGGCGGTTCTCCCGGTGCACCCGCCGCCCGAGGATGAGCTCGTTCTTCAGCGAGTGCTCCCACCCCGTCAGCTCCGTCACCGTCACCTGGTAGCCGAACGACTCCAACGTGAGCGCGCGGATGACGTTGGTCAGGTGCGAGCCGAACTCGCGCCGGTGCCACGGGTGCTGAAACAGCAGCCCCAGCGTGGCCTCGGCCTGCTTGCGGTGCTCCTTGAGCTGGCTGGCCACCTCGGCCTGGCAGCACGGCACCACCGCCACGTAGTCCGCCCCGTGCTGAATGGCGCCCGCCAGCGCGTCATCCGTCGCCGTGTCACACGCGTGCAGCGCGGTGACCAGGTGCACCCGCTCCGGCCAGGTGGCCGCCTCCAGGTGCGCCGTCTGGAACTCCATCCGCGTGAAGCCCAGCCGCCCCGCACGCTCCTTCGCCCGCGCCGTCAGCTCCGGCCGGCCCTCGATGGACAGCAGCGTGCCGCCCTCCGCGTCCTTGAGGAACAGCTCGTAGAGGATGAAGCCCAGGTACGCGTTGCCGCTGCCCGCGTCCACCAGCACCGGCGCCGGGTAGCGCCCCTGCAAATCCTCCATCGCCGGGCGCAGCAGCCCCATCAGGTGGTTGACCTGCTTGAGCTTGCGCAGGGCGTCCGCGTTCAGGTGCCCCTCGCGCGTCAGCAGGTGCAGCTCTCGCAACAGCGCCGGAGATTGATCCGGCAGCAGCTCGCGCTTCACCCCCGGGGCCTTGACGTTGCGCCTCAGACGGAGACGACCTCCGCCACCTCGGGGATGCTCTCCCGCAGGCGGCTCTCGATGCCCATCTTCAGCGTCGCCGTGGACGACGGGCAGCCGCTGCACGAGCCCTTCATGTGCACGTAGGCAATGCCGTTCTCGAACCGGTCCAGGGTGATGTCGCCGCCGTCCTGCGCCACCGCCGGGCGGATCTCCGCGTCCAGGATGTCCCGGATGCGCTGCTCCACCGAGCCGCCGCCCTCCGCGCCCGCCGCCGTGCGCGCCGCCGCCAGCGCCTCCTCGTCCACCACCGGCTCGTTGGCCTCCAGGTGCGAGTCCAGCGTGGCCATCACCGAGTCATTGAGCTCGTCCCACTCGCCATCGTCGCCCTTGGTCACCGTGACGAAGTTCAGGCCAATCATCACCGCCGTCACGCCCTTGACGTCCATCAGCTTGCGCGCCAGCGGGGACTTCTTCTCGGCCTCTTCGCGCTGAGTGAAGTTCACCGCGCCACCCGAGAGCAGCCGCCGGTCCACCACGTACTTCAGGGTGCTTGGGTTGGGGGTCCACTCGAGCTGGATGTTCACCGACATAGATGGAATCTCCTGTTCCCTCTCCTCTAAAGCGAAGGCGGCCCCATAGCAACCCGGAGCCCATCCAGGCAAACAGGCCCTGGCATGGTTCTCCTTTATTCCCTGCCCGGCAGGGACCGGAGCCCATTTGGCCAGGATGTAGAGCCCAGGCGGTGAAAGGTATATGACAAGTAGTCCGAGGAGCCGCCTCCATGGAGTTGAAGTCGCAACCACCGTCTGGCGCAGGATCCAAAGCGCAACCGCGCGTCCCGGTGAGCGTGATGGAAGGGCTCTTCGTGCGGGGCATCAAGGCGGAGGGGGGCCTCATCGAGCGCCTGATGACCCTGGGCTACGATCCGCGCAAGCCCGAAGTCACCTACCCCATCACCACCTACCAGAAGTGCATCACCGCAGCGCGCTACGAGCTGTACTCCAAGCTCAGCGATGAGGAGGCCTACCGAGCGCTGGGCCGCAAGCTGGCCGACGGCTTCCTGGAGACGCTGGTGGGCAAGGTGGTGGGTGTGGCCATGCCGATGATTGGCCCGGCGCGCGTGGTGGAGCGCATTCCCCGGTACGTGTCCGTCATGGGCCGGCCGGAGATGGTGGTGCGCATCACCCCCGCGGGCGAGCGTGGCCGGCGCGTGTACTTCTTCGACACCTATAACCACCCGGACTTCATGGCGGGCAACATCGAGGTGGCGCTGGAGCGGGCCTCGGCTACCCCCACCGTGGTGGTGGAAGAGCGCACCGCGGACGGCTACCGCCTGTTCGTCCGCTGGTAGCCACCCCTCTGGCAACCCCCCGGCTGCGTCGTTATAGGCTCGCCCTCACCGCAAGCCGCTCCTCGCGCCGCGTATGTCCAGCCCGCTGCCCCTCACTCTGCGCGTGCACCGCGCCATCACCGAACTCCCTCGCGGGGCGTGGGATGGGCTGCTCGATGACGAGGCGGTGCCGTTTCTGGAGTGGGCCTTCCTGGCGGCGCTGGAGCAGAGCGGCAGCGTGATGCCCGAGCGGGGCTGGCACCCGCGCCACCTCACGCTGTGGCGGGGCTCGCGCCTGGTGGCAGCCGCGCCCGCGTACCTCCGGGACGACAGCGAGGGAGAGTTCGTCTTCGACGGGGCGTGGGCCACCGCCGCCGGGCGCGTGGGGCTGCGCTACTACCCGAAGCTGGTGCTCACCGTGCCCTTCACCCCGGCCACGGGCCGGCGCGTGCTCGTAGCGCCAGGCGAGGACCGGGCCGCCCGCGAGCAGGAGCTCTACGCGGCCGCCCTGGAGTACGCCCGCTCCGAGCGCGTCTCCGGGCTGCACGTGCTCTTCCACACCCAGGCGGAAGGCGCGGGCCTGGAGGCCGCCGGCTTCGCGCTGCGCCTGGGCGTGCAGTACCAGTGGCACAACCAGGGCTACCGCACCCGGGAGGACTTCCTCGACCGCTTCCACTCCAAGCGGCGCAACCAGCTGCGGCGCGAGCTGCGCGCCCTGGAGGCCCAGGGCATCACCGTGCGCACCTTGAGGGGAGATGCCCTGCAGGAGCTGGATCCGGCGGAGCTCTACCGCCTGTATGCCAGCACGGTGGACAAGTACCCGTGGGGGCGCCGCTTCCTCACCCAGGACTTCTTCGCCCGGATGCTCTCCACCTTCCGCCACCGCTGCGAGTTCGTCGAGGCGCGTAAGGAAGGCCGCCGCATCGCCGGAGCGTTCAACCTGGCCAGCCCCACCGTGCTGTACGGCCGCTACTGGGGCTGCTTCGAGGAGCACCCCTTCCTGCACTTCAATGTCTGCCTGTACCACCCCGTCGAAGAGGCCATCTCCCGGGGACTGCGCCGCTTCGAGCCCGGCGCTGGCGGCGAGCACAAGCTCACCCGTGGCTTTGCTCCCCACTACACCTACAGCGCACACCTGCTCCTTCACCCTGGACTCGACCGGGCCGTACGTGCCTTCCTGTCTCAGGAGCAGGCAGCCGTCCGGGCTGGGCTCCCAAGGTGGCAGGCGGAAACCGGTTTCAAGGAGGAGGGCTGAAGTGCCCGCCTCACATCTGCACGAGAAAGCCCATGGCCCGTAAGTTCGAGAACGACGAGAACGTCGCCACCGAAGTCAAACCGGAGAAGAAGCTCAAGAAGCCCACGCTCTACAAGGTGCTGCTGCACAACGACAACTACACCACGCGTGAGTTCGTGGTGGCGGTGCTCAAGGAGATCTTCCACAAGTCGGAGACGGACGCCGTGCAGATCATGCTCCACGTTCATTACAACGGCATCGGCGTGGCGGGCGTTTATACATTTGAGGTCGCCGAGACGAAGATCAGGACTGTGGAGGCAGCGGCGCGGGACAATGGGTTCCCCCTGCGCCTCTCGATGGAACCCGAGGAAGGTTGAATCGTGGCTGGACCGCTGATTGCCAAGGAATTGCAGACGAGCTTCCGCAATGCGCTGGAAGAGGCGCGCAAGATGCGCCACGAGTACCTCACGCTCGAGCACCTGCTGCTCGCGCTGACGAAGGACGCGCGCACGCGCGAGGTGCTCAAGGGGTGTGGGGCCAACGTCAAGCGCCTGCAGGAGAGGTTGGAGACCTTCCTGGAGGAGACCGTCGAACGCCTGCCTGAAGGGGCGGAGGCCGAGCCCCAGCAGACGATCGGCGTGGAGCGGGTGCTCCACCGCGCCGCCATGCACGCGCTGTCGGCCGAGCAGAAGACCATCGACGGCGGGGACGTGCTGGTGGCCATGTTCCGCGAGGAGGAGAGCCACGCGCTCTACCTCTTGCAGCAGGAGGGCCTCACGCGGCTGGACCTGCTCAACTTCATCTCCCACGGCATCGCCAAGGAGGGCGGCGCTTCCGAAGGCGGCCCCGGTGAGTCGCGCAACGCGCACGCGGGGGAGGACGAGGACGGCGAGACAGAGACGCGCAAGAGCCCGCTGGAGGCGTACACCACGCTGCTCAACGATGAGGCCAAGCAGGGCCGCATCGATCCGCTGATTGGCCGCGAGAAGGAGCTCGAGCGCACCATCCAGGTGCTGTGCCGCCGCCGCAAGAACAACCCGCTGTACGTGGGTGAGACGGGCGTGGGCAAGACGGCCATCGCCGAGGGCCTGGCGCTGCACATCCATGAGAACAGGGTGCCCGAGGCGCTCAAGGGCGCGCAGGTGTACTCGCTGGACATGGGGGCGCTGCTTGCGGGCACCAAGTTCCGCGGCCAGTTCGAGGAGCGGCTCAAGGGCGTGCTCAAGGCGCTGCAGGAGCACCCCAACGCCATCCTCTTCATCGACGAGATCCACACCATCGTCGGCGCGGGCGCCACCAGCGGCGGCTCGATGGACGCCTCCAACCTGCTCAAGCCGGCGCTGGCCAGCGGGCGGCTGCGCTGCATCGGCTCGACGACGTACCAGGAGTTCAAGGCCTCGTTCGAGCGGGACAGGGCGCTGTCGCGGCGCTTCCAGAAGATCGAGGTGGCCGAGCCCACCGTGGAGGACACCGTGCTCATCCTCGAGGGGCTCAAGAGCCGCTACGAGGAGCACCACGGGGTGAAGTACGACACGGACGCGGTGCGCGCGGCGGCGGAGCTGTCCGCCAAGCACATCAACGACAGGTTCCTGCCGGACAAGGCCATCGACGTCATCGACGAGACGGGCGCGGCCGAGCGGCTCAAGCCCACCGACAAGCGCACCGGCAAGGTGACGATGGCCGACGTGGAGGCTGTCATCGCGAAGATGGCGCGCATCCCCGCCAAGAGCGTGTCCGCGCAGGAGGGCGTGCAGTTGCAGAACCTCGAGAAGGAGCTGCAGGGGGTCATCTTCGGCCAGGACGCGGCCATCAAGAACCTCACCAGCACCATCAAGCTGGCGCGCTCGGGCCTGCGGGCGCCGGAGAAGCCCATTGGCAGCTTCCTGTTCTCGGGCCCCACGGGCGTGGGCAAGACGGAGCTGGCCAAGCAGCTGGCGGCGGTGCTCGGCGTGGAGTTCCTGCGCTTCGACATGAGCGAGTACTCGGAGAAGCACACGGTGAGCCGGCTCATCGGCGCGCCTCCGGGCTACGTGGGCTTCGATCAGGGCGGCCTGCTCACCGACGCCATCCGCAAGCACCCGTACGCCGTGCTGGTGCTGGATGAAATCGAGAAGGCCCACCCGGACCTGTTCAACATCCTGCTGCAGGTGATGGACCACGCGACGCTGACGGACAACAACGGCCGCAAGGCGGACTTCCGCAACATCATCCTCATCCTCACCACCAACGCGGGCGCGCGGGAGATGAGCACCAAGGCCATCGGCTTCGGAGACATCCAGGGCCCGGCGGACGCCTCGAAGGCGAAGAAGGCGGTGGAGCGCACTTTCACCCCGGAGTTCCGCAACCGGCTGGACGGGTGGATCCTCTTCAGCGGCCTGTCGCCCGAGGTCATCCTCAAGGTGGTGGACAAGGAGGTGGGCCTGCTCCAGAAGATGCTGCTGGAGAAGAAGGTGAAGCTGGAGCTGACGGCTCGCGCGAAGGCGTGGCTGGCCGAGCACGGGTACGATCCGGAGTTCGGCGCCCGGCCCATGGCCCGGCTGGTGGACAGTAGCCTGAAGAAGCCGCTGGCCGAGGCGCTGCTGTTCGGCGAGCTGAAGAACGGCGGCACGGCGCGCTTCGACGTGGAGGGCGACGAGCTGAAGCTGAAGGTGGAGCCCGTGGCGATGGCCACGGCGTAGGCCGCCCGCGTCAGTGTGCTGAGAGCGAGGGTGGCGGGAGAAGCGTTCCCGTCACCCTCTTTTCATTCCACCCGGTAGCTCTTCACCGCGCTGCTGAGCTGCTCGGAGATGATCTGCAGCGTGGTGGCCGCCTCACCCGTGGAGCCGATGCGGGCCACCGTCTCGTCCATCATCCGGGACAGCTCGTTGACGGCCTGGGTGATCTGGTTGATGCCCACGTTCTGCTGGTTCACCGCGGAGGCGATCTGCCGCACGGCGTTGGCGTTGTCCTGGACGATGTTGGACAGCTCCTTGAGGTTCTGCCCCGAGGCGCGCACCTGCGTGAGGCCGGACTCCATGCGCTCGGCACCGCGCTCGGTGATGCGCACGGCGGTCGTCACCGAGCCGCTGATGTCATCGAGCAGCTCGCGCACGCGGCTGGTGGCCTGGATGGACTGGTCCGCCAGGGCGCGAATCTCGCGCGCCACCACGCCAAAGCCCTTGCCGTGCTCGCCGCTGCGCACCGCCTCGATGGCGGCGTTGAGCGCCAGCATGTTGGACTGGTCCGCCAGGTCCTTCACCGTCTGGGTGATGCCGCCGATCTGCTGGGTGCGCTCGCCCAGCTCGACGATCTTCTGGGCGATCTCGCCCACCTGGACGCGGATGTCGTTGAGCCCCGCCATCGTCATCTCGATGGCGGCCTCGCCCGAGCGGGCCAGCTGGTCGGCGCGCTCGGCCACCGCCAGCACGCTGGCCGCCTTCTGCGAGGCCACCAGGCTCGTCTGGCGGATCTCCGTGGCCGTCACCTGCGTCTGCTGCAGCGCCGCGGCCTGGCGGGACACCGTCGCCGCCTGCTCGGTGGACGAGGCGTTGAGGTGGTCGGTGGACTGGCGCAGCGCATCGGCGGCCTGCTGCAGGTTGATGGTCACCTCGCGCAGCTTGTCCACCATCTGCGAGAAGCTGCGCGCCAGCCGGCCCACCTCGTCCCCGCTCTTCACCTGAATGGGCCGGGTGAGGTCCCCCGACTCGACGATGTGGGCGGCCACGTCGGTGAGCTCGCGCAGCGGGCGCACGATGGTGCGCACGAACACCGCCGTCACCACCACGCTGCCGGCGACGATGAGCACCGCCAGCACCAGCATGTCCCGGGGCAGCTCCTCGGCCTTGCGCTCGATGTGCCCACGCGAGATGCCCACGTGCACCACGCCCCGCTCGCCCCCCAGGCGCACCGCGACGTCGTAGCCGCGGATGACCTTCTGGGCCGTCACCACGTTCTGCACCTCGAGGATGCGCCGGCCGGTGGGCTCCAGGACCAGCTCGGCCAGCTCCACCCGGGTGGAGGACAGCAGCGCCGCGGGCAGCGTGCCGGCGAACGAGTGGGCCACCACCCGCCCGCCCGCGTCCGTCACGTAGATGTACTCCACGCCCTCATGGGAGCTGAGCTCCTCGACGAGGCTGCGCAGGGTGGCATCCGGCGTGGGCGAGGACTCGGCGGCCCGGGCCAGGCCCAGCGCCAGCGCCGCGCCCTCACCCGTGTGAGCCACGACGAGGCTGCGCCGCAGCTGGCGCGTGGCCGCCGCGGTGAGCAGCAGCGTCAGCACGACGCTGATCGCCCCCGTCACCAGAATGAACTTCAGTGACAGGCCAGGAGAGAACCGCAGCCGGAGGGGTCGTTTCACGGCTCAACCTCCCTCTCCCTCGGGGCGCCCACTGCCGCGAAGCCGATCGGAGAAGGGCCGCAGGCAGCACTGCCGGATGAACTCCGGCATGGCCGACAGCGGCAGGGCCTGCTCGGTGGCGCCCAGCTCCAGCGCGGCGCGCGGCATGCCGAACACGACGGAGGAGGCCTCGTCCTGCGCGAAGGTGACGCCTCCCATGCGGCGGATGTCCAGCAGCCCCCGCGCCCCGTCATCTCCCATGCCGGTGAGCACCCCGCCGCCCGCGCGGCTGCCGTACACCCGCGCCAGCGAGGACAGCAGCAGGTCTCCCGATGGGCAGGGCCCGCCCTTCGTCCTTACCAGCCGGGCGAAGCCAGCCTCCACGGTCAGATCATGCCCATCGAGCGGGAAGTACACCTTGCCCGGCTCGAACCGGTCGCCCTCGCGGGCCAGGGTCACCGTCAGCGGCGTCACCTGGCCCAGCCAGCGCACCATGCCGGGGGTGAAGCCCTCGGTGATGTGCTGCGCGATGAGCAGGGGCACCGGCAGATCCCTGGGCAGCCGCGCCAGCACCTCCGCCAGCGCGGGCGGCCCGCCCGTCGAGGCCGCCAGCCCGAAGATGTCCACGCGCGAGCCCAGCGTGGGCGGCGGCAGCGCCGGGTTGACGCGCGGGCGGCGCGAGACGACGGGCACCTCGGCCATCAGGCAGATGGACTGCACCAGGTCCCTGCCCCAGCGCCGCAGCTCCTCGCCCGAGCTCACGTTGGGCTTGCCAATCAGCTCCAGCGCTCCGGCCCGGATGGCCTGGAAGCCCAGGTCCGCGCCCCGGTCGGCCACGGCGCTCACCACCAGGATGCGCGCGGGCGCGTCCGCCATGATGGCCGCGATGGCCGCCGGCCCATCCAGCCCCGGCAGCAGCAGATCCATGGTGATGACGTCCGGCCTGAGCAGCCGGGCAAGGGACACCGCCCGGTTGCCGTCGCCGGCGCGCCCCACTATCTCGATGCGTGGCTCCTGCGCCAGCAGCGCCGCCATCGTGTTGACCATGGTGGGCGAGTCATCCACCACCAGCACCCGGATGGGCGTCTTCATGAGCGCCCTCCCCGGCGGCTCATCACATCGAGCACCTCGGCCAACAGGCGGCCCGCGGCACAGTCTCTCTTGCTGAGGAAGCCATCCGCGCCCGCCGCGCGGCCCCGCTCACGCCCGGACTCGTACGTCGAGACGAGGATGATGGGGAGCTCCCGTGTCTCTGGCCGCTCGCGCAGCCTGCGGATGAGCGTCTCGCCATCCATCTCGTCCATCTCCAGGTCACAGATGATCACGTCGTAGGTGTCCGTCTGCAGGCGCTCCAGGGCGCGCTCGCCCGAGGAGGCCAGGTGCACGGTGAAGCCGCCCGCCTCCAGCATGGCGCGGTGCAGCGCGCGGGCGGTGAGCGAGTCATCCACCACCAGCGCCCGCCGGGTCTGCTGCGACACGCTGGCCGGAGCCGGGTCGGACACCAGCCAGCTGGGCCGCAGAATGAGCATCAGCTCGCCGCGGCTCAAGGTGGCGGCGCCCTGGTAGGCGGGCACGTCACGCACCTCGGCGGGCAGCGGGCGGATGACGAGGTCCCTGTCGCCCACCACCGAGTCCACCGTGAGCGCCACGCGCTTGCCGCCGCTGTGGATGATCATGATGGGCTGGCCCTCGCCCGGCAGCATCGCGGCGCGCAGGCCCATGCGCGCGGCCAGGTCCACCACCGGCAGCAGCTGCCCCTGGTGCTCCAGCTGCGCGCGCCGGCGGTTGATGCGCAGGGCGCTGATGCGGGTGAGCTGCGTGGCTTCGACGGCCAGCATGGGCAGGCCCATCATCTGATCGAACACGCGCACCACCAGCACGGGCGAGCTGCCCAGCTCCACCGGCAGGGTGAGCATGAAGCGGGTGCCCTGGTTGAGCGTGCTGGCCACCTCGATGCGGCCCTGCAGCGCTTCGACGGCGGCGCGCACCGCGTCCAGGCCCACGCCGCGCCCGGAGGTGTCCGTCACGTCCGAGCGGGTGCTGAACCCCGGGCGGAAGATGAGATCCCTCAGCTGGTTGTCATTCAGCCGCGCCAGCTCGTCCGAGGTGGCCACGCCGCGGGACTCGGCCACCTGGCGCACCCGCTTCACGTCGATGCCCCGGCCGTCGTCGGAGGACTCGAGGAACAGCAGATTTCCCTGCTGCTCGATGCGCAGGGTGAGCGCGCCCTCGTGGTGCTTGCCCGCGCGCTCGCGATCGCCGGGGGACTCCAGGCCGTGGTCCACCGCGTTGCGCAGCAGGTGCACCAGCGCCCCGTTGAGCTTCTCCAGCAGGCGCCGGTCCAGCGACACCTCGGCGCCCACCACCGAGAGCCGGGCCTCCTTGCCCAGCTGGCGCGACAAGTCCCGCACCATGCGCTGCAGCGGCTCGAGGATGGTGCGCACCGGGCGGGTGGTGATGGCCTTGAGCCCGTCCTCCAGCTCGTCGACGATGTCGGCCGTCTCCTCACCGTCCGAGCGCAGCGCGCGCCCCACGCCGGACAGCAGCGTGCGCGCCTCGGCCGTCTCCGCCAGCAGCCCCTGGCGCGCCAGCAGCGTCACCACGCGCTCCAGCTCGCGCGAGCGCTCCTCGGTGCGCAGGCGCACCTCGCGCAGGCGCTCCACCTCGCGCATCAGCGAAGTCACCTGCCGCGAGCTCACGCGCCAGCCCGCGCCCTCGGTGTCTCCGGTGGACAGGTCCTCGCGGGACAGCTCCACCGAGGCGGGCCCGGAGGGCATGACCGACGGGGGCGTGGAGACCGGGCCGGTGGCGATGGCCCCCACGGGCGCGGGTGGCTTCTCCGCGGGCGGCTTCTCCGCGGGCGCCTCGGCGGGGGCATCCGCGACGAGCTGGGCCAGCGCCTGGGTGTAGTCCGGCAGCGTGTCGCCGCGCCCGTCCGCGTGGGCCTGCACGCGCAGCAGGAAGATGTCCAGGCCGTGCAGCAGCACGTCGACGATCTGCCGCGGCATCTTCTGCGGGTTGGACTTCAGGGGGACGAGCGCGTCCTCCAGCTTGTGGGCGATCTCGCTCAGGTCCTGCAGGCCCAGGCTCGCCGCGCTGCCCTTGAGCGTGTGCAGGTGCCGCCCCAGCCGCGCGTACGCCTTGTTCAGCGCGTCGGCCTCGAGCACCCCGCGCTCCAGGTCCAGCAGATCCATGGTGACCTTCTGGCACACCTCCTGCGCCTCGGCCGCGAAGCCGCTGACAAGCCCCTGCAGGAGCGGATCAACGGACATGACGCGCTCCGCCGCCAGGGCCGCGCACCAGCAGGCGCGGCGGATCAATGAGGTGCACCAGCTGCTGGTTGGCGTACACCTCGAGCACCGGGCCCTCGGCGCGCACGCGGGCCGCCTCCACCGCGCCCACCGGCAGGCCCAGGGGCCGCGGAATGGCCTCGCAGTCCACCGCGCACAGCTCTCCGTCTCCGCGCTCGACGACCAGGAGCACGGCGGGATCCTGCCGCCACCCATGGCCGCCCAGCAGCGAGGCGAGGCTGAGCGCCGCCAGCACCTGGCCCTGGAAGCGCAGCACGCCAATGACGTGGGGCGCCGACAGCGGCACGGGCGTCACCATGCGCAGCGGCAGCGCGGCGCGCAGCGACTCGAGCGGCAGCGCGTAGCGCTCCTCGCCCAGCGGGAACTCGGCCACCCAGTGCACCGCCTCCTCGCGGTTCTGCTCGGCCTGCTCGGCCTCGCGCAGCCGCAGGGCGCGCTGCTCCAGCAGCTGCTTGAGCTCCTCCTCCTGCACCTCCTCCAGGGTCCGTGGCGTGACTTTCATTCAGCGGCTCCCTGGCTGAGGTAGGCGTCCGCGGAAGCTTTGTAGAAGCGCGCCGGCAGCGCCTCGGGCCCTTCGACGATCTGATCCGGCGGCAACCGGGAGGCCCGGGCATACACCGCGCGCATCAGGGGATAGGCCGCCGTGCGCGCCCCCCGGCGCTCGCGCAAGAGCGCCAGCTCCAGCAGGCCCGGCAGGTAGTCCGGGTACTGCATCACCAGATCATCCAGCTGGGACTCGGCCTTGACGACGTTGCCCGCCTCGATGTGCTCGAGCGCCTTGAGGTGCAGCTCCGCCGGAGTCCTGCGCAGGATGGGAGGAGGCGTGGCCCTGGTGGCGCGAATGCTGGGCAGCCCGGTGCGCGAGGGCGCCTTGGTGATGGGCGGCGGAGGCGCCACGGGCTCGGGCTGCAGCGGGCGGTGAAACGCCTGCAGCTCGGGTGGCCCCACGCGCACCACTCCCACCGGAGGCTTGTCCACCTCCACCGTGCCCAAAAACAGGTAGCCCCCCGGCGCCAGCGAGCGGATGATGTTGGCGATGGCCGCGTCACGCGCGGCCGGGGTGAAGTAGGTGAGCACGTTGCGGCAGAGGATGAAGTCGAACTCTCCCAGCACCTCGGACAGCGGCACCTTGAGGTTGGCCGGGGTGAAGCTCGTCACCCCGCGCACGCTCTCCAGGATGATGACCTGCCGGTCCCCGAACGAGCGGTAGAGCGGAAACAGGTGCGGGCCGGACTCCCGCCGGGACCAGGCGCCGTAGATGGCGCGCCGGGCCGTAGTCAAACTGCCTTCGTGAATGTCCGTGCCCAGCACCTCCACGGCGATGCCCGGGTGCACGCACGCCAGCAGGCAGGCGGCCAGCGAGTAGGCCTCTTCCCCCGTGGCACAGCCCGCGCTCCAGCCCCGCAGCCGCTTCATGTTGCGGCGCAGCATGGAGGGCATTCCCTCGCGGGCGATGAACCGGAAGTGCTCCGGGTGGCGAAAGAAGTACGTCTCTCCCACCAGCGTGGCGCGCACCACCTGCAGGGAGAAGTCGCTATCGGGCCGGTGCAGCTCGCCGAGCAGCTCCGCCACGCTGCGGCCCCTGGCCACCTCCGCGCGCAGCACGCGCTCCAGCGACTCGGGCGAGATGGCGTCGTCCCGGAAGCCCGTGGACTCGGACACCAGCTGCCGCGCCCGGGCGACCAGCACCGGATCGAGTCCCACCGTCATGCGCCCTGCCCCACTCCCCCCTGCCGCAGCATCGCCGGCAGCTCTCGCAAAAGCCCGCGCGAGAGGAAGACCTTGGGATCCAACAGCGGCAGCGCCCGGTTGCCCCCCACCCGCAGCATGCCGATGAGCCCCTCCTTGAGCAGGCCATGGTCCGCCCCGCCCACGTGGCGGTCGATCTCCGTGGCCGGGAACTCCTCGGGGTCCTGCACCCGGTCCACGCACAGCGCCAGGGGCGTGCCCTCGATCTGGATGATGACCAGCATGCGCTCGCGCAGCGGCACGCGGTGCTCCAGGCCCAGCCGGCGCGCCACGTCCAGCACACACACCGCCGCCCCCCGCAGCTCCACGTACCCACTGAGGTAGGCGGGGCTGCCGGGCAGCGGCCGCAGCGCCGGCTGCAGCAGCACCTCGCGCACCGCGTCCAGCGGCAGGGCGAACTCCTGATCCCCCGCCACCATGCGCAGCACCAGCATGGCGCCCACGCGCGCGCGGCGCCGGGAGTTCTCCATCGCCGAGGCCACCGCCGCCAGCAGCTCCTCGGCCCGGAAGGGCTTGGCCAGGAAGGCCTCGGCGCCCATGCCAATGCAGGACTCGGCCCGGGACTTCTCGGACGAGATGATGATGACGGGGATGTCCGAGGTGGCCGGGTCCGCCTTCATCCGCTGCAGCACTTCGTCCCCGTCCATCTCCGGCATCGACAAGTCCAGCAACACCGCGGCGGGCTGCAGCCGCCCCACCTTCTCGAGCGCCTCGCGGCCATTACTCGCGGTGTTCAGCGCGTAATGCCCAGACAGAATGGCGCGCTCGAGCGCGAGGATGGCGTCACTGTCGTCGACGAGCAGGAGGGACGGGAGGCTCACGGCGCGGCTTGCGGCAGGAACTGGCGAACGGTCTCGGTCAAGTCATTGTGGGACACCGGCTTCTGAATGAAGGCGTTGGCTCCGGCCTCCACTCCGCGCTGGCGCAGGTCTCCGCCCTTCTCGGCCGTCAGCAGAATGACGGGAATGCCCCGCACCTGGGGCTTGGTGCTGGCGCGCACCTCGCGTACGAAGGTGATTCCGTCCATGCCGGGCATGTTGATGTCCGCGATCACCACGCTCACTGGCACGACGCTCAAGAGCTGCAGCGCTCTTGCCGCATCCTCCGCCTCGATGATGCTGAGCCGGAGGTTCATCAAGTAGATCTTGATGATGTTGCGGACAGTCGGGCTGTCATCAACGACCAGGATGTTGGCACTCACTCCCACGGCTCCTCATGCAGGGTCCACCATGGTCCCCCGCTGCAAACGGTTGTGACTCTAGCGTGTCCGCTCCTACGGGAGAAAGCTCGGCCCGTCTATTCCATCCCGCCCGAGCGGGGACCTGGCAGGCCCCTGGGGGCGAGCGGTTATTTGTCCACGGGCGTGGACTGCGCGGCCGGGGCCTCGGCCTGCTCGGCGGCCGTGTCCACCGGAGGCGCCCCAATGGCATGGTAACCCCCGTCCACGTGCACCAACTCCCCCGTGGTCGCCGGCAGCCAGTCGGAGAGCAGCGCACACGCGGTCCGGGCCACGGTGTCGTGGCTGTTCTTGGCGCTCCAGCCCAGCGGCGCCTGCTTGCCCCAGCCCTGCTCCAGAGCCTTGAAACCCGGAATTCCCTTGGCGGCGATGGTGGCCAGCGGCCCGGCGGCGAGCGAGTTGACGCGGATGCCCTTGGGGCCCAGATCCCGGGCGAGGTAGCGCACAGTGGCCTCCAGCGCAGCCTTACACACACCCATCCAGTCATAGATGGGCCAGGCGATGGTGCTGTTGTCGAAGTCCAGCGCGACGATGGAGCCACCCTGCGTCATCAGCGGGGCCACCGCGACGGCCAGCTCCTTGAGTGAGAAGGTGGAGACGCGGAACGCGGTCTGCACACTCTCCCACGGAGTGTTGAGGAAGTTGCCGCCCAGTGCGTCCTCGGGCGCGTAGGCCACCGCGTGCACGGCGCCGTCCACCCGGCCCCACTTCTGGCGCAGCGCCTCGGTCAGCGCGCTGAAGTGCTCCGGCTTCGTCACATCCAGCTCCAGCACCTCGGTGCCCGGCTTGAGCCGCTTGGCGCTCCGCTCGGTCAACGAGCGGGCACGGCCAAAGCCAGTGAGGATGATCTCCGCGCCCTGGGCCAGGGCGTGCTCGGCGATGCCGTAGGCAAGCGACTGGGGCGTCAGCACACCGGTGATCAGGATCTTCTTGCCCTGCAACAGCATGGGTGGCCTTTCGGGAAGGAAAGAAGTCGGCGAGGCCGGGCGGTTTACCATTTCCCAGTTCGACGCAGCGCGTAATCTGTGGTCATCTAGCGTGCGACGAAAACCCCCCAAACGGCCCCTCATCCAGTTAAAAGGCCAACCCGCCATGGCGAACTTTCAGGACACTTATCTCTCAGGCGCCAACATCGACTTCATCGAAGGGCTCTACGCCCGCTACCTGCAGGATCCCGCGAGCGTGGATCCCAGCTGGCGTGAAATCTTCGAGCGCAACAATGGGGCCGGGCGCCCCATCTTCAACAAGAACCTGATCGAGCCGGCCGCGCCGGCCGCCGCCCCCGAGAAGGGCAAGAACGGCAAGCCCACCAACGGGGCTGCTGCCACCCACGGGGCTCAGGTGCAGGCCCCGGCCGCCGCTGCCGCCCCGGCCGTGGCCGCGGCGCCCACGCAGGACATGCGGCTGCAGGCGCGGGTGGACCAGACGGTGACGGCGTTCCGGCTGCGCGGGCACCTGCGCGCCACGATTGATCCGCTGGGCCGCGGTCGCGCGCCGCTGGATCACGTGGCGGACATGGGCATGGTGGACGAGAAGCACTTCTCCTCCGCCGAGCTGGAGCAGAGCGTCGAGAGCAGCACCGTGTTCACCGAGCAGCGGGTGAAGCTCTCGGAGCTGCTGGCCCGGCTGCGCCGCACCTACACGGGCTCGATTGGCGTCGAGTTCATGCAGATGCTCGACAGCGAGCGGCGCCGCTGGCTGCTGCGGCGCATGGAGCACACGGAGAACCGGCTGCAGTTCTCGGTGGCTCAGCAGCGCCACCTGCTCACCAAGCTCTCGTACGCGGAGGGCTTCGAGAACTTCCTGCACACCAAGTACGTGGGCGTGAAGCGCTTCAGCCTGGACGGGGGCGAGAGCCTCATCCCCATGCTGGACACCATCATCGAGGTGGGCAGCGAGCTGAACCTGGCCGAGGTCGTCATCGGCATGGCGCACCGCGGCCGCCTCAACGTGCTGACGAACATCCTGCACAAGAGCCCGGATGAGATCTTCAGCGAGTTCGAGGGCCCGGCCGACCCGAAGGCCTACATGGGCCGCGGCGACGTGAAGTACCACATGGGCTTCTCCTCGGATCACACCACGCTGGGCGGGGCCAAGGTGCACCTGTCGCTGGCGTTCAACCCCAGCCACCTGGAGGCGGTGGACCCCGTGGTGGAGGGCCGCGTGCGCGCCAAGCAGGACCGCAGCGGGGACACCGAGCGCACCAAGGTGATGCCGCTGCTCATCCACGGCGACGCGGCCTTCATGGGCCAGGGCGTGGTGGCCGAGACGCTCAACATGTCGCGGCTCAAGGGCTACGAGACGGGCGGCACCGTCCACATCGTCATCAACAACCAGGTGGGCTTCACCACCGATCCGCATGACTCGCGCTCGAGCATCTACGCCACCGCGATGGCGCAGATCCTCGACGTGCCCGTGTTCCACGTGAACGGCGACGACGCCGAGGCGTGCGTGCACGTGGCGCGCCTGGCCGCCGAGTACCGGCAGAAGTTCAAGAGCGACGTCGTCATCGATCTCATCTGCTACCGGCGCTACGGGCACAACGAGGGTGATGACCCCTCGTTCACCCAGCCGGCCATGTACGAGCTGATCCGCAAGCAGCCCACGGTGCGCACGCTGTACGCCAAGGCGCTGGCGGACGCGGGCCGGATTCCGGCCGAGGAGTCCGAGGCCATCAAGCAGGCGTGCCTCAAGGAGTTCGACGACGCGCTCACGCGCATCAAGCAGGCGCGCCAGTTCAAGGAGCCCAGCGCGCTCGAGGGCCTGTGGAAGCCGTACAAGGGCGGCTCGCAGAAGAACGCCCCCGAGGTGCCCACCGCGGTGGACAAGGCCAGGCTGCGCGATGCGCTGAAGAAGCTGGCCAGCACGCCCGAGGGCTTCAACGTGCACCCGGTGGTGGAGCGCACGGTGCTCAAGAAGCGCCTGTCCTCGCTGGAGAGCGAGGATCTGCAGTGGGCCGAGGGCGAGACGCTGGCGTACGCCACGCTGCTCACCGAGGGCCACCCGGTGCGCGTGTCCGGCCAGGACTGCGAGCGCGGCACCTTCAGCCACCGCCACGCGGTGCTGCACGACGTGAAGACGGGCGGCCGCTACGTGCCGCTGGATCAGTTCGGCGCTGGCTGGGCCAGCTTCCAGGTCTACAACAGCCCACTGTCCGAGATGGGCGTGATGGGCTTCGAGTACGGCTACAGCCTGGACGTGCCGGACGGGCTCACCATCTGGGAGGCCCAGTTCGGCGACTTCGCCAACGGCGCGCAGATCATCATCGACCAGTTCTTCGCCGCCGGTGAGAGCAAGTGGCGCCGGCTCTCGGGCCTCACCCTGCTGTTGCCCCACGGCTACGAGGGCCAGGGCCCCGAGCACTCCAGCGCGCGTCTGGAGCGCTTCCTCAGCCTGTGCGCCGAGGACAACATCCAGGTCTGCTACCCCACCACCCCGGCGCAGATCTTCCACCTGCTGCGCCGCCAGGCGGTGCGCCCCTACCGCAAGCCCCTGGTCATCATGTCGCCCAAGAGCCTGCTGCGCCGCCCCGAGGCGACGAGCAAGCTGGACGAGCTGGCCACCGGCCGGTTCCAGGAAGTCATCCTGGACAAGAAGGAGGTTGAACCCGCGGGCGTCACGCGGCTGCTGCTGTGCTCGGGCAAGGTCTATTACGATCTGGTCAAGGCGCGCGATGACCACAAGGCGCACAACATCTCGATCGTCCGGGTGGAGCAGCTCTACCCGTTCCCCTTCGAGACGCTGGCGAACCTGGTGGCCGGCATGCCGCAGCTGAGCGAGATCTTCTGGGTGCAGGAGGAGCCGCGCAACGCGGGCGGGTGGTATTTCATGTTCCCCCGGCTGCACGACATGGCATCCTCCCGCGCCAGCGGGCCGGTGAAGATCGGCTACATCGGGCGGGCTGAGGCTGCCAGCCCCGCAACGGGCTTTACGAAGACCCACGATTACGAGCAGCACCTCATCGTCGAGGAAGCCATCCTCCGCGGAGCCAAGAATGGCCGTTGAATTGAAAGTGCCGCCGCTGGGCGAGTCCATCACGGAAGCCGTCGTCGGCAAGTGGAACAAGAAGAAGGGTGAGTCCGTCTCCATGGACGAGCCCATCGTCGTGCTCGAGACGGACAAGGTCACCATCGACGTGCCCGCCCCCGCTGGCGGCGCCATCCTCGAGGTGCGCTTCAAGGAGGGCGACAAGGTCCGCGTGGGCGAGGTGCTCGGCCTCATCGACGGCGCGGGGGCCTCCGCCTCGGCGGCTCCGGCTCAGGCGGCCGCTGCCCCGGCGGCTCAAGCTCCGGCTCAGGCCGCGGCGCCCGCTCAGGCCGCCGCTCCGGCCGCCACGGACACGCGCGCCACGCCCACCGCCGTCAACATGGCGGCGGCCCACAACCTGGACCTGTCGCAGATTCCGGGCTCGGGCGCGGGCGGCCGCATCATGAAGGACGACGTGCGCGGCAAGCTCGGCCAGGGCACCCAGGCGCCCGCCGCGGCCCAGGCCCCCTCGGGCCCCCGGGCCAACGCCGCCCGTGAGGAGCGCGTGCGGATGACGCCCCTGCGCAAGCGCGTGGCCGAGCGCCTCATCCACGCGCAGTCCACCGCCGCCATCCTCACCACCTTCAACGAGGTGGACATGGGCGAGGTGATGGCGCTGCGCAAGAAGTACAACGACAAGTTCCAGGCCAGGCACGGCGTGAAGCTGGGCTTCATGAGCTTCTTCGTGCGCGCGTCCATCGAGGCGCTCAAGGCCTTCCCGCAGATCAACGCGGAGATCGACGGCGAGGACGTCGTCTTCAAGCACTACTACGACATTGGCGTGGCGGTGTCGGGCTCGCGCGGCCTGGTGGTGCCGGTGGTGCGTGACGCGGACGCGCTGTCGCTGGCGGCGCTGGAGAAGACGATCGGCGACTTCGGCGTTCGCGCCAAGAACGACAAGCTCACCCTGGCGGAGCTGCAGGGCGGCACCTTCACCATCTCCAACGGCGGCATCTTCGGCTCCATGCTGTCCACGCCCATCCTCAACCCGCCGCAGACGGGCATCCTGGGCATGCACAACATCGTCGAGCGGCCGGTGGTGCGTGACGGGCAGATCGTCATCCGCCCCATCATGTACGTGGCGCTCTCGTATGATCACCGGCTGGTGGACGGCCGCGAGGCGGTGCAATTCCTCGTTCGTGTCAAGGAGTGCATCGAGGACCCCGAGCGACTGCTGCTGGAAGTGTGAACCATTGAAGTCGATTTCTCAGGTCCGTCTGGACTTGGGGCCGCGGGGTTCACTACAAAGAAGGGGCCCACCGGTAGTCGGCGGGCTGAAGAACTCGGGGGGGGCTCCGGCGCCGCCCGTCGAACAAGGAAGCAACATGGCAACTGGTACCGTGAAGTGGTTCAACGATGCGAAGGGCTTTGGTTTCATCACGCAGGACGGTGGTGGCGAGGACGTGTTCTGCCACCACACCGCCATCAACATGGATGGCTTCCGCACCCTCCAGGAGGGGCAGAAGGTCCAGTTTGAGGTGACCAAGGGCCCCAAGGGCCTGCAGGCCCAGAACGTGCGCGCCGTCTAAGTACGAGCCCACGCCAGTCCCCCCGGGCTGGCTGAGGTCAAGGCCCGGTCTCCCCATCTGGTGGAGCCGGGCCTTTCTCTTTGCGGGTGCTGGCGGCTACAGGTGCTTCTGGAAGTAGCCCAGCACCCACTCGTACTGGCGCTGGGTGACGAGCGGATCCGGCACCATGTGCGTCAGCCCGCTGAGCGGCAGCAGGTCGTGCGGCTTGCCGGCCCGGAACAGCGCGTCCGAGAGCTTCAGCGTGTGGAAGAAGTACACGTTGTCGTCCGCGGTGCCGTGAATGAGCAGCAGCGGGCGCATGGGCTTGCTCGGGTCCTTCGCGTAGGTGAGCAGAGAGCTCTTCTCGTAGGCCTCGGGGTGCTCCTGGGGCAGGCCCAGGTAGCGCTCGGTGTAGTGGGTGTCGTAGTCCAGCCAGTCCACCACGGGGGCGCCGGACACGGCGGCCTTGAAGACGTCGGGGCGCCTGAGCACGGCCAGGGCGGCCATGTAGCCGCCGAAGCTCCAGCCCTCGATGCCCACGCGGTTCAAGTCCAGCTCGGGCAGCCTCTGCGCCAGGGCCTGGAGCGCGGCGATCTGATCATCCAGGGTGGCGGTGGCGAAGTCGTACTTCACCACGCGCTCCCAGGCGGCGGTGCGCAGCGGGGTGCCGCGCCCGTCGAACTTGACGACGAGGAAGCCCTTGTCGGCCAGCCACTGGTTGAGCAGGTTCTCCTGCATGCTGTGGCGCACCACGGTGGTGGTGGGGCCGCCGTACACCTTCACGACGACGGGCAGCTTCACGCCGGGCTTCATGTTCCGGGGGCGGATGACGGAGGCGTGGAAGCCCTCCTTGCCCACCTGGAAGAAGTGCATGTCCGGGGTGAAGGGAGGCTCCACCGCCACGGAGGGCAGCTCACCCACGCGCGAGCCGTCCGAGCGGAAGACGAAGAAGCGCGGCATGGCGGTGGCCGTCTGGGACATGCTGACGAGCAGCCCGCCCTGCTTGGAGACGGTGGCGGCCGCCTCGTTGGCGGGAGCGGGCACGCCCGTGTAGAGCTTCTCCGGGGCGCCCGCGTCCTTCACGCGCCACACGTAGCTCTCGGCGGGGTTGGCGTCCCCGTGGAAGAAGAGGGTGCGCTCCTTGTCCAGGAAGCGGGCCAGGCCCCGGAAGCCCGCCTGCGGCTTCACCCACGAGCGCGCCAGGGTGCCGTCCGCGTTGCGCTGCTCCACCTCGGGGCCGCCGTTGCGCTCGGTGTACCAGAGAAAGCCGCTGCCATCCTCGAACCACAGGGGGAAGGCCTGCTCCAGGTTGAGCCACGCCTCGTCCTTCTCCGTGAGCAGCAGGCGCGTCTTGCCGGTGCGCGGATCCACCGCGAGCAGCTGCTGCTCCGTCTGCGTGCGGTTCTGCACCAGCGCCGTGAGCGGCCCGCCCTTCTTCCACGTCACCGTGGCCAGGTACGGGTACTTCTTCGCGTCCCAGTCCACCCACACCGTCTTGCCCCCGGTGACGGGGATGACGCCCAGGCGCACCACGGCGTTGGCCTTGCCCGGCCGCGGGTACGGGAAGGTGTTGCCCCCGCGCTCCGGGTGCATCACGTCCACGATGGTGAGCTTCTCCACCCCGGTGGTGTCCGCCTCGGTGTAGGCCACGTGCTTGGCGTCCGGGCTCCACCAGTAGCCGGAGAAGCGGCTCATCTCCTCCTGGGCGACGAACTCGGCCAGGCCGTGCGTCTTCTCCTCCGTGCCTCCGGTGGTGACGCGCTGCTCCTTGTTGGTGGCCAGCTCGATGCGGAACACGTCGTTGTCCCGCACGTAGGCGATCTGCTTGCCGTCCGGGGAGAAGTGCGGATCGATGACGCCCGGCCCCGTCTTCAGCTCCGTCACCCGGCCCGAGGTGCGCTCGTAGGTGTAGAGCTTGCCCGAGAGGCTCACCAGGATGCGCTCGCCGTCGTCGGACAAGTCGTAGGTGGCGAAGCCCCGGGCGCTCACGCGCTGGCGCTCGCGGCGGGCCTGCTCCTCCACGCTGAGCGTCTCCTCGGCGCCCTTGAGGATGATCTCCGGGGTGAGCAGCTCCTTCGTCTCGCCGGTGGCCACGTCGAAGGCGAACAGCGTCTGCGTGGCCGAGGTGGGCTGGGCGCGCAGGAAGAGAATCGTCTTCTCGTCCGGGGTGATGCGCGGCTTGACGGGACGACCGCTCATGAAGCGGCGCGTCTCGGAGAACTGACGCAGGAAGGTGTCCGTCTTCGGATCTGTCATGGGCTTGGCGGCAGGCTGAGCGAAGGCTGAAAAGCTCGCGAGGAGGAGCGCGGCGATGAGGTTGCGCATGCGATGCTGGCGCCCGCGAGGGGCACCGCTCCTTTCACAGCGGAGGGGGGCGCGAAGCCTACACTCCGGCCCTACGCATCGGGCGGTAAAGCACGCACTTGGGAGGTTATTCCCCAGATGGACCCTGAAGCGCCGCCGCACCTGCGCCTT
Organism: Myxococcaceae bacterium; assembly: GCA_035296065.1. GTDB lineage: Bacteria > Myxococcota > Myxococcia > Myxococcales > Myxococcaceae > DATHBR01. The sequence continues at coordinate 136,226 of DATHBR010000105.1, read as the reverse complement.
GCCGGCGTCATCCGCCTGTCGCTCTCGGGCGGCCGGGGCCCCTCGGATGCCTATGTCTTCGATCCGCACCGGCTGGCGCTGCCCTCCTGGGCGTGTGCGCTCGGTGAGGTGGGCCCGCCCGCCTTGCTGGTGACGTTGGACCGGCACCTGGACGTGGTGCCTCCGCGGCAGCCCGGGGCCGTGCCGGACCGGAGCGCGGGGCTCCGCGCCCTGGACGAGCACGCGCGGTGGGCGCTGGACGTGCGCAATTATGATCACATCCTCGCGGCCATGGAGGCGGGGCTGGTGGGAGACGCGCTCTTCATCGCCCGGGCCCGGCCGCGGGGCTCGTTCGCGGGGGACGTCTATAAGGATACGCGCGGCCGTGAGCACCGGCTGGTGGCGGTGCCCACGGTGGACCGGGCGGCCGAGGCCTTCATGGCTCCGGCGCCAGGTGACAGGGTGCGCGAGGTGCTGGAGCGCGCGGAGCGGGTGCTGCTGGATGTGGACCTGGACTGCTTCACGACGCCGAGTGACGCGGATCCAACCACGGTGCTTCCGTGGCCCAGGGCCGTCATCCGCGAGTTCCTCCTGCCCGAGGGCTCCGGGCCCTTCTGGGAGGCGGTGCTGAGCAAGGCGGTGGCGCTCACGCTGGCCCGCGAGCCCCACCACTGTGGCGGACTGCTGGTTTCTGGCGAGCTATTCCGCGACGTGGCAGAGGTGCTCTTCCGCGAGTTGCTCCATGCCGAGCCGCCGTGACCGCCGTGCTCTACCCGACGCAGACAAGGAGCTCCCCGTGAAGAATCGTCCCCTGTACCTCGCTACCCTCATCAGCCTGGCCGGAGCCAGCGCTCTCTCGTGCGCCAGCCAGAGCGCGGCCACCACCGGCTCCACTGCCGAGCAGCAGCCGGCCCCCGCGCAGGCCCCCGCGCAGCAGCCGCATCAGGCTTCGGCCGCCGCGGCTCCCGTGGGCCCTCCGCAGGTGGCGTGGGCGGACATGACCAAGCCACAGCGGGGCCAGTACATGGCCGCCGTCGTCATGCCGAGGATGAAGGCGCTGTTCCGCTCCTTCGATGAGAAGGAGTTCGCCGAGATGAACTGCAAGACGTGCCACGGCCAGGACGCCAAGGAGCGCGGCTTCGAGATGCCCAACCCGGGGCTCTTCGCGCTGCCCTCCACCCAGGAGGGCTGGGGCGCGCTCGCCAAGGACAAGGGCGAGTGGATGCAGTTCATGAGCCAGAAGGTGAAGCCCCAGATGGCCGCCCTGCTCGGCGTGCAGGAGTATGCCCCCCAGAACCCGCAGCCGGGCACCTTCGGCTGCAACGGCTGTCACCCCGTCAAGAGCCCCTGAGGCCCCGGAGAACGCGGGTGCGCACCTGCTCCTCGCGCTTGAGGCCCCGCTGCTGAGCCTTGAGCTTCTCGGCCTCCCGCGTCCGGGGAGGCCCGTGCGCCTCGAGCGAGGTGAAGAGCCGGTTGACGCTCTCGGTGATCTCCTCCACCGCGCGAGCGAAGGCGACACGGTTGGCGCGCGAGGGCTCGCGCATGCCGCTCAGCTTGCGGACGTACTGCAGGGCCGAGTCGCGGATCTCCGCCTCGGTCGCGGGCGGCTCGAAGTGATGCAGCAGCTTGATATTGCGGCACATGAGCCAAGCATATCGGCCCGTGCCGCCCGGGTGGAACCCAGCCGTCCTCAGGTGCACTGGAGGACGAGCCAGGCGCGCTCGAAGCGGCAGGCCCGCAGGTCTTCGTCTCGGATCAGAAGATAGACCGTTCCAGAACTGCCCCACTCGAAGCCTTGCTGCTCATCGAAGGCCACCTGCCAGAGCAGATTCCACGAAGCGGCAGCCCGCTTCAACTGCTCCATCTCGGCAGGCTCCCGCTGGGTGTCATCAAGGTCCAAGCCTTGAGAGACAAGATGGACCTCGAGGCGGGCATCATCTTGTATCCAAGCCGGGTGGCCGCGCACCTGGTCGACAGCCCAATCCACGCTCTCGCCCCCCACCAACCTTCGTTGCAGTTCGCCAAGGTCCTCTGCCTGCTCATCATTCCAGAAGCCTGGTTCGACAGGGGCTCGCTGGTCCCACCAGCCTGGCAAGCAGCGGCCCAGGGATGGAATCAGCCGCGACGGAGTAAGAATGGGGCGAGCGGCCTCTCGCAAGTCATCGGGAGGTTGAAGCGGTACGGGCTCTACTCCGGGTGGGACATAGACGAGTTTCCAGAAGGCGCGATCACCCGGCTGCCGTCCCCAGGGCTGGTTCTCGACGTCGTAGAAAAAAGCGAGCAATCCTTCACGAGGTAGCTCGGGCAGCGCCTCCCCACGACAGGCGGTCAGCTCGGCGAAGTCGAGCTGGCCGAGAAAATGGAGCGACCCTTCAGGGGAACGAGGCCAGTGCGTGCCCGCCGGGACAAGAGGCAATCCGCCATACCGGCACCCTCGTGAGTGCATGCCTGCTTCTTCCTTGTCGAAGAGAATGCACGGCGCAAGCGCTCCCTCCAACAGGGTGCGATGTGGCTCGAGCGACGCGGGGAGATCCAAAGGCTTGAACGGTGAGGGATGCGGCTGAGCGGGCTTGCGCCTTCGAAGAGGAGGCGGGGTGGCATCAACCCCTGGTTCTGATATGGGAGCAGCGCTCCTCTCCTTCCACCGTTTCAATGACTCGGAAGCACCCCAGGCGATGAGCCCCTGCCCCTGAGCTGCTTGCTCCAGCACGGCCCTGGCTTGGGGCTCATGGTGACCATGCTCCAGGAGCAAGGAAGCCGCCATGGTCCTGACGTCCAGGCGGGAATAGGTCAGGAGCCTGGAGAGCGCATTCATCCCTTCGGAGCCATGAGCGAGCAGCGTCTCGAAGGCTACAGCGTAGCGCTGGGCGTGCCGGTTACCTGTCCCCGGCATGCCACGTTCCATCGCATCAGTCTGCGCGGCCACATGGAAAGCAAACTCCTCGACCCATTCCTCGAGCTTCATGGCCAGAGTCCCTTCTGCACATTCTCAATCGCCTGTAGCCCGAATCGGTGCTGCTCCTCCATGGACTGGGTGCTCAACCACTTGCGGACCGTCAGCGCCTCGGACCCTGTGATGTCCTTCCGGATCTGAGAGTAAAGTCGGCTCACGCTCCTATGAAGGGCTTCGTCCAACGGGATGACGTTTCTCGTATTGTGAATGGCCTCGGGACCAAAGCGGGCGATATTGCCGTCTGTCTGCTCGACAATGTGATGCCATTGCTTCTTGAAGCCCGCTGGCCCCATGGCACGCTTGAAGCTGTCGAAGCTTTTGAAGGCATCTAAGCCGGGGGGACTTCCACCGTTACCACGGCCAGTTGCGGCCATGGCCACCGCCGTGGGCGCCAGGGAGATGACGAGGTTGCCCTCCACCACGGCCACCATGCTCACCTCTCCCACCGAGGCCAGCTTCACTCCCACCTGGGACGCCGCCGCTGCCGAGGCCTCCGCGAAGCGCGGCAACAACGGCAGCCGCCCCGCCAACCAGCTAGAGCCCCCCATCGTGCCCCGGCTGATCACCACCGTCAGCGCCAGGATGAAGACACGCGCCGCCCGCGGCCCCACCTGCTCCCCGAAGCGCTGACCGGCCTGCTTCAACTCTTCGAGGGTGACCGCTTCCTCGCTGGCGCGCTTCAGTTCCTGGCACGCCTTCACCACCGCCAGGAACGCGTCTGCTCCCAGGTAAATCACCATCAGCGCGGCCACCACCGCCGCGACCTTGGTGAACACCGGCTCGGGGTTGGCCGCAAGCACCACCCAACTCACCATCCCCGCGGCGATGGCGGCGGCGAAGAACTGGGGCGTCATCGTGTCCTCCAGCGCCCGGGCAATGCTCTGCCTCATCGGCTGCAGCGACATCCCCAACCCCAGCACCAGCTTCTCCCCCTGGCTCAGCCCCATCACTTCATCCAGCAGGGACACGCACTCGTTCCGGGGCTGGCCGGGCCGGCAAGGGCCTCCCAGGGCCTTCCCCAACCAGTACGCGCTGTCCCCTGCCGGAGGCGAATGGGAGGCTCGCACCACAAAGCCCTGCCCGCCAGGGCGCACCGCCAGGGGAACCTCCAGCAAGAGCACTCTCAGCGACGCCTCGAAGTCCTCCTCGCCCACTGCCACCGCGCGGCCCGTCGTGGGCACCGGGTGCTCCAAAGCCTGCCCTTGCCCCGTGTCCAGGCGCACCACTCGCGGCGTGGCGCACGCGCTGGCGAAGACCACCAGCATGAGCACCGCAATCGAACGGCTGGCCATGAAACGTGCTCCTGCGCGGGAAGGCGCTCAGCCTACCGGATCGTCTACCCCAGAGACATGACGCCCCAAGCGTGGGGCACAAGAGCCGCCGGCCGTCTGGCAGCAGCCGGACGTTCCAGGTAGCCTTCGGGCAGACGGACCTGTTAGGTTGGTTGACATGAACCCAGGCTCCCTTCGTTCCTCTGTCGCGCTGCTCCCCTTCACCCTCTGCCTCGTGCTGGCCTCTGCTGCCACGGCTGGCGAATTCCCCGTTTTCCCTCCTGGGTGGAAACCGGTGCAACGCGACCTGTGCCTCGATCAATACCCCGCCGCCTCGGAGCGCGAGGTGCGGCTGATCGAGCACCTCTCCACCTCCCTCTATTTCGACAGCGACATCGACTTCGAGCGCACCACGCTCACCGATCCGCGCCACCGTGCGCGGCTGAGCCCGCGCCATGCCAGGCACATCACCTTGAGGCTCGAGACGGGCCTGGAGCCAGCCGAGCGCCTGCCGCTGGAGGTGGTGCTCAAGAATGGCACGCGCGTGCACCTCACCCTGGTGCCCACCGTCCAGGAGACGGACTTGCACCTCTTCGTGTACCAGCGGCCAAAGCCCACCCTGGAAGAGCTCAAGGCGGAGCACTCGCGGCTGCTGGCCCGCTACGCCGTGCGGCTCTCGGAGAGCAATCACCTGCGCTCCCGGGCCCGCTGCACTCAGGTGGAGGAGCCCGCGGAAGCAAGCGCAGCCCCCGCGGACTCGGGGCGCACGGTCGTCATCCAGTGTCAGTTCCCCGAGGCGCCCAAGCAGGAGTTGAACCGCTGGCCCTTCCTGGAGGAGCGCGAGCCGGCGGGACGCTTCACCGTCAATGGCGATGAGGACGGTGGCATCGCGCAGGGGCTGATGGGCAAGGCACTGCTCTACCGGCACCCGGAGCACTCGGTGGTGGTCATCTCGATGATCAGCCTGGAGCCGGAGCAGCCCTGGTCACTGGGCGAGTACACGATGCGTAAGGAGGCCACCGGGGAGCCTGTGAAGATCCTCGCCGTCGAGTCCAGCCAGCCCTCGCTGGACTTTGGCGACGTGGGCTTCGTCGCCTTCGTCATCGACACCCCCAGGGATGGCCAGGAGCGCTACGTGCTGGAGGTGCACGAGAAGGAGGGCCCCCAGCGCATCCGCGTAGAGGGGCTGACGTTCGGGGCGCGTGAGCCGCTCGAGAGCCCCTGAGGCCCCAGAGGACGGGGGCTCGCGTCTGCTACCGTGGGGGCCTACCCAGGAGGTTCCCCCACCGTGCTGCGACCCACCACCTCGTCTCTGACGCTCCCCCTGTTGCTGGTGAGCCTTGCCGCCACGGCGGCACAGGGCGCCGCCGCCAGACGCGCTGTCACCCTCACCGGCACGGCGGGCGAGCCTCCCGTGCTCTACCTTGAGCCAGGCACGGAGACGTTCCTCCTGCTGGACGCTCCGATCGAGCGGCAGTCCGTGGAGGTGGAGGGCCGCGCCCGCTTCACCCGGGTGAATGCCGCGGAGCAGCTCATCGGGCTGGCGCTCCGCACACCGCTGGCACCCGGCGAACAGCTGGCGCTGCGCTTCAGCTACCAGGAGGGCTCGCCCCGAAGCGGCGTGCTCCTGCTCACCAGCAAGCCCGGGGTGGTGGACGAGGTGGTGGACGTGCGCCGCCCGCCGCAGGCCGTGGAGACCTGCCGCGAGGAGCTGGCCGCCACCCGCGAGCGGTGCGAGGCACAGGCGAAGGAGCTGGAGGAGTTGAAAGCCCGGCCCACCGCACTGAGCCCGGCCGCCGTGGCGCTCGCGGGGTTCGTAAGCCACAAGGGCGTTCGGGGGAAACGCTTCGAGCGCACGTGCCGGACTGAAGGCAGCGGGCTTTATACCGAGCACTGCTGGGCGCTCGGCGCGGAGACCTGGAGCGTGGTGGTGGTGGTGGTGAGCAACACCGGAACCGAGCCGTGGGTGCCCGTCTGGGCCGAGCTGACGCCCGGCTCGGGAGGCGAGCCACGCCGGGCCCGCCTGGTGCTCGCCACGCGGACACCGCTTCCCCCAGGAAGTACGGCCACCGTGGCCATCGAGGCGGAGATGCCCGAGCGAACAGAAGAGGAGAACTGGCTGACCGTGCCGCACGCCATCCGGGTGTGCGACGCGGCGGGTGAACGCTGTTTCTCCCTTCCCAGGGTGGAGCTGTAGCGCCCAGAAAGCGAGGCGAGTGACATGGTGGCGAACGTTCATCCCTTGTTCCTCCAGCCCGGTGACATGGTGGCCGGCTGGCGCATCGTGCGGCTCCTGGGCCGGGGCACCTATGGCGTCGTCTACGAGGTGGAGCAGGACGGCCAGCGCTTCGCCCTGAAGCTGGCCTGCCATACCGAGCGCGGCGTGGACCCGTGGCGCACGGACGCGCGAGCCCAGCGGGAGATCGCGTGCCTGCAGCAGCTCAAGCACCCGCACATCCTCCGCATGTGGAGCCATGGCCGGTGGCCAGACCCCTGCCACGGCTTCACCTACATCGTGACGGACTTCGTGGACGGCTACACGCTGGCCGAATGGGCGCGGAAGCGCGCCTTCACACCGCATGAGGTGGTTGTGCTGTTCGGCAAGCTGTTCGACGCGGCGGACTACATGCACGAGCACCAGGTGTTCCACCGCGATCTGAGCATGAACAACCTCATGGTCACCCGGAAGGGAGAGCCCGTCATCATCGACTTCGGGGTGGCCGACTATGCCGCGGCCGACATGTTGACGGACGGGCCGCTGCCGCCAGGCACGCGGCGCAACCGCAGCCCCGAGGCCCAGGCCTTCTGGGAGAGGAACCGCGACAACCCTCAGGCCCGCTACCGCTTCCAGGCCACCGACGACATCTTCGCGCTGGGAGCCAGCCTGTACGACGTGCTGACGGACCCGACGCCCGCCTGGCCCAGGTCGCGGCCGCCGCTGGGCAACCCGCTCCTGCCACCGCCCAGCCCACACAGGGTGAGCGAGGGCCGCGTGCCGGCCGAGCTCAGCAGCTTCGTCTTGACGCTGATTCACCCCAGCCTCGAGGTGCGGCCGGACACCGCGCGCCTGGGCAAGTGGGCCATGGAGGAGTTCGCCCGCCATGAGGGCGAGGCGTGGCATGGCCACACGGTGCACTCCATCTCGGCGCGGCTGCCCACGGAGCCGTCCGAAGAGGCCCCCGCCGTGCTCCCCCAGCCCCACGGCCCTGCCGTGCCCAGCGCCCCCCGCCCGCGCCCCGGCTGGCACCTGCCCGCGTTGCTGGCTCCCCTGCTGCCGGTGGTGCTCGCGGCGGTGGTGGCCGCGCTCCTGCCGCGCCCGGCGGCTCTCCCTCCCGCCCCGCGTGCGCTGGCAGAAAAGCCGACAAGCCCCCCCGCTGCGTTACCCTTGCCACTCCCTACCCAGCAGGAGGCCACCCCTTCCGTGAAGCCGCAAGACGACTCCCCCACGCTGCCCCAGGCAGCGCCCCCCAAGCCGCCCGGGCTCTCGAAGGCGAAGCGGTGCGCGCTGCTCGTGTTCGCCCTCGAATGGACCGCGGCTGGCTGCGCCGGGGTGCAGAAGCGCCCGGAGCCGGGCGGGGCTTGCCCCGAGGCGTCCCTCAAGGCCATGCGTCAGGAGCTCGGGTGGGCGGTGAACAGCAATGCAGCCCCCTTCATCATGGTGGATGTGACCAAGGGGCCCGACAGCCGGTCTACTCACGACGACGACAACACCGTCTTCGCGGATGGGCCCGTCACCGGTGAGTTGGTCAGGCCCGAGGGAAAAGCGCCTACCGGGACACGGCTGGAGGGACACCTGTGGACGACGGGAGATCGCATCTATGGCCGGTATATCCGCGCCATTCTTCCCGGTGGGCGCACCCTGCCCATCTGCCTGGAGTTGGAGGAGGACGTATATCGGGTGGGCCTTCCCAAACTCGAGGGCTCGAAGCCTGGCCAGGTGGTGGGGTGGAAGTTGTCCCAGACACGCAACGTGAGCAAGTGGAGATAAGCCCGCCTGCGGAACCAGATCAGCCCTGTGAAGACAGGCGGTAACGCTCGGCCTCGCGGTATACTTGGGTGAGCGAGTAGTCCAGCAGCGACTGGCGGGTACGCATGTAGCGGTGGGCCCGGAGGAAAGGAAGCCACACCCGGTTGCCCACGCGCACCTGCGCCTCCTCGAGCTTCTTGCGCGGTATCCACTGCCCGCCCAGGTTACGCACCAGCACCTCACCCAGGTATCCGCCCACTGCTGGCACGGCGTGCTCGTCGATGGCACGCCGCTCAAACACTCGCGGAAAGTCCTCGCGCCACAACTGGAAGTCCACGTCCGTGAGGGATTCAGGTGTCGCTTTGAACACCGAGGCGACCCGGGTGTGCATGAGCGCGACGAGGTGCTCGGCCAGCAGCGAGTAATGCTCACAGGCGGCCTTGGGGTCCGTCACATCCGAGGCAAGCGCGGCGTCCGCGGGCAACCACTCCTCCGGCGCGGGTGGCCGCCAGGCGTTGAACTCAGCCACCTTGCGCTGGCGCTGGCTGATGAGGCTGGCGTCCGCCACGCGAGCCAGCAGCGGCGCCACATCCGGGTGGAAGCGGGGCTCCACGGGGGCGAGGGTGGCGCTGCGCTCTCTCAGGGTGTGCAACACCGTGTTGAAGTCCAGGTCCGGCCGCAGGTGCGCGTGCGCGCGCGCCTGGGCCTGGCGCGCCTCTTCGCGGACGAAGTCCGCGGCGGTGGGCCATGTCACCAGCAGGACGGCGCCGTTGGGAAGTTCCTCCACCCGGTGGGCCGGCGCTGAGAGCATGCGCGCGCGGCCCACCGTGTCCACCAACTTGGGGCCGAAGACGTTGAGCCAACACACCTCGTAGATTCTGTCGAACCCATCTCGGTAAGAGGTTTCGTTGTCGCGCCCATAGTTGGGAGAGTCCGCCAACTGAGCATCGGCCGCGCTGTGGGCCTTGGCGTAGGTGACGGGATAGTGGGTAGCCCAGGCGCGGACCATCTCCACGAAGTTGCGGCTGCGCTCCTCCTCCTTGAAGAAGGAAAGGGGTCGCAGGCTTAGACTGATGTCCAGTTTGGGCTCGTCGGGCGTGAACAAGAGCCAGAGCAACATATCCAGCGCGGGCCACTTCGTGCGGTAGAGACCGATGGACGTGGCCTTCTCGCGGCGCTCCTCCTCCAATGTTTTCCAGAGGGCGGCACGGGAGTACTTGCGCCGCCGCTTGCCCTCGACGACGTCCGGCATCCAGTCGTCTGAGAAAGTCTCCAGCGCCTGAAGGAAGGGCTCCAACTCGCGCTCCAGCGGAGCATGCGGGTTGAAGGTACCTTTGAAGCAAAAATACAGGTCGTCGTCCGGCTTCATCTCGCGAAGTTTCAACCGCTTCATTCGACTAGCACCTCCACTCCCTTGATCTCCTTCCGGACCTCCTCCACGGCTTTCTTCCTCACGAGAATAGAAGATGAGCCGGTGTTCAGTAGAATGTGCCGAGCAGTTCGTCGATGCGCTCCCGGAGCGCCCTGCGAGAGAGCGTCTCGGGTGAGTTGGTGCGCTCCCGGAGCGCCGTCAGAGCCGCCTTGAGCGCGGGGTCTTGCTCGTTGAGCCGGTCGAGCGTGTCGTCCGAAACGAGCTGCTGATACTCGCACACCAGGGACACCAGCCCAGGATCGTCCTCCAGCCGAGAAGGTGAGCTCGGGCCCCCCAGCATGTTGGGAACGAGATGCCGTACTGGCCAGGAGAGCATCCATCCGTAATACCGGCCGTCATCGCACAGCAAGTCGAGCGACGGGGCGACGTTGATGCGGTAGCGCCGCTCCGTCGGGGCGAGTTCCTCGAAGAAACACACCAGCGCCGAGCCATTGAGTGCCAAGTGCCGCGCTGTCGTCTCGTCAAACAGGAACGACTCGCGCGCGCGCAGGCGCAGCAATCCAGGGAAGACAGGACTCTTCTTCCAAGCCGCGAGTTCCCCGCGGTCCAGGTTCCGCTCCGGCACGTTGAGAATCAGCGTCTCCAGAAGCAGCGTCTCGCCGCCGAACCGGAACTCGTCGCCAAAGTCACAGGTGCTGCCCATCGTGCGCGCGAAGTGGGCGTCATAGCCCTGCGCGGAGCGGAAGGGACCGACGTTGAGCACATCCAGCGTCCATCCTGGCAGGGTCGTGAGGGCGTGCCCAGGGACCACGTCCACGACGCGGTCGGAGATTAAACGGAGCGTAGTGCCATTCATGGGGAGCCATCTGAGGGAGGCCATATCTGGATAGCCGCGGGGAGTTTCGGACTTTTCGGCGAGACCGGGATAGTGCCGCCGGTAATCATCTCGTGAGTGATGGGTGTGCCCGGGTCCGTGGGCGCGCCTCCGAGTGCTCGCGCCCCAGACTCGGCCCGGATGCCACTGGGACCGTAGCCAGTGATAACCTGGCCTTGGCCGCTTCCCGGCCCCTCAACGACCACGATGTCGCCGCCCTGACGGTAGATGAGCTTCCCGGCTCGCCCGGACGACTCGTAAATGGCGTCGGGGTTGCGCAAGATTTCGAGCACGCGAGCCTCACTGAAGTGCGCATGGTAGTTGGCGGCGCGCCGGAAAGTGCTCGCCCCTGCCCTCTCGCGAACCTGCTCGAGGACCCGCAGGACACGCTGACCGGAGATGGCCTCGCCACTGAGGGCAATTCCGGTTCCAGGCTTCTTCGGCGTGGCTCCCGTTGTCTCCTCTCCCCTCGTGGCGGCCCTGTCGGGGCTCTTGCCCCCGCCAGCCATCGGCTGGACGGGGCCTCGGGGCTCGGGCCTGGCGTGGGAGAACACCGCATGCGCCCTCACCAGGTCGCCGCGCGCCTCGACGAGCGCCAGCGCGAAGGGCTCTCCATGGGTGGCCACCAGGACGCCCACCTCGCGGCGGCCCTGCAACCACCGCCCGAGTTGCGCGAAGTCGCTCTCGCCCAACCGCGCCCGCAGCCGCTCCACCCCCTGCTTCAGCACCTGCATGCGCAGTTCTGGAGTTGGCGGCCGCATGCCTTCGGCTCCCACGCCCGCCTGGGCCCTGGCGCGGGAGCGCCCCCCCTTGCCGCCCACGTACAGGCCCACCATCAACGCCGCGGGCGCCAGCTCCCGCGCGGCCTGCTCGTACTGGCCCTGCGTCAGCGTGTGCACCCCCTGCCCCGTCCCCGCCGCCAGGGCGTAGAAGCCCAGCGGCACTCCAAACGTCAGCGCGTCGAAGGTGCCCAACGCCACGTGGCCCGGAGAGAAGTGCCCTCGGGTGAGGGCCCGCTCCGTCTGGTCGAAGGCCTGCTGGTAGGGCGGGGGCAGGTGGGCGCGTGCGCCGTATACCCGGGTGCCACGGGCCCCATCCGCACCGGGAAGCGTGGCGCCCACGTCCTCGACGGCGCGCCCCAGGCCCCGCGCTACGTCGCTCAGTTGCTCTCCTCGCTCCGGGTAGTCCGAGAGCTGGAAGCCCCGCCGCGCCAGGGCCTCGCGCACCGCCTCCATCTGTCCCACCGTCTGTGCCAGTTGCTTGTCCCCGGCCAGCAGCCCCAGCAACTCGCGCACCTCGTCGTCAAAAGCGGTGTCCACCAGGAAGAGGGCGAACACCGGGGCGTACGCCCCGTAGCGCCGTTGGGCGTTAACCAGAAAGGAGAAGCGCTTGCGCCGCAGCACCTGGGCGGCCGCGTCCTCCAGGGGCCCCAGCGCGCCCAGCCGCACGGCGGCCCCGTCGTCCAACGCCTCCACCAGCCGGGCCATGTCCACCTGGCGCTGCAACGCCAGGAACTCCGCGGGCGAGCCACACCGGAAGAAGGGAGCCAGCAACTGCTCCTCCCACCCGGAGGAAAAGTCCGGCCAGCCTTCCGGCACGGCCTGCCCCCCGCAGGAGGGCGGCTCCTGGGCAGAGGGCCGCGCGTCGGCCGCCTGGCGCGGGGCCAATTCCTCCGCGCGCACCAGGGCGACGTCCGTGCCCACCACGGGCGCGGCGTGGCGGCGCCGCAACCGCACCCGCGGCCTCTTCTCCTGGCTGCTGGCCCCGGAGTGGGGCGGGGCCGCGAGGGCCCCCGTCACATCCTCCTCGCGCAGCACCTCGGCTGGGCCGCGAGGCTCGCCCGTGCCAGGTGGCGCGGGCAGGGTAGCGCAGCCGGTAGCCAGGAGGGCGGCTGCTATCCCCAGCGCCGCCCACCGGGGCCTCGATGCTTCAGAGCCCATGGTCCACCCCCAGGCAGAGGGCAACGAAGGGCGCGGGGCGCAACGTCCCCTCTTCGCCTGGGTACAGCCGCGTGCCACCCTGCGCCAGGGCATACAGGGGGCGGGCGAATCGCCAGCGCACCTCCGCCCAGTACCAGAGGCGCGCCTGGGGTTGGCCGAGCCCCCGCGCCCCCCCCCTCACCCCCACCTCCAGGCGCCGCTCGGACAGTTGCACCGCCAGGCGCCCGTCCACGTCCACGCCGCCCCAGGTGAACACCTCCGCCCCCACCGAGAGGTGCAGGTGGCGTTGCAACACCTCGCCCAGCCGCTCTCCATCCCAACCCACCACCGCCTCCCCGTAGGCGGAGTACCCCGCTGGGAAGGCCGCCTGCGCCCTCAAGCGCTCCAACTCATGGTCCGGCCCGAAGTACCCCTGGCGAAAGCCGCCGCGCTGCCGCCGGGCCTCCAGCCGCAGCTTCATGTCCAGCGTGGGAGTCAGCACATCCGCGCCGACCCCCACCACCGCTCCCCAGGCGCCAGCCATGTCCGGGCGCCCTCCCCACCCGGCCAGCACGTGCACCTCGAAGCCAGGGCGCACCCCCACCACCGCCGTCCCGTCCACGTGCGCCAGCGTCACCCGCGGCCGCTGCCCCCTCGCCTGGCCCCAGTCCCTCACCGCCGACACCCCCAGCGTGTAGCGCCCCGGCTCTCGCTGGGGGCCAGCGAAAATGTGCGCCAGGTCCACCTCCGCCTGCGCTCCCACCAGGCGCGCGCCCAGCACATCCGAGCTGAAGGCCTCCACGTACACAGGGCCCAGGGTGCTCGTCACGTACCCACCCGCGGGGTGGTAGTCCGGGTGGGCCCGGTTGGAGTAGCGCCGCACCAGGTGTCCGGAGAGAAGGCTGTAGTCCTCCAGGGCCCCCACCCATAGCCCCACGGGCGCGGCCTCCCCACCAAGCCGCAGCGCTTGCACCCATTGCCCCCAGTCCGAGCGGCTGTCCCAGTCTTCCTGGCGCACCCAGCCTCCCGCCTGGTTGCCCCACGGCTGCAACAGCATGGAGGCTCCCAGGTGCAGGCCCCAGTCCTCCCCGCCATCAAGCACCAGCGCCGGAGTCACCCGCGCGTAGCGCGCTTGCTGGCCTCCTGTCACCAGCACGAGTCCTCCGGCCTCCAGGCGCACCAGCGCGTGCCAGGTGTCACCGGGCACCTCCCGCGCGCCCGCGCCCTGGCACACCAGCAGCGCCAGCGCGGCATACCCACTCACGGCCCGTTTCATATTTCCCCCCACTCAGTTGAGCGCCAGGAAGCTTTCACCGGGCTGTTGCCCAGAGGCCAGAACTCCCCGAGTCCTGGCCCTCAGCTCAATCCCAGACACCCGCAGGCGTCAGCGAAGGCTCGGTCCCGAAGCGCCTGAGCCGCTCGCCGCCGTCGCGGGGGACCGAAGCGTGCGCTGTTGCCCTCTGTCAGCGTGTCGCACCGCCCCGCTCCCGCCCCGTCGTCGAACGTGGGCTCAGCGCAGCGGCGAGTCCAGGATGTCCGGCCGGTACTCGGTGATCTGCCCCGCGCTGAAGGTGAAGCGCTGGCCCACTGGCGGCAGCGTGTCATTGAGCACGTAACCGAAGTCCAGCCGGAACGGGTACAGGTTGAACTGTGGGAACAGGAAGCGGACGCCCACCCCCACCGTGTGCACCATCTTCGGCCCGCGGTCGAACGCCGAGCCCGCGTCATAGAAGAGCACTCCGCCCAGGTGCAGCGTCTGGAAGACCACGGGGGCGGAGCGGTACTCCACGTTCACCAGCAGCAGCCGCTTGCCCAGGTACGCGTCCTGCGGCGCGCCTCTGAGCCCGTTGGCGCCCCCCAGCAACTGCACCCGGTCGAACAAGTCGTCGATGTTCACGTCCAAGAGCCCGCGCGCCATGAAGCGCCCGCCCAGCACCTGGGGCGAGAACTGCTGCAGTTCCGCCGCCCACCGCCGGTTCGTCCACCCGCCCCCAGCGCCCAGCGCCCGGCGGATGGCGCCGCCCACCGAGACCGTGGTGAGCGCGTCCGACCACCTCCACCGGTAGCGCCCCGCCACGCCCAGCTCCGCGTAGTGCGCCGCCGAGGCGAACACCGGCGGCGCGTAACGCACCGTGGCCAGCACCGAGTGGCCCAGCTGGAAGTCCTCCGAGAGCGCGTAGCTGTCCACCCCGCGCATCACCTCGTAGCGGGCCTCGTAGGCAGACAGCGACAGCGAGGCATAGACCGCGTCCTCACTGCGCGGCAGGTGGTTCTGCCTCAGCCACTCGCGCTGCGCGTCATCCAGCGCGGCCTGCTCGGGCGCGGCGTAGCTGCGGTGGTAGGCCTCCACTCCGCCCGACACGTTCGCCTTGTGGTACTCGCCATACGAGCGCGTGTACGAGCCTCCCGCGGACAGCTCGCGCGTGTCGTAGATGAAGGGCACCGGCTCGCCGTCCGGGTACGGCAGCTGCCACACCCCGGTGCCGCGGTACACCCGCGTCGTCGCCACGTTCCACGACGCCGAGGTGCTCACGCTCCACGGCGTGGACAGGGAGTACAGCGGGCGCTGGACCACCACCGCGCCCCGGGTGCCCTCGGGCTGGCCGCTCTCGCGCCCCAGGATGATGGAGGCCGTCTCTCCGAAGTACCAGCGGCTGCCCGCCACCCGCCGGTTGATGTACGTCTGCCCCAGGCTCACCGTGTCCGGCCGCAGCAGGAAGTCGATCGCCAGCCGCTGGTTGAGCCCCAGGAAGTTCGCCTCGGTGCCCTGCAGCCGCAGGTAGCGGATGAACGAGCCCACCACCTCGAAGTCCTGGCTCACGCGCAGCGACCAGATGTCCTTGGTGATGATCAGCAGCGACACCGTGCCCGGGGCCTCGCCCTTCACCGGCACCACGCGCACCACCGAGAAGATGTTCAGCTTGCGCAGGTTGCGCGCCGTCTCCTCCGCCAGCGCCGACGAGTACAGCTCGCCTGGCTCCAGCAACACCTCGCGGCGAATGACTTCCTCGCGCGTGCGCACGTGAAAGAGGTTGAGGAAGTTGGGGTACGGATCGCTCTCGGCCACCACGTCCTCGGCGGCCACCAGCACGGCCTCCAGGCGCTTGCCCTCTGGCTCGGTCTCAATGTCACGGTTGTGTTGCGCCAGGCCCCAACCGACAAGCCGCTCCTCATACCCGGGCGCCGGGGCTCCTACCTCGGGCGACGTCGCCACCAGCGGTGCGACCATCAGGGTGAGCAACGCGAGGGGCACCGGATCATCTTCTCACGGGCCCGAGTGTTGGCGGTCAGAGATTTCCGGGGCCCCGGTGGACAACAAGCTACCGCTGGTCAACAGTAAAGCCGTGCCTTCGTGGAGCGGGGATGCGCGGGAAATGGGCGTAGCGAAGAATGGGCACGGTCAGAGACCTGGGACAAACACCGTGGACTTTCACTCCGCATCAAAGATCCTCCTGATCGAGGACAACGACGACATCCGCGAGGGTCTCAGTACCCTGCTGGAATCCGAGAATTATGACGTCGTCGCCGTCGCCTCCGCGGAGGAGGGACTGGCGAACCTGCGCCGGCGGACCTTCGACCTGGTCATCACCGATTACATGCTGCCGGGCGAGAGCGGCGGGTGGATGGTGGAGCAGGCCCGCAAGGAGTCGTGCATCGGGCAGACGCGGCTGGTGATGATCACCGCGCACCCGCGCGTGGCGCCGCCCGCGGGAGTGCGCATCCTGCACAAGCCGCTGGATATCGACGACTTCCTGCGCGTGGTGGCCGAGGAAGTCCAGGCCTGCCCCCGGGGCATGGCCCGCACGGGCTAAGTGCCTGGCGGGCCAGCCGTTCAAGCCGCCCGGAGCTCTCCCGGTCGCGGCGCATCGAGCTTCTCGCCGCGCGCCACGGCCGCGACGATGCGGGCCAGCCGGTCCACCCCGTCCGTCAGCGCCGCCGGGCCCGGCTGGAGAATGAAGCTGCTCTTCACCTCGTAGAGCTGATCATCCACCACCGCGCGCACCGTGGCCCAGCCGGGCCGCGAGACGATCTTCTCCCGCTTGGCCTTGCGGCCGCACCAGCTGGCGATGACGCCCTCTGGGTCCCTGCGCGCCACCTCCTCGGGGGCGAAGATGCGGCCCTTGGCGCCCTGGTGCTCGCGCGACTCGCGGCACACGTCCTCGCCGCCCACCAGCTCCACCAGCTCCGAGCACCAGCGGATGCCGGAGATGAGCGGCTCGTGCCACTCCTCGAAGAAGATGCGCGGCCGGCGCGGCAGCCTGTCCGCCGCCTCGGCGTGCCGCTCCAGGTTGGCGCTCAGCGTGTCCGCCAGCCTCTCGGCCTCCTCGGCCCGCCCCACCAGCGCGCCCACCACGCGCACCGTCTGGAGGATCTCCGCGATGGAGCGCTGGTTGAACAGGTACACCGGCACCCCGCGCTTGCACAGCTCGCGCCCCAGGTCCGCCTGCAGGTCCGAGAACCCCAGCACCAGGTCCGGCTCGAGCTCCAGAATGCGCTCGAAGTTGGCGTCCAGGAACGAGCTCACCCGCGGCTTCTTGCGCGCCTCGGGCGGCCGCACCGTGAAGCCGGACACCCCCACCACCAGGTCCCCCGCGCCAATGCGGTACAGCGTCTCCGTCGTCTCCTCCGTCATACAGACGATGCGCTGGGGGTAGCGCGGCGCGGAGGACAGCAGGCTCGCCAGTCGGGCATTCATGCAGGGGACTCTATGCACTGGGGTGCGGCGGTGGGACAGTGAAGGTGGGTGAAACTTCCACGCCCTGCCCGGGTTAGTAAACGCATCATGGATGCGCTGCATCGCCAGATAGCCCCGTGGTGCCTGGCCGCTCTGCTGGCCCTGGGCTGTGCCTCGTCCTCCACGCCCACCGCCCCGCCCACGCCCCCGCTGCCCGAGCTGGCCCTGCCGGACCCTGGCTGGAGCCAGGAGAAGCGCGCCCTGCACGCCCTGCGGCGCCTGAGCTATGGGCCCTCGCCCCGGGACTGGGAGCAGGTACGCCGCCTGGGTGTGGCCCGGTGGGTGGCGCTCCAGCTGCATCCCGAGCGCACGCGCGACACGGCCCTGGCCTCCCGCCTCGAGCCGCTGGACACCCTGAGCCTGAGCACCGAGGAGCTGATGGCGCGCTACCCGCCCCTGCGCCAGCAGGCCCGCGAGCTGGGGGTGCCCCTGGAGACGCGTGAGGACCGCCGCGAGCTGAGGGAGATGCTCGGCGCCGACGCCCTGCCCCGCCGCGTGGGCACGGACCTCATGGCCCAGAAGCTCATCCGCGCCGTCGAGAGCGAGCACCAGTTGCAGGAGGTGCTCGTCGACTTCTGGTTCAACCACTTCAACGTCTCCGCCGAGAAGGGGCCCGTGCGGTGGATGGTCACCTCCTACGAGCGCGATGCCATCCGCCCCCACGTCTTCGGCCGCTTCCGGGACTTGCTCGGAGCCACCGCGCGCCACCCGGCCATGCTCTTCTACCTGGACAACTGGACGAGCGTGCGCGACGGCTTCGAGCCCCGCCGCCGCTCCGGCCAGGCGGCCGCCTTCCGCAGGAACGCACGCGGCCTCAACGAGAACTACGCCCGCGAGCTGCTGGAGCTGCACACCCTGGGAGTGGACGGCGGCTACACCCAGCAGGACGTGCGCGAGGTGGCCCGCGCTTTCACCGGCTGGTCGCTCGACCGCCCCCGGGTGGCTCCGGCCTTCGTCTTCCGCGCCGACGCGCATGATCCGGACGGGAAGACCGTGCTGGGACAGGCGCTCCCGCTCGGCGGAGGCGTGAAGGACGGTGAGCGCGTGCTCAAGCTGCTGGCCCGCCACCCGTCCACCGCGCGCTTCCTGGCCACGAAGCTGGCGCGCAAGTTCGTCTCGGATGAGCCCCCCGCCGCGCTGGTGGACAGGCTCGCCCAGGTGTTCCTCTCCACGGATGGGGACCTGCGCGCCGTCTACACCGCCCTCTTCACCTCGCCCGAGTTCTGGTCCGACGAGGCCTGGGGCGCGAAGACGAAGACGCCGCTGGAGCTGGTGGCCTCGAGCATCCGCGCCCTCGGAGGCACCACCAACGGCGGCCCTCCGCTGGCCCGCGCCGTGGAGCGCATGGGCGAGCCCCTGTACCGCGCTCCCGCCCCCACCGGCTTCCCCGAGCATGCCGCGCCCTGGGTCAACGCAGGCGCCCTCGTGGTCCGCCTCAACTTCGCCCTCGCGCTCGCCTCGGACCGGGTGCGCGGCACCGACGTGGACGTCATGACGCTGGGGCCCCACCCCGCTTCCCCGGACGCGAGCGCCCTGGTGGATGCGCTGGCGCTGCGCCTGCTCTACGAGCCCCTCTCGGCCCAGACGCGCGCCACGCTGCTGGCCGCCCTCGCGCCCGGAGAGGACGAACGCGTCGACGATGGAGAGCTGCGCCCGGTGGACGTGCGCCGCGCCGTCGGCCTTCTCCTCGGCTCGCCCGAGTTCCAGAAGCAGTGAGGCCCGCCATGTCCCTGTCCCGCCGCGCCCTGCTCCGCTCCGCTGGCCTCTCCCTGCTGGGACTGGCCACCCTGCCCCCGTTCCTCGCCCGAGCCGCGGAGGCCCTGCCCCCGGGCCGCCGCAAGGTGCTCGTCACCCTGTTCCTTCGCGGCGGCGCGGATGGCCTCTCGCTGCTGCCTCCGGTGGGAGACCCCGACTACTACCGGCTGCGCCCTCAGCTCGCGCTGGCCGCGCCAGGCTCCAGTGCCGACGCGGCGCTGCGGCTGGATGACACCTTCGGCCTGCACCCGGGCCTGGCGCCCCTCATGCCATGGTGGAGCCAGGGCGCGCTCGCCGCCATTCCCGCAGTGGGCCTGCCCGAGCCGGTGCGCAGCCACTTCGATGCCCAGGACTTCGTCGAGTCCGGCACCCCGGGCGTGAAGTCCACCCGGGACGGCTACCTCAACCGCGCCCTCGCCGCGCTGCCGCCGGCCCCCAACGCGAGTGCCTTCCGGGCGGTGGCCCTGCAGCCCACCCTGCCGCGCGCGCTGGCCGGAGACGCGCCCGCCCTTGCCCTCGAATCCCTGGAGGCCTTCCGCCTGCGCACCCCGCGCCGCACCGGTCCCGTCAGCTTCGACTCGCTCTATGCCGCCGCGGTGGACGAGGCCCTGCGCACCACGGGGGTGGAGACCTCCTCCGCGCTCTCCCTCGTGGCGGATCGCCAGCTTGCTGACCAGGCGCCCCGCCATGGCGCTACCTACCCGCGCTCACCGCTGGGCCGCCGGCTGCGGGACGTGGCACGCCTCATTCACGCCGACGTGGGCCTCCAGCTGGCCGCCACCGAGTCCGGTGGCTGGGACACGCACATCCTCCAGGGTCGCGAGCGGGGTCCGTTCGCCAACCGGGCAAGAGACCTGGGCGAGAGCCTGGCTGCCTTCGCCACGGACCTGGGCCCCCGGCTGGCGGACGTGCTCGTCGTGGTCTTCACCGAGTTCGGCCGTACCGCCCGCGAGAACGGCAACCGGGGCACTGATCATGGCACCGGCGGCGCGGCCCTGTTGCTGGGGGGGCCGGTGCGCGGCGGCCGTGTCACAGGACCGTGGAGGGGTCTCTCCGAACCCTACCTATTGGATGGGAGAGACGTGCCCTCGCTCACGGACATCCGGGCGGTGCTCGCTGAGGCGCTCTTGACGCACTGCGGCCTCGCCACCACACAGGCCGTGTTTCCAGGGCTGGGCAAGGTCCCCACCCTCCCCGGTCTCTTGGGCCTCTGAACGGGTGGTGCTACCATACCCCCAGGATTGGCCACGAAGCCGCACCGCGGCGCCGGGGAGCACATGATCGAAAGTGATGCCTCTGCCGGGACCCCTCCACCCCCCGTGGTGGATCCCCTGCTGGGCAAGGTCCTCAATGAGCGCTTCAAGGTCATCGAGGTGCTCGGCTCGGGCGGCATGGGCCGTGTGTACAAGGCCATGCAGCAGCCGCTGGACCGGCCCGTGGCGCTCAAGGTCCTCAACCCCCAGTACGGCCAGGACAAGGACCCCGGCTTTCAGCGCCGCTTCTTCCTCGAGGCCAGCGTCACCGCCAAGCTGCGCCACCCCAACACCGTCACCGTCATCGACTACGGGAAGACCGAGGACGGCATCTACTACATCGCCATGGAGTACCTGGAGGGCCAGACGCTCTCCCAGCTCCTGACGCAGGTGGGGCCGCTGCCCTGGCCCCGGGTGCTCACC
The DNA here is from genome assembly GCA_035296065.1 of Myxococcaceae bacterium. Classification (GTDB taxonomy): domain Bacteria; phylum Myxococcota; class Myxococcia; order Myxococcales; family Myxococcaceae; genus DATHBR01. The sequence goes on along the minus strand of DATHBR010000105.1, from coordinate 115,725 downwards.
ATCGCCCAGCAGATCGCCCGCTCGGTGCGCGAGGCGCACAAGATTGGCCTCATCCACCGGGACCTGAAGCCCGCCAACGTCATGGTGCTCAACCAGGAGACCGACCACGACGTGGTGAAGGTGCTGGACTTCGGCCTGGTGAAGTCCTTCCTGCCCGACAACGGGCAGGTGCCCGCGGACGTGTCGCTCACGCAGGCGGGCGTCATCCTCGGCTCGCCGCAGTACATGGCGCCCGAGCAGGCGCGCAACATCGCCGACCCGCGCAGTGACGTGTACTCGCTGGGCGTGGTGCTCTACCAGATGCTGCTGGGCCGCCCGCCGTTCCTGGCCGAGCAGAGCATCGACATCATCGTCAAGCACCTCAACGAGCCGCCGCCGGCCTTCTCCGCCATCTGGCCCGACCACACCATCCCTCCCGAGGTGGAGGCGCTGGTGATGAAGTGTCTGGCCAAGCGCCCCGCGGACCGCTTCGACTCGATGGACGGGGTGCTCGACAGCATCCGCCGCGCCACGGCCAACGCGGGCGTCAGCGGCGTGTTCAGCGGCCCGCGCAGCTACACGGGCATGCACGGCACCGGGGCTCACTCCGGCCCTCTCACCGGCCCGCTCTCCCCGCCCACCCCGGGCTCGGGCGCCTCGACCATGTCGCTGGACATCTCCGTGGAGGAGCCCGACGCGCGCAAGCGCCGCAACTCCCTGCCCATGGCCCTGTTCGGCGGCTCGGTGCTCATTGGCGTCGGCGTGGTGTTGATGCTGGCCCTGCGCACGCCCTCCGCTCCCGCGCCCGTGGTGCTCCCGCCCGAGCCGCAGCTTCCCCTGGCCAGCAAGCCCGTGCCCCCCGCGCCCGAGGGGGTGGCGAAGGCCGAGCCGGAGAAGCTCGAGGCCAGGCCCGCCGAGCCGCCCGCGCCAGCCGAGCCGCAGCCCTCGCTGGTGCGCTTCGTCATCGCCAGTGAGCCCAGCGGCGCCCGGGTGATGCACGCCGGACGCAGCCTGGGTGAGACGCCGCTGGAGCTGCAAGTGCCCGCGGACGAGCAGGGCCACGCGCGCGCGGAGCTGACGTTCGAGCTGGCCGGCTACCCGCGCGCCACCGTCACCGCCGAAGGTGAAGGGCCCGAGGTACGCTTCACGCACCGGTTGAAGAAGAAGAGCTCGCGGCCCAGGAAGTCCGAGGGCTCCGTGGGTTACAAGGACGATCCTTACCAGTGAAAATGTCCCGAGCTTTCAAACGAGCGGGCTTCCTCGCGCTGTGTCTGTTCGCGGGGAATGCCATGGCGGACGAGCGCCTGGAGGCGCGCCGCCACTTCCGTAACGGCATGAGCCTCATTGCCAAGGGTCAGTTCGACCAGGGCATCGCCGAGCTGCAAGAGGCCTACGCCATCAAGCCGCACCCCAACGTGCTCTTCAACATCGCGCGCGCGTACATGGACGCGGGCCGCAATGCCGAGGCGCTGGACTGGTACCGGCGCTACTTGAGCTTCAACCCGCCGGACGCGGACGGGGTGCGCGCCACCATCGCGCGCCTGGAGGCCGCGCAGCCCAACCCCGAGGCTCCCAGGCAGGCCGAGGCGCTGCCCATGCCGCCGGGGCCCAGGGGCGCTCCGGCGCCGGACGCGCAGGCCCTGGCCGCGCTCGTCGAGCGGCTGGAGAAGGCCATTGCCCGCGCGGAGTCCATGCCCGTGGCGGCCGCCACGCCAGGCCCGGTGAGCACCGAGGGCTCGGGCACCGCGGTGGCTGGCACTCCGGCCGCCGCCGAGGACGCGGGCGCGGTGCCCTACGAGGAGCGCGTGGTGACGGCCAGCCGCCGGGCCCAGTCCTCGCTCGAGGCGCCCAACGCCACCACCGTCATCACCTCGGAGGACATCCGCCTGTCGGGCGCCACCAGCCTGGTGGAATTGCTGCGCCGCGTGCCGGGCGCGGACGTCATGGCGCTGGGCGTGGGCAGCGCCAACCTCTCGCTGCGAGGCTTCAACCAGCGCATCGCCAACAAGGTGCTGGTGCTCATCGACGGGCGCACCGAGTACCAGGACTTCCTCGGCACCACGCTCTGGTCCGGCCTGCCCATTGGCCTGGAGGAGATCGACCGCATCGAGGTGATTCGCGGCCCGGGCAGCGCGCTGTACGGCGCCAACGCGATGCTGGGCGTGGTCAACATCATCTCCCGCGCGCCGGGCACCGGGCCTCGCGCCCAGGTGCACGGCATGGCGGGCGGCGGAAACACGGCGGCGGGCTCGTTCCTGAGCCACGGCGCCACGGGCGCGCTGCGCTACCGGCTGTCGGTGGGCTACGGGCAGACGGACAAGTGGAGCCGGGACTTCGCCGACGCGCGGCCGGACGTGGTGGCGCGCGCGCCCAGCTCCCAGGTGGGCTACCGCGGCGCCCGGGGCAACGTGGCCACCGAGTACACCTTCCCCTCGGGCCTGGAGCTGGGGCTGTCTTCCGGCGTGCACCGCTTCGCCACGGAGGTGTACCCGCTGGGCGTGCTGCGCAACTACTTCCTGGACGGCCTCACCTCTTACGGCAAGGTGGACGCGGGCCTGGGGCCGGTGAAGCTCAAGGGCTTCTGGAACCATGTGAATGTGGATGCGGGGCCCCAGTACGAGCCCATCGGGCAGCGCTCGCTCGTCACCCGCGTCACCTCGCACCTGTTCAACGGCGAGGCGCTGTACAGCAAGGGCTTCGAGCTGGCCGGAGAGCACCTGGTCAACGTGGGCGTGGAGGGCCGCCTCAAGCGCGTGGCCTGGGACTACCAGGACATTCCGCTGCGCGAGGAGTTCCACGCCGCCGCCTTCGTGCAGGACGAGTGGCGCCCGGTGCGCCCGCTGCGCCTGCTGGCCTCGTACCGCGTGGACCGGCACCCGCTGCTGGACAATGGCCAGCCGGGCCTGGCGCACTCGCCGCGCGTTTCCGCCATCTTCATCCCCTTCGAGGGCCATGCCTTCCGCGCCAGCGGGGCCTCTGCTTTCCGCGAGCCCACGTTCCTGGAGAGCTACACGGATCTGCGCGTGCCCGCTCCGGGGGTGCCCGGAGCCAGCGCGCTCACCCAGGGCAGCCGCACCCTGCGGCCCGAGCGGCTCACGGCCCTGGAATTGGGCTACCGCGGCGAGGCGCCCACCCTGGGCATCGACTGGGACCTGGCGCTGTACCAGAACACGGTGAAGGATCTGATCGTCCTGTCCCCCTTCGAGCGGCTGCCGGCCAGCGAGTCCTATGACGCGGTGACCGACACGTTCCTGGTGGGCCGCTCCTCCTTCCAGAACGAGGCGGCCACGTACACCTCGCGCGGCGCGGAGGCCGGTGTCTCACTGGCGCCCGTGGACGGCCTGGGCATCAAGGCCAGCGCCGCCCTGCAGAAGGTGACGGCGGATGGCGAGGTGGATGGGCAGTGCGGGCCGTGCAGCCAGGCCCCGCAGCTCAAGCTCTTTGGCGGGCTGACCTACCGCACCCGCGCGGACCTGGAGTTCGGCGTGGACGCCGCGTACACCTCGAGCACCACGTGGATCGAACGCGAGCCCAACAGCGCGGACCCCACGGTCATCGACTTCATCGCCAGCCCCCTGGGCGGCTACACCGCGCTCAACGCCCGCGTGGGCTACGACATCATCAAGGACCGGTTCACGGTGGCGGTGGTGGGCTCGAACCTGGCGGGCGCCCACTCGCAGCACCCGCTCGGCAACCGCATCGAGCGCCGCGTCTACGCCACCCTGACGGTGACCCCATGAACTGCCTTCGCTCCCGGGGAATGACGCTCGCGGGCCTGACGCTGTCCACCCTGCTGGTGCTGGGCTGCGAGCCGCCCGCCGTGGTGCCCACCGAGGACCAGACGCAGAAGACCGTCACCGCCCGCATCGAGGGCAACGTGGTGGTGCAGGGCCCCGCCCGAGGCAACGCCGTGGTGTTCCTCTATGACGCCTTGCGCCCGCCGCCGCCGAAGGGCACCGGCCGCCCCGTCTCCTTCACCATCGTGCCCATGGAGGACATCTTCCGCTCGGACCTGGACGGCACGACAAACGGCCCCTTCACCGCGCCCTTCACCTTCCCGCTGGTGCCGCCGGGCCGCTACCTGCTGCGCGGCTTCATCGACACGGACACCTGCCGCGCGGGCGCCCAGCCCTGCCATGGCCCGGACTTCATTCCCTGGTTCAACGTCACCGCCGAGCCCAACCTGGGCGACGTGGGCGGAGCCGCCGTGGATGCCTCCACCCTCCTGCCCCAAGAGGTCGAGGTCAGCGTCAAGAGCGGCGTGCCGCAGCCCGTGCTGGGCGTCTCGGTGAGCTTCTCCAGCACCGCCCTGGTGCGCGCGGACCGGCCGGCTTTCGAGGTGCTGAGCCCCTCGCGCTTCGAGCCGGGCACCCCCAACAAGCTGCTCCGGCTGCGCGTGCGCCCCATCAGCGATGGCGTGGTGGACCTGCGCTCGCCCATCTTCCTGGTGCGCTTCGTGGACGAGAACCCCCGCGACGGCAGGCCGGACGACGCCAACCGGGACGGCGTGCCCGATCTCTGGCCGCGCGTCGTGGTGCGCAAGCTCGCCGAGAACTCGCTCACCGACGAGAACGACCTGGACAACAACGGCGTGCTCGACGAGACGGGCGTGGACTACCCGCACGCGAATGCTCCGCAGGACGGAGAGCCGGATCTCGTCGTGCTCGCCTCGGGCGTGGTGCCAGATGCCTTCCTGCCCGCGCTCACCGACGCGCAGGGCAACCCCAGGATGGATGCCGTCGTTCCGACGCCCGAGCTGAGCGTGGCCGTGCGCGCGCTCGCGTTCGATGCCCGAAACCCCGACGCTCCCGAGCCGCTGCGCACCGTGCCTCCGGGCCGCTACGCGGTGATCGTCATCCAGTCGACGGGGCAGGTGTGGCGTGTACCCAACGAGCTTACTCCTGGGGTGGCGGAACCACGTGGACTGCCCTCCCTGGAGAGTCAGTCCTTCGTCGTGGAAGTGCCCTAAGTGCTTGATTTGACAGGGAGTATTCTACAGACACCTCGGGTACTTTCGCACGCTGTAGGCTATGTAGGATTTCCCTGTTTAGCGGTCTTCTCTTTGTTTTGACATCCCCCGGCTATTTCTGCACTATTCGATTTGTGCAGTTCGGAGAGATTTCCCGAACGAGCGAGGGATGACCCTATGAAGTCCGGAACGCTTGCCTCTGCCGCTACTGTCTCGGTTTCCCGCCCCGCTGAGGAGGGTGCCCGCCCAGTGTTGAAGGTTGCCACCGGAACCACGCAGCGCGTCCTTCTGGTCGATGACAGCCGCTCCATCCGGACGCTCCTGAAGATCTACCTGATGGCCCGCAACTTCGAGTACGTCGAGGCCGAGTCGGGTGAGGAGGCCCTTCGGGTGCTGGATCAGGGCGGCATCGATCTGGTGCTCACCGACTTCCGCATGGAGGGCATGAACGGGGCGGAGTTCGCCAGCCAGCTGCGCACCAACCCGAACTCGCGCGTGGCGCGCACGCCCATCCTGATGATGACGGGCGACCCGAACGTGGCCGAGGTCCGCACGCTGGGCCAGAAGGCCGGCATCAACGCCTTCGTGCGCAAGCCGGTGAGCTGCGCGCAGCTGATGACGCTGGTGGACACGATCCTGCCGCGCAACGGCTAGCACCCCTCTGGCAAGCGCTCAGGCCGGGTGCGGCGAACGCGCCCGGCGACGCTTGCGAATGGCCTCCACGGCCCGGATGCCCAGCAGCACCGCGAGCACTGCTCCATAGATGAGCGGCTCGGTGGCATCCTTCTTCACCCGCCAGACGAAGTGCACCACGCCCAGCGCCGCCGCCAGATAGGCGAGCCGGTGCAGGCGCTGCCATGCGGGAAAGCCCATGCGCCGCACCGCCGCGTTGGTGGAGGTGACGGCCAGCGGCACCATCAACACCAGCGCCACGAAGCCCACGGCGATGAAGCCGCGCTCGGTGATGTCCTGGAGGATGGCGCCCAGGGCCAGGCCCTGATCAGCCACCGCGTAGGTGAGGAAGTGCAGCACGCCATAGCCGAAGGCGAGCAGCCCCAGCAGCTTGCGCACGCGCACGGGCCAGGTCCACGCCAGCGTCAGCTTGAGCGGAGTGCACGCCAGCGACAGCACGAGGAAGACGAGGCAGAGCATGCCCGTCTCGTTGAGCACCGCCTCGATGACGTTGGGGCCCAGCGTGCCCTGCAGACCTTGCAGCAGCATCACGCCCAGCGGCGCGAGGCCACCGACGAGGACCGCGGGCTTGAGCCAGGGCAGCGGCGGAGAGGCCATGATTCAGTAGTTCTTGCTCAGGTCCATGCCAGCGTAGAGCGAGGCCACCTGCTCGGCGTACCCGTTGAAGGGCAGCGTGGGGCGGCGGCTCAAGTCACCGATGCGGCGCTCGGTGGCCTGGCTCCAGCGGGGGTGATCCACCGCGGGGTTCACGTTGGCGTAGAAGCCATACTCGTTGGGCGTGGCGAGGTTCCACGTGGTGGGCGGCTGCTCTTCGGTGAGGGTGATGCGGACAATGGACTTGATGCCCTTGAAGCCATACTTCCAGGGCACCACCAGCCGCAGGGGCGCGCCGTTCTGGTTGGGGAGGATGCGGCCATAGAGGCCCACCGCCATGAGGGTGAGCGGGTGCATGGCCTCGTCCATGCGCAGGCCCTCGACGTAGGGCCAGTCGAGCACCTGGCGCTTCTGGCCGGGCATCTGCTCGGGGTCCACCAGGGTGGTGAAGGCCACGTACCTGGCGCGGCTGGTGGGCTCCACGCGCTTGAGCAGCTCGCCCAGCGGGAAGCCCACCCAGGGGATGACCATGGACCAGGCCTCCACGCAGCGCATGCGGTAGACGCGCTCCTCGAGCGGAGACCAGCGCATGAGCTGATCGATGTCCACCGTCTGCGGCTTGTGCGCCTCGCCATCGATGGTGACGGCCCACGGCCGCGTCCTCAGGGTGTGGGCGTTGCGAGCGGGATCGTTCTTGTCGAGCCCGAACTCGTAGAAGTTGTTGTAGGTGGTGATGTCTTCGAAGGGCGTGCGCGGCTCGTCGGTGTCGTACGGGCTGGGCCCCTGGTTGGAGAGCGGCAGCGCGGCCAGGCCGCCCCCATCCGGGACGTAGGCGTCCATGGGCCGGGTGCGCTTCATGCCCAGCAGATAGAGCCCTCCCCCCACGACGGCGGCGGTGCCAGCGAACAGGCCCGCGTTCTTGAGGAACTCGCGGCGGCGCACGTACAGCGGCTCGGGAGTGATTTCGGAGCTGGGGGGCTCGGGGGCCTTCTTCTCGGACATGGTCTGCTCTCCGTACGCGCGAACCCGGCTCGGGGTTACCCCCAACAGTTCCACGCCCCCTCCCCTGCCTACCGGGAGGCCTCCGCCTGGGCCGAGGAGCCCACGGCGTGCGAGCGAGCATCCTTCATCCGCCACAGCGCCCACCAGGGGGTTGAGGGCGATTCATGGTGCTCCCAGTGGTAGCCGAAGAAGTAGCAGGAGAGCATGGCGGCCAGGTGGTTGCGCGGCAGGGTGCGCGCGTGGTGGGGAGCCATGTCCGCGGTGTCCGGACGGCGATGGGGGCGGTAGGTGCCGAAGTAGAAGAGCTGGAGCGTGCCCAGCACCGCGGGGATGACCCAGAAGAGCCACACCCGCCACTGCGCCACGCCCAGCCACAGCAGGACGTTGAACTTCAGCGCCATGACGACCAGCTGCGGCAGCGTGGTGTAGCGGACCATGAAGGTGCCCAGCCACGGCCAGAAGGCGCGGTAGCGGGTGGAGAAGTCCGGATCCTTCTCGCCGGTGGGGTCGGCGTGGTGGGCGCGGTGGTTGATGACGAGCCGGCGGTAGGACAGCCCCGCGAAGAGGAAGCAGGCGGCCGTGCCCACGACGGTGTTCACCCAGCGGCGGCGGCTGACCGTGCCATGCATTGCGTCATGGCCGGTAATGAAGAGGCCGGTGCACAGATAGGCCTGCACCAGGGCGTGTAGCCAGGCGAGCGGCGAGCGCCAGGTGAGGCCGTCCGCCGTCAGCACCCAGGCGAGGTGCCCCGCCCAGGCGCCGATGATGATCAGCGCGAGCGGAACTCCCCAGGGGCCATGGTGCGTGCGGGTGCTCATCCGTGGAGATTGTGTGGCCACGGCCGCCCCGCCGCGCACGAAAAAGCGACGCACCGCGCGAAGGCTGCCCGTGCGGCGCGCCCATACTGGGCGTGTGGGGCTCGTCCCGCTGGGGCCACGGCACCCACGAAAAAAGAGCCCTGTGACGCTCCCTGTGACGGTAGCTGTGACGGGGCTGTAACGCCCCGTCGGTATCCCCTGATCATCGACAACTACGCCCCGCCTCAAAAAACCGATCCGTGACAGCCACCTGGGCGCGAGCAGCTCTCGCCAGCCCAATGACTTTCATTTGTCTTTGATTGATTGAAGGGCCTGGAGACACCACTCCGGGCCCTTTTTATTTTCATACTCCATGCGCCGCGCCTGAATGTGTTTCTCTCACATCTCCACGCAACTCAAAAACTCTCTCATCCGAAGATAAATGAAAGAGGTCAGGCCCCAGCGGCCATGGAAAGGAATCAGTCATGCGTGGAGAGTCATTAAAGGGAAGCGCGAGGTTCAGTGGTGGCAGCATGAAGGGGCGTGGAGTCAACCAGCGCTCGAGCGAGGCGCCCGCCAGGGCCGAGCCGCAGAAGCAGGCCGAGCCGCCGAAGCAGGAAGCGACAAAGCAGCAGGCCCCCCCTCCCGCGAGCCCCCCGAAGCTGGGCCTGGAGGTGAATGAGGAGAAGGGGAAGATCAAGGGCCTGGTGCAGCCCCGGGAGGTAGAGGGAAAGAAGCTGGTGGACCTGGGCCCCCTGGGCAGCATGGTGGCGCCGGCCCCGGGCGGCACGGACTCCTACCTCATGGGCCTGGACAAGATGCTGGTGCTCAAGAGCAAGGAGGATGGCACCGTCGAGGTGTACACCCGCACGCTGGGCCTCGAGGGTGGCAAGAAGGGCGAGTTCCGGGGCGACCTGCTGCCCGCCGATGGCGAGGTCGAGTTCGCCGGCCATCAGCTCGAGGTGGGCCACCTCAAGCCCGGCCAGGAGCGCAGTGAGAAGCTCGAGATCAAGGGCAAGAAGTACAAGGTGAAGCTGCGCATGAACGAGGACGGCTCCGTCACCGTCTCGGGCGAGCGCAAGAAGAGCTTCCTGAGCCAGGTGGCTGGCTTCGTGGGGAAGATCGCCCCCATCCTGGCCGCCATTCCTGGGCTGGGACTGGCGGCGGTGGCGGCGAAGGTGGTCACCGGCTTCAACGCGGTGAAGGACTTCGTGAACTCCGCCAAGAGCGGCAACCTGCTGGGCATGGTGAGCAGCGCGGCCGGGGCGTTCGCGGGCTTCTCTCAGGGCGCCGCCCAGGCGATCGCCTCCAAGGTGGCCAACTTCGCCAACGTCGGCCAGCAGGTCTTCGACACCCTCAAGCACGGCCTGGGCAAGGGGCTGCTCCAGGTGGTGTCCAACGGCGCCAACCTGGTCTCTGGCATTGCTCGCGCTGGAGGAGATCTGGGCCAGGGCGACTTCCAGAAGGGGGCCTACGGCTTTGCCGGTACCGCCGGCCAGGTGGGCGGGTTTGCCTACGTTGCCGACAGCGCTGGCAAGGGCAACCTGCTGCCCGCCCTCTCCCAGGGGCTCCAGCAGGTGGCGTCCAGGGCCGGAGAGGCTCAGAAGGATTCCGGCTCCGAGGTCAAATACTCCGTGCAGGGCGGCACCCGGCTCACGCCCTTCGACTCCAGCAAGCTCCCGGCCGATCCCACGCTGCAGTCCGGCAAGTTTGGTGGCTTCACGCACAGCCCGGGCCTCGACTCCTTCGGCGGCTCGCGAGGGACAGATGGGCTCAAGGGAGGCGAAGGCAAGGACGTGCTGCTCGCTCAGAACACCCCCCAACACGAGAACATCCGCAAAGCCGGCTCACAGAACTTCAAGGGTGACGAACTCAAGCAAGCGCTCGTCATAGCCGAGAAGTTCGCGAGCCGTGCGCCTATCAACGCTCCCATAGCCCTCCAGGAAATGGACGGCGCCGTCACTCGCGAGGAGTTGAGCAGAGGCATCTCTGTCCTGGAGGCAAAGCTCAATCAGAGCGAACTGATCGGGCTCAAGGCGTCTGATGGGACCTGGTTGCTCGCGAAGGGTCCCCTGGCGAGCGATCAGGAGGTCCGCAACCACTACCATGGAGTGCTGAACAACCTGAGATTCCTGGCCAGAGCCTTCTCCGCCATCTCCGTGCAGGGCAGCGAGACTCCGATCATCGGAGTGGGCGGCACCAATGAGACGGTGGATCTCAAGGATATCGATGCAATGCAGCAAGCCAAGCTCGTCCAGGGCACTCCCGCAGGTCCCCGTCTGGGAGATGAGCACAGCCGCGACGTCAAAGCGGCCAATCAGGCTCGTGCGGAAGCGATAAGGGCGTCTGGTGGTATTAGCCAGCCAGGCCAGATGCCCTTCAACGGTAGACTGTACGCCAACCCGCGGGACGACGTTGCAAATGATGGCAACCCCTATACCATGTACAAGCAGATCGATGCGCCTCCAGGCCAGACACCTTACGAGCTGTGGTGGACCCCGGTGCCTACTGAGCTCATTCCAAACGGCGGCTATCGCGAGATTGATCCCACCAAGAAGCCGTAGTTCTGACAGGGTTTGAAACCAGTCCCCCAGGGCCCAGCCTCTCAGCACGGAGGCTGGGCTCCGCGGTTTTCAGCTACGGCGTGAGTACCTTGCGCAGCCACGCCTCCAGGGTGATGAGCAGCCAGATCTTCACCCCGTGGCGGGGCCGCAGCCCGCCCAGCTTGCCGTTGAGCAGCCGCTCCAGCCAGGCGCGGTCGAACAGCTCACACTGCTTGAGCCCGTCCAAGAGCCGCGCACGCGCCTCGGGCAACAGCGGCTCCTGGAACCAGCCCTCCACCGGCACCAGCATTCCGCTCTTGGGCCGGTCGATGATATCGCGCGGCAGCACGTCCTCCACCGCGCGCTTGAGCAGGTACTTCTCCACCGAGCCCTTCAGCTTCAGCTGCGGAGGCGCGCGGAAGGCCACCTCCGCCACCCGCTGATCGAACAGCGGGGCCCGGGCCAACATGCCGAACGGAGCGCTCACCTCGTCCACCTTGTGCAGAATGTGGTGCGCCCCCTTGAGGAACAGGTTGAACGCCATCAGCTTGCCGACGAAGGTCCTCCAGTTCGGATCGGCGAACAGCGGCGTCAGGGACGCCTCGATGGGCTGGGCCGCGATCGCCTCCTTCATCCTCGGCGAGAGCGCCCGATCGAAGTCATCGAAGCACTTCAGGTGCGCGCGCAGATAGCTTCGCTCCCGCGCCAGCTTCTCGTCCTCGGTGCCGGTAATGTCTCCGTAGAGCTCCGCCAGCAGCATGGGCAGGTTCTTCGGCCCGCCGAAGCACGGATCGCCTCCCTCACCGTTGAGCACCACCCCCACCTCCGCGCTCGCCTCGCGGAAGAGCAGCGAGTTGGGCACCGTGAGCGGGTCTCCAATGGGATCCGAGTGCAGCGCGATCGTCTCGTCCAGGTGGTGAAGGATGACCTTCGGGGACAGCTCGACGATGCGGTGCGTGGTGCCGCAGTGCTGCGCCACCAGCGAGCTGAAGGGCAGCTCGTTGCGGTACTGGGGGCCGAAGGAGACCGAGTAGGTGATGACCTCCTGCCCGTGCAGCTGCTTCGCCAGCGCGACCACCAGGCTGGAGTCCAGGCCTCCCGAGAGGAAGGCGCCCACCTTCTCGCCCTGCGGCAGCCTGCGGATGACGGCGCCCTCCAGCTCCATGCGCAGCCGTTGGCGCAGAGCCTCCTCCTGCTCGGCGGAGAAGGAGGCGCTCGCGTCGGCCTCCGGAGGCACGGACCAGAACTGTTCCCGGTGGGGAGCCGCTCCCCTGTCGAGCGGCAGGTGCAGCATCGCGCCAGGCGGGACCTCCAGGACGCCCTCAACGAGCGTCTCCTCGCCGGGAAGGTAGGCGTAGCTGAGGTACGTTGCGACACCACGCAGGTTGAGCTGTCGCGGGACAAGGCCGCTGGCGAGCAGCGCGTGGATGGTCGAGGCGAAGAGCCATCCCTGGGGCACGCGCGCGTAGTAGAGCGTCCGCTCGCCGATGGCGTCCCGCATGAGCGTGAGCCGGCCCTGATTGAACCAGGCGAGCGCAAACGCCCCGTTCACCTTCGTCAGCTGGCCCGCCTCCGCCAGGGCAGTCCATTGGGACAGCTCCTCGAGGCGTCTGCCGTCCAGCCAGCACGCGTCCCAGTCCGCGACGAGCGCCGGGCCCTGCTGCCCGGCAACGAGCACCTGAGCACCGGGCCCCAACGAGCGCGCCATGGCCTCACGGACTCCCTGGGCCCGCTCCGAAGCGGGGGCATCGAAGAACAGCCCGCCCACGCGTCCGGTAGGACGACGGCGGGTCACCCCCGTGCCGAACGGGGGACCTGGCACGGGCTTGAGCAGCAGCGGTTCAGCCATGGCTACCCGAAGCTATCCGCGCCGCCATCCGAGGCGTCCGCATCCGCGGAGAAGGAGTCGATGTCGATTTCGAAGCCGGAGCCGGAGCCGCCATCTCCAGTCGACCCTTGCTGCGCGGCGGCCTGCTTCTTCTGCCGCGCCATCTCCTCCTCGGGGCTCATCGCTCCACCGTAGGCATCCGCGGGCATCATCACCGCGGCTCCAGCGGCTCCGGCGGCGGCGGCCCCAGCGGCCCCAGCGGGCAGGCGGGAACGCGTGCTCCGGCTCTCCATGCGATTGGGACGTGTGGGCTCATCCACCAGGATGCGCAGGCCCACCGCCCCGCCCGGGCTGCGCGCGGCGAAGTCCCGGAGCTGATCGATCGAGTCCAGGTTGAGCCGGATGCGGTGGCCCCAGCAGGAACTCCAGGTCCGCCGCGTCCAGGTTCGTGCCGCTATAGAGGATGCGGTTGGGGGGCACGCCCGCCTTCAGCGCGGCGAAGGCATCACCGGGCGTGTTGGCGTGCACGCCCGCGCCCAGCGCGTGCAGCAGCCGCACCAGGTGCCGGTTCTTGTTGCAGACGATGGCGTAGTGAAACTCGGCCGGCGAGTACGCAAAGGCGGCGGTGAAGTCCCAGTAGGCCGAGCGGACCCGCTCGGCGTCGTAGACGTAGAGCGGGCTGCCATACTTCTCCATCAGGAGCGCGGCGCGTTCCGCCGTGGGCTCTCGGATGCTCATTCCTGGATCTCCGTCTCGGCGTGGCGACGGACAAGCTACTTCTTTTGAGGCTCCTGGACACCGTAGCGGCGCAGCAGCTCGTCCGCGGTGACGAAGCGCGGCTCGATGTCCACCGGCACGTCCTTGAGGCGCTCCAGCACCTTCTGCACCTCGGGGCGCACCACGCCCAGCTTCGCCAGCAGCGCCTCGGCCTGGGCCCGGTCGCCCCGGCCCTGCAGCTCCATGAGCTGCCGCGTCAGCTCCGTCACCACGCCCTGAATCTTCTCCGGGACGATGGCGAAGGTGCCATCCGGGTTCACCTTCACCGCGCCGTTATCCAGGAAGAAGTTGAGCTGCAGCGCCACGCCCTTGCCATGGGCCTCGTCCACGCCGAACCGGATGGAGCGGAACATGGAGGCCAGGTACGTGGTGTACATGGTGCGCTCCATCGCCTTGTCGATGGTGCCCTTGTTCACCAGCTGCTGCAGCGCCCACAGGCCGGACACGTCCGCCTTGGCCTCCTCGATGGCGCTGGAGGAGGACTGGAGCGCCTGGCGCACCGTGGTCTGCTTGCCGCCCACGGTGACGTTGTGGGGCCCCAGCCCGTGCATCAGCTCGTGCATCAGGATGTGGGTGAAGAAGGCGTCGAAGGCCACGTTGCCCCGGTCCTTCGCCGACAGCGCCACCTTGGCGATGGGCTGCAGCACGCGCTGGAACTTGGCCTCCTGCACGTTCTTGAGCATCACGCGCTTGTTGCCCTTCTCGGCGCTCACGCGCTCGTCGTTGGGCAGGTTGAAGGCGGCCGTCTGCACGCCCCGGTTCGCGTCGCCCGAGGAGAACACCGAGTTCACCACGCGGATGGGCGCCAGCGCCCCGAGCTTCGGGTTGCGCAGCTTCGGATCGATGGGCAGCGCGTTCTCCAGCCCCTGCAGCTCGCCGCTGAAGCGCGCCAGCTTCTTCGTCTCCGCGTCATCGCGCACGGTGATGAAGGCCTCGAAGGCGGCCTTGTGGTTGAACCAGTTGTCCTCGTAGACCTCGTAGGGCCCGATGGTGGGCTCGACGGAGGCGTCCAGCTCCATCCACGCCACCTCGCTGGCGTAGTAGTCGTTGGACAGGAACGCGTCCGCGCGGCTGGTGAGGAAGGCCTTGAGCGTGGGCTGCTGGGTGAGCGCGGCGGCCTCGCGCAGCAGCTGGGCGGCCTGGCCCAGCTCTCCCTGGTACTCGACGCTGTAGGGAATCACCACGAGCGTGCCGTCCGGCGCGCGGCGCAGGGTGGTGTAGAAGCCGGTGGCGTCGCGCTTCTGGGGCTCGGGCAGGTCCTTGAGCCAGCGCTCGATGTCCTCCTTGGAGGCCCCCGTGGGGTAGAAGTTGGCGCCCTCGGGCCTGGCGGGCACGCCGGGGATGAAGGCGCGCGACTCGTCCAGCCGCGACCAGGGGCCCTTGTGCAGCAGGAACGCGCGCAGCCGCTCGCGGCCCAGCGGGGTGGTGTCCTTCACCAGATCCAACAGCAGCGTCTCGTTGCCGGACCACACCTGGCGCAGGAACAGGGCGTCCATCAGCCGGGCGGCCTGAATCATCTTCACCAGGGCGCGCTGTTCATTCTCCGGCAGCTTCGAGACGTCGACCTTGAGGTCCACCGGGGCAAAGCGCGCCGTCATGCGCTGCAGCTGGGCGGCATCGGGAATGGCGGCGGCCGCGGGCTGCTCGGCCTGGGCGGCCGTGGAGAGCAGCACCGCCACGAGGAGGGACAGGAGGGAGCGGGTCATGGGCGCGCACTCTTACCCCCTCGACAAACCTTTTTGAATGGTTATGGGAACAGGGTAGCGCCTACCCAGGCGCCCGGAGGCACCCATGTCCGCAGAGCCCCAACGGGAAACCCATTCTTTCCAGGCTGAGATCAACCAGCTGCTCCACCTCGTCATCAACTCGCTCTACAGCCATAAGGAGATCTTCCTGCGTGAGCTGGTGTCCAACGCCTCGGACGCGCTGGACAAGCTGCGCTTCCGCTCCATCACCGAGCCAGAGCTGCTGGGCGACGAGGCCGCCCCCCTGGAGATCCGCCTCATTCCGGACGCCGAGAAGGGCACGCTGACCATCGAGGACAGCGGCATTGGCATGAGCCATGACGAGCTGGTGAAGAACCTGGGCACCATCGCCCACTCCGGCTCACGCGAGTTCTTGCAGATGCTGACGCAGCGCGGCCAGAAGGACGTGAGCCTCATTGGCCAGTTCGGCGTGGGCTTCTACAGCGCCTACCTCGTCGCGGACCGCGTCGAAGTCGTCAGCCGCGCGGCCGGCAAGGACCAACAGGCCTGGCGGTGGACCTCGGAGGCCAAGGGCACCTTCACCGTGGAGCCCGCCGAGCGGACGAGCCGTGGCACCTCCGTCACCCTGCACCTCAAGGAGGATCAGAAGGAGTTCCTGGACGAGTGGCGCCTGCGCTCGCTCATCACCCAGTACTCGGACTACGTGGGCCACCCCATCAAGCTGCAGGTGAAGAAGACCACGGACGTCATCGACGCGAACACGGGCGAGAAGACGGCCACCACGGACTTCGAGACGGTGAACAAGGCCAGCGCGCTGTGGCAGCGCCCCAAGTCCGAGCTGAGCGACGAGCAGTACCAGGAGTTCTACAAGCACCTCACCCACGACTTCGAGCCGCCGCTGACGTGGACGCACTTCAAGACGGACGGCCACCAGCAGTTCACCGGGCTCATCTTCGTGCCCAAGCGCCGGCCGTTCGACATGGACTCGCAGCAGAAGCGGCGCGGGGTGAGGCTGTTCGTCAAGCGCGTGTTCATCATGGACGACTGCGAGGAGCTGCTGCCGCCGTGGCTGCGCTTCGTGCGCGGCGTGGTGGACTCGGATGACCTGCCGCTCAACGTCTCGCGCGAGCTGCTGCAGGACTCGGCGGTGGTGCGCTCCATCCGCAAGCACGTGGTGAAGAAGACGCTGGATCAGCTGGAGAAGCTGGCCAAGGACAAGCCCGAGGACTACCTGGCGTTCTGGAAGAACTTCGGCGCCATCCTCAAGGAGGGCCTGGCCGCCGACAGTGAGCAGCGCGAGAAGCTGGGCGCGCTGGTGCGCTACGAGAGCAGCCGCGACGAGGGGCTCACCTCGCTCTCCGACTACGTGTCCCGCATGAAGGAGGGCCAGCAGGCCATCTATTACGTCTTCGGCGAGTCGCGCAAAGCGCTGGAGGGCTCGCCCCACCTGGAGTCGCTGCGCAAGCGCGGCTACGAGGTGCTGTTCCTCACCGATCCGGTGGACGAGTGGGCCGCCCAGGGGCTGCGCGAGTTCAACGGCAAGCCGCTGGTGTCCGCGCTGCAGGCGGACCTCAAGCTGCAGGAGACCGACGAGGAGAAGCGCGAGAAGGAGCAGCACGCCCAGGGCCTCAAGGGGCTCACCGAGCGCATCAAGGAGGTGCTCAAGGAGTCGGTGCGCGAGGTGCGCGTGTCCGACCGCATGACGGACTCACCGGTGTGCCTGGTGCTGCCCGAGGGCGGCTCGCCTGCGTTCCTGGAGCGGCTCTTGCGCGAGCACGGCAAGGGCGCGCCCCGCGCCAAGCGCATCCTCGAGGTGAACCCCACCCACCCCGTCATCGAGCACCTGCGCAAGCTGCACGAGCAGGACGCGGGCTCGGCGCAGGTGGGCGAGTGGATCGAACTGCTCCATGATCAGGCGCTGCTCACCGAGGGCAGCACCCTGGAGGACCCGAACCGCTTCGCCAAGCGGATGACCGGGCTGCTCACGCAGCTGGCGTCGCTCGCGGTGGCGCCCACCACCAACGGAGCGCCGCCCCCGGGCACGCAGCCCACCGAGCCAGCGGTGGCCGCGGGCAGCACCACGCCCCAGGCGTAAGCGCAGGCGCCGGGTGGCCCTCTTCGTACGGCGAAGAGGGCCCTCGCGGGCCGGGGCTTAGCTCGACTCGCTGGTGGTGAGCCGCTTGCTGCCGATGCCGTTGCCCTTGCCCAGGCTCTCGGTCTGGGCAAGGTTCTCGCGGGAGAGCGCCTCGCGCGCCTCCGGGGTCGTCACATCCGGCCGGTTCTGCAGCAGCATCATGCCGCCGCTGGCCCCATGCTCGCGGCGGGCCACGTCCATGGCCTTGAGCAGATCCTTCTGTGACACCCAGTACTCGCCTCCAACCGAGTCCTTCACCCGGAACTGGTCGTCCATCGTGTCATAGCCGGACTGGCCCTTGTTGAACCCGTCGATGGTGATCCAGTGCAGCGCCCCGGGCCCCTGCTTCTGCTGGTCAGCCGGGAGCCCCAGGTTGGCGAGCACGTTGGAGTCCACCATGGCCATGCCGAGCTGGCCCGCCTTCAGCCCCTCGCTGATGGCCCAGGTGTCATAGTTCGCGATGCCGGCCTTGACGCCGATGCCCATGGAGCCCAGCACCGCGGCCATCTCCTCGGGCCGCGCGCCGTCCTTCAGGTTCAGCTGGAAACGGTCCTGGACCGCCTTGCTGGCCGTCGCCTCGGCGGAACGGACCTCCTCACGCTTCTGGTCGTCCGAGACAGGCACCCCGTCCTGGTCCTTCACCTTCTCGAGCATCGTGAGGGCCGACTCACCGCAGTCGACTTCCGTCTTCTGCGCCACGGCCGCCTTGCCGACCTGCCACTGCTGAGCAGCCTGCGCGTCAGCCGCCTCGTTGACCGGCTGGGGGGCGTTGAGCGCGGGCATGCCCGGGCGGGTGGCCGGGGCGCTCTCGAAGGAATCGCGGTGGTAGGCCGAGGGTGCCTGAGCCGCCGTCTCGGGCGCCTGCTGGGGCGCCGCGGGGGGCTTCGTCGTCTCCAGGGAGCGGGCACGAAGGGCGTTCGCGGAAGAAATCACGTTGGGGTCGAGTCGCGCTCCCATGGCCACCTCCAGGGGGACAGGCGTGGCACTACGCCAAGATGATTGTCGGCACAGTGGCGTGAAGGTTGCTTCGAATTCCTCGAATACACTGTGAGGATGCAGGACAGCGATGATCCGGGCTCCGTTTCCAGCCCCCCTCCAGAGTATTCGGCGACGCGCTCGCTGAAATCCGCGCCCAACACCGGCGAGCCCGTCCTCCCCAGGCCCCAGGGCCCCGAGCGGGTGGGCCGGTTCCTGCTGCTGCGGGTGCTGGGCGAGGGCGGCATGGGCGTGGTGTACGCGGCTTATGATCCGGAGTTGGACAGGAAGGTGGCCCTCAAGCTGCTGCGCGTGAAGGAGACGGGCACGGACGAGGTGGGGCGCACGCGGCTGGTGCGCGAGGCCCAGGCCATGGCCCGCATCTCCCATCCCAACGTCATCCCCGTCTTCGAGGCGGGCCCCTGGGACGGCGAGGTCTACGTCGCCATGGAGCTGGTGGACGGGGGCACGCTGAACCACTGGGTGCAGGAGCAGCCCCGTGGCTGGCGCGAGGTGCTGGAGAAGTTCCTCGCCGCGGGCAGGGGGTTGGCGGCCGCGCACGCGGCGGGGCTGGTGCACCGGGACTTCAAGCTGGCCAACGTGCTGGTGGGCCGGGACGGGCGCGTCTTCGTCACCGACTTCGGCCTGGCCCGGGGCATCGGCGAGGCCGCGCGGCCCCACAGTGGGGGCCCGGAGCCCGTGCTGCCCGTGGGCTCCTCCCTGCCGCTCAATGAGACGCTCACGCGGGCCGGCTCGGTGGTGGGCACGCCCTCCTATATGTCCCCCGAGCAGTTCCGGGGCGGGGAGGTGGATGCGCGCTCGGACCAGTTCAGCTTCTGCGCGGCGCTGTACCGGGCCCTGTATGGCCAGCGGCCTTTTGATCCGGAGCAGCTCTCGAAGCTCGCGGAGGCGCGACGGCCCAGAAGCCCTCCGACCCCGGGCGTGACCCTGTCGCTGTCGCTGGAGCAGCCCCCCGAGGCGCCTCCTGCGGCCTTCATCCAGGAGCCGCCGAAAGAGGCGCGGGTTCCCACCTGGGTGCGGCGCATCGTCATGCGGGGGCTCTCGCTCGAGCCGGGCGAGCGCTTCCCCAGCATGGAGGCGCTGCTGGAGGCGCTCTCTCAGGACCAGCGGCTCTCCCAGCGGCGCCGGCAGTGGGGCCTGGGCGCGGCGCTGACGGGGCTCCTGGCCGCCGTGGGCACGGGCACCTGGTGGAGCGCTCAGGTATGCCAGGGGGCCGACGAGCTGCTGACGGACACCTGGAGCCGCTCGGCCCGGCAGCGGGTGACGGCGGCCTTCCAGGCCACGGGCAGCCCGGTGGCGGGGGAGCTGGCCCAGCGCGTGGGTGACGCGCTGGACACCTACGCGGGCGCCTGGGCCCGGCAGCACACCGAGGCGTGCGAGGACACCCGGGTGCGGCAGGTGCAGACGGAGGCCCTGCTCTCCCAGCGCGTGGTGTGCCTGGAGCGGCGGCGCAAGGACATGCGGGCGCTGGTGGAGGTGCTGGCGGCCGCGGACAACAAGGGCGTGGAGAAGGCGCTGGACGCCGTATACGCCCTGCCCTCTCCCGAGGACTGCGCCGACGTGGACGCGCTGTCCAACCAGCAGACCCGGCCGGCGGACCCTGAGCAACGCGCGGCGCTGGAGCAGCTGGAAGGCCAGCTCTCGGAGGTGAAGGCCCAGGTGGACATGAGCCGCCTGCCCACCGCGCTGGAGAAGGCGCGCGCGCTGGAGCCGAAGGTGCTGGCCACGGGCTACCTGCCGCTGATGGCGGAGCTGCGCTTCCACCTGGGCTGGATCCAGGCACAGCGGGGCGAGAAGGAGCAGGGCGCCGGGCTGCTGGAGCAGGCCGTGTATGACGCCGAGGCCGGGCGGGCCGACCGGCTGCGCGTCTCCGTGCTCAACAAGCTGCTCTACGTGGAGGCGGAACGTCAGCGCTTCGACCATGCCCTGCGCTGGGCCCGGCTGGGAGAGGCCACGCTGCACGGGCTCGGTGGAGACGCGGTGCTGGAGAGCGATCTGCTGGTGAACCAGGCCAACATGGCCATCATGCAGGAGCAGCCCCAGCGGGCGCCCGAGCTGCTGCGAAAGGCCTCCGAGCGCCTGGAGCGGGTGCTGCCGCGCGCGCACCCCAAGCGGGCGCGGGTGGCCTTCACGCTGGGGCGCACGCTGCTGGAGCTGGGCAACGCCGCTCAGGCCCGGCCGGTGCTGGAGGAGGCGCTGAGCCAGACGGAGGCCGCCGTGGGCCCGCTGCACCTGGACATGGCGCGCCGGCACATCGCGCTCGCCATGGCGCTGCGCGAGCTGAAGGAGCTCCCCCGGGCCCTGGAGCAGGTCCAGGCCGCCGTGCGCATCCGGCGCAGCCTGCAGGGGCCCACCCACCTGGCGGTGGCCGAGGCGCTGGAAGAGGAGGGCATGGCCCTGCTCGCGCTGGGGCGCTACGAAGAGGCGCTGAAGGTGTACGAGGAGGCGCTGGCCGTGAAGCGCCAGCACCTGGAGGAGGGGCACGAGGACCTCCAGTACTCCTATGACGGTATCGGCCAGGCCCTGCTGGGCCTGGGGCGCACGCGCGAGGCCCTGGAGCCGCTGCGCCGGGCGGTGAGCTTCACCGAGGCCCAGGAGGATTCGCTGGGCGAGTCCGGCTTCGCCCTCGCGCACGCCCTCTATAAGGAGGGGCAGTCCCAGGAGGCCCGAGCCGAGGCGGCTCGCGCTCAGGAGCGCTTCACCGCCGCCGGCCGCACCGAGCAGGCTCAAAAGGTGCGGGCCTGGCTCGACTCGCTCCCCGCGGAGGCGCAGCGGCGGTGAGGCCCCAGGGCCCTGCCTTCACTCGTCGCCGTCACGGGCAATCAGCCCGTGCTTCACCAGCAGCTTGCGCAGGTACAGCCGGGCAATGCCGGCCTCGCGCGCGGCCAGGGACTGGTTGCCGCCGCAGCGCTCGAGCAGTCCCTTGAGGTAGTCGCGCTCGAAGCCTTCGATGAGCCGCTCCTTGGCCTCCTTGAAGGGCAGGTCCAACGCGGCGGCGTTGCCACCGGGCTTCGCGGTGACGGAGACCGGGGCCGCCATGTCCGGCAGGGCCTCCTCGCCCAGGTGCACCACCTGCTCCACCACGTTGCGCAGCTCGCGCACGTTGCCCGGCCAGGGGTACTGGGCCAGCAGCGCGCGCGTCGAGTCCGACAGGGCGCTGGCGGGGCGGCCCGTGCGCTCCAGCACGGTGTCGATGAGCAGCGGGATGTCCTCGGGCCGCTCGCGCAGGGGCGGCAGCGTCACCCGGAGCACCGCGAGCCGGTGGAACAGGTCCGCGCGGAAGCGGCCCTCCTGCACCGCCTTCTCCAGGTCCACGTGCGTGGCGGCCAGCACCCTCACGTCCAGGGGCTGGTACTCGTTGGCGCCCACGCGCTTGACCTGGCGCCGCTCCAGCACGCGCAGCAGGCGCGGCTGCACCTCGGACGGCAGCTCGCCCACCTCGTCGAGGAACACGGTGCCGCCAGCGGCCCGCTCGAAGGCCCCCGCCCGGTCCGCCTGCGCTCCGGTGAAGGCTCCCTTCACATGGCCGAACAGCTCGCTCTCGATGAGCGAGGGCGCGATGCCCGCCATGTCCACGATGACGAAGGGCCCCCGGGCGCGCGGGCTCTGCGCGTGGATGGCCTCCGCGCACCCCTCCTTGCCCGTGCCCGTCTCTCCCTGGATGAGCACGTCGGCGCCGCTGGGCGCCAGCCGCTCCAGCAGGGTGAACACCTCGCGCATCCGCCGACTGGTGCCCACCAGCCCTCCGAACCGGGTGCTCTCCGAGGGAGGAATGACGCGCTCACGCGAGGACTCCGGCACCAGCTTCATCTCCGTGGAGCCCACCCGCAGCACCGCGCCCGGGCGCACCTCCAGCTCCGAGAAGCGCATGCCCTCGCAGAACGAGCCGTTGTGCGAGCCCAGGTCCACCGCCTTCACCCCGCCCTCGGACACCTCCAGCCGCAGGTGCTGCCGCGACACGGTCTTGTCACTCAGGACGATGTCGCACTCGGGCGTCTTGCCCAGCACGTGCGAGCCGGGCGCCAGCGGGTGGCTCTGCCCCACCTGAGCCCCGGACAGCACGAGCAGCTTCAGCCGCAACGGGCCGGCACGGCCCTGCATCATGGAGACCGTAGGGTCTCCTCCCCGCTGCTCGTCCTCGCCAGGTCCCTTTGCCACCGCGCGGCAGACTACCACTCCCGCGCGCCGCTTTTATAAAGACGGGCACTTGACCAGGCCCACTTCTCTGCCCGCTTCAACCTTCAGCGTGTCGCGATCTCCTCCGGCGATCTGTGAGGCCCTACCGGCTCCGTGGCCTGTGCGTACAGGGCCGCCCGGGTTGTACCTTGGAAAAATCCCGGCGCCGCGGGTGTAACAGGGCTTTACACGAGCGTCACAACACGCGGGCAGCGCGGGCCTCCTCCAGCGTGTACTCGCGCCCCAGGGTGGTGAAGGGGCCTGTCTTCTGGATGAGCCACGCGCAGGTGCCCGGTGGCAGGTAGAAGTGCTCGTCGAAGGGTGACAGCCCCAGGTGGCGCAGGTAGTCCTTGAGCATCTCGAAGGTGAAGCGGTCCCTCACCCGGCGCTCCTGGTACCGCTCCAACTGCTCGAAGGCGAAGGGCTCACCCGACTGGTCGAAGACCCAACGGCCCCCGTCATTGGAAGCGCCCAGCACACGCACGGTGTTGCTGATCTTCCCAGGTTGCTCTGGGCCGTACATGTCCAGCATCACCGCACCATAGCGGCCGCGGTCCCCACGCAGGGTGTGGGGCACGGCAACCACTCGCAGGCACCGGATGCTCAGCCTCGCGGCCATGACGCGCATGGGGCTGGAGGCATCCGTCCCGGTCCACACGCTATTGACGTAGGCGGTCCAGGCGCTGCGCGTCGGGATGAACAGGTAGCGCCGCTGCCTCTCCCCACTCGTCAGCGGCAGCAGGCGGGAAAGGACTTGCTCCAGGGTTCCGGAGACGGGCAACACCTCGAAGGTGAAGCCCACGGACGCCACCAGCCCTCGCTGCCACGTGGCGAAGGCTTGGGCCGCCTGCTCCACTCCTAACTCTAGAAAGCCCATCGTCGAGGTGACAGGCGCCCAGCGGTCCTCCAGCAGCAGTCCCTTCATCTCTTGCGTCATTCAGGCCGCCTTATTTCTCAGGGATGATAATCAGAATGACGTCGGCGTCCGGGTCGTTGGCGGTCAGGCGCGACTGGTGGCCAGGGCCACGGCCTGAAGTGGGTGAGTCATATTCCACATCGTAGCGCCGACCCTTGTAGTCGAATTGCAGGTCTGGCCGGTTGATGCCCACGCGCGCCTTGTTCTCCAGGTTAAGTTGCTGCTGGTTCACCCGGATGTTCTCGGCGCCCACTTCCCTTTCTAGATACTGAATGTCCCTCTGGAGTTGCGCGTTTTGTCTGGAACTGGGGCTGATGGGACGGTCCGTATCGCGTAGGCCCGGCACCTTCGGCTTGACGGTGACGTCCTGACGCAGACGCGGGCCGGCGGGCACCTGCGAAGTTGGGTTCTTACCCGTGAGAGCTTGGACCAACTCTGGGGAGGGCGCGAGGGTACCCGGTGCCGGAGGTGGTGGTACTGGCACCGGAGCGGGCTCTCGAGCAGGTGCCGGAGCGGGTTTGGGAGCAGGCGCCGCGGCAGACGGTGATGGAGCCGTGGCGGGTCTGGGAGTTGGCGCAGGAGCGGCTTCTGGAGCAGGCGCGGCCTTCACCTGGCCCATGCCCACCGGCGCCCCTGGCGCCGGGGCGCCCCACCCAGGCACCGGCCGCGTGGCGGTCATCAACTTGTCAGCGGCGACGCCGAACGCCAGCGCGGTGAAGAACTCCCCGGCCGCGCCGAGCCTGGACACCTCCCGGCCGGTGAACAGCTCCTGGCCGCTGCCCATCTGCCAGCCGCGCTCCAGCGCGAAGAAGAGCGGGTTGACGTCCCTGGCCACTCCATACAGCGCCATGAAGAGCCAGACGGAGTCGGGGTGGGTGAAGACGTAGTGATTGACGATGCGCTGCCGGTTCTCCCAGTGGGCATACTGCTCGGCGGAGGCACCGGGGCCCATCAGCCGCTCCAGGGCCTGCTTGCGCTCAGGGGGGAGGTTCTCAGCCGTCACCCGTGGCCTCATGCGGCTGGCCTCGGGCACCGTCCGCGCGCTCATGGCTTCGATGTACTGGAGTTCCCACTGGGACAGCGGGTGAGTCCATTGGTAGAGGTGTTCCCCGCTGGGGCCGGAGACCCACCAGGACAAGACGGCCGCGGGTTTCTGGAGCAGCAGAATCTGCTGAACCACATCCCGCTGGCCGGAGGGGACCAAAGCGTCCCCCGAAAGCGCGAGGGAGAACCCCGCCGTCCTCACTTCGGCCGTGGACGAAGAGCCTGAGCCCAGCGGGAAGGCGCCTCCTGGACTCAGGGCGGACTGCTGTGCCCAGGGGCGCTGAGGCGGGGCGAGGGCAGGCACCCGAGAGGGTGCGCCGAAGCCGAAGAGCACTCCCACCCCGAGGGAGACCACCCCTTCGCCTTGCGCGAAACGAGAGGGCGCGAACGCGTACACCCCAGCAACGCCCACCTCCAGCCCAATGCTCCCACGGATGGCGTGCACGCCCACTTCGCCGCCCGCGCGCAGCCGGGGAGCCAGCGAGGGGCGGGGGTTGACGGCCACGCCGCCCAGGGCCTTGAAGTACAGCGGCCCCTCGCCCGTGAAGCGCGCTGCCGCGTCGGTGGACAGCTCCCACGCTCCGGCGGAGGTGACGGGAGGCAGCAGGCTCAAGCGCGCTCCCACCCCCTGGCCCTCTTCCCACAGGCCCCACAGGCTCACGCTGTATGCGGTGCGCGGCGCCCACGCGCTGCCCAGCACGGTGCCCTGAGAAACCCCCGCCCCCACCACCGCACGCGCCCGGCTCGGCTCGTCAGCGGCGTGCGCCCCGGGCGCGGCGAAGAGGGCCAGCAGCAAGAGGCCCACAGCCGCGGGGAACCACGGGGGTGGGCTCGCTCCCGGGCTCCTCATGCGGCGAGCCCGACGTGGGTCGCGCCTCCGGCGCTGGAGACAAGCAGCACCTCGGCCTTCGAAGACAATCCGCCCCGGCGGCATGTGTCACCCCATCTTGCGAGGAGGTGCTCAGGGTAGAGGGCTGCCACGGGCAAAAGGAGGAGCCGCCGGGTGGCGCCCGCTCTTCACCCCTGGACACCGTGCACGGGGTGGGCTCCTGCCTCACGCTGTCCTGCCTGCCAGGTCGCTTCCGCAGCAGGGCTTTACACGCAGGGCCTCAAGGCCACTGGGGCCACCGGGCGACACGGGTTAAAAAATCAATCTTGTTGCCGACGGCAGCCCCAGGCCGGGACCCTTCGAACCAGATGATAATGCCACTGTCGGACCCCAGGACCAGGCACACAGGCACGGCCTTTTCGCCCAGCGGTTGCAGCTGGGTGTAGAGGATCTTCCAGGTAAGCTGGCCGTCATCCGGATGCGTGAAGGGGCCAATCATCTCACCGAAAATCCGCGAGCCCTTCGGGACCTTGCCCACATCCTTATGGAAGACACCGGTGATGGGCCCTTCCTTGAACTTGTCACTCCATCTGTCTTCACCTTTGACGTAGGGAATGTTCTCGTCGACCTGGATGTGGAACTGCCGCGGTAACTCCAACTTGTCCATCGCATCCCGGGCTTCGTCGGGGCAGCGTTCGCCCGAGCCTGGCCGCAGCTGCGCTCCCGTGCAGGCGCTGGCGAACGCGAGCGCGACGCCCGCGCACCGGCACCACTGGCGCAGCAGCGCGGGCCGGTCCGCTGGCGGCGGCTCTTTCCGGGCACAAACCGACGGGGCACTCTGCTCCACCTCTTCTGATCTCTTCACGGTGCTACCTCGCTTCGAAGGGGAAGGCTGCTGCGCGGCCCTCGGCACAGGCGGCGCTTCGGTAAGCGCTGGCGGTGCTGGGGGTGGGTTCATGGCTTGCACGGGTGGAGCCGGCTGGGGCGGCGATGAGCTTCCCTCCACAGCGGCGATGGGCTGCGGCTCGCGCGGGCGGGCGAGCCACCCGAGGCTGAGCCCAAGCATCAGCGTGAGCAAACCTCCCGCCGCAGCCAGCGGGTATTTCCCTTTCCACCTCTTCTGCCTCGCCAGGCGGGGCGGACCTTGCTCCACGGGCGCCGGCGGGCCTTGCTCCACGGGCGCCGGCGGGCCTTGCTCCACGGACGCCTGCGGGCCTTGCTCCGCAGGCGCCTGCGGGGGCGCATCAATGGGCTTGCCCTGCCACTCCTCGCCGCGCAGCGGCAGCAACTCCGCCAGCTTGCGCCGCACCACCTCGAAGCTCACCGGCCGCTGCGCCGGGTCGCGGTTGAGCAGCTGCGCCACCAGCTCGCTGAGCACCACGGGCACGCGCGGGTTGACCCGGTGCGCCAGCTTGGGCGGTAGCACCTCGCTGCTCACCGGCTGGTACTCGGGCGCGCTGTGCAGCCGGGGCACCGTCAGCACGTCATACAGCGTGACGCCGAACGCATAAATCTCGTCGGTCACCTGGTACTCGTACCGCGCGTGGGGCTCATGGCGGTGCTCCCGGTCGAAGCGATTGGCCTCGGGCGAGGTGTGGCGGGGGGTGCCCGGCGGTAACCGCTCCTCGGTCAACGTCTCGGCGCCAAGCCTGTCCGCGGCGCCGTAGTCCACGATGACGGGCGCTCTGTCCTGGCGGCCCACCATGATGTTGGCCGGCTTCAAGTCCCGGTGCTGAACGCCTCGCTCCCACGAGTAGGCCAGCGCCTCGGCGAGCTTCTCGAACAGCACCAGGGCCTCGTGCGGGGTGGGCGCGCACAGCTCCTTCCACTGCCCCAGGTTGAAGCCCTCCACGTAATCCATCACCAGGTAGAGCTGGCCCTGTTTCGGGTGGGGCCACCTGCCATGGCTCCACACCCGGGCGATGTTCGGGTGGCGCAGCGCCAGCAGGCACTCCAGCTCGCGCAGGCTGCGATCGGGCCCGCTGCGCCGCGCCGCGGGAAGCTCCGCGCGGCCATGGGCGAGCTTCAACGCGAAGGGGAGCCCCTCCTTCTCGACACGGTACACCGTGCCAAAGCTGCCTTCCCCCAGCTTCTCGACAATGCGAAAGCCGTCAATCACCTGGCCGGGCTTCGGGAGGCCAGGCTCGCCTGCGTCGGCCGTCATCTGGCTTGCTCCTTGGGGGGCTCGGGCGGAAGATCGAATTGCAGCGTGGCTCCGCGCCCGTCAGTGCCGCGCAGCTCGAGGAGGAATCGGGGCCCCGCCGTGGGCGGAGGCAGCTCCGTCTCCACTGCTACTTGGACACCGCCCGGCTCGGCGCCCTGGCTCCTCACCGACACGGTGCGGACCTTCACCTCGGCGCGGGTTTTCGTGCACCTTACCGTGGCGCTCCGCGGCGCCCAGGGCCCCTGGCCAGTTGGCGGTTCCGCCTCAACCTTGAGGAGCAGGCCCGTCGCCAGCCGGTAGGTGTGCGTGTCGTCCTCCAGCACCTCCACTTCACCCCGCCCCACTGGCCGAAGGGTTTCCACGGTTACGCCAGCTCCGGCCAGCCGGTCCACCACTTCCCACACCCCTTCCCCGGCCCCGGCACAGTTGGCGCGGCTCTGCGCCAGTTCCGCCTGGCACGCCGCCAGCGACTCCTGGCGCCGGAGCACCGTCACTACCGTGTCCACCGTGGGAGGCCGGGAGACGAGGGCCAGGTGGGCCTCCTCGGGCGAAGCCCCGTCCGCGTAGCGCACGCGCAGTCCCAGGCGCTCACCCGGAGCAAGCTCCAGCACGGGAGCCAGGAGGATGACGCGTGGGCCCACGTCCACGAGCTTGATGCGCGCCAGGTCCACTTGAACCGACGCCCGATCAATGTCCGCGTCGAAGTGAATGACCGTCGTCACACCGCGCAGCGCAAAGAGCTCCGGCGTGAGGTGCGCCTGGGTGCCGCCAACCGTGGTGCTGCGCCCCGGGATGAATTGCGGCTGGGCCAGCGCCGTGCACAAGGGCAGCAGCAGCGCGAACACCGCACGAGGCCAAGTTGTCGGTAGGGAGCTCAAGCCAGAACCTCTCAGGTTACACGCTAACACCTGGCGCTTGTGCTCCAAAGCTTTCGGACCTCCTGACAGGGTGGGTCAAAACAGGCTCAGCGTCATGCGAATCCACGTAATGACGGGCGCTTGGCCAGACGATACATCCGTGGCCACTTCTGACTGGTCAGAACCGGCGAGTGGCCACTCCTGACTGGTCAGGACCGGCCGCCACTTCTGACTGGTCAGAACCGGTGAGCGCTCACTTCTGACTGGTCAGAACCGGTGCACGGGTAGGGAGACCTGAGAAGTCGTACCAGCATGTACGACTCCTCAAGTCGCGACACGGTCTTGTCACTCAGGACGATGTCGCACTCGGGCGTCTTGCCCAGCACGTGCGAGCCGGGCGCCAGCGGGTGGCTCTGCCCCACCTGGGCCCCGGACAGCACGAGCAGCTTCAGCCGCAGCGGGCCGGCACGTCCCTGCATCATGGAGACCGTAGGGTCCCCTCCCCGCTGCTCGTCCTCGCCAGGTCCCTTTGCCACGGCGCGGCAGCATGGCCCAGCCCAGCGGGTGATAACAGCAGGTAACACCTGATCACCGCAGCTATCAGGGTGCGGCGCCCACCCTGTGGGCTAAGCCCGCAGAAACAGGCACTGACGTGGGGAAATTCGGCATGGCACGGCAGACGCAATGGGGCAGTGCATCCCCGCCGTTCCAGCCCGGAGCCGTCCATGTCCCTCGCCCCTGTCTCCCAGAAGCCCGTCGCTCTGCCTCCCGCCCCCGCCCCCGTGGAGCAGAAGGCCGCCGCCGAGCAGAAGCCCGTGGCGGGCAAGCCCGAGCAGGTGGCGAAGGCGGAGCAGAAGCCGGCTCAGGAGCTTCACACCAAGGACACCTTCGAGGCGGCGGGGACTTCCAAGAAGCGCGAGATGCCCAGGCTGCTCGCGGCCGCGGATGTGAAGCAGACGCAGCCCAAGCCGCTGAGCGGTGAGAAGCCCGAGCGGCTGACGGTCTCCGGCGAGGACCGGGCCAAGCAGGAAGTGGACGTGAAGACGGTGGGCGATCGCCGCACGGAGATCGAAGGCGCCCAGCGGAAGCTGCGCGACGAGAGCACCAAGAAGGTGGATGACCTGTTCGCCGCGGCGGACGGCAAGCAGCGCGCTCCGGACGGGGCCGAGGTGAAGAAGCTCTCCGACAACGAGGTGGAGCTGGTGCGCCGCAACGCGCAGAAAGAGGTGGTCGAGCGCACCGTGGCCACCAGGGGCAAGGACGGCAACGTCACGGTGGACTCGGCCAGCTACGCCGAGGGCGTCAACCGGCGCGAGCGCGTGGAGACGGGCGCCGATGGCCGCAGCCTGGTGCAGCAGGCCCAGTGGAAGGGCGACAAGAGCGAGGCGGACAAGCCCAGGTCCTTCGCGGACCTCGAGAAGTCGCGCGATGGCGGCCTGACGTACACCCGCAACGAGGTGAGCAAGAAGGACGGCGAGCTCAACGTGGAGGAGTTTGCCCAGTCCGAGGGCGCGGTGACGGGCAGTAAGACGAACTTCCGCCAGCAGAAGGGCGACAAGGGCATCGACAACAAGCTGGAGGGCCCCTTCGACTTCAAGAAGCCGGTGGACCGGGCCGACTCGTACACCTATTCGATTCCCGCGCCCGGGGCGGACGGCAAGCAGGAGCACCCGCACTACAACCGCACGCAGTCCTTCTCCCAGAACAAGGTGCAGGCCACCTCCTCGGTGGACCGCACGCTGGACGGACACACCAGGTACGCCGGCCAGGGCCCGCACACCTTCGAGGACTACCAGAAGGTGAAGGCGGAGTACTCCAAGGGCGGCGGAGAGAAGTACGACGCCGACGACGGCACCAAGAAGGGCAAGTTCCCCAAGCGCTGGCTGGTGGAGGTGCAGAAGAACGAGAACAGCGTCGACCTGCAGACCTTCATGGAGGGCGCGCCCAAGGCCACCACCGTCACCCACCGCACCCGCGAGGGCAATCAGGTGAAGGAGACCTACGAGGGCAAGGCCTTCATCCCCGGGGACAAGAAGGGCGGGATGGGGGACGTGAAGGGCGAGGCCTCGCGCACGTACGCCAAGGACGGCTCGCTCGAGAAGCTGGAGGCGAAGGGCCTCGAAGCGGACGGCTCGACGGTGGAGAACCGCTACGACAGCAGCCGCAAGCCCACGGACAAGGGCCTGGAGCTGCGGGAGTCGATCGAGACCAAGCGCAGCAAGGACGGGAAGACGGAGAGCTCACTGCAGGAGAACACTTCGCTGCTGTCCGGAAAGGGCGCGCAGCTGGTGAGCTCACGCAACACGGTGACGAACGCCGAGGGGCGCAAGTCCGTGCACGAGACGGGCAAGGACGGCGAGAAGATGACGCTCACCGGGCCCGGGGGGAAGGATCCGCGCGACATCAAGAACAAGGACGATCTGAAGGAGGACCCGACCGGCCAGGAGCTGATGCTGCAGTCGGCGACGCTGGCCACGAAGACGGCCTCGGAGTTCATCAAGAACGGCGGCGCCGGCGCGATGGGCATGCTTCAGGCGGTGAGCACCAGCGCGGACAAGCTGCCCCTGGGCAAGGCGGCGGACGTACTGGGGAACCAGAGGCTCCGCGACAGCCTGCAGGGCGCCAAGGGGGGGCTGATGGGCCTGGGTGGCGTGGCGGGCGTCGCGGCGGGCGGCATGCAGCTGGCCGAGGGCATCCGCAACGGCAACATGCTCAACATCTTCGCGGGGCTGACCGAGGTGGGCCTGGGCGTGACGGACGTGTACACGGGCAGCAAGTCCTTCATGGACGCCATCAAGGGCGTGTCGGACATGGCCACGTCCGCGGCGGGTGCGGCGGGCCAGGGCAGCAAGGGCGCGGCTGAAGCGGCCAAGGTGCTGGGCAACTGGGCGAAGGCCAGCGGCGCGGGCCTGAACACGCTGGGCACGGCGGTGACCAGCACGGTGATCAACTCGGTCAAGGGCTCGAGCCACATGGCCAAGGCAGTCGGCTCCGGGGCGCAGGCGCTCAACTCCCTCAAGGCGGTGGGCGGCGTGGCCAACGTGATTGGCGCGGTGGGCGGCGCCGGCCTGGGTGTGAAGGACATCGTCGATGGGGCCAAGGCGGGAGACGGCCATATGATCGCCAAGGGCACGGTGGGCATCGCCGGCAGCATTGGTGGCGCGGTGGCAGCCGGAGCCATCGGCGGTCCGCTCGGCGCGGGCATCGGCCTGGGCGTGGGGCTGCTGACCTTCGGTATCGGGAAGATCCTCGACCTGGCGGCTGACCGCGAGCACCAGATCGCCAAGCTGAAGGTGGGCTAAGCCCCGCCGCTCAGCGAGAACCTTCCGACACCCGCGTATACGCCTTCACCACCATGCGCCGGGTGCCGGGCGCTCCCTTCACTTGCGGCACGAAGGAGAGCGTCTTGGCGGAGAGCAGCTCCTCGGGGGCGTTGGGCCAGTGGTCGTACAGGCCCTGCGCGTTGTTGATCTCCCCGCGGTTGGGCACGGCGGAGCACTTGATGGGCGTACGCCCGTCGACGGACGCCGGCATCCACGGGGTGTACTTGCCCCCGGCCTTCCGGTTCGACTCGAAGGCCACCGTGACGGAGTAGCACCCGGCGGCCAGCTGCTCGGCGGGCGGCGGGGTGGGCTCGGCCTCGGGCTCCTCTACCTCATCGGCCGCATCCCCCTCCCCTGCCGCAGCCTCGCTCTCCGGCTCGTCGTCGTTCGTGGGCTCGGTGGGCGTGTCCGTGCCCGCGACGGTGGTGGGCTCGGGCTCGCTGGGCGTCGGATCGGCCCGGGGCGGCTCGGTCGGCTCGGCCGTGCCTGGATCGGAGGGAGGCTGAACCGCGACCGCTCCCGGGTCCGCCGGGGTGTGAGCGGACGGGATGAGGCCTGAGAGCCGGCCGCTCTTCCAGGCCCACACGGCGCCGCCCAGCCCGGCCAGCAGCAGCAACCCGGCGATGCCCAGCACCGCGAAGAGCGCTCCGTTGCCCGAGGAGCGCGCGCGCGGCACCGTCTCGAGAGGCATGGGCGCCGGGGGCGCGGGGCTGGGCGGGGGCCTGGTGAGCTCCGGCTCGGCAATGAGCGGGGGCTCTGGCACGGCGGGCCGGTTCGTCACGAGCGACGGGGCCACGGACACCGACGAGGAGGCCTTGCCCCCCGCGTTGGCCTGAGCGTCCGCCTGCTGCGCCGAGGCACTGGGGGCCTCCACCGCTTTCTGGGGCGTGAGCGTCATCGTCCGGACCGCGTTGCTGCCCGCGTCCTGCGTCGCCTGGCTCTTGCCCGCGATGAAGGTCGCCTCGCCGTTGTACGGCAGCACCGAGGCCACGGCGACGTTCGCCGACGGCGGGCGCAGCGCGTCCTCGCAGGCCATCAGGGCGCGGTCCGCCTCCGCCGCGTCCTGGAAGCGATCCTCGGGACGCTTCTCGTAGAACTTCTGCAGCGTCTGGCGAACGATGTCCGGCACCGGCACGGTCAGCGCCGGGGGCGGCTCATTCATCTGCGCCATCAACAGGCGCGCGATCGTCTCGCCCCGGAAGGCCCGATGGCCGCTGAGCATCTCGTGGAAGATGAGCCCCGCGGAGTACAGGTCCGTGCGCCCGTCGATGGGCTTGCCGGAGATCTGCTCCGGAGCCATGTACGCGGGCGTGCCCACCAGCATGCCCTCGCTGGTGAGCTGGCCGGAGATGTCTCCCACCACCTTGGCCACACCGAAGTCGAGCACCTTGACGAACAGCTGGCTCTCGTCGTTCGGGTCCTGCAGCACCTTGACGTTGGCGGGCTTGAGGTCGCGGTGGACGATGCCCAGCGCGTGCGCGGCGCGCAGCAGCGAGACGATCTGCCGCATCACCGCCACCGCGCGCCGGGGCGGCATGGGCCCATTGCGCTCGATGAGATCAGCCAGCTCCACCCCCGCCACGAACTCCTGGACGATGTAGGGCGTGCCCTGCTCCACCCCGAAGTCGATGACGTCCGTCATCGACGGGTGGCTCACCTTGCCGGCCACCTTCGCCTCGCGCTCGAAGCGGGCCAGGCTGTCCGGCGTGGACACGGCGCGGGGCGACAGCACCTTCACCGCCATGAGCTTGTCCAGCCCGATGTGGGTGGCGCGGTACACGGTGCCCATACCGCCGCTGCCCAGCTCGGCGTCGATGCGGTAGGTGCCCTTGAGCACCATGCCCGGAGTGATCTGCAGCGCGGTGGGCTTGCTGGGAACCTCCGCCACCTGGCCGGCCAGCTGCGTCTTGTTGTCGTCGCTCATGGGTAGAACCGGATGCTAATGCAACCTGGAGCTTCAGGAGTCGTGATCGAAGCGGCAGCGGCCGCGCTGACACGTTCACCCCAGGCCCTGGCCCAACAGGACGATCATGCCTGGCGTCCAGACCATGTGGCACGCACAAGCGCTCCAGAGGTTGCGCCGCCACTCCACCAGCAGGCCCCAGGCCAGGAACGTGGGCACCACCAGCAGCGCCAGCTCCCACTCTCCGACGAGCAGGTAGGACAGGCCCAGCAGCGCCGTCGACAACGCCGCGCTCGCCACCCGTCCCACCCGGGGCCGCAGCCACCCATGCACCGCGCCGTGCCAGAAGAGCTCCTCGGCCGGAACGATGATC
The DNA here is from genome assembly GCA_035296065.1 of Myxococcaceae bacterium. Taxonomy (GTDB): domain Bacteria; phylum Myxococcota; class Myxococcia; order Myxococcales; family Myxococcaceae; genus DATHBR01. Next base: position 82,122 of record DATHBR010000105.1, on the reverse strand, counting down.
AGCGCGATGCCCACCAGAGAGCCAAGCCGCACCTCGGCGGCCCGGCTGATCAGCGTCCGCACAGGCGCGCACACCGCCAGCGAGGCGTCCTCGCACAGGCCCCGCGCCACGGCCCAGGACGCGGCCACCATCCCCGCCCCCACCACGGCCCCGAGCACCGCCTCTCGCCAGCTCAGCCGCAGGCGGGGCAGCTCCTCGGAGGGCACCGCCTTCCAGGCGAGCACTATCCACCCGAGGCAGAACACCTTCTGCACCCACCAGTCCCCCAGTGGGCTGAGGCGCACGAGCACGGCCCACACCGCCGCCGCGGCACCGGCCGCCATCAGCCAGTTCAGGTGCGACGAACGCGCACTCACCCCCCTACCTCATGGGTTCTGCGGTTCATGTCCGCCCTTCTGTCACGGGAAAGCAGCACTTCCCTGCCAGGACTTTCCGGACCTTCGGTCCTCCCGGGGCTCAAGGCAAGCACCGGACGTGGCTTGATTTATCGCTCCGCCCCAAGGGACACTTGTCACCACCGTGACGGAATGAAGCCCCCCCTGCTTCTGCTCGACACGGCCTGAAATGTCATCACCCGCCGGCCCCACCCGGCGGCTTCTTCGAAACAGGTGCCCCTATGTTGATCGTGATGCGGCCAGACGCGACGTCCCAGGACATTGAACGGGTCAATGACGAGATCCGCCGCCGGGGCTGGCAACCGCATGCGATCCCCGGAGGAACGCGCACCGCCATTGGCATCACCGGCAACAAGGGCGCGGTGGAGCCCGAGCCCTTCCGCGTGCTGCCGGGCGTGGCGGACGCGATCGCCATCTCTCAGCCGTTCAAGCTCGTCAGCCGCGAAGTCAAACCCGAGGACAGTCAGATCCAGGTGGGCAACCTCACGGTGGGGGGCAAGACGATTCACGTCATCGCCGGCCCGTGCTCGGTGGAGTCGCGTGAGCAGATCGTCACCACCGCCCAGGCGGTGAAGAAGGCGGGCGCCACCATGCTGCGCGGCGGCGCCTTCAAGCCGCGCACCAGCCCCTACGAGTTCCAGGGCCTGAAGAACGACGGCCTGTCGCTGCTGGCCGAGGCGCGCAAGGAGACGGGCCTGCTGGTCGTCACCGAGGTGAAGGACACCGCGACGCTCACCCAGGTGGCCGAGACGGCGGACATCCTGCAGGTCGGCGCGCGCAACATGCAGAACTTCTCGCTGCTCGAGGCGGTGGGCGACACGCGCAAGCCCGTGCTGCTCAAGCGCGGCATGAGCGCCACCATCAAGGAGATGCTGATGGCCGCCGAGTACATCACCGCCAAGGGCAACACCCGCGTCATCCTGTGCGAGCGCGGCATCCGCACCTTCGAGACGATGACGCGCAACACGTTGGACCTCAACGCCGTGCCGATGCTCAAGTCGCTGAGCCACCTGCCGGTGTTCGTGGACCCGTCGCACGGCATCGGCGTGCGCAAGGCGGTGCCGGCGATGATGCGCGCGGCCATCGCGGTGGGCGCTGACGGCATCATCGTCGAGGTGCACCCGGATCCGCCGCGGGCGCTGTCCGACGGCCACCAGTCGCTGGACTTCACCGAGTTCGAGAAGTCCATGAACGAGGTGCGCGCCATCGCCGCGGCGCTGGGCCGCGACGTGGCGTCACTGGGATAGCGGCACATGACACTCAAGGAAGCGCTGGGCAGGGTGCTGGGCCGGCGCGATCTGTCTCGCGAGGAGATGGCCACCATCATGGGCCTGATGCTCACGGGCGAGGCGACGGCCGCTCAGGTGGGCGCGCTGGCCGCGGCCCTGCGCATGAAGGGTGAGACCGAGGACGAGATCCTCGGCGCGGCGGAGGCCATGCGCTCGCGCGCGGCGAAGCTGACGCCGAAGTCCCAGGTGGTGTTGGACACGTGTGGCACCGGCGGAGATGGGGCGCACACGTTCAACATCTCCACGGCGGTGGCCTTCGTGGCCGCGGGGGCCGGGGCGACGGTGGCCAAGCATGGCAACCGCGCGGTCTCCAGCCGCTGCGGCAGCGCGGACGTGCTGGCGGCGCTGGGGCTGCCCATGGAGCGCGCGCACGAGGCGGTGTCCCGGGACATCGACGAGCACGGGGTGGGCTTTCTCTTCGCGCCCTCGCACCACAGCGCGCTCAAGCACGTGGCGCAGGCCAGGCGGGAGATAGGCTTCCACAGCTTCTTCAACCTGCTGGGGCCGCTGACCAACCCGGCGGGCGCGCGCTACCAGCTGCTGGGCACCTTCGCGGGCGAGCGGCTGGAGCAGACGGCCCGGGTGCTGGGGCGGCTTGGCAGCAAGCGGGCGTGGGTGGTGCACGGGCAGGACGGGCTGGATGAAGTCACCCCGTGCGGCACGACGAACGTGGCGGAGCTGCGCGAGGACGGCACGGTGCGGCTGTTCACGGTGACGCCGGAGGAGGCGGGGCTCGAGCGGGTGCCGCGCGAGGCGCTGGCGGGCGGCGACGCGCAGGAGAACGCGCGCACGCTCAAGGCGCTGCTGGAGGGTGAGCGCTCGGGAGTGCGCACCGCGGTGCTGCTCAACGCGGCGGCGGCGCTGGTGGTGGTGGGCCAGGTGGACACCCTGCGCGAGGGCGTGAAGAAGGCGGAGGCGGCCATCGACTCGGGCGCGGCGGCGGGCAAGCTGGCGGCGCTCCTCAAGGCGGCCGCGTCATGAAGCAGCCCGGGGGGTGCCACCTGGGCCTCCCCCGCGGCGCACTGCCACCGGAGAGCCAGGTATGAACCTCCTCGCGGACATCTTCGCGCGAAAGCGCCGGGAGCTCGCCACGCGCCCCCCCCAGGGCTCACGGGTCCGTCCTCCGGCACGGGACTTCACCGCGGCGCTGCTGCGGCGCCACCCGGGCCGCGACATCAACGTCATCGCCGAGGTGAAGCGCCGCAGCCCTTCCGGGGGCGACTTCCCGCACCAGGACCTGGTGCGGGTGGCGCGGGGCTACGAGGCGCATGGCGCCAGCGCCATCAGCGTGCTCACGGATGACGTGGACTTCGGCGGCAGCCTGGCGGACCTGGAGCAGGTGCGCGCGGCGGTGTCGCTGCCGGTGCTGCGCAAGGACTTCCTGGTCGCGCCTCGGGAGATCGAGGAGAGCGCGGCCCTGGGCGCCGACGCGATCCTGCTCATCGCGGACGCGCTGGAGGACGGGCTGCTGCGGGAGATGGTGGCCACCGCGAAGGCCTGCTCCGTGGCGGCGCTGGTGGAGGCGCACACCGAGGCGCACGCCGAGCGGGCGCTGGCGGCGGGCGCGGAGCTGGTGGGCATCAACAACCGGGACCTGGCCACGTTGCGCACGGACATCTCCACCGCGCTGCGGGTGATGCCCAGGCTGCGCGAGCGGGCGCGGGTGCTGGTGTCCGAGAGCGGGCTGAAGACGGCGGCGGACTTCGCGGCGGCGCGGGCGGCGGGCGCGGACGCGGTGCTGGTGGGCGAGTCGCTGCTGCGGGACTTAAACCCCGGCCAGGCGCTGGCGAGGCTGCTGGCTCCGGGAGGCACGGGGGCGTGAGCGTCCGGGTGAAGATCTGCGGCGTCACCCGGCTGGAGGACGCCAGGGAGGCGTGGGCGGCGGGCGCCGACGCGCTGGGGCTGAACTTCTACCCGCGCTCGCCGCGCTACGTGGAGCCCGGGGTGGCGGCGGCCCTGGCGCGCACGCGGCCGGCGCTGGGCGCGGTGGTGGGCGTGTTCGTCAACGAGTCGCCGGACATCATCCGCGCGCGGGTGCGCGAGTGCGGCCTCACGGTGGTGCAATTGCACGGAGACGAGCCGCCCGAGGCGTGCGCGGGCTTCGGCGTGCCGGTCATCAAGGCGCTGAGGGTGCGAGGGCCCGAGGACGTGGCGAAGGCGCGCACGTACGTGGGCGCGGGAGACGTGGCCACGTTACTGCTGGATGGCGCGGCGCCCGGGTACGGCGGGGGCGGTGTCACCTTCGATTGGTCGCTAGTAGCGCGGCTGACGGACGCGGGGCTGCCGGTGTTGGTGGCGGGCGGACTGGGGCCGGACAATGTCGCGCAGGCGGTGAGGGCCACGCGGCCCTACGGGGTGGACGTGGCGAGCGGGGTGGAGGCGAGCCCCGGCATCAAGGACGCGCGGGCGGTGCGAGCCTTCATCCGCAACGCCAAGGCAGTGAACCTCTGGGAGCAAGAGACATGACGAGCACGGAGACTTCCACGGGCCGCTTCGGACGCTTCGGCGGCCGCTATGTGCCGGAGACGCTGGTGCCGGCGCTGCTGGAGCTGGAGACGGCGTACGCGGCGGCGCGCGCGGACCCGAAGTTCGGCGAGGAGGTGGCGCGGGTGCTGAAGGAGTTCGTCGGCCGCGAGACGCCGCTGACCCCGGCGCACCGGCTCACCCAGGCGTGGGGCGGCGCGCACGTGTGGCTCAAGCGCGAGGACCTGGCGCACACGGGCGCGCACAAGATCAACAACACCATTGGCCAGGTGCTGCTGGCGCTGCGCATGGGCAAGAAGCGCATCATCGCCGAGACGGGCGCGGGGCAGCACGGCGTGGCGACGGCGACGGCGTGCGCGCTCTTCGGGCTGCCGTGCGAGGTGTACATGGGCGCGCTGGACGTGGAGCGCCAGTCGCTCAACGTCTTCCGCATGCGGGCGCTGGGCGCGGTGGTGCGGCCGGTGGAGTCGGGCTCCAAGACGCTGAAGGACGCGATGAACGAGGCCATCCGCACGTGGGTGGCGCAGGTGGAGGACACTCACTACGTCATCGGCAGCGCGGCGGGACCGCACCCCTACCCCACCATCGTCCGGGACTTCCAGGCCATCATCGGCCGCGAGGTGCGCGCGCAGACGAAGGCGGCCTTCGGGCGGCTGCCGGACGCCATCACGGCGTGCATCGGCGGAGGCTCGAACGCCATTGGCATCTTCCACCCGTTCCTCGGGGACAAGGAGGTGCGGCTCATCGGCGTGGAGGCCGGTGGGCACGGGCTCAGCAGCGGGCAGCACGGAGCCTCGCTGACGCTGGGCACGGAGGGCGTGCTGCACGGCACGCGCTCGCTGGTGCTGCAGGACGCGCACGGCCAGATTCAGGAGGCGCACTCCATCTCCGCGGGCCTGGACTACCCGGGCGTGGGGCCGGAGCTGGCGCACATGGCCAAGGAAGGCCGCATGGAGGTGCGCACGGCCACGGATGACGAGGCGCTCAGGGCCTTCTACGAGGTGGCGCGCACGGAGGGCATCCTGCCGGCGCTGGAGACTTCGCACGCGTTCGCGCGGGCGGCGGAGCTGGCGCGCGAGTTGGGCAAGGGCAAGCACCTGGTGATCAACTGCTCGGGCCGCGGCGACAAGGACGTGGCGACCATCGCTTCGAAGGGCATTCCTGCGGCCACGGGCCACGAGAGGAAGGTATGAGCGGGGAGATCGCGGCGGCGTTCGCGAAGGCCAAGGCTCGCGGTGAGGGAGCGCTGGTGGCGTACGCCATGGCGGGGGATCCGGACCTGCCGCGCTCGGTGGACGTGTTCGCCGCGCTGGTGGAGGGCGGAGCGGACGTGCTGGAGATCGGCGTGGCGTTCAGCGATCCCATCGCGGACGGCCCGGTGATTCAGGCGGCCTCGGAGCGGGCGCTGAAGGCGGGCTCGACGCTGGCGCGGGTGCTGGACGAGGTGGTGCCGGCGGTGCGCAAGCGCTGCCCGGAGACGCCGCTGGTGGTGATGACGTACGTCAACATCGTGATGGCGATGGGCGAGGAGCGCTACGCGAAGCTGGCGCGGGAGCGAGGGGTTTCGGGCACCATTCTCCCGGACCTGCCGCCCGAGGAGAGCGAGGGGCTGCGGCGCACGTTCGACGCGGCGGGGCTGGACCTGATTCCGCTGTGCGCGCCCACAACTCCGCCGGCCCGGGCGGAGGCCATCGCGAAGAACGCGCGGGGCTTCGTGTACTGCGTGTCGGTGTCGGGAGTGACGGGCATGCGCGCCGAGCTGCCCAAGGACCTCTCGTCCCGGCTGGAGCTGGTGCGGCGCAGCTCGCCGGTGCCGGTGGTGGCGGGCTTCGGCATCTCCACGGCGGAGCAGGCGCGCACGCTGGCGGCGCACTCGGATGGCGTGGTGGTGGGCAGCGCCCTGGTGCGCACGGCCCACGCGGATGGCCCCGCGGCGGCGCGTCAGCTCTGCGCGGAGATCAAACGCGGCCTGAAGCGCTGAGCCGGGAGCGCGAGCCCTCGCGCTTGGGTCAGGCCCACGGAACGCTCACGCCGCTGGCGCTCAGTACCGCCCGGTCGACAGTGTCTACCTCCTGGCGGAAGCGGCGCGGGCCACGCGGCGCTTGGGGAGCCGGTCCGCGAGTGGCTCGATCCGGGCGGCGAACGCCTCGAGGGCCCGGGCGAAGGCCACGAGCTGCGCTTCATCGAAGTCCTGCGTGAGCTCGTCCATGACGGGCGCGAGCACCGCGCGGCAGCGGGCGGCGACGCGCTCGCCTTCCACGGTGAGCAACAGCCGCGTCTCGCGACGGTCCTCCTGAGACGGCCGCCGGGTGACGAGCGCCGCCTGCTCGAGGCGGTGGACGAGGCGCGAGGTGCCCGCCTGGTCCAGCCGCAGCCGGGAGACCAGATCCGAGACACGCAGCGGCCCTTCCACTGTCAGGGCCGCAAGGACCTTCCACTGCGTCGAGGTGATGCCGAGCGGCGCGAGCACCCGGTCTCCCACCAGCAGCAGGCCCGCGCTGGCCTCGTGGAGCCTGCGGCCCAGGGTGCGCAGCGCCTGCTGGCGGGCCTCACTCGACTCCAAGCTGTTTCTTAAGCGCGGGCGGTCCATGTCCCTGGGGGATTTCTCCGTAGACGCGGTGGATGCGGTCCTTCTCGACATAATAGGTGAAGTGCTCGGCGGGCAGGTTGATGGTGCGGCCCGTGGGCTCCAGCTTGGGCACCTCGTCGATGGGGTAGTCGAGCGGGCCGGTGTGGGTGCCCGTCAGAAACACCGAGACCGTCACCGCGTTGCCCTCCTCCCGGGTGATCTGCTCGTTGAAGCGGAAGTCGGGGAAGGCCTTCTTGCGCGCCTTGTGCATGTCCAGCGCGTTGGGGCGGCCAATCTCGACCCAGAAGGGCATGCCCTTCATCTGCATCTCGAAGTCCTGGGAGAGCTGCCCCTCGGCAGCCGCCCAGTCGCCCACCTCGACAGCGCGCAGGTGCGCGCGGACCCATTCCACGGCGGGCCGGGTATTGCCTACGTCGCTGGTGGCGGGCGTGGGAGCGGAGGCACAGGCGGCCAGGGTGATGGCCAGCAGCGGCAACAGGAGGGATGGGCGCATGTATATGTCATGACATTAATTCACCCCCGGCGCAAGGGCTCCCTGAACCCACGGTGCGCCCCGGAACACGCGCCCGTCCAGGCGATGCCCGTGTGCTGCTCGGGCGCCCAGCTTGCGTCCGGCCTGGTCCAGGGCAGGCTGGCTGCCGAGTGATCCGCCCCTACCTCAGCGGCTCGCTCCCTGACCTTGCCGTGGGGACCACCGCCGATAGGATCTGCCGAGATTCGGTACCATCCGGTGTGAGTAAGGAGGCAGTTGCCTTGGACGAGCTTCGAGTTCCCAAACGCCGCGTGCCCGCGCAGCTCACCTCTGCCGGAGGAGAGGTGCGCGAGGTCTCCGTTTTCCTCATGACGGGGGTGCCCGAGTACACCGAGGGCGAGCGGCTCTCGGACCTGCTCAACGACGCGGTGAAGTTCATCCCCGCTCAGGACGTGGCCACCGAGCGGATCATCTTCCTCAACAGCGCCGCCATCGCCGTGGCGCACACCGATATCGAGCACGAGTTCCGCGAAGAGGATCGCCTCACCATCCTCACCGAACATGAGGTGGAGATCCGGCTGGTGGATGGCCAGCGGCTCCAGGGCCTCATCGTCTATGTGCAGCCCGAGGGGCGCGCCCGCCTCAATGACTATCTCAACGACACCCCGCGGTTTCTCCGCCTCATCCAGGACAAGCGCGTAGCGCTCGTCAATAAACGTTACGTTGCCTCCGTGGAGCCGCTCTCCGTCTGACAATCATGGCCAGAATTGACTACATCATCGAGAAGCTGCTGAAGGACTCGGGTCTGGAAATCCTCATGGAGACCGGTGGCGGAGTCAGCATCCGCACCACCTCCGGGGTCCAGCCCGTGTTGAAACAGAACCTCACGACGCACCAGATCATCGGGGCGATCGCGGAGTTGGTGCCTTCCGATCAGCGCGAGACCTTCCCATCCACCGGGACCACCATCTTCCCCTACGCCTCGCCCGCGGGCGCCGTGCAGGTGAAGCTCGAGCTGGAGCAGGACCGTGCCCGGGTGTCGATGGTGCCCTTCGCTCCGCACGCCATGTACGGCACGGTCGAGTTCGAGGAGGAGAAGCTCGAGCTGGCCTCCCCCGCGGACATGCTCGGGATGATCCAGAGCAGCCTCCAGGAGGGGACGCAGGCCGCGCCCCCCGCGGCGCCTCCGCCCCCGGCGCCCGTTGTCCCCGCCGCTGCCACCGCCGCGCCGCGCCCAGCCCCGGCGCCCCGCTTGACGCGGCCGCCTGTCACGGCGCCCGCCGCTCAGACAGCGCCCAGCCCCATGGCTCAGCTGGCTGCTCCCGCGGCTCCGCCGGAGCCCGCTGCCGCCGCACCGGCCCCCGCGCCGGCACCGGCCGACGAGGAGGAGAAGGCGCCCACCGTCGCGCTGCGCCCCAGTGTCGAGGGCGTCCGCGAGCGGATGGGCGAGTCCGCCGCGCAGATGATCGCGCTGCTGGAGGCGATGCTGGCCCGCCGTGCCTCGGACCTTCATATGTCCAGCGAGACGGTGCCGCACCTGCGCATCGATGGCGACATGGTGCCCATCACGGAGTACGGCGCCATTCCTCCCGCGCGCCTCAAGGAGATGGTCTTCAGCATTGCTCCGGAGAAGAACAGGCTGCAGTGGGAGAAGAAGCACGACACGGACTTCGCCTACGAGACGCCCGCGGCGCGCTTCCGCGTCAACGTCTTCGCCGACCGCAAGGGCATTGGCGCCGTGATGCGGCAGATCCCCAACACCATCCGCAGCGCGGAGGAGATGGGGCTGTCCAAGCAGATTCTGGACCTGTGCTTCCTCAGCAAGGGGCTAGTGCTCGTCACCGGCCCCACCGGCTCGGGCAAGTCCACCACGCTGGCCTCGATGGTTGACTACATCAACCGCCATCGCGAGGACCACATCATCACCATCGAGGACCCCATCGAGTTCGTACACCCGAACAAGAAGTGCCTGGTGAACCAGCGCGAGATTGGCGTCCACACCGACTCCTTCAAGGACGCCCTGCGCGCGGCGCTGCGCGAGGATCCGGACGTGGTGCTGGTGGGCGAGATGCGTGACTTGGAGACCATCGCCATTGCCATCGAGACGGCGGAGACGGGCCACCTGGTGTTCGGCACGCTGCACACCAACACGGCGGCCTCCACGGTGGACCGCATCATCGACCAGTTCCCGGCGGACCGTCAGGAGCAGATCCGCATGATGCTCTCCGAGTCGCTCAAGGGCGTCATCGCGCAGACGCTGTGCAAGAAGATCGGCGGTGGGCGCGTGGCGGCGCAAGAGGTGCTGCTGTGCACCAACTCGGTGTCCAACCTCATCCGCGAGGGCAAGACGTTCCAGATTCCCTCGGTGATGCAGACCGGGCGTGGGCACGGAATGATGATGCTCAATGACGCGCTGTTCGAGCTCGTCAAGAAGCGCCTGGTGGCTCCGACCGAGGCGCTCAACAAGTCCGTGGCCCGCAGTGAGATGCGCGCCATGCTCGAGCGCGCGGGCTACAAGCTGGATGCTCCGGGCGAGGCCCCTGCTGCTCCCCCCCCCGCGAAGTGAGTCTTTGGAGGCACTGCCGCCCGCGCGCGGGCTGGACGCCGCGGTAAGGGCGCGCTGACCCACGCAACGCTCACAGTGGGCTCGAGGTGGGCTCGCGCCCGAGTGGAGCCGAAGGCCAGTAGCAAGCGCCCTTCCACTCGAATGCGTCCTCTTTGCCTGGCTCTTTGCATGGAGGCTTGGCATCACCCACGCGGAGCCAGCACCCGCCACGGAGCTCCACCTCCCCGAACCTCTTGCACGGAGGCTTGTTCTGGCCGGGAAGTGGCTGCTCAGGCAGGGGCGCGGCGATGCCTTGCGTGTTGTCACCCGTCGAGTGGGTGTCAGCCCCAACATGAGGGGTGCTGGCGCTGTCGCCCACCGCGACGTGACGACCATCCCGGGCCTTGTTGCCCACGGAGGACTCGGCCTCCTGCTGGGCCTGGAGCTGTACCGCGACGATGAGCCCGGCCGCCAGCAGGCATCCCGCCACCGCCGCTGCGTCTCCGGGTGTGAAGCCCCAGCGCCAGGCCCGGGAAACGCCCACCCTGGCCCGGCTGCGTGCCTTGGCCTCTCGCGCCTTCTGGTGCTCTCGGACGGCAACCTCTTGCTCCGCGGCGAGCCGGGCCGACTCAGGAGAACGCAACCGCAGGCCGTGCTCCTCGCTCCAGCCGAACAGCGGCTCATCCCCCTGGGTCCCCTCGCCTTGCGCCGCGTACTCCAGCGCCTCGGCTGCCTCCCGCGCCCGGCCCCGGAATCGCTCCACGGGCGCGGTGGCCAGCAGCCGCAGGATGAGCTCTTCCAGTTCCGCACTCACCCGCGGGTTGAGTTGGCGGGGAGCGCGCGACCCGAGCCCTCCTGCCTGGCGCCATATCTCTGCACCGCTCTGTCCTGGCTGAGTCGGCGGAGGGTACTCGTCCGTCAGCAGCCGGTAAGCTGTCACTCCCAGGGCGAACAGGTCATCACACGCGCTGGCCCGGTAGTGCGCGGTGGGGTGGCGCTGAAACGCGTTCACGAAGGCCCACGCCTCGGGACTGCGGTAGGCCGGAGTACCCGGAGGCATCAGCTTCGAGGTGAGCGTGGCCGCGCCCCGGTAGTGCCCGGCTCCAAAGTCCGTGAGGAAGGCCTGCTCGTCTCCGAGGCGCACCAGCACGTTGTCGCCCTTCACGTCCCGGTGCACACCCTCGGCCGCATGGGTGGCTTCCAGCGCCCGCGCTACCTGGGCCAGCAGCCTCAGCACCTGGCGCGAGGTGGGGTTGCGCCGGGCGGCCCACTCGTACAACGGCTCGCCTCCCACCCACTCCATCACGACGTATGGGAAAGCTCCGCTCGGGTGCACCCAGACGCCCTGCTCATAAAAGCGCGGCACATGAGGGCTGGACAGCCTCGAGAGCAACTGCGCCTCACGCCCGAAGCGCTCATCCCCCGGGAGGATGGCCAACTTCAGCGCGAACAGGCCTTCATCTTCGCGGCCCTCACGTTCCACGCAGTACAGTGTGCCGTAGGAGCCCCGGCCTCCCCAGCCCTTCACCCGCCACGGCCCCACCTGAAACCCCGCCGGCAGACTGAGCGGATCCACCTCCTGCAAGGCCTGCTTCGTCCCCATGGGTGCTCCCTGGCGCGGGGCAACCACCTCCGCCCGCTTTGCCCCACCCTACCCTGGGGGTCGCGCGGTCTGAAGGCTCATCTCGATCTAAAGAATGGTGGGATAAGAAGAAGAGCCCATGAAACGAAGCAGAAATTGGAGGGAGTCCTGGCCGCTCGATTCCCTTGTTGTTCAAGCCAATCAACTGGCCGAAGAAGGCAAGAACAGGCAGGCCGTGCGGTTGCTGCTGAAAGCGGCCAGAGCCGGAAACCTGAGTGCTCAGTTGAACCTGGGGGCTCATCTGGCAACCGGCAAGGGAGTGCGTCAATCGGGCGAGAAGGCACTGTATTGCTACAAGCGTGCGGCGGCCCGCAGGTATGCCGCCGCCGCCTCGAATGCTGCATGCATCTACCGGGACCAAGGACGCGTCAAACTGGCACTCCGCTGGTTTAAGAAGGCCGTTGCTCTTGGCGATGACGACGCAATGCTCGAAGTAGCAAAGTTGTGCCTGGGTGCCCTGGGTGCTGCCAGGAGAGCTCGGCGCCTGCTTGCGCGGGTTGTGTCCTCCAAGAAGGTGGCCCCCATTACTCAGGAGGAAGCGCTCCGCCTGCAACAGGAACTCCAGGAGGTTCGACCGAGACGGTGAGTTGCTCTTCATGTCGAGGGAAGACACGCCTCCTCGTAGCCCCAGCGCTCCTGTGCCTCACCTTCATCCAGGATTGGCTTCAACACAGCCAGAGAGACAGCCGGCGGGACATCCACGGAGATGAGACCCGGAATGTGGCTCCTCTCGATAGCGCACCCCATCTTCTCCAAGAGCGCGCTGACGGTGGAGACCTCCTTCTCGTCGTAGATGATGAGGCGCAGTGTGGCGTGGCCCGAGGGACGCACGACCTCTCGAAATCGGAGTTCCCGCAGCTCGGTCACAGCCGAGACGATGTCGCCATATGCAATGCCCTTCGCGAAGAAGGGGATGTTGTCGACTTGGAACAGCCCGCCTCCCAAAGGGCGGGCCCACAAGCCCTCGTAATCCGCGGGTGGGTAATCGTCCTCGTCCTTCTCCAACTTGACGACGACCTTGATCATGTCATCTGCACGGGAGGCTGTCACGGTGCTTCCTCGGGTGTCGGGTCCTTGTCGCCCTTCTTGAGGTTACAGTCCCGGCAAAGCACCTGGGCGTTGTCCTCCTCGCCAGGTCCACCTTTCGATCTTGGAATCTTGTGATCGACCTGAGTCTCATTCAGAGGGGGAGTCACACCCTTCTCATGCTTCTTGCCCGGAACGGTCTCAGCATCGCAGTTCTCGCAGCGAGTCGTGCCGTCATTCTTCTGGGCATTCTTCTCCTTGGTGACCTGCTTCTGTTTCTTCGTGAAGGCTTTTCCCGCCCTGGCCCCACCAGCGACGGCTTGCGGCCTGACAGACCCAGGAGCCTCGGCAGACGAAGCGGCTTGCTCGATGGGAACTGATACAGGAGAGCCCACCCCTGCAGGAATCGAGGCTACGAAAGCTGAGAGAAGAAGGCAGAGAAGCTTCATGGGTACAGTCTCGTCGATCCCCCCACAGTTCCTCCAGCGTGCCGAGGCGCGCCTGTTCGTCAGCTAGGAACTACCGCAGGAACCGCGGGGTGCGCGCCATCCTGAAGCACCGTGGCCCCGCAGGCGATACGCACCTCCTCATTAGGAGCGGACTCGGCTCAAGGCGGCGGGTTGTTCTGCATAGAGACGGAGGGAATCTCTCCGCCTCCGGAGGCTTCCGGCGAGAGCGTAGCAGAGCGGTCGAGAGATGAAACCGCTCCAGTTCCTTCGTCGGCTCTCCCTCGCCGCTGCCAAAGCTGGCCCGCTCGCCTCTTCCGGCTTCGGCTTTGCCCCCGACTAGCCCGGCTCCACCCCCGCTTGAGGGAACCCCCAGGGACACGACCACGAGCAAAGGGCTCTCAAACCCGTTAGCCTGCGACAAGGCGAGCCGGGTCGAGCCTGGTCACCGCCTCAACAGAGCTCTTATGCAAGATACGCTACCCACTGAGGGCGAGGCAGGTCAGAGCGCCCCCTTAATCCCTCTGCTCCAGAGCGTCCTTCACGACTACGCAGGCGGCGTGGGAATCGCGAAGGAGTTTCTCCAGAACGCGGATGACGCAGGCGCGAGTTGGGTCCGATTCGCGCTGGACCTTCGTATCCATCCATGCGAGCGGCTGCCCGATCCGCGGATGCGGTCGCTGCTCGGCCCTGCTCTGCTCATCACCAGCGATCAGGTCTTCTCCGAGACCGATCTTCAGAGAATTCAGACCATCAGTCAGGGTGCCAAGCGCGACCAGGCCGGCAAGACCGGCCGCTTCGGAGTGGGCTTCAACTCCTGCTACCACGTTACGGACTATCCTTGCTTCGCCACCCGCGACCGGATCGTCTGCTTCGATCCGCACAAGGACGCCGTCTCCTCGCAAGAAAAACAGCCAGGGCGTTGGTGGTCACTTGAAAAGCTTTGGATGGATCATCCCGACTGGCCGCGGGTCTTTGATCTGAGCGAGGGGGCTGCCAGCCTGACGCGCACGACCTTTCGCCTTCCACTTCGAACGCAGGCACAGGCAAACTCCCAACGGCTCAGCAAACGACCCTTTCTGGTGCAGGAGGCGCTGGCGCTGTTCGACGAGTTGCAGCGCTGGGGCGGGGCATTGCTGTTATTTCTCCGCCGGGTGCTTCACCTGGAGGTGGACATCCTGCACCAGGACCGGGTTGAGCAGCGGCTGCGCGTCACCACCTCAGCACCTGAAGCGGTTAGGGCGGCGAGGTCTCGCCTGCTTGAGACGGACGACATCGATCTGTCTGCCTGGCTCGAGCGCTGGCGCTCCGGCCAGGCGAGGCCGCGTGAGGAAGTCTACGAGCACCTCTTTCACGTACAGGCTCCAGCCATCCGGCGCGACGACCGGTTCCTGGTAGCGGGTGCGCTCGTCTCCGAGGGGCAGGCGCTGCTCGAAGCGGCTGAAGCCATGGTCGCATGCCGTGAGCGGGCACTACCCTGGGTCGGTGCAGCGATCCAACTCGCGCCTAGCGGCGTGGAGCCATTACAGCCCGCGGTCGAGGAGCGGCTTTTCTGCACTCTTCCGCTCGCACAGCAGGTGGATCTCCCCTTCTTCTTGAATGGCGCTTTTGACCTCAACTCTTCACGCACCAGACTCACGTATCATGAGCCGCATGGCGACCAGGAGGTCCGCTCCCGGTGGAACAAGGCGTTGCTCACCGAGGCAGCCCCCCGCGTCGTCGTTTCACTGCTGAGGGCCTTGCACGCCTCGTTAGGTGAGCAGGATCCGACAGCGTTCTACTCGCTGTGGCCTGGCCCGCAGGAGGCAGGCCCGACGCAGGATCTGCTGCAAGCCGTGTATCGTCGTTTATCCCAGGAGCGTTTTCTCCGGGTCCGCGAGAATGGACGGGTACGATGGGCCACGGCCAGCGAGGCGCGCGCACAGGCGGATTGGAGTCCAACCTTACGCAGTGCGCTACTCGCGGACGGACTCCCCCTCCTTGACCCTCAACCTCCACGGAATGTCCTGGAAGGGCTTGCAACCGTCAAGGCCTCTCCGAGGCCTTGGACGGCAGAGGAGATGCGCGCCTGGCTGCGTGTCCCCAAGGACCCTGCTTGCCCGCTGGAGAACGCGCCGCGCGCGGCCCTCCGGGAGCGTGCCCTCGTGGTGGAGCTGTTCCGCCAATACGGCGCTGGCGAGAGGGTCAACCGGGCAGGCCTGCCGCTTGCCTTGATGGCGGATGGAACGCTGCGAGCGTTTCACCGGGGCACCATGCTGTTCCTCGCGCCTCACGAGGTGCAACAGCTCTTTCCCAACTCATGGCATGCGCTTGTGGACGCCGCCTTCGTGAGTGAGACTGGCTTGCAGCCAGACGCCAAGGCAAGTTTGAAGGAAGCCGATATCACGGTGATCATTGCAAGTCTGTCTGCGCAGCTGCAGCCAGCGGCTGGCCTTACGTGGAGGGAATGGACGCCCACTTCTCCATCACCACCATCCACAGCCTGGCTTCTGCGGGTGCTGCGATACATCAGCATGTTTGACCTCAGGGGCCTTCGCGATCAGCTTCGAGCGATGTGCCTTCTCCCGGACCAGCACTCCCGTCTTCACCGCGCGGACGCCACCACGCCGCCGCTCTACGTTCATGATGGGACACCGGAGCGGCTCAAGCAGGCGCTCCTACAGTTCAACGTGCCGGTCCTGGCGGCCTCCGCGGATCTCATTGCCCTTCTGGGCATGACCTCAAGAAGGATGGCTCCTGATGGAAAAGACCTGCTCCCACCTTTGCTAGGAGAGGCTGTCGCCCTCGCGCTCTCTCCCCAGGGCGTTGCCGCTGCAAGCCCGGAAGCCCGCCAGACGCTTCTCGACTGGCTCTCGGACGAACATGGCCGGCAACGCCTGAGCAGCGCCGCCCTGGATAGGCTCAAACCGCTCAGGCTATGGGAGGACGAGGACGGCGTGCCCGCGGCGGCCAACGAACGGCCGCTCTACCTTCCGTCGCAATACCAGCCGCCGCCACACCTGCCTCGATACCGCCTTCTTCACTGCGGCCCCGCAGAGAGGTGGAGGCCACTGCTTGGCTCGCTGGGCATTCCCGCGTTGAACCGCTCCACGGTCGTGGGGGCGGTCGTCGATGAGTTGGAGCGCACCTCGAACAACGCCAGGGTGCTGGAATGGCTGCGCTGGCTTCGCGAGGAGGCAGACAGAGACACCCTTAAGGCCGAGGAGGGCGAAAAGCGCGCCGACTCAATATGGTCCTCTCTCCGCAGCCGCTCGATTATTCCCAGTGCCGATGGCCGTCGCCTCGCCATGAAGGAACTCTACCACCCCGACGCAACGGAGGTGGTTGAGGTGTTGGGACCGCTCGCTCACCGCCCTGCGCCGTCACTCCTGGGCGACGACAAACAAGAGCGTGCCCACTGGTTGGAATGGTTGAGGCTGGACCGCCAGATCAGAGTTGGCGACCTGCTAGAGAGAGTCATGCAGCTTGTCGCGCAGGCCAGCGTCACAGGCACCGCGTCGGTAGAAGCCGCACTGCTCCGAGTGCTCCAGCACCTCGATGATGAGGAGCGATGGAAGCGGCTTCATGGGTGGCAAGCACATGGCAAGGGCCCCACGCTAGCGCAAAAACTAGCGTCGCTTGCATGGCTGCCGGCTGTTTCCGGTGATCAGAAAGCAGTCCGAGCTGCGGGTTTCGTGACACCAGCGGATCAGCTTTACAGGCCGAGTCAGATGTTTCCGCTCTCACTCCAGCATCAGGTGGCCAGTCAGGCACCTCTCCTGGCGATCCGGCCGCACGGGAAGCTGTGTGAGGATCTCGAACTCCCGACCGAGGTTCCCCTGGGCCTGGCAATAGCGCACCTTCGATATGTCCGCGACCTCTGGGAGCGGCCCGGCCACGGAGGGTTGAATCGAAAGACCGTCCATAACATGTCGAAGGAGTTTCTCAACCGCATCGGACAGCCCTCGCAAGCCCCAGTAGCCGCGCAATACCCGGGCCTGCTGGACGAACTGGCCGGCGAGCCGTGCGTCTGGCATGCGGAGACGCAGCGCTTCTGGATGCCTGGGCACGTGTTTCTCCAACGGATCCGCGGCCTGGAGCCACTGCGGGTCCACGCTGACGCCACGGACGCAGAGGCGGCAGGGCTCGAGCGGCTGGGTGTGCGAGCGCTGCCGGGGCCAGAGGACTACGTCAGCTTCCTTCACGAGTTGGCTGCGCTCTACGCGGGGAAGACTCTCCCTGAGGATGTGAAGCGAAGCGTCCTCTGGGCATGGGTGCGCCTCGCGGAAGAAGAGAGTGAGGTTGCGCTACAGGGACACCCGCCAGTGTTGACACGTGGCGGAGCGCTTGTGCAGCCCCATCGGGTGCTCGAGGACGACGCGCCGTGGTGGTCGGGCCGGCTCAAGGATGCCGTGATACCCCTGCTCGCGCCCGACCTTCCGGTTGGTGCCGCACGGATCGCAGGAGTCCGCCGCGCCTCCGAGGAGATAGTCGAGGTCCTCCTACAGGAGGCCTCTCACCCGCACGCCAAGGTCGCTGCCCTAGCCGCGGAGTTCGCGCAGCATTTGAGCAGGCATGAGTTGCAGCGAGGTCTGCTCAGGCTGCTGGTGCATACCCACGATTCGGCTCACAACATTCATGGCTTGGAACAGACAGCCGATGACGCGCTCGCGCTTCGTGTCGTCGCCTCATCCACCTTGCGAACTGCCCTGCGATGCTCCTCTCTAAGCCGTGAGGAACTCTTCGGTGAGGGCGAGGCGGACAGCTTGCTCGACGGGAACTGTCTGCTGCTGGCTCTCATGGACCGGGAGACAGCAGCGCATGAACTTGCCAGTGTCATCAACCGGCGCCTGCCCCAGGAACTCAGACTTCAGGATCTGAGCGCCCTAGAGGCGATCCTGCGCTGCCCGCCTGAGATGATCGAGGCCGTGCTGGATCGGCGAAGGATTCGAGCGCGGGCTCCAGAGCCCAAGGCACTTGACCTCAGTGATCTGGATCCCACCAGGGAAGCAGAGCAGTCGTCAGATACGACGGTTCCGGCAGACGAGGACGAAGGAAAGGAAGCCGGGCACCCATCAGCGCCAGACGGGGCTCCGGAACCAGCTCGGGGCTCGCGTCACGCGCAAGCATCGCCTCAAGGTTCTCCCGCTGCCCCCGAGAGCCAGCAGGCTACCCCTGCTCATGACGGGCTCCAGATCGTTCGCCCCACCCGGGGCAGTTTCTCTGCGACGAGCACAACTTCTTCAGGCCCACCTATTACACCGGGCGATGGCACCAGCCATGTATCGACCCCCCAAAGGCGCGGCCGCCTCCGCTCCTATCTTCATCGAGCAGGGTCCTCCTTCTCCCCTGGGCTTGGAACTGCACCAGAGGCCAGCATCGCCATCAATCTCGCCGCGCTCCAGTACGTCTCAAGGGATGCGCTCAACCATGGTTGCCAGGTATCAGCTCCAAGCCCCTCCCATCCTGGCTACACCGTCCAAATCGAGGTCCCTGGCGAAGCCGCGCCTCGTTGTGTCGCCGTCAGAGGCTTGACGGGTGCCTGGGACCGCGCGGGTATCCCACTCACCAGGACTGAACTGCGAGAGGCGCAGGACAAGGGCGACCGCTACTGGCTCTATGTCGTGGAGTACGCGCTGGATTCGGAGAAGCTGGTCGTGACCAGGGTCCAGGATCCGTGGGGGAAGGTGGATGAATTCCGCTTCGACGATGGCTGGCGTGATGCGGCCGATGTGCCGCCCCGCCTCACACCGGCCGCTGGGTTCATGCTCTATGAGGGGGAGACGCTGCTAGGTGAGATCATCGAGGTCATCAAGATGGGACCTCTCCAATGCCTGCGGCTCCATCCTCCGGAAGGCGAGCCCCGTTTGCTCGCCTTCGATCCCTCGCAGCACCGACTCGCAGTCCAGGAGCATGCCCATGGCCCGCATGATCCCTGATGTCCCTTCGACCTCCGAGCGCTTTCACAACTCATCAGGAGAAGCGGAAGTGTACACCGCGCTCCGGGCTCTTCCTGATCCCATTGTCGTCATCCACGGCCTGCGGACGCTCACCCGCCATGAGGATCAGGAGCAACCAGCCAATGGCGAGGCTGACTTTGTGATACTTGATCCGGCACGCGGAATACTTGTCGTGGAGGTCAAGGGGGGCACAGTCAGCTACGACCCTGGCTCGGATCAATGGAGCATCCGTGCGCGGAGAGGCCGCGAACTACCAATGAAAGATCCCGCGAGGCGCGCGGAAAATCGCTTGAGGGACCTTCGGAAGAAGCTGAAGGATGACCCCGGTTGGGCGACGCTCGCGCTTCCCGAGAGCCCTGGTGGCCACGCGGTTGTATTCTCCGAGCTCGACGCTCCTGTGGTCACCCTCCGGCCCAACCTCCCCCACTCGATCGTCGGTGGCCGAGCGGCGTTGGCGGATCTGAGTGCATGGCTCGACGGCGTGTATCGCTTCTGGGGCGCTAGCGCCGCGCCAGGCATTTCCTGGCTTCACCACGCCGTGCGAGTCCTGGCACAACCATTCGAGGTACAACCCCGCCTAGGTGTCGTCGTTGCGCGCGATGACCGGCGGCTCGACTATTGGACCGACCAACAATGGCAGGCCCTCCAAGGGACATACCTCATGCGGAAGTTGGGAGTCGCAGGGGGAGCGGGCACGGGCAAGACCCTTCTGGCGATGCGGCGTGCACAAGAGCTGGCGCGAGAAGGCGAGCGCACTCTGCTGCTGTGCTTCAACGCGCTGCTCGGTGATCACCTCAAGCACGAGAGTATGCTGTTCGCCAGGGCAGAGCCGGAGGCAGGGGCACGGTTGCTGACCATGACGTTTCACGAGTTGTGCAAGTGGTGGGCGATTGACAAGATAGGAGCTAAGGTAGGGCGGGATCTGCTCGCAGAGGCAAGGCGTGGCGCCCATGGCGAAGATGAAGCACATGTCGTGCGCCCGTACGCACTCGCGTTGGCTTTCAATCATGAACTGCCCGACTTCCAGGCCATTGTCATCGACGAGGCCCAGGATTTTCGAGACGCCTACTGGCTACCAATCACGCAGCTTCATGAGGGCCGCCGCACGAGGCTGCTGGTGTTCTACGACCCGAACCAGCGGCTGTTGAATCGATCGCGGAAACTCCCGGTCGAGCTGATAGCAACCTACGTCTTGACCAAGAATTGCCGCAGCGCGAGGTCAATTCATGCCGCCGCTTACTCCCACTACCAGGGGCCCACCGTAGCCCCTAACGATGTTGAAGGGCAGGCCATCGAGCGCTGGGAGGAGGCGGATTTCGACCGCGCTGCAGCGCGACTCCTGAAGGAGCTGCTCCGCCTGATCGTTGAGGAAAAGGTTCCGCCAGAGGAGATCGTGGTGTTGCTCCTAGACGGACGACAGCGCGAGGTGTCGGAGAAGACTCTGGAGCGGGGGCTCAAGGATCGACGACTTCGGCTCTCCTTGGGCGTGCACTTCGAAAAAGCGAAGGGCTGCGTGCGCGTTGAAACTGCTGGCCGATTTAAAGGGATGGAGGCTGCGGTCGTCATTCTCTGGGCTCAGGGCTGGCCCGGAGATGAGGAGGAACGCTCTTTCCTCTATGTCGGTCTCAGCCGGGCGCGAAACCTGCTCGCAGTGTTGGGGCCTCCATTGCTGGTGAACCGTGCGCTCGCTGGGCCCGCTTGATGCACACCAGAAGGGCGAACTCCGCTTTGAGATTGGCCCGGTTATGGAACTGGGGCAGTCTCAAGTACCAGTTCGGAGAGAACGTGGACAATGCTCCCGCCTAGACTAGAGGGCCACCGCTCGTGACGCCCGCGATGAACTGAAGGCACTCATCCAGCATGGAGAGGGCATCAGCGTACTTGCTTTGCAAGCCACCTCAAGGAACTGCCCTGAGCGTGCAGCAGCAGTTGCCCTTCAGTAGCGGCCCTCAAGGAAGTTGCGCACCAGCGTGGGGCCCTCGGGCGTGAGCACGCTTTCGGGGTGGAACTGCACGCCCACCATCGGGCGCTCGCGGTGCCTCATGCCCATGATGAGCCCGTCTGCTGTCCATGCCGTAGCTTCCAACTCCACGGGCAGCGTCGAGGCCTCCACCACCAGCGAGTGGTAGCGCCCCGCCTGGAAGCCCTGCGACATGCCCGTGAAGAGCCCTGTGCCCGTGTGCTTCACCGGCGACGTCTTGCCGTGCACTGGCGCGGGCGCACGGATGACGTTGCCTCCGAACACCGCGCCCATGGACTGGTGCCCCAGGCACACGCCAAACACTGGCACCTTCGCCTCCCGGATGGCCGCCATGCTCACTCCCGCCTCGTAAGGCGTGCATGGCCCCGGTGACACCACTACGTGCGAGGCCCCCGAGGCGAGCACTCCCGCCACGTCGATCTCGTCGTTGCGCGCCACCTTCACCTCGGCGCCCAGCGTGTACAGCAGCTGCACCAGGTTGAACGTGAACGAGTCGTAGTTGTCGATGACGAGGATCATCGCCCACCTCCCTCGCGAGCCAGCTTCAGCGCCGCGCCCAGCGCCCGCGCCTTCGCCTCCGTCTCATCCGCTTCCAGGCTCGGCACCGAGTCCGCCACCAGGCCCGCTCCCGCCGTCCACAGCGTGCGGTCCCCGTCCACGTAGAACGTGCGCAGCGCGATGGCCACGTCCAGCGTTCCGCAGAACGACAGGTAGCCCACCGCTCCCGCGTACGGCCCGCGCCGCAGCGGCTCCAGCTCGTCGATGATCTGCATCGCCCGAATCTTCGGCGCCCCGGACACCGTGCCCGCCGGGAACGTGCACGCCAGCGCGTCCAGCGCGTCGAACTGGGCGCCCAGCTTGCCGCGCACCTGCGAGACGATGTGCATCACGTGGCTGTAGCGCTCGATGACCATCATCTCCTCCACCTGCACCGAGCCCGGCGCCGCCACCCGCCCCACGTCATTGCGCCCCAGGTCCACCAACATCATGTGCTCGGCGCGCTCCTTCTCGTCCGCCAGCAGCTCCTTCTCCAGCGCCTGATCCTCCGCCTCCGTGGCTCCCCGGCGCCGCGTGCCCGCGATGGGGCGCACCACCACGTCCCCATCCCGCA
The DNA here is from genome assembly GCA_035296065.1 of Myxococcaceae bacterium. Taxonomy (GTDB): domain Bacteria; phylum Myxococcota; class Myxococcia; order Myxococcales; family Myxococcaceae; genus DATHBR01. The sequence continues at coordinate 60,202 of DATHBR010000105.1, read as the reverse complement.
CCTGCACCAGCAGCTCCGGCGAGGCTCCCACCAGCGCCCGCGCCTCACCCAGTTCCACCAGGAACAGGTACGGCGAGGGGTTCACCCGCCTCAGCGCCCGGTACAGGCTCAGCGGCGGAGGCGTGCCTCGCGACTCGAACCGCCGCGCCAGCACCACCTGCATGCAGTCTCCCGCGCGGATGTACTCCTTCACCCGCTCCACCGCCGCCTCGTACCCAGCCCTGTCCCACAGCGCCACCGTCTCCGGCTCGCCCCGCATCTTCGGCGCCTGTTGGTACGCCTCGGGTGGCAGCGGCCGGCGCAGCTTCTCGGCCATCGCCTCGGCGCGCTCCTCCGCGTCCTTGAGCGCCAGCGCCACGCTGCCGTGCAGCGCCGGGCGGGCAATCACCGTGGGCTTCAGCGACTGGGTGCGCGTGTCGTGCGTGACGAACTCGTCGCACAGCAGCCACTCCGAGTCCGGGAAGGACATGTCACTGGGGTGCCGGTCCGGCACATGGCGCTCGAACCACGAGGCGCAGTTGTAGCCCATGTACCCCACCAGCCCGCCCAGGAAGGGCGCCTCGCCCGGCAGCGCCGCCACCTGCAGCTCGCGCCACAGCGTGCGCAGCACCTCCAGCGGCTTGCCCTCGCGGCGCTCCTCGCGCTCGCCGCGCCACACCGTGGCCCCGTTGCGGTCCAGCCTCACCCGCCCCGTGGGCGCGGTGCACACGTAGCTGTAGCGCCCGAAGCGCTCGCCGCCGTAGCACGACTCGAGGATGAAGCCCCGCGGGCCTGGCCCCAGCTTGAGGTAGGCCGACAGCGGCGTGTCCAGGTCCGCGGGCAAGTCCACCGAGACGGGGACGGCTTCGCCCTTCTCCGCGCGCTGCCGGTACGCCGCCTTCCGCTCCTGTGCGTTCATGCTCTTCGCTCTCCCCTCTCCCGAAGAGAGAGGGACGGGGTGACGGCCCAGTCTCCCCCGCCCGGCATTCTGTGAAAAGGGCGACACCTCACCCACAACCCCTCACGCTTGCCTGCCCTCCTTTCCCTACCTATCAGGAGGGCTACAGGGCCTGCGAGGCGCTGGAAGCTCGCCTGGTTTGCAGGTCGCCGAGGCACCCGCGTGCTCCTCCCGTGGCCACCTACCCAGGACGTCGTTAATTGAAGTGGGCTTTGGGTGCCTACCCCTTCCAGGACAGACCGCCTCTGGTCTCGGTGACACCCCAGGGCCTGTACTGCCCGCCCGGGGATTTCTTCATCGATCCGTGGCGCCCCGTGGAGCGGGCCCTCATCACGCACGCGCATGGAGACCACGCCCGGGGAGGCAGCAAGCGCTACCTGGCGGCCCGCGCGGGCCAGGGGCTGCTGCGCAAGCGGCTGGGCGCCGACGTGGAGCTGACCACGCTGGAGTACGGCGAGCCGCTCACCGTGGGAGACGTGAAGGTCAGCTTCCATCCCGCGGGCCATGTGCTGGGCAGCGCGCAGCTGCGCATCGAGCACCGCGGCGAGGTGTGGATCGTCTCCGGGGACTACAAGCGCACGCCGGACCCCACGTGCACGCCCTTCGAGGTGGTGCGCTGCGACACCTTCATCACCGAGGCCACCTTCGGGCTGCCCATCTATCGCTGGGATGATCCGCGCCTGGTGGCCGAGGACATCCTGCGCTGGTGGGACGGTAACCGCGAGGCGGGCCGGGCCTCGGTGCTCTTCTGCTACGCGCTGGGCAAGGCGCAGCGCATCCTCGGCGAGCTGGCCCGGCTCACGGACCGGCCCGTGCTGGTGCATGGCGCCGTGAATGGCCTGGTGGGGTGCTACCGCGAGGCCGGCGTGCGCATGGTGCCCACCCAGCTCGTCTCCGAGACGGAGAAGGGCGCCTCCTTCACGGACGCGCTGGTGCTGGCTCCGCCCAGCGCCGGGGGCTCCACGTGGATGCGCCGCTTCGGGGACTGCGCCACCGCGTTCGCCTCGGGCTGGATGCGCGTGCGCGGCAACCGGCGGCGGCGTGGGTTCGACCGGGGCTTCGTGCTCTCGGACCATGCGGACTGGCCCGAGCTACTGCAGACCGTGGAGGACACGCAGGCCAGCCGCGTGCTCGCCACCCACGGCTTCAGCGATCAGCTGGCGCGCTACCTGCGCGAGAAGGGGCTGGATGCGGCGCCCCTCTCCACGCCCTTCGAGGGCGAGGCGGAGGACTGACGATGCGGCGCTTCGCGGACCTCTATGACGCGCTGGACTCCACCACCTCCACCAACGCCAAGGTGGACGCCATGGTGGCCTACTTCAAGGAAGCGCCTCCTCAGGATGCCGCCTGGGTCCTGTACTTCCTCACCGGCCGGCGTCTGAAGCGGCTGCTCACCTCCAAACTGCTGGTGCAGTGGACTCAGGAGCTGACCGGCATCCCCGACTGGCTCTTCGCCGAGGTGTACGCGTCCGTTGGCGACCTGGCGGAAGTCATTGCCCTGATGCTGGATCAGTACGTGCGCCCCGCCGCTCCGGAGGAGATGCCCCTGTCCTGGTGGCTGGAGCAGCGGCTGTTGCCCCTGCGCGAGCTGGAGCCCGCTGATCAGCGCGAGCAGGTGCTGTCCTGGTGGAAGGTGCTGCCCCGCCGCGAGCTGTTCCTGCTCAACAAGCTGCTCACCGGAGAGATGCGCGTGGGCGTCTCGGACACGCTGGTGGTGCGCGCCATCGCGCAGGTGGCGGAGCTGCCCCCCGCGACCATTTCTCACCGGCTGATGGGCACCTGGTCTCCCACGCGCGAGTTGTTCGAGCAGCTGCTCTCGCCTGACGTCTCCGACGGGCATGTGTCCCGCCCCTACCCCTTCTATCTGGCCTCTCCGCTGGAGCAGCCTCCTGAGGCTCTCGGCGAGCTGAAGGACTGGCTCATTGAATGGAAGTGGGACGGCATCCGTGGCCAGCTCATCCGCCGCCAGGGCAACGTGTACCTGTGGAGCCGGGGCGAGGAGCTCATCACCGAGCGCTTCCCGGAGATCACCGAGGCCGCCAGGGCCCTGCCGGATGGCACGGTGCTGGATGGCGAGGTGCTCGCTTATGAGGACGGGCGGCCGCTGCCCTTCAGCCGGCTGCAGCGCCGCATCGGCCGGCAGAAGCTGACGGCCAAGGTGCTCTCCGAGGCTCCCGCCGCCTTCATGGCGTATGACCTGTTGGAGGAGCGCGGAGAGGACCTGCGTGGCCTGCCCCTGCGCGAGCGCCGCGCCCGGCTGGAGGCCCTGCTGAAGGAGCATCCGCGCTTCACCGTGTCCCCCGCCGTGGAGCCGGGCTCCTGGGAGGAGCTGGGGAAGCTGCGCCGCGAGTCCCGTGAGCGCAACGTCGAGGGCTTCATGCTCAAGCGCCTCGAGTCCACCTATCAGCACGGGCGCAAGCGCGGAGACTGGTGGAAGTGGAAGATCGATCCGTTCGCCGTGGATGCCGTGCTGCTCTATGCCCACCCGGGCCACGGGCGCCGGGCGGCGCTGTACACCGACTACACCTTCGCGGTGTGGAACGGGCAGGAACTGCTGCCCGTGGCCAAGGCGTACTCGGGCCTCACCGACCAGGAGATCTCCAAGCTGGACCGGTGGATCCGCGCTCACACGCGCGAGAAGTTCGGGCCCGTGCGCTCCGTGGCTCCGGAGCAGGTGTTCGAGCTGCACTTCGAGGGCATTGCCGCCTCGCCCCGGCACAAGTCGGGCATCGCGCTGCGCTTTCCGCGCATCGCCCGGTGGCGCGTGGACAAGAAGCCCCAGGACGCCGACACCCTCGAGCGCCTCAAGGACCTGCTCCATGCCCAGCATTAAGAAGCGCACGGCGCGGAGGCCCGCTCGAAAGGCGGCGAAGAGCCCGCCCCCGCCCCCTCTCCCGAGGGGAGAGGGCAAGCCGCTCGACAGGCTCCGCTCCTGGTTCCAGGCTCGCGGGTGGAAGCCCTATGCCTTTCAGGAAGAGGCCTGGGCCGCCTACGCCCGCGGAGAGAGTGGCCTCATTCATGTCCCCACCGGCGCCGGCAAAACCTACGCCGCGTACATGGGCCCCCTGGCCGATGTCGCCGAGGGCGGCCGCAAGGGCCTGCAGATCCTCTATGTGACGCCGCTGCGCGCCGTGTCCCGCGACATCGAGCTGGCGCTCAACGCGCCCCTCTCCGTGCTGGATGAGGACATCAACGTCGAGAGCCGCACCGGAGACACCTCCTCCTCGGTGCGCCAGCGCCAGCGCGACCGGCTGCCCGAGGTGCTCATCACCACCCCGGAGTCCCTCTCGCTGCTGCTGGCCGGGGAGCGCGCCTTGGAGCTGTTCTCCGGCCTGCGCTCCATCATCGTGGACGAGTGGCACGAGCTGCTGAGCACCAAGCGCGGCACTCAGATGGAGCTGGCCCTGGCCCGCCTGCGCCGCTTCGCGCCCACCGTGCGCACCTGGGCCCTGTCCGCCACCCTCGCCAACCTGGACGTCGCCGCCCGCGCCGTCGCGGGCACCCTCGCCTCCCCCACCCTGCTCAGCGCCGACGTGGAGCGCCCCATCGAGGTCAGCACCCTGCTGCCCGACAGCGTGGACAGCTTCCCCTGGGCTGGCCACCTGGGCTTCTCCATGCTCGAGAAGGTGGCCGTCTGGTTGGACCCGAAACGCTCCACCCTGGTTTTCATGAACACCCGCTCTCAGGCCGAGCGCTGGTTCGAAGGGCTGCGCTTCGCCCGCCCCGAGTGGGAGGGGGTGATGGCCCTGCACCACGGCTCCATCGACCGGGAGGAGCGCGAGCGCGTCGAGGCCGGACTCAAGGACGGCTCCGTCCGAATCGTGGTGTGCACCTCCTCGCTGGACCTGGGCGTGGACTTTGGCCCCGTGGAGCGCGTGGTGCAGGTGGGCAGCCCCAAGGGCATCGGCCGTTCCCTGCAGCGCGCCGGCCGCAGCGGCCACCGGCCCGGAGAGACGTGCCACCTGCTCTTCGTGCCCACCCACGCCCTGGAGCTCATCGAGATGGCCGCCGCCCGCGAGGCGCTCCAGCGCGGCGAGGTGGAGGCCCGGCTGCCCCTGGCCAAGCCGCTGGACGTGCTGGCCCAGCACCTGGTCACCTGCGCCATGGGCGGCGGCTTCACCCGCGAAGCGCTGCGCGCCGAGGTGCGTGAGGCCACCTCATATGAGGACCTGACGGACGAGGAGTTCGAGTGGACGCTGGCCCTGGTGCGCGAGGGCGGCCCCACCCTGCGCGCCTACCCCGAGTTCCGCCGCGTGGTGGAGCACGAGGGCCGCTTCGTCGTCGCCGATGCCCGCATCGCCCGGATGCACAAGCTCAACATCGGCACCATCACCTCGGACGCCACCGTGCAATTGCGCTACTGGAGCGGCGGCCGCATCGGCTCCATCGAGGAGTCCTACATCAGCCGGATGCGCCCCGGGGACACCTTCCTCTTCGCTGGCAAGCGCCTGGAGTTCTCCCGCTTCAAGGACATGACGGCCTATGTGAAGCCCGCCAGGGCCAAGACTACCCAGACGCCGCGCTGGATGGGCAGCCGCCTGGCCATCTCCGGCTCCCTGGCCGCCGCGGTGCGCCGCACCCTGCACTCGGCCCGCCAGGGAGACGTCTCCGCCGAGGAGCTCGCCGCCGCCTGGCCCGTGCTGGATGCCCAGTCCCGGCTCTCGCGCATCCCCGCCGCTGGCACCTGCCTGGCCGAGACGTGCGAGACGCGCGAGGGCCACCACCTCTTCCTCTACCCCTTCGAGGGGCGGCTGGTGCACGAGGGGCTCGCCGCCCTGCTGGCGCTGCGCTTCACCCGGCTGCGCAAGGCCACCTTCAGCCTCTCGGTGAACGACTACGGCATCGAGTTCCTCACCCCGGACTTCTTCCCCTTCGAGGAGATGCTGCGCCCGGCCCTCTTCACCCGCGAGCGGCTGGTGGAGGACATCCTCGAGAGCGCCAACTTAAGCGAGCTGGCCCGGCGCCAGTTCCGGGACATCGCCCGCGTGGCGGGGCTCATCCTCCCGGGCCTGCCCGGCGCCCGGAAGTCCACCCGCCAGGTGCAGGCCAGCTCCTCGCTGCTCTACGACGTCTTCCTCAAATACGATCCCGACAACCTGCTGCTGGTCCAGGCCCGCCGCGAGGTGCTCGAGCAGCACTTCGAGCAGAACCGCCTGGCCGCCACCCTCGAGCGCCTGGAGCACTCCCCCCTGGAGCTCATCCCCGTCCGGCGGCCCACGCCGCTGGCTTTCCCGCTCGTCGTCGAGCGCATCAGCGCCAGCCTCTCCAATGAATCCCTGCTGGAGCGCGTCGAGCGCATCAAGGAACGATGGCAACGCGAGGATGCCAGGTCCGCCTGAGCGGCACCGAAGTGGAGCTTCGCCCCGAGCGCGGCCTGTACTGGCCCGAGGCGGGGCTGCTTGCCGTGGCGGACCTGCATTGGGGCAAACCCGAAAGCTTCCAGCAACACGGCATTCCGCTGCCCGCCGGGGTGCTGGAGGATGACTTGAGCCGGCTGTCACGGGCCCTGCATGCCACCGGCGCCCGGCGGCTGCTGTTGGTGGGAGACCTGATCCACTCGCGCCGGGGCATCACCCCCGCCGTGACGGCCCGCGTCGCCGCCTGGCGTGCCAGCCATGACGCCGTGGAGATGGTGCTGGTGCGCGGCAACCATGATCGGCACCTGAAGCGGCTTCCCCCCGAGTGGCGCATCGACGTGCAGGAGGAGCACACCGACGAGGGCCCCTTCCGCTTCGCCCACCACCCCGAGCCCGCTACAGGCCGCTACCTCTGGGCCGGCCACCTGCACCCGGTGGTGCGCCTGTCCTCGGGCGCGGACCGCCTGCGCCTGCCGTGCTTCCACCTGGGGCCCGCGGTCGGCATACTTCCTGCCTTCAGCGCCTTTACGGGCGGCGTGAACGTGAGCCGGCGCACCGGTGAGCGCGTTTTCGCCATCGCGGACGACGCGGTCATCGAGGTGTAGGCCCGTGAGTGCCGCCAAGCGTCGCCGCGTCCTGGGCATCATCGCCACCGACTCCACCTTCGAGCGCACCGACTTCCGGGGCCGCGAGGTGTGGCTGGGCAAGTGCCTGCACTGCAACGCCCACCTCATGGTGGACCTGAGCGGCGAGCCCATCAGCCGCGCCACCATCGAGCACATCATCCCCCGGGTGCACGGGGGCACCGACGCCCTGGAGAACCTGGGCCTGGCGTGCGCCCGCTGCAACCAGGGCAAGGGCAGCCGCCACGATCCGCGCTACCTCAAGGATGAGCGCGCCCAGCAGCTCGTCGCCCGGCTCCAGCAGCGCCGCCGCGAGCGCTGGCGGGCGCTCGAAACCCCCGAGCAGGATTAGCGGGTCAACCGCCGCTTCCGCTTGCCAGAAGAGAACGTCATTACCTGAGGAAACCCCGGTTGCACCTCGCGGGCGTTGCCGTGCTATGCGCGACGCTGCGGGTCACCCGGGAGAACGAAAGATGATTGACAGTCGGGATTTGATGGTTGATGGTCCCGCGCCGCGCTGGGGACGGGAGATGGAGGCGGGACCCGCGCACACGACAGTAGTCCGCCGGCAAGGCCCCCTTTCCTCCTCATTGCGTCTCACTGAAGTCCACTGCTTGCCCCAGGTCCTGGTATGAGCGGCCCTCTTTTCCCTCGCTGGACGAATACGGTCTCGCGGTTCTCCGCCGCGGCCCTCCTCGCCGTTCCCGCAATCGCCATTGGCGGTCTGATGGCGTACGTGCGCTCGCCGTATGGCACGGGCCAGCAGCGCCCCATCGAACAGCCCATCGAGTTCGATCACCGCCACCACGCCGGTGACGAGCAGATCGACTGCCGCTACTGCCACTTCTCGGTGGAGAAGTCGCCCTCGGCGGGCATCCCCTCCACCACCGTGTGCATGTCCTGCCACGCGCAGATCTGGAACAAGAGCCCGTACCTCACCGAGGTGCGCAAGGCCTACTTCGCCGACCAGCCCATTCCCTGGGTGCGCGTGCACAACCTGCCGGACTTCGTCTACTTCAACCACTCCATCCACGTGTCCAAGGGCGTGGGGTGCTTCACCTGCCACGGGCGCATCGATCAGATGGCCGCCGTCGAGCAGCACTCGCCGCTGACCATGGGCTGGTGCCTGGACTGCCACCGCAACCCCGAGCCGCACCTGCGCCCGCAGGAATTCATCACCAGCATGACCTGGGCTCCGCCGAAGGACCCCAAGGAAGCCGCGAAGCTCGCGGAGACGCTGGCGCAGGAAAACAAAGTCCACTCGCGCACGAACTGCTCCACATGCCACCGATGACCCCGAAGAACGGCGACCCGTCTCAGGCCACCCCGTCCTCCTTCGCGCTGCCGGTGCTGCCCAACGGCCCGGCTGCTCAGGAGCCCCACGACGACCACAACCACCCGCACGAGCACGACGAAGTCGGCGCCGCGCTGGACCATGCCGCTCAGGCGGGCGTGGCCACCGAGGGTGGATATGGCCGTACCTACTGGCGCAGCCTCGAGGAGCGGCTGGGCCTGCCCGAGTACCTCGAGAGCGTGAAGCCCGAGTTCCCGGAAGGCGCGGATCTGCCGCCCACCGGCGTGGCGCGCCGTGAGTTCATGCAGCTCATCGGCGCCTCGCTGGCGCTGGCCGGCGCCACCGCGTGCACCACCCGCCCCTCGGACGAGCGCCTGGTGCCCTTCACCAAGACGCCGCCCGAGCTGGTGCCCGGCAACGCGCTGCACTACGCGTCCGGCATGACGTTCGGAGGCCACACCTCCGGCCTGCTCATCACCGCTCGCGAGGGCCGCCCCATCAAGATCGAGGGCAACCCCGAGCACCCCATCAACCGGGGCGCCGCGGGCCCGTTCGAGCAGGCCTTCCTCATCTCGCTGTACGAGCCCAACCGCGCCCGGGTGCTGCGCCAGCGCATGTCGCCGCGCTCGCTGCGCTCGCTGGCCGAGGACGTGTCCGCGCTGGTGAACAAGGCGGCCCCGGCCGACGGTGGCGCGCGCATCCGCTTCCTCACCGAGCCCATCAACTCGCCGATGATGGGGCACCTGCGCAGCCGCATCCTGCAGAAGCTGCCCAACGCGCGCTTCCACAGCTACGCCCCCGTCACCCAGGACGCCGCGGCCGAGGGCGCCCGCGCCCTGTTCGGCGCCCCGCACACCGCCCTGTATGACTTCAGCCAGGCGGACATCGTCCTGTCGCTGGACGCGGACTTCCTGGAGAGCCGCCCGGTGAACCTGGCCTACGCGCGCCAGTTCGCCAGCCGCCGCGACAACCCGGACACCCTCAACCGCCTCTATGTGGCCGAGACGCGCTTCTCCATCACCGGAGGCATGGCGGATCACCGCCTGCGCGTGAAGTCCTCGGAGATCCTCGGCCTGGCCGCCGCCGTGGCCCAGGCCCTGGGTGGCGCCGTGTCCGGCCTGGCCGCCGCGGCTTCCGCCAAGGCCGCCGCGCCCGCCAACGCCCAGAAGTGGATCGACGCCATCGTGGGCGATCTGCGCGGGGCCGCGGGCCGCAGCCTGGTGGTGGCCGGTGAGCGTCAGCCCGCCGCGGTGCACGCGCTGGCTCACGCCATCAACGTGGCGCTGGGCAACGTGGGCAAGACGGTGCGCTTCGTGCCCACCGCCTCCGAGCCCTCGAGCCTGGCCGGCGTGCGCGAGCTCGTCGCCGACATCCAGGCCGGCCGCGTGGACACGCTGGTCATCACCGCCTTCAACCCGGTGTACTCGCTGCCCTCCGACATCGGCCTGGCCGAGCTGCTGGGCAACGGCAACCCCGAGCAGCGCGGCAAGCTGTCGGTGCTCTACACCTCGCTCTTCGAGGACGAGACGGCGGCGCTGTGCGACTGGTTCGTCCCGGCCGCGCACCAGCTGGAGACCTGGAGCGATGGCCGCTCCATCGACGGCACGGTGTCCATCGCCCAGCCGCTCATTCAGCCGCTCTTCAACGGCGTGCCCGAGTCCGAGCTGCTGGCGCTCTTCCTGGACGAGCCCTACGCCCCCGCCTACCAGATGCTGCGTGACTTCTGGCGCGGCCAGCCCGCCACCCAGGGCGCTGACTTCGAGTCCGCCTGGGAGAAGATCGTCGCCTCGGGCATCGTGCCTGGCAGCACCGCGGCTCCCATCGAGGCGGCCGCCAACACCGAGGGCGTCGCCGCCGCCATCGCGGCCTACACCCCGCCCCAGCCGGTGGCCGCGGGCCAGCTGGAGATCAACTTCGTCGCGGACTACAAGGTCTTCGACGGCCGCTTCGCCAACAACTCCTGGCTGCAGGAGCTGCCGGATCCCGTCACCAAGCTGGTGTGGGACAACCCGGCGCTGATCAGCCCGAAGACGGCCGAGGAGCTCAAGCTCGCGACGGGCGACGTGGCGGAGCTGAGCTACCGGGGCCGCAAGCTCGAGGTGCCCGTGTGGGTGATGCCGGGCCACGCCGACGGCGCGGTGACGCTGCCCTTGGGCTACGGCCGCAAGTTCGTGCACGAGACGGCGGCCAACGGCACCGGCTACAACGCCAACCTGGTGCGCAGCGTGGACGCGCCCTGGTTCGACAGCGGCGCCACGCTGACCAAGCTGCGCAAGACGCACCAGCTGGTGTCCACCCAGAAGCACTGGAGCATGGCCGGCCGCCCCGTGGCGCTGGACTTCACCCTCCAGGAGTGGCGCGACAAGAACAACCAGAACGTCCAGAGTGCGCTGGCGCGCACCACGGGCGACCTGGACAAGCCGGGCAACCGCCTGAACAACCTGCCCCCCTTCGAGTACTCCAAGGAGGAGTACAAGTGGGGCATGGCCATCGATCTGTCGCGGTGCACGGGCTGCTCCGCGTGCGTGGTGGCCTGCCAGTCGGAGAACAACATCCCGGTGGTGGGCAAGGAGCAGGTGGGCCGCAGCCGTGAGATGCACTGGCTGCGCATCGACCGGTACTTCACCGGCCCGGGCATCAACCCGAAGAAGGACGCCCAGGGCAAGAACCGCCAGGGCTACGACAACTACGCCACCGCGGACGCCGAGCCGGGCATGGTGATGCAGCCCGTCATGTGCGTGCACTGCGAGAAGGCCCCCTGCGAGTACGTGTGCCCGGTGAACGCCACCGTGCACTCGGACGAGGGCCTGAACGACATGGTGTACAACCGCTGCGTCGGCACGCGGTACTGCTCCAACAACTGCCCGTACAAGGTCCGCCGGTTCAACTACCTGCACTACACCAAGGGCAAGACGCCCACGGAGAAGATGCAGATGAACCCGGACGTCACGGTGCGCAACCGCGGCGTGATGGAGAAGTGCACGTACTGCGTCCAGCGCATCGAGCGGGTGCGCATCACCTCCCGCGTGGAGAAGCGCCGCATCGCCGAGAAGGAGCTGCAGACGGCCTGCCAGCAGACGTGCCCCACCGAGGCCATCACCTTCGGCTCGCTCAACGACGAGAAGGCCCGCGTCACGCAGCTGCACGCCGACCCGCGCCACTACAAGCTGCTGTATGAGCTGGGCACTCAGCCGCGCACCGCCCACCTCGTTCGCCTGCGCAACCCGCATCCCTCCCTGGCTCCGGCGCCTGACGCGCACGAAGGAGGTCACTGACCATGGCTGAGACCGCCACCCACGCCGCCCACGCCGCCGGAGTCGATCCGCTCGAGCCCCGGCACCTCATCCCGCCGCACCACGACGACAAGTCGCTCAATGACACCCTGCTCGACTTCGTCTGGAAGAAGCCGGGCAAGGGCTGGCTGATGTTGTTCGGCTGCACCCTGTCCGCCCTCGGCCTGCTCGTCATCGGCGTGACGTACACGCTGGCCAAGGGCATCGGCGTGTGGGGCAACAACAATCCGGTGGGCTGGGCCTTCGACATCATCAACTTCGTCTGGTGGGTGGGTATCGGCCACGCCGGTACGCTCATCTCCGCCATCCTCCTGCTCTTCCAGCAGAAGTGGCGCACCAGCATCAACCGCTTCGCCGAGGCGATGACGCTGTTCGCGGTGATGTGCGCGGGCCTCTTCCCGCTGTTGCACACCGGCCGCCCCTGGTTCGCCTTCTGGCTGTTCCCCTACCCCAGCACCCTGGGCGCGTGGCCGCAGTTCCGCTCGCCGCTGGTGTGGGACGTGTTCGCCATCTCCACGTACCTCACGGTGTCCGCGCTGTTCTGGTACGTGGGCCTCATCCCGGACCTGGCCGCGCTGCGTGACTCGTCCAAGTCGAAGCTGCAGCGCATCATCTACGGCATGTTCAGCCTGGGCTGGCGCGGCTCGGGGCGGCACTGGCACAACTACAAGATCGCCTACCTGCTGCTGGCCGGCCTCTCCACGCCGCTGGTGGTGTCGGTGCACACCATCGTGTCCTTCGACTTCGCCGTGTCGCTGCTGCCCGGCTGGCACGCCACCATCTTCCCGCCCTACTTCGTGGCCGGCGCCGTGTTCTCTGGCTTCGCCATGGTGATCACCCTCATCGTCCCGGCGCGCAAGTACATGGGGCTGAGGGACGTGATTACCGACCGGCACCTGGAGAACATGAACAAGGTCATCCTCGCCACGGGCCTCGTCGTGTCCTACGGGTACATGATGGAGCACTTCGTGGCGTGGTACTCGCAGAGCCAGTTCGAGATCTGGACCTTCTACGTCAACCGCGCCACGGGGCCCTACGCCGGGGTGTACTGGCTGATGATCGCCTGCAACGTCATCACCCCGAACATCTTCTGGTTCAAGAAGTGCCGCACCAGCATCCCCATCATGTGGGTGGCCTCCATCGCGGTGAACATCGGCATGTGGTGCGAGCGCTTCATCATCATCGTCACCTCGCTGCACCAGGACTTCCTGCCCGGCTCGTGGGACGTCTACAGCCCCACCTGGGTGGACTGGTCCATCTACATCGGCACGCTGGGCCTGTTCGGCACGCTGTTCCTGCTGTTCCTCAAGTTCGTGCCCGCGGTGGCCCTGAGCGAGGTGAAGGAGCTGCAGCTGGAGCTCAAGCACGCGGCCCACCACGGCGAGCACGGCGTCGAGACGGCCGCCGCCGGCACCCTCACCCACGGAGCGCACTAGAGCCATGGAATCGACCCCGGTCACTGAGAGCTGGGTGCTGGCCGAGTTCGCCACACCCGACGCCCTGGTGAAGGCCACCAACGAGATGCGCCTGAAGGGCTTCCAGGGAATGGACACCTACTCCCCGTACCCGCTGCATGGCGGGTCCGAGGCGCTGGGTCTGCCTCCCTCGCGCGTGCCCTTCATCGCTCTGGGCGGCGGCATCACCGGCGTCTGCACGGCGCTGGCCATGCAGACGTACATGAACACCATCGACTACCCCATCAACGTGGGTGGCCGTCCCCTGCTGAGCCTGCCAGCGTGGGTGCCCATCACCTTCGAGCTGGGCGTGCTGCTGGCCGCCTTCGGCATCTTCTTCGGACTGCTGGGCCTTAGCCGGCTGCCGCAGCCCTATCACCCTGTGTTCGAGCACGACGCGTTCCGCAGCGCCTCCACGCACGGCTTCTGGCTGAGCATTCCGGCGCTGGCGGGTGTGAACGTGCAGGACGCCAGGAGTCAGCTCGAGGCCCTGGGCGCGACTCAGGTCACTGTTGTCACGGGAGAACCGGAATGAGGTGGCTCATCCCCGCGGTGGGGCTCACGGCGCTGACGGGCTGTGAAATCCCCTCTGAGTTCCTCCAGCGCATGGAGGTCCAGTCCAAGTACGAGTACTACGAGGCCTCGGAGTTCTGGCCGGACGGCCGCGCCATGCGCACCCCGCCCATGGGCACCATCCCCATCGAGCGCCCGGTGGGCAACCCCGGCATGAGCACCGGCCGGGTGGGCGCCCAGTTCGTCACCACCATGCCGGTGGAGGTGACGCACGAGCTGCTGAAGCTGGGGCAGAAGAAGTACAACATCGTCTGCTCGCAGTGCCATGGCGTGCTGGGTGACGGCAACAGCGTGGTGGCCGAGAACATGGGCCTGCGCCTGCCGCCGTCGCTGTTGGATCTGTCCGGCAAGCCCACGGGCCACTTCTACGCGGCCATCAACGAGGGCTACGGGGTGATGCCGTCGTTCAGCGGCGAGTTGAACACCACCGAGCGCTGGGCCGTGGTCGCCTACGTGCGCGCGCTCCAGGCTGCCCGCGGTGGCGGCCAGCAGAACCTTCCTCAGGAGAACCGATGATTTCCGTGGAGCGTTACACCGGTAAGCCCAAGCTCCTGGTGCTGGCGGGCGGGCTGGGCATCCTGGGCATGGTGCTCACGGGCGTGGGCTTCGTCACCAACGCCAAGGCCACCGCGCACGCCTACCTCATCGCCTTCTGCTACTGGGTGGGCATCTCCGTGGCCTCGCTGCTCATGGTGGCCATCTTCCACACGGCCAAGGCCAAGTGGACCACGGTGCTTCGCCGCGCCATGGAGACGATGGCCATCGCGGTGCCCATCTTCTTCCTGCTGGGCCTGGTGCTGGTGCCCTTCCTCAAGCACCTGTACCCCTGGATGTGGGGCAAGGAGGAGTTGCTCAAGCTGTACACCTCCGTGGAGGTGAGCCACCTGGAGCACAAGCAGCACGGCTACCTCAACGTGCCCTTCTTCGTGGTGCGCCAGCTCATCTACTTCGGCGTGTGGACGTTCGTCAGCCACCGCCTGCACGCCTGGAGCACCCGCCAGGACGAGACGGGCGACCTCGCACTCACCGTCAAGGCGCGCATGTTCTCTCCGGGCTCGCTGCCCTTCCTTGCGCTCACCATTACTTTTGCTTCGTTCGACTGGCTGATGAGCCTCACGCCGCTCTGGCAGTCCACCATGTTCGGCGTCTATTACTTCGCCGGCAGCTTCCTGGCCGCCTTCTGCGTGCTGACCATCGCGACGGTGAACGCCCAGGGCAAGGACCTGTACGGCAACCTGGTGACGACGGCGCACTTCCACAATCTGGGCAAGCTGATGCTGGCCTTCACCGCGTTCTGGGCCTACATCGCCTTCTCGCAGTTCATGCTCATCTGGATCGCCAACCTGCCGGAAGAGGCGCCCTGGTACCACATCCGTATCAACGGCCCGTGGCACAACCTGTCCGCCTCGCTGTTCTTCCTGCACTTCCTGCTGCCGTTCGCCATCCTGCTCAGCCGCAACCTGAAGCTGCAGCCGCGCAAGCTGGCCGTGGTGGCCGTCTACATCCTGGGCATCCACTACGTGGACCTGTACTGGCTGGTGTGGCCGGCGCACTCCGAGGGGAGCCCCTCGTTCCACTGGACGCTCATCACCGCGTTCCTCGGCGTGGGCGGCATCTCGGTGGCCTTCGCCCTGTGGCGCGCCGGTGGCAAGTACACCGTGCCGGTGAAGGACCCGTACATCTCTGACTCGCTGAGGTACGTGCAGCCATGAAGAAGACTCAGAGCGAACTGGAGTCGCGCGTCATCGTCGGCGCGCACGGCGTGGCGGCCGAAGAGGACCACCTGGTCCTGGGCAAGGTCATCCAGGTGGGCGTCATCTCGCTGGTCATCTTCGGCGTGGGCTGCATCTGGGCCTACCGCATCCTGGTGAACGCCGAGCACGACGCTCAGCCCAACGGCCCGCCTCCCCGGCCCGCCGCCATGGGGCAGTACGAGGTGGGCATCATCAATCAGCGCATGTTCGAGCACGACGTGCACGCCGAGCAGAAGATCGCCGCTCAGCAGCAGGCGCTCAAGAGCGGCGCCGGTGAGCAGGGCGCCGCGGCCCACATGCCCATTGACCAGGCCTTCGAGCGCGTCATCGCGGACTCCAAGCGCCCGGCTCCGGCCCCCGCGCCCGAGATGGCTCCGGCCCCCGGCACCCCCGCGGCTCCCGGCACCCCCGGGGCCCCCGGTACGGCTCCGGCCCCCGGCAAGGCTCCGGCCCCCGCCCCTGGCTCACCCTCTCCTACCCCGCGTTAAGCCTCTTGCGAATGTCGATGTCCTTCCTGCTCTCACACTCCACTGCACGCGCGAGCCGGCTCGCGCGGCCCGTCCTGGCGGCGCTGGTGCTGTGCGCCTCGCTGCCGGCGTTCGCGCTGCCGGGCGGAGGCAAGACGCCTCAGCCCATCGTGGACGCGGACTCGGACCGGCCGCCCGCGGTGCGGGGCGTGGACGTGGAGGAGCGCCTGGGCGAGCCGCTGCCACTTCAGGCCCGCTTCTTGGACGAGGAAGGCCGGGAGATCCGTCTGGGGGATGTGCTTCCCAAGGACAAGCCCACGCTGGTGACACTGGTGTATTACCAGTGCCCCATGCTCTGTAACCTCGTCATCAACGCGCAGGTCAGCGCCATGCGCGAGGTGGGGCTGGAGCTGGGCAAGGACTACGAGGCGCTCACGGTGAGCATCGATCCCAAGGACACGCCCGCGCAGAGCACGGACCGGCGCCGCCGGCACCTGCAGGCCATGGGCAAGCCGGAGACGGCTCCGTGGCGCTTCCTCACCGGCACCCAGGAGAACATTCAGCTGCTCTCCCAGGCGCTGGGCTTCAAGTACACGTATGACGAGGCCACCAAGCAGTACGCCCACCCGGCGGTGGTGCACGTCATCACCCCCGAGGCCAGCATCGCTCGCTACCTCTACGGCACCAGCTTCCCCTCGCGGGACATGAAGCTGGCGCTGCTCGAGGCCGCCAATGGGCGGGTGGGGACCAGCTTCGACCGGGTGGTGCTCTCGTGCTTCAAGTACGAGACGGCCACGCGGCAGTATAGCTTCTACGTCTTTGGGTTCATTCGTACCGGGGCGCTGCTGGTGTTCGCCGCGCTCTCGGTGATGCTGATCTATTTCTGGAGGCGCGAGCTGAAGAAAGGCGCTGCGGCATGAGCAACCTCGCTGACAAAATCCTCTTCCTCCCGGAGCGGGCGTCGACCTTCGCGGACAAGGTCGACAACCTCCACTACTTCGTCGTCGGCGTTACCATGCTGTCGTCGCTGGGCGTGGGCCTGGCGGCGCTGTTCATGTTCTTCCGCTACCGGCGGCGCACGCCCAACCAGCACACCGAGTACGTGGTGCCCAACCTGGTGACGGAGTTCCTCTTCGTCTCGGTGCCGCTGGTGTTCTTCCTGCTGTGGTTCGCCATCGGCTTCCGCGACTTCGTCTGGTACACCACGCCGCCCAAGAACACGTACGACGTGTACGTGATGGGCAAGCAGTGGATGTGGAAGTTCGCGTACCCCGAGGGTCCCAACGGGGTGAACGTGCTCCATGTGCCGGCGGGCCGCCCGGTGCGCCTGCTCATCACCTCGCGGGACGTGCTGCACTCGTTCTACGTGCCCGCCTTCCGCATCAAGATGGATGCGCTGCCGGGCCGCTACACCCAGGCCTGGTTCGAGGCGACCAAGCCCGGTACGTACCAGGTGCTGTGCACCGAGTACTGCGGCCTGTCGCACTCGAAAATGCTGGCCGAGGTGGTGGTGATGGAGCCCGAGAAGTTCGAGGAGTGGCTCATCGAGCAACGCCGCGGCCGGCTGGCCAACCGCCAGGACGCTCTGGCCTCGGTGGCCGAATCGCTGGTGCCGCCGGTGGCGCGCATGGCCGAGCAGGGCCAGCGGCTGGCCGGTACCCAGGGCTGCCTCAAGTGCCACTCGGTGGACGGCGCCCCGCACATTGGCCCCACCTTCCTGGGCCTGTATGACCGCGTGCAGAAGCTGTCCGACGGGCAGACCATCCGCGCGGACGAGGCCTACATCACCCAGTCGATGATGGACCCGGGCGCGCACCTGGTAGCCGGCTACCAGAACGTGATGCCCACCTTCCAGGGCAAGCTCCAGGGCCCGGAGACTGCCGCCATCGTCGAGTACATCAAGACCCTGCGCACCGCGAACCTCCGCGAGGGCGCCTCGGAGGGACCTGCTTATGACCCCGTCCAGTAGCACCACCGCTGATGGCGTTGTCCCCGTGCCGGGCGCTCATGACGCGCACGACGCGCACCACCACCACCCCAACTACCTGATCGACGGCACCACCGTGCGCTCGTGGTTGCTGACGGTGGACCACAAGCGCATCGGGTTGATGTACCTGGTGTGGATCCTGCTCTTCTTCCTGGTGGGTGGCATCTTCGCGATGGCCATCCGCCTGGAGATGCTGACGCCAGGGCCGACCATCATGGACGCGATGACGTACAACCGTACGTTCACGCTCCACGGAATCATCATGATCTTCCTGTTCATGATTCCGGCCATCCCGGCGGTGTTCGGCAACTTCGTGCTGCCGCTGATGCTGGGCGCCAAGGACGTGGCGTTCCCCAAGCTGAACCTGGCCAGCCTCTACATCTACCTGACGGGCGCGGGCCTGGCGCTGTGGGGCATGATCAACGGCGGCCTGGACACCGGCTGGACGTTCTACACCCCGTACAGCACGCACACGACGACGACGGTGGCGCCGGTGCTCTTCGGCGCGTTCATCATCGGCTTCAGCTCCATCGCCACGGGCCTGAACTTCATCGTCACCGTGCACACCATGCGCGCCCCGGGCATCACCTGGTTCAAGATGCCGCTGTTCGTGTGGGCCCTGTACGCCACCAGCTGCATCCAGGTGCTGGCCACGCCGGTCATCGGCCTGCTGCTGGTCATCGTCACCGGTGAGCACATCTTCGGCTTCGGCCTGTTCGATCCGGCGCGCGGTGGAGATCCGGTGCTCTTCCAGCACCTGTTCTGGTTCTACAGCCACCCGGCCGTGTACATCATGGTGCTGCCGGCCTTCGGCGTGATGAGCGAGATCGTCGCCACCTACAGCCGCAAGAACGTGTTCGGCTACCGCGCGGTGGCCTACTCGAGCCTGGGCATCGCCTTCGTGGGCTTCTTCGTGTGGGGCCACCACATGTTCGTGTCCGGCCAGTCGACGTTCGACGCGGGCATGTTCGGCGTGCTCACCATGCTGGTGGGCGTGTTCACCGCCATCAAGGTCTTCAACTGGGTGGGCACCGTCTACAAGGGCGCGGTGGACTTCAAGACGCCGTTTGCCTACTTCTGCGGCTTCCTGTTCTTCACCGTGTTCGGTGGCATGACGGGCATCGCGGTGGCGACCATCTCGCTGGACGTGCACTGGCACGACACGTACTTCGTGGTGGCGCACTTCCACTTCATCATGGTGGGCGCGACGATCATGGCCTTCCTGGCCGCGCTGCACTACTGGTTCCCGAAGATGTTCGGGCGCACGTACCACGAGGGGTGGGGCCTGGTGTCCGCGGCGCTCATCATCCTGGGGTTCAACGCCACGTTCATCCCGCAGTTCCTGCTGGGTAACTACGGCATGCCGCGGCGCTACTTCGAGTACCCCGAGCGCTTCCAGGCGCTCAACGTGGCGTCCACGGCCGGAGCGTCGCTGCTGGCGTTCGGCTTCGTCATCATCGCCATCTACCTGACGTACGCGCTGTTCTACGGGAAGGCCTCTGGGCAGAACCCGTGGCGCAGCAAGGGCTACGAGTGGCTGACCGAGTCGCCGCCGCCCACGCACAACTTCGTGGGCCCGCAGCCCACCTACCCCGAGGAGCCGCACTTGTACGTGGATCCGAAGAAGGCCGAGGTGCCCGATGCAGCCTAGCGCTCACGCGGCTGGGGCTCCGGTGCCCCGGCTCGCCGCTCACTTCGCCTCGCTGGAGGTACAGACGCACGCGGCCCGCCTGGGCATGTGGCTGTTCCTCTCGACGGAAGTGCTGCTGTTCGCCGGCGTGTTCGTGCTGTACGGCGTCTACCGCTTCCTGTTCCCGGAGGCGTGGGCCGCCGCCAGCCGCTCGCTGGACCTGACGCTGGGCACGGTGAACACCGTGGTGCTCATCACCTCGTCGCTCACCGCGGCTCTGGCGGTGCACTTCGCCAAGGAGGGCAAGAACAAGGCCGTCGTCATCATGTTCGCCCTCACCCTGGTGATGGCGCTGGGCTTCCTGGGCATCAAGGCCGTGGAGTACCAGCACAAGTTCCACGAGGGCATGCTGCCCGGCCCGCACTACACGTACCAGGGCATTCAGCTGCCGGGCATCCCGCTGTACTTCTCCGTGTACTTCCTGGCCACGGGACTGCACGCCTTCCACGTCTGCGTGGGCATGGGCGTGCTGGCGTGGCTCATGATTCGCACCTGGCGCAACCCCAACCTGGGGCCCAACAACTTCACGGCCATCGAGCTGGGAAGCATGTACTGGCACCTGGTGGACCTGGTGTGGATCTTCCTCTTCCCGCTGCTGTACCTCGTCTAGGAGACCTTCATCATGTCCGTAGCCAATGAGTCCCGCGAGGAACACCGCAACATGCAGGAGCACCATGGCGCAGGCCGGTACTACATGGTGTTCGCCGCGCTGATCGTCCTGACGATCGTGACGTACATCACCGGCCGCATGCACCTGCCCACCTTCGGGCTGGCGCTGGCGCTGCTGATCGCCACCACCAAGGGAATGCTGGTGCTGCTGTTCTTCATGCACCTGGTGGACCACAAGGGCGCCAACCGCCTCGTCATGGGCGTGTCGGTGCTGTTCGTGATCCTCATGCTCATCTTCCCCATGGCGGACCTCGCCACGCGCTTCCGCGGGGCCAACCCCGCCGGTTCGCACCTGAGCGATCTGCCGGACCTGAACTTCCCGGCCAACCCGGGCAGCAGCACCTACAACCGGGGCACCAACCCCGGCCACCCGGGCGGCGGCAACCCGTAGTCCCCAGGTGGTGTTCAGGCAGTCTTCAGCGCGGCGCCGAGGGAGCTTCCCGGCGCCGCGTGGCGTTTGCGGGCCCAACCAGCCCCGCCCCGCTTAGAAGGACATCTCGATGGTGCCCGAGAGCGCCGTGTCGGTGGACACCTTGCCCGCCGCGGGCGCGCTGTCGTACTGGAGCACGAAGCTGGTGCCGATCGCGAGCGACTCGGTCAGCCGCGCCAGCAGCTTCGAGGTGGTGTTGATGAGCAGGCGCGACTCGCCCAGCACGTTGGGCACCGCCTCCGCGTCCTGGGTGAAGACGACGTCCTTGGAGACGCTGTAGCGCAGCGCCAGGCCGAAGCGCGGGCCGCCCAGGTCCACGTCCTCCAGGTCCAATGCAATGGGGTAGTACTGGAAGCGCGTCTCGCGCATGAAGCGGAACGCCAGGTCCGTGCGCAGCGACGAGGTGCGCCCATCCTCCTGCTTCTCGTCCCACCAGATGATGCCGGCGCCCACCTCGCCCGTGCCTCGCACCTCCACGCTCTTGATGTGGTCCGTCTCGGCGCCCGCCAGCAGGTAGCCGCTCACCATCTGCGTGAAGCGGCGATCTCCGCGCAGTTGGAGGTTCGCGCCCAGCGCCACCACCTGCGAGCGCTCGGCCTCCGTCCCGGTGGCGGGCAGCCGGCTGCGGCCGTACACGGCCTGGGCCCGGACTGAGTAGATCCAGTCCTCCGTCTTGCGCTCGGCCGAGCCCAGGCCGTTGAACGTCAGCGTGGAGGAGTTCCCCGACAGGGCGATGAGCCCCAGGCCCATGCTGCCCTTCCATTGGTCCTCCTTCTTGGCGGCCTGCTCCTTCTTGGCCTCGGCGGAGGGCGTGGCGGCCGGCGGCGTGGGCGCCAGGGGCTGGCTCAGGCGCTCGAGGGCCTCGGCCATGCGGGCGCTGGCCTCGGCGGCCTTCTCGGCGGCGGCGGCGGCCTTCTCGGCGGCGGCGGCGGCGCGCTCGGCGGCGAGCTCCGTACCAGCGGGAGGAGTGGGAGGCGTGGGAGTCTGAGCCTGCAGCGAGGTGGCGACGAGGAAGGCGGTGAGCATGGGGTTCGTGGGTGAGGGTGAATGCGGCACGGTGCGCCAGGAGGCATGGACTGGCGACACGGCGCGCAAGCCTTCTAGTCTGTAACCCGGGCGCTCTGAAGCCCGTGTTTGGAGGGAACCCACGTGAAGCTCCCGTCCCTGGCCCTGCTGTCCCTGCTGCTGCTGTTGCTGCCCAGCGCCGCGGAGGCTCAGCGGCGGCGCATCACCGCCCCGGTGGACATCGCCGTGGGCCCCACCGCGCTGCTCTTCTTCGGCCCCGTGTTCGACGATCAGCCCATCCACACGGGGCTGCGCATCAACGTGGAGGCGGTGCTGGACAAGGAGTGGCTGCGCAAGCACCAGGCGCTCATCCCGCGCAAGCAGCGCGGCCGCGTCTCCAAGATGGGGGAGATCCGCTACGCGCCCGCCGTGCTGGGGCTCATTCCGGAGACGCTCATCATCTCGCCGAAGTACAAGAACACCGGCATGTACGGCGCCACGTGGAAGCCGCTGGGCTTTGGCCTGGGGCTGACGCCCAGCCCGGTGCGCCTGTCGCTGGACGCGGGGCTGGTGCTCACCTACGCCTATATGTACTCGGACACGCTGCCCAACACGCACTTCCTGCGGCCGGGGCTGCAGCTCACCGCGGACCTCGAGTTCCAGCTGAGCGAGAGCTTCCTGGTGAGCCTCGGCTGGTCCTCGGCGGCGTACATTCCCCAGCGCGTGGGCACCTTCACCGAGACGAAGCCGCTCAACGGCTCCATCTTCCACGTGGGCCAGGCGTTCCTGCTGCTGCACTTCCGCGTCCCCTTCACCGTGACGATGTGAGCCCCATGCACCTGGTCCTCGCCACCGAAGCGCGGAAGGCCGAGCGCGACACCGTCACCTACCCCGCCTGGGGGCCGCCGCTGTCCGTGGAGGGCTATGTGGTGCGCGAGCAGCGGCTGCGCGGCCACCCGTGGGCCCGCGCGGAGCTGAAGACGTGGCTGCTGTGCGCGGACAACGGCGAGGCGCTCGCCTCGTGCGAGACGTACCGCACCGACAGCTTCCTGCGCGGCGCGGACGGCACGCTCGAGCCCGGGGACAGCTTCGCCATCGCCAGCGTCTTCACCGAGGAGTGCCTGCGCGGCAAGGGCTACGCCACGCGGCTGATGGACCTGCTGGCCGAGCACCTGGAGCGCACCCAGCCGCGCGCGCACAGCGCCCTGCTCTTCTCGGACGTGGGCGCGCCGCTCTACCGCCGCTCGGGCTACCGGGAGACGCCCGCCTGGGACTGGCGCCTGGAGCCCGAGCCCGGCGAGCTCACCGAGGGGGTGGACCGGCTGCTCCAGGAGACGGACCTGGGCGCCGCGCTGGCTCGCATGCGCAGGCCCGAGGTGCCCTTCTTCTACTGGCCCACCGCCGCGCAGCTCGACTGGCACCTGGAGCGCGAGCGCATCTACGCGGAGCTGCTGCCGCGCCCGCGCCCCGAGGCCAACGGCGCCCGGGTGGGGGACTCCACCGCGCTCTGGTACATGGTGGGCCGAAGCAGCACCCTGCTGGTGATGATGTTCGACGCGCGCACGGCCCGGGACGCGGCCGCCCTGCTGACCGCCGCGCGCCGGGTGGCACACCGCGCGGGGCTGAAGAAAGTCGTCCTGTGGGAGGAGCCCTCCGCGGCCCCGCTGCTGGCACGGGTGCCCGGAGCGGTGCGCGAGGCGCGCGAGGGCTCGCTGCCCATGCTGCGCCCGCTGAGGCCGGGGCTGGAGCCGTCCGGCGAGCTTCCCATCCCCCGGGCCCTCTGGGTCTAAGTGGCAGTGGGGTTAGGATGCGGCCATGGCCAAGCGCATCCGGATCATCGAGGGCACGTGGAACTGCACCTCGTGTGACACCAAGGGCATCCTCGCCCGGCACAAGAAGTGCCCCAACTGCAACAACCCGCGCGAGCTGTCGGGTAAGGAGTCCGAGTTCGACTTCGGGGGCACGGATGCGCAGACGGGCAAGTCACTGCGCGACGGCGTGGCGGACGAGAAGGCGCTGGAGATGGCCAACGCGGGCGTGGACTGGTTCTGCGCCTACTGCGGCGCCTCGAACCGGGGCGACGCGCCCATCTGCAAGAACTGCAAGGCCGAGCGCACCGAGGACGCCCAGGCGCTGAAGGAGGAGGCCGATCCGGGCATGCCTCCGCCCCGGCAGCAGCCCGCGCGGCAGCCCCCGAAGAAGAGGCTGGGCAAGGTGGGCATGGCGCTGCTGGGCGGCATGTTCTTCTGCTGCTTCGGCACGATGGGCTACGGCGTCTGGGCGACGATGACGCACGAGGTGACGGGCCAGGTGGTCGGCACCGAGTGGCAGCACACCGTGTACCAGGAGCGCTTCACGCGGGTGACGAAGGAGGGCTGGCGCGACGAGCTGGGCAACCAATCCCCGCGAATGCCCGTCAACGGAGCGGGAGAGGTGGCCGGGGTGGAGGACGTGCGCGGCTGCCGGTCAACCCAGCGCGGCACCCGGAAGGTCGCCGACGGCACCGAGGAGGTGTGCCGGACGAAGACGCGCAAGGTGGCCTGCGGCACCGAGGAGCGCTGCCGCACGCGCGACAAGGGCAACGGCTTCAAGGAAGAGGTCTGCGAGGACATCACCAAGTACTGCAGCGAGTCCTACGAGGACTGCAAGAACGAGACGCGCTACCGCACCGAGCCCGTCTACGCGCAGAAGTGCAGCTACGACACCTACGAGTGGAAAGAGGTGGACCGGGAGGTGGCCTCGGGCCGCGACCACGAGGCGCCGCGCTGGCCGGAGCTCCGGGTGGGGGCCACCGACAGGGTGCGCCGCGAGGGCAAGTACACCGTGCACCTTGAGTACGAGGACGACGGCACGCAGAAGAACACCTTCGAGCCGAAGAGCGAGCCGGAGTACCTCGGTTGGAAGAAGGGCCAGCAGGTGACCGTGACGGTGGACAACACGGGCGAAGTGAAGCAAATCCTCCCGCGTTGAGAGCCCAGGCCATGGAATGCACCCGTTGTGGCGCCTGCTGCGTGGCGCCGGACATCGCCGCGCTGGACAAGCCGCTGGGGCTGCGCTGTCCGCACCTCACCGCGGACAACCTGTGCTCCGTGTACGAGAACAGGCCCCAGGTGTGCCGCAGCTACGAGCCGGATGAGGTGTGCCGCCTCATCGAGGCGCCTACGCTGGAGGAGCGCGTGCACAAGTACCTGGCCCTCTTCGGCCTCACCGCCGAGGCCGAGGCCACGCGCCAGGCCGGCTGCGGCTCCATGCGCCGGGCCCGCGGCGGTTCGTGAGCCAGCGGGCAGGCTCCTGTCCAGACGACCTGCCAGGGGCTTGTCTCCCGGGCCTCCGGGCGCTATCGCCCCACCCGTGCGCTTCCAACCGACCGAATCCTTCGTGCCCGCCTCGGGGCTGACGTCTCCGCACTCGCAGACCATCTACGCCGCGCTGGTGCGGCCCACCCGCCTGCCTCCGCTGCGGCGCGAGCGCTACGAGCTGCACGACGGGGACTTCGTCGATCTGGACACCTTCGATGGTGTTGCCGGCGCCCCCCACGTGCTGGCGCTGCACGGGCTGGAGGGCTCCTCGGGCTCGGGCTACATCGTCGCCATCCTGCGCGGCGCGGCCGATCGCGGCTGGGGCGCCACCGCGCTCAACTTCCGCTCGTGCAGCGGAGAGCCCAACCGCCTGGCGCGCTCGTACCACTCGGGAGAGATCCACGACGCGCTCGCGGTGATGAAGCACCTGCGCGCACGGCTCACCGGGCCGCTCTACGCGGTGGGCTTCTCGCTGGGAGGCAACGTGCTGGCCCGGCTGCTGGAGGAGACCGGCGCCCAGGCGCCCGTGGAGGCCGCCGCCATCATGAGCGCGCCGTATGATCTGGACGCCTGCTGCCGCAAGCTCGACTCGCCGGGGCCGTTCCAGAAGCTCTACCGCGACCGCTTCCTGCGCACGCTCAAGCAGAAGGCGCGCGCGAAGCTGCGGCGCTTTCCCGGCGCCTTCGATCGCAAGTCCATGGAGGCCGCGCGCACCATCCGCGCCTTTGACGATGCCGTCACCGCGCCGCTGCACGGCTTCCGGGACGCGGCGCACTACTACGCCGAGGCCTCCTCCGGCCCGCGCCTGGCCTCCATCCAGCGGCCCACGCTGCTGTTGAGCGCCAGTGATGATCCGATGCTGGAGGCGCCCGTCATCCCGCCCGCGGCCGCCAACCACGCGCTCTTGAGCGTGGTGCTCACCGCGCATGGCGGCCATGTGGGCTTCGTCTCGGGAAAGCCGCACTCGCCGCGCTTCTGGGGCGAGGCCCAGATGCTGGCGTTCTTCGACGCCGTGAAGGCGGCTCAGCCGAAGTAGAGAATCATCCCCAGCTTGGCCGACGGCATCGTGAAGTGGAACCGTCCGCCCCTGGCGCCCTCGGCGCCAATGCGCTCCAGGAACGGCACCTTCAGGCCGCGCACGTCGGGCACCGCCAGCTGCACCCGGCTTACTCCGCCGCGCACGAAGAAGGTGACGCGCTGGGGCTCACCGAACTCGAAGCCCACGTGAGCGCTCGCGTACGAGAAGCCCACCCGCTCCATCGTCGGCGTGGGCGGCAGCGACGTGTCCGCCATGCGCCGCGCCAACCGGTTCACATCACCCATGAAGGTGTGCCCCACCTCGAATGAGGCGCTGGGCGTATACCTGCTCGTGAAGGGCAACAGCGTGAGCCCCGCCCGGCCACCCAGGCGGATGCCATTGTGCGTGGCGCCCACGTGCAGCCGAACGTGCCGCGAGGGCCGATACACCCCCATCAGCCCTGCCCCTCCCGGTACTCCGGCGTCGAGCAGCAACCCGAAGGGTGCCAGCCGCTCCGGATCCTGGGTCTTCCGGCTCACCCCCGACACCGGCCCCGCCGCCGCCGTCCCCCCGAGCATGAGCCCCGCCACCAGAAGCGCGCCCATCCACCTCATGCCCGTCCTCCCCAAACCCTCAGGACAGCCGGTCCCGACGAGCCCCTGTCTCGTCGGGGACCGGCTCTTCCCCACCACCACCACTCCCCACTGTCCTCGAGCCGTTCCAACCCGGCGTGTGCTCACGAGGTGCTTCCGCCGTGCCTTCCCGCCCATCCCCGCCCTACCCCATCCCCACCATCGGTACCGCGCCGCCCTACCCACCCGCCCTACCCGCCGCCCCACCCCGCCGCCCTACCCCACCGCCGCACCGCCCGCCCTGCCCCAACCGCCCGCCGCCGCCCTACCCGCCCTACCCGCCCCACCTACCCCGCACCGCCCACCACCCCGTACCGCCCGTCCTGCCCCGCCCCACCACCGCGCACCGCCCGTACCGCCCTGACTGCCCCGTGCTCCCCAACCCCCCACCGACCCGCCCTGACTGCCCCGTGCTGCCCCGTACCACCCGCTCGCCCAACCCCGACCCACCCTCCCCGAACCGCCCCTTACTGCCCACGCACCTGTCCTTAGCATCCCCCGTGCCGACGCCCCGGAGCCTCTGGGGGCCCGTGATTTCAAGCACTTGGGCGATGGTGCCCTGCGGGGAGGGGTCCCCGGGGGCAGGGAGTCGGAAAAAAGTACGGCCTCGGCCCTGAAGGGCTGGAAACAGGGGGAGGCCGGGCCTCCAGGCGCGCTAGAAAGCGGGCCCATGTCCAGCCTCCCGCCCTGTGGGCTGTACCGCACCCGGCGCGCACTCGGCACCACCATCGCCGAGGGGCGCCTCGTCTACTTTCACAACCATGGAGACCCGGGCCCCGGGCTCTACCTGCCCAGCGGCTGGAGCGTGAACCGCGCCCGCTGGCACTCGCACGGCACCACGCTGCCGGACGCGCAGTGGGCCGAGCACCTGGAGCCGCTGCCCTCCGAGGGCCTGTACCGGGTGCGAGAGGGCTTCACCTGCTGCGACAAGCGCTGCCGCACCTTCGAGGCGGAGCAGCTGGTGCAGCTGGGCTACAACGGCCTGGCCGAGCCCATCCTCTTCGTGCCCGAGTGGCGCGCCACGGGCCTGAGCTTTCCCAACACGGGCACGGTGGTGGACCGGGCCCGGCTGGAGCGGCTGGCTCCCCTCAAGGTGGTGGAGGCCGAGGAGCCGTCCGTGAACAACGCCCTGCTGCACTGAGCCCATTTCCGACAGCGCCCAGGTCTGTCGGCGTAGAGGAGGAACCCCTTGCGCCTGTTCATCATCGCGGCACTGCTCGTGCTCACCGCGTGCTCCCGGAGCACCCAGGGCCCCACTCCGAAGGTGGTGGGCACCGTCAACCCGTTGCAGCCCAACGTGAACCCCGCGCGCGTGTGCAACGCTCAGGCAGAGGGGCGCGGCTGGCGCATCAACCTGCTGGGAGAGCGCTTCACGCCCGTTCCCAGCGATGTGCTCAGCGGTGAGCCCAGGGTGGGCCTGCCCGAAGTCACGCTCAAGGGCCCGGTGAACCTGACGCTCGAGCGCGACAGCGTGCTCTACCGGGACAACACGCTGATGTTCCTGCGCATCCCCACGCGCGACACGGCGCCGTCGGCGCAGCTGCCCCCGGGCAGCTACGCGGTGGAGGTGAGCAACCTCGGCGGCGGCAGGGCCTCGCTGGAGGACCTGCTCATCGTCGTACCGCCGCCCACGGTGACGGCGGTGACGGCGCCCGAGGGCTTCGCGTTCATCGCGCCCCGCCCGCTGATCATCGAGGGCACGGGCTTCCGCACGGACACCTTCCCGGTGATGAAGCTGCGGCGCGAGGGGGCCGAGGACGTGGACATCTTCGTATCCACGGTGGACTCGCCCACGCGCATCACCGCGGAGATCTCTCCCGGGACGCCCGAGGGCCGCTACGACTTCTACCTGCTGAACCCCGAGGGCTGTGAGTTCACGCTGCGCGACGCGATCACCATCAGCTATCCGCGGCTGGGCCAGCTCTCCATCGAGCCGCGCTTCGGGTGGCAGCGGCGCAACCAGGCCATCACCCTCTACAACGCGGCCACCGGCACCGAGGGCCTGTTCACGGGCGGCGCGCCCGAGGTGTCCATCGTGGCGCCGCTGAAGTCCAACCCGGCGCAGCTGGTGGACATCCCCCTCAACCGGGTGGCCTACGTGTCGCCCACCACCGTGACCGCGGTGGTGCCCACGTGCTCGGGCAGCCAGGCGCTGCCGCTGACGGACGAGGCCTGTCCCGACGGCATCGTCCCGGGCGGGCCATACGCCCTCCGGGTGGGAGACGCCACCGGCGTGGGCGAGGTGCCCGCCGCGCGCGGCTTCGTGGTGCTGGGGGACGAGCCGCCCGTCATCGAAGCGCTCTCCCCGTCCACCATCGACACGCGGGGCTGGGACGATCCCAACCTCATGGTGGTGCAGGGCAGCAACTTCGGAGCAGGCGCGAAGGTGCAGCTGCTCGAGCAGCAGCCCGCCACCGGCAACATCCTCGCGTGTGACTTGCCACCGGCGGGCATCGCGACGCGTACCAGCCTCAGCGCGCACGTCCCGGCGCTCATACCGGCGGCCCGGTGCGTGGAATACACCTCCGCGGGCACGCAGCTCCCGGCGACGGGGGACCTGCAGCTGACCGCGGGGCTCTACGTGGTGCGCGTGCAGAACACGGCGGACCCGGCCTACGCGGACTACTCGGGCCTGGTCGTCACCAACCCCGCTGGCAACCCGACCCAGGGGGCGCCGCTGAGCGCCCGGCTGGCCACCGCGCGCGCGGACTTCCCGCTGGTGCTGGCGACCAATGATCTGGGCCAGCCCTTCCTGTACGCGCTGGGTGGCACCGACGGCACCAACACCCTGGCCTCCGTGGAGGTGGCTCCGGTGACGCCCTTCGGCAATGTGGGCGGAGACTGCACTGGCACCACCTGTACCTTCCGCGCGCTGGAGCGCACCCCGCTGGGCGTAGGGCCAAGACAGGAGACGCCCGAGGCTCGCAAGGGCCTGATGGCTGTCGTCCGGACGGTGCCCAATGACACCTCGTACGTCTATGTCCTGGGCGGGGTGCGAGGCTCCGATGGGGCGACCCTGGCCACGGTCGAGCGCGCGCAGGTGCTGAAGGAAGCCGATGCGCCCACGCTCGCCCCGCCCGAGCGGCTCACCGAGGAGGGCGCCACGCTGCCGGTGGGCACGCTCTATTATCAGGTGTCCGCCGTGCTCGGCGGCACGGACGCGGAGAACCCCGGCGGCGAGACGCTGCCCTCGGACGAATACCCGGTGAAGACCAACGAGGCCCTCAACGCGGCCCGCCTCACCTGGACGTGCGTGCCCGGCGCCGCGAAGTACCGCATCTACCGGACCGCGGCGGCCAACGAGCGCTCGGGCTCCGGGCGGTTGCTGGACGAGGTGCCAGCTCCGGCCGCTCCGGCCTGCACGGGCTCGCCGCTGCCGCAGGTGAGCTACGTGGACAAGGGCGCGAAGACACCGGCCCCGGATGCGCACCGGCCGTTGCCGCCGGGAGCGCTCGGCCGCTGGACGCGCGCCGGGGTGTCGCAGTTGGAGGTGTCCCGTGGCAATGCCGCCGCGCGCCTGGTGGGCGACAGTCTGTATGTCTCGGGCGGGTTCTGCTCGGCGGCCCCTGGCTGCCCAGCCGCCAATACGACGCTGGCCAGCGTGGAGCGCAGCCGCTTCGGCCCCAACAACCTGACAATGGAGATCTTCGAGTTGGTGGCGACGCTGAGCCGCGCGCGCCAGCGCCACTCGATGGCCGTTGCCAACGCGTCTACCGCGCCCAGCTCCTTCACCTCGGCCACACCGAACAACACCCTGGACGAGTGGCTGGTGGTTGCCGGAGGTGATCAAGGAGGAGCCCCGCTCACGGGCCCTGGCGTCATCGAGGTAGGGCAGATTCTCCAGTTCGGAGAGGAACTCGACGCGCCCAGCTTCAACGACAGCGGCTACAACACCGCCGGCACCCATGGCGGCTGGACGGAGATCATCTCCAACTACCTGTACCAGGCGGGCAGCACGGGTGGCTCGGTGTTCACCTTCCGCTCGGGCTTCGTGTGCCCTGGCACGGGTGGCAGGGCGGGCCAGTGCGGCATCACCAACACGCCGCCCGACAACTTCGAGGGCGCGCTCAACAGCACGGCCCTGAGCTACCAGCAGGGCGGGCCGCGCTACCTGGCCGGCACCACGCGGTTCCGGGCCTTCCTCTACGCCGCGGGCGGCTTCCCCAATGACGCGGGAGGCACCCCCACCGCCACCGTCGAGCGCATCGTCTTCTAAGGGAGCCACCTCGCCATGAACGCTCTTCCTCTCCTCGCGCTCCTCGTCCTCACCCAGGCCCCGGCCACGCCGCCGGCCGCCGAGCCCTCCGCCGAGGGTGACAGCATCCTGCTGGCGCCCAAGGTGGGCTTCTTCAAGAGCACCACGCCGCTGAGCGGGGCGCCCTTCTTCGCGCTGGAGGCGGGCTACGTCACCCCGCTGCTCGACCGGCGCCTGGCCCTCGTGGCGGAGGTGAACTACCACCAGCCCAGGGTGTCCGGCACGCTGAGGGATCCCAACGTCACGCTGGGCGACGAGGAGTACCGGCTCACCGAGCGGGAGATCGCCGTGCTGCTCTCGGCGGTGTACCGCTTCGAGGGGGCGCTGGGCTCAATCACTCCGTACGCCGGAGCGGGCCCGGGCCTGTACCTGCACCAGGCCACCGCGCAGGCCTTCGGCGCCACCACGGTGGAGAAGGAGGGCACGCTGGGCTTCCAGCTGCTCGGCGGCGCCGAGCTGCGCCTGGGCCCCGGCGGCCTGTTCCTCGAGGCGCACTACCACTTCACGAAGGTGGGCTTCGTCACCACGGGCAACGTGAACGTGGGCGGCTTCCTCGCCGCGGGCGTCGGCTACCGCCTGCGGCTGTGAGAGCCCTGCTCCCTATATAAGGAGGGGCTCACTTCGCCGGGGTGAGCCTCACCTGCGTCTCGTCCAGCACCTGGCCCTTCTCATCCACGAAGCGGGCGCGCACCTCCAGCGGAGCGGAAAGCCAGCCACCCTCCACCGGCGTGCTGTACTCCAGCAGCTTGTCCTGGCCGATCGTCACGGGCGCCGCGTCGCCCTCGCGCGGGAAGAACTGGAGCAGCTCGCCCGAGGCCGACTTCGCCGCCACGGACAGCCGCGCCCCTTCCAGCGCCGTGTAGCTGAACTGCACCGCCGAGCCCTCCGCGCATGCCAGCGTCTGGCCCGGCCCCGCCTCGCCCTGCACGTTCCCCTCTTTCACGCAGAAGGCGCGCACGCTGAACGTGCCCGGCTTCGGGCCCTTCTTCGTGTCCTCCTCCGGGGAGCCGCGCGCCTGAAACTCGCCCTCCAGCGTGCCGGGGGTGCCCTGCATCCGGGGCAGCACCACCACCATCGCCAACGCGGCCAGCGCT
This sequence comes from Myxococcaceae bacterium, assembly GCA_035296065.1. Classification (GTDB taxonomy): domain Bacteria; phylum Myxococcota; class Myxococcia; order Myxococcales; family Myxococcaceae; genus DATHBR01. The sequence goes on along the minus strand of DATHBR010000105.1, from coordinate 28,371 downwards.
CCCACCGGCAGCGCCACCTTCCACCAGTCCCAGAAGGAGCTTCGCGCCGGCGCCGCCGCGCGCTCGGCTGCCTGTAATCGCGCCATCAGCTGGGCCTCGAGCAGCGCCTCACGCTCCTGGGACAGCACGCGCTTCTCCAGCGCGGACTCCACCCGCGACAGCTTCTCGTAGGCCTCGGCGCACTCGGCACACGTCTTCGCGTGCGCGCGCAGTGGGCCATGGGCCTCCGCCTTCAGCTCGCCCAGGAACAGCGCCCTCAGCGCCGCCTTCGCCTCGGAATTCGCGCACGTCATGCCTCGCCCCTCCCCTTCAGAAAGCCCCAGCCCTTCGCCTCGATGCCCTGCAGGTAACCGCGCTCTTGAAGAAACCCCAGCAGCCGCTGCTTGAGGCCCTTCTCGCGCCGCCTCACCTGAATGCGCGTGAGCCCCACCCGCTCGGCGGCGCTCTCCTGCGCCAGCCCCTCGTTGAAGCGCAGCTCGAACAGCTGGCGCTCCTGCTCCGAGAGGCCCTGCTTGAACACCACCAGCAGCTCCTCCACCTCCCGGTCCTCCAGCTGCTGCTCCATGTCCTGCCCCTCCCCCATCACCCCCGACTCCCAGTCCAGCGTGGAGCCCTCGTCCTGCGGCCCCAGCCCCACCACCACCTCGCGCGTGCGCGACTGCTCCAGCAGCACGTTGCGCGCAATCCCCATGAGGAACTGTGCGTACGGGCGTACCCCGTCGTACGCCAGGCGCGTGCGGGGTTCGAAGGCTCGAGCGAAGGTCTCCAACACCGTGTTCTCCACTTCGAGCGCACCCTTCAGGTGGGCAAAACCCCTCCCACGAAAAGCCGCCGCGCGCAGCGTCCGGGCCAACCGTTCCGCGTGCGCGCGATACACCTCTCCCAACACCTCCGGTGCGCCGTCCCGGAAGCGCCGCAGTCGTTCCTGATCCCACTCCCACGCCATGCCAGCCACATAGCAGCCGCGTTCAACTACCGTCACTCATCCTTGTCACCAGCCACCCTGGGTGGATCGCGCCCCGGTGAAAATGGCAGGCTCGAACGGTAGATTGATGGCTTGTCGGCCACTGGACTTGCCCTGCCCCCTATGATTCCGCTCCGTTCCGCCCCCCACGCTTCGCTGTGGCTGCTGGTGCTCGGCCTGGGCCTGCTGCTGGCGGGGCCCGCCCGGGCCTCGGCTCCCGAGCGCGTCACCTACGCGCTCATCGTCGCCAACAACGGCAGCCTGGACCCCAAGCTCGCCCCGCTGCGCTACGCGGATGATGACGGGGCGCGCTACTACGAGCTGTTCGCCCCGCAGACGCGCGAGACGGTGCTCTTGAGCGTGCTGGATGCCGAGACGCAGGCACGCCATCCGGGCCTGGCGGCGCGCACTCAGCCGCCCACCCGCGCGGCGCTCAAGCAGTCGCTCTCACGCCTGTTCTCCCGCATGAGCGAGGACAAGGCCGCCGGGCGCACGCCCATCCTCTACTTCGTCTTCACGGGCCATGGACAGCGCGGGCCCGCGGGCGAGGGCACGGTGAGCCTGCAGGACGGGGCCTTCACCCGCACGGACCTCTACAAGGACGTCATCGCTCCCAGCACCGCCAGCTTCCTGCACCTCATCGTGGACGCGTGCGACTCGTACTTCTTCGTCAACTCGCGCGGGGCGCTGCCGATGGGGCCGGCGCAGAAGGTGGTGGCGCAGCACCTGGCCTCGCGCGAGCTGGACCGCTACCCGCAGGTGGGCGTGGTGCTGTCCACCTCCTCGGCGCAGGAGAGCCATGAGTGGAGCGCGATCGCCTCGGGCGTCTTCAGCCACCAGGTGCGCTCGGCGCTGGCGGGCGCGGCGGACGTGAATGCCGACGGGCGCGTGGAGTACTCGGAGCTCATGGCCTTCATCGCCGCCGCCAGCCAGGGCATCGAGGACGTGCGCGGCAAGCTGAACATCTTCGCGCGGCCGCCGCCGCTGGACCGCAGCGCGGCGCTGAGCGACCTGGGCCGCGACTCGCAATGGGGCTACCTGCTGGTGCCCGAGGGCTTCGCCGGACGGATGTGGGTAGAGGACACCCGCGGCGTGCGCGTGGCCGAGTTCCACAAGGAGCGCGAGCGCCCGCTGGCGCTGGCGCTGACACCGGGCCGGGGCTACTACCTGCGCATGCCCGGCCGCGAGACGCGCCTCACGGTGCCCAGGGCGGGCGCGGTGGTGGACGCCGGGAGCCTGGAGTGGGGCCCGCTGGCCCTGGCCAGCCGGGGCCCGGTGGAGGACGCCTTCCGGGAGAAGCTCTTCGGCGTGGCGTTTGGCCCGCGCTTCTACAGCGGCTATGTGGCCAGCCTGGGCGAGGCGCCCGTGGCCATGGATACAGGACCTGACCTGTCCCCGTGACGCTCCTGCCCCTCGCGCTCCTGGTGAGCCTGGGCGCTACCTCGCAGGCAGTCCCCTGTGAGGGCGAGCCCCTGACGCTGCTGCCCTTCGATGCGGTGGCGGTGCCGCGCCCCGAGGCGAGGCGGGCCGAGGACGTGCTGCGCCGCTCCCTGGCGAGGGACGCGAGCCTGTGCCTGGAGCCGCGAAAGCAGACGGTGGAGCGGCTGCTGGCGCTGGGCGGCATGCCGGCTCCGTGCGAGGACGAGGCCTGCCGGAGCGCGCAGGTGAAGTCGCTGGGGGCCAAGTGGGTGGTGCGCGGGCGGGTGCTCGGGCTGGGCGGTGAGCGCACCGTGGCGCTGGTGCTGGTGGGGCCCGAGGGCAGGGAGGCGCGAACCACCTTCACGCTGCCCGCACTGGAGGCGGGAGCCGAGGACGTGGCGGCGCGGGCCTTCTCCTCCCTGTGGGGGACACGGCCCCGCCCACCGGAGGAGCGAAAGACACTGCGCCCCTGGCCTCAGGTGCTCATGGGCACGGGGGCCGCGGCGCTGGTGGCGGGCGTGGGCTTTGGCCTGGCGGCGCGCTCCACGGAGCGGCGGCTCTCTCAGGGCTCCGGGGGCTGCGAGCAAGAGGGAGAGGACTTCCGCCGCTGCATCGCGGACGGGCTGCGCAAGGGTGAGCGGCAGAGCCTGATCGCCAACAGCCTGCTGGGCACCGGCGTGGTGCTGGGCGCGGGCGGAGCGGTGCTCTTCGTCTGGGAGCTGCCATGAGCACGCGCGGGCTGGGCGTGAGCCTGGTGGTGCTGGGGACGCTGAGTTGGGCCGCGGCCTGCCAGTTCGATCCGGACCTCTCGCGCTTCGAGCCCTGCGCCGAGGACGGCACCTGCGCCGCGGGCTACACGTGCCTGGAGCCGCGGCGGCTGTGCCTGCCGGACTGCGGTGCCCAGGGCCCCTGCGCTCCAGAGCTTCCCGACGCCGCCACGGATGGAGGAGGCGTTGATGCGGGCCCGGGCGACGGGGGCCCCACGGACGCGGGCCTTCATGACGGAGGCGTGGACGCGGGTGAGCCGCTCTCGCTGGTGACGCTCGGGCTGCCGCCGGCCACGGAGACACGGCAGTACGCGGAGACACTGCAGGCCCGGGGCGGCAAGCCGCCCTACCTCTTCCGTGCGACGGAGGCACTGCCCCAGGGGTTCATGCTCGACGACGGGGTGCTCTCGGGCAAACCCACCACGGCGGGCACCTTCCGCGTCGCGGTGGAGGTACGGGACCAGAGCTCACCGGCCGCCAGCGTCAGCAGGGCCTACGACCTGAGGGTGAGGCCGCTGCTGCGCCTCGCGGGCCCGGGGACGCTGGTGAACGGGTACCTCAACAACGCGTACGCGGAGCAGATCTCCGCCACGGGAGGAACCCCGCCCTACACTTTCACCTCCGAGGCCGGAGGCCAGCTTCCCCCGGGCCTGAGGCTCGGGACGGAAGGGGGCGTCACCGGCACGCCCAATGACTCGGGAGCCTATACGCTGCGGGTGCGCGTGACGGACTCGGATCCGCAGCCGCAGACGGTGAGCGGGGAGCTGGACGTCAGCATCTCTTCTCCCCCCCTGCTGTTGGAGTGGGCCACCCAGGACGTGCCGGAGGCTCGGCTGGGCACGCCCTACCACTACGTGCTGAAGGTGGCGGGAGCCTCCTCGGTCACCTGGAAGCTCGAGGCGGGGAACACTCCGCCAGGCATCGGGTTCGACGCGCAGAAAGGGGTACTGGAGGGCGCGCCCCACCAGACGGGCTCCTACGGCTTCACCATCAGCGCCACCAGCGGCCTGTCGGAGATCAATCGCACCTTCACGATCATGGTGCACTGATGGGGCCGGCTCAGGCCTGACCGACAGGGGTGCGCAGCAGGCGGACCACGTGCTGGGCGAGCAGCCCCTCCAGGGCCTCCTTCAGGGTGCTGAGCAGCTGGTGCAGCCCCTCGGCGGACTCGGTGTGCAAGTCCCTCACGTCGTGCACGCGCTCATGAGAGCCATCGAAGACGCGCAGGCTGCCTGGCACCAGGGCGATGACGGCCTGAGCGGGGTAGCGCTTGCGCAGCAGCGCCAGAAAGAGCGGGTGGTCCTCATCCGGCCGCCGCAGGTCCACGACGACGACCGTGGGAGGCCTGGAGGCCAGGGTGCTCAGCGCGGCATCCGCGTCCTCGGCGGCGGACACCCCCAGGTGCGGCTCCGCGAGGAAGCGCAGGAGCAACTCCCGGGAGGCACGGTGTGGGCTGACGACGAGGACGCGGCGCATATCGTGGCTGGTAGTCTAAGCACTCTTTGGAGAGCAAGCCGGGGATTCAGCTCTCGGGCAGCCCTGTCTGCTCGGCAAGGAGCGGGTCCAGCTCGGGCGCGCGCAACGGCCGCGCGGACGTAGCCAGTGTGGGCAGCGCTGGCAAGTCCTCCCCCACCGCGGCCCCCAGCTCCTTGAAGCGTCGGGCACCGGGCAACACCCGGACCTCCAGGGAGCCCACGCTGGTGTTGTACGCATCCACGGCGCGGTCCAGGCTTCGTCCAAGCTCCGCGAAGTGCCGGGAGAGCGTGCGAATGCGGTCATACAGCGCGCGCCCCAGCTCGCGGATCTCCTGGGCGTTGCGCGCCACGTTCTCCTGGCGCCAGCCATAGGCCACCGCGCGCAGCAGGGCGATGAGGGTGGTGGGCGTGGCGAGAATCACCTGCCGGTCCACGCCGGCCTCGATGAGGGAGGGGTCCTGCTCCAGCGCGGCGCTGAAGAACGTCTCGCCCGGCAGGAACATGACGACGAACTCCGGAGTGGAGGGAAACTGCTCCCAGTAGGCCTTGTCGCCCAGGGCCTTGAGGTGGGCGCGCGTCTGCGCGGCATGCTCGCGCAGCTTGGCCAGGCGGGTGGGCTCGTCGCGGGCGTCCATGGCCTCGAGGTAGGCCTGGAGCGGGGCCTTGGAGTCCACCACCACGCTCTTCTCCCCGGGCAGGCGCACCACCAGGTCGGGCCGCAGCCGCCCGCGCTCGCTGGTGACGGTCTCCTGCTGGACGAAGTCACAGCACTCCACCATGCCGGCCATCTCCACCACGCGCCGCAGCTGAATCTCGCCCCAGCGGCCGCGCACGGTGGGAGCGCGCAGGGCGCCCACCAGGCTGGCCGTCTCCGCGCGCAGGGACTCCTGGGTGCTGGCGAGCGACTGGAGCTGCTGCGCGAGGCTGCCATAGGCCTGGGCACGGGCCTGCTCCAGCTGGCTCACCTGCGCGTCCACCTTCTGCAGCGACTCGCGCAGGGGCTTCACCATCTCCTCGATGGAGCGCTCGCGCTGGGTGAGGTCCGCGCGGGCGCCCTCCTGGAAGCGCGAGAGCTGCAGCTGGGCCAGCTCCAGGAAGGCCTGGCTGTTCATCCGCAGCGCATCCGCGGAGAGCGCCTTGAAGGACTGGGCCAGCTCGTCCCGGGCATCGGTGAGCAGCTCCAGCTTCTCCTCCATGGAGCGGCGCTCCTCGGTGGAGGCGGCCATGTGAGAGGACAGCCGCACCTCCAGCCCGGTGCAGGCCTCCTGAAGCTGGCGGGCACGCGAGCGCTCGGCCTCCAGGGAGCGGCGCAGCTCACCCACCTCCCCTTCCCGGCCCCGGAGGCGCTCGGCGAGGGTGGCCCGCTCGGCCTCTCCCTCCATCCGTGCCAGGCGGGTTGTCTGGGCAATGCGTCCCTGCAGGAGCAGCCAGGTCAGGCCGCCGCCGAGCAGGCATCCCACCACGAGGAGAAGGAGGCAGAGGACAAGGTCCATAGGGCCCAAGGCCGTTAGCACAGGGGTCTGACATGCCCCCGTGCCCCCTGTTGGAAGTGGCGCCGGGGCGGGGAAAGGGCTACTCACCAGGTTCTGCGGATGGCGACGGAGCTTCACTTCGACTGCGGCACCCTGGTGGCCCCCACGCTGCCGGATGATGCGCGGTTACGGGGCCTTTTCCAGAAAGACGGCCGCACGGGGGTGTACCGCGCCGCGGCATGGCGCTACCGCGAGGTGGTGCTGCGGCTGCGGGAGCTGGGCGAGCCGTACGAGGACCGGGCCCGGCGCTACGAGCCGTTGGAGGTGGGGCTGACGCAGCCGCTGGAGCCCTTTCCCCACCAGCGCGAGGCGCTGGAGGCCTGGCGCAAGGCGGACGGCCGGGGGCTGGTGGAGCTGCCCACCGGCGCGGGGAAGACGCTGCTGGCGGTGCTGGCCATTGCCCAGGTGAAGCGGCCCACGCTGGTGGTGGTGCCCACGTTGGACCTGATGGCGCAGTGGCAGATGGTGCTGTCCAAGCACCTGGGAGTGCCGGTGGGGCTGCTGGGCGGCGGGGTGAGCGACAGACAGGCGCTGACGGTGACGACGTACGACTCGGCGACGGCGCAGACGGAGTTCCACGGCAACCGCTTCGGGCTGCTCATCTGCGACGAGTGCCACCACCTGCCGGCGCCCAGCTACCGGTTCATCGCCGAGGGCTCGCTGGCGCCGTACCGGCTGGGCCTGTCGGCGACGCTGGAGCGCACGGACGGTGGCGAGCGCGTGTGCGAGGAGCTGATCGGCCCGCTGGTGTACCGGGCGGAGATCCGCGAGCTGCAGGGGCGCTACCTGGCGCCGTACGAGGTGAAGCGCATCGAGGTGCCGCTGCGGCCCGAGGAGAAGGCGCGCTATGACACGGCGCGGGCGCTCTACGTGGGCTTCGTGCGCAAGAACGGCATCGCGCTGTCGGCGCCGGAGGGCTGGGCGCGCTTCCTGGCGCAGAGCCAGCGCAGCGACGAGGGGCGCGCGGCATACCGGGCGTACCGGGAGCAGAAGAACATCGCGCTGACGTCGAGCGCGAAGCTGGACGTGCTGTGGCACATCCTGCTGGAGCACCGGGAGGACCGGGTGCTCGTCTTCACGGAGGACAACGAGACGGTGTACACGCTGGCGCGGCGGCTGCTGCTGCCGGTCATCACCCACCACACGCCCATGCCCGAGCGCAAGGCGCTGCTGGCGGCCTTCGCGGAAGGCACGCTGCCGGTGCTGCTCACCTCGAAGGTGCTCAACGAGGGGGTGGACGTGCCGGAGGCGCGGGTGGGCGTCATCCTCAGCGGCAGTGGCAGCGTGCGCGAGCACGTGCAGCGGCTGGGGCGCATCCTGCGGCAGCGTCCGGGCAAGCGCGCGTTGCTGTACGAGGTGTGCTCGGCGCAGACGGCCGAGAGCGGCATCAGCGAGCGTCGCCGGCAGCACCAGGCCTACCAGGACGGTGAGCCGTGCTGACGCGGGACTTGCTGCTGTTCCGTGTCCGGGAAGGCCGGCTGCGTCCCTCGTTCATCAAGCGGGAGGAGCCGGAGCTGCTGGCGCTGGCGAAGGAGCTCATCTCCGAGCTGGAGAGCGCCAGGGGGAACACGCGGGACGACGTGGAGGAGACGCTCTCGCTGCGAGCGGGCGCCTTCTCGCGGCCCAAGGTGGCACGGGGCCTGGTGAAGCTGCTGCTGGACCGGGCCCAGTTCGACGAGGCGGCCGAGGGCATCTCCGAGACGCGCTGGCAGCGCTTCCAGGTGGCCGCCGGCATCCTGCGCACGCTGCCTCCGGACACGACGCTGGAGGTTTACGAGGCAAGGCTCGCCGAAGCCCTGTCCACGCCCCTGCCCGAGGTGCGCGAGGCGCTCTACCTGGACCTGCCGGGCCGCCGGAGGCTGCTGGGCTGGGAGACGCTGACGCCGGGAGAGCTGCTGGACCGCTACAACCTGGCGCTCGCGCAGGGGCCCCTGCTGGGGGCCCGCCGCCTCACCCTGCGTGCTCGGGCGCCGGAGCTGCTGCGGGTGCGCAAGCTGCTGCGGTGGCTGAAGTTCTGCCGGCTGGTGGCCGAGGTACGGCGCGACGGGGAGGACTGGGCGCTGGAGGTGGAAGGCCCCGGCGCCCTGCTGGCGCTGCAGAAGAAGTACGGGCTGCAGCTGGCCAGCTTCCTGTCCGTGGTGCCGGTGCTGGAGCGCTGGGAGCTCGTCGCGGAAGTCGAGGCCAGCGCCCGGAAGCGGGCGGCGCTGGTGCTGGACCACAGGGATCCGCTGGTGTCCCCGCTGCCGTCGGCGCTGGGACACATTCCTGCCGAGGTCGCCACGCTGGCGGCGGGCTTCGAGGACGCGGCGTGGGAGTTGGACCTCACCCCCCTGCCGCGCCACATGGGCGCCTCGGGGCTGTGCGTGCCGGACCTCACCTTCCGCCACCGGGAGTCCGGCCGCGAGGTGGCGCTGGAGCTCTTCCACGCCTGGCACGCGGGCGCGCTGGCGCGGCGGCTCACCGAGCTGCGCACCCGCTCGGACACGGGGCTGCTGCTGGGCGTGGACCGGGCGCTGGCCAAAGGCGAGGAGCGGCAGGCGCTGGAGGCCCACCCCCAGGTGGTGCTCTTCAACGGCTTTCCCTCGGCACGACGGCTGCTCGAGCGGCTCACCCGGCTCATCTCGGAGCCGGCCCCGACAGGGGCATGAGCCGCGCGGGAGGGCCGCGCTAGCTGCCGTTGCTGCCGCCGCCGCCGCCGCGGCTGGTGCGGAAGTTGGCCGCCAGCACGCTGAGCAGCCGGATGGAGCTGCGGTCCAGCTGCCGGGCGCGGCGCATCAGCCGGCGCAGCTCCGCGGGCTCGCCGTAGTCCGAGGGCGGCTCGGCCACCCACTTCACCTCTTGCGCGGGCTTGAGGCCCAGCGCCTCGTCCGCGGAGATGGACAGCACCACGCACAGGCGCCGGAAGGTCTGAATGCTTGGGAGCATGTGGCCGCGCTCGAGCCGGCCATACACTTCGCTCGCAATACCAATGCGCTCGGCGACGTCGGCCTGCGTCAGGTTGAGGCGTTGTCGAGCGAGGCGGGCGGCTCCACCGAGCCTGGATGCGAGGGTCTTTTCCATATTCGTTAACCCAACGGGTTCGCCCATGTCGATATGACTTGCAGGGTTGGCTTCCAAGAACTCGGTAGGTAGGCTTGGTTTCGCAGGACCCTGGAAGTCACATTGCGACGGAGGCGTTTTCGGTATGGCGTGGACAGCAACCCCCTCGTTTCTCTTCGTGGATCAAGACCCCCTGTGGCTGGCGGCGATGCGGCGTGCGAGCCGCGGTCTGCCAGGCCCCAAACACTTCGCCCGCAGTGCGGAAGAAGCCCTGGGGCTCATCGAGGAACACGCACCCTCGGTGGTAGTGAGCGGCTACGGCCTGCCCGAGGGAGACGGGCTGAGCCTGCTCGAGCGCGTGCGGGACGAGAACCCGCGGGTCGGCTGCGTGCTGCACACGGCGCGGCCCGCCAAGCTGCTGCGCGGAGCCCGGGGCATCGCGCTGGTGGAGAAATCGGCCGAGCCCGGCATGTTGGAGGCCGTGCTCCGGTCCCTCTGGGTGGCGATGACGGGCCGCCTCCCCCACTCCTCCGGAAAAGGGCGGGGGTGAGGGGGCCCCGACGACCCTACGTGCCAGGTCACCCTACCCAGCAGATGGAGCGGGGTTCAGCGCTGAGCCACCCTACCCAACAGTGGGGGTAACGGCGTTGAGGCTCACCATGGCATCGCGCCTGGCACCGGACTTGAGAAAGTCCTGAATGGCGCGAGCCAGGGTCGTCGAGAGCAGCCCGATGAGGGGCAGGTGCTCGCCGCCCTCGCAGGTGGCCTGGCCGGCCTGGGCCTCGGCATCGGGGACGAAGCGCTCGTCCCAGCGAACGATGCCGAAGGTGCCATCGCCGGAGACGGCGGCGTGCACCAGCGGCTTTCCCGCCTTCCGGGCGAAGGCGGAGAGCAGCTCGCGGCTGGCCTTGTTGTCGAAGCAGTCGACGAGCAGGTCGGCACTGCCGCACAGCGCCTCGGCATTGTCGGCCGTCAGACGCACGCCGAAGGCCTCGGGCTTCACGCCGAAGAAGTTCTGGAACTGGAGCTTGAGGGCCTCGGCCTTGTTCTTGCCGATGGACTGCTTCACATAGGCCTGGGCGAGCACGTTCTTGGACTCGACGCGGTCGAAGTCCACGAAACACAGGGTGGCCTCCAGGTTGCGGCAGAAGAGCGCGGCGGTGGAGCCCAGGGCTCCCACACCACAGAAGACGATGCGCATGGGGAGTTGTCCTCGAAAAGCGCCCGGGCCTACCCGGGCGGAACCTCGGGGAGACTGACAGATCCCCCGTCCCCCGTCATACCGGAGGCAAGCCGGAGCAGCCCCGTCCACCATGGCTCCTCGGGGGCGCGGGCCTCCTGGCCCTCGCGGTCCCGCACGAGCATCCCGTCGGGCGCCACCACCGAGAAGCGGGGCCGGGCCCCCAGCGCGGCGATGAGGGCCTCCATGGTCGTCTCATCCTCCTGAGAGAAGGCTAGCGGGCCAATGGGGTGGCTGTGAGAGATCTCCGCCAGTTGGGCGCGGTGGCGCCAGATGGCCTCCCACCGGGCGCTCGAGTCCGGCAGGGAGACGGGGCTCGCGGAGGCATCGCTCCAGAGAATCCGCCCTTCGCCATCGATGAGAAAACACACCTCGCGCCGCATTCCGGGCCTCACGCGTGCCGGAGGATGACGAGACGATCGGTATCGATCGCCTCCTTGATGACGGAGGGCAGGCTCTCCAGGGTGACGAGCTCGTCCGCGGGCGGGTGGCCCAGACAGATGCCGGAGTCCACCACCCGCAGCGTGTCCGCGTTCACCACGGAGATGAAGCGCTCATCCATGAAGGTGAAGATGACCTCCAGGTTGCCATTGCCGAGCGCCCGGGCGCTGCGCATCCGCGCTCCGGCGGCCTCCAGCGCCAGCTCGGCGCGGCCCGCCGCATCCACCTGCTGGCCCCGGCCATACCTGCCGCCGTGCCGCTGAGCCCGCGCCTGCGCCTGCGCCTGCTGTACCGCGGCGGCCTCTTGAGCCACGGCGACGAGCCGGCGGCGACGGTTCAGCTCCTCCATCTCCCGGGCAGCCAGGGCGCGCTCGGCGTCCAGGGCGCGCAAGGCACGCTCCGCCTCGGCCCGGCCCTTCTCGGCCACGGCCCCCAGGTGGGGCCGCAGCTCCCGGGGCGCGGCGGGAATGCGCAGCCGACGCGACTCCGCCTCCAGCACGGCATAGGCGAACGCCGCGCGCAGGGTGGCGGGTACCCCCTTCACCTCGGCCAGCGTGCCGTCCTCCTCCAGCGCGCGGCGCGCGGCCTCCTCCGCCTCGCTCTCGAACTCGAGCAGCTCGAACAGCAGCTCTCCCGAGTGCCAGCGGCGGGCCTTCACCAGCGTAAGCCGGGGCGGCTCCTCCTCCGGCATGAAGTGCAGCGGCTCGGCGACGGAGCCCTCACGCACCAGCCGCGTCCCCACCAGGTGCCCACGCACCGAGGGCAGCGACTCCAGCGCCTCGGGCTCGGCGGGACCCAGCGGGGTGGCATCCCGGCCCTTCACCCGGAACCGATACCAGCCGGGAGCCTGGGGCTCGGTGGCGAGCCGCAGCCGCCGGTCCGCGGCATGCAGGTAGGCGCCGCCCAGGTACGGCAGCACCCGCTCCTCCTCCTTGCCCAGGAACTTCCGGTAGTCCACGCCCGCCTCCCGCGCTTATGCCGTTGCGGCCCTGGCCCTGGCGCTCGCGGGAGTGAGCGACAGCAGCGGCGTGCGCATCACCCGCTCCACCCAGCCCGACTGAGGCGCGGCGCCCGCGGCGGCCACCGGTGCGTCCACCAGCGCCTTGAGCACGCGCGGCACCTGGTACGGATCATTGAAGGTGTCCACGGACACTTCGCTGAAGGGCACGCGGAGCTGGCCCGCGGCGCCGCTCACGGTGCGGCCCCGGGCGTGCGCCACCGAGACGATCATCGCCAGCGCCGCCACCGTGTAGTTGCACTCGCGGAAGGAGCGGGCGAACTGGTCCCCCGCCTCGCCGGCCTCGTCACCCACCACGATGACCACCAGCCGGGCCGCGGGCGGGAAGGTGACGCCCGACTGATGCAGCGCGCGCACACCCGCGGCGTGCATGGTGCCGCCGCTGGCCTTGATGTCCTTGAGCATGTGCTGCACGGCGGTGCGCGAGGCGGCCTTGGGCTTGAGCACCGTGCCCACCGTGTCGAAGGTGGCGATGTGCAGCTTCTCCATCGGGAAGCCCGCGAGGATGCGCGTGAGCGCCTCCTTGGACTGCTCGATGGCGCCCTCCATGGAGCCGGACTTGTCGATGAGGAACATGACGCGCACGTCCGTCTCGGTGGTGGCCTCGGCCACCGCCTTCTTCGCGGCGTTGTCGGCGGCCTCCTCCAGCTTCTCCTTGAGCGCCTTGTTCTTCACGTTCTTCGCCACGTTCAGCGCGCGCTGGTCCGTGGACTCGGCCACCGCCTTCTCCCAGCGCTGGCGAATCTCCGGCTCGGCCATCAGCCCCAGCTCCTCCAGCGTGGGCGTCATCAGCCGCAGGTCGCGGTCCGACAGCGAGGGCAGCAGCGCCACCATGATGGCGGGCGTGAGCCCCAGGCCCTTCGGCAGCCGGCCCACCACCTCCTTATAAGAGAGCCGCTGCGTCTCGATGGCCTCGCAGATCTCCGCCTCGGACAGCCCGTCGAAGCGCTCGCTCTTCTCCAGCTTCAGGCCGGTGAGGCCCACGCTGCGGTGCCCGGCCGCGGACTGCTTCTGCTTCCAGCCCAGCACCTCGAAGAAGGCCTGGGACTCGGGCTTGTAGCCGGCCTTGCGGGCGATCTTCTTGATGGTCTCCTTGAAGCCCGCCTTCACCAGGCCCTGGAGCATGGCGGGGTTCTTCTCGCGCATCGCCAGCCACCGGGTGGCCGCGCGCTTCCAGCGCCCCAGCGGCGGCTTCTTCGAGCCCGGATCGCCAAAGCCCGCCTTGCGGTTGAGCGCGGCGATCTCCGGCGTCTCCAGCAGCTCGGCCACCCGCAGGATGCCCTTGGGCGTGAGCATGCGCGTGGACTTCTTCTCGTAGTGCAGGAGCATCGCCTCGCCGATGACTCGGAAGTCGTCGTCGTGGAAGGCCACGGCGCCATCGTCCTCGCGCACCGGCTGGCCCGAGCGGTTCTGCACCAGCATCAGCGCGGCGCAGGCGACCTTCAAATCTCTCCACTCCGTCTGCGTGAGCGCGTACGAGGCGAAGTGCGCCATCAGGTCCTGGTTGAGCTGGTAGATCTCCAGCAGGCGCCGGTAGAGGTTCACGGCGGCCGGAACGAAGAGCCCGGGCGGAATGCGCACCGCGTTGGCGGGCACCGCCGCGGTGCGGCCGCGGGGCGCGGGCTGCCAGACGTTGCGAACGTTGAGGCCGGGGCGGTTGTGCCACAGGTGCGCCGAGGAGCTCAGGACCAGATCGAGCAACTTCTCGGCAGGGCCCATCTGGGCCTCGGGGAGCAGCGGCGGGTTGGGCGGGTTAGCCATGGGGAAGCCTTCCTTGCGGCGGCAGTCTCCCTGAAACCCGGCTTCCGTGGGTACGGAAGAAGTGTGCGCCCGAGTGAAGAAGCCCTGTTTTTAGTCTTGCGCTCTACCAGGCTGAGCTACCTCCCGGCATGGTCGGGAGGGCCGGATTCGAACCGGCGACTTCAAGAACCCTTGGGCTTGTATGGCCTCTTCGGCCGGACGCGAATTCGTCAGAAGAAAATATTGAAACGCCCGAGTGGGGAAGCCATGGACTGATCGAGTTAGAGTCGATTGCCTTTACCATTTGGCTATTCCGCCATAAGTGGCGGAAGTTGGATTCGAACCAACATAGGGGCTTGTAAGGCCTCTCCGGCCGGGCGCTTCAAAGTCATTCGCGAAGTCTCGGGCTTGCGCCGTCGTCAACCTCGCCTACGCTTTCAATGACGCGGCTTTCAGGCCGGGCCTGACACGGGATTTTCCGGCGAATTCTCCCCGGCCGGACAGGAGCCTCATGGGCGCACCCACTTCCCCCGGCGCACGCGTGCGGTGGCTCGTCGCCGGCGCCTTCAGCCCTGCGCCCTCGGGCCAGCGGTTCCTCCTCACGGAGGACGCCTTCGCGCGGCTTGGGCACACCGTGGGCAAGCGGCGCGTCACCGTACCGGACCGCATCGGCGCCAGCGAGTCGAGCACCTACGAGGTGTCCTTCGAGACGCTGAGCGACTTTCAGCTCCCGTCGGTCATCGACTCCATTCCCGCGCTGCGTTCGCTTCGTGCCCTGCACCAGGCGCTGTCGGAGGACAGTCCTCCCAGCCCCGAGGAGGCCGCCCGCCTCAAACCGGCCACGGATATGAGCCGCCTGGCCTCCGTCATGGCCGGGGCGCTTCAGGGCCTCCGCTCTGCCCCGGAGGCCCGCGGCGCCGCGCTCGCCGCCTTCGAGGAGGCCCTCTTCGCCACGGCGCGTGACTTGCTGAGGGACCCGGCCCTGGCCCGGCTGGAGTCCGCCTGGCGAGGGCTGCACTGGCTGTGGACGCACTGCCCCGCCTCCGCTGGCATGGACATCGAGGTGCTCGACGCCGAGCCCCATCAGCTGTTGGAGGCGCTGGGACAGGCGCTGGACGTGCCTCCCCTCCAGCGTCCCGACACCTGCTTCATCCTCGACGAGCTTCACGACATGGACACCCTGCACCGGCTGGCGTCCCTGGGTGAGCAGGCGTCACTGCCCATCGTCGTTGCCCTCTCTGCCTCGCTGCTCGAAAAGGAAGAGCAGGAGCTTCGTTCCCCAGAAGCCTGGAGCCGGCTGCGCGCGGACGAGTCCTCGCGCTGGCTATGCGCCGCACTGAACCCCGTGGTGATGGTGGCGGAGCATCAGGGAGCCGTGCGCCGCGAGTGCTTCACCAGCCCCGTGCTTGCCGTGGCGGCGCTGCTGGCGGCCAGCTTCCGCGACACTCGTACCTTCGCACGGCTTGGCGGGCCAGGCAGCCAGACACGGGCCCCCGCCGTCTGGCAGCCGCAGGGAAGCGCCACCGTGGCCACCGAGCGGTGCCTCTCCTTGAGGGAGCAGGAGCGCCTGGCCGCGCGAGGCATCCTGGCCGTGAGCGGTTGGTGGGACTCGCGGACGGTGCTGCTGGCCCGGGCTCCTACCGTGTACGGCGGCCGTGATGCCACGCTGCTTCCCGCGCAGCTGCTCACCGGCCGGCTCCTCCGCCTCGCCCTGGAGCTCACCGAGCGCATCCCTCCAGGTGCCAGCCGGGAACAGGTGAACGAGGTCTTCTCCCGCGCGGGCGAGGCCTTCCTCGCCAGCGGCCAGGGTCAGGCCTGCCAGCTTCATGGCCAGGTGGTCTCCACCGGTAACGGAGAGCGGGGTATGCACGTGCGCGCCTCGCTGCGGCCCGAGCTGGCGGGCACCCACGTGCAGCTCTCGTTCATCCTTCCGCTGCGCGGCTGAGCGCTGGCATTTGCCGGCCTCACGCGCCAACCTCTCTCTCCATGTCCCTGCTCTCGGTCTCCACCGCGTTCCTGCTGCTGGCCGCTCCCGCGGCTCCCTCCAACACAGCTTCCCAGGGCTTCCGGCTCCACGAAGGGCTCCCGGCTGGCTTCAAGGTCGATGGCAAGCTCGACGAGTGGAAGCTGCCCGTCTCCGTCACCCTGGGGGCCGCCAACCAGGTCGCGGGGAAGGTCACCGTCTCTTCACCGCAGGATCTGTCCGCCCAGGTGTGGGCCGCCGTCGGACCCGAAGGGCTCGCCGTCGCGGGCGAGGTCCGCGACGACAAGGTGCACCTGTCCACGAAGCCCGATCAGGTCAACCATGATCATGTGGAGCTCTGGCTCGCCCTGCCCCAGCCGGAGATGCCTCCCATGGCGTTCGTCAATCAGTTCGGCGAGCAGCCCGTGGCCACCCTCGCCAACTGCGAGAACAACGAGGGCATCGCCGACGGCGATCCGGAAGACTGCCGCAAGTGGTGGAAGGCCCAGACGGAGAACCGCAAGAAGCTCGTGCGCCAGTTCACCGTCCAGTATGGGCTGATGTCCGGCAGCCTCGTGCGCTTCGATCAGAAGGCCCCGGTGGGCTCCGTCCACTACGAGCCCATCGCGGGCGGCTACCGCTTCGAGGCGCTCATCCCCCCGACGGCCTTCCCCCGCTCGGCCGAGGCGCCGCTTCGCACCCTGAAGGTACTGGTGGACCTGGTCGACAGCGACGAGGGCAAGGGCAAGCTGGAGACCTTCCTCAGCTCCTCGAAGGGCCGCCGCTTTGGAGACCCGAGCACCTTCCACGCGGTGACGCTGGCCAGGCCGCTGCGCTTCGGCGCCTGGCCCGAGTTGCTCGAACGTGCCCTGAAGGCCAACGCCAGCAGCTCGTATCAGCCGGCCCCGGATGCCAACACGCTCGAGGTGTGGGTGAACCCCGCGGCCGGCTACCAGTACGCGCCCCGCGAGCCGAGCCCGCTGGCCGCGAAGCTCGACATGTCCAGGGAACAGCCGCTGGCCAAGCTCGGAGACGTGGAGCTGGTGGCGATACCCTATGAGGTGAGCTGGACTGGCAGCGAGGAGCACTGGCTGATCGCCCGTCGCGGCAAGACGATCCTGGATGCGGCGCGCGCTGGCACGACGACCATCCGGACAGTCCAGCGGCCGCCAGGGCTCCACCTCCTCCTGGTGCACGAGGGTTACCAGTCAGCCCTGGGCACCGGCGCCTGTGGCGCCTGCCCCATGCTGTCCTTCCGTCTGGTGACGATGACTGCCCAGGGCCGCTTCTCGGAGTCGGAAGAGCTGGAGGGCACCTACAGCCAGGGCGAGGACGTCACGTGGGAGGCCACGAAGGACCTGTCCCGCATTCAGGGCTTCATCCTCGAGGGAGAAGAGGGAAAGACCCGGCACCTGTCCGTCCGTCACACCTGGGATCCAAAGGCGGGACGTTACAAAGAAGAGAAGTTCGAGCGCCCCCCACCCGAGCAGTAACGCCTGCCGGCCTCACCCCGGCGGCGATTCTGTTCCGCAATCCGGAGGGGGCTCCGGCTCCGCCCTCGGATGGCGCAAATATGAGATGATTGCGTAGGCTCCCTACCCCAGAGGACAGCGTCAGGTGAGAGCAGCCTTCCAGGAAGAACTTCAGCTCGGGCTGACGCTCACGATCGCGGGGGCCGCCTTCTCCATTCCGGGCGGCCAGGTGAAGCACGTGTCGGCGCGCCTGGGCCCGCACGGCTTCACCGGCGCGCTCACCTTCTGGACGCAGCGGGAGAAGAAGGACGCCGCGCTCTTCAAGGCCTTTCAGAAACCGGATCTCGCCCAGGTGCACCTCACCCTGGCCTCGGTGGAACCGGCGCTCACCACGCCGCCCAAGCCGCTGGTGCTCCAGGGCCTGGTGCGCAGCCGCCGCCTGCTGGCCGACATCCACGGCACGAACACCAAGGCCGAGAGCATCTTCCGCCGTTACACCGTCGAGTTCGCTGATCCCGCGCAGGTGCTCTGGCGCCAGCACCGCCCCGTGGAGCTGCACACGGACAAGTCCATGCAGGAGGTGCTCGACGCCCACAAGGCCAGCCTCCAGCTCACCTATGACTGGGCCACGCTGCGGCAGAAGCAGCCCATGCTGTGCCTGGCGCTGGGCGCGGATGCCCCCGGGGTGAGCTTCTACGACTTCGTCATGGCCTACGTCGCGGCGAACAACGGCGTGTGGAGCTATGACAGCCAGAAGAACGAGTACCTGCTGGCCGACAGCAAGCCGTCCTCGGGCCAGGCCACGCCCCTGAGCCGGCTGCGCGTGCAGCACCTGCAGGTGCACGTGCCGCCGCCCATCCGTCATGGCACGCGCGTGCTCAACGCCGTGGCCGTCAGCCCCACCACCACTCCGCTCACGCAGCCGCAGGGCGCCACGGGCATCCACCACGACGTGCTGCTGCGCACCTCCATCACCTCCGAGGCCGAGCAGCGGCAGAAGCTGGAGAAGACGCGCCTGCAGGTGCCGCAGCGCCAGCTGAACATCTCCTTCAAGAAGTTCCCCGAGGTGGACGTCTTCCCCGGCGCGCTCGTGCGCCTGGACGGCTCGCTCTGGCCCGCGGGGCTCACGGGCCGTGACGAGGACATGCGGGTGCTGGAGCTGGACCTGGAGGCCCACGCCGAGGACGAGGGCCAGCACGCGCGCCAGCAGGAGACCGTCGGCCGCTACCAGATGCTGCTGTCGACCCGGCTGGAGTCCGCCTCCGAGCCGGTCGTCACCCTCCCCGCTCACCGCGTGCCGCGCTACCCCATTCACGTCGAGGGCCTGGTGCACAGCCCTGGCGGAGAGCCGCAGGACAGGCGCTACCTCATCGTCGATGACGAGGACACCTCCCTGTCCTACTTCCGCATGACGGTGCCGCTGTGGAACCAGACGGTGAGCGTGCCCGCCGAGCCGATTCACTTTCCCGGCCAATTCTTCTTCCCGCCCTACAAGAACACCCGGGTGATGGTGGAGCTGTACTTCAACCGCGCCGAGTTCAGCCGCTTCATCGACTGGAAGGAAGGCGTGCGCACGCCCCAGGATGGGCAGGGGGATCAGATCCTCCTGGGTCTGAACAAGACGAGCCAGACGGCCATCACCCACGACTTCCAGGATGACAAGCCGGTGCTGCGCATGATGCGCACCTCCGGTGGGGATACGCAGGTCATCCGCATGGGCGAGGGCCACCTCTTCATCCAGGTGAAGGAGTCCTCCGCCAGCGGGCCCGCTACCCCCACCTATGACGTCACGCCCCAGGTGGACGCGGCCAAGAGCGATCTCTCCGCCGCCGTGGGAGGCGCCATCGGAGAGGCCTCGGCCTCGTACCAGGGCGCGATGACGGCCGCGCGCGCGAAGATCAAGAGCGCCCAGGCAGAGGCCAAGGCGGCCCTGAGCGGGGCCCGGGCGGAGGTGGGCGCCAAGGTGGCGGAGGCCAAGGCGGGGCTCCAGGGCTCGGCCGCCCGGCTGAACCAGGGAGTGGGCGAGCTGAACTCGGCGGCCGCCGAGGCCAAGGCCGCACTCGAGAAGTTGCGATGAAGAACCAACCCGACAACGGAGCAACCCCATGAAGCAGCTGAGCGCAAAGGTGGCCGGGCTTCGCGGAGAGCTGGAGGCCTTCAGCACCGGCGTCACCAGCCGGCTGAAGCCTCTGCGGACCGAGGTCGATGCCCTGGCGGGCACGCTGGAGACCGCCGTCAACTCGCTGCGGCCCGAGGTGGAGGCGGTGGGCGGTGGGCTCTCGAAGAAGATCGACGCGCTGGACGCCGAGCTGGCGGAGCTGGAGCCCTGAGTGAAGGCGCTGTGGTCCAGATTCGACAAGGCCGCCGACGAGGTGATGGCCCTGCGCGGCAAGCTGGACGCGTCCGCCAGCCCCATCCGCAAGAGCGTCAACGCGCTGGAGCCGGCTGTCTCCTCGCGCGTCAAGAAGCTCGAGGACGCGGCGAAGAGCAAGCAGCAGTCCTTCACCCAGCAGCTCGAGTCGCTGGGCAAGGACGTGGGCAAGCGCTGTGAGGCGCTGACCTCCGAGGTGCTGGCTCAGCTGAAGAAGAAGCGCGACGAGCTGAAGGCCAGGCTGAAGGAGGCCGAGAAGAAGCTTCAGCAAGAGCTCCAGAAGGTCCGCGACCGGGTCGAGGCGGAGCTCAAGAAGGTGGAGGCCGAGTTCAAGGCCCGCGAGAAGCAGCTCCAGGACGAGCTGCAGAAGGTCCGCGCCCGGATCGACCAGGAGGTGAAGAACGCGGAGGCCCAGTTCCAGGCCCGCGAGAAGCAGCTCCAGGACGAGCTCAAGAAGGTCCGTGCCCAGGCGGGCAACAAGGCGGGCGCGCAGATCGACACCCAGGAGAAGCAGCTGAAGGAGCAGCTCCAGCAGCTGAAGGAGCAGCTCAAGCAGCAGGTGGAGCAGATCAAGGCCGGGGACCAGCGGCTCCAGGAAGAGCTGGGGAAGATTCGCGACCAGGTGAAGCAGCAGCTGGAGAAGGTGAAGGACGGGGGCAAGAAAGTCGAGGACGAGCTCAAGAAGGCCCATGCCAAGGCCACCGAGGAGATCGAAAAGCTGGAGGCCCAGCTCGATGCCCGCGAGGCGCAGATCAAGCAGGAGATCGCGCGCATCCGCACCCAGTCCGACAAGACCCTCGAGGGCGCGGCCGCTCAGCTCACGGCGGTCACCGCCACGGTGCTCGCCCCCGCTGAGCGCGTCCGGGAGACCCTGGGCCAGGAGGCCGCGCGGCTGAGCCAGGCACTCGAGACGGTGCTCAACCCGCCCTCCACCGCGCTGGAGCGCGTCAGCGGCGAGATCAAATCCGCGGGAGACACCTCGAAGGCCGAGGTGAAGCGGCTCGTGGGCCAGCTGCGCGCGACGCTGACGCCCGTGCGCGCCCAGGTGACGGCCGCCACCGAGGCGGCCAACCAGGTGCTCCAGGTGTTGGAGACCACTGTGGGAGACACCGTCAAGTCCACGCAGGCGGCGGTCACCCAGACGCTGGACACGCTCGAGCAGACCCTGGCGGGGCAGGTGCAGACGCTGGCCAACGGCATCAAGCTCGTGGAGAACCTCATCGAGCAGGTGGCCCAGCAGATCGACACCCTCATCACCCAGGGCAGCGCCGCCATCGACACCCTGATGCAGACGGCCATCACCACCTTCGAGTCCATCAAGGCGCCCGTGCAACAGGCGCTCGACACCGCCTTCTCGGTGCTCGACGGCCTGATGGACACGCTGGCCCAGGTCGAGAAGCAGCTGCAGGCGCTCTTCGCCGTCCTGCCCGAGAAGCTCGAGCAACTCCAGACGCTGTTCAAGACGCTGGTGGGCACCCTGGAGTCACTGCTCGCCAAGGCCGTGCAGATGCTGGAGGCCATCCCCGCCTCGGACCTGCCCAAGCCGCTGGTGGACCCGGCCATGCAGGCCATCAGCAAGGTGGTGTCGCAGATCTCCACCCAGCTGGGCACCATCAGCAGCCAGGTGAGCCAGCAGATCACCACCGTGCAGGATCAGATCCTCACCCAGGTGGAGCAGGTCCAGACGCAGGCCATTCAGCAGGTGCAGACGCTGCAGCAGCAGCTGGTGACGCAGATCCAGACGTTGCAGCAGTCGGTGCAAAGCGGCATCGACCAGGCCGTCGCCCAGGTGGAGGCGCTCATCGCCCAGGTCGTCCAGCAGGTGGCCACCGCCCGGGAGCAGGTCGTCAAGCAGATCGAGGCGCTGTCAGCGCAGGTGGCCACGCGCGTGGACGCGCTCAAGGAGCAGGTGAAGACCCAGCTCGAGACGTTCCAGAGCACCCTGGGCCAGGGCGTGCAGACCGCGGCCGACAAGCTCAAGACGGTGGGCACCACCATCGAGCAGCAGGTGAGCTCGGCCCGCGAGCGGGTGAAGGACGGCGTCGAAGCGGTCAACACCTCGGTCGACACGGCGCTCGAGCAGGCCCGTCAGGCGCGCGAGCGCATCGAGAAGGAGGCCACCGCCAGGGTGGACCAGGTGCTCACCACCTTCTCCACGCAGGCCCAGGGAGTGCTGGACTCGGCGGCCACGCAGATCGACGGCATGGCGACCCGGGTGGACGCGGCGCGAGAGCAGCTGCTGTCACCGCTGGACACCATCGAAGCCTCCATCAAGGAGGCCACCGTCTTCTCCCAGGTGGTGGAGCAGGTGCGCACCCAGGTGATGAAGGTGATGGACGGGCTGGATGCCCAGATCCGCGCGATGGCCAGCTGACTCAGGCGCCGGGCAGCTTGGGCATCTGTGGCGCGGCGGGCGCCTCGGGCGCCTCGGGCATCTCGGTGGGAATGGCGGCGGGCACCGAGTCGCTCAGGATGCGGCTCACCGTCAGCTCCACGTCCACCGCAGGCGGCAGCGGCGGAGTGAGCAGCAGCTGCCAGTTTCCGTCCGGCGCGGTGAAGAGGAACGAGACGGCGACGGCGCCCTCCTCGGGCGCCTTCACCGAGAAGCGCTGAATGGTGCCCGGGTAGATGACCGCCGTCTGCAGCACGGTGTTGTCCGGCGCGCCCACCCTGGCGGCCACCTCGGAGTACGCCTCGTTGGCATACTGCTTGGGGTCCACCTGGCGCACGAGCATGTACATGGGCCGGCCCAGGTTGGTGCCCGGCGGGGACTTGATGCTGAGGCTGACCTGGCTCGAGGCACAACCACTGAGCAGCATCAGGGCCGCCAGGGTTGCCAGCTGAGTCGGGCGAAAGCTCACTGCGGTACCTCCCGGAAGGGGACCCAAGGGTCTCCCTTGAGACCGAAGCTGATGTCCAGTCCCTTCTTGTTCACGCCGTTGCCCTGCAGGGCCAGGCTCCACTGCCGCCGCTGATCCGTGGTGACGGTGGCCTCCTCGAACAGGCGGAAGCAGCTCCAGGCGGACCGGTTCCACGGCAGTGACAGGTACTGAGGCACGTCACGCGAGGGCGAGCGCAGCTCCAGCACGATGGAGGACACCTGCTGGTCCCACCAGCTCACGGGGAACTCCTGCCAGGTGGGGCTCTGGTTGAAGCCGTACGCCGTCGTCTTGCCGCACTTGAGCGAGGACATGGTGACGAACACGCCCGTCATGGGGGGCGCGGGCAGCGGCTGCGGCTGCACCTTCAGCATCAGCGGCCGCGCGCGGCCCTCGTCGTCCCACAGCAGCTTCGACAGCCGCGCCAGCCGGCTCAGGGTGAGCAGCATCTGGTCCGGCAGCCCCAGCTTCTCGCGCAGCGGCCCGCGCAGCGACCACTCCGTGCCTCGCTCCACGCAGATGCGCGAGAACATCTGGTTCACGAAGTGCCAGAAGGCGCCGTCCTTGCGGCGCAGCACCTCCAGCTCGCCGGGATCCACGTCCTCGGGCGAGGTGGCGTTGAAGGGGTAGCGCTCCAGCATGGGCTGCAGCATGCGCCCGGAGGCCTCTTTCCACTGCTTGGCCAGCGTGGCCTCCAGCTCCTCCTTGCCCAGGCGCTGCACCTGGAGGAAGGGCTCGAGGAACGGCTGGCGCAGCTCGCCGGTGATGCCCTGGGTGTCTAGCCACTCCTGAGCCTTGCGCAGGTACGAGTTCTCCTCCTCGAGCATCATGGACAGGGCCACCTTCTCCAGGGGCGAGAGCATGTCCGTCAGCTCCGGAGTACCACCCTCGGGCTCCTCTGCCCTGGCCTTTGCCTTGTCCGCGGTGGCCGCCTTGTCCTCGTCCTCGTCCTTGCCCGGGGCCGCGGCGGCCGCCTTGTCCTTGCCGGCCTTGTCCCCGCCCGTCTTGGTCACGGCGTCCAGCTCGTCATGCATCTGCGCCACCAGCGCGTGGTACGGCGCCAGCGCGGCGTAGAAGCCGCTCTTGTCCGCCGTCATCAGCTGAAGGATGGGCCGGAAGGGCGCCACGGAGTTGCGCAGCGGCTCGTAGTAGGGGCCCTCGAGCGGCTCGAGGTTGGCCCGGTGGGCCACATCGCGCAGCATGTCCACCTGATCCGAGGAGGGCTGGGTGAGCCGGGCCAGCTCGTCGAGCAGCGCCCTGCGTGGCGCGATGAAGCGGTAGTTGCGCACGCTGTAGAACAGGCCCTCGCGGTAGCCCTGGGCGAACACGTCCACGCGCTTCTGCACGTACTCCTCGCGCTTGGCGGCCTCGTCCGTGGGCAGCTGGGCGTTCTTCAGCCGCTGCGTGAAGTCGTCCACCAGCGGCTTGAGGTCCGTCTCGAAGGGCGTACGGCTGAGCACCAGCTGGCCCCGGCGAATGGCGGCCTGGGGGCCCACGGTGAGCCGGCCGGCCTTCTCATACGCGTCGAGCAGGGCCTGCAGCAGCTCGCGCGACAGCTGCGGCGGGCGGAACTCGAAGCTCTGCTGCAGCAGCTCGATGCGGTACGGCCCCTTGTTGTTGCCCGTCAGCCACAGGCCATCACGGGTGAGCAGCTCCGAGGGGCCCATCTTCTCCACGGCCTGGAAGCCCGCGTAGGCCTCCGCCTCCATGTTCAGCACCGCGGCGAGCACGTCCCGGTTCGCCCTCAGCCACGCCAGCACCTCGACGGTGGACTCGATGCCCTGGAAGTGGCGCGAGTTCACGTTCACCGAGGAAGCGTCGAGCTGGCTGAGCACCGTGTGCAGCGAGGAGTAGACATCGAGGTCGGCCAACTGCGCCTGCAGCCGCTCACGCTCCGCGCGGCGCAGATCCAGCTGGGCCAGGTCCTTCGGCCCGGCCTCCATCGTCTGCTTCAGGAACAGGAGGTGATCGAACCAGGGCTTGAGCTGGCTCTCGACCGTGAGCCGCTCCGGGTAGGGCCAGCACGACCAGTCCTCTGCCTTGCTACCGCCCACCTGCACGGCCTTCGGGCGGCAAGGCGGATCGCGCTCCCAGGGCTCGTCGCTGGCGAGCACGTAGGTGGCGACCAGCGACTCGCGCAGATCGAGCGCGGAGATCCACGTGCGGGCCTGCCCGGACGAATCAGAGGCCGTCTTCGCCTGCTCGCTGGAGTCGTCATGCAGCCAGCGCCGCGAGTGGTGCGGCTGAATGTTGGAGGTGACGAAGTCGCCGAGGCTGTCCCCGTTGGAGGCGTGGAGGGCCGCCAGCAGGTACACCACCTGCTCGGGGCGGCAGTCCTGGGGCTGCTTGCGGCAGCGCTCGAGCGCGGGCCGCAGGTGGCTCTCGCGAATGCCGCGGGCCAGCCGCTGACGCAGATCCAGCATCTCGTCCGGGAAGCTGGTCTTCAGCGGCGGCCACCAGCTCGCGGCGCCCCACAGGTGGCTGATCGAATCGGCCGCGGCCTTCACCTGCTCCTCGACGACCTCGCCCCGGCCCTCGAGCCCCTGCTCGCGCATCTGCGCCACGGTGTTCTCGAAGCGCTCCACGTGCTCGTGGGCATCTCCCAGCAGCAGGTAGAAGCGGGCGTAGGCGGCGATCACCGGCAGGCAGCACACCGCGGCGATCATCGCCGCGCGCTGCAGGTGAGTGCGCAGGTACAGCGCCTTGAGCGACTGGGTGTTGTTCTCCCCGGCGGCCACCGAGAGCGCGCCGTTGGCGCGGGCCTCCTGGTTGAGCGAGGAGAGAAACACCCGGGTCAGCCGGGGCTTGAAAGAGAGAGTGTCCCCCTCCAGCAGCGCGGAGACGAAGCGACCCAGCGCCGCGAACGAGCGCCCGCCCTGAGAGTAGAAGCGCTCCAGGCGCTCGAAGGCGTCCACCGGCAGCGAGGTGAGCCCCAGCGCCAGGTAGTGCTCCTGCCCCTCCAGCAGCGAGGCCAGACGGCCCTCCTCACCCTGCTTCGGGATGTCGAAGGAGCGCTCCACGCCATGCTGCTTCAGCATGCGGGCGAAGTCCTCGAAGCCCTCGAGCCCATCCATGTGCGTCAGGCACAGGCGGGTCTCCACCGGGCCACGGCAGGCCTCGGACATGAGGTTGAGCTTGCCGCGCAGCAGCTGGGCCATGCGCCGCTGCTCGTCGGGAGACGTGTCCGCCAGCCAGCGCACGTCCAGCACCAGCACGGCCATGCCCTTCTGCCGGTGGCTGAAGCACTTCTGCCACATGCGGCGCAGCGCGCCGCGGGCCGCCAGCGTCTCGTCCTCCAGCAGCGGGGCGGACACCTCCTGCACCACGCAGTCCGGCCCCAGGTACATCTGCAGCAGCGAGTCCGAGGTGTAGCTGGGCAGGAACTGGCGGGCCTGGCGCTGCCAGTCCACGTCCAGGCCGATGAGCTGCGTCTTGCCGCTGCCGGCGGGGCCCAGCACGACGACATTGGGCAGGTCCACCACGGCGGCACGGTTGGCCAGCGGCAGCCCATTGAGGAAGTTGCGGCGCACCTGCGCCAGCCGGTTGGAGGCCATGGGCGCGGGGCCACTGGCGGCCGCCACCGGAGCCGCGCGCCGCTTGCGCCACCAGCCCCAGAGCTTCCACGCGCCATACCCGAGCGCCACCACGGCCACCGCCGCCAGCAGCCACGGCAGCACGGGGCTGATCATGAGCCACAGCTTCTTCAGCATGCCCACGCTGGTGTTGACCGACTGCGCGCTCGAGCTCATCTGCTGCACGCCCGAGCCCAGCGCCTTCGCCGGATCGGCCTGCATCGACTGCCACAACATGTTCAGCAAAGGTGACTTCACGACTCCCCCCCTCCAAGGCCCGCGCCCGTCCCGGAGCGACCCGAGCGCACGGCCAGTTGGAGTGCTTCCAGCACTTCTTCCAGCGAATCCAACGACTGCAGCAACTTCTCGTGCCGGCTCTCGTGCTCCTTGGGAGCCAGGCGCGTGCCTCCGGCTTCGGGGAACAGCGCCGCCACGCCCCCGCGGACCTCGTCCAGCAGGGGCTTGACGCCCTCACTCAGCGAGCCCAGCTCGGAGTGAATGGCCTGCTCCAGCTGACCCAGGCGGACCTGAGGCTGCGGGGGCTCCCGGTTTTTTTGAGCCTCTGGCTTCATCGCGACAGCCACCAGAGTAGCACCGGTACAGCCACCACCACGCCAGCCGACACGGTGTAGTAGCGCAGCGGGAAGGCGTGCACGAGCGGCGACTGAGCCACGGCGGGCGGGGGAGCAGGCACCGCATCCGGCTTGGGGATGCGGGCAGCCAGGCGCTCCTTGTACTCGCGCAGCCGGGCCGTATTGCCCGCGTACCTTCCCTCGAAGCCCGCGGTGAGACAGAAGTGCAGCAGCTCGAAGACCAGGGGCGAGGCACCGCGCTGAACCAGCTTCTCGTCCGCCAACTCGTAGAAGCGATCTCCGCCCGAGTCGATGCCGAACAGCTTGTACTGCAGCAGCGGCCACTCCGACTGCTCCGCGTCCGCCAGCCGGCGCAGCACCATCTCATCCACCAGGTAGACGAAAGGCCGCACCGCCTCGTCGATCTCCTCATCCCGGTAGGTGCCGCCCAGGGAGTTGCGCAGCCCCTTCTCCTCGGCCAGCAGCTGCTGCTGGAGCAGCGCCAGGCCCTGGCTGCCCACCTTCACCAGGGTGCGCTCCCCGTCCACGGCCGGCTCGGGCGGCAGGGACTGATCCAACAGGGCGCGTACCTGCCGGTGAGTCCGGAGAATGCTCTGCCAATGCTCGAGTTTCATGACGACACCTTCATCAGCGGGAAGGAGCCCGCCCCGGCAATCGTGGGCCGCAGCACTACCGCGGCCTCACCATTCCATGCTTCGAGCAGTTGCTGCACCTGTTCGAGGAAGCAGGCCACCAGGGGCTCGGCGGCCGAGTCGAAGGGCTCCAGCACCAACTCGTACACGTGCAGCAGGCCTGATCCGCGCAGCGCGCCGTCCGGAGCCACCGTGGCCTTGAGCTCGCGCAGCCAGGGGATCACCCGGCGGAAAGGCTCCTCGGCGGGCGTGCCCAGGTAGGTAAGCAGGGCCGCCAGCTCGTTGCGGTCCAGCGTGGACTTGACTTTCCAGGCCAGCAGCCGCGTCAGCCCCGCCACGTCATCGCGCAGCGCGCTCTCGCGGTGGGACTCGAGCCGGCCCACCACCTGCCAGCCCAGGCCCTCCACATGGCGGCTGGGAGTGGACACGCTCACCCGGCCCACGGCCTCGGAGACGAACTGGGGCTGGAACCACAGCGCTTCCACCAGCAGCTTCTGCGGCTCGTTGAAGGCCTCGGGCAGGCGCACCAGCAGGCTGTTGCGGGGGCGCATGTCCTCGTCGAGCCCCTCGTCCAGCTCGTAGCTGGGCCCCTCGCCCGGCAGGAAGGCCGGGCGCATGGGCAGGCGCCCCGTCTTGCCCAGCACGAACACACCCGTCACCGAGTGCATCTGCAGGTCACGCCCCGCCGTCATGCCGCGGATGGGGTACTCCGAGCGCGTCCCATCGGCGACGATGGGCTGCGCGGGCTCGGCCCGGAGGTTCTCCACCGGGACGACGAAGGGGTGAAGGATGTCCGGGTGTGGCGAGCGGCCCACCGTCCAGGACTTGTCCAGGTCCAGGCACAGGCTGAAGCGGGTCCACTCCTTGCGGTTCGAGGGCACCGACACGTGGAGGAAGAGCCCCTGCTCCGGCTGCTGGAAGAAGCCGCGCACGCGCTGCAGCGGGTGCTCGTAGCCGCTGGAGTCATCCGCCTCGGCGGGCGTGTCGAAGGTGAACTCGCACGGCAGGCCCTGCGAATTGTCGTCGGCCTGGGCGTCGTACACCACGCTCACCTGGGTGAGCTGCTTGCGCAGCGCGTGGAACACGGCCAGCGAGGGCCGGTACTCGTCCAGGTGGCGCACGTGCAGGCTGAACAGGCCCACCGGATCCCGTCGCGGGAAGCTGGACTCGAAGCGGAGGATGAGGCGGAAGCGCCCATCCACCAGCCGCACCACCTCCGAACCGGCCATGGAGATGGGAAGGATGCGCAGGTGG
>DATHBR010000104.1:0-123609 GCA_035296065.1 Myxococcaceae bacterium | reverse complement strand
GCGGGGAGCAACGGCGGAGCCAACGGCACGGACCACTGGATGACGGTGACGGGGCGTGGGCAGGAGAACGGCAAGCCGGTGTACTTCGTGAATGATCCGGCCACCGGCAAGCAGATCTCCATGCGCCAGGAGGGCAACCGGCTGGTGGGAGGCCCCCAGGGCTACAAGACGACGGGAGAGCTGGTGGTGCTGGGCGGCGGCAACCCGCGCCCGGGCACGGCGCCGAGCAGCCCCTCGACTCCGGCTCCTTCGACTCCCACGGCCCCCACGACTGGCGCTCCTGCCAACGCGGGCGGCAGCGGGGCCCTGAAGGGCATGACGCTGCCCGGCGGCAGCCTGGAGAAGGGCGACACGGGCGAGGGCGTGCTGCAGCTGCAGAAGGCGCTGGTGAAGACCGGCCACCTGAAGCAGTCGGACATGAACACCGGTCCGGGCACCTTCGGCGAGAAGACCTTCGCGGCGCTCACGAAGTTCCAGGCCGCCAACGGCGTGGATGCCATTGGCATCTACGGCCCCAAGACGCGCGCCGCGTTCGAGAAGCTGGGCGCGAAGATCGGCGCGGAGTCGACCGGTGGCACCGGTGGCACGGGCAACTCGGGTCCGGTGAAGGGCAACAACGACCTGAGCGGCTTCACCTCGAACAAGTACGACAGCCTCATCAAGGAGATGTCGCAGAAGTACAACGTGCCCGCGCGCCTCATCAAGTCGGTCATCCAGCAGGAGTCCGCGTTCAACCCGAACGCGCAGTCGCCGGTGGGCGCCACGGGCCTGATGCAGCTGATGCCGGCCACCGCGCGCGGCCTGGGCGTGACGAACCCGAGGGATCCTCGCCAGAGCATCGAGGGCGGCACCAAGTACCTCTCGCAGATGCTGAAGGCGCAGAAGGGCAACGTGACGCTGGCGCTGGCCGCCTACAACGCGGGCCCGGGCAACGTGGCGAAGTACGGCGGCGTCCCGCCCTTCAAGGAGACGCAGAACTACGTGAAGAAGATCACCGCCTGGTACAACGGCGCGGGTCCGGCGTAGTCCCGCGGGCTCACTGAGCCAGCACCCCGAGGACCGTGAGCCCTATGCGGGCCGCGGTCCTCGTTGTTTCTGGGGCCGGCGCTCGGGCTCCCTCCGGGGCCGGAAGCAGATGCCCGCCAGCGCCATCAGCGCGCTGGTGAACAGGAACACGCCGAACACGCGGTAGATGCCGCTGCCCGGACCGATGGCGAAGAGCAGCAGCCGCATTCCGGCGCAGCTCCACAGCGTGACGGCCGCGACGTGGAGCGGATCCTCTCTCCGGGTCCTCCAGGCCCAGAGGGTGAACAGGGTGGGCAACAGACACAGGGATGCCGGGGAGACGAGGTGCTTCCACTCCGAGCTCAGCGTGGGCCGGGGGAGGCCCACGACGCTGGGGACCGCCACGAGAAGCCCCTGGGGCCCGGAGAATGTGTGAGGCAGCACCGCGGCGCCGATCAGCGCCAGCAGCTCCACCACCGCCACCACCGCCAGGAGCAGCAGCCCAATGAGCGCGCGCCGGTCGAACCCGGCGGACAGCTGGCGCTCAAGCAGCGCGTTGGCGGGGAGCTGCGCCGCGTAAGGGGCTCCGAGCGCCTGCAGCGCCTCGGCGGCGAGGTGGCCAACCGGCCGGCCCGAGCGAGCCTGCCGGGCGCTCAGGCGGGGATCCGCGAGGATGCGCTGAAGCAGCTGTGCGAACTCCTGGGTGGACACCTCCCGGGGCGCATCCGGCGCCAGGGCCGCGATCAGAAGGTCCACGTCCGCCTGCGGCGCGCCGGGCTTGAAGGCCCGCTGGGCCCGCTCGTGCAGCGAGGGCATTTTCCAACGGGGGGCCTGCGGGCCAGAGGACGAGGCGGGAGGCGCGGTCATGGTGGGAAGGATATGCCAGAGCGGGGGCTCAGCGCAGGTTGGCCGGCCGTCCTCGGCGGTGCGGGGCGCTCACTTTTTCGGCCTGGCCAGCCACTCGGGGTTGCGCAGGAGCACCGCGCCTCCCACCAGCGACAGGCCCGCCGTCAGGCTGATCAGGAGATGGGCCAGACTGACGTCGTAGTACCGATGCATCAGCAGGCCAAAGCCCGAGAGCCAGACGGAGCCCGTGAGGGCCATGGTGAGCAGCCCCAGCCGCTGCAGGCCCCGGCTGCGGCGCCAGCCGCCGATCAGCGCGGACAGCGGGGGGCCCCAGATGGCGCCCAGGAGGAGCAGGCCGGGGATGGAACTGAGGTCCTTCTCGCTCACCAGGAACTCGAGCGCGGGGGGCAGGAAGATGATGGCCTGGGCAATCATCGCGACGACAGCGGCGGCGATGCCCACGCGGGGAATGTCGCGCGGCGCGTTGTCGTCGCGGTCGCGGCTGACCTCGTCCATCACCTCGGGAGGCACCTCGAGCGCATAGGGAAAGCCCAGCGCCAGCAGGGCCTCCACGGTGAGGACGCGCACGTTGCGTCCATTGCTGGCCTTGAGCCCCAGGCCCCGCGTCGCCTCCAGCACCGAGTGCAGGAAGTCGGCCCGGGCGCGGGGAGACTCCTCCTCCGTCAGAGGTCGGGCGAGCGCGCGCACGAGCGCGTCCACCTCCTCCTGGAGCACCCCCGGCGAGGACACGGCCTCCAGCAGCGCCTGCAGGGCGGGGGCCGCTGGCAGCGCAGGAAGCGTGTCGAGGGGAGCGTCCTCGGGAGAGTGGGGTGTACGGAGCCGTTCCATCGCGGGGCGTAGCTTACCCGCCGGGCGGTGCGCGTGCGCGTGTGCTGCCCTACTGGGCAAGGGAGCAGGCGGCATGTGGGGCAGGGTGGCCGCCACGTGCGCACCGTTTGGGCAACAGCCCTGGCGGAGCGAGGAGAGCATGCCGATGGAGCGAGCGCAGCGGTTCGTGGAGGCGTTGACGAAGCTGGAGCAGAGCGGGGAGATGGAGCCCCTGTTGGCGTTGTTCGCCGAGGATGCGCAGGTGAGCAACGTGGCCTCGTCGCGGGTGTTCACGGGGCTGGACGGCGCGCGGCAGTTCTGGACGGAGTACAAGGGGGTGCTGGCGCGGGTGAAGTCCACCTTCCGGAACATGATCGAATCCGGGGACCGGGTCGCGCTGGAGTGGGAGACGCAGGGCACGGCGCAGAACGGCGCGGCGGTGAACTACGAGGGCGTGTCGATCATCGAGTGGGACGGGGATCGGATCAGCCGCTTCTACGCGTACTTCGATCCGGGCCTGCTGGGGCGGGAGATGACGCAGGGGACGGCCCGGCGCTCGGATCCCCCGGCCACCGCGCCAGCGTGAGCCGCCTCAGGCCGCGCGCGCCTCATCCAGCGTGTGGCACAGCTCGTCGATGGTGTCGGTGAGCTCGCGGGCGCGGCCGGCGGCCTGAGCGCTGGAGCCCTCGTAGCGCAAAAGCGTGAGGCGGGTGGCCAGCTCGCCCGCCCGGGCCAGGGCGCGCTCCAGGTCGGCGCGGGCCTGGGAGCGCAGGCCCTCCAGGCGCGAGAGGTGCGCCAGGCGCTCGCGCAGAATGTCCGCCACGGGCCTGGAGTCCGCGCGAGCCTCGAGCGAGGCGAGCTCGCGGGCCAGGGCCTGCCCATCATGGTCCGGGGAGGACAGCACCGAGTCCAGCTCGGCCAGGCGGCGCGCGGCGGCGCGAAGGGCGGTGCCCAGCGCGCGCACCCGGGCGGTCTCCAGCGCCAGCGGATCTCCCAGCTCCCGGCCCAGCCGCTGGAGCGCATCATGGAGCGTGGCCTCGGCGGCATCGATGCGAGAGCCCTCGGCGCCAGCGGTGGCGGCGGGGGCGGGCAGCAGCACCGGCAGAAACAGCGGCCACAGGAAGGCATGGAGCCCGGCGCGCGCCAGGCCGCCGGTGCCACGGGCCTCACCGCGAGCGAGCACGGTGGCCACGGCGACACCGGCCAGGCAGTAGGCCACGACGGTGACGAGCGCGAGCATCAGAGGCTCTCCTCATAACCCGCGGAGTCCTCGGAGCGGGGGCGCCACTCCCCGGTGAGCGATTCGACATTGGAGCGCCACAGGGTGGCGGCGGCATCGAAGGCGCTGCTCTCCAGGGGGCGCATGACGACGGTGGGGCTGCCGGGAGTGCCGACGAAGGGGCGGACGACCCAGGCCATCTGCACACCGACCATGCCGTAGAGGGCCGTCCACGCGAGCAGGTGCAGCACGGTGCGGCGCTGCGCGCGCAGGGCGCCAACGAGCACCCACACCCCCCGAAGGGCGGCCAGGCCCAGGAAGGCGACGCTGCCGAGCATGACGTGGAAGTAGCCGGTGGGCGGGTGGTTGACGGCGTTGGCGAAGGCGAGCCACACGGGGCACAGGCCCAGCAGGGTGAGGCCGGTGGTGGCCAGGGCCACGAGGGCCTCGCACACGGCCTGGAGGGCGGAGCCGCGGGCGCCCAGCAGCCGGCCGTAGACATGGAGCGCGGGCAGACACACGGCGAGGCTGCCGAGGCCCACGAGCATGAGCTTGGGCGCGGCGGCCAGGCCCGCCAGGGGCGAGCGGGTGAAGCCCAGCAGGAAGCCGAAGGCGCCGAAGCCCACCAGGGCGCAGACGGCCAGGCGCATGGGCAGCTCGCGCAGCGCGGGGCCACCGGCCTGAACCTCGGCGAGCACGGCGGCGGGGTGACGCAGCAGCAGCTCCGCGGTGCGCAGGATGCCAGAGGAGGCGGGCAGCGCCGCGGCCGCCACGGGCACGGGAGCAACGCAGGACACGGGGGACTCGGTCAGGGACGTGGACATGGGAGGCCTCGAGAGGAGGGGAGCGGCTCAGTTCCAGTGGAGCCCGGAGCCCTGGGCGCACTGGGCGAAGGTGATGGCGTGCAGGGCGAGGAAGGCCACGCGGGTGAAGCCGGTGAGCTGGGCGCCGTGGCGCCGCAGGGCCTGAGAGAAGGTGTGGCCGCTGGCGACGAGCGCGAGCACGGTGAAGAGCCAGGCCAGGGGCGAGACGACGCGGGACTCGGGGGCGGTGGCGGCGAAGAACCAGAGGATGGGCGTGGTGGAGGCCAGGCACAGGCCCACGGAGTGAATGGCCTCGAGCGCGGCCTGGAGGCACTGCGCGGCGCCGATGCCGCTCTGGCGCGTGGCCCACAGGATGTAGAGCGCGGGCAGACACAGCGCCCAGGCCAGCAGGGTGACGGCGGGCAGCGCGAAGGCCCAGCCCAGGTGCGTGAGGCTGAAGCCCTCGTGAGTGACGGCGGTGCGCAGCACGAAGCCGAACAGGGCGGTGCCGCCCAGGCCCACGGCCAGAGGGCGAACAGAAGGCAAGGCAAGGGCGTGCGCGCCGCCGAGCGCGGTGAGCGAGGAAGGCTGCATGCGGAACTCCGTTGAGAGAGGACGGGAGCGCCCTGTGCACCTTCGAGGCCAGCCCCGCCCTTCAGAGTGGAGCGCGGCGCGGGCGTGGCCACCGGGCCATACCCCTGCGTCCTGTCGCCCGCACCTATATGCTCCCGCGCCCAGGAGGCTCTCACCGCGATGCAAACCCCCAGGCCCGTCACCACCGCGCTCACCATCGCTGGCTCGGACAGCGGCGGAGGCGCTGGCATCCAGGCGGACTTGCGCACCTTCTCATTCCACCGCGTCCACGGCACCAGCGCGCTCACCGCCATCACCGCGCAGAACACCCTGGGCGTCACCCGCGTGGACGTGCTGCCCGCTCAGAGCGTCGCCGCCCAGGTCGAAGCCGTCGCCTCCGACATCGGCGTGGGCGCCACCAAGACGGGCATGCTCGTCAACACGGACATCATCTCCACCGTGGCCCGCCTGGCCCGCTCCCTGCGCCTCGGGCCGCTCGTGGTGGACCCCGTCATGGTCTCCCGCGCCGGCTCCCGCCTCATTGATGACGAGGCCGTGGCCACCCTGCGCCAGCTCCTGCTGCCCCTGGCCGCCATCGCCACGCCCAACCGCCACGAGGCCCAGCTGCTCGCAGGCCTCGAGCTCCACACGCTCGAGGACATGCGCGAGGCCGCCCGCCGCATTCACCGGCTGGGCCCCAGGGCCGTGCTCGTCAAAGGCGGCGGCATGCCCGGCGCCCTGCGCGGCACCGATGTGTGGTTCGACGGCCAGCACTGGGAGACGCTCGAAGTCCCCCCCGTGGACACCCTCAACACCCACGGCACCGGCTGCACCCTCTCCGCCGCGATCGCCGCTCACCTGGCCCTGGGCGCCCAGCCCCTCGAGGCCACTCGCCGCGCCAAGGCCTACATCACCGCCGCCCTCCAGCACCCCCTGGCCCTGGGTCAGGGCCGCGGCCCCTTTACCCGTTTTGCCGTCCTTGAGGGCTAGACATCCGCCCGCTCCATGACGACTTTCGCGCCGTGGATCGGTGAAAGAGTGGGATGGGTTTCAAACCACCCACCCTCCTGGGCAACCACGAGGGTAAGGGTGGGCAAAGCCCATACCTGGTAAACAGTCGACTCACCCGCACAGCTCAAGCCCCGTCTTTTCAAGGGGTTGGTGTGGGGGAGGTGGGTTTGGGGACCCAGAAGGGCGGAGCGGGTATGGATTGACCCTCAGAATGGGTCATAGGGTATAAAATGACACCATGTCAGGTGTCAGCACGACAACTCATCGGTCCTGGGACTCTGTCTAAACCCGCGTTTATTCAAGAGTTCTTCGAAATCCTGGGATTGGAGGCGTGGGCTGGGCGTTGGCCCTGGGATTGCTAGATAATTCAGTGCTCCCGGAGGACCCCATGCTGACGACCGCTACCGAGAAGATCACCACGCCGAGCTGGAAGTACCCCAGCTCTTCTCCGTTCAAGGGCCGGATGGTGACGCGCCAGGCCTCGGTCGAGCGGATGCTCGAGCTGGAGGAGCGCGAGCCCATCAAGGTGAAGATGCCCCGTCACCTGGCGTGGCTGATGGGTGGCGACGAGCGCGTGGGCTTCCGCATCCTGGGCCGCCGCATCGACCCGACGCGCACCCCGGAGCGCGAGCCGCACACCACCGCGCGCCCCCTCACCGGGCCCCGCTAAGCACCCACTTGCCCTGAGTCAAACTCGCCGCCGAGGGTCTGGATCACCCCAGCCCCCCGAGCGGCTTGTTTCGTCTGGGCGCTGACGCGCTACGTCAAGCGGCTCCAGAACGAGCGCTTGGAGGAGACGCGGTCCAACGCCTCCTGCAGCTCCTCGTCGTAGTCGGCGCGGTTGGCGATGTCGCCCATGGAGATGATGCCGATGACGCGGTCATCGCGCTCGACGACGGGCACGCGGCGGATCTGCCGCCGGCCCATCATCTCGATGACGCTGTGGATGCTCTCCTCCGGGTGGACGCACTCCACGTCGTCCGTCATCACGTCGCCGGCGCGGAGCTGATCCGGCGACTTGCCGCCGGTGAAGGCGCGGATGACCAGGTCGCGGTCGGTGACGATGCCCACCAGGCAGCCCCGCTCGTCGACGATGGGCACCACGCCGCAGTCCTCGTCCTTCATCAGCTGCGCCACCTCGCGCAGGGTGCTCTCGCGGCGCACCGTCTTGATGTTGCGCGTCATGATCTCCCGGGCGGTGAGCGGCTCGCGCTGCCAGCGGCGGCGGCCGGTGGTGCCCTGGGTGCCCAGGCCGCCCTGGGTGTTCGTGCTGCCCTGGGTGGCGGTGTCACGGGGGCGGGCGGTGAAGGTGCCGCCCTGGCCCATGTTCACCCCCGTGCCGGGCTGGCCGGAGCTGGCGTGGCCCATGCCGAGCAGCGGATCCCACCGCTCGCGCGAGGCCTGGGCGCGCTCCTCGCGCTCGTCGCGGCCGTAGCCGGTGCGGTCCCACGGGCGGTAGTTGTCGCCGCTGTCGCGGCGCATGTCCAGCGAGTGGCGGGTGTCGTGCTCGCCCATGCGCGGCGAGGGGCCATGGCCGGAGGCGTAGCGGTCATCGCGGTCATCGGTGCCGTAGGGGCCCTGCTGCTGCTTGCCGCCGCCGTAGGCCAAATCTCTCACGTCGCTGCCGCCGCGGCTGTCCCAGCCCGAGCCGAGCCCGCGCGCCATCTCCCCGCGATCTCCGGTGGTGGACTGGCCCCAGCGCGTCATGCCGAAGCCGCCGCGCTCGTCGCGGCCGGTGTCCGCGTTGTGCCCAGCCCCCATGCCCATGCCGGGCCCCATGCCTATGCCCATGTCCGAGCTGGTGCGCGGCTGGGCCATGCGCATCTGCGCGGCGCGGTGGAAGCGGCCCTGGCGCGCGGCGGGGTCCTCGTCGCGCATGGGGCTATATCCCGTCAGGTCGGACTCGGAGCGCTCGCGCGAGCCGGGCGGGGCCACGTCCGCGGTGCGCGGCATCATGTCCGTGCCGCCCGGCAAGGCGGTGGCGCCGCTGGGGCGCTGCTGTCCGGCGCGCTGCTCGTCCCTGCCGTTATCCGTTCGTCTGTCAGCCATCGTTCGGAACCTCCGACTGCGCGGTGGGTGCTGCCACGCTCGAGGTGGAGAGCGCGGCTGTGAAGGCTGGGAACGGCCCTCGCGCGCACCAAGGGGCGTGCCAGTCGAAGGGGCGGTTTCTGTCCGCGGCCCAGCACGTGGCCGGGCTCATGCGGTGGGCGCAGGACACCCCGGGCGCCCGCTGGTCAACGAAGCGGCACGGTGGACAGCGCCTCGCCCAGGCGGGCCAGGCCGGAGAAGTCCTCCAGCTCGCTGCCCACCTCGGGCGCGGCCACCGCCACCGCGCCATGGGGCAGCCGCTCCGCAAGCCGCGAGAGCAGCCGGCGGTGCTCGCCTGCTCGCTCTCGTTCCTGCTGGGCCAGCCGGGCCAGGGAGGCCACGCCCTGGCGCGCCGCCTCGTCGCCGTCCAGGTGGTGCAGCAGCGCCTCGGGCGAGGGCAGCGGCGTGTCGCGCGCCCAGCTGCGGTTGAGCACGTAGCCGGCGAAGGGCAGGCCCTGCTCGGCCAGCGTGTGCCGGAAGAAGGCCGTCTCCTCCAGGGCCGCCGCCTCGGGCGAGGTGACGAGCAGGAAGGCCGCCTCGGGCGAGGCCAGCCGCTGCCGCAGCCGATCGGTGCGCAGCCGGATGCTGGCGAACAGCCCGCTGAAGGCGCCTATGAAGGAGCGCATGTCCTTCACGAAGGGCTCGCCAAAGATGCTGCCCAGCACCCCGTTCACCACCTGGGTGGCCTTGCGCCAGAGCATCCCGCCGCCCGAGCCCGTCTCGGGCCCGAAGAGCGTCACCACGCGGTCATCCAGGAAGCGCGCCAGCCGCCCGGGCGCCTCGAGGAAGTCCAGCGCGTGGCGGCTCGGAGGCGTGTCCAGGATGATGAGCTCGTAGCGCCCCTCGTGCAGGTAGCCGTCGAGCGCCTCGGCCGCCGCGTACTCCTGCGTGCCCGCCACCAGCTCCGAGAGAAAGGCGTAGAGGCGGTGCTCCAGGATGGCGCGCGCGGCCTCGGGCGTGGAGGACATGCGCCGCACCATGCGCTCGAAGACGATGCCCGGATCCAGCATCCACACGTGCAGCGTGCCGGTGGCCGGGGCCCCTTCGGCATGCAGGCGCTCGGCGGGCACGGGCAGCGGCTCGGTGCTGCCCTCGGGCAGGCCCATGGCCTCGGCGAGCCGGCGCGCCGGATCAATGGTGAGCACCAGCACCTTGCGCCCCGCGCGCGCGGCCGCCACGCCCAGCGCCGCCGCCGTCGTCGTCTTGCCCACGCCGCCCGCGCCGCACAGCACCAGCACGCGCTTGTCGCGCAGCAGCGCCCCCAGGCTCATGGCGCCCCTCCGGCCCACCGCTGCGCCCGCGAGGGCGAGAGCGCCTCGGCCAGCTGCTCCACCAGCGCACGCCCATGGCTGTCGTACTCGGGCAGGCACAGCACCGGAGCGGCCAGCCCCGCGGCCAGGCGCGCGTGGCAGGCGCGCGCCAGGTCCAGCCGCGCCAGGGCCCGCGAGCCCTCGTGCGGGCCGTGGTCCGCCAGCAGCGCATCCAGCGCGGCGCGGGCGCGCGGCTCGGGGAAAGGATCCTCGGGCATGCGGTTGAGGATGCCCGCGGCCAGCGGCAGCCCCAGCTCGCGCAGCTCCGTGGCCAGCCGCAGCGCCTCGCTCACCGGCAGCGGCTCGGGCAGCGAGGCGAGCACCACCGCGGTGCGCCGCGAGTCCTGCAGCAAGTCCAGCCCCTCGCGCACCGCGCGGCCAATGGGCCCGCCGGGCATCAGCGAGAGCACCGCGCGCGGCAGCGAGGCCAGCGCCAGCGCATGGCCCGTGGCGGGCAGGTCCAGCACGCACAGCGGATAGGTGAAGCCGCCATCCCGCCGCGTCTGCCGCACCAGGTCCAGCATCTGGTACAGCAGCCCCATCTCCCGCATGGCGGGCACGGCCTCCAGGAAGCGGCGCAGCGCGCGCGAGCGCAGCGCCGCATCCGCCATGAGGCGCAAGGGCAGCACGTCCTCCAGGAAGCGCCGGTGGCCCTCGGAGGCACCCAGCCTCACGAAGGACAGGCCCGGCTCCACCTCAATCACCTCGGGGCTGGCCGAGCGCGCGCCCACCAGCGGCGCCAGCACCGAGGGCCCGTCCAGCGTGGGCGTCAGCTCCGCCAGCAGCACGCCGCGGCCCGAGCGCACCGCGGCCCGGGCGATCGCCGCCGCCAGCGTGCTCTTGCCTACCCCGCCCTTGCCGGAGATGAGCAGGGCCCTTCTGTCCCACAGCGCGTCCAGCAAAGGCCCCCGTCCTTGCCGCAAGTGCGCGGCCCTACGACAAGATGGGGACACCCCTCACTCAGAGCAAGGCGGCCCCCACGCCCCGTCTTCACGGGGCGCAGGGACCCAGATGCGCCAGGCTGCCGCGCGTTTCGCTCCGCGTGTGGGCTCGGAGTGTTCACTGGGGCCCACGCGCTGAGCGCAGCGCGTCAATGCAGGGACCAGAGCGCGCCGATCTCCTCGCACGCCAGCTCCACGTCATGCAGCCTGCGCGTGTTGGCCTTGGGCGCCTCGAAGAGGGTGCCAGCGAACACGTCCACCACGCGGATGAGCCGGTTGTCCACCGGGCCCAGGTGCTCGAGGTGCTGCTGGGCGAAGCTCTGCAGCAGCGTGGCGATGTACTGCCCCGAGCGCTCGTCCAGCGGGTGCCACTTGGCGAAGTAGAGCTTGAGCAGCCCGACTTTGTTGTCTCCGCGCCGGTCCACCATCTGCAGAATCACCTCGGGCCGCACGCTGATGGTGACGCCCGCCAGGTGCATCACCGGCGGCTCGGTGCCCACCGCGCTGATGATGATGTCGTCCAGCTCCAGCGTGGGCACCACCGCGGCGAACGCGTCCAGCGCTTCGATGCACAGTTGCAAGCGCTGCGCCTCGAACTCCGTCTGCGGCACCGTGTTGAAGAAGCGCTCCTGGTGCGCGCGCAGCACGCCCGCGTTGAGCCCCTTGCACAGAAACTCGGTGATGGCCTGCGAGGCTTCGGGATAGCGCAGGTACTGCGGATCGCACGGGTGCTTCTGGTCGTGGATGATGCGCTTGCGACGCGCGGGAGAAGCGGTGAGGTATTCGCCCAGCTTGCTCACGGAGACGCGCGGCGACTCACGGGTTTCAGCCATGGGAATGATCCCTTCGTGTGTCGTGGATGACGCTCACACTAGCGGGGGCGTCTGACACTCCAATGCCCGCGATTTCGCGGACTTGGAGTGTCACATGCTCATACCCGCGGGGATCAGACGTGGCGGATTGGGCGCGTGGGCGGGGGCTAGCGTGCCGCCACGCGTCCCACCAGCGGCTGGGCCTTGTCCAGCAGCTCGAGGAACTCCTCGCGCTCGGAGTTTCCGGGCGGCGTGGCATCCCGGGCGATCTTCCGCACCTGATCAAAGTTCCAACGCCGTGCGTGGGGGCTGCCACGCAACAGCTCCGCGGCCCCCATCACCGCGGTGGCAAAGCGCAGGTCCTCCTTCGCCATGCCGAAGGTGGGCGCCAGCCCCGAGCCGGGGAAGGCAAAGGCGCGCTCGGTGGCCTTCTCGCCGCGGGGCTTCTTGGCGCGCACGCGCACGGTGGCCAGGCCCTGGCCGGCGCCGGGCTCGAGCTCCAGCTCGTACAGCGCGGTGACGGTGTGGCCCGAGCCCAGCTCGCCCGCGTCCACCTTGTCGTCGCGGAAGTGGATGTCCGCGATGGCGCGGTTCTCGTAGCCCACCAGCCGGTAGCGGGCCACCTGCTTGGGATCGAAGTCCACCTGCAGCTTCACGTCCTGGGCGATGACTTCCAGGGTGCCGCC
Organism: Myxococcaceae bacterium; assembly: GCA_035296065.1. Lineage (GTDB taxonomy): Bacteria > Myxococcota > Myxococcia > Myxococcales > Myxococcaceae > DATHBR01. Next base: position 111,487 of record DATHBR010000104.1, on the reverse strand, counting down.
CAGCTGCTGCTGGAAAATCCTGCGCGCCGCCATCAGCGAGTCCACGTAGTAGTGGTTGCCGTTGCCCTGGTTGGCGAACTGCTCCATCAGCGAGTCCTTGTAGTTGCCCATGCCGAAGCCCACGGTGGTGACGGTGATGCCCTCCTTCACGTAGCCGCGGATCTGCTCGAGGATCTGCTCGGGGCGGGTGTTGCCCACGTTGGCGTCTCCGTCCGAGAGGATGATGACGCGCGAGACGGAGGTGCCATCCAGCGTCTGCATGGCCTGCTGGTAGGCCAGGTCGATGCCCGAGGCCATGGCGGTGGAGCCGCCCGCGGTGAGCTGCTCGATGGCCTCGTGGATGAGGGCCTTCTTCTCCATGCCGGTGGGCGGCAGGGCGAGCTTCACGTGGCCCGCGTAGGTGACGAGCGCCACGGTGTCCCCGTCACGCAGGTTGTCCACGAGCATGCGCAGTGAGCGCTTGGCCAGCGGCAGCCGGTCCGGCGACTGCATGGAGCCGGAGACGTCCACCAGGAAGGTGAGGTGCGCGCTCTTGCGCTCGGCGACGGTGAGCTGCTTGCCCTGCACGCCCACGCGCAGCAGGTGCCGGCCCGGGGTAAAGGGCGAGGGCGCCGCGTCCATGTGCACCGCCAGCGGCGCGCCGTCGGTGGGCGCGGGGTAGCTGTAGCGGAAGTAGTTGAGGAACTCCTCCACGCGCACGCCCGCCTGGGTGGGCAGCTGGCCCTCGTGAATCTTGCGGCGCGCCAGCGTGTACGAGCCGGTGTCCACGTCGATGGCGAAGGTGGACAGCCGATCCTCCGCCGTGGAGACGAACGGGTTGATGCCCGCGTCCGTGTACTGCTCGGAGTGGGAGACCGCGTCCGGCTGTGGCTGCGCCCGGTGCGCGGTGGGGCCCGCCATCACCACCTTCTTGTTGGCCAGGCCCCGGCCCGACAGCGAGCCGCCGCCCTGGCCGTACGCGCCCAGGCCGCCAAGGCCCACGCTCTGGCTGGTGCCACCGCCGCCCTTGCCCGTGCCCAGCGCGCCGAGCGGAGCGCCGCTGCCCGCCTGGGGCGCGAACAGATTGGATCCCTGCGAGGTAGGGCTGGAGCGCGCCACGCTCTTGCTGCCCATGACGTTCTGGTAGGCGTTGGGCGGAAGCTGCTGGAGCGGGGCGGGCTTCGAGGTCTCTTCCCGCGGAGGCTCGCTCTGCGGCTTCAGCTTCTGCTGCGGCTGCTGCTGTTGCTGCGCCAGCCGGGCCGTGTCCTGCTCGGAAGAGCGGCACCCCACCAACGTTCCACTGCTGACGAACAGCGCGCACACCACGCCACTGACGGCCACACGGCTCCGCCTCATGAACAGCCTCCCCGGTCTTGTTGGGCTTTCGAGCGGATAGGACAGCGGCGCTCGCGGCCGGTTCCCGGAAAAGTGCCGGGCCCGAAAATCCGGCCCCATTCGACGCAACCTCATTGGCGCACATGCGTCCTCAAAGATGTAGCCAGGACGGCTGGAGACAGCCGGCCCTGGCCCTTTCGATAACCCTCGGTAATTCCAGGACTCCGTCATGAACTTCCCGAAGATCAACCTCCCGAACCCCCAGAAGCTGCTGTCCGGCGCGAGGAGCAACCTCAACAAGCTGGGCAATGTGGTGACTCAGGGCACGCAGAAGGCCCAGAAGGCCGTCGCCCAGGGCACGCAGACGGCCCAGAAGGTCGCCACCCAGGGCACGCAGAAGCTCCAGAAGGGCGTGCAGGACACCTTCAGCAACGGCCAGAAGCAGCTGACGCAGCTGCCCCGCAACATCGAGAACATGTACAAGAACTCCACGCTCGGCCGGCTGTCGGGCGCGGAGCGCAACTTCCTTTTGACCAACATGCACCTGGCTCAGCCCTTCAACGACGCGGCGCAGAAGGGCGACAAGCTGTCCAGCAGCTACTCGCAGAAGGCCTTCAAGGGTGACGAGGCCAACATCTACAAGGACAGCAACGCCAACGCCATTCGCCACGCCACGTGGAACGCGCTCATGGTCAAGCGCGCCTATGACAACCCGATTGGCGGCGGGGACCTGAAGGCCGCGGCGAAGAAGGCGTACGAGTTCGCCACCGCGCACGAGGACAACCCCAAGAACACCAACAAGAAGAACATGGCCATGGACCTGCACAACAACACCGTGGGCCGCAACGTGGCGCTCCAGGTGCTGAGCAAGAACCCCAAGGCCTCCGACGAGGAGATCTTCAAGGCCGTGGTGGACGCCTTCAAGCAGGGCAAGATGAAGGAAGTGGTGGGCGACCCGAAGAAGCCCGAGACACAGCAGGTGGTCACCGCCCGCTGAACAGTTCAACGCGGTTGAAAGGGCGCGCCTCGCAAACTTTGCACTGTGCAAAGTTCGCGGAGTGCGCCCTTCGCTTTGAGCCCTGGGGGCGGGGTGATTTGCCTCGTGGTTTCGCGAAGTTGGAAGGAGTCCCGGCAGGGGACGGAGTTTGCAAATCCCGCGGTGCGCGGCAGGCCCCCATGCCTGCGCGTTTCAGCAGGGAGAAACTCCTATGCACTGCTCCTGGACTTCCCACCTTCGCCGCCTGAGCGCCACCCTCGTGGTGCTCGGCGCCACGGGCCTGGCGTTCGCGCAGACCCACCTGGGCGATGCCTCCAAGGACACCGCCGCGTGCTGCCAGCTCACCACGTCGCTCATTCAGGACGTGCTGCGCGGCAAGGACGTGGCTGGTGACGAGCGCTTCTTCGCCTCCGAGGGCGCTCCGCCCAACATCCACTTCCTGATCGACACCTCCGGCTCCATGAAGGAGCTGGCGCAGATCAGCAACAGCAACCACACCGAGTTCTTCAACCTCACCTCGAACGGGTGCGTCAACCCGCGCCTGGACGCGTTCGCCGCGGCCAACGGGTGGGATCCGAACTTCCTGTACCCCGTTCCGGATCCCGGCACGGGGCTGGGCTCGGACAATGGCTTCCCCAACCTGTTCCAGGACGCCAGGTTCTACGGCTACATGTACTGGCAGGACTTGAGCAACCCGCCCACGCAGTGGGACGGCCGCGAGGCCGCGTGCCAGTCGCAGGTGCCGGATTGGGCGGGCGCTCGCGCGGCTGACTACGCCCAGTGCCTCAGCTGCCTGAGCACCAAGGGCTACTACAAGCTGCCCGAGGCCGAGGCCGTCAACAGCGGTGACCTGACCAACCCCAACTTCATCTTCTGGGGCCGCTACCTCAACTTCAACCCGCCCAAGTACGTCACCGCTCGCGCGGTGCTCAAGCAGGTCATCAAGGATCTGCGCCGCGTGCGCGCCGGCTACAGCTACTTCACCAGCACCACCACCAGCACCGAGCTGGGCCGTGGGCAGAACCCCTCGTGTGATCAGATCCTCTCGGACTCCAGCTCCTTCGACAGCAACCGCGCCAGCTACATCAACGGCATCAACGGCCTGACGTTCACCACGGGTACGCCGCTGGCGCGCTCGCTGCTCAACGTGGGCTACTACTTCACCTCGGATGACGGGGTGTACCGGGACGTCTTTGGCTTTGGCACGGGCTACGGCTACCCCAGCGCGTTCCGCAACGGCTCGCTGAGCGCGCAGGGCCGCAGCGTGTGCTGGGGCTGCCAGGTGTCCTCCGCCATCATCATCACGGACGGTGAGCCCAGCGTCGGCGACACCCTGTCGGCCACGGTCATCAGCAAGATGCGCACGCTCAACGGCGGCCCCGTTTACTGCCCGGACTCGCAGCCGTGCGGCGCGGGCCCCGCGGCCTCCCAGCGCGACAAGGGCGCCTCCGTCACCAACTACGGCGATGACCACCCCAACTACTACCTGGATGACGTGGCCAGGATGCTGGCCAACCAGGACCTGCAGCGCAACACGCCTCCTGTCGTGGGTGACTTCAACACCGCCGGCAAGCAGACGGTGAGCACGTACACCGTGGGCTTCGGCATCAACAGCAACCTGCTGCGCAACGCCGCGCACGTGGGCGGTGGCCTGTACTACACCGCCGACAACGCCGCGGCGCTCAAGCAGGCGCTGCTGGAGATCATCAACACCGTGCAGACGCGGGCCACCTCGTTCTCGAGCGCGGCGGCCAGCTCGCTGCAGGTGCGCTCGGCGGGCTCCACGCTCATCCCGCGCTTCAAGCCCTCGCGCAACAAGACCTCGCCGTGGCAGGGCTACCTGTACCGCTTCGACCTGGGGCCCGAGCGGGTGCTCGACTGCGTGCCCAATGGCGCGGGCGACCTGAACAATGACGGGGACTGCGCGGACACGCACCTGATCGACAAGAACGGCCAGGCCGTCATCGAGAACGATGAGGGTGACTTCGTGCTGCTCAACGCGCCGACCACGCCGGCCACGCCGTACTGGGAGGCGGGCGCCAAGCTGCGCCCCGCGGGCAACACCACCCGGTGGCAGACGCGCCGCATCTACACCCTCGTGGACAGCAACGGAGACAAGAAGCTCGACAGCCGCGACACGCCCATCGAGTTCAGCGAGGCCAACCTGGCCGCGCTGCGAGACTCCATGGGCATCAGCGACAACCCCACCGCCTGCGATGATCTCGCGGGCCTGCTGGGCGTGGGCAGCCTGTCGCCGGACGACTGCGCCCGCTACGTCATCCAGTGGTACCGCGGCCGGGACGTGTTCAACCCGGATCCGGCCCTGCGCGACTACGACAGGCCGTTTCTGCTGCACGACATCTTCCACTCCTCGCCCATCAACGTGGAGCCGCCAACGCCCAAGGTCTTCTGCGACTTCTCCAACCAGTGCACGTACACGCTCTTCTCGGGCAAGACCGAGCGCGAGACGGGCACCGTGCCCACCGCGGGCGCGGACGCGTACGACCGCTACGTGTACGAGCTGGGTGGCCGGGACAAGATCGTCCTGGTGGGCGCCAACGGCGGAATGCTGCACGCGTTCCACAACGGCAAGAAGACGGGCTTTGATCCGGTGACGAAGATGTCCGAGTACAACGAGGGCACGGGCGAGGAGCTGTGGGCCTTCATCCCTCCGGACATGCTGGCGAAGCTCAAGCCCAACGTGGGCAAGCACGCCTACTTCGTGGACGGCACCCCCATGGTGCGCGAGGTGTGGCTGGACGGCACCGGCGGCGCCGAGGCCGATGGCAAGAAGCAGTGGCAGGAGTACCGCACCGTGGCCGTGGTGGGCTCGGGGCGTGGCGGCGTGCACCGCTTCGCGTTGGATCTCACCCGGCTGCTCGGAGAGCGCATGGACAACCCGGCCAACATCCTGGTGCCCAACACCGCGGGGGACTTCCTGTGGATGTGGCCTCAGCCGTGTGACGCGCTGGCCCTGCAGGTGGGCGAGAGCTTCAGCAACTTCGCTCCGCGCCCGCCTCCCATCGGCCCGGTGGCGCTGACGCCCCAGGCGGACGACGCCCTGCGCGCGCTGTACGAGCCCGCGGGCGCCACCCCCGCCACGCCGTGGACGGTGGACAACACCCCCGCCCGCGAGCGCTGGGTGGTGGCGCTCAACGGTGGTTATGATCAGACGCAGAGCCGCGGCCGCGGCATGGCCATCGTGGACCTGAAGACGGGCCACACGCTGTGGAGCTTCTTCCACGGCGATGGCCAGAGCCGCTCGCAGCACCTGCGCTACCCGATTGGCGCGGGCCTGTCGCTGCTGGACATCGGCAGCGGCACCCACATCGCCCGTGACGCGGACCTGCTGATGGACAGCGCCACGGTGGGTGACTACGGCGGGCAGCTGTGGATGCTGCGGCTGTGGAAGCCCGGCACGTGGGATGCCGCCACGGGCCGCATCGACAACTGGTTCGCCGCGCGGGCCTTCCGCGTGGAGAACCCCAGCACCAGCACGGACCCGGAGAACGTGCGCGGCCCGTTCACCTATATGACGACGAACACCCTTCAGCCGGAGACCGGCTACCTGCGCACCTTCGTGGGCACCGGTGACAAGGAGAACCTGTTGGACAAGGGCAGCGTGTGCCGGCTGTCCAACCCGCGCGCCTGCGCCGCGCAGGGGTGCCAGACCCGCCGGTCCATCACCGTTGAGCGTGGAGGCAGCACCGTGTGGAGCTCGAGCGCCAACTACCAGAACTTCCACTATGCCGGTGGCACCTCCACGGTGGGCACGGCGGGCAACTCGTGTGGCGGGGCTCAGGTGACGCTCAACTGGACCCACACGCCCGGTGGCACCTGCGCCAACGACAACGATGGCTCCATCCAGTACACGTGCGATGGCAACAGCAGCAGCTGGAGCTGCCGCGAGACGGCCAACAGCTGGGTGGCGCTCAAGTACGAGGATCCTGACCGGCCCTACCCGCAGCGCTTCTACGGCGTGTGGACGTTCGGCGTGAGCCCCTCGCGCATCTTCAACACCGATGCGGAGGCCACCACCTACGAGGCCGGCCTGCGCACCGACGCGGACCTGGTCAACGTGGGCCAGTTCGACTCCACCGGCAAGGTCATCGAGGGCAGCCAGCAGGAGGCTCCCGCCACGGGCAACGGCTGGTACATCGAGTACGCCGCCAATGACGAGCGCACCGGCAGCACGGGCACGCTGGTCAACGGGTGCATGATCTGGGGCTCGTTCGAGCCCAGCGGCGCCGCGGGCGTGGTGTGCCCGACGACGGGCACCAACAAGTCGCGCCTGTACCAGTCCAACTTCGCCACGGGCCGGGCCAACTGCGCCGCGGGCTTCTTCACCGCGAGCACCAACACGTGGGCGCGCTACATCGCCTTCACCACGGTGGCCTCCACGCCCGAGCCGGTGGCGCAGCTGACGCTGGCCGGCGGCCAGCTCTCGCGCGGCGTCACCATCGTGGGCGCGGGCACCAGCAACCCCACCGGTGGCGGCGGCAACGGGCCGTTCTCCATCGGCGTGCGCTCCACCAGTGACGCGGTGAAGTCGCTGTACCAGATCGAGCTGGATCGCCGCGCTCACGACTGCCGCCACGAGGGCATCGCCGAGGCGTGCGAGTAAGCCACTCTCGCGGCTGAAAAGACGAAGGGCTCGGAGCCGCTGAGGTTCCGAGCCCTTCTTTCTATACGGAGGTGCTTCGGGCGGAGACTACTGGGCCGGAGCCGGAGCCGCCGCCGGGGCCGGAGCCGCCGGAGCCGTGCCGCCAACCGGGACCGGAGCCGCCGCCGGGGCCGCGCCGCCAGCCGGAGCCGCGCCAGCCGCCGGAGCCGCGCCGCCAGCCGGGGTCGCGCCGCCAGCCGCAGCCGCGCCGCCAGCCGCCGCCGCCGCCGCCGCCGCGGCGGCCTTGGTGGCCTTCGTCGCCTCACCGAACTTCAGGTTCAGCTCCTGCACCTTCGCGGTGAACTCGGCGATGCGCGCGGTGCTCGCGTCGATCTTCGCCTGGGCCAGGGCCGCCTTGTCCTTCTTCTTGCCGGCCTCGGCCAGCTCGAGCTCGGCGACCTTGAGCTGCGTCTTCTCGTTCTCGAGGTACTTGAGCATCACCACGCGCTTGTTGATGAACGTGTTGGCCGAGTTCGGGTTGAGCTCCAGCACCTGGTCGTAATACGACAGCGCCTTCTGCAGGTGCTCGTCCACCATCGGGGCCGCCGCGCTACGGGCGCCGCCGCGCTGCGCGTAGATCTCCGCCAGCCAGCCCAGCGCCGTCGGGTCCTTGGGGTCCAGCTGCAGCACCTGGTTGAAGGTCTGCTCGGCCTGCTCGCCGCGGCCCGACGTCCAGTGGATGTTGGCGATGGAGCCCAGGATGTCCTTCTTCTCGGCGAGCTTCTCGGCCTCGAACTCCGCGGCCGTCGGCACCTTCTCGCCCTGGGGCATGGGGCGCTTCTCGAGCAGCTCGAGCCGCTTCTGCAGGCCCTCGAGCGCCTTGTCCATCTGACCCAGCTGCATGTGCGCGGTGGTCTTGTGCCGCCAGGTCGTCTCCTTCTTCGCGTAGGGCTGGTCCTCGATGACCACCGCCTGGTCGTACTCGGCGATGGCGCTCTTCCAGTCCTTCTTGTTCATGAAGTCGTTGCCCTTGGCCCGGAAGGGCTTCGCCAGGTCCGGCGGCTCCTGCTTACAAGCCGTCGTCGTCCCCGCGAGGGAGAGCACACCAATGACCAGACCCAGACGTCCCAGCTTCTTCATTTACACAGGCCTTTCGAGCGCGGTGCCGGCCCACCGATGGATGAGCACGGCACGGTTGGAAGGAATTCGCGGGCGCGAGCATACCTGAAGTCGCTCCGCGCGCGAGCACCCCGTCCTACCTGGCAGGAAGGCAAGCCCCGGCTCGTTAGAGCGGTGTGCCGGGGGTTTCACTGTGCGTGCTCAGGGTTTGCCGCCAGGGAAGCCGGCCCAGTAGGCGTCCGGCAGCGGGTTGGTGCCGCGATCACTCCGGGGCCCGTCTCCGTCGGGAATCTCGTCCACCCCCGAGGCGTGGCGGGCCTCGCCCTCGGCCTCCTCCTCGGTGCTCTTGAGCGAGCCGGTGTTGTCCTGCTCGGGCGTGCTCGTGTCCGGACGCTGCGCGGGCTCCGCGTGCCTGGGGCTCGTCGGCCGGCCGAACATGTCCTCGGCGGGCTGGGCGGCGGGCTTCTTCGTCTCATCGGTGGCCATGATGGAAAGCTCCTTCCTCGCCTCCAACGGTCATGGCGCACGGCGCGCACGGCAAGCAGTGGCGTAAGCTTGGCCTCTGGGCAGGCGGGCGGGCGGGGTGGGCCCGAAGGCGTCAGTAGAGGATGTCCGCGCGGCCTTCGATCAGGGCCCGGATCCTGTCCTCGCTGACACCCGCCTTCTTGGCGAAAGCCGTGGCCGAGTAGGTGATGGCGCTGGTTGTCTTGGGGATCTCGTCAAGGCCCGTGAGCCAGGAGCGAATCTCGCGCGGCCAGAGGATCGAGGCGAACTCGCGATGCCTGCGATAAGGCTCCAGAAGGGTGAAGTAGGGCCAGAGAGGGAGTTTCAAGGTGCTGGCATCACAACCAACGAACTGGCACGCATGGAGATGAGCATCGGTGAAATCGCAGTCCTCGATGCCACCCATGGAGTAGCAGGGCAGCGTCGAATAACCTGGAAAATGGCCGAAATCGCAGGAGAACAGGTGTCCTGTGAAGCGGCAGCCTTTCAAATAGGCTGCGTACCAGCGCACTTCCTTCAGCTGTCTTTTGAGCTCAATGGTGCAGTCCATCAACCGCGCACCGGCCAGATGAAGCAGATCGGAAGACATCCCCAAGACCAGAGTACAGCGCCGCAGAGTCAGGTTGGAACCCAGATAATAACGGACGTTCTTCGCACACAACTCCAGCCGCTCGCCCTCCATGCTCTTGTTCTCAAGAATGACTTTGTCGGGATAGCGTGAACGCATATCAGGTGCCTTTCAGAAGCTAATCATCCGGAACAGTTCCTCCGCCATTCGCCGACCGTGTAGTGCCATGTTGGACTCGGTCCGGGTGAGGATTTCGTACTGGATGCCAGTCTTCAGATCCACTGCGTCAACACCTCTGGGGTTCCACTCTAAGTGCTGAAATTGTTGCTTGAGTTGAGCGTGTACATAGCGACCGCGCGCCTCGCTCTCCAGCAGATTCGCCTTCCAGTACTCGCCTTCACCTCTGGCGTCTCTGATCGCCGCGCGTTCCTTATTGCTCATTTTGGCGGGTCCCCACTCGTTGCGTAGCGCCCTTGCGGCGGCAACGAGTTCGTTGCCCACAGGGTCCCTGGCAGGAATGTCCTTGACGGATTTGTTGGCCGGCACGTGCCAGCGCTGGCCATTGAGGGAGACCTGCCGGTTGCCGCCCAGGTGGCGGATGAGGGTGGTGACACCCGCGCGGGCCTCTGCCGCCGCCGCCGCCCGGCTGCCGGGGCCGCGCACCATGAGGGTGAAGGTGCCCTGGGCCGGGGCCGCCACCTCCGCCACCTCTCCAGCCGTTGCCAGCTGGACGCCTTGCGCCTCGGCCTGCGCCGCCGCTCGGCTGTAGCCCGGCAGCTGCGGTAGCCGCTGGGAGAACTTCGCCGCTCCCCCACCCACCGCCGCCGTCACCACCAGTACCAGCACCCGCGCGGTGTTCTCTCCCATCACCCGCGAGTAGCTGCGCCCGGCTTGCTCCAACTCCTCCAGCGTGGTGGCCCGGTCGGCCGCGTGCACCAGCCGCCCCCAGCCCTCCACCAACTCCCACAGCGTCTGCGCCCCCAACCACGCCAATAGCCCCAGGGAGATAAGCGCGGCCACGCCCTTGGTGAGCGGCTCGGGTACCAACCAGAGCATGAAGTAGAGCACCGCGGCGCTGAGCACCAGGGTCAGCACCGCCTGGGGGCTGACCATGTGCTTAAGCGACTGGCGTGTCTCCTCGAGCACCCCGCCCAGGGCGAAGGCCAGCGCCAGGGTGCGCCGGTCCTCCCGGTCCAGCACGGGCCCGTCCTCGGTGAGCCCCAGGCAATCCCCGCCGCCGTAGCGCTGCTCGCACAGGCGCTGGTAGCCGGCCAGCAGCCTGGCGTTGGAGGCGGTGGACAGGGGGCTGCCGTCCTCGCGTGGCACCAGGCGCACCACGCGCTCGTGCTCCACCTCCGCCAACAGCTCGGCCTCCAGCGCGGCCTCCAGCAGCCAGCGCGCCGTGTGCCGGGGCTGCTCGGAGGCCCGCACGGCGAGCGCCGGGTGCCGCAGGGCCTGCATGAACTCCTCACGCTCCACCCGCACCGGCCGGGTGTCCACCGCGCCCGCGGTGAGCACGTGCAGCTCATAGCGCAGCGCGGCCCGCTCGGCTTGCTCCGGGTAGGCGCTGGAAGCCGGGCCCCGGGGCGAGCTTGCGCACGCCGTCAGGCCTATCAACAACAGTGCCCCCCACTGGCGTCCGCTCATGCTGGCCTCTCCGGTTCGTGCGCAGCAAGGCTACGCCGTCGCGTGCCCGCGGAGGACGACGCGGCACGTCCTGCGCACGATGCAGGTCTTGATCAATAGAGGATGTCGGAGCGGCCTTCGATCAGGACCCGGATCCTGTCCTCGCTGACACCGGCCTCTTTGGCCAAGGCTGTGGCTGAGTAGACGATGGCCGCAGTGGTCTCCGGAAGTCTGTGAAAGGAAGTGAACCAGAAGCGAGTCTCGCCAGGCCAGAGGATGGAGGCGAACTCGCGATGCCTGCGGTAGGGCTCCAGAAGGGCGAAGTAGGGCCAGCGAGGGAGTTTCAGGGTGCTGGCATTACAGCCAACAAACCGGCACGCATGGAGGTGCGCGGCGGAAAAGTCGCAGTCCTCAATGCCGCCCATGGAGTCGCAGGGCAGCGTCGAATAACCCGGAAAATGACCGAAGTCACAGCCGTACAGGCGACCCGTGACGCGGCAGCCCTTCAGATGGGCTGCGTACCAGCGCACTTCCTTCAGCTGCCGCTTGACCTCAACGGCGCAGTCAATGAACCGAACGCCAACCAGATGGAGGAGATCGGAAGGTACGCGCAGAACGAGGGTACAGCGCCGGAGCACGAAGTTGGGGCCCAGATAGAAGCGGAGGTTCTTGTCGCCAAGCTCCAGCCGCTGGCCGTCCATCGTCTGGTTTTCGAAGATGACGTTGCTGGGGCGGGAAGAACGCATGTCAGGTGCCTCTCAGAAGCCGATCATCCGGAACAGTTCCTGCGCCATGCGGCGGCCGTGCCATGCCATGGAGGCTAATAGAGGATGTCCGAGTGGCCTTCGAGCAAGGCTCGGATTCTGTCTTCGCTGACGCTGGCCTTCTTGGCGAATGCCGTGGCCGAGTAGGTCATGGCGACGGTGTTCGCCGGGTACTCGTCGAAGCCGGTGAACCAAGAGCGGATCTCGCGCGGCCAGAGTATGGAGGCGAACTCGCGATGCCTGCGGCAGGGATCCAAGAGGGTGAAGTAGGGCCACTTTGGAAAACGCAGGGTGCTGGCATCACACCCTGCGAACCGGCACGCGTGGAGATGGGCCGCGGTGAAGTCGCAGTCCTCGATGCCGCCCACGTCTTCATGATAGGCGGCCACGGGATTCGTTGTTTGCCCGAAATCGCAGGAGAAGAGGCGCCCGGTAAAGCGGCAGCCTTTGAAGTGGGCTGTGTGCCAACACACATTCGTCAACTGGCGCTTGATCTCAATCGTGCAGTCAATGAACCGTGGGCCGTTCAGATGGATGAGATCGGAAGGCATCCCCAGGACCAGGGTACAGCGCCGTAGGGTCAGATTAGGGCCGAGATAGTAGCGGAAGTTCTTGCTGCTTAGTTCCAGCCGCTGGCCCTCCGTGGTCTCGTTCTCGAAGATGACGTTGTCGGGAAAGTCAGAAGGCATGCTGTTTGCCTCTTAGAAGCTGATCATCCGGAATAGCTCCTCCGCCATGCGCCGCCCGTGCCTTGCCATGTTCGACTCGGTCCGGGTGAGGACTTCGTACTGGATACCGGTTTTTGGATCGACTGCATCGACACCGGTACGGTTCCACTTCAAGCGCGGGAACTGTCGCTCCAAGCGGGCGTGCACATAGCGCCCACGCGCCTCGCTCTCCAGCAGATTCGCCTTCCAGTGCTCTCCCTTGGCTCTAGCGTCCCTTACAGCCTCGAACTCCTTTGGGCGCATTTTTCCTGCGCCCCACTGCTCGCGGTGCGCCCTGGCGGCGGCAACGAGTTCGTCGCCCACAGGGTCCCTGGCAGGGATGTCCTTGACGGACTTGTTGGCCGGCACGTGCCAGCGCTGGCCGTTGAGGGAGAGCTGCCGGTTGCCGCCCTGGTGGCGGATGAGGGTGGTGACACCCGCGCGGGCCTCTGCCGCCGCCACCCGGCTGCTGGGGCCACGCACCATGAGGGTGAAGGTGCCTTGGGCCGGGGCCGCCACCTCCGCCACCTCGCCAGCGGCAGTCAACCGGACGCCTTGCGCTTCGGACTGCGCCGCCGCTCGGCTGTAGCCCGGCAGCTGTGGCAGCCGCTGGGAGAACTTCGCCGCTCCCCCACCCACCGCCGCCGTCACCACCAGCACCAGCACCCGCGCGGTGTTCTCCCCCAGCACCCGCGAGTAGCTGCGCCCGGCCTGCTCCAACTCCTCCAGGGTGGTGGCCCGGTCGGCCGCGTGCGCCAGCCGCCCCCAGCCCTCCACCAACTCCCACAGCGTCTGCGCCCCCAGCCACGCCAGCAACCCCAGGGAGATGAGCGCGGCCACGCCCTTGGTGATTGGGTCTGGGAGCAGCCACAGGGCGAAGTAGAGCACGGCGGCGCTGAGCACCAGGGCCAGCACCGCCTGGGGGCTCACCATGTGCTGGAGCGACTGGCGTGTCTCCTCAAGCACCCCGCCCAGGGCGAAGGCCAGCGCCAGGGTGCGCCGGTCCTCCCGGTCCAGCACGGGCCCGTCCCCGGTGAGCCCCAGGCAGTCCCCGCCGCCATAGCGCTGCTCGCACAGGCGCTGGTAGCCCGCCAGCAGCGTGGCGTTGGAGGAGGTGGACAGCGGGCTGCCCTCCTGGAGTGGCACCAGCCGCACCACGCGCTCGTGCTCCACCTCCGCCAGCAGCTCGGCTTGCAGTTCCTGCTCCAGCAACCAGCGCGCCGTGTCCCGGGGCCGCTCGGAGGCGCGCACGGCGAGCGCCGGGTGCCGCAGGGCCTGTTGGAAGTCCTCACGGTCCACCCGCACCGGCCGGGTATCCACCACGCCCGCGGTGAGTACGTGCAGCTCGTAGCGCAGGGCGTCAAGCTGCGCCTCCTCCGGGTGGGGGCTGAAGCCCGGCCCTCGGGGCGAACTCGCGCACGCCGTCAGCCCCACCAGAAGCAGGGCCCCCCATTGACGTCCCGTCATGCGCACCTCCGCGCTTGGCGCGCGGACAAGGCTACCCCGCCCCTCGCGCCCAGAGGACGACGCCCTGGGTCGTCACGCGTGAGCAGGAGCGGGGCGCTGGCGAAACTACTCGGGGCGTTCGGGCTTCCAGCGATAGACAGGCACGGCCGTGCCCAGCGGCGCCTTGATTTTCCCAGAACCATCCTTCAGTTCGTCCACGCCGAGGTAACGGTCTCCCCCAACCAGGAGACACACGGGCGCATTCTCCCCGTTGGGAAACTCCACCCGGTCATACCGCACAACGACATGCCCAGGGCGTCCGTCCAGCGCTGGCTCGGGCACCACCCAGAGATGCCCGATGAGGCGGGTGCCTACGGGGACAGGCTTCTTGGACCACGTCTGTGCTGGCAAGCCATCCACCAGGCCCACCACGGGGCCGGACTGCAACCGTGCGGGCTTATGTCGTGAGTGTCTGTCGTCAAGGCGCAGGTTAATCCCGTCGCTGGTCCACTTCCATTGCTCCTTCATCAACTCCCAGGCACCCTCGGGGCACTGAAAGGGCTCGGGCCGCACCTGGGCACCCGGGCACCCGGAAGCCACGGCTGTCACCGTGCCCACGATGGCGAAAGACTTGCACCAGCCGAGGAACTCAGCGGTGTGCGCGGCTCGCTGCGGCTTCTGGGGCCGTGGCGTGGGGGGAGGAAGGGGTGCATCAGGCTTCTGGGGCATCACGGTGGATCCTTTCTTCTCGAGTGCGGCGGGAGCGTCAGGCGCGGGGGCCAGCGCTGGCCCTTGCGAGGGCCGCGAGCCAGCAGGGGGCGGCATGCCGGGGGAACCGGGGCCAGCGCCGGCAGCAGGTGCCGTGGCCGCCAGCTCCGGCGCGGGGGCCGCGGGTTGTTGCTCGGCCTGAGGCCAGAGCGCCAGCAGGGCCAGCAAGGCCGTCAGTCCCAGTGTAGCCCCGGCGATGCCCATGGCCAGCCCCTTGTGCCAGCGAAGCGCTCGCGAGGCCAGCGCTCTCACGCGCAGCGCCAGCCGGCCCGCCAGGCCCCGCGGCCGTGGCGGGGAAAAGGGCAGCACGTTCGACTCCTTCTCCAGCGGGGGCCGCTGCGCGGAGGGCGGGTGCGCCGTCTGTTCGTACTCCGGCGTCTTGTACCCCTCGAACTCGGCCAGCGCCCGCTCCAGCGTCTCGGCGCCCGCCGGGCGACGCTCGGGCTCGCGCGCCAGCAGCTGCATCACCAGGGTGCTCAGCCCCTCGGGCACCCGGGGGTTCACCTTGTGGGGAGGCGGAGGTGGCAGCCACAGGTTGTTGAGCAGGGGCCGGGCGCTGTGCTCCGTGGGGCGCGGCTCGGTGAGCACTTCGTAGAGCATCACCCCCAGGGAGAACAGCTCGTCGGCCACCTGGAACGGGTAGCGCGCCCCGGGCTTGTGCCGGTTCTCGTGCACGAAGCGCGCGATCTGCGGCGGCTGGTAGCTGGGGGTGCCCGGGGGCGCCGGAAAGTCCGTCAGCTCCTCGGCGTGCGCGTGCGTGGCGCACCCAAAGTCGACGAGCACCGGCTCGCCTGTGCGCTTGTCCACCACCACGTTCTCCAGCTTCAGGTCCCGGTGGAACATCCCCTTGGCGTGCAGGTAGGCCAGCGCCGAGGCCAGCTTGCGGAACACGCGGATGACTTCCCGGAAGGTGACGTGCTTGCGCTTGACCCACTCGGCCAGCGTCCAGCCGTCCACATAGTCCATGACGAAGTAGAGGTGGCCCTTGCGCGCATGAGGCCACTTGCCGTGGGCATGTGTCTTGACGATGTGGGGGTGGTCCAGCATCGTGAGGATGGCCAGCTCGCGCTCCGTGCGGGCATGGGTCTGCTTGTCGTCGCGGCGGGACTGGCCGCGCAGGGCGATCTTCAGCGCGTAGCGCTCGCCGTCCTTCTCCACCAGCAGCACAGCGCCAAAGCCCCCGCCGCCCAGCGACCGCACCACCTTCCAGCCGTCGATCATCGTGCCCGCGGGCAGCTGCCTGTCGAGCCAGGGCCAGTTCATCGCTTGCCCTCCGGCGTGCGTGGCGGCAACAGTATGTCGGCTAACTGGACGGAGCGGCCATCCGCGCCGGTGACTTCAAGGGTGAACTTTCCTCCCGCGTCCGCGGGCGGCACGTCCGTTTCCACCCACACGAGCCCGCTCTCACCGGGGGCGAGTTCCTCGGGCTCCGCCGTCACCTGGCGCACCGTGACGGGCTGCCCACCCTTGCCCTTCATCGTCGCCACGCGTGGCACCCAGGGCTGACCGGTCCGGTTGTGAAGCGTGAACTCGACCAGGCCCCAGGTCTCCCCAAGGAAGAACACGCCTTGCTCTGACTCGAAGCCGCCCGCGGTGTCTGCGCGCCCCAGAAACGCCTTCGCCTGAATGCCCCCCGGTGTCAGCAGCCTGGAGCGGCGGAAGGCGGTGGGGCTGTGCGCGCCACAGCGGGCGCCCAGCGCGTCCAGCCGCGCCTGGCAGGCCTCCTCGGGCTGTGGGGTGGGCCGCGTCACCTCGACCCAGACATCCACCTCGGAAGGGTGCGGGACGATGACGAACGCGGCCCGCCGAGGCGCTCCGTCCGCGTACAGGACCGACACCTCCAGGGGCTCGTTCTCCCGTGGCGCGGTGAGGGGTTCCACCAGCAGCGAGCGCTTGCCCACGTCCACCACGCGAACGTGGTCCTCGTCCACCTGGACGGACTCCTCGAGGATCGGCCCGTCGAAGTGGAACGTGATGCCCACGCCCTGGGCGCCGCGCACCTCGGGCAAAGGCTCCGAAGGGCCGCCGGTGAGGGTGAGCGAGCGCTTGCGGAGCGCGGGGCCGGGCGACGGCTGCGCCCCCGCCATCGCGCTGAACAGCACGAGCGCCAGAGCCAGGGTTCCAGGTTGGAGCAAGGGAAGGTGACCTCCTGGGTAGCACCCTATCACCTCCCCCTGGCGCTCTACACGCTCAGGCCCGCGGCGGCGCCTTGTCGGCGGAGACGGGCAGCCGCGGCAGGCGCACGGTGAAGGTGGTGCCCTGCTCCGTCGAGGACTTCACCTCCACCTTGCCGCCGTGCGCCTTCACCACCTCGGAGACGATGTAGAGCCCCATGCCCAGGCTCTCGCGCACCACCTCCTGCTCGCGCCGGCCGTGCTGGAAGGGCTCGAAGATGCGCGGCATCAGCGCCGGCTCGATGGGCGGCCCCCCGTTGTGGATGGAGAGCTCCAGCACGCTGGGGTTGGTGCCCCGGCTCACCACCCGCACCGGGCTGTCCGTCGCGCCGTGGCGCAGGGCGTTGTCCACCAGGTTGGCCACTACCTGCTCCAGCCGGTCCTTGTCGAAGTCTCCCTGCCCGTCTCCCTCTTTCTCCAGCAGCAGCGTGCGGTCCGCCCAGGTGCCGCGCAGGTCCGTCAGCACCTCCTCGCACAGCGTGTGGAGGTCGGCCGGCTCGTGCACCAGGTTCAGCCCTGGCGTCAGCCGCACCTGGGAGAAGTCCATCAGCAGCTTGGTGAGCACCTCGATGCGCCGCGCGCTGCGCAGCACCCGCGACAGCATCCCCTGCATGCGCGGCTCCAGGTCCTTGCGCGTGAGCGCATGGCTGGTCGACGCCAGGATGGCGGCCAGCGGGCTGCGCACGTCATGCCCGACGATGCCGACGACGCGCTGCTGGAAGTGCGCCGCGTCCAGCAGCCGCTGCCACGAGCGCAAGAGCGAGTAGGCGAGCATTCCGGACAGAATCACGGAGGCGCCCACCGCCAGCGTCAGCAGGATGAAGGAGCGGGCGGCGGCCTGGCTCGCCTTCTGCTTGGCCTCCTCCAGCAGCAGGTTCTTGTGGCGCTTGAGCCGGGCCAGCGCCGCGTCCAACTCGTCCCGGTCCGGTTGCACCGTCTGCTCCATCAACCGGCCCGCCTCGTCCGCGTCCAGGCCCTGCTGGCGCTGCTCCAGCAGCGCCTGGTTCTCCTGCTGCAGCGTGGCATGGAGCTCCCGCACGCGCTCCAGCAGCAGCCGGCCCTCCGGCGTCTGCTCTCGCTCGCTCAACGTGGTGAGCTGCTTGTCCGCGTCCTCCTGGGCCTGCCGCCGCTCGGTGAGGAAGCGGGGGTTGGCCGTGAGCAGAAACGAGCGGGACTTGCGCGCGGCCCGCTCGTTGGTGGCGATGAAGTCATCCAGCGCCAGCAGGTCCTGCGAGTAGTGGCTGATGACTTCGTCCTTGCTCTCCACCGTCTGCCGCAGGACGAAGGCGGACAGCCCTCCCACCAGCACGATGATCAACGCCAGCACGGCCAGCCCCGCCAGCAGATGCCGCATCTCAGGACTCTCCGTGGACAGGGCTCGCATGGCGCCTGCGCGAATAGCGCGCTCCTCCACCGCTGGGAACGACACAAGCGCGTAACGCGGAGAAGGCAACACGCCGCTTCATGCCTCGGTAACCCGGGGCCCCTTGGGGCCACTTCCCCCGAAGCCTCCGAGGGCATTTCTGACACGGCGCGTTATCGTTGGTGGTCCGCTCGCTTTGCGGCCCGCCAGGCCCTGTGCCGCGAAGCGGCGCGAAGTCCCCGGAGCGGGAGCAGACCGGGTACGCTTGCCGGTGAATGATTGCTCCGCCCCTGCCGCCGGATGAGCCGCGGCGCCTCCAGGCGCTCCAAGGGCTGTGCCTGCTGGACACTCCGGCCGAGCTGCGCTTCGACCGCATCGTGCGCACGGCGGCCCAGGTGTTCCGGGTGCCCATCGCCCTGGTGTCGCTGCTGGACGGGGAGCGGCAGTGGTTCAAGGCGCGGGTGGGCCTGGAGGCGGGCTCCACCCCGCGCAGCGTCTCCTTCTGTGGCCACGCGATTCTCACCCCGGACACCTTCGTGGTGCAGAACGCGCTGCGGGATTTGCGCTTCTTCGACAACCCGCTGGTCACCGGCACCCCGCACATCCGCTTCTACGCGGGCCACCCGGTGCGCGCCACCGACGGCTGCGCCGTGGGCACGCTGTGCGTGCTGGACCGCGAGCCGCGGGACTTCTCGCGGGACGACCGCCAGCTGCTGGCGGACATGGCCAGCTGGGTGGAGCTGGAGTTCAACGCCCTGACGGTGCAGCAGGCGCGCACCGCGCTGGCGCAGAAGGAGCGCTTCTTCGAGCTGTCGGTGGACATCCTCTGCGTGCTGGGGCTGGACGGGCGCTTCCAGCAGGCGAGCCAGGCGTGCGCGCGCGCGCTGGGCTACCCGGAGCAGGCGCTGCGCACCCTGTCCCTGCTGTCGCTGGTGCACCCGGAGGACCAGGCCGCCACCGCCCAGTGGCTGGCAGAGGGCGCGCGCGGGGGGCCGCTGCCGCGCTTCGAGCACCGCTGCCAGGGCCGGGACGGCAGCTGGCACTGGCTGCAGTGGAGCGCCGTGGCCCAGCCGGACGAGGGCATCGTCTATGGCGTGGCGCGCGAGGTGACGCAGCAGAAGCAGCTGGAGTCCGAGCGCCACCTGGTGGAGCGGATGAAGAACGAGTTCGTCTCCACGGTGAGCCACGAGCTGCGCACCCCGCTCACCTCCATCCGCGGCGCGCTGGGCCTGCTCGAGGGCGGGGTGGCCGGGCCGCTGCCCTCCATGGCGGCGGACATGATCGGCATCGCCCACAAGAACAGCGAGCGGCTGATCCGGCTGATCAACGACATGCTGGACCTGGAGAAGGTGGAGTCCGGCAACCTGGACTTCCAGCTGGCGCCGCTGGAGCTGGGCCCGCTTCTGGCGCAGGCGGCCCAGGCGCACCAGGGCTACGCGCAGGAGCGCGGGGTGCGGCTGCGGGTGGTGGACGAGGCGCCCGGCGCCAAGGCGGTGGTGGACGAGGGCCGCTTCCTGCAGGTGCTGGCCAACCTCATCTCCAACGCGCTGAAGTTCTCTCCCGAGGGCCAGAGCGTGGTGCTCAAGCTGGAGCGGCACGCCGAGCGCCTGCGGGTGTGCGTGGAGGACCGGGGGCCCGGCATCCCCGAGGCGTTCCGCGCGCGGATTTTCCAGAAGTTCGCCCAGGCGGACGGCTCGGACACGCGGCGCCGGGGCGGCACGGGGCTGGGGCTGTCCATCTCCCAGGCGTTCATGGTGAAGATGGGCGGGGCGCTGAGCTTCACCTCGACCGAAGGGGTGGGCACCACCTTCTGGGCGGAGCTGCCCGAGTGGCGGGCCGTGGAGCATGTCCCCCCCGCCGCATGAGCCTTTCTCCCTTTTACCCTCGAATGAGGCTGGCATGACGATCCGCAAGGTGTTGCTCGTGGATGACGAGGACGACATCCGTACCGTGGGCAACCTGAGCCTCAGCCGGGTGGGGGGCTGGCAGACGGTGCTCGCCTCCTCTGGCGCCGAGGCGGTGAAGAAGGCCGCCGCCGAGCGCCCGGACCTCATCCTGCTGGACGTGATGATGCCCGGCATGGACGGGCCCACCACCTTCACCCAGCTGCGGGCCCAGGAGGCCACCGCCACCACGCCCATCATCTTCATGACGGCGAAGATTCAGAAGCAGGAGGTGGCGCGCTACCTGGAGCTGGGCGCCCTGGGCGTCATCGGCAAGCCGTTTGATCCGATGACGCTGCCCTCGGAAATCAAGAAGCTGTTGCCGCCCGCCTGAGGCCGCATGTCGAACCGGGTTGAGACGAAGAAGCCCTCCGCGAGGACGCAGCTGTCCAGGCCCTCGGTGGGGCTGGCGGCGGTGGCGCTGGTGCTGCTGTGCGCGCTGTTCGTGTTGGTCCACCCGGGCCGGTGGTCCGGCCACGACACCTACCGCGGCCAGGTGAGCCGGCTGCAGGTGGGCAGCATCGAGCTGCAGCAGGACCTCCTGCGCACCGAGCTGGGCATCCCCGCGCGGCAGGGCGCCTCCTCCGAGGAGTTCGCCGCGCTGCGCGTGCGGGCCGAAGCGCTGCGCGCCATGCCGCCCTTCTTCACCGAGGCGGACCGGCGCCAGCTGGGCGCGGTGCTGGAGGAGTACCTGAGCACGCTGGCCGCCGCGGAAGAGCGGCTGGAGCGGCTGCGCGAGAGCGGGGCGGGCCTGACGCAGCCGCGGCGGCGGGAGCTGGTGGGCCAGCTGCTGGACGGCTCGTTGAGCTCGAGCTCCGAGCGGGTGCTGTCCACGTACCTGGCGCTGTACGAGGCGCGGCTGTCGGGCGCCGAGCGCCTGCGGGTGCTCTTCTTCGCGCTGGCGCTGCTGCTGGGCGGCTACGTGGTGGTGGCGCTGGTGCGGCTGGGGCAGGCCAGCACGGCGCTCAACACGCTCAACTCCGAGCTGGAGCGGCGCGTGGAGGAGCGCACCGCGGCGCTGTCCGCGGCCAACACGGAGCTGCGCGACAGCGAGGCGCGCAAGGCCGCCATCCTCGAGGGCTCGGTGGACGGCATCGCCGCGCTGGATGCGCACAGCCACATCCTCGAGTTCAGCCCCGCGGCCGAGCGCATCTTCCGGCTGCCGCGCGCGCAGGCGCTGGGGCGCGACTTCCTCTCGCTGGGCATGGCGGCCTCCAACAAGGCCGAGCTGCAGCAGAAGGTGCGCCGCGCGCTGCTGCCCGAGGTGCCCCCCGGCCGGGCCACCCGCGTGGAGCTGGCCGCCATGCGCGCCGACGGGGACGTGTTCCCCTGCGAGCTGACGCTCATCCGCGTGGCCGCCGAGGGGCCGCCGCGCTTCACCGCCTATGTGCGCGACATCACCGAGCGCAAGGAGGTGGAGCGGATGAAGAGCGAGTTCGTCTCCACGGTGAGCCACGAGCTGCGCACCCCGCTGACTTCCATTCGCGGCTCGCTGGGCCTGCTCGAGGGCGGGGTGATGGGCGAGCTGCCCTCGGCGGTGCTGGACATGGTGCGCATCGCCCGGACGAACACCGAGCGCCTCATCCGGCTCATCAACGACATTCTGGACCTGGAGAAGATGGAGGCGGGCAAGCTGGAGCTGCGCCTGCAGGCGGTGGAGGTGGCCGAGGTGGTGGAGAGCACCTTCAGTGGAGTGCGCGCCATGGCGGACGCGGCCCGGGTGGAGCTGCGCGCCGAGGCCCACATGGCGGGGCTGGTGCGCGCCGACAAGGATCGGCTCATCCAGGTGCTCACCAATCTGGTGTCCAACGCCATCAAGTTCTCGCCCGAGCAGGGCGTGGTGACGGTGAGGGCGGCGCGGGAGGCGCGCGGCACGGTGCGCTTCGAGGTGGTGGATCAGGGGCCCGGCATTCCGCGGGAGAAGCGCGCGCGGCTGTTCGGCAAGTTCCAGCAGCTGGACAGCTCGGACACCCGCTCCAAGGGAGGCACGGGGCTGGGGCTGGCCATCTCCCAGGCCATCGTCGAGCAGCACGGGGGCTACATCGAGGTGAAGGGCGAGCAGGGCGCCATCTTCACCTTCACGCTGCCGGTGGTGAAGTCGGACTCGGGCTCGCTGTCCATGTCGCGGGACATGTCCCGCCACAACGTGCTGGTGGTGACGGCGGACGCGGAGCTGTCCACGCTGCTGCGCGGCCTGCTGGCCAGCGAGGGCTACCGGGTGCTGCGCGCGGGCTCGTCCGCCGAGGCGGTGAAGCTCATCGAGGCGGGCGCGCCGGACGTGCTGGTGCTCGAGCCGCGGCTGCCCGACGGCGAGGGCCTGGCGCTGGTGCGCAGGCTGCGCGAGGACGTGGGCACCCGGGAGCTGCCGGTGGTGATGCTGGCCGAGCAGTCCCAGGCTTCGGGCGCGGACATGCCCCGGGTGAGCTGGGTGGGGCGCACCTTCGACGAGACGCTCTTCCTTCAGACGCTGCGCTACGCGGTGCGCGTGCCGGGCCCGGCCCGGGTGCTGATGGTGGACGACGATCCGGACCTGCTGAAGCTGTTGCGCGTGCGCCTGGAGCGGCTGGGGGTGGCGTGCCTGGAGGCCAGCGACGGAGAGCGCGCGGTGGAGCTGGCGCGCGAGGCGCCGCCGGACCTCATATTGCTGGACGTGCAGCTGCCCCGGCTGGACGGCTTCGAGGTGGTGGACATGCTGCGCCAGGGCAAGCTGCGCGCCACCCCGCTCATCCTCTTCACCGTGCGCGAGCTGAGCTCGGTGGAGCTGCGCCAGCTCACCCTGGGCATCACCCACTACATCCCCAAGCGGGCCGGGGCCGAGGGTGAGCTCGTCACGGCGGCCGAGCAGCTGCTGGCGGGCCTGCTGCCGGCGCCCGAGCAGCGCAAGGTGGCCTCATGAGGGGCGGCGGCACGGTGCTCTTCCTGGAGCAGGACCGGCAGCTCCAGCTGGCCGTCACCGCGTACCTGCGCCAGCGCGGCTACCAGGTGGAGTCCGCCCGCGAGGTGCAGGAGGCGCGCACGGTGCTCTCGCGCACCCGGGTGGACGCGGCCGTGGTGGACGGGCTGCTGCCGGGCACCGCCAGCCTGGACTTCATTCAGGAGCTGCGCACCGCCCACCCCACGCTCCCCATCCTGCTCGCCTCGGGCCTGTGGAAGGACCTGAAGAGCGGCGGGCCCCGGCTCAAGCAGCTGCGGGTGACGCG
Source organism: Myxococcaceae bacterium (assembly GCA_035296065.1). GTDB lineage: Bacteria > Myxococcota > Myxococcia > Myxococcales > Myxococcaceae > DATHBR01. The sequence goes on along the minus strand of DATHBR010000104.1, from coordinate 88,391 downwards.
CATCCTTCAGAAGCCGTACACCCCCGAGGAGCTCTATATCTGGGTGGAGCAGCTGATGAAGGCGCCCCGGCCCACTCCGCCTCCCATCCCCGTGACGCCCGTGCCCATAGCGGCCGGGGACCTCGCGGCCGAGCTGGCGGCGCTCAACGCCGAGTACGGCAAGCAGCTGCGCGAGCGCTTCGCCAGGCTGAGCACGGCGCTGGCGGAGGCCCGCGCCGGCTCGCGCGAGGCGCTGGACGCGGCGTACCACAGCGCGCACAAGCTGCACGGCTCGGCGGGCTCGTTCGGCTTCGCCGCGGTGGGCGTGGCCGCGGGCCGGCTCGAGGCGGTGCTGAAGCCGGCCCGGACGGGCGCTGGGGACTGGGCCGCCATCGACGCCGCGCTGCGGGAGCTGCTCGCCTCCGGGCCGGATCAGCCTCCCAAAGTCCCTCAGGCCGCGGGCCCGGTGGAGCCTGGCGGCTTGAAGGCGGGCTCCTCGCCGCTGGGCGTGCCGGGGGCGGTGCTGGTGCTGGACGAGGACGCGGCGTGGCTGGAGCAGGTGGAGAAGCTGGGCCAGGAGCAGGTGGTGAAGGTGGTGACGGCCCAGAGCGTGGACGAGGCGCTGGGGCGCGTGCGGGGGCAGTGGCTGGATGGGGCGCTGCTGCACGTGCACCTGGACGGGCCCGAGGGAGGCTTCGCGGCGGCGGCGAGGCTGCGCGGCGAGGAGGCGCTCAGCTCGTTGCCGCTGGCCTTCTTCAGCGCCGACGGAGACCTGGCGCACCGGGTGGCGGCGGCCCACGCGGGCGGCTCGCTGTACCTGCCCCGGCCCTTCACGGCGGCGGACTTCCACGGCGCGGTGGAGCGGCTGGTGGCGGCCCGGCGCCCCGAGCGGGCGCGGGTGCTGGTGCTCCATGAGGGCGCCCAGGCGCTGCTGCTGCTGACCCAGGCGATGGCCCCCCAGCACTGGGAGGTGACGGGCCTGGAGGATCCCTTCATGCTGGTGGAGGCGCTCGCCGAGCACCGGCCGGACATGCTGCTGCTGGACACGGCGGTGCCGGGCCCGGGCTGCTTCGACTTGTGCCGCATCGTCCGGGCGATGCCCGACTGGCAGCACCTGCCCATCCTGCTGCTCACCCAGGACATGGGCCGCGAGTTCCGGGTGGCGGCCTTCGAGGCGGGGGCGGACGACTACCTGACCAAGCCGGTGCTGCGCGAGGAGCTGGTGGCCCGCGTGCTCGCGCGGGTGGAGCGCGGCCGGCTGCTGCGCGAGCGCTTCGAGCGCGATGCCCTCACCGGGCTGCTGCTGCGCCGGCCCTTCCTGGAGACGGTGCACGCGCGGCTCAACGAGGCCGAGCGCCACCTGCGGCCCCTGGCGCTGTGCTTCCTGGACGTGGACCACTTCAAGCGGGTGAACGACACCTACGGCCACCTGGCCGGAGACCACGTGCTCACGCGGCTGGGGCGGCTGCTGTCCACGCGCTTCCGCCGCGAGGATGTGCGGGGCCGCTGGGGCGGCGAGGAGTTCGTCGTGGCGCTGGTGGGCGAGACGGCCGAGCGCGCGCGGGAGATTCTCGCGCGCACCGCGGCCGAGCTGGCGCGCACCCAGTTCGAAGGCCAACGCGGCGAGCGCTTCCATGTCACCTTTAGTGCGGGCATCGCCGAGGCGCCTCGCGACGGCTCCACCGTGGAGGCCCTGCTCAAGGAGGCCGACACCCGCCTCTACCGGGCCAAGCAGAATGGGCGCAACCGCATTGAAATCTGACGGCGAAGCCGAACTTCTTACCGGCGCCGGGCTGGAATTCCTTCCCGGCGCACGCCTTCATCGCCCGCAAAGGTGGGATCTTCCTGGGGTAGCCCGGGGCGCAGGGTTTGCAATGCAGAGGGCATCTGCTTGGAGAGCCGTGTATGCCTCGCCCCAACATCCAACTCACACCGTACTACGATGTGGTGCTTTCACCGGACGCGTGGGCGGGAGTGGGCTGTGTGTCGGCGGATGACTTCCTGGTGATACAGGGAGTGATGGATCTGCTGGCGACGCAGGGCACGCCGTACGAGCAGGGCCTGGGGCCGCACTCGGTGACGGTGTCCGGCTTCGAGGTGGAGTACACGCGCGACGACATGGCGCGCACGCTCACGCTGTCGCGGGTGACGCGGGTGCTCACCCGCTCGGGCGAGGCGGCCTAAGCCCCGCCCGGCCCGGCGCCACGGCTCAAGGAGTGCGGGGCGGCAGCAGCCGGGTGACGCGGGCCAGCAGCGTGTGAATGGAGAAGGGCTTGGCCACGAAGTCCGCGGCGCCCTCGCCATACAGCTTGAGCACGTCCGCGTCCCGGATGCGCGCCGAGAGCACCAGCGCGCGCACGGGGGAGGAGGCCTCGCGCAGCGCGCGCAGCACGTCGATGCCCGAGCGCCGCGGCATGTGCACATCCAGCAGCAGCAGGTCCACCGGGGTGAGGTTGGGGTTGAGCAGCCGCGCCAGCGCCTCCTCGCCGTCCTCCACCGTCTCCACCACGTAGCCTTCCTGCTCCAACAGGCGCTGCAGCACCCGGCGCAGCGCGGGCTCGTCATCCGCCACGAGGATGCGCTGCGAGCGGCTCTGCCCCGCCGCGCCAGCGTCCGCCGGGCGCGTGCCGGTGGTGGGGCGTGGCGTGAGGGGGCCGGGCGTCGGTACCGGGGCCAGCGTGCGCGGCCCGGTCGCGGTGGGAGCCGTGGTGGGCACCGCGGGCCTTCCCACCGGTGGCGTGGAGGCCGTCGCGGGGGGGCGGACGGCAGTGGGGTGGGTGGCCTCGGGGCGCGAGAGGCCCGGCATGCCCGGCTTCGCGCCAGCGCCCAGGGCCGGCTCCAGGCCGCGGCCAATGTTCAGCTCCGCCGCGGTGATGAGCGCCTGCGCGCCCATGCCCGAGTGCGCGCGGTTGTCGGCCACGCCCACCAGGGCCTCGGCGGTGCCCGGCGGCGTCTGCAGGAAGGCCATCAGCGCGCGCGCATCCTCGCCCGAGCGTGCCAGGGCCAGGGTCCGCTCGTCCCAGCGGGCCAGCACGTCACTGGGGCGCACGCGTGGGGTGAGCCGGGAGGCGTGCTCGGAGAGCTGCTCCGCCTTGGGGAAGCGCAAGAGCGCCACGGCCACCGGCGTCACCGCCCCCGCGGCCTCGAGCAGCCGCGACAGCGTGCGCTGCAGCGCGTGCGCGGTGGCCAGCCCCGTGCTGGTGTCCTTCTCGGCCGCGGCGCGCAGCAGGGCGCGGCGCTGCAGGTGCGCCAGCACGCGCACGCGCAGCTCGGCCGGCTCCACCGGTTTGATCAGATAGTCATCCACGCCCAGCTGGAAGGCGCGCACCCGGTCCGAGGCCGTCTCGCGCGAGGTGTGGAACACCACCGTGAGGTTGCGCCAGGCGGGCTCGTTGCGCAGCTGCGCCAGCACGTCGAACCCGTCGATGGACGGCATGGCCACGTCCAGCAGCAGCAGGTCCGGGTGGTGGCGCTGCAGGCTGGAGAAGAGGTTGCGCGCGTCATTGAGCGTCACCACCTCGAGCCCCGCGGCCTCGAGCACCGCGCGCACGGTGGCCAGCACCGCCGAGTCATCATCCACCGCCAGCACGCGGAAGCGCGCCACGGTGGCCCGCTGCAGCGAGGCGATCTCCCGCGCCAGGGCGGGGGCGGGCGTGCCCAGCGAGAGCACCGCGTCGGCGCCCTCGCGGTGCGAGGAGCGGGCCTCGGCGGGCACCAATTGCACCAGCAGCGGCGGAGAGCCGGTGGCCCGCAGCGCGGCGCGCAGCGCCGGGGACACCGCGGGCCCCATCACCACGCGCTCCACGGGGCGCTCCGAGGTGAGCAGGCGCACGGCCTCCTCGTCCGAGGGCGCGTGCACCGCCTCCATGCCGAACGCGTCCAGGTGGCGCAAAAGCTCGTTGGCCAGCCCCGAGTCCGACAGCCTCACCACCACCCGGGGCCGGTGCGGCACCACGGCCACGCTGCTGGGCGGGTGGTTGAAGGCCTCGCCCAGCGACTGCAGCAGGGTGGTGATGCGGGGCGAGAAGGAGGGCGCTTCGCCCTCGGCGAGCTTCTCCAGCTCCGAGGCGACGCGGGCCACTTCGCTGAAGCCCAGCGTGCCGGCGCTGCCGCGCAGGCTGTGTACCGTCTGGAGGAACAGCGCCGCGGCGCCGGGCGTGTGGCCCTTCCACGCATCAGCATGGCGGCGCAGCTGGGTCAGCCGATCGCTCGCGCTGGTGCGGAAGGCTTCACGCACCGTCGCGAGTGCCTGCGCCATCTCTTCTGCGACACCACGCTCGGACATGGGAAACCGTGCAATGTAGGAGTGGAAGACGAGGGCTCCTGAACGGCCCCCCCGTCCAGCCCCGAGGTTTAGCACGTTAAGCGGATATTTTCCGGCTCCTGAAACACCATCGATTTCGCCTGGAGAGCGAGCAGGGAACCGGGCCCAGACGAAACTTCCAGTCCCGGTCCTTTTCACTAGGCTGGTGGCGCGATGACGGTGACGCGGTTGGAGATAGCGGGGTACCGCTCGGTTCGGAGCCTGGGGCTGCCGGTGCACCCGGTGACGGTGGTGGTGGGGCCCAACGGCAGCGGGAAGACGAACCTGTACCGGGCGCTGTACCTGCTGCAGGCGGCGGCCGAGGGCCGGCTGGCGCGCACCCTGGCCGAGGAGGGCGGAGCGCCCAGCGTCATGTGGGCCGGCTCGCGCGACTTCAAGAAGCCGGTGCGCATGAAGGTGGCGGTGACGCTGGATGACGAGCTGGCGTTCGAGCTCAGCTGCGGCATCGTCCCGCCGGATCCGTCCGGGACGATCTTCGTGTTGGACCCCGAGGTGAAGGAGGAGCACCTGTGGGCGCTGTCGGGAGGCCGGCGCGCGGTGCTGATGGAGCGCAAGGACCGCACGGCGTTCCTGCGGGACTCGGAGGGCAAGCGAGTCACTTTCCCCACCCAGCTGTGGAGCGCGGAGTCGGTGCTGGATCAGCTGGCCGAGCCGCAGCGCTTCCCCCGGTTGACGGAGCTGCAGCGCACGCTCAAGGCCTGGCGCTTCTACCACCAGTTCCGCACGGACCTGGACTCACCGGCGCGGCAGAGCCAGGTGGGCGTGCGCACGGTGGCGCTGGCCAATGACGGCAGGGACCTGGCCGCGGCGCTGGCGACGATCCAGGAGATCGGCGACGGGGTGGCGCTGTCCAGGGCCCTGAATGACGCGTTCCCGGGAGCGGAGCTGGAGATCCAGGCCCCGCAGGGGCGCTTCAGCCTGCTGGTGCACATGCCAGGGCTGAACCGGCCCATGGGCGCGGGCGAGCTGTCGGACGGAACGCTGCGCTACCTGTGCCTGCTGGCGGCGCTGCTGAGCCCCCGGCCTCCGCCGTTTCTGGCGCTCAACGAGCCAGAGACGAGCCTGCACCCGGATCTGCTGGGCCCCCTGTCCCGCCTCATCGTCGAGGCGGCGAAGCACAGTCAGATCTGGGTGGCCACCCACGCGGATGCGCTGGCGGAGGCCATCTCCCGGCGCACGGGCTACGAGCCGGTGCGGCTGGTGAAGAGCGGGGGCGCCACCGACATCGAGGGCTCGGCCGCCAGCGAGGAGTGAGGGCGGGCAGGCGCACCGGGTCGGCCGGGTGGGGAACTCGATCCGTCTGTCCCGGGGCGTAGACTGCGGTCGGTACCCGGGAACAGGAAGAGCCAGATGATCCAGCACTCACACCGTGGAGAGCCTCACGAGGGGGCCGCCCGAAGCCGGGCGCAGCAGGCGTGGGATTTGTGCCAGCTGGTGATGGGCGTGGGGCTGTTCGTCATCATCGTCGCTATCCTGGGGCTCTACTTCCTGGGGCCGCACTTCTTCCCCGAGGCCGAGGCGCTGCACGCGAAGCTGCGCGGCGCGGACGGGAGGAACTCTCCGGGCATCTTTCTGATCATCGTCACGCTGGGCACGTTGGCGCTGCTGTTCGTGCAGCGCGAGCGCCAGGGCGTGCGGGCGGTGCTGGGCCTGGTGGTGGGAGGGGTGCTGGTGGTGGGGCTGGCGGGCAACATGCTGCCGCAGGCGACGCTCTGGGGCTGGGTGTTCGCGGCGCTGCCGGCGGTGCTGGTGGTGCACCACGGGCTGTACCTGGGCCTCATCAAGCCGCGCGTCGTCTCGCGCGAGATGATGGAGAGCAAGGAGAGCGCGTCGCTGACCCAGCCCCGCTTCAGGGCCAACTTCAAGGAGATGGTCGAGGCGCAGGACCGCTACTTCAACGCCGGCAACATCGCGCTGCGCTTCGGGATGCCGGCCCTGGCCATCTTCACCATCGGCGCGGTCATCTTCCACGGGCTGACGCCCCTGACGCCCTGGTCGCTGGAGACGCTGCTGCTGGACACCACCAGCATCCCCGCCAAGGAGTGGATCACCTACTCCACGATGGAGGCGGCGCGGCTGGGCGCGGCGGGCTCGTACGTGTACGTGCTGCTGTACCTGGGCCAGCGGGGCTTCCGGCATGACATCACCAGCGGGGCTGCGCTCTGGTGCGCTGTCACGCTGACGCTGGGGCCGCTGATGGCCGCGGCCGTGTCGAAGATCTGGGTGGCGGGCGCGGGCGTGGCGGCGGGCGGGGACACGGGGTGGACCACGCAGGCGCTGTACTTCGGCATCGGCATGTCGCCCCGGCACGTGGCGCAGTTCGTGGCGCGCACAGCGCAGCGCATCATGTCGGATCAGTCGCGGTTCGTCCCGCCGGACCGCTCGGTGCCGCTGGCGATGATCCGCGGCATCACCCCGCAGATAGAGGAGCGGCTGGGCGAGGAGGGGGTGCAGGACGTGGTGGGCCTGGCGATGGCGGATCCGCTGCGGCTCCAGCGCGGCACCAACTTCGACAAGCACCAGATTCTGGGGTGGATCGACATGGCCATTCTGGCCCACGCCCTGCCCGAGTCCTGGCAGGACCTGGAGAAGAAGGGCCTGCGGGGCGCGCGGGATTTGACGTGGTACGTCACCGAGGCAACGCCGGAGAAGGAGGCGGGCCTGGCGAAGCTGGCGTCCGAGGAGCTGGACGTGGTGGTGCTGAAGAACGTGGCGCAGCGGCTGGCGCAGGACGCGCAGGCGCAGCGCATCCTGCTGCTGTACCAGCTGGTGGGCGAGTCCGAGCCGCGGGATGAGCGGCAGCCGCCGGGCGCGGGCGAGCTGCTGTTCTCCGTGGGGCAGCGGCTGGCCACGGGGCTGCAGCAGCTGCCGGTCGCGGTGGCCACGAGCATCGCGGCCCCGCCCGTGGAGGAGGCCCCGTCCGCCGAGCAGGCCCCGCCCGCCGAGCAGGCCGAGCCCAAGGCGGCCCCTGCCTCCCAGCCCCAGGGCTGACGCCTCGGGGCGCTACTTGCGCGCCTTGGCGATGGTGTCCCGAGCGGCCTTCACCACGTTGTCCACGGTGAAGCCGAACTTCTGCAGCAGGTTCTTCAGGGGCGCGGAGGCACCGAAGGTGCGCATGCCGATGATGGTGCCACGCAGGCCCACCCAGCGCTCCCAGCCGAACGCGGCGGCCTGCTCCACCGCCACGCGCGCGTGCACGTGGGGTGGCAGCACCGAGTCCTTGTAGGCCTCGTCCTGCTGCTCGAACAGCTCCCACGAGGGCATGCTCACCACGCGCGCCTTCACCCCCTCGCCCTTGAGCTGCTCGTAGGCGGCCAGGCACAGCGACACCTCGCTGCCGGTGCCAATGAGGACGACCTCCGGAGCGCCGCCCTCGGCGTCCGCGAGCACATAGGCGCCCCGGGCCAGGCCCGAGGCGGCGGCGAACTTCGTCCGGTCCAGCGTGGGCACCGCCTGGCGGGTGAGCACCAGCGCCACCGGGTGGTGCTTCTGCTGGGCGATGACGCGCCAGGCCTCGGTCACCTCGTTGGCGTCCGCGGGGCGCAGCACGATGAGGCCCGGAATGGAGCGCAGCCCGGACAGCTGCTCCACCGGCTGGTGCGTGGGCCCGTCCTCCCCCAGGCCAATGGAGTCATGCGTGAAGATGTGGATGGCGGGAATCTCCATCACCGCGGACAGGCGGATGGCGGGGCGCTCGTAGTCACTGAAGATGAGGAAGGTGGCGCCGTAGCCGCGCAGCTTGCTCAGCGTGAGCCCATTCACGATCGAGCCCATCGCGTGCTCGCGCACGCCGAAGTGGATGTTGCGCCCGGAAAGCTCGCCGGGCTTCATGGGGCCGGAGAGGCTCAGGTACGTCTTGGTGGACGGGTTGAGGTCCGCCGAGCCGCCCACCAGCCACGGGTGGTGCTTGGCCAGGGCGTTGAGCACCTTGCCGCTCGACTCGCGCGTGGCCATGCCCTTGGCGTCCGCGGGGAAGCTGGGCAGCTCCTTGTCCCAGCCCTCGGGCAGCTCGCGCCGCTGCATCCGCTCGAGCTGCTCGGCCTGCTCCGGGTGGGCCTGCCTGTAGCCGGCCAGCGTCTTGTCCCACGCCTCGCGCAGCCCCTTGCCGCGGGTGCCCAGGCGCGCCTGGAAGTGCTCGCGCACCCCGTCGGGCACCAGGAACTGCGCGTCCTCGGGCCAGCCGTAGTGCCGCTTGGCGCCTTTGATCTCCTCGGCGCCCAGCGGCTCGCCGTGCGCCGACGCGGTGCCCTCCTTCTTCGGCGCGCCGTAGCCAATGCGGCTGGTGACGATGATCAACGTGGGCTTGCCGCGCTGCTCCTTGAAGGAGCGGTACGCCCCACCCAGCGCGCTCAAGTCATTGGCGTCCGCCACGCGCAGCACGCGCCAGCCATAGGCCTCGAAGCGCCGGCCCACGTCCTCGGTGAACGCCAGGTCCGTGCCGCCGTCGATGGAGATGTGGTTGGAGTCGTAGATCCAGCACAGGTTGGGCAGCTGCAGGTGCCCGGCGATGGAGGCCGCCTCGCTGGCCACGCCCTCCATCATGTCGCCGTCGCCGCACAGCGCGTACACGTCGTAGTCGAACAGGGTGAAGCCCGGGCGGTTGAAGGTGCGGCCCAGCCACTGGGCGGCAATCGCCATGCCCACGCTGTTGGACACGCCCTGGCCCAGCGGGCCGGTGGTGGTCTCCACGCCGGTGGTCCACCGGTACTCGGGGTGGCCGGGCGTCACGCTGTCCAGCTGGCGGAACTTCTGAAGGTCCTCCATCGAGACGGCGGGCGTCTGTTCCACCTTGTAGTCGCGGGTGACGCGGCGCACGCCCGCAAGGTGCAGCAGCCCGTACAGCAGCATGGACGCATGGCCGTTGGAGAGGATGAAGCGGTCGCGGTTGGGCCAGGTGGGCGAGGCCGGATCATACCGCAGCTCCTGCTGCCACAGCTGGTAGGCCACGGGGGCCAGGGCCATGGGCGCGCCGGGGTGCCCCGAGTGCGCTTTCTCCACCGCATCCATGGCCAGGGTGCGAAGGGTGTTGATGCACTGCGTGTCCAGCTTCTCGGTGGTCATGAGTGGCAGCTCCTCGTCTAGCCCGTGCGTGAGGCGCACCATGCCCCATGCGCGGGCCGGGCGCCGCACCAAACGCCAGGATGTGCGGGGTGGGGTTGCATGTCAGACCGGCCCTCTACACTTACGTGACGAAATGGGGCGGCCGCTCGTTCGTTATCAGGAAGCGAGCGGGCCAGCCGTCAGGTGGGTGGTTCCGTTCTGGGGTGGTGGGTCATGGGTCATCTGTTCGTTCCGGCAGCGCTGGTGTTGTGGGCAGGGGTGGCGTTGGTGCGCATGTGGGCGGCCCCGGATCCCGTTCAGGCGGTAGAAGTGCAGGCAGAGCAGCCGCGTCAGGCAGAGCCGCCCGAGAAGTCTGTCTTGCAGGCGATTTCTCCTCAGGAGCCGGTGCACGGCGAAGGCTGACACGGCCTCGAGGGCATACCTTTCACAGGGGGATGGTGATGGTTCAGCTGTTCATTCCAGCGTTGCTGGTGCTGTGGGTGGCGTGGGTGGTTCCGCGCGCCCGGCGCCGCAACCGTCGGTTCAAGCTGATCGCCCGGGCCCGGTAGTCACGGCGGCGGCGGTTGATTCGGAAGTTAACCTGGCCCCGGGGTGGCTCATCCCGGGGCCCTTTTTTTGCCCTTTGGAGAAGGACGGCTCACCACGCTGATGAGCAGCGGTGTATATGTGCGCCACATGTCCTTTGAAAAACCCCTCCGAGAGATGATTCGGCGTGAGCTGGACGCGGCGCTCGCGCCACTGCAGAAGATGGTCAACCGGCTGGAGCAGGGGCTCGAGTCCCTGGAGACGGTGCGCCGGGTGACGGAGCAGCTCTCGCCGCTGCTGCGCAAGCAGGGCCAGCAGGTGGTGCTGCAGGCGGTCCAGACGCAGGCTCCCGCTGTGGCGAAGAAGGGCGCGGCCACGCGTGCTGCTCCCGCCGCGGCCGCCGCGGCTGCCGCGGCTCCCGTGGCTCCCGTGACGCGGGCCCGGGGCCGGCCCAAGGCGGCGGGCGGCGCGCAGGCGTGCGCGGTGATCGGCTGCAAGCGGCCCAGCCGCTCCAAGGGGTACTGCTCGGCGCACTACCAGAAGCTGCGCCTGCTCATCAAAACGGGCCGCCGTCCCAAGGACTGGGTGGATGACGCGGCGCCGCAGTCGGCGCAGGACCTGAAGCTGCCGCGAGGCCGGGCCGCCGCCAACGCCGCCTCCGAGCGCGAGGCCGCCGCGCCGGCCAAGCAGAAGGACCCGCCCAAGCCCAAGGCGTGGGTGCGCAAGAAGGGCAAGCCGGGCATGGTGTCGCTGCACTGAGGCCGGGCCTTGGGGGGCGTTTCCGGAAGTGACGGGAGCGCCGCCTGAGCCGGGCCGCCGCCAGGCTGGCCACCGGACGCGGGAGCGCGGGAGGCGACATGCCAGGTCGCGCGACCGTTGACAGACCTGCCGGGGGATGGGATTCGGGGCGGCATGAGCGAGCAAGGCTATCCAGTCAGCGTGGCGGTGAAGCGCCCCGATGGGCGTGTGGAGCACGTGCGTGTCGGCACGGCGTACAAACACGAGGACGGCTTCACGCTGCGCATGGGCGAGCTGGTCATCGGTGGCACGCCCGAGGCGGCCCCGGCGTCGGCGCCCCGGCGCGCGGCGAGCAGCGCGGGTGGCGCCAGCGCGGGCGGAGGCGACGGCGGGGTGTTCCCCAACTACGGCCGCAGCAAGGGGGGCCCCATCCGCGGCGCGACGATGCAGGACCTGGAGTACTACGCCAACGGCGCGCGGCGCTCGTTGAATGATCCGAGCAAGTCGCGCTGGCATGACAAGGAGCGCGCGCTGCTGGCGTCCATCGAGGCGGAGATCGCCCGGCAGCGCGGCAGCGGGGGCGGCGACGGCGACGGGGACTATGACGGCGGCGGGGGCGGCGGCTCGGCCGGGGGCCTGGGTGACGAGCCTCCTCCGCACTCGGATGACGACAACATTCCGTTCTGAGGGCGGCGTGACGGGGCAGGGGTGGTACAACCCCCGCCATGTCCCAGTCGCAGAGCGCCGGAGCTTCCAGTCGCGAGCCAGCAGGTGGGGCCCCGCCCAACACAGGTCCGCGGTACTCCCGGCGGGGCTCGCTGTTCGCGGTAGGCGCGGCCACCACGGTGGTGGCGGTGCCGCTGGCGCTGGAGCTCGGCATGTGGGTGGGCACGCGCTCGGCGAACACGGTGCGGGCGGTGGTGCCCGCGCTGGTGGTGGTGGTGCTGCTGCCACCGCTGGCGGTGGTGTTGGCCGAGAACGCCTGGGCCCGCCGGCTGAAGAAGAAGCGGCCGCGCGCGGGGCTGGCGGTGGCGGCCTCGCTGGGCGCGCAGCTGTTGACGGTGGCGGCCGCCATCTTCGCGGGCGTGTCCGCGCCCCGCTACGGGGACGCGGTGCTGCTGACGATGGTGGAGGCGCTGGTGCTGCCGCTGGTGGTGACGAGCCTGGGCTACCCTGACGAAGAACCATCCACTCCCGGAGCCTGAGCACCATGTCCCACTCTGCCGATTCCGCGCGCCTGCTGGTGTGGCTGGGGTTGCTGCTGACGGTGCCTGGCAGCGCGAGCGCGGCCTGCCCCGAGCGCGCCACGTGGCCCTCGCCTGACTGGCCCACCGCGGCGCTGCCCGCGGGGCGCGAGCAGGCGCTCAAGGCCTTCGAGGAGTACGCCTTCACGCTGGCGGGCGCGGACGAGGAGCGCAAGGGCGTGCGCACCGATGGGGTGGTCATCATCCACCGGGGGCAGCTGGTGTACGAGCGCTACGCGCGAGGCTGGGAGGCCATGCACCGGCACCTGGGCTGGTCGATGACCAAGAGCGTGACGAACGCGCTCACGGGGCTGGCGGTGGCGCAGGGCGCGGTGGCGCTCGAGGACCCCATCTGCAAGCACGTGAAGGCGACCAACCCGGCCGCGTGCAGCGTCACGGTGCGCAACCTGCTGGAGTTCGGCTCGGGGTTCGACTGGAAGGAGGGCTATGAAGGAGGGCCGCTGCAGAGCTCCTCGGTGCTGGCGATGCTCTACGGTGAGGGGCGCCGGGACATGGTGGCCTTCATCACCTCGCATGCGCTGAGGGACGCGCCGGGCACCAGCTGGCAGTACTCCTCGGGAGACAGCACCCTGCTGGCCGGAGTGGTGGGCGCGGCGATGAAGCCCCGGCACGGTGACGGGTGGGAGTGGAAGCTGTTGTTTGATCCGGTGGGCGTGCGCACCGCGGCGCTGGAGCGGGACAACCGGGGCGTGCTGGTGGGCTCGTCGTTGATGCATGCCACGCCGCGCGACTGGGCGAAGCTGGGCTTCTTCTTCCTCAATGACGGGTGCTGGGGGGGCCGGCGGCTGTTGCCCGAGGGCTGGGTGGCCGCCTCCGTGGCCGTCTCCGAGCCGCTCAAGGGCAAGCGGGTGGAGTGGGACCCGGGAGACGTACAGGGCCGCCAGCTCTGGCTCAACCTCCGGGTGCCTGGCTTCCAGGACCAGAAGCCCTGGCCGGACGTGCCCGAGGATGCCTACGCCATGCGCGGGCACTGGGGGCAGTCGGTGACGATCATCCCCTCGCTGGACCTGGTGGTGGTGCGCATGGCGGACGACCGGCAGCAGGGGGCCTTCAGCCTGAACACCTTCCTGGCGCGGGCCATCGCCCTGGTGGAGGGCACGCCATGAAGCGCACGCTGAGCGCAGTGCTCGCAGCGCTGGCGGCGGTGCTGGCCTCCTGCCAGAGCGGCAGCGGCAGCGACGGCCGGCGGGTGTACGACAACAACGACCTGGAGCTGGTGACGACGTACACGGCCAAGGACGCGTGCACGTGCCTGTTCGTGCTGCAGCGGGACGAGGCCTACTGCCGCGCCTTCGTGAAGGCCAGCCCCCAGGTCGCGCGCCTCACCATCTACCGCGAGCAGAAGATGGTGGAGACCACCGCGCTGCTGCTGTGGGGGGCCCGCGCCCGGCTGGTGGACGAGCGCACCGGCTGTCAGGTGGACGAGTAGCCTTACGCGCCCTTCCACAGCCCGTGGCGGCGGGCCCGGCGTCCCAGCGTCACCGGATCCATGCCCAGCGCCACCGCCGCGCGCCGCAGCACGCCGCCGTTCTGCTCCAGCGCCTCGCGGATGAGGTCCTTCTCCACCAGCTCCATGCGCGTCTTCAAGGAGCCCTCCCGCATCACGTTGCCCTCGGGGCGCAGGTTGCCCACCAGCGCCGGAGGCAGCAGCCGCCGCGTCACCATCTCTCCTGGCTGGGACAGCAGCACCGCGCGCTCCATCACGTTGCGCAGCTCGCGCGCGTTGCCCGGCCACGCGTACGCCAGCAGCGCCTCCTCCGCCTCGGGGGCAATCCCGCTCGCCGAGCGCTTCAGCGTGCGGTTGAACAGCTCCATGAAGTGCCGCGCCAGGGACAGAATGTCCTCGGCCCGCTCGCGCAGCGGCGGAATGTCCACCGTGAAGCTGTTGAGGCGGTAGAAGAGGTCCGCCCGGAACCGCCCGGCGCGCACCTCCTGGGCTAAATCCCTGTTACTGGCCGCCACCACGCGCACGTCCACGTGGCGCACCTGGGTGCCGCCCACCGGGCGCACGTCCCCGCCCTCCAGCACGCGCAGCAGCTTGGCCTGGAGGTTGGGGGTGGTGTTCTCGATTTCGTCCAGGAAGATGGTGCCGCCGTCGGCCAGCACGAACAGGCCCGGGTGGTCCGCCACCGCGCCGGTGAAGGCGCCCTTCACGTGGCCAAACAGCTCGCTCTCCAGCAGCGTCTCGGTGAGCGCTCCGCAGTCCTGCACCACCAGCGGCACGTCTCCTCGGCCGCTCAGCCTGTGGATGATGCGCGAGAGCACCTCCTTGCCCGTGCCCGTCTCGCCCTGCAGCAGCACCGCCACCCGGTGGGGCGCCGCCACCCGCACCAGCTCCATCACCCGCTTCATCGCCGGGCTGGAGAAGCCGGGGCCCTCGGTGCCCGCCTGCACCACCGTGCCCTGGGCGCCGCTGGTGAGCGCGCGCTCGCGCAGCAGGTTGCGCTCCAGCTCCAGCGCCATGCGCCGCTGCTCGGTGCGCACCCCGTACTCGCGCCCCGCGTCCAGCACCGCCTGGCGCACCTGCGCCTCGTCCGCCCCGGGCCCCAGCGCCCGGAAGATGCTCTCCAGGTTGAACAGGGCAATCAACCGCTCGGGCGCCGCGGGCGCGCAGTAGACGATGCGCGCGGCCAGATCACTCGGAGGCGCCGCCCCCGTGGCGTCCACCTCCTCCATCCGCCGCGCCGACAGCTGCTCCACCAGGGACAGCGACTGCACCTCGTCCCACCCGGCGGCCACCAGCACCGCCACGTCTCCGCGCGCCAGCAGCGCGTGCACCTCCGAAGGGGTGGACGCGAAGCCCAGCCGCGCGTGCCCATCCAGCGCCCGGCGGATGATGCGCTCCTGGTGCTCGGTGGCATACGCCACCGCCACGTGCAGCGCGCTCTCCAGCAGGTAGCGCACCAGCGTCACCCGGTCCGAGCCCTCGAAGGCCCGGAACACCACGCCCAGCGCCGCCGTCACCGTGCCCTCGGCGCCCTCGGTGTCGTGCCGCCACCTCACCTCGCCCCGCGCCCGGATGCGCGCGTGCGAGTCCGGCAGCGAGAACGACAGCTCGATCTCCTGCCCCTCCCGAGGCCCCTCCGCCGCCGCCCCTCGCGGCGTGGCCACCAGCCCGATGCCCGTCTCGCTGATGTTGACGGACCAGCACCCATGCAGCGCCGGCTGCGTCACCACCTGCACGTACAGGGGCTTGCGCGGGCTGCGATCCATGAACCGCATGTCCCGCGCGCTCTGCTTCAGACGTGAATCCTCACGCATCAAGAATGAAGTATGGGCCGGGTCCGTGGAAAAATCACGCCTTGGCTTTAAACGGCCCGCGGCGGGACTTCACCGCTGAATCCACCGATTGCACTAAGCCCTTAATTTTTGAGGCTTTGGCCGGTGGCACGGGCCCTGCTTTGGGTTCCGGTGACGGCAGCGGTCCGCGGTTCTCCCCAACAGTTCCATCCCAGAAAGCCTCCTCCTAATGCACGCGCAACTCGAGACGAACCGGCCGGTGATGGACCTGGATGTGGAGAGACAGCTCAGGCACCGGATGGCGATGGCCAGCCCCACAGATACGGTACGCGGCATGTTCCTCAACGGAGCGCTGGAAGTCGCCCAGGCCCTTGGTGGGAGCGAAGCCGTGGACCGCTGCCGTGAAGTGTCCGAGGAGAAGCGCTTCATCGACTTCTTCAACTACCCGGTGTTCGAGCTGCTGCAGCTGTCGCTGGCGGCCACCAAGCTGCTGGGGCCGCGCGCGGGCGGAGGCGCCGGGGTGCTGCGGCAATTGGGCACGCAGGCCTCCAAGGATTTCCTCGCCTCGCCCACCGGAAAAACCATGCTGCTGCTGACGGGAGGCAACCCCCGGCGGCTGCTCAACCAGCTGCCCTCCAGCTACCGCACCGCGGTGAGCTTCGGCGAGCGGCGGATGAGCTGGGCGGTGGGCGAGCGCAATGGCCGGCTCATTGTCCAGCGCGACTTCATGCCCCCCGCTTACACCAAGGGGCTGATGCAGGGGCTGCTCGAGTCGGTGGGCGCCCGCAACGTGCATGTCACCGGCCGGCCCACGGGCCTGCTCGACAGCGAGTACGAAATCGTCTGGGAGTGAGAAGGTCCCGTCGCACGGCGGCGTAAAAAACGGCAACTCCAGGGAATCCAAGGCAGTAAGGAGCCACCGGCCTGATCCATCCGGGGACAGGACGGCCCGCGCAACGCCGGACAGGGGAGAGGATGATGACGCGGCTCGATGACGTGACGATGCAGGGACAGGGCGCTTCGCAGGTGATGCCGCCCGAGTGCGTCTGCGGTGCGGGCACCCACGCCCCCGCGCGTCTGGCTCAGCCTCGGGTGGTTCCCACGTGTACCGAGTGCGGAGGCAGTTTGCTGAGGTTGCCAGTATCCAGCAGTCAGGCTCGGCCGGCGCGCCGGGGACTGCAGGACTTCCTCAGCGCTTTTGTCTGAAGCTTCAACGCAGCGCAGTCTGGACCTTGGATGACGGGTCTGCCCCCCTTGGCGGAGGATTGGGGTGGGGGGTACACCCGTCATCTTCTTTGCGGGCCTGGGCCTGGGCCCCACGAGCTTGTGCAAGTGCCTGGAATCGCTCGCACTCTCGGAAGATGAACAGGTGGGACAACCTGCGGCAGGGTGGTTCCGATAATCGGAAGGTACCGCCTGATCGCCCCGGAGCCCACCGCGATGACGCCCTCACTGACGAGCAGCCCGAGCACGCGCCTGGCCGCCTCCACTTTCTCGGCGACGAGCGAGGTGGGCGCGCGCGCGGCGACTTCGAAGCCGGTGCCAGCGGCGGGGCTGTCGCGGGGCGCCACGGGCTCGGCGGTGAAGGTGCTGCAGGATCGGCTGATCGACTTGAAGCTGCTGCCGGCCTCGGTGAAGCAGGAGGCGGGCTACGGCTCGTATGGCCCGAAGACGGAAGGGGCGGTGAAGGCCTTCCAGAAGTCGGTGGGCCTGTCGCAGGTGGGCTCGTTCGGGCCCAAGACGCACGAGGCGATGGTGCGGCACTTCGCGGGCGAGCCTCCCTCCAAGGGAGTGCCGGCGGCGGGGCTGGAGCGGGGCGCGACGGGCGCGGCGGTGAAGCAGCTGCAGGACCGGCTGATTGACTTGCACTACCTGCCGGGCTCGGTGAAGCAGGGCGCGGGGTATGGCTCGTTCGGGCCGATGACGGAGAGCGCGGTGAAGGCGTTCCAGTCGGACCGGGGGCTGCCGCAGGTGGGCAAGTTCGGCCCGGCCACGCGCGAGGAGATGCAGCGGGCGCTGGCGGGACAGCCGCCGCTCAACGGCACTCCGGGCCCGGCGCCGGGTGGGGGCGTGTTCCCCGCGCCGCGTGGGTTCGCCGCCATCAAGGCGACGTTCGGCGAGGCGGGCAAGAACATGGTGACGACGCAGCTGCCCATGGGGCCTGGGGGCAAGCTGGTGAACGTCACGATGCACTCGAAGATGGTGCCGGTGATGAAGGCGGTGCTCGAGGACGCGAAGAAGAAGGACCTGCTCAAGCACATCAAGGCGTTCGACGGCATGTACCCGGGCTTCGTGCGCAACAAGAAGGACGCGGTGACGGGCAAGGAGCTGCAGCCGCCGCAGCCCTCGGTGCACTCGTGGGGCATTGCCTTCGACATCAACGCCAACCCGCGGCCGGGCAAGGTGCACCCGGACCTGGTGAAGCACTTCAAGGAGTGGGGCTTCACCTGGGGCGGAGACTTCAAGGGCAACTTCGACCCGATGCACTTCCAGTACGCCAGCGGCTACTGAAGCGTGAGCTCCATCTCGATGTCCGCGCGGGCGTAGCCGGCCTCCTGGCCCAGGTCCGCGGGCTCCAGCTGGAAGTACTGCCCTATCCATTGCCGGTTGAGCCGCGCGAAGTGCTCGCGCAGGGGCTCCTGGTAGCGGACGACGCCGGACGCGGCGGACGGTGGACGCACAGGCTCGGACGGGGTGCTTAAACCGTTTTGAGCGCCTGCGCGTTGAAGCTGGCACTCACACAGAAACAAACAGGAGTTACCCCATGCGGACTGGAAGCTCTCTTCTCGCAGCGCTCGTCGTGTGCCTTCTGAGCGGTACGGCCCTGGCGCAGTACACCCAGTCGGCGGGCGTCAACGCGCCCAGCGCGGTTGTCAGCCAGGAGTACGTGGACTCGGTGGGCCGGCGTCAGCACCGCGAGGTGGTGCAGAAGGCCGCGCCGGACGAGCACGGCAACGCCCGGGGCAACCAGCATGACCTGGCGGTGGACGGAGCCTTCGATGGGCAGACGGTGGCGGTGCTCCAGTTCTACGTGGAGGAGGCCTTCGACTTCTCGCTGCCGAAGAAGGCGCTGGCGGAGAAGGGCTTCTCCGTCTACCGCTGGGTGGGCCGCCCTCCGAGCCCCGAGGAGCTGGAGTCCAAGCTGAAGAAGGCCTGCCAGCTGTGGATCATCTCCGGAGACGCGCAGCTGCTGAGCAAGCAGCACCTGGCGGTCATCAAGCGCTTCTTCGACAGCGGCAAGGGCGTCTACATCTGGGGCGATAACCAGCCGTTCTACGCGGACGCCAACGCGGTGGCGCAGGCGCTGCTGGGCACGAACATGAGCGGCAACCTGATGGGCGATCAGGTGGTGGGGCTGCAGAAGTCGGCGGGCCAGACAGGGCTGCTGCCGCGCCACCTGCTGACCACCGGCCTGGAGTACATCTACGAGGGCATCACCATCGCGACCATCCAGCCCAACCAGACGCTCACCCCGTTGATCTACGGCTCGGAGGGCAACCTGGTGGCGGCCTTCTATGACAAGGGGGGCAAGCGGGCGATCCTCGACGGAGGCTTCACCCGACTGTACGTGAAGTGGGACACGGCGGGCACGGGCCGGTACGTGAAGAACGCGGCGTCATGGCTGGTGAACGTGGAGCGCTTCGGCAACGCGGTGGTCGCCGAGCAGGCGCGCAAGGAAGGCACCCGGCGCGCTCCGTAGCCGCTCACACCCTGGACAAACCCTCTACTGTCCCACGGGACTTTGGGCCTGATCAGTTTGAATGGCAACATCGTGTATCCTGAAGCAGCGGGTGCCTGTGTGCGCCAGCAGGGGAGCACGAGTGGAGAAGGACCTTCTTCAGAAGGATGCGCCAGCCATGGCCGAGGCGCAGGGTGAGGCGGCGCTGGAGCAGCTGCTCCACTTCGTCTCGCGACTGAGGGCCAACGAGCCCAACGTGCGCTACCACATCGCCGAGGGCCCGCTGAGCCCCCTGGCCAAGGCGCTCAACGAACTGGCCAGCGAGCTCGACGCGCGGCGCTCCGCTCCCTCGGCCGATCAGTTTGGCCTGCGGGCGCTGGTCGAGCACGCGTCGAACCTCATGCTCACGTGCGACACCGAGGCCCGGGTGCGCTACATCAACTACGCGGTGCCGGGCCTGACGCTGGATATGATCCGGGGGCGGAGCGTCTATGACTTCGTGTCACCGAACGATCTCGAGCGGGTCCGCGGGCTCTACCAGAGGGTGCTCACGACGGGCGAGTCCGTGGAGTTCGAGACCCAGGTCAGCTCCGAGGCTGGCAGCGGGTATTTCAGAACCCGCGCCGCGCCCATCCGGTCAGGCGCTCAAATCACCGGCTTCACGGCGATCACCACGGAGATCACCGACCTGAAAAAAGCCCAGCAGGGCCTGGAGCAGAGCCTGCGCCAGCTGGAGCAGTCCAACCGCGAGCTGGAGAGCTTCGCGTCAGTGGCCTCGCATGACTTGCAGGAGCCGCTGCGCAAGATTCAGTCCTTCGGCGAGCGCTTGAAGAACATGACCGAGGGGGCGCTGAACCCCGAGGCGCGCGACTACCTGGAGCGGATGCAGAGCGCCGCGGCGCGCATGCGCCGGCTGATCGACGACCTGCTGACGTTCTCGCGGGTGAGCTCCCAGGCCAAGCCCTTCACCCAGGTGGAGCTCTCGCAGGTGGCCCAGGAGGTGCTGGGAGACCTGGAGGTGGCCATCGAGCAGGCGGGAGCGGCTGTCACGGTGGGCCCGCTACCGGCGCTGAAGGCCGACCCGCTGCAGATGCGGCAGCTGCTGCAGAACCTGCTCAGCAATGCCCTGAAGTTCCGCCAGGAGGGGGTGGCCCCGCGCATCTCCGTGGAGGCCACGGTGGACACCGCGGCCAGGCGCTGCGAGGTCCGCGTGCGGGACAACGGCATCGGCTTCGACGAGAAGTACCTCGACCGGCTCTTCAACCTGTTCCAGCGCCTGCACGGGCAGAGCAGGTACGCGGGCACGGGCATTGGCCTGGCCATCTGCCGGAAGATCGTCGAACGGCACGGGGGCACCCTCACCGCGCGCAGCGCCCCCGGCCAGGGCGCCACCTTCCTCGTCGCCCTTCCCCTCGAACAGCACTTCAGCCTCTAGCTCCCCATCATGAGACATGCTCACCCAATCACCATCCTGATGGCCGATGACGACGAGGACGACAGGGACCTCACCCGGGACGCGATGCGCAAGGGCCAGCTGCCGGGCGAGCTGCGCTGCGTGGAGGACGGCGAGGAGCTGTTGGAGTACCTCAACCACAATGGCCGCTACACGCGGCCCGAGAGCGCGCCGCTGCCCGAGCTGATCCTGCTGGACCTGAACATGCCGCGCCTGGACGGCCGCGAGGCGCTCAGGTCCATCAAGTCCAACCCGGGCCTGCGCCGCATCCCCGTCATCGTCCTGAGCACCTCGCGGCGCGAGGAGGACGTGGTGGGCAGCTACGATCTGGGCGCCAACTGCTTCATCACCAAGCCCGACACGTTCGAGGGCCTGGTCGAGGTCGTCAAGGTGCTGGACAAGCACTGGCTGCAGACGGTGAAGCTGCCCCAACCGGCCAGCCCATGACGCCCAGAACCGCCGCGGCTCCCGTCCGTGTCCTGCTCATCGATGACGACGAGGACGACTTCGTCCTGGTGCGCGCGGCGCTGCGGGGGCTGAGCCCCGCGCAGATGACGCTCGAGTGGGTGGACGATGCCGAGCGGGGCCTGGAGCTGCTGGCGGCGGGACGCCATGACGTGTGCCTGCTGGATTACCGGCTGGGGGCCTACACGGGGCTGGAGCTGCTGCGCCAGGTGCGCGCGCGCGGGGTCCACCTGCCCATCATCCTGCTGACCGGGGTGGGCAACGACCAGGTGGACCACGAGGCGCTGGAGGCGGGCGCCGCGGACTTCCTGGTGAAGTCCCAGCTGACGCCGGTGATGTTGCAGCGCTCCATCCGCTACTCGGTGCAGCACGCGCGCACGCTGGAGACGCTGCGCCGCTCGCAGGAGAGCTTCCGTGCCCTCATCGAGCAGCTGCCCGAGGGCTTCTGCGTCACGGACAAGGGCCGCATCGTCTATGCGAGCCCCGCGTTCCTGCGGTTGATCCAGTGCGAGTCCGCCGAGGAGCTGATGCGGCTGCACGCGCTGGACGCCCTGGAGTTCTACCTTCACCCGGAGGACCTGGCCGCGCTGCTGCGGGACATGCCTGGCATCCTGAAGACGACCCAGCCCATGCCGCCCCGGGAGATGCGCCTGGTGCGCGGGTCCGGCGAGACGGTGTCCATGGAGATGGCCCGGCTGCCAGTGATGTTCGACGGGCAGCCGTGCGCGGTGAGCATCCTGAGGGATTTGACCGAGCGCAAGCAGATGGAGCGCCGGCTGGTGCTCTCCGACCGCATGGCCTCGCTGGGGATGCTGGCGGGGATGATTGCCCATGACGTCAACAACCCGCTGGCGTACGTGCTCGCCAACCTGCACACGCTGGAGTCCGAGGTGCTGCCTCGGCTGACACTGCCGGCCAGCGAGCAGGGCGAGCTGCGCGAGCTGGTGGCGGATGCCCAGGTGGGCGCCTCGCGGGCCCGGCAGATCGTCCAGCAGCTGCGCATCTTCTCGTTCGGCGACCTGAAGGCCCAGCTGGTACCGCTGGAGGTGCACCAGGTGCTGGAGTCCGCGCTGCGCCTGGCGGGCAACGAGATCCGCCACCGCGCGCGGCTGGTGCGCGACTACCGGGAGCCGCTGATGGTTCAGGGGAACGAGGGTCAGCTGGGGCAGGTCTTCGTCAACCTGCTGGTCAACGCCGCTCAGGCCATTCCCGAGGGGGAGCTGGAGCGCCACGAGGTGCGCGTCGTCACCCGGTCCGTGGACGGGCAGGTGATGATCGAGGTGCGGGACACGGGCAGCGGCATCCCCGCGGAGCGGCTCGAGCAGGTGTTCGAACCCTTCTTCACCACCAAGGCGCCAGGGGTGGGTACGGGGCTGGGCCTGTCCATCTGCCGCGACATCATCACGGGCCTGGGCGGGCGCCTGGAGCTGGAGAGCCAGGTAGGGCAGGGCAGCGTGTTCCGGGTGCTGCTGCCCGCCGTGGCCACCGCGCAGGCGACGCCCGCGCAGGACGCCCGGCCCGAGCCACAGGGGACGCCGGCCCGGCGCGGGCGCATCCTCATCGTGGATGACGAGCCCATGGTCAGCCAGGCCATCCGCCGGGCGCTGCAGCGCGAGCACGAGGTGATGACGCTGACGAGCGCACGCGAGGCGCACGTCAGGCTCACGGGCGGCGAGCGGTTCGATGTCATCCTGTGTGATTTGATGATGCCGGACATGAGCGGCATGGAGCTGCATGAGGTGTTGTCGCGCGAACTGCCCACGCAGGCCGAGCGGATGGTGTTCCTCACGGGCGGCGCGTTCACCCCGCGGGCCCGGGAGTTCCTCGGCCAGCTGAAGAGCGCCCTGGTGGAGAAACCGTTCTTGCCCAGAGAGCTTCGGGAGCTGGTGCGCGCGCGATTGTCCGTGGCTGAGCAGCCTGAGCCTACGTCCTCGCACCTGGGAGCGAGACGGTCTGAATGACGGGGAGTGAATAAGCGCGCGAATGTCGCGTCACAGCGCCCGGGCGGGTCGGGTAGGGATCGGGCGATTGGAAGACTGACGGACGCGGAGCTGGCCGGAAGCTCCCCGCATCGCTGAAAGCAGGCCGCTCATGCATGGCGCGAAGTGGTGGACGGGCGTGCTCGTGGGCACGCTCCTGAGCACGCTGGTGGGCTGTGTCGTGGCTCCCTCCGAGGGTGAGGACTTCGACGACGGCTCTTCCTGGGGACATGGCTCGAGCCCGGTGCCTTCACCGGCACCTGCTCCGGCTCCCGCACCGGCTCCCGCGCCGGCACCGGCTCCGCGCCCTGGGCCGTACGTGCCTCCGGACACCACGGACACCACGCCTCCTGCGGCGCCCACCATCATCGACGCGAGCTGGCAGTACGGCACCACCCAGCATGGGCTGAGCGTGAGGGGTACCGCCGAGCCGATGAGCACGGTGGGCATCTTCATCGACGTGCGCTGCATGGGCATTCCGGCCGCCACGGTGACGGCGGGCGCCAATGGCACCTACCTGGCGAACCTGACGGTGGAGGCTTCGGGCCCGGGCAGCATCCGCCGGGTGTTCGTGGCGGCCCGGGACGCGGCGCTCAACGAGTCCTCGTGCACCGAGGGCCCCACCTATGCGACGCGGTGCCCCCAGGGCTATGCGGACTGCGACGGCAACCCGGCCAACGGGTGCGAGGTGGACCTGACGGCGGACGCGTACCACTGCGGCGCCTGCGGGACGAGCTGCCCGGGCTCGGGTACGGCGAGCGGCGTGTGCGTGTCGGGCACGTGTGGCGTGGCGTGCCGGGTGGGCACGTATGACTGTGATGGCAACCCGGCCAACGGCTGCGAGTCCACCACGGCGTGTGGCCCGAGCTCGTGCTTCATCGATCGGCCGGCGGAGCTGGCCATCACCTCGCTCTCGGTGGTGGAGGATCCGGTGCGGACGCGGCCGGGAGGCGCGTGGCACTTCGGCACGCTGATGCGCGCGATGGCGAACAACCAGGATCCGTCCACGCTGGTGCGCCAGTGGATGAGGACATGGGGCGCGCAGCAGCAGGTCAACGGGCTGACGCTGCCGGCGCGCCCGAAGATGCAGACGCAGGTGCTGGGGCCGTGGGAGCAGCGCAGCGGCGGCGCGGACAAGCCGCTGGACTTCTCCACGGCGCCGTTCCGGCTGCTGGCCATCGTGAACCGCATCGATCTGCGCCAGGCAGGAGTGCAGGCCGGCGAGGGGCGCTTCGTGTACGGGGTGGTGGACACGGCGGGGCGGCCGCTGCCCTTCACGGTCATCTTCGAGTACGCGCTGCCGGGCACGACGCCGGAGGCGGTGCAGCGGTGGGCGCGCGACTGGCACGAGCTGGGGCAGCTGGGGCTGAACCACCCGGACTACAAGGTGAAGCTGCAGGCGCTCACGGAGCGCTTCACTGCGGCGGGGGTGATGGCGGGGCGGCCGGCGGGCAGCGCGCTCAACCAGGTGCGCACCAACGAGGCGGCGCTGGCGGACCTGTGGGAGATGCGCGAGTTCGTGCTCACAACGGCGGGGCTGCAACCGGCCACGATGAAGCTGACGCCGGACTTCGGGTTCGAGAACACGGTGCAGCTGGGGAACTTCATCCGGGCCAACGAGGCGGACATCCTGGCCGAGCGGCACACGGTGCCCGAGAGCTTCGGCGGGGCGCGGTTTTTGGCGGCGGGGGCGCGGATGCCGGAGGGGTTCTTCTGGCGGGTGCCGGGCGTGGCGGCGGAGGCGCGGCACAAGTTCTCGCTCAACACGTGTAACGGGTGCCACGCGCGGGAGACGGGCACGGAGTTCCTGCACATCTCCAACCGGCAGGTGGGGCAGATGGCGGCGCTGTCTCCTTATATGAGGGGCGCGACGATCATGGATCCGGTGACGCAGACGGGGCGCCGCTTCGATGACCTGGGCCGGCGTGCGCAGGACCTGGCGGCGCTGGTGTGCGGCACGTCGCCGGCTCCGGGAGTGACGGGCGAGTCGCTGACGTTCGAGTCGCTGCTGGGCTTCCCGGCGGCGTCGAACCTGCCGCGGTCCCGCGTGCACTGAGTCACAGTGTAGGCGAGGGGGCTGACATCCCGGCCTCCCGGGGCGCATGAGAGCGCCGTGGGAGGTCGGTGGTCTCTGGTAGGGTACAACCCAGGAGGTTCTTCCGGGTTGGCCCTACCTATTGGAACACATGCCTTGCTGCGGGTGCTGCTGTGCCTGACAGGCCCGGTGGCGGTGGCCCAGACGGGTGCTCCGGCTGCGCGCGAGGTGAAGGCCCGGCGGGTGGAGCTGCCGCTGCTGGGCTCGGGCGCGGTGCCGGAGGTGCGCACCGCGGCCGGGTACCTCACGGTGCTGGAGTTCGACTCGCCGCTCGAGTGTGAGGCGCTCGCGGTAGAGGGCCGGGAGAGCCAGTTCGCGCTGTTGGAGTGCAACACGCGCACGCTGGTGCTCAAGCCGTCGGTGGGGCTGGTGGCCGGAGAGCGGCTGCTCATGACAGTGGGCTTCGCGGATGGGCAGCTTCCAGCGAAGGCAGTGCTCGCCCTGGTGGGACACCCTGCGGAGGTGGATGGGCAGCTCCAGGTGATTCGCCAGCCGCTATCGAGCGAGGCGCTTCAGGCCCGTTTGGAGGCCGCGCTCGCCCGGTGCGAGGCCAGCGGGCTGACCCGGGCGGTGCTCTCGGGCGCGGTGGATGAGCAGGGCGTCACCGTCGAGCGGCTCACTGCCAACGTTCATTGGAATGGGCTGGAGGGGGCTCCCCTCTCCACTCAGCGTGCCTATCGGTCATCGAAGCAACTGGTGGTTGTTATTCGCCTTCGCCTCCCGTTGGGAAATCCTGCCTGGGCTCCAGGTGAGGCGCGGCTGCTGAGTGCCAGGCACGTCATCGTCAGGCGCGTGCCTGTCTGGATGGACGTAGGCCCGCTCGAGCCAGGGCAGACCGGTGTTCTGGTCGTGGAGGTAGACCGGCACTCAGAGGATGTCGGCCAGTTCTTCTCTCTGGAGGTGCGTGAGAAGGACGGAGAGCGCGGCGTATTGATTGAACGAGTGAGGCTCTGATCCATGGACGTGGAGACGTTGATGGTGCATCCCGATGCGCTGCCTCCCGAGACGCTGATCAGCGGATGGCGGATCCTGGGTAAGTCGGGCCGAGGTGGCTTCGGTGCCGTCTACCGCGTCGAGGATGCCGCGCGCCCGGGAGAGGTTTACGCGCTGAAGATGGCATTGCGGTTGGGAGACCCCCGGGCCGAGCGTGAGACGACGCTGCTGCTCACGAAGGCGATTCACCCCAACATCGTGCGGATGCACGGCCACGGGCGCTGGCCGCATCCGAAGCAGGGCTACCACTACATCGTCATGGATTACGTGGAGGGCCTCACCTTCATCGAGTGGGTCGAGAGCGCCAACCCCACCTTTCATCAACTGGGAGCCGTTCTCGACAAGCTGGCGCTGGCGCTGAGCTTCCTCAATGACAACGAGGCCTGGCACCGGGACATCAAGCCCGAGAACATCATCGTACGCTCGGGAGATGGAGAGCCCATTCTTCTGGACCTGAGCGTCGGAGACTATGAAGGGGCAGAGACCCTCACTGACCAGCCGCTGCCGCCAGGAACGCTTCACTGCCGCAGCCCGGAAGCGTTGCGGTTCAACCGGCAGAACTGGGGACGCCGGGGTGCCCACTACGAATACAGGGCGACCGATGAGATGTATGCGCTGGGTGTTACCGCCTACCGCGCACTGACGGGACATTGGCCGTTCCCGCTGGAGTTGCCTCGGGAGCTGATCGAGGACGCGATCATCTGGCGGCGGCCTGCATCGCCGGACACCGTCAATCGCCGGGTCCCCCCGGCGCTGGCCGGCCTCGTCATGAGGCTGCTGGACAAAGCTCCCGAAGCACGGCCGCAGAACGGCCGGGAGCTCCATGAGGCGCTGGTGGCGGCCTCCGCTTTCGGTGAAGCCGCGGCGTGGGAGACTCCCTGTTTTGAATGGGAGGAAGTACCGGGTGCGCCTCGCCGCATCCGCCGCCCAGAGCCACCGAGGCTCCTTCCTCCACCGCAGCCGCCTTCGCCTCCGCGGAGCATTACCTTCGTTCCAGCGGATGCCTCTCTCGCCAAGACGCAGGGCTCGTCCGTGGCTGAGCCGTCGCAGGTAAACATGCAGCGCAGAGCTGGGCGCGTAGGTGGAGGCTCCCGAAGACGGCTCATTCTCCTGGGGGGGCTGGTTTTGCTCCTGGGCGTGGCACTGGCTTGGGCCGTGGGCAGGCTGCTTCCTTCTGCGCGAGTCGTATCGTCGCCGCCCGTGCGGACTCCCCGCGAAGTGGCGAGTCGGACGGAGTCCCCTGAAGCTGTGCGGGCCGCAGCCCCGCCTCAGGCGGAAACCACCCCTGCGGTCGTCGCGGATCCCACGGCGCACTCTCAGGAAACCACTCCCGTGAAGACCAAGCAGGACCACAGCAAGCAGTCGGCAAGCCCGCGGAAGGCCAACAACCTCAAGAAAGCAGCCATGGCGGCCACCTGCCTGGAGCTGAGCGCCGGTTGCACGGGTGTTCAAGTGAGGCCCTTCGAAGAGGAGCCATGCCCTGCTGACGCCGTTGCCGCGATGCGGAAGCTGGGCCTTACTGAGAGGACTTCTGGCCTCCTGGTGCTCGATGTCCGCCAGCCCGACACAGGGACAGGTGAGCTGGGCCGCTACCAGGATGGCCCCATCACGAGTGTCATCAAGTGGGACGAGAAGGGAATCCTCCCATCGGGGAGCCTGCTGATCGGCGCGCTCAAGACGTACAACAGAGGGCAGTCGATGCCGGACGTGGATGTCACGTACGGCCGTTACACGGAGGTCCGTACGCCCGAGGGCAAGCGGTATCCGGTCTGCTTCCTGCTGGGCAACCCAGACGGTGTGCCTCAGTTCGAGGCGTCTCAGCCAGGAGCCGTCGCGCTACCGCGGACCTTGCCGTTCTTCGCCGTGAAGCGCTTCGTCTTCGAGTGAGGTACTTGAGGTTACACCTGGGTCTTCACCACGTCCTTGATGCCGCTGGTGGCCTTCTCGACGACCTTGCTCGTCAGGTCCAACTCCAGCGTGTACTTGTACATGGACGCCTGTAGCGACAGCAGCTCGGCGTTGGAGAACTGCTTCCCGGACGCACTCGCCTGGATCAGCTTCTCCAGCCGCAGGTGCCCCGCCTCCAGCTCGCGCACCACGTGCGTCACCAGGTTCACCGTCGGCTTCTCCGCCTTCGTCACGCTCTCCACCTGGCGCACCGGCTCCGTGGGCCCCGCCTGCTGCGCTGGCTGTGTGCCCTGCGCCTTGTCCGCCAACACCGCGTCGAACTTCGAGTCTCCCTGCTTCGGCGCCTGCTGCGCTCCTGGCGCCGACAACGCCTGCTGCGCTCCCCCCATCGGTGGCACGCCGCTCGTCGGTCCCGTCATGGCTCCGCCTCCTGTTCAAGTGTTTCCTGGTTGCCAGTATCCCCACCGCTCCTGACACCCACGGGCGCTACACTGACGGGATGATCCGGGCTCTCGCGCTGCTGTCCTCCCTGCTGGCTCAGACGCCTTCCTCCACCCCCTCCCAGGTAGAGGAGCGGCTGCCTTTCGTCACCGCGCTGCACCTCGAGAACGATGTGCTCGTTCAGAGCGACCGCTACTACTCGAACGGCACGCGCATCGAGCACTTTGGCGAGTATGACGGCTGTCGCCGGCTCGGCCTCGCCCTGGGGTTCCCCGATGGCGTCGAGCACCGCTACCCCTGTGGTGGCTCGCTCGCCCAGAACATGTACACCCCCAGCCGTATCGTCCCTTTCGAGGACGAGGTGCCCTGGCCGGATCCGAATGACCGGCCCTATGGCGGCTGGCTCCATGGGGGGCTGCTGTTCCAGCACCTCCACGCCGCCGAGTCCCCCACCGAGTCCTCCCGCCTCACGCTCCAGGCCACCGTGGGTGTCATTGGGCCCGCCGCTCTCGCCGGTGAGGTGCAGCGCGGATGGCACCAGGCCCTCAACGACGTCTTTGGCCGCACCGTGGCCCGCATTCCCGTGGGCTGGGAGGCGCAGCTGCCCAACGAGCCCGCCTTCCACCTGTCCGCGCAGCGCGAGCAGCCGCTGCTGTGGAGCCGCTACGTCGATGCGACGTGGTCCGCTGGCGCCATGCTGGGCACCGTCTTCGTCAACGCCAACGCGGGTGCCTCCGTCCGTGTCGGGTTGCTGTCGCGTCCGTTCGGGCTCTCGCCCATCATGCCGTCGGTGCGTCAGGCCCGGCGCATCCGGCTCGAGGCCGAGGGGAAGGCTCCCGAGCCGAGCACCACCGCCGACGTGCCCGAGCGCACGTTCGAGGCGTACCTCTTCGCCCGCGGCCAGGTGCGCTGGGTGGCTCGCAACCTGTTCCTCGATGGCAACATGTTCCGCAAGAGCGTCAGCGTGCGCAAGACGCCCTTCGTCGGAGACAGTGAGTTCGGCCTGGCCCTGGGTGGGCGCAGGTTCCAGTTCGATCTGAGCTACGTGTTCCGCTCACAGGAGCTGGCCGAGCCGCCCAACACCCGGCTCTCCGGCCATCGCTTCGCGCAGCTGCAGTTCACCTACCGGCACTACTGATCGGCCCGCTCCAGCACGCTGCGCGCGGTGAGGAACTTGCCCGCGCGCTCGAACATCAGGCTCAGCCGCACCGCCTTGGCGCGGATCGTCTCGCGCAGCTGCCGGCGCTCTTCTCCCGGCGGCAGGCGGTCGTAGCGCTCGCGCAGCTCCGACAGGTCCTTCAGCAGCGCGACTTCTTCCGCCGCGCCGGTGACGCGCATCAGCAGGGCCTCCGCGCGCTGCTCCTCCGGCAGGGAGTCCGTCTCGTCCTCCGGCAGCGGTTGCCCCTTGCCCGGAAGGTTGTCCAGGTCTCCCCGTGACTGGGCCTCCTGGATCCGGGCCTCGATGAAACGGTGCATCCCCTTCGGCATCATGCGTGTGCCTCCATCGGTGGGCTCTCTGGTCATAATCCTCCGCCGGCTCCCCGGCGATGGGCACCGCCGGAACTCATGCCCGCGGCTGCTGGTCCTCATGAGCCACGCTTGGGCGCACATCAGGGGCGGGTCAGCAGCCCCCCTTAAGGCCGCTTGCCCCCGCCGAGCGCCACGCGCCGCCGCACCTCGAAGGGCACGTCGCCGCGACGGCTGATCAGGCACACCTCACGGGCCTCGAAGGTGAGCGGCTTCCAGTCCTGCTCCCACGAGGCCAACGTGCGCTGGACGGCCGCCGGGCTCGAGTGGGGGAGTTGGCCCACGCTCAGGTGCGGTGTGAAGCCACGGTCTGACTTGCGGCCCTGCTCGTTGCACTGTGGCAGGGCGCTCTCGAGCGCGGCCTGCAGAACCTGGAGCGCGCCGTGGGGACTGTCCTCCGGGCGCAGCCAGGCCGTCACGCTGCCCCGGTGCTCGAAGGACTCGAACCCCGAGAGCGTCACCTGGAATGGAGCGAGCCCGCTCAGCGCCTGGGTGATGAGCGCCTCCGCTTCGGCGAAGTGCTCCTCGGGCACGAAGGGGTAGAGCAGCGTCACGTGCGGCATCCACCGCTCGTAGTTCCGGTCGTGCTTGGAGCGCAGCGCCTCGATCGCCGGCCACAGCTTCTCGGGAGGAATCAGCACCACCGCCGCCTGGTGCACCGGCTGCACCGAGAGCACCCGGGCCGGGCCCCGTGTGGGCTCGGGCGCCGAAGCCTGGGCCTCCTGGCGGAGCAGCGTGCACTTCACCCCGAAGTGATCCGACACGAAGAGCGGCTGACCTCCCGGCGCGGGGTTGCCGGACAGCGGCTCCTCGCCGAAGAGGCTCACCTGGCGCGGAGCGAGCCGCTCCGAGGGCGAGCGCACCAGCACCCGGTCCATGCGCTGGCTCTTCCCCGAAGAGCTGGTGTGCGCCGCCATGGCGTTGCGCGCCGGATCATACGTGAGCCCTGGCTCGCCCGGACGCAGCGTGGTCCACGCGTCCACGAAGCCCGCCTCCGCGAACGTTTGCGCCTCGGGGGCGTCGTCACCGAAGTTGAAGTCACCCGCGAGGATGAGGTCCTCCGCTCCCAGGCCCTGGCCTTCCCGGCTCTGGGCCCAGTCCGCGATGGACCGGACCATCGAGGCCCGGAAGCCCGCGCCCGTGGGGTCCACGTTGCTCATCAAGTGCAGCGTGGCCACCCACACCGGCCCGTCGCGCAGCGCCAACCGCGCCGCGATGACGCGCTTGTCGCGGGTGAAGGCCCACTGGCTCAACGAGGCGAACGGGTAGCGCGACAAGAGCACCTGGCCGTACGGCGTCACCGTGGTGGCCGCGGGCCCTTCCGAGAGGAAGAAGTGCTCGCGGATCCACTGGGTGTCGAGCAGCGCATCGAGGAAGGGCTTGGTCACCTCCTGCAGCGCGATGACGTCGGCATCCACCGAGCGCAGCAGCGAGAGGGCCGCGGCGGTCCGCCTGCGCGTGTCCAACAGCTCCGGTTGGTACAAGTCGAACAGCACGTTCAACGAGGCGATGGTGAGGTCCGCCGCGGTGGGGAGCGCCTCGGAGGCTCCGGTGGGAGCGGGCGCTTCGACCCAGGCCTGGTCCCGCGAGTCGTAGCGATACGTCGGCAGCGGGGTGAAGTCCGGCGGATGGTGGTGGTGATGGGAGTGCGAGGACTGTGGCGCGGCCGGGGGAGGAGGCGGAGGCGGCACCTGCTCCTGCTCCTCCGGAGCCGTGGGGATGAGCGTGGCCAACGTGTCGATGCGTTTGCGCCGGTCCCACACCACGTCGGGCCCACGGCGGAAGTACCAGACACGGTGCCAGGGGATTTCTCCATCCGGCACGAAGGCCTCGAGGGGCATCTCCTCCATGTCCTCGGTGTGCGCGTCGTAGCCGATGACGAACTCGCGCGCGTCGAGCCGCGGATCCCACCGAATGCGGTGGTACACCTCGCGGCTTGTCTGAAAACGGTCGTGAGACATGGCACGGTCCTCGCGATGCGGGGAGAGGACGCGGCGGGCCCCTCCAGGGCCGATATACGCCGGACGTGGCGGAGACGGAGCCCCCGCGCGCCGCCGGACGCTTCCCTCGTATAGAGGCTGACATCCGGAGCCCCCGGAGTGCTTCCCCGCAGGGCAGCCCTGGGGCACTCTGGCGCGCCGGAGGGAACACCGTGTCGCGGATCCATGAAATGGGCAGGGCCCTGCTGCTGGGCGCGCTGCTGGCGGCGTCAGGCGCACAGGCCCAGGGGGCGAAGGATGTCTGTGGCAAGCGGCCCAAGTGCTCCGTGAAGGGCACCAAGGCCGCCATCAAGGGCCACCAGGTGGTGGAGCTGGCGCTCGGCAAGAGGGACCCCGAGGAGGGCAACGAGTGTGAGCTGCGCGAGTGGTGGCTGCGGCGCCCCGACAAGTCCGTGGTGAAGCTGCTCGAGGCCTGCAATGACGGCTATGGCGCCGCCGGCGTCGGCGAGGACGAGGTGGACGTCTCCGGCAACCGCTTCACCCACACGCGCAGCGGTGGCTCCAACTGGCGGTGGACCCAGAAGGTGGTGGCGCAGCTCTCGCCGCTGTCGCTGATCAGCCAGGAGTCAGACAGTTCGCACACGCTGTCGCGCGAGGGGACGAAGGTGCGCTTCGACTACGTCACCTTTCAGGGCCAGGTGGTGCGTGAGGTGACCGACTGCAAGGTGCCCGAGGGCGAGGTGACCGAGGCTACGGGCACCACTTCGGTGGAGGCCCGGCTGGTGCCGCAGGTGGAGCTGCCCGCGGACTTCGTCTCCGAGGGCTGGAAGCGCACCGGGCTGGGCCGCTGCTCGGCCGAGGCGGGCTTCGTGCTTTTGGGCAAGGCCCAGGGCGCCACGGATGCGCAATTGCGCGCCGTGCTCGCCCAGGACGATTGGCTCTTCATGGAGGTGGTGGACGACACCTGGACCGGGCCCGGTGAGACGTGGCTGGTGGATGACCATGTGGAGCTGTGGCTGTTCCCCGAGGTGCCCGAGAGCGCGGACCCCTGCGGCCGCTCCGGCAAGGACGAGGGCCTGGTGCAGTGGGCCATCCGCATCGCCGACGGCAAGGTGTTCCCCGCGTATGGAGACCCCAAGCCGCCCCTGCTCGCCGAGGTGGTGCGTGAGCCAGGCCGCGCCCGGCTCAAGGTGAAGCTGCCCCCGGACTTGCGCTCGGTCACCGCCGTGTATAGCGACAGCGACGCGGGCAAGAAGCAGGAGCTGCTGGTGGCCACCAGCGCTCTGAAGTTCGGCCGCGCCGCCACGCTCTCTCCCGTGCGCAGCCTCTCGCCCACCGAGGCCTCCTGCCAGGTGAAGGGCCCAGAGCTCGCTCCCTTGCCCGCCGAGCTGAAGCCCCCCGCGGGCGAGGTCGCCTTGCCGGATTGATGACGGGTGAGCTTCACAGGGGGGGCCAGGTGTGCACCAGCGCACGCTTCGCACATCAGGTGCCGTTACCGAACAATCGCTACACCCCGGCCGTAGAAGTCCGCGCTAGCTGCTAGTTTTTCATGACACGTCAAGAAGAAAATGAAGGGCCCTTCATTTTCTTGGATCCCATGAATGGAAGTTGTCTCAAGATTCTCCGGTCTGTGCGGCAGTGGAAGTCGGGAATGCCGGAAAGACAAGGAGACGCTCGATGCATCCTGGACGTGGCATTCGTGGGTTCGCGGCGCTGTTGGCGCTCGGAGCAGCAAGCGGCTGTACCAGCACTCAATCGCAGGAGGACGCGAAGGCCCGGGCCTCGGGCAACCTCTCGGACGTATGTGAAGTGGTGCCGCCGTTCACCCCCAACTTCCAGCCTGAGCTGCAGTGGGCGTGGACGGGCAGCAGCATCCTGCCCGAGTTCAACCAGGTGATGATGACGCCCGCCGTGGCCGACGTGAACGGCGACGGCACCCCGGACATCGTCTTCAGCTCGTTCAAGGTCATCCCCGGCGACGGCTTCACCTGGCGCGAGGGCGTGCTGCGCGCCATCAGCGGCGCCAACGGGCAGGACTTGTGGGCCGTGACGGACCCCGCCCATCGCATCAAGGGCGCCTCGAGCATCGCGGTGGGCAACATCGACAGCGATCCGATGGTGGAGATCTGCGGCATCCCGTTCAACGGGCGCGGCATCATCTGCTACGAGAACGACGGCACCTTCAAGTTCCGCTCGGCCGAGGACGCGTTCGACTACAACGAGTGGGGCGGCCCCTCGCTGGCGGACCTCGACGGCGATGGCGTGGTGGAGATCCTCGACGGCAACCGCGTCTACAGCAACACGGGCGCGCTGAAGTGGGTGGGCACCGACGGCATGGGCGGAGCGCAGTACACCGGCCCGGTGTCCTTCGCCGCGGACCTGGACGGTGATGGCAAGCAGGAGCTCATCAACGGCCGCTCGGTCTACAAGCACGACGGCTCGCTCAAGTGCGCCAACACGGACATTCCCCACGGCATGGCGGCGGTGGGCAACTTCGACGGGGACTCGAACGGCGAAATCGTCGTCTCGGGCCACGGCAAGGTGAGCCTGCTGGACGACAACTGCGCGCTGCTGTGGAGCATCACCATTCCCGGCGGCTGCGTGAACGGCTGCGGCGGTGGCCCCAGCCTGGCGGACGTGGACAGCGACGGCCTGCCCGAGATTGGCGTGGTGGGCGAGAACGCCGTCAGCGTCATCGAGACGGATGGCTCGGTGAAGTGGACGGCCACCATTCAGGAGTGGAGCTCGGGCAAGAGCACCATGTCCGCGTTCGACTTCGAGGATGACGGCAAGCTGGAGTTCGTGCACGCGGACGAGACGACGCTGCGCATCTACAACGGCGCCACCGGCGCGGTGCGCTGGTCCACCCGCCACAGCACGGGCACCACGCACGACTACCCCGTCATCGCGGACGTGGACGGGGACCTGGCCGCCGACATCGTCGTGGCGACCAACAACATCGCCTACCCGCCGTACAACGGCATCCGCGTGTACCACGACCGGCTCGAGGGCTGGGCGCGCACGCGGCCCATGTGGAACCAGCACGCGTACTCCATCACCAACATCAACAATGATGGCTCGGTGCCCGCGCAGCCGGTGCGTCACTGGACCAAGCCCAAGCTGAACACCTTCCGCTCCAACGTGGCCAACTACTTTGGCGACGGCCCAAGCCCCTATGCCGCGCCGGACTACACCGTGTCCCAGGTGAGCGCCCTGTGTGATGGCTCGCAGCTGACCATCAACGCGCGCATCACCAACCAGGGCGACAGCCCCGTGGCCGCTGGGCTCAAGGTGGCCTTCTACCGCGGCAACCCCGCCTCGGGCGGCACGCTGCTGGGCACCGTCACCGTGCCCAACGCCATCCCCGTGGACGGCTTTGTCCCCGTGTCGCTGGCGGTGACGGTGCAGCCGGCGGGCGGCTCCAACCAGGTCTTCATCGTCGCGGATGACGATGGCCAGGGCGAGGGCCGCGACACCGAGTGCGACGAGACGAACAACGGCGCCTCCGCCGAGGTGGACTTCTCGTGCGGCGCGCCTCCGGCCAACCAGCCTCCCGTGGCCCTGTGCCGCAACGTCACCGTCAACGCCGACGCGCAGTGCCAGGGCACCGGCACGGTGAACAACGGCAGCTATGATCCGGACGGCCAGCCCGGCCCCTTCACCGTCACCGAGTCCGCCAGCGGCCCGTTCGGCCTGGGCGCGAACCCCGTGACGGTGGTGGCCAATGACGGCGCGGCCAGCGCGCAGTGCGTGGGCACCGTCACCGTGGTGGACAACACGCCGCCCGCGGTGAGCTGCCCCGCCTCGCAGACGCTCGACACCTGCGAGGAGGGCGCGGCCGCCACCTTCCAGGCCTCCGCCAGCGACAACTGCGGCTCGGCGCCCGTCAACTGCTCGAAGGCCTCGGGCTCCACCTTCCCGGTGGGCCAGACGCCGGTGGCCTGCTCCACCACGGACGGCTCGGGCAACAGCGCCTCGTGCAACTTCACCGTCACCGTGCGCGCGGACGCCACCCCGCCCACCATCTCCTGCCCGGCGCCCATCGTCATCAACGCCTGTGTGGAGGGCGGCCCCGTGGCCCACTTCAACGTGGGCTCGGCGGACAACTGCGGCCTGGCGCCCGTCAACTGCTCGCACGCCTCGGGCGCCACCTTCCCGGTGGGCGTCACCAACGTCACCTGCTCCGCCACGGACCGGCTGGGCAACACCGCCTCGTGCGCCTTCTCGGTGACGGTGAACAGCGACGGCTCCTCCGGCGAGCCCACCCCGGGCGCCGACCTGGGCACCGAGCTGTGGCCGCCCAACCACAAGTACGTGGACATCTCGCTGGCCGACTGCGCCGCCCCGGCTCAGGACTCGTGCGGTGGCAGCCTGCCTCCGGACCAGCATGGCGCCATCTTCCGCGTCTCCTCGGACGAGGTGGAGGACGAGAATGGCAACGGCGATGGGCGCACCTGCAATGACATCGTCATCGCCTCGGATGGCAAGTCCGTGCGCGTGCGCGCCGAGCGCGAGGGCACCGGTGACGGCCGCGTGTACACCGTCCACTACGCCATCGCGGCGCCGGGTGGCAGCTCCGCCCAGAGCACCTGCAGCGTGTTCGTGCCGCATGACCAGTCTGGCAACCACCCGGTGGTGGACAGCGGCGTGAGGTACTGCGTCGGTCAGGACTGCCCGGCCGGCACCAGCGGCAGCGCGCGCTGCAACTGAGGTAGCGCACGCGCGGATGTTGTCTTGAAGATTGAGGGCCCGGAGCCGACTGTCGGCTCCGGGCCCTTTGCTTTGACGGGCCCGTGTTCGCCTGCGCTACCATCCCGCCACCCATGGCGACCCGAAAGAAGACGGCGAAGAAGGCTCCCGCGAAGAAGGCCCCGGCGGTGAAGAAGGCTCCCGCGAAGAAGGCTCCGGCGAAGAAGGCGGCGGCGGTGAAGAGGGCTCCGGCGAAGAAGGCGGCGGCCCCCGCGGCGGCAGCGCCCCGGAGCCGGGGCACGGTGGATGCCTATGTGGTGACCATGCAGGACTGGCGCGGCGACACCGTGTCCGCCCTGCGCCAGCTCATCCGCGAGGTGGCGCCCGAGGCCACCGAGTCGATGAAGTGGGGCCAGCCCGTCTACGACGTGAACGGGCCCTTCGCCCACATCAAGGCCTACCGCAATCACGTCAACTTCGGCTTCTGGCGCGGCGCGGACCTGACCGACCCCAAGGGGATCCTCAAGGGCACCGGCAGCCGCATGCGCCACGTGGAGCTGCGCAGCCCCGAGGACGTCGACACCGCCACGCTCCAGGCCATGGTGCGCACCGCCGTGGAGCTCAACCGCATCAAGGGCGACCCCACCAAGCGCGGCTGAGCCCTCCCGGGCAGGACCAGTGGCCAGCGCGCCAGCGAGCCGCTACGCTCGGGGCTCGTCAGGAGGCACCGCATGAGTCACGGGCACA
The DNA here is from genome assembly GCA_035296065.1 of Myxococcaceae bacterium. Lineage (GTDB taxonomy): Bacteria > Myxococcota > Myxococcia > Myxococcales > Myxococcaceae > DATHBR01. Next base: position 51,343 of record DATHBR010000104.1, on the reverse strand, counting down.
GGCAGCGCGGGCCCATTGGTCGTGTCTCGGGCCTCACCCGCGTCGAGAGCGCGGACACCATCTCCCGCGTGCGCGCCGCCGAGCCCATCTCGCGCGCGGCGACCATCGAGTCCCGGGTGCCACGTCAGCGCACCTTCTCCGAGGCGCTGGAGCGCAACGAGCGGGGCCTGGGCCGCGCCGAGCCCCTGGTCCCAAGTGAAGCCGGGCGCCGCCCGCTCCCACCTCCGGTGCGGGCCCGCGAGGAGCTGCCCGGACTGCCAGAGCGGCTGCCGGACACCTTCCTCGGGCTGCTCTGGCTGAAGATGAAGGGCCCTCGCTGATCAGCTTGCTGGCTTGCCCTCCAAGGACATGCCGGAAAGGACCGGAAGAGCCGCGCGGAGGCGGATTTCCGGCCTTCCGCGCCTCTGGGAAATCAGGGTTGTAGGTGTTCCTGCTCACTTGCCCTGTCAGGTAGAAAACGGCGACTTCCCGCGCTGATCAATCGCGCGGTCCCCCCCCGTCGTCGCATCGAGGCAAGTATGTCATCGCGATCTCTGTCGCTCGGCTGGTGTGTAGCCCTGAGCGCGCTGGTTGTCGGACTCACCACCGCGTGTGGTGGTGGCACCCCGCAGCCCCCCCCTCCGCCGCCCGTCAAGGCGCAGCCGGACGCCGGCAAGTCCACGGTGGTGGTCAACCGCGGCTCCGGCGTGCTGGCCAACGGCCGGGACTCGGTCACCATCACCGTCACGGTGCGAGACGAGTCCGGCGCGGCGATGGCCGACCGCACGGTGACGCTCGAGGTGTCGGGTGATGGCAACACGCTGACGCCGGCCTCGGGCAAGACGGGCGGGGACGGAGTGCTGGCGGCGACGCTGGTGTCCACCCGGCCGGGCATCAAGCAGGTGACGGCCTCGGTGGCCACTGACGGGGCGCCGGTGGTGCTCAGCGCGCGGCCCACGGTGGAGTTCGTGGCGCTGCAGGCCTCGAAGGTGGGCTTCACCAACACGAGCATTCAGGCCACGGCGGGCGCGACGCTGCCCGTCATCGAGGTGGCGCTGCAGGACGCGGATGGCGCCACGGTGCGCGGCGCGACGAGCGCGGTGACGCTGGTGCTGGCCTCGGGGCCCGCCGCGGCGGAGCTGGCCGGCACGCTCACCGTCAACGCGGTGGATGGCGTGGCGCGCTTCAGTGACTTGCGCATCAACAAGGCGGGCAGCGGCTACTCGCTGCGGGCCACCTCGGGCAGCCTGGGCGCGGCCACCAGCGTCACCTTCGACGTGGTGCCCGCGGCGGCCAGCGTGGTGGAGCTCACCGGGCTGCCGGCCAGCATGGTGGCTGGCGAGACGGCCACCGGGAGCCTGCTGCTGAAGGACGCGTTCGGCAACGTGGCCACCAACTATGTGGGCACGCTGCGCTTCAGCTCCTCGGACAACACGGCGGTGCTGCCGGCGGACGCCCTCTTCACCGCGGCGGACGCGGGGCAGAAGGCCTTCCCGGCGCTGTCGCTGCGGCGCGCGGGCACCCAGCAGGTGACGGTGACCGACGTGGCCAATGCCGCCGTCACCGCCAGCGTGGACGTGCAGGTGCTGGCCGCGGATGCCTCGCGGCTCGTCTTCACCCAGCAGCCGGGCACCCGCTCGGTGCGCGAGACGCTCGGCACGGTGCAGGTGACGCTCACGGATGCCTACGGCAACCTGGCCGCGGTGGGCTCGCCCACCGTCTCCCTGGCGATGAGCTCCGGTTCCGTGACGCTCAACGGCACCCGGGTGGTGGCTCCGGTGGACGGTGTGGCGTCCTTCACCACGCTGAGCATCGACCAAGAGGGCACCGGCTACACCCTCACCGCCACGGCCGGCACGCTCACCAGCGCCACCAGCGCCGCGTTCGACATCATCGACAACGTGCCTCCGGCGCGGCCCGTGCTGAGCCCGGGCACCAGCGGGCCCTCCTCCATCGTGGTGCAGTGGACCGCGGTGGGTGATGACGGCACGCTGGGCACCGCCTCCAGCCAGGAGCTGCGCTACTCCTCCACCAATATCGTCACGGACGCGGACTTCGCCGCGGCCACGCTGGTGACGACGGGCGCGCCGAAGCCCGCGGGCGGCGCGGAGTCCGCCACCCTCACGGGCCTGGCTGTGGGCACCAACTACTATGTGGCGCTCAGGGTGGTGGACAGCGCGGGCAACGCGGTGCGCTCGGCCACGCTGCCGGTGTCCACGTCCAACCCCACGGTGACGCAGCTGGCCTTCATCACCCAGCCCGTCAACGGCACCGCGGGCACCGCGCTGCCGCAGGTGCGCGTGGCCCTGCAGGACGCCAACGGTGACACGGTGACGTCGGCCAACTCGGCCGTCACGCTGAACCTGCTCAATGGCCCGGCCTTCACGCCGGTGACGGTGACGGCGATGGCGGGTGTGGCCACCTTCTCGGGGCTGCGCGTGGACACGGCGGGCAGCGGCTACCGCTTCCGGGCCACCGCCGGCTCGCTGGCGGTGGAGAGCAACCCTTTCTCCATTCAGCCGGGGCCCGCGGCGCGCCTGGACATGGTGGGCCTGGTGGCGCCGGTGACTTCGGGCCAGCCGGGCACCGTGCAGGTGACGGCGATGGACGCCTTCGACAACGTGGCCACCGGCTACACGGGCACCGTGCGCTTCACCTCCACGGACGCGGCGGCGACGCTGCCCGGGAACTACACCTTCACCGCCGCGGACGCGGGCCGCAAGGTGTTCACCAATGCGGTGGTGCTGCGCGCCTCGGGTCCGGTGACCGTGACTGTCACCGACACGGGCAACGCGGCCCTGACGGACTCGCTGTCGGTGATGGTGGACAGTGGCGTGGCCGAGCAGCTGGTGCTCACCGTGCCCGCCGCGCCTGTCACCGCGGGCGGCGACTTCCCTGTCACCGTCACGCTGCGTGACGGCGCGGGCAACATCGCCAGCGGCTACCGCGGCACCGTCACCTTCACCTCGACGGATGCCAGCGCGGTGCTGCCGGGCAACTACACCTTCACCGCGGCGGACGCGGGCCAGAAGACCTTCTCCAGCGTGCAGCTGCGCACCGCGGGCAGCCGCTCCATCACCGCGCGCGACACGGGCACCGCTACTCTCACGGACACCGAGAATGTCACCGTGAACCCGGCCGCCGTCTCGGCGCTGACGTTCAGCGCTCCGGCGACGGCCACGGCGGGCAGCCCCTTCAGCGTGACGGTCTCCGCCGTGGACGCGTTCGCCAACGTGGTGCCCGGCTACACGGGCACGGTGCAATTCAGCTCGGGTGACGCCCAGGCCACCCTGCCGGGGGACTACACCTTCACCGCCGCCGACGCGGGCAGCCGCATGTTCAACGTCACCCTGGCCAGCGCGGGTAGCCGCACCCTCACCGTGACGGATGGCACCCGCAGCGCCACCGCCACCGTGGCGGTGTCCGCGGGCGCCGCGCAGAGCCTGGCGATCACCGCTCCGGCCAGCGCCACGGCGGGCAGCAACTTCAGCGTCACCGTGCGCGCGCTGGATGCCTTCAACAACGTGGCCACCGGCTACAGGGGCACGGTGCAGTTCGCCTCCTCGGATGCCGCCGCCGAACTGCCGGGCAGCTACACCTTCACCGCCGTCGACGCGGGCACCGCCACCTTCTCCGTGCAGCTGCGCACCGCGGGCAGCAGCACCGTCAGCGTGACGGACACGGTCAACGGTGGGCTGACGGCCAGCGCCACGGTGACGGTCGTCGCCAACAGCCCGTCGCAGCTGGTCTTCATCCAGCAGCCGGCGAACGGCACCGTGCGCACCACGCTCGCCGAGGTGCGCGTGGCCCTGCGTGACGCCTACGGTAACGACGTCAACGTGTCGCTGCCCCAGGTGACGCTGAGCCTCACGGGCGGTAGCGCCTCGGCCGTGCTGAGCGGCACGCTGACGAAGAACCCGTCGGCTGGCGTGGCGAGCTTCGACAACCTCTCCATCAACCAGGAGGGCACGGGCTTCCAGCTCACCGCCTCCGCCCAGGGGCTCACCGGAGCCACCAGCGCGCCCTTCACCATCGTGGACAACATCATCCCGGACACCGCGGTCATCACCGCCACGCCCGCGTCGCTGACCAGCATCAACGTGGCCTGGCTGGCGGTGGGTGATGACGGCAACCTGGGCACGGCGGCCGAGTACGACTTGCGCTACTCCACCTCGCCCATCAACAACGAGACGGACTTCGGCAACGCCACGCGGTTCGTCATCCCCGCGCCCCGGGCGCCGGGCACCGCCGAGTCCGCCACCATCACGGGCGTGAACCTGGTCACCGCCCACTACGTCGCGCTCAAGGTGCTGGATGGAGCGGGCAACTTCAGCCGCTCGGCCTCCGTCCAGGTGCAGGGCGATGCGTGCGCGGGCGTGGTGTGCACGCCGCCGCCCGCCACCTGCACGGCGGATGGCACCTCCACCGTCACCTATGTGTCCGCCTGCCAGCCCGCCACGGGCACGTGCCAGGACACCTCCACCACGACGCGCTGCCAGGCCTTCGAGACGTGCAGCGCCGGGGCCTGCGTGCCGGTGACGCCCGGCAGCCAGGGCGGCGAGATCATCATCAGCGAGTTCAGCGCCCTGGGCGCCGAGTTCATCGAGCTGCACAACCCCACCGCCGCCAGCATCGACGTGGCGGGCTACACCCTGCGCAACGCCGCGGGGATGATGGCGGACGTGCGCGCGGTGACGGACCCCAACGGCACGGCGGCCACGCCGGTGACGATTGCGGCGGGCGGCTCGGTGTACGGCATCCCCAACCCGGCCGGCGCGATTCCGGGCGGCGTGGGCTTCGTCTATGGCGCACCCGGGACTACCTTCTCCCTGGCGGACACGGGTGATGCGCTGGCCCTCTACAAGGCGGCGCCGGCGGGCAACCTGCAGGACGCGGTGGACTTCCGCTCCTTCGTCACCGACCCGAACACTCCGCTGACGGCGGTGAACTTCGTGGGCTTCGCGGGCAACTCCACGCAGCTGGAGCCCACCATGGCGACGGCGGCGGGCAACGACACGGCCACCAACTGGTGCGTGAGCTTCTACGGGGCGGGCGTGCGCGGCTCGCGCATCCCCCACACCGCGGGAGCGGCCAACGGCAGCTGCAAGGTGGCCGTCATCAACGAGGCGCTCATTGACCCGAGTGGTGGAGATGACGGCAAGGGGTTCTTCGAGATCGCCGGCCCCGGCGGCTCCGTCATCGGTGGAGCGAAGCTCGCCGACGTCGAGGGCAGGTCGGGCAACGTACCCGGTACGTACAACGCGATGGCCGAGGCCACCATCCCGGCGGGCGTGCGCATCCCCGCGGACGGCATCCTCCTGGTCGCCGATGGGGTTGGCACTACCACCAACACCCAGGTGCCCAACTTCGTGGCAAACGTGGATGTGCGGATCGCCAACCTGGATGCGGAGAACAACGGTGGAGACGCCATCCAGCTGTTCATGCCCGGCACTCCCAACGTGCTGCTCGACACGGTGGGGTATGACCCGACCGGCGCCGCGCTGGCCGTCAACATCGCCACCCCCAACGGCCTGGAGATGTACGAGGGAGCCACGGCGCTCTACATGAATCCGGGAGCGAGCGTGGGGCCTTCGATGGTGCGCTCGCCCACCAGCACCGACTCGAACAACAACCGCAACGACTTCCGCTGGGATCCGTCGCCGACGCCGGGCCTGCCCAACGACACGGTGAACCTCACGGTGACGTCCATCACTCCGGATGACGTGCCCAACACGGTGGCCTCCACCACCATCACCGTGACGGGGACGGACTTCGGCCCGCTGACCGCGAAGTTTGGCGCCAACCCCGTGGGCAGCTGCAACGTGACGAGCAACACCCAGGCCACCTGCACCGCGGTGGGCAGCGCCACGCCCTCGCGGGTGAGTGTGGTGTTCAGCAATGGCGTGGCCGTTGGCGTGCCGGACGTGACGCTGGCCGGTGGCTTCACCTACACCGGCAACTACAACGAGTCGAACGACCCGCTGGAGGCGGACTATTGCAACCTCCAGTTCCCCTCCAGCATTCCGGTGCAGCAGGCCGGGCAGATGACGCAGCTCATCTACGGGCGCATCTACGAGGCCGGAGTCACGGAAGCGGGCGGAGCGCCCGCGGGCGTCGTCGCCGAGGTGGGCTATGGGCCGGCGGCGGCGGACCCGCGGTCGACGAACACCTGGCGCTTCTTCCAGGCGTCGTACAACACGCAGACTGGCAACGACGACGAGTTCCAGGGCTCGTTCGTGGCGCCGGCCGCCGGCAGCTACTCGTACACGTACCGGTTCAGCTTCGACAATGGCGTGCGCTGGACGTACTGCGATGTGAACGGCGCGGGCTCGGGTCCGGGCCTGCTCTTCGAGACGACGCAGCTGGGGGCCATGACGGTCAACCCGTAGCAGGGCCCCGGGGCCCGGGAGCCTGGCCGGTATGCCAGCGCTCCCGGGTCAGTCCAGCGGGCTACTGATCATCACACGGGGTGCCCAGGCGGGCCCCCGTGTACACCCCCAGCTCGTTGTAGATGAGCGGCAGGTTCTCGGTGATGGGCACCGGGCGCAGCTGCACCTTCTTCTTGCTGCCTTCGATCCACACCGGCGACTGGTCCTTGTCCACCACCAGCCGCAGCTCGCCCTTCTTCGTCGAGAAGATCTGCCCCTCCGAGTCCGAGACGATGTCCTTCATCTGCTGCAGCTTCAGCGCGCCCTTGGGCCCCACGTGCACCCGGAAGCTCTTCTCGTCCTCGGGGTGGAAGCCCTTCTCCACCAGGTAGTACAGGCCCGAGGTGTCTCGCAGCAGCGCGTAGGGCACGTACTTCTGCGGGTTCCTCTCGTACTTGGCCCCCTTGAGCACCCCCAGCGCCTGTTCGGGCTCCAGCCACTGGAAGGCCACCGTCTGCTCGCCGCAGCGCACCGCGCACGTCTTCTTCGCCGCGTCCGCCTCCACCTCCGAGTAGACGCGCATGTCGTTGCCCCGGAAGCTGCTGTTGGCCGTCTTGTTCGGAAAGCGCGGCTCCAGGAAGTCAGTGGGAGACAGGTTCCACGGCGGCGCCGCCACCTGGAAGAACGTCTTGCCGTCTCCGTAGAACAGCTGCTTGCTGTCCTCCTTCGGCGCCACCACCACGTAGTGCCCCTTGCCATCGGTGCACACCGCCGTCTTCTCCAGAAGGATCTGCTCGCCCAGGCTCTCGCCCTTACCCCAGGGAGGCTCCAGCCCCCAGGAGGCACCCGAGCAGAGGGCCACGGCCGCGGCCAACAGTCGTCGTGAGTTCATGAAAGTGGGCTCCAGTTAGAGGTTCTTCTCGAAAAACTTCCGGGCGAAGTCTTCCTGGTTGCCGGCGTCCACCGCCGTCGTCCAGCGCGCCGTATCACCCTGCATCTCCAGCTTCAGCTCCGGGCCCACCTGGCATGACACCTTCTTCACCTTGGCGGGGATGATCCTCCGCGCCACCGCGGCGGACTCGCACAGCGAGCGCAGCGCCGTCAGCGGGCTCGAGCAGTACGAGGAGATGCTGTACCGCTTGAGTACCTCGTCCGACACGCTCTTCCAGTCCACCGTGGCGCTCAGCGTCGCGCCGCACGCCGCGTTCACGCCCTTGAGTTCCTCGGCCAGGCCCTGCTCCTGCTCCGCCTCGCGCTGCTTGCGGTTGAACGCGGCGAGCTTGCCCAGCGAGCCGTCCGCCTTCTGCTTCTGGTGCAGCGCGTACACCTCGTCGGGCTTGAGCGCCTGCGAGCGCTTCTCGTCGAAGGTGACGTTCAGGCCGTTCTTCATGCCCGGCGCGTTCAGCTCGTAGCGCTTGCCGCCCCGGTTGCGCATGGCCAGCGTGACGTAGTCATTGCCGCGGTACTGGGTGAGGTAGTTGGCGTGCCCGTCGAACTCGTAGAGGGTGTGCGGCAGCGCCTTGCCGTCGAACTCGCTGCCGGTGCCCTGCACCAGGAGCAGGTACTGCTTGCCGCCCTGGGACTCCGCCCCGGTGAGCGGGATGACCGCCACCGATTCGCCCTCGGGGCCCGAGTACACCTTGCCTGCTCCCACCGGAGCCGCCGCGCGGGCGGAGGCGCCGCACAGCAGCGCCGCCGCGATGACCGTTGCCAGGGTGATTCTCATGTTCGCCCCCCTCCTGGTGGGGCCGTGGTGCTACCGCCTCCGAGCCTGCCCTCAGAGGTTGATGTCGTACTGCGTGCAGTACTTGCGCAGCTGGTTCTTGCCCTGCTGCGTGGTCAGGTTGCGCAGCTGCGCGCGCGCATCGCCCAGACTCTTCTGCTTGCAGTAGGCCTGGCCCAGCAACAGGTACGCGGCCTGGCTCTTCTGCAGTTGCTGGCTGCGCTGGGCGGTGCGGATGGCCTTCGCGAGGTCTCCTGCCTCCAGCGCGCGCTCGGCCTCGTCCAGCAGGGTGCGAGCCTCGGGAAGCAGCGTCTCGGTTTTACCCGGGCGCGCCGAGGGCTGAGCCGTGGGCTGAGCCGTGGGCTGAGCCGGGGTGGTGGGCGCAGGCTGCGCCGGCTCCACCGCGGCTACGGCGGCGGGCGGCTGCGGCGTGGGCGTGGGGGGCGTCTCCTGCTTCGGAGGGGCGGGCGCCACGGGCGGGGTGGCGGCCACCGGCTCGGTGGTAGCGACCGGCGTCGGACCAGGCCGCAGCAACCACCACCCGAGCCCACCGGCCAGGGCCAGCAGCGCCACCACCGCCACGGCGATCGTCGGCGACGAGCGGGGACGGGCCGCGGCCGCGGCGGGAGCCAGTGGCGCGGCCGCGGGCACGGGCTGCGAGGCCTGAGCGCCAGAGGCCACCGCGGGCATCTCGAGATCCGTGGGCCGCCGGGACACGCTCACCGGAGCCTCCTCCGGCTTGCGGCCCATCGCGGCCTCGGCCGCCCGGAACGCGGACAGGGTGGAGCCGTGCTCGATGCTCTGCTCGGACACGGGGCCCTGTCCCGGAGGCGGCGCGCCCTCCGCCTTGCGCGCGGGGACGAAGGTGGCCTCCGAGGCGCTCTCATCGTCATGGAGCGAGGGGTTGGACGGAGGCACCGCGCCCCGGGGAGGGTAGGGCGTGGGGTCCGGCCCCAGCCCGGAGAGCGTCTGCAGCGGCGTGCCGGTCAGCTCGGCGATGAAGGAGGCCACGTCCTGGAAGCGGTCCTTCGCGTTCTTGGCCAGCGCCCGGTCCACCGCCGCCACCGCCCGGCCGGGCAGGTCCGGCACGCGCACGGCCAGCGACTCGGGGTTCTCGTGCACCACGCGGTACACCACCTCGGCGATGGTGCCCCCGGCAAACGGCGAGTCGCCGCACAGCATCTCGTAGACGATGCAGCCCAGGGCGAAGATGTCCGTGCGGTGGTCCACCTCCTTGTTGCGGCCCATGGCCTGCTCGGGAGACATGTACCGGGGCGTGCCCATCAGCACGTCCTCCTGGGTCTGCAGCGTCTGCGAGCCCAGGAGCTTGGAGATGCCGAAGTCCAGCAGCTTCACCCGCTCGCTCAGCATGCCCTCCGCCTCGGTGGGCACCAGGAAGACGTTGGGGGGCTTCAAGTCGCGGTGCACCACGCCTGCGCGGTGGGCCGCGTGCAGCGCCGAGCCCATCTGCCGGGTGATGACGAAGGCCTCGCGCGCCGACATCCGCCCCTTGCGCAGCCGGTGCGAGAGGCTCTCGCCGCGCAGGTACTCCATCACCATATAAGGAGCGCCGCTCTCCAGCGTGTGGAAGTCCAGCACCTCGATGATGTTGGGGTGGCCCAATTGCGAGGCGATCTCCGCCTCGCGGCGGAAGCGCGCGAACTGCTCGTCGCTCAGCTCGTCCCCATGGTGGTGCAGCACCTTGACGGCCACCTGCTTGCCGGGAAGCCGCAGGTGCCGGGCGAGGAACACCGAGCCCATGCCGCCTTTGCCCAGCAGTGAGGTGAGTTCGTACGTGTCCCGAAGGACCGTGCCGATCTTGATGTCCGAAGCGGAGTGGCTCATGTGGCAGGGGGGGGGACCCGGTCTCCCAGGGCTCACTTAAGCCGCTTCAGGCGCGATTCGCCAGTGCAGTGGGGCTCAGAAGAGGACCACCATGGCGCCCTCGGGGATGGCGTCGTACAGGGTGGTGATGTCCGGGGTATGTAGGACGATGCAGCCCCAGGACAGCCGGCCGCCGGTGCCCTCCCGCGTCCAGGGCCCGGCCCAGCCGTGAAAGCCGATGCCGCTGCCCAGGCGCGTGGAGGCCAGGGTGTTCTTCCGCTCGGCCCAGGCGCGGGCGATCTCGTCTCGCACCGGGCGGGTGATGAGCCCCTCGGCCAGGCCCCGGTCCGCGTCGAACGCGTTGGGGTAGTTGAGGCGGATCCAATGGCCGCCGTAGTACTCGGCGTAGGCGCCGGTGAAGGTGCCCCGGTGCTTCTGCACCACGTGGTACATGCCCATGGGGGTGCGGTTGTCGCCCCGCACCTGCTTGCGGCCCTCGGCCTGGCCGAAGCCCACCTCCACCCGCGCCACCTCGCGGCCCCGCGCGTACAGGCGCATGGCGAAGTCCGCGTGGGACACCAGCAGCAACACCGGCTCGCTGGCGGGCAGCGGCAGGCGGGCCCGGGCCTGGGTGAAGCCGCGGGCCTCGGCGGCCGTGAAGCGCTTGTTGGCGTGCAGCGTCACCGAGAGGGGCTGGCCTTCTCCCACGCGGCCCAGGCGCTGCCCGCGAGTGACGGTGTCTCCGGGGCGCGGCTTCAGCTCCTCCAGCCCGGAGTACTCCGAGCGCACGCGTAGCAGCTCGTGGTTCTCGTAATAGAAGTGCTCCAGCGTGAGCGTGCGGGCTTTGGCGTCCGCCGCCACCACGCGCCCGTGGGCCAGGGCGCGCACCTCGGTGCCGGCGAGCAGGCGCGAGGTGTCCGGCAGCGGCTCGAAGCCGTCCGCGGCGGCAGTGGGAGGACGCAGGTAGGCCTCGAAGGCGTCCATGGAGGGCGCGTCCTCGGCGCTCGCGGGGGGCGAGCCTGCGAGCACCAGCAGCACCGGCAGCAGGCGTGGGAAGAGTGAGGGCAGGAGCGGCACGCGAGGTGGACACCCGGGCCCGCGTGGCTGTTCCCGCTCTCCTGCTCACCGGGCGGACAGAGTGAGAACGGACGTGCGCTTGACACGCGCCGTGCCACACTCGCATCAGAGAGGAACCATGGCGACCGTCATCCACCATGCCATCGAAGAACCGGGGCCGTGCAGCTACCTGCCCGAGCAGCAGTCCTCGCTCGAGCAGAAGGTGCTGATGGAGGTAACAGCCGAGGAGTACGAGGCGATGATGGAGCGGGGCTGGCGGCGCTTCGGCCCGGTGTACTTCCGGCCGGCGTGCCAGGCGTGCTCCGAGTGCGTGACGCTGCGCATCGTCACCGCGGACTTCCACCCCAACCGCAGCCAGCGCCGGGCCCGGGCAGCCACCGCGCGCTTCCGGGTGGAGGTGGGCACGCCCCGAGTGGATGACGAGCGGCTGGAGCTGTACCACGCGTGGCACGGCTGGCGGGAGCAGGCGCGCGAGTGGAAGGCCTCGAGCCTGAGCGAGCGGGACTACTTCCTGCAGTTCGCCTTTCCGCACCCGTGCGTGCGCGAGGTGGCCTGGTACGACGACGAGGCCGAAGGCGGGCCGAAGCTGATCGCCCTGGGCATCTGCGACGAGACGCCGCGGGCGTGGAGCGCGGTGTACTTCTTCTTCCACCCGGACTACGCGCACTGCTCGCTGGGCACGGCGAACGTGGTGAAGCAGGTGGAGCTGGCGCGGGAGCGGGGCATCGCGCACGTGTACCTGGGCTACCGGGTGCTGGGCTGCGCCTCGCTGCGCTACAAGGCCGCGTTCCGTCCGCACCAGCTGCTGCAGGGGCGGCCCGAGCCGGAACAGGCTCCCGAGTGGAAGAGCGCACCGGAAGAGTGAGCCGCTAAGCCCGCGTTTTCACTGGCCATCCCACATTGTCCGCAACTTCTTGGCGGCCAAGAAAGATAACTCCCTACACCCTCCTACCTCTGGAAGGGTGCCGAGGGAGAACCGGCTGATGGCGATCCGCCCGAAGAGCTTCACGGACTCGGTGCTTCCGTCGGTGACGGTGGGCAACACGGTGGAGTCACCGGGCGGCAGCTGGCGGCGCTCCACGGCGCGCGAGGTGCCCATCGCGGAGCTTCAGCAGAAGTACGGCTGGGGCGAGAGCAGCTGGCAGAGCGAGCTGCTGAAGGCGGCGGACGCGGCCAGCCCGACCCGGGCACGCCGGGGCAACGGCAGCGTGTCGGCGGCGGAGGTGAACCGCTACCTGGGCCAGCCGGGCGATGCGCGGTTCATGAACTCCACGGCGATACAGCAGCAGCGCGCGGCGCTGGAGCAGAAGCTCGCGGGCGGCACGGACTCGGTGGCGGTGGATGGCTTCGACAGCGCCTGGCAGGACACGGTGGCGCGCCGGGCGGACCTGATCAGCGGAGACGCCAACGGGCAAGTGTCGCGGGCCGAGCTGGACACGTACCTTCAGAACATGAAGGCGGGCACGGTGGAGGGGGCGCGGTGGGTGGCGGATCAGCAGGCGGCCATCTTCGAGAGCAAGGTGGCGGAGCTGGCCGGAGAGAAGGATCCGCTGCGCCTGGAGGGCCCCCAGCGCGGCCTGTCGCTGGTGAAGGAGTACATGCGGCTGTCGATGGATCAGTCGCAGAACGTGCCGAGCTTCGTGAGCTACCTGCTGTCGGCGTCGGACATCCAGGAGACGCCGGTGGACGTGGACCGGGACAGGAGCCACTTCAAGAGGGATCCGGAGCTGGGCGCGGAGGGAATCTCTCCGCAGGACTACACGAACACGGGGTTCGACCGGGGACACATGAAGCCGGCGGAGGACTCGCCCACGCAGGAGGCGATGGACGAGAGCCACCTGATGAGCAACGTGGCGCCGCAGCACCCGAACCTGAACCGGCAGACGTGGCGCACGCTGGAGGACGCGGTGAATGATCTGGTGCGCTCGAGCGGAGGCAAGGCGCACATCGTCACGGGCAACGTGTACCTGGACGCGCAGGGCAAGCCGCTGCCGCCCGAGGCGACGCAGAAGATGGGCGGGGGCGAGAGCCGCATCGGAGTGCCCACGCACAACTTCAAGACGGTGCTGCTGGAGCTGCCCAACGGGCACCTGAGCATGTTCGCGTACCTGGTGCCCAACGTGAAGGACGCGCCGACGAAGAAGGAGGACATCACTCCGTTCCTGGAGCAGGCGCGCACGTCGGTGGACCGCATCGAGGAGCTGCTGGGGCAGGACCTGTACGCGCAGCTGCCGAAGTCCGTGCAGGCGCGGCTGGAGACGGACACCTCGGCGCGGGTGGCCTTCCGCGAGGCCAGCCAGTACGAGGCGGCCACGCTGCTGTGGCCGCAGCAGTCCCGGCACTGAGCCCCTGGCTTGCCCTGCTCCTCTGGGAGGTGGCCGACATGTCGGCCACCTGTCGCCGACATGTCGGCCAGCGCTCTCCCCCCGAGCTATTGACCGGGCTTCCTGTCCTTCCCGGGCTCCGAGACACGGCATACCGCTTGCTCTACCCGTCGGACGAGCGACCCGCACGGCCCCCCAGCCAGGTCCCTCACTGACGGGCCATGAGGCCCCCTGACTCCAGAGGAATCCCATGAATCGAAGCTCCCCGCGCCGCGCCGCCAGCCGGTGGTTCGCCACCGCCGCCATCACCCTGGGGATAGGCTGCGGCCCCCTGCCGGAGGAAGAGGGGCCACTGCATCCGGAGCTCTTCGTCTCGACCCAGGCCGAGCTGACGGCGGCCCCCTGGCAGCTCGTCAATTCAATGGCTGTCGCCCGCGTTGGCACCACCGCCACGCTGCTCGATGACGGCCGGGTGTTGGTGGCCGGCGCGTCGGGTTCCGCGGCCACGGAGCTGTTCAACCCCGCCCAGGGTACCTGGTCCCCCAGCGGCAGTCTCAGCGTGGCCCGTCCCTCGCCCTCTGCCTCGAAGCTGGCCAACGGCCAGGTGCTGGTGACCGGGGGAGGCACCTGCTGCAGCGCATTCGTCGCGAACGCCGACCTGTTCAACCCCTCCACGAGGAGTTGGACCGCCGCCGCGCCCATGAAGCTGGCGCGACGTGGCCACACCTCGACCTTGCTTCCCAACGGGAAGGTCCTCGTGACGGGGGGCCATTACTCGACTGGGCCGAGCAATGCGGCCCCTTCCAACACCGCCGAGCTGTTTGATCCGGCGACCAACACCTGGTCCTCCGCGGGATTCATGTATGGCTCGCGCTCGGGCCATACCGCGACAGTGCTCCAGAACGGCAAGGTTCTGGTGGTGGGTGGCCCGACGCAGCAGGCCGAGCTGTACGATCCCGCCACCAACACCTGGGCACGTGTCGGCCTGGCGAACCTGCGCCGCGACGATACCAGCGCCACCCTGTTGCCCAATGGCAAGGTCCTGGTCATGGGAGGCATGACCATCGTGAATGGCGCGTGGGTGGTCACCCCCACCGCCGAGCTGTTTGATCCGGCGACCAACACGTGGAGCTCCACGGGCTCGATGACGACCGAGCGGGTGGCGCACAGGAGCGTGCTGCTGGCGGATGGCCGGGTGCTGGTGGCGGGGGGCTACCGGTGGGCGAGTACCCCGACCGGGTCGACCTCTGTGCCCCTGTCCAGCGCCGAGCTGTACGATCCGGCGACCGGGACGTGGACGGCGGCCTCGTCCATGAATCGCACCCGGTATGCCTTTGGCCTGACACGGCTGCCCAATGGCAACGCGCTGGCCGTGAGCGACACGACCGCCGAGGTTTACCGCGCGAACGAGGAGCACACCGTGGGCTCCCAACTGGGTCAGATCGCCAGCGGGACCACGTGCGGCGCCCGCGATGACTTCGCCCCGGTTTGCGAGGGCGGCGGCGGTGGCGCGTCGGACATTTCCTTCCTGTGGACCGCGCCCAGGAGCGCCAACTACTTCTTCAGCACCAGCGGCTCCAGCTTCGACACGGTGCTCAAGATCCAGCAGGCCGCGACCGGAGTGAACCAGTCCTGCAACAACGACGATTCCAGCGGAACGCTGCAGTCGGCGATCTGGCGTTCGGTGACCGCCGGAGAGCAGCTGCGGATCATCGTCGACGGCTATGCCACCGCGTGCGGCACCTTCCAGCTCAGCATCGCGGAGAGCAGGTACAACCCGCTCTAGGCTCGCGGTTGGCAAGGCCGTGGCTGTCGAAGTTCCAGCCACGGCCGCCTCAGCGATCAGTGGGCCCGGCTGTGGAGCGCTTGAGGGCGGCGAACTCAGCCACGAAGTCCAGGAGCCGCTGGATGGCTGCCAGGTGGTTGCCCTGGCACTCACGAAGGTAGCTGGCTGCCCAGCCCTCTTGAGGGAACTCCCGCTTCACCTCTCTCAGCCACTCGCGGAACTCCTCGTACTCGGCATCTTCCACGCCTTGATCGCTCAAGCACGCGAGATAGCCTGAGATGAAGCCCTCCAGCACCTCCACATGGGCCTCCCCGAGGTGCATGGCGATCCGGCCCTTCATCAGGTCGCCGCGAATCCGGAGCAGCGCATCCACCATCGTCGGTCGCCCCATGTCTTGCTCCCTGCTCAGAGGTCCGTGAGGACCTTACCCGCTTCCGAAGTGCGATGTGGCATTGGCCACCCGTGAGGTAGGCTTGCTCTGGGGCAGGAGAGCCCTGGCCGGAGTCAACCCATGGATACGCAGGCGCCAGCGCTGGATCCAACCGCCTTGCCACTCGGGACGAGGGTGGGCGGCTGGCGTGTGTGTGGCTATCGAGGCCGAGGCACCTACGGCATCGTGTACCGCGCCGTGAGCCTGGAGCGTGAACACGCCGGGCCCGTGGCGCTCAAGCTAGCCGTCTACCCGGGAGACCGCCGCTTCGAGCAGGAGGTGGAACTGCTCTCTCGCATCCGCCACCCGAGTGTGCCGCGACTGCTCGACGCGGGGCTGTGGCAGTCCCCCTCCGGTGAAACTCATCCCTTCGTCGTCATGGAGTGGGCTGAGGGAGAGCCGCTCTACGCATGGGCGGCCCGGCGCAACCCGTCCTCGCGCCAGGTGCTGGGGCTGCTGGCTCAGGCGGCTCGTGCGCTGCAGGCCACTCACGAAGTGAGCGCCGTGCACCGGGACGTCAAGGGCGACAACATACTGGTGCGGCCCACGGATGGCCGGCTGTTCCTCACCGACTTCGGCGGCGGCTACTTCGCTGGAGCCCCCAGACTGACGCCCTGGCGCGTGCTGCTCGGCACTCCCGAGTACCACAGCCCTGAGCTGTGGGAGTCCACCCGGCACAAGAGCAAGGACACCGTGCCCGCGCTGGCTCGGCCCGCGGATGATCTGTTCGCTCTGGGCGTCACGGCGTACCGGCTCGTCACGGATACGTACCCGCCGATGCCTCTGCCAGACATGAAGGCAGGTGAGTGCTGGAGGCCGGGCGGGCCGGGTGCTCCGCCTCCCCGAAATCTCAACCCCCGGGTGGATGCTCAGCTCAACGCGCTCATCCTGCGCATGTTGTCTCTGAACCCTCTGGAGCGCGGCAGCGCACTCGAGCTGGCCGAGGCGATGGAGCGGGGCGTGGCTCACGCCGGGCCCTCGGCGGACGTGCCGCTGTTCGAGTGGGAGACGCTGAGGCCCTCACAGTGGACAAAGGACGAACTGGCGGAGGCGAAGTACCTGGGCCACCGTCCACGCCGCAGAGAGCGCGAACGGGTGCTTACAGTCATGCAAGCGGATGCTTCCGAACGAGCACGTATCCCGACCAGCATGCCTATCAGGAAGGTGAACGCTCGGAGCTGGCTGTCCTGGCTTGCGGCGGCGATGGCGCTGGGGCTCTGGCCAGAGGAGACAGGTTCCATACGCACCGGCGAGCAGCTCACGGCGGCGCCCACCGGGGCCGAGGCACGGCGTGGCCCTGTGTCCCTGGGAGATACCGTGAAGAGTTCCTCGGCTGAGCCCGATCAGGCCCCCACCAAAAAGCCCATCGCCCAGGAAGTACCCAAGGATCCGCTGCCCGGACAGCGCAAGCCGGACTCGAAAGGCCGCTGTCCGACACCGCAGGTCGCGATCAACGGCTCCTGCTGGACGAAGGTCACTGTCCCTCTCGAGGACTGCCACGGGAATGTGTTCGTGTACCAGGGAGGCTGTTACCTCCCCATGTTCACGCAGGGACGCGTGCCCACTGCGGCACCGTAGCGGTGGGGTGACGTGGACCATGAGGTGCGGCGGGTGAGCTGGCGCAAGCTGCTGGCGGCCTGCGCGGCAGTGCTGCTGCCAGTGCCGCTGGTGCTGCTGCTCGTCGGAGTGTTGAGGCCTGACACCCCACCCGGAGCGCGCATCAGCCCCGTGCTCGACAACGAGCAGCGCGCACGCTTGATCACGTACGGCCGGCACTGCGGACCAGACGAAGCGTGTGAGACGCCACTGGGCTGCCTGCTCGACGCGCGGCACGCCCGTTCGTACTGCACCGACAGCTGGTGCGAGACGGATGCACAGTGCCCGCAGTCCGAGGTGTGCCGTCTTCTTCCCACCTGGGCAGATGGGCCGAACGTTCGCTTCTGTGTCCCCGTCGGCCCGCGCCAGGAGGGAGAAAGCTGCGTCAGGCTTCCGAGGGACAAGAGGAACTCGTGCGCGGAGGGCCTGCTGTGTGCTGGCCGTGGCGGTTGGTGCGCCCGGCCATGCCGTCCGGGCACCAGCGGTGAGTGTCCCGAGGGTTTCTTCTGCGCGGACACCGTCCCTCAACCCGCGTGCCTGCCTACGTGTGAGGCACGCGGCTGCCCCACGGGTCAGCAGTGCATCCCCTTCGAGGAGGGCGCTTCGGTGTGCGCCCAGGTGTATGGGCCCAACTGCCTGCAAGCGCCTTGTCCCGAGGGCCGTAAGTGCGCCGTGGAGCGCGAGCCACCTCACCCGGGCAAGGTATGGATGGAGTGTGTCGAGAGGTGCGGAGAAGTCCTTCCCCCGTGTGGCACGGGGAAAGTCTGTGACGGCTATCACTGCTTGCAGGCCTGCGATCCCCGAGGCCCAGCCGTTTGCGCCGAGGGCTACCACTGTAGCCGCCGTGGCGAGAACGAGCCCTACTCATGCCAGCCGCTCTACTGGGATGAGGAGATGGTCTACTGAGCGGCTACCTGCTCAGATTCTGCTCACGCTCTGCCCCGGGCAGCTTGACGCCGTATTGGGCCGCTTCCTGGCGCGCGTGGGCGATGCCCCTAAGCAGCTCCTCGCGCCGCGTGCTGCCCTTGCGTAACCGCAGCACGCGCCGCTCAGCATCGGCCAGCATTGCGAAGGCGTCCCGAGCCCTCTCAGGAAAGTACGGCAACGATTGCACGTAGAGACACGCTACGTGGACACGCATCCTCAAATCTGTGTACCCGATGGTCTCGAAGCGCCGTAGGTGGGGGCCAAACTTCTCCCAGGTCGTGAACTCCAAAAACACATGGGTCAGGATGGAGTTCGCCGTCAGACGCCGGATCTGTCTCCGCTCGAAGTCCGAGCGAGCCTCCCGCAGAAACTTCCTCTCGAAGTCCCGCAGCGCCAGCACGTCCACCTCAACAGGTGACTTGGCTGCGAAGAGGGTGAGGTGGAGATAATCCAGTTCACGGCCGACCGTGCGCCACCACTCTTCACGGGACTTACTCACCCGTCACCTCCGGGACATGGCTTGTCATCCCATTCCGCGGGCCAGTATCCGACTTTCTTGCACTCCTCCCAACACGATTGACATTGGGTGGATCCCCATTGTCCACGTTCGATGTCCTCCCCCCCTCGCTGAATGCAACGGGTGTAGTGGTCGCCGCAGAGCTCTTTGCGCCGCGCGCGTTCCTTCGCGTCCGCGGCCTTGTCCTCGGACGGTGCGGGAGGGGGGAGCCGGTTCGGCTGATTCTTCGGTTGCTGTACGGGGGGGGGTTGCCCCACAGCGCTCATAGGCGCCTGGGTGGTTCTTGAGGCAGCAGGAGATTGAGCTTTCTCTGGGCCCGCACGGTACGGGCTGCGCGATGGCGTCCCCTGGCTGCGCTAGAGCAGGCCCACTCTCGGCGGCTTCACCTGCGAAGCCTGATCCGCCTGTACCCTCGTGAGCAGCTTGCGTCGAGCTACAGCCCACACTGGCGAAGAGGCTCGCGCAGAACACGAGGGCGCGGCTAAGGCGAGGCCAAGAGCTGGCGCGGTAAGTCATGGGGTCTCCCGGGAGAGTCAGGCTGGTCCTCAGAGCGCGGGCGGTGTGCAGGACTCCGGGGTGAACGCCTGGAGCCGCTCGCGCAGCTCTTTCTCCAGCGCTTCGTTCGGGTGCTCCTGGAGCAGATCCAACGCCCGCTTCTGGGTGAGGATGGCCTCCGGGCAGCGGCCGAGCCCCGCCAGGTTCACCGCATACGTGTCCAGCACGAACGAGTTCCACGGCGCCAGCGCCACGGCCCGCTGGGCCAGCGGGAGCGCCTCCTCGTAGCGCTTCTGCTTCACGTAGAACCAGGCCAGGCTGTTCGCGGCGTTCGCATCGCGCGGCGACAGCTCCACCGCCTTCTTGTACGCCGCCTCCCGCTCCGCCTGCGTCGTCGCGTCATCCTTGAGCACCTGGGCCAGCACCAGCCAGGCCTTGCCCTCGTGAGGGTGCGTCTCCACCAGCGCGCGCGCCAGCGGCAGCCGCTCCGTGGCGGGCGCTTCGGCGACCTTCTCCTTCAGCGCCAGCAGGCTTTTGGGGTCCTGCCGCAGCGCCTCGTCCAGCTCGCCCAGGGCGAGCTTCAGCCGCTCCTCCGAGTCCTTCTCGGCCAGCCCCGCCGCCACGGCCAACATCCGCATCCGCAGGATGTGCACCTCGGCGTCATCCAGCGGCCGCTCGGTGGTGCCCAGCGCCCCCACCGGAATCCGCACGGAGAACTCCTGGTAGGAGCCGCTCTTGACGTACTCGAACAGCGTCTTGTCCAGCGTGGGCTCATACAGCTCGGGCAGCACCGCCTGAGTGGCCGTCTGTGGATCCTCTCCCAGGGCGAGCCTCGCCTGGAGCTTGGCGAACTGCTCGGCCCGGGTGTTGTAGAGCCAGTGCACCAGCAGCCAGCTGCCCGCGTACCGGCTGCTCAGCGTCCAGTCCGGAGCGTCCTCGGGGACCTCCTCCCAGGTGACGACGTCCTTCATGGTGAAGTCCTCCTTCTCCATCAGGCCGCGGTCCACCGCATCCAACAGCGTCTTCATCGCGGAGACGGCGTCCAGGTGCGGCTGGCCCAGCACCGCCGTCTTCCCATCCCCGGACAGCTGGAGCGTCTCCAGGAACTGCGCCAGGCCCTCGGCCAGCCAGCGCGGCTGGCGCAGCAGGAAGTAGCTGCTGAGGTAGTGCGCCAGCTCGTGCTTCACCGTGGAGGACGTCGTCTCCGACAGCCCCGTGAAGCGCTTGTCCCAGGCGCTGGGCGGGCCGTGCAGGACGATGAAGGGCTCGTTGCCATCGCGCGAGAAGACGCCATCTATCCGGCGGGGGAAGATGCCCTCGAAGTGCGAGCTGTCCGCCAGCACGTGCACGCTGAGCTTGGGCATGTCCCGCTTGAGCGCCTCGGGCCAGGCGGCTGCGAGCATGGCCGCGCGCGTGCGCTCCAGGTACGCCACGGCCTGGTGCGCCTCCTGGGGCGGCAGGTCCGTCTGGAGCACGAAGTGATCGCTCTCCAGCTCACTCCAGGGCTGGCCGCCGTTGGCGGGACACTGCGCCAGGCGCGGGCCGACGCAGGCGGTGGCGCAGCAGGCCAGCAGCGCCAGCAGCGCGCCCGTTTGAACAGCTCGATGCATGGTGAACCCCCCTCGATGAAGTGCCGCCAATCATAGACGTAAGGGGCTTGGGACTTCTGCCTATATAAGGAGGGGCCTCGCATGGCCTCCGCTCCCTCCGCTGCCTCCACCTCTCGCGCCACGGCCGTGGGCTCGGTGGCCATTGTCCTCTGGGCCTCGCTGGCGCTGATGGCCACGGGCACCCGCGCCCTGCCGCCCTTCCAGACGGTGGCCATTGCCTTCGCGCTGGCCTTCCTGTTCTCGCTGAGCAAGTGGCTGGTGCGGCGCGAGCACATCGCGGGCCACCTGCGCCAGCCCGGCGCGGTGTGGCTTGTCGGCGTGGGCGGGCTGTTCGGCTACCACTTCTTCTACTTCCAGGCCTTCAAGGCGGCGCCCGCCGTGGAAGTGAATCTCATCAACTACCTGTGGCCGCTGCTCATCGTCCTGTTCTCGGCGATGTTGCCGGGCGAGCGGCTGCGGTGGTGGCACGTGGCCGGCGCGGTGCTGGGACTCATCGGCACGCTGCTGCTGGTGACGGAGGGCGGGCGCTTCTCCTTCCGGGCCGAGTACACGCTGGGCTACGCCTCGGCGCTGGCGTGCGCGGTGACCTGGAGCGCCTACTCCGTCATCTCCCGGCGCTTCGGCGCGGTGCCCACGGACACGGTGGGCGGCTTCTGCGGCGCCACCGCCGTGCTGGCCGCGCTGTGCCATTTGCTCTTCGAGCGCACCGTGGCGCCCAGCACCGGCGAGTGGCTGGTGCTGCTGCTGATGGGCGCGGGGCCCATGGGCCTGGCCTTCTTCGTCTGGGACGTGGGCATGAAGCGCGGCAACATCAAGGCGCTGGGAGGCCTGTCGTACTCCGCGCCGCTGCTGTCCACGCTGCTGTTGCTGCTGGCGGGCCGGGCGCGGGCCACGGTGGAGCTGGGGCTGGCGTGCCTGTTCATCGTCGGCGGCGCGGTGCTCGCCTCGAGGGACTTGTGGGCGCCGCGGCCCGTCAGTACGCCACCGTCACCGCACGGCGGATGAAGGACGGGTCCTCGAGCTGCTGAACCATGAAGCGGGCCAGGTCCGCGCGGCCAATGTGCGCCAGGGTGCCGATGCGCACGTCCTCCCCCGCGCGCCAGATGTCCCGGGCCGGGCCGTTGCTCAGCCGGGGCGGGCGCACCAGCGTCCAGTCCAGCGCGCTGCCCAGGATGAGCTTCTCCTGCAGCTGCCGGTCCTGAATGGGGTCCCGGAAGGCGTGGCGCATCACCTTATAGAGCCACCCCAGGCGCTGCTCGGGGTGGCCGATCATCGCCCCGGTGATGCACACCAGTCGCCGCACGCCCTGGGGCTCCATGGCGCTCAGCAGCAGGCTGGTGGCCTGGGAGCACAGCATGGGCGGAGACTCCCGGTGCGGGCCCAGCGCGCAGAGCACGGCGTCGGCGCCGGTGACGGCCAGGGCCACGGGCGCCGGATCCAACACGTCTCCCTGCACCACGGTGACGCGCTCGCGCAGCGTGCGCAGGGCCTCGGGCCGGCGCGCCAGCACGGTGACGGTATGGCCCCGGACGAGTGACTCCTCGACGAGCCGCAGGCCCGTGCGTCCGGTGGCACCGATGATCAGCACTCGCTTCACAAGGCTCCTGGGGCGAAGAATGGGCCGCGGGGGCCATACTCGCATGAACTTCCAAAAGGCCCCTGCCTGACGGCGCCATCCGTTCGATTGTCCGCCATCCTGGCCCGGAGTGCCTTGGAGGCGGGCGAGCCCCGCCCCACGCCACGCGGTGGTAGCGTCCCGGGGCAATGTCGTCGTACCTGCTCGCCTCGTCGGTGGTCGCGCTCGTGGTGGCGCTCTTCAACGCGCTGCTGGCGGGCTACGTGCTCGCCTCGGGCCGCAAGGACACGCGCACGCGCCTGTTCGCCCTGGGCCCCACCGGTGTCACGCTCTTCGCGCTGGCGTGGTTCGTCATGCTGCTGGAGCCCACGCTTCGCGAAACCGGGCGCCAGGTGGCCTCGTGGGCGGCGCTGCTGGCCACCGTGGGCTTCATCTCGGACGCCGTGCTGGACCTGGGGCCGCGCCACGCCCGCCGCGCGCTGCTGAGCCTGGGAGGGCTCGTGGGGCTAGGCGTCGCGGGGCTCGCCGCCTTCGTCACCGCGCCTGCGCGCGTGCTGCTGGGCGCGCTGCTGCCGCAGGTGCTGGCGTTGGTAGGGGTGGCCTTCATCGGCGGCGCGCGGCTGGTGCTCTGCCGCCACGAGAACGCGGCCATGCGGCGGCTATCGCGGCACGTGGTGGCGCTGGTGGCCGCCGTGCTGGCGGTGTGCGCCATCCGCGAGGGCATCGAGCTGGCGCGCGGCGCCACGGTGGGCTCGGTGACGCTGCTGGGCGTCATCCTCGCGGTGGAGACCCTGGCGCTGAGCTACATCCTGCACGAGCGCGTGGATGTGCGGCTGCCCGTCACCCGGGCGGTGGCGCACGCGCTGCTGGCCATCGCCATGGCCTTTATCGTCGTGGCGGTGCTGCGCGCGCTGGGCTACCCGGTGGATCTGGGCCAGGCCACCGTCACGGTGGGGGTGGCCATCCTGGCCGCGCTCATCTTCGTGGGGCTGGGAGATCAGCTCAGCCGGGGCATCGAGTTCCTGCTGTTCCCCAAGCAGGCGCGCCTTGCGGGGCAGCTGTCCGCCTCACGCGCCGAGGCCGCCGCGCTGCGCAGCCGCCTGGAGCGCGTGGAGCGGCTGGCCATCGCGGGCGAGCTGGCCGCCTCCGTGGCGCATGAAATCAAGAACCCGCTGGCGGCCCTGCGCGGCTACGCGGAGCTGCTGGCGGACGCTCCCGCCCACGTGGCCCCCGAGCAGCGGGCCCGCTTCGAGAAGGCGGTGCGCATCATCCGCGAGGAGAGCGACCGTATCGACGCGAAGGTAGCCGAGCTGCTGAGCCTGGGCCGGGCGCCGAAGGGGCGGCTGGAGGGGCGGCCGCTGGACGTGTCGCGCGTGGTGCTGGACGCGGTGGCGGTGGCCGAGGGCGAGGTGGACATTCCGCCCATCGTCCCCCGGCTGGATGCGGCGCTCAGGGTGGTGGGAGACGAGGACGAGCTGCGCGGGGTGCTGCTCAACCTGCTGAAGAACGCGGGTGATGCGATGCGCGGCGGCGCCGGAGGCCGCATCGAGGTGGTGGCCCGGAAGGAGGAGGGCAGCGTGGCGATCGAGGTGCGAGACGAGGGCCGGGGGCTCGGCGAGGTGGACCGCGATCAGCTCTTCCGGCCCTTCTACACGACGAAGCCGCAGGGCACGGGGCTGGGGCTGGCCATCTCGCGCTCGGCGGTGGAGGCGGCGGGGGGGCGGCTGAGCCTGCTGCCCCGTGAGGACCGCACGGGCACGGTGGCGCGGGTGGTGCTGCCCGCGGTGCGCGAGGAGCCCAGCCCGGCTTCGCACGAGGGCGTCAGCCTGGCCCAGGAGGAGAAGTGATGACGGGGGAAGAGACGGCGCAGGCGCGGGCCGAGGTGGCCATCGTCGAGGACGAGCGCAACCTGCGCGAGCTGTACGTGGACGTGCTGAGCGCCAGGGGCCTGCGGGTGGTGCCGCTCGAGTCGGTGGCGGCGGCACAGGCGTACCTGGCCAGGCGCGCGCCGGACCTGCTGCTGCTGGACGTGAAGCTGGGGGATGGGGACGGGCTGGTGCTGCTGGACAAGCTGCGGGGGCAGGGGCTGCGCACCCCGGTCATCGTGGTGACGGCGTTCGGCACGGTGGAGCGGGCGGTGCAGGCGCTGCGCGCGGGGGCCGCGGACTTCCTGGTGAAGCCCTTCAGCAACGAGCGGCTGGTGTCCGCGGCGGAGGCGGCGCTGGAGGCGGGCCGCAAGTGGGAGGAGCTGGAGCTGGCGGCGCCCCGGCTCGAGGCGCCGAAGGCCTCGGGCGCGGAGCTGATCGGCGCGGAGGGAGGGCTCAAGGACGTGGCGGCGCTGCTGCCCCGGGTGGCGGCCTCGGACGCCACGGTGCTGGTGCGCGGCGAGTCCGGCACGGGCAAGGAGCTGATCGCCCGGGCCATTCACCGGGCCTCGCCGCGGCTGGACGGGCCCTTCGTCTCCGTCAACTGCGCGGCGCTGCCGTCCTCGCTGCTGGAGTCCGAGCTGTTCGGCTTCGAGCGCGGCGCCTTCACCGGAGCGCACGCCCGGCGCAAGGGCCTCATCGAGACGGCGGAGGGCGGCACGCTCTTCCTGGACGAGATTGGCGACATGTCCCTGGAGGCCCAGGCCCGGCTGCTGCGCGTGCTCCAGGAGCGCGAAATCACCCGCATCGGCGGGCGCGAGGTGGTGCGGGTGGACATCCGCGTCATCTGCGCCACGCACCGGGAGCTCGACGCGATGGCGGCGAGCGGGCAGTTCCGCGCGGACCTGCTCTACCGGCTGGCCGTCATCCCCATTCACCTTCCCGCGCTGCGCGAGCGGCGCGACGACTTGCCGGGCCTCATCGAGCACTTCCTGGACAAGCACGCGACGCGCAAGGGCCAGCGGGCGCCCCGGCCGGACGCGGACGCGCTACGGCGCATGGCGGACTACCCCTGGCCCGGCAACGTGCGCGAGCTGGAGAACTTCGTCGAGCGCGCGGTGGTGTTGGGCCGCTTCGACGTGGAGTCCCTGCGCGCGCCGCGCCCCGCGCAGGCCCCCGCCCTGCCCGCCCCGGCCCATGAGGAGCCCCACGCCTCCTCCGAGCCCCCCGCGGTGCAGGCCGCCGGTTCACCGCTGACCTTGAGGGAGGCGGTAGCCCAGGCCGAGCGGGCGGCCGTCATCGCCGCGCTGAGGGCGGCCGGAGGCCAGAAGACGGCGGCCGCGCGGCTGCTGGGGGTGAGCTACAAGACCCTCTTCAACAAGATCCACGAGCACGGCATCCGCGAGGAGCTGCACATCGGCTGAGGCCTCACCCGTTGTTCTCGCCGCGCTCCAGGGGCAGCAGGAGCGTGAACCGGGCGCCCTTGCCCGGCTCCGAGAGGACCTCCAGCGTGCCGCCGTGCGCGGCGGCGATCTCCCGCGCCAGATGCAGCCCCAGCCCCAGCCCCATGGAGCCCGGGCCGCGCGCGAAGCGCTCGAACAGCCGGGGCATCAGGTGCGGCGGCACGCCAGGGCCCTGGTCCGACACGGTGACGACGGCCCACGGGCCGTCCTTGCGCTTCTGCCGTGACACCTCCACCACCACCGGCACCTCGGCGGGCGAGTGCTTCAGCGCGTTGGTGATGAGGTTGGAGAGCGCCTGGCGCAGCCGGGAAGGGTCGGCCAGGAGCACCAGCTCCTCGGGGCCCCGGCGCTGCACCTCGTTGCGGGGCACCGTGGCGGCCTGGGCCACCTCCTCCACCAGCCGCACCAGGTCCACCGGCTGCCGGTTCAGCACGAAGAGCCCCTGATCCAGCCGGCCCACGTCCAGCAGATCCGAGGTGAGCCGCGACAGCGCCTTGATGCCCCGGGCCGCCGCCTCGGCGTCGCGCAGGTAGTCCGAGGACTGTGCCCGCTGCGCCCGCCGGTAGATGAGCTCGATGCGCGCGTTGAGGGAGAACAGGTGGTTGCTCATGTCATGAGCGAACACGGTGATGAGCTCATCGGCGGCGGCGCGGCGGCCCTGCTCGGTGGCGGCCCGGGTGAGCTGCTCCACCAGCGTGGCTCGGTGCACCACCGCGCTCACCCACCGGGCCACCGCCTCCAGGAAGCGCAGGTCATCCTTCGTGAAGAAGTTCGCCCTGGCCGAGGAGCACTCCAGCACCCCGCGCCGCGCGCCCCCCACGTCGATGGGGGTGGCGATGACGGACTTCACGCCCAGCCCCTCCTTGATGCCGGGCAGCTCGTGCGGATCCCTCTCCTGGTGCCCGGTGTGCCAGGCCTTGCCCGTCTCGAACACCTCGATCAGCCGGCCCCCGTTGGCCAATTGCAGCCGGTCCAGCCCCAGGCTCTTCTGCTTTCGGGACATGGGCGTGTCGCTGACGCCCAGGGCCACCAGCGTCTGGCTGCGCTCCTCCAGCAGGAAGACGTCCACCTTGTCCGCCTGGAACAGCTCGCCGACGATGTGACTGGCGCGATCCAGCGTGGGCTGAAGCTCCGCCGCGGGAAGCTCCAGCAGCTTCTCCAGGGCATGCAGCAGCAGGTTTCCCCGCTTGTTGGCTCCTCTGGGTTTTCGGGCCGCCACTCCCAAGACATGTGCACTCGCGGTGCGAGGGACACGTATGGACTCGAGTCCAAGACACCCCGCCAGCCGGGGAAGCGGGGAGCCCAGCAGGCCCATGGCGCGAATCTTTCAATGCGTGTGCACACGCCCGGGCGCGTCCAGCGCGCGCCCGGGTGCCGCCAGGGACACCTGGGTAAGGCGTTACATACCTCTGTCATGGGCCACCGTGCCTGTGCCGGGCCCCGAGCCGCCGTGCACCCGAGCGCCCGAGCGAAGCGTGCGGGGCACGGTGCTTGCTCTGCCTGCGAGGCGGCGCGCTGAAGCGCCATCGAAGGAGGCCCCATGGGCTCTGCATCCCTGAGTACGGCGGTGGACCGACCGTACGCGTTGAACTCGCTGTTGCGCTCGCTGGACCGCCCCGCGCGCACGGCGTTGGAATTGGCGCGGCGTTCGCCGTGGGCCACCGTGGCTCCGGCTCTGATGGGCACCTTCCTGGTGGCGGCGGCGTCCGCGCTGGCCGGCTGCATCTCGCTCGAGGGCTTCCGGCTGGTGCCCCGGCTGGACTCGCTGCGCGCGGTGTTCGAGTCGCTGCTCGTCGTCGTCCCGGGCACCACGGTGTTCGCCGTGTACCTGCGGCTGCGGATTTCCGCGCGCGGGTTCCTGGCCGCCACGGCGCTGGGGCTGTTCGCCGCGGGGGTGGTGGCCGCGTGCCTGCTGCCGCTGGTGGCCTTTCTGGCGGTGGTGGCCGAGGAGTCGCGCAGCGCGCTGCCCCTGTCCCTGCTGGTGCCCGGCATCGCCCTGGCCACGGTGGCGTTGATCCCCGCGCGGGTGATGACGGCGCTGGATGCCTCGGATGCCTCGCGCTGGCTGTCGCGGGCCTTCATCTTCTTCCTGGGCGCGGTGTTCCTGCTGCGCATCAACGCGGCCCTCTTCAACTCCCACTCCTTCTACCTCTGGTGAGCCCCATGCAAGCCCTGTCCGAGCCGGCCGTGGTGCCGGCGATCTCCGAAGTCGTCGAGTCCGTCATCCCCTCCGAGCCGCCGCTGGCGCGCAGGTACAAGGACCCGCGAGCCGCCGCCGTGAGGAGCGAGCCGCTCTCGCCGTTCATGCCGTGGTCCCACGAGGAGCGCGAGCCGCTGCCGCAGGAGGGGGAGGACCCCACGGCGGGTGGGCGCTCGATGCTGGCGGACCTGCTGCGCGAGCCCTCGGCCATCGTGGACCGGGTGTTGGACCCGGCGCGGGTGCAGAGCGTGGTGCTGAGCTCGGCGCTGATCATCGCGGTGGGCACCAGCTTCTTCGCCGCGGCGGCCAGCGTGGCGCGGGGGCAGCAGGCGTGGCCGGTGGCCGCGGCGCTCACCTCGCTCAACGTGCTGATGTCGCTGGCGGCCTCGCTGGGCCCCATCTACGCCACGGGCATCCTGGTGGCGGCGCGGGTGCCGCTGGCGCGGCTGGTGGCCTCGCTGCTGTCGGCGACGGCGGCGGGCGCGCTGATGCTGGCGGGGCTGGCGCCTCCCTTGTACCTGCTGTGGAGGCTGGACGCGGAGTGGGCCGGGCCGCTGATGATGGTGGCGGCGTTCCTGATGGCGGGCGCGGCGGCGGGCGCGCGCATCCACCGGCTGCTGAGCGTGATGGCCCAGACGGTGACGCGCACGGCGCTGGGCGAGACGGCGAAGCTGAGCGTGGAGGACGCCTTCCGCGTGGGCATCCTCGCGCGAGTGTCCTGGATGATGTTGGCGTTCACCCTGGCCCTGGGCTTCTGGGCCTTCAACGCGCTGGGCTGAGGAGGAGGTGCGTCATGACGGCACTGTGGATTCTGAAGGCATACGTGGCGTTGGGGGTGCTGGCGGCGGTGGTGGTGCTGGTGCGGGGGCCAGGCTCGCCGCGGGGGCGGGTGGGGCAGGCGCTGCTCACGGTGGGGCTGTGGCCCTTCATGCTGCCGGTGTTGCTGTCGCCGGGAGAGGCGGTGGGGTGCGCGGTGCAGGACACGCGCAGCGAGCGCTCGCGCCGGCTGGACGAGGTGGCGACGCGGCTGGAGGACAGCTGGCGGCAGGCGATGCTGGGCAGCGCGTGGGCGGGGGCGCCGGCGCGCGAGCACCAGGTGCTGGAGCGGTTCATCGCGCGGCTGCGGGCGCAGGAGCGGCGGCTCAAGGAGATGGAGACGGCACTGGCGGCGGCGCCGGCGAGCGTGAAGGAGCGGCTGCAGCGGCTGTACGAGAGCGCGGCGGCGGAGCTGGAGCACAGCATCGGCCTGGTGGAGGACCTGACGGCGCAGCTGACGCTCTTGCGCTTCGCCAACCTGAGCAACCCGGCGGCGGCGCGGGTGGAGCGGGGCCACATCGAGGAGCTGGTGGCGCGCATCGAGGCGCTGGCCGAGGCCTCGCAGCCCACGAGTGAAGCGGCTGCCGCTCCGGCCCCGGTGGCGCGCGCCTGAGCCGACACCCGGACATGTGCCACAGCCGCCTACTCGAAGACTTTTCAGGGCAGCTGGGCGGCGGCGCAAATTCTGCGGGGTCCGGCGTGGGCGGCGCGGCGAGGTCCGCTCTGAAGACGCCATGGCCCTGGGGTTGCACGCCCCTCCGCTGGGGAGTCGCGGAGGAAGTACATGACGACGTCGTTCACGGAGGCGATGTCCTACCTTTCGGAGACGCTCAACACACGGGCGATGGAGCACCGGGGCGAGGCGCGGGACATCCACACGCCGGGGATGTCCGGCACGCGCGCGAATGCGCGGACGCGGCTGAGCTTCGAGGTGAAGGTGGAGGAGGGCGGGGACGCCAGCGTTCAGGTGGACAAGTACTGCGCGGGCTACATGCTGAACTGCGAGGCCCAGGTCGACTCGCCTCACCCGGACACGGTGTTGTCGGGCAGCGTGTACTCGAGCGAGGGCGGCGGGTCGGTGTTCGGCAACTTCCGCGCGGGCAAGCGGCTGCGCTTCGAGCTGGCCACGAGCTTCTGGCGCGGCACGACGTTCACGCTGCACCTGCGCAGCGCCCCCGCGCTGCCCGCGGGCACGGTGCTCACGGTGCACATGGACATCGACTACTGAGCCGCTGGCCTACCAGGTGACGCGATAGCGGCAGGAAGCCGCGCCGCTCTTACGGCAGCCACGCTCGTCATGCTCGATGCGCAACCAGAGAGAGTCCTTCGGCCGGAAGCGCTCGCTCATTCCTTCGAGCAACCCCTCGTCGAATGAGCAGGGATAGGGGCTGGCACTGATGACCTGTCCACTGCGGGCTCCCAGGCTCGAGTAGCTGTAGCTGCCCAGGCCTGCCTCGCTGCGGTGGTTCATCCGGTAGGCCGTATCGAGCGTGCCCAGGGCCTGCTCGAGCGTGGTGATGTGGGGAGGCAGCAGCACGCGTCCCGGGATGTTCCGGCCAATCGCCTTGATCGTGTTCGGACCGATCTTCGCCTCGATGGAGACGAAGGTGTCGAGCACCTGCTGCAGAGGGTACCACTGATCTTCCACGACGCTGCCCAGGCCGTGGCTGTCCAACATGTCCTGGGCCTGCTTGCGGAACAGCGACATGGCGTCGATGAGCGACAGGATGCCCGCTCCCCGAACCTGGATCTTCTTCACTCCGATGAGTGCGCTCATGCCACCATCCTAGTCCCAGCCAGAGCAGGCTTACTCAGCCAGGAGTCCGGCCTGCTCGCGGTACTCGGCTGCGCCGTCCAGGAGCCGGTGGATGGCAGCCTCATGATCACCGTGAGCGGCCTGGAGCAAGGCGTCTTCCCAGGCCTGTCCCGGGGGGGCGCGGCCCGTGTCCCGGAGCCAGCGCTCGAAGCGCAGGTACTCCTCGTCCTTCAGGCCCGCCAGGGAGAGACACAGCCGGTAGCCGTCGATGTACCCGGCCATGCGCTCCACACGCGCGTCGCCGATGTACATGAGGATGCGGCCCACACGGCGCATCTCGAGGAGGACATCCAGGATCGCGCGGGACGTCGCAGCGAGCGTTCGCGGAGCTGCCGGATCTGGAGGTGAGCCGCCGTACCGCCAGGTCAGCGAAGCAAGCTCAGCCGGGGAGAGCGCGCGAAACTCGGCGGCGGCATCAACGAATGCGCGCAAGACGTGCCGCTCATCCGAGTCGAACTTCTGGAGGAACGCGCTCCACCAGCCCTGGCCCAGGAGCGTCCTCCCAACCTCCTGCATCCAGCTGACGAAGGCGCTGTGCTCCCTGTCGCCTACCCCCAGGTCACCCGAACAATCCAGGTACCCCAAGGTGACGCCTACCGTGCGAGAGACGCCAGGCTGGCCCTCGAAGAGTTCGAGCTCCGGCTCGCGTCTTGATGTGCTTGGGCGGGCCTGGAGCACGAGGTCCAGCAGCGGAGGAGGCACTCTCGATGCTTTCGCTGGAGGCGACGGGAGGCTCATGGTGCGTTCACGACCTCTAATCCGTGGCTCCTAGTCCTCCTCTGGATCACCCAAGGCCTCCAGCGCGTCCTCGGCGAGGTCGCGATAGTGGGGAACAACCTCGACGGCGAGCACGTCGCGCAGTTGCTGTCGTGCCCCTTCCAGATCTCCTGCGTCCCGAAGGCTGTACATCTGTGTCAGAGCACGTGAGAGCCGATAGGAGCCGTCGCGGATTCGCCGTGCCATCTTCCGCAGGAGGTCCGTGGCGGCCGACACTGTCTGGAGAGCCTGTTCTGCTTCCTCGGCGTCGATTGCGACCTCACGCGCGGTGCGCCGCAGAATGGTGCGGACCTGATCGGTGAGAATGAGCGGTTCGCTTCCCTCGAGGACTTGCTTTGCCAAGCCCCGCACATCATCCCAGTTGAGTCCTTCGGGCATGGGCTTACCTATCACCTCTTTGGGTAGCACAGATCGAAGGGCCACTGTCGCTGCCCCTCGCAATACCGAAAGCAGGCATGGCAATCACCGACCCAGCGTGGCTTCCTCTGGTCCCGGCACTGGACATAGGAATCTCGGCAGTGCTCCCGCCAACCCTCGTCGGGATCATCCTGCGTTGCTTCTTTCGTGGCCGCGTCCTTCTCCGCTGCGGCTTCTTCCTCTGCGGCTTCGTTGGCCATCTCCATGGTTTTGA
This sequence comes from Myxococcaceae bacterium, assembly GCA_035296065.1. Classification (GTDB taxonomy): domain Bacteria; phylum Myxococcota; class Myxococcia; order Myxococcales; family Myxococcaceae; genus DATHBR01. The sequence continues at coordinate 19,543 of DATHBR010000104.1, read as the reverse complement.
GCAGAGCCGCTGCCTCAGCCGCGGGGATGCCACAGCTTTGCTCTGGAGTGAGGGGGAATTTCTTGACGCAGCAGTTCACGGAAGGCTCGCCGGGTTGGCACAATGCTGCGGCACAGCCTGCTGCGCATGCTCCCCACAGGATGGCCAGACTCAGGACCAACGTGGTGTGCATGCTCCTCATGCAAGCCACGATAGGTCGCAGGAGGTTGAGTTGAAGCAAGCGGCTGAAGGGCCCGGATGCTCGCCTGCACGCTGCTAGAAACCGGAGTCGCCCCAGGAGCGCGGCGCGGCTCGCGGTCGAGCGGCGCGGCCTCACTCAGGGAGCTGCGGGGAGGGCACGGAACTCGGCGGCGCCGTCCAGGAGCCGGTGGATGGCAGCCTCATGATCGCCGTGGGCGGCCTGGAGCAAGGCGTCCTCCCAGGCCTGTCCCGGGGGGGCGCGGCCCGTGTCCTGGAGCCAGCGCTCGAAGCGCAGGTACTCCTCGTCCTTCAGGCCTGCCAGGGAGAGACACAGCCGGTAGCCGTCGATGTACCCGGCCATGCGCTCCACGCGCGTTTCGCCGATGTACATGAGGATGCGGCCCACACGGCGGATCTCCAGCAACTCGTCCAGGGTGGCCACGGGAGGCTGAGTGGGCCGCATTGCCGGTAATCTCCCCAGGCGGCTTCTCTCCTCTGTGTTCATGGGCATGGCCGCAAGTTGCTCGGGTGTGAGGCCGCGGAACTCGGCCACGTAGTCGAGGTACTTGCGAACCGCGCGGGTGTGGTCGCCATCGAACTCCCGCAGGTAGGCCTCTGCCCAGCCTTCAGCGGGCCACGCCTTCTTCACGTCATGCAGCCACAAGTAGAACAGTTGGTCCTGGCCTTCATCCATGCCGAGGTGACGCGCACACCAGCTGTAGCCCTGCGTAAAGCACCTGACGCGGCCCGCGTTCGGGATGCCTAGGTACAAATAGGGCGGTGACTGGCGTGCCCGCATGTCGCTGCGGATCTGCAGGAGCATGTCAACCAGTGTCGGTGGAGCCTTTGCTGCTGGAGAACGCGGTTCCTGGTTCATGGTGACTCCACGACCTTGTCGATGATGGGCGCTCGCGCGCCGAGTCGGCTCATGTATTCGGACCAGGGCAGCCCCGAGGCACCAGTATAGGCGTCGTAGGCTCGATCATTCATGCGAACCAGGACGTGGAGCCCGCTATCCGCAACTCGTGCGTCCTTGCCATTCGCCAGCCGAAAGACGATGTGGAAATCTACCCGCTCGTTTGAGACCCGAGTCGTGAGTTGGACGTACTCGGGCTTGCCACCCAACCGGGTGAATACGGCGTGGATGCTCCGTGCCACATCCTGGCACGCGCCTGGCACCTGTTTGCTTGCGTCGAACGCGGCCTTGAACCCGGTGAGCCACAGCGGCGCCTTGAGTCCTGTGGCAACCTCGTAGGCTTGGACAGCTTGCGCCAGCTCTCCTCGAGCCAGGTGCGTAAGTACCTTCGCTCGCGCCGAGTCGGTAATGCCTTGCACCTGCGACGCAATGATGCATGGCGGCGAGCCGTGGGCCCACTGCGGGACCACCACGCACAGCACCAGGAGCCACCCCAAAGCGCGCGAACGGAGCATGCCTGCGGACGCTAGCACCCAGCGCACAGGGTCCCTACGCCGTGCCAGGTCGCGTCAAGGACGGGAGACTTCATGCTTGGGTGAGCCTTGCTCTTCGAGGGCGGGCCGTGGGGACCTAAATCGCAAAAAAGCCAGGCGCCTGCAAGTGACCGCGAGTTTCGCTACGAGAGATCATCGAGCCGTTCCAACTGGCCTTCAGCGATGTCCCGGTAGTGTGGCACGACCTCCACGGCGAGCACGTCACGCATCTGCTGGCGCGCCCCCTCAAGATCTCCCGAGTCCCGCAGGCGGTACATCCGGTTCAGCGCCGCGCTCAGCCGCCGGGAGCCATCGTGGACGCGTGAATCGATTCCCTGGATCAGAGCAGTGGCGCTCTCCACCCTTTCGAGGGCTGCTTCTACCTGGGCACTGCTAAGAGCCACCGTTGGGCCGGTGCGCCGCAGGAGCTCTCGCACCTCTTCGGTGAGTTCCAAGGCCTCACCTCGCTGAACCTGCTGGTTGAGTTCCCAGACTTGATTCCAGTCTGCGTCGAGCCCCTCCATCCTCTCACCTCTTCTTGCTCGGCCGTGGCGAGCACATGCCGAATGGCCACCGCTGCTGCCCCTCGCATCGTCGGAGGCAGTCATAACAAGGGCCAGTCCAGTCTGGCTCATTCTTGCAGGCCACGTAGTTGCCGATGCACTCACGCTTCCACTCTGGAAGGTGGGCGTTGTTGGCGAAGTCGTCCTCCGCGTCCTCAGTGTTCTGGGAGGCCTCGTAGGCCATCCTCAACCCGTTGAGGACGATCAAGGCCTCTGCCTCGGTCGCGGCGCAGCTCTCCACCGGGCTCAGGGGGAACTTCTTGATGCAGCAGTTCACCGAGGGTTCGCCGGCTTGGCAAAGCGCAGCCGCACACCCCGCCGCGAAGCCCCCCAACAAGATGCTAGGCCCGCGAGCAGAGTGGGATTCGTGCGTCTCATGTGAGCCACTCAGGACGGCCGTCAGACCGCCCCTGCGCAACCTCTCGGGCATCCAACAGGGGAGAAGCCGCGTCCTCTGGGCCTGCCCACTTCTTCATGTGACGGACTTGGGGACCCAATTGCCCTTCCGGTTGCTTGGACTCAGCGGGTTAGCCATTGGAGCATGGTGCTAACCAATGCTACCAAACTCAAGCCCAGCGTCACCCAGCGCCAACTGCGCACGTCTCGCCGCTCGATGCCTCCTTCAAGCGCCGCAAGTTCCCTAAAGAGGCTCTCGATACGGGTTCCCTGTGCATCCACCTTCTGACGCCACTCCGGAGCGGTCATCCCAGCTTTCGCCCAGCCCGGTCCCCAAGACTCCAGCGATGCCATTTCATCACGGAGTTTGTGCAATTCCTCAAGAGCATTAGGGATTTCCTCTTCCAACATGAAGATCCGCTCTCTGACAGCCTTCTTGAACTTGGCGCTGCGCTCATCACGCTTCTGCATCTCGTCTGTTAGTTCCATCCAGACTCCATCTGTAGAGTGCGTGCCACGTGTCTAGTCTAGTGTCCTTGGTGTTCTCCGGAGACTTCTGCCTTTCTTCTTGGAACTGAGCCAAGAACAGCACCGGCTAGAAGCCCCACACTGGCCGTCCCCGGCCCTTTTCGAGGGAAGACTCTGGATGCCACAGAAGGAAAGGCGAGTATTCTTAGCGGGGAAGTCAAGAACATAACCCTGCGGGGCTCCTCACGGCCTTAACGGGCTGATCCAGCCGTGCCTGAGCGCTGATCAATTCGCTTGCGGTGCTACATGGCTGTATGCGATCTTGGGGCATGAATCCTTACACAAAGGCAGAAGCCAACGCTTGCAGGGTCGTGGGCGCGAAGCGCTTAGCTGGGCCTGGGCGTCCAGATTGTGTTGATTCTCGGGGCAACGAATACGAGGTCAAAGACCTTTGTCGCTCATTTGGAGCCAGTGACCTTCGGGCGGCATTAGGTAAGCCCATGTATCGTGGTCGGCGTCCGACCTTCCTCATCATCGGCCCTGGGGGTATCTCGCCCAGCGCGCGGGTTCTGGCTCGGAAACTTGGGGTCAGACTTCGGCGCCTCTACGGGTCCCGGGCGCTGCGTAGTTGCCCTGTTAAGCGCTAAGTTTCAGAGGCGATTTTCGCAGGGCCTATAGTGACTCTCGGGGCTCGAAGCTGCCCCCGGTGCCCCGCCTATAGTGGCAAGACTCCACCCGATCAAGGTTGTGGCGGTCTACTTCTGGAAAGGTGAATAGTGAGGAGAGCGCGGGGCACTACCCAGGTGTCAGCGCCGCCCGACTTCACTACCCGCAGAGCGGAAGGCACTGAGGGGCTGTCGCGGGCCCCTTTTTTTATTTGAATCACCACGGCCCGAACCTGTTCAAGCTCGGGCCACCAAAAACGTGGCCTCCGCTGTGCCCGCTACGCCAGGGCCGCCAGGTTCCTCCCGGCCCGCATGAGCAAACCATGAGGAAGAGATGAGCCGGCCTGGAGGCTTCTCCGGGCCGCGAGTGCGACCTTCCCCAGCGTACCGGCCAGCCCTGGCCGGCAGCCCGGAGGAACCATGCCGCACCCGTCCCGTCCCACCCAGACACACCCCACCCCAAAGCCTTCGAGCGCCCTCCTTTATATGGCGCTGCTGGCCCTGCTCACCGCCACCGGCTGTGCCACCACCCGCGCCCCGATGGCGGCCGAGCTCGCCCCCATGGCGTTCACCACCGAGGCCGTGAGCGACGGCCCGCCGCCCATCCTCACTGAGAACCACTTCACCCGGGACCGGGCCGGCAGCATCTCCGAGGACGCCCTGCGCCAGGTGCTCGCCTCGCCCGTGTTCCTCGAGGACAAGGCGCGCGTGGGCATCGTCCCGGTGCAGGGCGCGTACGCGCTGGACATGGACGTGCCGCTGCCCGGAGTGCCCGCGGCGCTGGCGGACGCGCTGGATGCGTCGGGTGAGTTCGAGCTGGCCAGCGAGGTGTCCACGGACTTCCCGGTGGACGGGGGCATCTCCGGGCTGCGCGAGCTGGCGGCGCGCTACCGCTGTGACTACCTGCTCATCTACCGCCACCGCTTCGTGGACGCCGCGTACATGAACCCGGTGGCGTGGGGCTACCTGAGCGTGGTGGGCGCGCTGTTCCTGCCGGGCCACACCATCGAGAGCGCCGGAGTGCTCGAGGCCACGCTGTTCGACGTGAAGACGGGCACGCTGCTGTTCACCGTGAACGAGCGGGTGCACGGCCAGGAGCGCGTCAACGTGTGGCACAACGGGCTGAAGACGCAGTGGCTGAAGAAGCAGCTGCTGGAGACGGCCACGCGGAAGCTGGCCGATCAGGTGGTGGGGAAGATCCGCCGGCTGGTGGTGGCGCGCCCCGCCCCCACGCAGAAGCCCTCGGGGGCAATGGTATCGTCCCGGCCGGTGCCCGCGCAGGACACGCGGCGCCCGGAGGAACCCTCCGCCACGCGGATTCCGGTGAACATCTCCACGGGCCTGTGAGCCAGAGAGGAACGCCATGAAGACGACGATGATGAAGAAGCTCGCGCTGGCCACGCTCTCGGTGTCGCTGGGACTCACGGTGGGCCTGGGTTGCTACAGGGCGCCCATGCACGAGCGCCGCGTGCCCTCGGGCGTCGAGTCGATCGAGGGGGGAGACGCGACGGGCTACGTGCAGCCGGAGCCGGAGACGAAGCCCGCGGAGGAGTTCTCCGGGCTGCGGGTGGTGAACGGCAAGCCGTACGCGGACATGTATTTCAAGCACTACGGGGTGAACCCGACCATCGACACGGAGGAGGAGAGCGTCTCCACCTTCTCGGTGGACGTGGACACGGCCTCGTACACGCTGGCGCGCTCGTACCTCTCGCGCGGCCACCTGCCCGAGGAGGAGGCCATCCGGGTGGAGGAGTTCATCAACGCCTTCCGCTACGACTACGCGGACCCGGGCAGCGCGCCCTTCGGAGTGCAGGTGGAGGCGTTCCCCTCGCCCAACCGCAAGGGCTACCACGTGCTGCACGTGGGGCTCAAAGGCCGCGAGGTGAGCCGGGCCGAGCGGCTGCCCACGAACCTGGTCTTCACCATCGACATCTCCGGCTCGATGGCGACGGAGAACCGGCTGGGCATGGTGAAGCGCTCGCTGGCGCTGCTGGTGGAGCAGCTGGACGCGCGGGACACCCTGGCCATCGTGGTGTACGGCGACGGCGCGCGCACGGTGCTCGAGCCCACGCGGGCCACGGATCGCGAGCGCATCCTCGGGGCCATCGACGCGCTGCGGCCCGAGGGCGCCACCAACGTGCAGGCGGGGCTGAGCATGGCCTACGCCATCGCGGCGGGGCAGGCGCGCGAGGGCACCATCAGCCGCGTCATCCTCTGCTCGGACGGGGTGGCCAACAACGGGGTGACCAGCGGGGACGGCATCTTCGCCTCGGTGAAGCAGCACGCACAGCGGGGCGTGCGGCTCACCACGGTGGGCTTCGGCATGGGCAACTACAATGACGTGCTGATGGAGCAGCTGGCGCAGCAGGGGGACGGGCAGTACGCGTACGTGGACCAGCTGGCGGAGGCCCGGCGGCTGTTCTCCGAGCAGCTCACCGGCACGCTGCAGCTGATCGCCCGGGACGTGAAGGTGCAGCTCGAGTTCGACAGGGCGGTGGTGTCACGCTACCGGCTGATTGGCTTCGAGAACCGGCTGCTCGCGCGGGAGGACTTCTCCAATGACAAGGTGGACGCGGGCGACATCGGCGCGGGCCACACGGTGACGGCGCTGTACGAGGTGAAGTTCCGCGAGGGCCAGGCGCCCGCGGCGGGCTCGTTCGCGACGATGCGCATCCGGTACAAGGATCCGTCCACCACGCTTGGGGCGGGAGCCTCGGGGCTGGTGGAGAAGGCGCTGCCCACGGCGCTCGTCCGCCAGAGCATGGAGGCGGCGTCGGGGCCCTCGCAGCTGTCGCTGGTGGTGGGGCTGTTCGCCGAGAAGCTGCGCGGCTCGTACTGGGCGCGCACGGTGACGTACGAGCAGCTGCTGCGGCTGTGGTCCCAGCTGCCCGAGCGCATCCGCGCGCGCCAGGAGGTGGGCGAGCTGCGCGAGCTCATCCAGCTGGCGCGCCAGTACGACACGCGCGGGGACAAGTTCGAGAAGACGGTGCCGGTGGCGAAGATGGACTTCGATCACGTCCCGGTGGTGCGCTAGGCGATGGGACGCCGGCTGCTGCCCACGCTGGTGGCCATCGGCATCGGGCTCGCGGTGTTGACCGTGGGCGGGGTGTCGCTGCACGGCATCTTCGTGCGCGAGCGTGAGGACGGCCGGCGGGCCCTGGAGGATCGGCGCCGCGCGCTGGAGCAGTACGCGCGGCGGGGGCTGACGGAGACGTTGCACGGGCGGGTGCGGGAGGCCGAGCCCCGCCTGCAGCGCGCGGCGGTGGATCCGCTGGCACCGGACGAAGAGCTGCTGCTGTACGTCGCGGGCCAGCAGAAGCTGCCCCGGCTGTCTCAGCCGCGCGGTGATGACGCGGCGCCGGCCCGCACGGTGCACGCCGCGCTGGACACCGCGGGGCCTGGGACGCTGGCCTCGCGGGAGGAGCCGGAGGACCCCTGGGCGGAGCGGCTGGTGTTGATGGAGCGCTTCGTGGCGGCGCTAAGGTCCTCGGACCGCGCGGCCGTGGAGCGCACGCTGCGCGAGTGGCTGGCCCACCGCGCGCGGTATGTGTTGCCGGTGGTGAAGGACACGGCGGCCAGCGTGTGGCTGCTGGAGCGCTTCCAGGCGGGCGGGCAGCCGGACCCCACGCTGATGCGCGGCCTGCTCCGAGACGGAGTGCAGGGCACGAGCGGCTCGCGGGTGCAGGGGCTGCAGCGGGTGCTGCTGGAGCGGCGCGACTCCTTCGGGCGCGCGGACTTCACCTTCCTGACAGAGCGCATCGCCCACCTGTCCGAGCTGACGCACGTGGACTTCGTGGACTTCGACGCGCGGGCCCGGGCCGAACCCGGCGCGCGCGTGGAGCTGGCCCTGCCCCTGCCGGAGCCGCTGCTGAGGCCGGACGGCTGGTACGTGGAGCCCGAGGGAGCGGACGGGGCGAAGGGCCTCCGGGTACAGGCAGCCGGGCTCCTCGGCGCCACCCGGGAGGAGATGCAGGCACGGGGGCTGCTGGAGGGCGGAGACTCGCTGGAGCTGTCGCGCACGGACACGGCGGTGCCGGTGTCCGCGCTGGCGGTGGTGCTGGAGTCCCCGCGCATGAGGGCGGCGATGGCGGAGCTGGAGTCGCGCTACCGGCTCAAGGCGCTGCTGCTGGGGCTGAGCGGGGCGCTGGCGCTGGGGCTCATCGGGCTGGCGGTGCTGGCGCATGAGCGCAAGGTGCGCTTCCTGGCGCTGCGCTCGGAGTTCGTCTCCACCGTGTCGCACGAGCTGCGCACGCCGCTGTCCGCCATCCGCGTGATGGCGGAGACGCTGGAGCGCCGGGTGGGTGGCCAGCCGGGAGCGGGCAACTACCCCTCGCGCATCATCGCCGAGGCGGACGGCTTAAGCCGGCTGGTGGAGAACATCCTCACCTACAACCGGCTGGAGAAGGGCCGCTGGGAGTCGCGGCGCGAGCAGGTGCCCCTGGAGGAGCTGCTGCGGCGCGTGGTGGAGGACGCCAGCGCGCAGCACGCCACCCCGGTGGAGCTGAAGGCCGAGGGCCTGCAAGGCACCTGCGTACAGGCGGACCCGGAGCTCCTGCGGATGCTCTTCTCCAACCTGGTCCACAACGCCTGCCGCTACACCACGCGCTCACCGGTGGAGCTCCGGGTGGAAGCCCGGCGCGAGGGCGCCACCACCGGGGTGCGCCTCACCGACAACGGGGTGGGCATCCCCCGGGAGAGCTGGGAGGCGGTGTTCGAGGAGTTCCGGCGGCTGCGCAGCCAGGCGCTGCCGGCCAAAGGTGGCAGTGGCCTGGGGCTGGCCATCTGTCGAAGAATCATGTCGCTGCACGGCGGCACCGTCCGGGTGGCCGCCTCGGGCCCTGAAGGCACCACGTTCGAACTGAGCTTTCCCTCCGCATGAACCCAACCCCTGCTGGCGCCCGCGTCCTGGTGGTGGAGGACGACACGAACCTGCGGCTCACGCTCGTGGACAACCTGGAAGAGGAGGGCTACGCGGTGCAGGCCGCGAGCACCCTGGCCGAGGCCCGCGCCCGGTGGCAGGCCACCTCCTTCGACGTGGTGGTGCTGGACATCATGCTGCCGGACGGAGACGGGTACACGCTGTGCCGGCAGATGCGCCAGGCGGGCACCCCCAGCCGGGTGCTGATGCTCACCGCGCGCACGCTGGAGGACGACGTGGTGCGCGGCTTCGACGTGGGCGCGGACGACTACCTGGCCAAGCCCTACCGGCTGCGCGAGCTGATGGCGCGCATCCGGGTGCTGGCCCGCCGGGGCGCCACGGCGCCGCCCGCGCCCGCGCTGCTCGCGTTCGACCGCTTCAAGGTGGACCTGGAGTCGCGGCGGCTCCTGGACGCGGCGGGGCAGGGGGTGGAGCTGACGCGCACCGAGTTCGATCTGCTCGTCTACCTGCTGCGCAACGCGGGCAAGGCGCTGACGCGGGATCAGATCCTCGCCTCCGTGTGGGGCGAGGACGTGGTGGTGGACGCCCACACGGTGGACAACTTCGTGTCCAACCTGCGCAAGAAGCTCGAGTGGACCAGCGCCTCGCGCTTCGAGATCCGCTCGGTGCGCGGAGTGGGCTACCGGATGGATCTGGGGTAGCCCTCCGGGGGCTCCCACCCGCCCAGTGTTCGCTTCCCGTCAACGCAGCCCGGGTTGACTGGGGGCATCTGTCCGGCGGGGAGTGAACCGACTAGGAGAGTGGGGTGGTCGACCCGCACTTCCAGGCGAGCATTCTCCTCGTCGACGACATTCCCGCGAACCTCCTCGCGCTCGAGGCCCTGCTGGCGCCCTTTGGCCACCGGCTGGTGCGCGCCAACTCGGGCCAGGAGGCGCTGCGCTGCGCGCTGCAGGAGGACTTCGCCCTCATCCTGCTCGACGTGCGCCTGGGGGACATGAGCGGCATCGAGGTGACGTCGCTGCTGCGCGACCGCGAGCGCACCCGCCACACCCCGGTGCTGCTGGTGACGGCGGCCAGCAGCGATGATCGCGAGCTGCTCGAGGGCTACGCCCACGGCGCGGTGGACTACCTGCGCAAGCCCATCGTCCCCGACGTGCTGCGCACCAAGGTGTCCGTGTTCGTGGACCTGTACCTGGCGCGCGAGGCCATGCGCCGCCAGGAGGCCCAGCTGCGCGCCCGCGAGCGCGAGGCGCTGGAGAGCGCCCACCGCGAGCACCTGTACGAGCTGCTGATGGAGGCCCCGGCGGCCATCGCCATCAACCGCGGGCCCGAGCTCGTCTTCGAGTTCATCAACCCGCTCTACGAGAAGATCACCGGCCGCGCGGTGCCCCTGGGCCGGCCGCTGCGCGAGGTGCTGCCGGAGATCGCCGCTCAGACGCCGCTGATGGAGGTGCTCCACGGGGTGCTCAGGACGGGGCAGCCCTTCCAGGGCACCGAGTACCCGGTGAAGTGGGACCGCCACAACACGGGCCGGCTGGAGGAGGCCTTCTTCAACCTCACGTACCGGCCCATGCGCGAGCGCGACGGGCGCATCTCGGGCATCCTCACCTTCGCCGTCGAAGTCACCGAACAGGTGCACGCCCGCCGCAAGCTCGAGCACCTGGCAGGCGAGCTGAGCCAGCTCAACAGCCAGCTGGAGCACCGGGTGCAGGAGCGCACCGCCCAGCTCCAGGAGGCCAACCGCGAGCTGGAGTCCTTCAGCTACTCGGTGTCCCACGACTTGCGCGCGCCGCTGCGCCACATCACCGGCTTCGCCCAGCTGCTGGAGCGCCGCGCGGGCGAGAAGCTGGACGACACGGCGCGCGGCTACCTCAAGACGATCATCTCCGCCACGCAGCAGGGCGGCACGCTGGTGGACGATCTGCTGTCCTTCTCGCGCATGGGGCGGGCGGAGCTGCGCAAGAAGCAGGTGGACCTGCGGGCGCTGGTGGAAGAGGTGTGCCACGAGCTGCAGCCGGACGTGGGCGAGCGCGGCGTGGAGTGGCGCATCGGCCCGCTGCCGCACGTCGCGGCGGACCCGGCGCTCTTGCGCCAGGTGGTGCGCAACCTGCTGGGCAACGCGCTGAAGTACACGCGGCCCCGGCCCCAGGCCGTCATCGAGGTGGGCGCGCGCGAGGTGAAGGGCGAGGTGGAGGTGTGGGTGCGCGACAACGGCGTGGGCTTCGAGATGCAGTACGTGGACAAGCTCTTCGGCGTCTTCCAGCGCCTGCACACGGCCGAGCAGTTCGAGGGCACCGGCATCGGCCTGGCCAACGTGCGGCGCATCATCTCCCGGCATGGCGGCAGGACGTGGGCCGAGGGGACCGTGGGCCAGGGCGCCACCTTTCATTTCTCACTGCCGCTGAACTCCAAGGACGAGCCGCGCCGTGACTGAACTCAAGAGAATCCTACTGGTGGAAGACAGCGCCAACGACGTGGCCCTCTCGCTGGCCGCGCTGGAGGAGATCCACCTGGCCAATGAAGTCGTGGTGGTGCGCGACGGGCAGCAGGCGCTGGACTTCCTGTACCGCAGGGGCGAGTTCGCCGACCGCACGGACGGAAACCCCGCCGTGGTGTTCCTGGACCTCAAGCTCCCCAAGGTGGACGGCATCGAGGTGCTCACCAAGGTGAAGAGCGACCCGGAGCTGAAGTCCATCCCCGTCGTGATGTTGACGTCCTCGCGCGAGGAGCGCGACCTGGCCAACAGCTACGGGCTGGGGGTGAACGCGTACGTGGTGAAGCCGGTGGCGTTCCCGGACTTCGTCTCGGCGCTCAAGGAGCTGGGGCTGTTCTGGGCCGTGGTGAACGTGCCACCTCCGGGCTCACTGACCCGGCCGCAGGGAGGCTGAGCTTATATGTACGGAGCCGCGTCGGAGCGCATCCCGCAGTCCGCCGAGAGGCCGCTGACCATCCTCCTGCTGGAGGACAGCGAGCTGGACGCCCGGCTCATCTCCGCGCAGCTCGAGGAGGCGGGGCTGCGCGTTCACCTGGAGCGGGCCGACAGCCGCGACGCCTTCCAGCGGGCGCTGGGGCGCGGGGGGTATGATCTCATCCTGTCGGACTACAACATCCCGGGCTTCGACGGGCTGAGCGCGCTGACGACGGCGCGGCGCATCCTGCCGGACACCCCGTTCCTGTTCGTGTCGGGCGCGCTGGGCGAGGAGCGGGCCATCGAGCTGCTCAAGCGCGGGGCGACCGACTACGTGCTCAAGGACCGGCTGGAGCGGCTGGCGCCCAGCGTGCGCCGGGCCCTGCGCGAGGCCGAGGGCGAGCTGCGCCGCCGCGAGACCGAGGAGGCGCTGCGCCGCTCCGAGGAGCGCTATCAGCTGGTCATCCGGGCCACCTCGGATGTCGTCTGGGACTGGAACCTGGACTCGGGCAAGCTGGAGTGGAGCGACACGCTCGAGCAGGCGCTGGGCCATGGCCGCGAGGCGCTGGGCACGGTGGAGCGGTGGCTGCGGCACGTGCACCCCGAGGATCAGGAGCGGGTGAGCGACAAGCTGCGGCAGGCGCTGGGCTCGCGCGCGGAGCGGTGGCAGGACGAGTACCGGCTGAAGCGGGCGGACGGGGCGTATGCCTTCGTGGCGGACCGGGGCTACATCGTCCGGGACGCGAGCGGCAAGGCGCAGCGCATGGTGGGCGCGGTGCAGGACATCACCGAGCACAAGCGCTCCGAGGACGAGCGGCAGCGGCTGCTGGCCGAGGCGCGGCGGCGGGTGGAGTTCGAGCAGCAGCTGGTGGGCATCGTCAGCCATGACTTGCGCGGCCCGCTCAACGCCATCCTCACGGGCGCGTCGATGATGCTGCAGCGAGAGAACATCGATCCGTGGCAGGCGAAGACGACGGCGCGCATTCTGTCGTGCGCGGAGCGCTCGAACCGGCTGATCCGGGACTTGCTGGACTTCACGCAGGCGCGCATGGGCGGAGGCATTCCGGTGCGCCCGGCGCCGGTGGATCTGCACGAGCTGACGCTGCAGGTGGTGGAGGAGGCGCGGGTGGCGCACGCCGAGCGCACCATTCAGGTGACGCAGGGCGGAGATGGCCGGGGCGAGTGGGACGCGGACCGGATGGCGCAGGTGGTGTCGAATCTTCTGACGAACGCGCTGAAGTACAGCTCCGAGGACACGCCGGTGCGCGTCGAGACGCGAGGCGAGGCGGAGCGGGTGGTGCTGCGGCTGCACAACCAGGGAGATCCCATCGCGGCGGATCTGCTGCCGCGCATCTTCGAGCCGCTGAGGCGGGGCAAGCGCCGGGTGAACAAGTCCGACCGGAGCATCGGCCTGGGGCTCTACATCGTGCGCGAGCTGGTGCTGGCGCACGGCGGCACGGTGGAGGCGAGCTCCACCGAGGCCGAGGGGACGACCTTCACGGTGACGCTGCCGCGCAAGCCCCCGGCCCCCCCGGAATAGGCGCGCCGCGAGGGAGCCACCCTGGGGGCTTCCCGAGCCCCGAGGAGCTTGCGAGACTCAGGCCCGGAGGCGCGCATGAGCAGGCGAGTGCTCGGGGTAGGAGTCGCGGTGCTCGGAGTGGGCATCGCGGTGTGGCTGGGCCTGGGGCCCGGCCCGTGGTCCGACGCGCCCCCCCCGGAGCCACGCCCGCCGGCAGCCGCGGGGAAGCGGTGGAGCGGGGACGCGCGCGTGCAGACGCCGCCGCCAGGCGGAAGCCTGCGCATCCAGGGCCGGGTGCGTGACGAGCAGGGCCCGGTGGCGGGAGTGAAGGTCTCCGCCACGCGGACGCTGCCGGGCGAGACGCTCTCGGAGCAGCGCTGCCCGGTGCTGCCAGACTACGGCGACGAGCCGGCGCCCAGGGACCAGCGGCTGCGCGACTGCATGACGGACTCCGAGCACCAGGTGGTGGACCACGTGCTCGCGCGCCACGGAGAAGCGCCGGTGTACGCCGAGGCGACGACGGGCGCGGACGGCGGCTTCGTGCTGGAGGGGCTCCCGGAAGGCACCTTCATGCTCTGGGCGCTGGGCGAGCGGGGAGCGAAGCGGCGGCAGGACGTGGCGGCGGGAGCGCAGGGCGTGGAGCTGGTGCTGGACAGCGGCCTCACGGTGCAAGGCGTGGTGACGGACGAAGAGGGCACCCCGCTGCCGGAGGTGCGGCTGACGTTCCTGCACGAGGGGCACACGCGCTTCTTCGACACCCGGAGCGGAGCGGACGGCGAGTACCGGCTGGGCCCGCTGCCCAAGGACCGCTACGCGCTGGTCGCGGAGAAGGACGGGTGGCTGCCGAGCTTCGTCCCCGGCGCGTACCTGGAGTCGCAAGCAGAGGTGGTGCTCTACCGGCCGATCCGCCTCCCGGGGCGGGTGCTGTCGGGGGGAGCGCCAGCGCCAGGCCTCGAGGTGCGGCTGGTGAGCCTGGACAGCCCGGACTTCGAGCCGAGAGTGGCGGTGGCGGACGCGGAGGGCCGCTTCGCGTTCGAGGCGCTGGGGCCAGGCGAGTACCGCCTCACGGCGTCGAGCGGGAATCAGCACGCCCTCGAGGACGTGGAGCTGGAGGGAGCCAGGCGCGCGCCGCAAGAGGTGGAGCTGAAGCTGGGCGAGGCGCGCTACGTGGAGGGCACGGTGCAGGACGGCTCGCGGCGGCCGGTCGAGGGCGCGAGCATCACCGCGCGGCCGCAGGACGAGTACACGCGGGAGTGGAAGGCGGTGACGGATGCGCAGGGCCACTACCGGCTGGGCCCGGTGCAGCCGGGCGCCTACAGCTTTGATCTCTCCGCGCCCCGGTACGTGGACGTGGAGGAAGAGCTGCGGCAGCTCGAGGCGGACACGGGACGGGTGGACTTCACGCTCCACTCCGCGGCGCCGGTGACCGGCGTGGTGGTGGACGACGAGGGACAGCCGGTGTCGGAGGTCCGCGTGGACCTGTCGCGCCCCGTTGATCCGGAGGAGGAGGACGAGATGCCCTCACCCATGGCCTGGTCGGACGAGGAAGGCCGGTTCGCGATCGATGCACCGGTGGCGGGCGAGTGGACCCTCGGCGTGGTGGACGAGCGGTTCATTGCTCACAGCGTGCGGGTTCAAGCACCGGCCGAGAACCTACGGGTGGTGTTGACCCGTGGGGCCAGTGTGGTGGGCACGGTGTCCGACGCGAGCGGAGAGCCCATCGGAGGGGCCTGGCTCACCCTGTGGGCGGAGGACAAGTCCATCTTGTCCACGCGCTCTGAGCTGACGAACGTGGAGGGCCGCGCCACGCTGCGAGGCCTTCTGCCCGGCAGCTATGTCGTGCAGGCGCTGCAGGACTACCGGGGAGTGGAGCGCAGGGCCTCGGCGAAGGTCGAGCTGCGGGGCTCCGAGCAGCACGAGGTGGCGCTGAGCTTCGAGGCGGGGTGGACGTTGACGGGCACGGTGGTGGACGGCGAGGGCCAGCCCCTCGAAGGAGTCTCCGTCCGTGCCGAGCACCTCCTGGGGGAGCTGCCGAACTGGCGGCGCAGACGGCGAAGCTGTGGCAACGCGGAGACGAACGACGTGCAGACGGGCCCGGATGGGCGCTTCGCGGTGAAGCACCTGGTGGGCGAGACGTTCGAGGTGGTTGCGTTCGCGCGGGGCTTCACCTTCAACGTCGCCAGGAGCGCGGGGGGCGAGCGCCTGGAGAACTCCGTGTTGCGAGTGCGCGAGGGGGCGGAGGTCCGCCTGGTGATGGACCGCAGCGCGCGGATCCGGGGCCGGGTGGTGGGGCCCGACGGAAAGCCGCTGCGCCGCTTCACGGTGAACGGCAGCGCGGTGAACGACGTGGCGGGCGCCTTCGAGCTGCCCTTCGAGGAGACGGGCACGGAGCTGCTCGAGTTCGAGGCACCGTGGAAGGCGTCGGTGCTGCGCAGGGTGCAGGTGCGTGCGGGCGTAGACGTGGACCTGGGAGAGGTGCGGCTGGACGTGGGCCGCCGCATCACCGGGCGGGTGGTGGACGCGGAGACGGGAGCGCCGGTGGAGGGGGCGGCGGTGCAGCCCACCGAAACGATGCCCCCCGGCTCCGGGGTGCCTAGTGAGTGGGGGAACCCGAGCCTGACGGACGAGGATGGCGCCTTCGAGCTGGAGCAGGTCGAGGCGCGAGCGCTGACGCTGGTGGTACGGCACGACGGCTACATGGAGGCCCGTGTGCCGCTGGGAGCGGGAGAGGAGACGGTGCCGGTGCCCCTGGTGCCGGGAGCCCGGGTGGAGGCCACGCTGACCGATGAACAGGGCCGGCCGCTGCGGGGAGAGATCAACCTGCGCCAGGAGGGAGGCCTCAACCGGGAGACGATCGACGTGCAAGGTGGCACGGGCCAGCGGCGAGGCATCGAGCCGGGCGTCTACCTGGCGCGCGCGATCGTGAAAGACAAGGGCGGCGAAGGCGTCTTCCATGCGCAGCGGGTGCGGGTCCCCGACAGCGGCGTGGTGAAGCTCTCCTTCACGCGGCGAAGCCAGGGCGCCACGCTGAAGGTGCGTCTGGAGGACCAGGAGTATCCGGCCGACGCGTTCGTCCTGCCGGCGGGCCTCTCGCTGCCGGTGACTTCCAGCGCGCTGGGGCAGTGGCGCTTCTCGGCGGTGCGCGTCGAGAAGGTGGAGCCGGACGGGGCCTGGCTCTTCCCGCACCTGCCCCCGGGCAAGGCGACGCTGCTGATCCTCGAGTCCTCGCCGCGGGGAGGCTTCCACGTGGAGGAACTGGAGCTGCCGGAGTCAGGCGTGGTGGAGCGGCTGATTCGCCCCACCTGGAAGCCGCTGCCTGTGAAGTAGCACGCCCGGCTCAGGCCGGCTTGCGCAGCAGGGCGACGGCCTCCACGAGCACGGAGGTGTAGTCGGTGAAGCCCTCGGGAGGCTGGGCGGAGGGCCGCACGACGATGGCCTTGGTGTTGAGCAGGCCGAAGCGGGCCCCCGGCGTGTCGAAGTAGACGGCGCGGAAGGCCTCCTGGATCATCTGCGCCTGCTGCTCGGGGTTCATCTTCTTCCACGGCTTGTTCTGGCGCAGGGCCTTGGCGAAGTCGTAGCCATCGCCGGCCACCTGGGCCCAGAGCGCGTTGGGCGCGTACGACAGCCCGTCGTGCTGGTACTGCCACACATGCACCATCTCGTGCACCAGCAGCGAGGGGTACTGCGCCATGGCGGCGTAGCTCTTGGCGGGCAGGTGAATGGTGTTGCGCACGGTGAAGGCGCGGCTGCCGTTGAAGGCGGCGACGACGGTGCTCATCCGCGTCAGCCGCACGGAGGGGTACTTCAGCCCCGCGCCGAACACCTTGCGCAGCAGGGCCTCCTCGGTCTCCAGCAGCGGGCGGGTGCCGGGCAGCTTCTCCCCGCTGGCCGCGGTGGCCGCTACCAGCCGTAGGGGCTGCGCGGGCGCGGCCGGCTCGGAACCAGGTGTCTCGGGAGATTCCGGTTTGGCGCCCATGGCCGAGGCTCCGGGGTGAGAGTTCGAGCGGGAAGAATACTCCGAACCCGAGAGTAAAGGGATGTGAGTCCCGGTCAGTTATTGCAATTTCGGAATATCCGAAGATGGACTTCAGGTAGATGAGGGCGGAAATGAAACCCCTTCGACTGCTCCTGGAAGTGCATCGGGCGACGCACCGCATTGGCCTGTTTCTCGACGTGGCGGATCCGCCCCTGGAGGTATCGCAGGGCGAGGCGCACCTGCTTGCCTGGCTGCTCGAGGCGGGAGACGCGCCGATGAGCGCGCTGCACGCGGCGTTCGCGCACAAGCGCTCGACGCTGACGAGCTACGTGGATCGGCTGGAGGCCAAGCGGCTGGTGAGACGCGAGCTGCGGCCGGAGGACCGGCGCTCGTTCCGGGTGTGCCTGACGTCCACGGGCAAGTCGCTGGCGACGCGGGTGCACCGCCACCTGGAGGCGCTGGAGGCGGCGGCGCTGGGCACCATGAGCGAGCGGGACGTGGAGGGCTTCGCCAAGGTGGTGACGGCGCTCATCGAAGCCAGCGAGCACAAGGCCTCGAAGAAGGGGCGCAAGGAGCAAGAAGAGGCGTGAGCGGGCTCAGGGGCCGGAGACGCCGCGCTCCTGCATGAACTTCTCGAGCGAGCCGCGGGCGGTGGACCGCACCTTGTTGCGCAGCAACGGCGTCCACCCGAGCAGCAGCCCCGAGGTGCCCAGGGCCTGGCGCGACCAGCGGTGAAAGTCGAACCGGTCGCGGTGGCGCAGAATCTTCCCGTCGCGGAACTCGAACTCGGCGTCGATGATGTTGTGCACCTTCCGGCCGGTGGCGGAGAAGGTGTAGTACGCCTCCCAGTGCGCGCGGCCGGTGCGCTCGTCGGCCTGAATGTCGCGGAACTCGAGCCGCAGATCCTTGCCGCGCTCGCAGAGCATGCGCCACATGGAGGTGACGCCGCCGTGGCGCAGGCCGACAAAGACCGCGTCGGAGAACTCGGCTTCCGGGTGGTAGCAGGCGGCCATGGCGTCGGCATCGCGGCGCTGGAACGCGGAATAGAAGTCTGTGAGCAACTGGGCGTTGGGGTGCATGGATAGGGGTGTTAGCAGACTTCGGGTGTGGCTAGAGTGGAGCCATGGCGCGAGACATCGTCATCTGGCCCCATCGGGTGCTCACCTCGGCAACGCAGCCCGTCACGGACTTCGGTCCGGGGCTGGAGCAGCTGCTGGAAGAGATGGCCGAGGCCATGAGAGAGGCCAAGGGCATCGGCATCGCGGCCAATCAGGTGGGCGAGCCGCTCCGGGTCGCCCTGGTAGGGCGCGAGGACGGCACGTACTTCGAGATCGTCAACCCCCAGCTCCTGGAGCGCTCGGAGGCCATCACCCTGGAGGAGGGCTGCCTCTCGGTCCCGGACGAGTGGGAGAAGGTCGCCCGCTACAAGAGGGTGAAGGTGCGCTACCAGGACAAGACGGGCCAGTGGCACGAGGTGGAGGCCGAGGGCCGGCTGGCGCACGTGTTCCAGCACGAGATTGATCACCTGGACGGGCACGTCTTCGTGGACCACCTCTCGGGGCTGAAGCGGGGGCTCATCCAGGACCGGATGAAGAAGCTGCAGAAGTCGCTGAAGCGGCAGAAGAGCTGAGCATGTCCCCGCCGCTCCCCGACTCGGTGGCCAGGTTCCGGCAGGAGTACAGCCGCCAGGAGCCAGGGCGGCACTACCGGGGCTGGGCGCACTTCGCCTTCACCAGCCTGGGCTCGCTGGCGGTGATAGGCCTGTCGCTGAGCAGGCTCTCGGAGGTGCGCCCGCTCGAGTGGCTGACGGTGCCGGTGAGCTTCCTGGTGGCGAACCTGGCCGAGTACCTGGGATGGCTCTTCGGAACGGTGTGGAAGCAGCCGAGGGCCTAGCTCCCCGCCCGTGGGGTGGGCAGCCACCTTCTAAGAGGACGAAAGGGAAGGTTTGGGGTTCTCCCGGGGGTTTTCACCTAGGGAGGCCGTGCTCAACATGGCCACGCTGATCACCTGATCAAGAAGGATTTGACGAGAGGGTGCTGAGGCGGTAGTGATCCTGTCCCCTCGCCCCACGCTCCCGGCACACTGGTGCCGGCGAACACGAAGACGGGGCGGAAATACGGAGGTCGACGAAGTCGGTTGACATCCAACGCGGCGGTGGTACAAGCCGCGCCCCTTCGAACGGGTGAGCAACTCGGCCCGGAAATGTCTCGAAGGGACTGACAGGTTGAATAGGTCGCCGGTAGCACTTGACGGCGGACGCGGCGAAGAGGTAGAAGCCGCGCCCCCACCGGACGGAAGAAGGGAAGCGGTTCGCCGCTGAACAGAAAACCGGCCGGAAATCAGGTGGCGGTAGACGGTGGTTGAACAAAACACCGAAACCGGTTGACGGGGCAGAAGGTGGTGAGGTAGAAGCCGCGCCCCTCCTCGAAACGGAAGAACGAAGCCACTGGGCGGGTTCTGAAGAGACGAGGACGCAGAAAGCGGAAACGAAGTCGAAGTTGACAAGGTCCGCGGGTTGAAATAGAAGAATCGCCCCCGGA
>DATHBR010000103.1:0-9427 GCA_035296065.1 Myxococcaceae bacterium | reverse complement strand
GAGGCGCTGCCGAAGACGCGCTCGGGGAAGATCATGCGCCGGCTGCTGCGCGACGTGGCCGCGGGCAAGGCGACCAGCGGAGACACCACCACGCTCGAGGACCTCAACGTGCTGGCCACGCTGCGCCAGGACGAGGAGTAGAGGGCCCGAGGCCCCCTGGCCTGCACGCCTGCTGGTCCGTAGGCCGTGGGAGCCATCTCTGCAGCGGCTCCCCAGGCGGACTTAGCTTGGGGTGAAATGGACGGAACCTTCTCCCAACGCGCTGAAGCAGAGTCCCCTGCCTCGGCGCGGCTGCAGGCGTCCAAGGAAAGAATCTTGAAGCTGTGGATGGACCGCGTCTGCCAGGTCATCCCGGCGGCACGAGCCCAGGATGAGCCTCAGCTCCGCAACAGCGTACCGAAGTTCCTGGATTGCCTCGTTGCCGCACTGGCGGCAGAGCCCCTCCGGCCGGTGTCCCTTGAAGCGCTGAACGGGGTCTCCCAGGAGCACGGGAAGCAGCGCTCGAGCCTCGAGGAATACTCCCTTCATCAGATGCTCCAGGAATACCGACTTCTTCGGGAGGTCATCTTCCAGGTCCTGGAGCACAACGCCCCCCTCACCACAGCGGAGCGCGACCTCATCCTCTCCGCCATTGAGCAGGGAATGGCGGAGGCGGGCGCGTGCTTCGTGCGGTTCGCCCAGTCTCGCGAGCGTTCCACCGAGGAGCGCTATCGTCTGATCATCGGGAACGTGAAGGATCACGCCATCATCCGCATCTCTCCAGACGGGCGGATCTTCGACTGGAACTCCGGAGCAGAGAACATCTTCCAGTACAGAGAGGACGAGGTGCGTGGCAAGGACTCCCGGCTCCTCTTTACCCCGGAGGACCTTGCCCGGGGCGCGGTGGAGCAGGAGATGAAGACGGCCATTGCCACGGGTAAGGCCGAGGATAAGCGGTGGCATGTCAAGAAGGATGGCTCGCGATTCTTCGCCAACGGAGTGATGAACCCGCTGCGTGATGCCACAGGGCGCGTCCTGGGCTTCGTGAAGGTGCTTCGCGATGACACTGAGCAGGTCAACGCGGAGGCCGAGCTTCAGCAATCCAGAGCCCTGCTCGAAGCGGTCATCCGGCATGTCCCGGTGGGCATCTCCATTACCGACGCGAAGACGGGCAAGGCGCTCTATCACAATGAGGAGATTGACCGCCTGGTCGAACGCCGGGTGTCTGAACGCCACAGCCTCCAGGAGTATGCCCAATATGGAGCGGTTCATCCCGATGGGAGCCCATATCAGCCAGAGGATTACCCCACGGCCCGTGCCATCCGGAAGGGGGAGGTGACGCGCTCCGAGGAGATGAGTTACCGCAGGACGGACGGCACCCTGTCGACACTGCTTGTCAGCTCATCTCCGATTCGCGATCAGGATGGAAACATTCAGGCCGCGGTGACGGCCGTTCATGATCTGACGGAGCGAAAACGGCTCGAGGAGCGGCTCCTGATGCTCAAGCACCTGACGGAGCAGAGCGCGGATTTCATCGGCGTCGCCACTCCCGACGGCAGAGGCATCTTCCTCAATGAAGCGGGCCGGAAGATGGTGGGCCTTGGGAGCCACGAAGAAGCCATGAAGACTCGGCTCCTCGACTACTTCCTGGAAGAGGACAAGCCCTTCGTCCGCGAGGTGATCCTCCCCACCCAGGAGCGCGAGGGCCGCTGGATCGGCGAGTTCCGGTTTCGCAATTTCAAGACGGGCGAAGCGATTCCCGTTCACTACAACCAGTTCGTCATCCGGGACGAGAAAGGCTCCATCATCGGTGTTGCCACCGTCACCCGGGACCTCCGGGAGGAGAAACGGGCCGAGCAGCAGTTCAGGCAGATCGCCAATGCGTTGCCACAGATCATCTGGACCGCCACACCTGACTTCCTGGTCGATTGGTACAACGACTGGTGGTTCAAGTACCTGGGCCTGCCCCGGGGGACCCGGTGGGACGACCCGGACACCCTGCCCATGCACCCCGAGGACGTGGAGCAGACCCGGCTGCGACTGAAGGAGGCTGTAGAGACGGGCAAGGACTTTCTGATGGAGCAGCGATTCCGGCGCGGCTCCGACGGGCAGTACCGCTGGCACCTGGTCCGTGGGGTCCCGTTGCGCGATTCAGACGGAAGAATCACCAAGTGGATCGGTGCCAATACCGACATCCATGACCAGAAGGTGTTCACCGCGCGCCTGGAGGAAGAGCGCGAGCTTCGCGAGAGGTTCGTCGCCACGCTCTCGCACGATCTGCGAACGCCCCTCACGGCCGCGAAGTTGAATGCCCACATGGTGGCGCGAAAGGCAGGCGATCCCACGGTTCTCTACAAACTGGCGGCGAGGATTAGCGAGAACCTGGACCGGGCGGATCAGATGATCAGCGACCTGCTGGATGCGAATCGGATCCGGGCCGGAGAGCCGCTTCCCATCGAGGTCTCCGCGTGCGAACTGAGCGCACTGGCACAGGGGACATTGGAGGAGCTGTCGCTGCTTCATGGCGACCGCTTCGTGTTGGACGCGCCGGAGCCGATTCAAGGCTACTGGAGCTGTAACGGGGTGCGGCGAATCATCGAGAACCTGTGCAACAACGCCATCAAGTACGGGGTGCGCGATCGCCCTGTCACCGTCCGTCTGGCTCAGAGCGGGCAGGGCGAGGCGTCGATCTCCGTTCACAACTGGGGCAGCCCCATTGCCCCGGAGGAGCAGAAGGCTTTGTTTCAGCTCTATCGCCGGGCGAGTTCCGCCGAGGTCCGGGCGCAGAAGGGCTGGGGGCTGGGGCTCACCCTCGTCGAAGGTCTGGCGAAGGCACACCGAGGCTCGGTTCGCGTGGAGAGCACGGAGGAGGCCGGGACTACGTTCACGGTCACCCTCGCGCGCGACATGCGGCAGTGAGGGCGGGGGCGCCGGTGGGCTAGCGCTTCAGGTGAGTGATGGCCTCGGCGAGCAGCGAGGTGACGCCTCTCCGGGCCACATGCACCACCTTGTGGTGGAGCGCCGGAGGGCCGTGCGTGTAGTGCTCGCTCACCTTGTGGTGCAGCTCCGTGGCGCCCCACACCAGCACCATGTCCGCCCACTCCAGGTCATGCCGGGCCTGCTCATTGGTGCGCCGCTCGGTGCCGTCCACCGTGCGCAGCTCCAGCTGGCTGCCCAGCCGCGCCTCCAGCTCCTCGCGCACCGCGGGCGAGCCGCCCACCACCACCAGGCGCCGCACACCCTTCTTCCGGCACGACTCCAGGAAGTCCGACGCCGCCCGCTGGTTGTCCGAGCCGCCGCACCGCTCGCAGTGTGTCTTCGGCTCCACCAACAGCGGCTCACGGCCACTGGTGTTCGCCACCTGTAGACACGCCGGGGCACTGCACACCCGGAAGTACCGCTCGGCCAGCACCGCCTCGGCGCGCTCGAGCTTCTGATCGCTCATGCGCGCCTTCTTGGGGTTGATGACCTTCGCCTCCGCCAACGCGCCGCGCGCCCGCTCACGCGAGTCCGTGGGGGAAATCCCCCGATCGGCCAGCCATGCGTCGATATCGTGGTCGGCGCTCACGTACTGGGAGTAACAGGCGGAGGAGGAGGGAACAACTCCTCCTGCACCGGAACCAGCCCCAGCGCCTCCCGCACCGGCCCGAAGCTGCGGCGGTGGATCGGCAGTACACCTTTCTCCTTCATCGCCTGGAAGTGCTGCGGCGTGGGGTAGCCCTTGTGCGAGGCCAGCCCATAGCCCGGGTACTTCGCGTCCAGCTCCGCCATCATCCGGTCCCGCGTCGTCTTCGCCAGGATGGACGCCGCCGCGATGCTCATCGACAGCGCGTCCCCGTGGATGATGCCCTTCTGCGGACACGGGCACTCCGGAATGGTGCGCGCGTCCACCAGCGCGTAGTCCGGCACCAGCCCCAGCCCCTCCACCGCTCGCCGCATGGCCAGCAGGCCCGCGTGGTAGATGTTGATGCGGTCGATCTCCTCCACCTCCGCCACGCCCACCGCCCAGGCCACCACGTCCCGCTTGAGGGCCGCGGCCAGCTCCTCGCGCCGCTCCTCCTCGAGGATCTTCTTCGAGTCGTCCAGCCCCTTGAGCCGGTAGTTCTTCGGAAGGATGGCCGCCGCCGCCACCACCGGGCCCGCCAGCGGCGCCATGCCCGCCTCGTCCACCCCCACCACGCGCTCCAGGCCCTGCGTCCACAGCTCCGTCTCGTAACGCAGCAGGTGGCGCAGCCGCTGGCCTTCGGACCGGTTCTTCTCCTGGCGCGCCCGGATACGGCGGGCGAGCGACCGGGCGCCTTGCCGGGTGTCTGCTTCCAGGGCCTCCAGCAGCCCATGGGGCACGGGCCTGGCACGATCCAGATAACGCTCGGTCAGCTCCGACAGAGGGACGGAGAGAAGTTCTTCCACGCTCGGCATGACTCCCGAAGGCTAGCGATCCGCCGATCCCGGAACAACCGATCGTTTCAGGGGGCCTGCCAGACAGCCTACTCTACAGGTGGGGCAGGCTTACGGGTTGAGCCGCAGCCGCACCGCGCCGGGAATCGGCGAGCAGTGGCACTCGTCGCACTGCCACTCCACCTGCACCGGGGGAGCCACCTTCGAGCCCGCCGTGGCGGACAGCTGGGTGGTGCCCGGAGCCAGGGTTTCGTTGACGGCCCGGCTGACGCCCTCTTCGTTCGTCACGCTGGTGATGCTCTGGTTTCTCTCCGCGTTCGTCGCGGTGACGGTGGCCCCTTTGACGGGGGCTCCGTCCGCGCTGACGACTTCGACCTTCAGTGTCACCAGCTCCTCGGCGCACCCGTCCCCCTGATCGTCCACCACTGGCCGGTTGTCACACGCCAACAGGGAGCCCAGGCCCAGGAGCACTGCGAGGATGCGCAAGCGAAACATGGCCCGAAGGTGGTGCCGCTCCCCTCGGGTGGCAACAGGGACCGTCAGGAAGTCAGCGGAAGGTGTTTAGCCCACTGCCTCGTCCCAGGCCGCGCCCAGCCAGGCGTTGAACGCCGCCTTCTGCGCCTCGGTGGGCCTGTCCACCCGGGTGAGATATGCCGCGTCCGCGGGCTTCTGGCCCAGAACCACTGGGATTTCCATCAGCTTGTCCCGGCGGAACACCGTCACCCGCACCGTGTCTCCCGGGCGCCGATCCTCGGACCGGCTCAGCAGCCCGGCTCCATCCGTTTTGTAGCCGTCCAGTGCCACTACCTCGTCCTCGGGGTAGAGGCCGGCCTCCATCGCCGGAGAGCCGTCCGTGACGACGGCCACGGTGGCGTTGCCCTTGATGGCCAGGCCCAGCCAGCCCCGGGGCTTCACCTCGCTGGACTTGCGCGGCGGAGGCGTGCCGCCCTTGTCGCCCGAGGACTCACGCACGCGGAAGCCCATCTCCAGGCCCACGTGCGAGAGCACCGAGTAGTCCAGCTCCTCCGTGGAGCGCACCGCGCGATCGAAGAAGGCGGTCAGGTCCTTGCCGGCCACTTCGCTCACCGCCGCCTCCACGCCGTGCTCCTCCACGCCGGTGCCCGAGCCGTAGCGCTGCCACAGCAGGCGCACCACGTCGTCCAGGCTCTTGCCATCGCCGGTGGCGCGGCGGATCTCCAGGTCCAGCAGCGCGCACACCACCTCGCCCTTGAGGTAGTAGGAGATGGCGCTGTTGGGCGAGTTCTCGTCCGGGCGGTAGTGCTTGATCCAGCTCATCAGCGACGCGTCCGCCAGCGTCTGCACGCGGCGGCCCGGCGTGGTGTGCAGGCTGGTGAGCGCCTCACCCAGGCGGGTGAGGTAGCGGTGGGCGGACATCAACCCCGCGCGCCGCACGAAGAGGTTGTCGTAGTAGGACGTCATCCCCTCGAAGGCCCACAGCAGCGTGGTGTAGTTCTCCTGCGAGTAGTCGAAGGGCACCAGCGAGCGCGGCTTCACGCGCTTGACGTTCCACAGGTGGAAGTACTCGTGCGCGGCCAGGGTGAGGAAGTCCTCCCAGCCCCGGCTGCTCGACAGCCCCGTGCGGGGGAACAGCAGCGCGGTGGAGGCCTGGTGCTCCAGCCCTCCGCGCCCCTTGTCCGACAGGTACACCAGGAACAGGTAGCGCTTCATGGGCAGCCCGCCGAACAGGCGCGCCTCGGCCTCGCAGATGCGCTGCAGGTCCGAGGTGAGCTTCTCCGGGTCCGCCACCGAGTCACCCCAGACGACGACTTCATGCGGCACGCCCGAGGCCGTGAAGCACAGCGGGGTGTGGGGCCCTACCTCGAAGGGGCTGTCCACCAGCTCGTCATAGTCCGAGGCGACGAAGGCGCGGCCCTGGCGCTCCAGCGCGCAAAAGGTTTTCCAGCCCTCGGGCTCCACCACGGTGACGTGGTGCTCCAGGTGGCGCGTGCCCTCCGTGTAGAGGAAGATGGTGGCGCCGTTGAAGTAGCCGTGCGAGCCGTCCAGGTGGCTGGTGCGCACCGTCAGCTCGTGGGCGTAGACGCGGTAGCGCAGCGTCACCGACTGGCCCCCTGCGCGCACCCGGAAAGTGCGCTTGTCCGCGCGCTGTACCGGCAGCGGCGCGTGGGTGGGGCCCACGGCCGTCACGTCCTGCAGGTGGCGCGCGTACTCGCGCACCAGGTAGCTGCCCGGCGTCCACACCGGCAGCACGGCATCGAGCACGTCCGGCCCGCCGGGGAACGTCGCCTCCACCTCGAACAGGTGCGAGTGCGGGCGGGTCATCGAGACGCGGTAGTGGACTGCTTGCGGCATTGCCAAGGCCCTTTCCGTGGCAGGGATTCGAGAGGTTACTTCGCCCGGACGAGTATGGCCCCGAAGAAGCCATCCGTTCCGTGAATGTGGGGTGCCAGGCGCATGAAGGGGCCTTGGCTCACCTTGGGGCCCAGCTCCGGCCCCAGCTCCTCCGTCACCGGACGCACCGAGAAGTCCGGGTGGCGCGACAGGAAGTGCTCCACCACCGCCTCGTTCTCCTCGCGCAGCACGCTGCAGGTGCCGTAGATGAGCCGGCCCCCGGGCTTCACCATCGTCGCGAAGCGCTCCAGCAGCGTCTTCTGCCGCGCCACGTGGTTGTCCAGGTCCGCCGGGGCCAGGCGGTAGCGCGCGTCCGGCTTGCGGCGGTAGGTGCCCGTGCCGCTGCACGGCGCGTCCACCAGCACCCGGTCCGCCTTGCCCTTGAGCGCGGCGATGGCCTCGTCCGCGGCGGTGCCCTCGGGGGGAATGAGCTGGGTGCGCACGTTGTGCACTCCGGCGCGGCGGGCGCGCTTGCGCAGCTCCTCGATGCGGCGCTCGTCGATGTCCAGCGCGTGCAGGTCCCCGCGGTTCTTCATCTGCACGGCGAGCTGCAATGTCTTCCCGCCCGCTCCGGCGCACGCATCCACTACCCGCGTGGGCGGCGCGTCCACCAGCATTCCGAGCAGCTGGCTGCCCTCGTCCTGCATCTCCAGCAGGCCGTCGCGGAAGCTCTCCAGGGAGAAGATGTTGACGCGCGTCTCCAGCCACATGCCCAGGGGGCTGAGCGGAGTGGGGCGGCTGTCCACGCCCTCGGTCGCCAGCCGCTGGCGCAGGGCCTCGCGGTCCCCCTTGAAGAGGTTGGCGCGGGCGGTGAGGGGGGCGCGCTCGTTCATCGCGTCCATGGCGCGCTGAGCGTCCTCGCCAAAGGTCTCCCGGAACTTCTCCGCCAGGAAGTCCGGCAGCGAGGCGGCCAGGGGGAAGCGCTGGGCCTCGGGCAGGGACTGGAGCGCCTCGGCGGCCTCGGGCAGCGCCTCGAGCGCGGCGGCGTCCTCGCCCGAGAGCGCGGAGTCATGGGCCACCTGCGCCGTGGGCTCGCCATGGAGGATGCGCGAGGTGGCCAGGCGCAGCACGTCCTGGCGCGTGGTCTCCAGCCGCTCGAAGCCCTTGCGCGCGTGGGACAGCAGGTAGTCCACCGTTCGCTGGCGGCGCAGCAGGGCGTAGACGCGCTCGGCCACGGCGCGGCGCTCGGTGGAGTACAGGTGCGCCTTGCGGCGCAGGGTGAAGTCCAGGGCCCGGTCCGCCAGGCGGCCCTCGTGCCGCACCGAGCCGTAGGCCTCCAGGCAGGCCTGCAGCACCAGGTCCTCGCGCAGCGGGCGCATGCCACGCTCGGAAGAGGCCTCGCGGGACCGCTTGGAGTCAGGCTTCTTCGAGTGAGATCGTTTCATAGGTTCAGGTGTCGGTGGCCATCGCATCCCAGCAGGCCGGTGGCAAGCGTCAATCCGCTTGGGCCGTTGCGGCGCAACGCTTGGGAGCGCGAGCCCTGTTCCGGCACCACGCATCAGGGGTTGCTTACCCGCCTCGGCGGGCGGGATTTTGGTGGCGCACTGCCAGCGATCACCCGGCTGGTGCTCATGCCGTGGTTCCCACTGGTCCTTGGGCTGATCCCCTTCGCCATGCTCGCGTTGGCGGTGGCCAGGAGGACCTCTTCGGAGGTCCGTCGCGCGCTTACCTTCGGGGCGTTGTGGTTCGCGCTGTCGGCGAACGGCCTGTGCTTGTACGCGATTTATCTTCCGATGCTCACTGCCATCAGATAGGTCGCGAACAGGAGCGTTCCAAGCCAGTCGCTGCCGCCACTTCGGGGGTCCGAACGGGCTTCGGGGCTTGAGCTACCCGGCGGCTCCTCCTCTTCTGCGTGGCGGCCCTC
Source organism: Myxococcaceae bacterium (assembly GCA_035296065.1). GTDB lineage: Bacteria > Myxococcota > Myxococcia > Myxococcales > Myxococcaceae > DATHBR01. The sequence goes on along the minus strand of DATHBR010000103.1, from coordinate 816 downwards.
TACCTTGCTCACCTTCTCGCGAGATGAGGTGACAGATGCCGCCGTGGCGCGTTCCCTGGAAGATCGCAGTGTGGCTTGCCGCGCGCCTGCGGGTGACTGTAGTCCTCCTGCTGCTGGCTGCCCCCATCGCGCCCGGGGCGCAGGCCGCTGACGAGACGAGCCCGATGCGGGCCGTGGTGGGGACGGGGGTTTCTCAGGGCACCGCGCTGGGCGGCCCGTGGGCGCCGCGCACCTCGTACAGCCTGAGCCTGTGGGGCCTGTGGGAAGAGGGCCAGGGAGTGGGGGCGCGGTTGAGCCTGCTGCCCCCGGCCGCTTCCGCCGGAGCGTGGGAGCTGTCCACGGACGTGGTGGGGCGCTTCACGGGCGAGGGGCCGCTGTACTTCAAGGCCCTGGGTGGCGTGGCCATCAACCCCCGCCCCGCGTTGTCCCCCCGGCTGCGCGCGGGCGGCGAAGTGGGGGTGCACGCCATCCGGGGCAGCATCGGGCTGGAGGTGGGCGTGGCGGGAGTGTACGCCTTCCCTCCCTCCCACTTCGCGCAAGGCGAAGGCGTCGTCTCCCTCGGGGTGGGCATCCTCTTCGGCTTCGGCGCCCCGGCACGCGCGCCGGCCCTCGTACCGCCTGGGCGCCAGTGGGCGCGGCAGGCCTCCCCGCTTCCAGAAGATGTCCTCCCGCCTCGGGGCCTGGGCGCTTCGTCCGCGGCCGGGGTGAGCACCGCAGGGCGCTTGGCCGTTGCTTCGGAGGGAGGGCTCACCCCCTTCGGAGCGCGGGACGTGATTCAGCAGATTCTGCTGCTGCGCAAGCCCCTGGACGTCGTGT
>DATHBR010000102.1:0-291826 GCA_035296065.1 Myxococcaceae bacterium | reverse complement strand
GTAGCCCAGCACCTCCACCAGCGAGGGGTGGCGCAGCCGGGTGAGCGCTTCGATTTCGTTCTGCTGCCAGACGAGCTGCTGCGCGGTGATGGACTTCGCCGAGTGCTTGCTGATCTTGATGGCCACCAGGCGCTGCTGGGCGTCACGCGCCCGGTACACCACGCCGAAGCCGCCCGAGCTCAGCACGCTGTCGATGACGTAGGCCCCCACCAACGTCCCGGGCGCGAGGGCACCGGGGATGTTCTTCCCGTCGCTGTGGGGAGGAGCAGGGCCCATCGTCTTGGAGCCCCCCAGGATGCCATCACGTTCAACGTCCGTCACGTCCACGGCGCACATTCGCGCACCACGGTCCCACTCCCAGGTGACTGGCACCTGGGAGCAGGGCCGGCCAAGCGCTACCGGAGGATGATGGAGAGCCGGTAGTCGAAGCTGTGACTGCTGGTGCTGGTCGTCGAGTAGGGGATGACGCTCAGGTAGTACGTCCCCGGCGCCAGGCTGCTCGCCTCTTCATGGGCGGGCACCGAGCCCGTGCCATCCAGGCGCGAGCAGTCCCCCCGGCCCCCGGAGTCATCCCGCGTGAGCAGCGCGCCCGTCGAGTCGTAGAGCTCCAGCACGGAGTCCATCTCGTCGAGCTCGCAGCGCTTGGCGCCTCCTTCGATCACCTCGGCGCGCAGCGACAGCGGCCTGCCCTGGGGCACGGTGATGCGGAAGAAGTCCTTGTCCGTCGAGGTGGCGATGGCGCCCCGGACGAAGCCGTCCGTGCTGGAGACCGCCGTGGCCGTGGCGGCCGTGTCGTTCGGCTCGGCCTCCTGGCCCGCACTCGCCTGGAACGACACCTCCAGGGTGTACTTCACCTGATCCAGCAGCTGGGGCTGGCCCAGCCACACGTAGTAGGTGCCCGCGGGCAACGACAGCACCAGCGCCGAGCACGTGCGGATGCCCCCGTCGAAGTCGCTGGCGATCATGCTCCCCTGGGCGTTCAGCACCATGAGCTCGGGGGCCAGGCCCGGATCGCACCGGTTGAGGCCGTTGTGGAACAGCTCGAGGCGGACCACCTGGGCTGAGGCCAGCTCCATCCGGTAGAAGTCCTCATCCGTGGCCGACAGCGTGCTCACGATGCGCGTGGTGGCGTTGATGCGGACGGACGGAGAGCTGGTGGCTCGCGCGTTCGCATCGGCGATGGAGTTGTTCGGCTCCACCTCGATGCTGGTGCCCTGAGGCGCCGCACAGGTGTTGTCGCAGCCGTCACCGCTCACCATGTTCCCGTCGTCGCAGTACTCGGGGTAGTCCAGCAAGCCATCACCGCAGCGCGGGGCGCGCTCGCAGGTGGCGGTGCAGTTCGCCCCCCCGTCACACTCCTCGGAGCCCGTCACCTGGCCATCGCCGCAGAGCGCGCGCACCTGGGCCATCAGCGAGTAGGCCGTCACCGCCGTGTCGAAGGGCAGCACCCGGGCGAAGTAGGTGCCCGCGGGCAACCTGCGCATCACGCGGTCCGTGCCCGGCTTCAGCGCGGAGCAGAAGCCCACCCCACTGTCGTCATCCGACGTCAGGATGGCCCCCGTCGAGTCGAGGAGCTCCAGCTTCGTGTCGATGCTCGCGCAGGTGCGCGCGTTGCTGCCCGAGAAGCTGCCGTCGAAGGTCTCCAGCTCGAGATCCGACGTGGCCGGCAGGGTGAAGCGGAACACGTCCTTGTCCGTCGTGGAGCTGAGCGCGCCACCCATGAGGAACGGCGCCGGGACGGAGTTGGCGGCCGCCGGAGTGTCGTTGGGCTCGGCCTCCATCGGCTTCTCGAGAGTGCAAGCGGACGAGCACCCATCCCCAGAGGCCAGGTTTCCGTCGTCACACAGCTCCGGGCCCTGGATGCGGCCGTTGCCGCACAGCGCGGTGACCTCGACCAGCAGGGTGTAGGCCGGGATGGCCGAGCCATCCAGGCTCTTGACGGAGATGAAGTACTTGCCCGCGGGCAGCCGCTGAGCGCCCGTATCCACCTCGGAGATGGCGCTGCAGAAATCGACGCCCGAGTCATCGTCCGATTCGAGCACCGTCCCGGCCTCGTTGCGCAGCTCCAGCAGCGTGTCGATGCCATTGGCGCACGTGCCCGGCGCCGTGCCCGTGTAGCTCCCGTCGAAGGTGGTGATCCGCAGATCGGCCACGGCCGGCAGGGTGATTTGATACACGTCCACATCCCCGCTGGGGGTGCTGGCGCCGCGAATCCAGACAGAGGACAAGGGCTGAACGGTGGTCGCGTTCGCGGCGGTGTCGTTCGGTTCGATCTCCTGGCGGTAGCAGCGGCTGGGCGCGCTCTCGCACCGCCAGCCGGACTCGGCCTGGCAACTGGAGCCGCAGCCATCGTTCTGCTGCATGTTGCCGTCATCGCAGGTCTCGGACCCCGTCAGCTGGCCGTCCCCGCACACCGCCATCACCACCGGAGTGCACACGCCCGCCGAGCACGTCAGCCCCGCGCCGCACACCGTGCCGCAGTTGCCGCAGTTGGATGCGCTGGTCTGCAGGTTCACGCAGGCGCCGTTGCAGCGGTTCTCCCCGGCGCCGCACGCGACCGGAGGAGGCTGGCACTGGCCCGCCGAGCAGGTGAAGCCCGCGCCGCATGCGTTGCCGCACGTGCCACAGTTCGCGGCGTCAGTCTGGGTGCTCACACAGCTGCCGCCGCAGAGCACCTGTTGCCCGGAGCATTGCGGCGGCTCGACGGGACCTCCTCCTCCGCTGTCGCCACAGCCGGTGGTTGCGACAAGCGCGGCCAGGACCAGGCGCGCGAACAGCCATTCGAAACGACTCAACATGGTTTCATCCCCCTTGTGAACGCGGCGCCGGGACTTCTCGATTGTTCAGCGCCGCACTCTTGGCATTAGCAAGGGGTAGGCCAGCTTCGTCCTCCCAGGGAAAGCAGGCCGGAATGGTGCCGCGGGGGTGCCTCGACGCACCGGCCGACATGTCGGCCGACATGTCGGCCGACGCGGTTCCGGCAAAGGTTCACCGGGCCGTCTGCAGCGGCTTGCGCTCCGTCACGCAGGCCTGAACCAGCTCCACCACGCTCATGCTGGCGCGGCCAACGTCGAACTTGGTGTTCTTGAAGTCGGGGTACTGGTTCTCCAGGATGCGCCCCGCCACGATGCACTCGTTGAACTGCTCGAGCGCCTCGTCCTTGCGCGACTTGGCGAGCAGCGCCTTCGCCGACTCGTAGAACCGCTTCGGGCCCTCGTCGAACCGCAGCCGTACATCGACCTGCTTCTGTGGCTCCTTCAGCGTCTCTGCCTTCTGGGCACACTGAGCCATCACCTCTTTCGGCTTGGTCGGTACACCGCCCACGAGCACGTCGGTCGAGGCGAGCCTGGCGTTGCCCTTCAACATCGTGGCGCCCTCGTCCTGGCAGGCCTTGAGGTTCCTCATCGCGCTGGCGTACAGCTCCTTCCTCTTGCGCAGGTCCGAGGAGGCGGCGGCCGCCTCCGACGCCGTGTTGGCGGCGGCCAGGGCCTCACCGGTGGTGCGGCGCAGCGTCCGCTCCTGCTTGGCGAACTCGAGCGCCTCCACCAGCCTCAGGAACTCGTTGCGCGCCCGCTCCGCGGACGAGGCGTAGCCTGCGTCCTGCTGCTCCAGCTCCGCGCGTGTCTCGAGCGCTTGCATGAGCGCGTCCACGTTCTTCGAGGCGGTCTCGATATCGGCGTCAGTCGATGAGACGGCCTTTACCGCCTCGACCTTCTCCTTCGCCGCGGTCACCCGCTCGGTGAGCTGCGCGCGGGCGTCCACCGCGGACAGCGAGATCCTCCGCCGGGCGATGCGGTCGCTCAGCTCCGTCATCCGCTCCTTCGACTCCTTGGCGTAGAGCGCGTAGTCGCGGTCCTTCTTGACGAACTGGGCGCCAGCGTCCAGCACCACGCCGATCTGCTTGACCGCGTTGTCCGCCTCCTGCAGCTGCTGCTCGGAGGGCTTCTCCTTCTGGATCTGGGTGACCAGGGCCGAGGCGTTCTTGCGCGCCTCGTCGACCTTGGCGCGCTGACGCTGCAGATCCACCTCGTACCGGCGCTTCTCGATCGCCGCCCGGCCGTCCTTGAGCAGCTGACGCGCCTCGGCGGCGGCGGGGCTGATCGCGGGGTTCTTCGCGTGAACCGTCTCGAGCGTCTTCGTCAGCACGGTCATCGCCGTGTTCGCCTCCTGGAACTGCTCATCGGTCGGAGCCCGCTTCTCGAGATTGCGCAAGGCCTGCACGACGTCGGCGCGCGCCGCATCGAGGCTGCGCACCTGGAGGGCGACTTCCACCTCGACGAGCGTGTTCTTCACCTCGGCGAGGTACTGGACGATCGGCGGGCTGCGCGCGGCCTGCGGCTCGTACTTCTCCACCAGCTTGCGGACGACGAAGGCCGCCGTCTTGGCCTCGGCGAGCTGCTCGGGCGTCGGCTTCCTCGCGCGCAGCGCCTTGGCGGACGCGACGAGCTCATCATGGGCAGGCCCCATCTCCTCCTTGACGCGCGAGACGCCCGCCGACGCCACGGCCTCCTCCATCTGGCGCTTGGCCTGTACGATTTCGGCCCGGGCCTTGTCCGCCTCCGCGCGATACGCCTTGTCCTTCGCCTCGAGCGGCTTGCCCTCGTCGAGCTGCTTCTGCACCGCGGCCACCGCCTTGTCGGTGGCCCCGAACTTCTCGTCCGACCAGCCCTTGCCCAGCTCGGCGAGCGCGGTGGACAGGCCCTTGCGGCTCTCGTCCAGCAGCCCTCGCTGCTTCTGTGCCGACTGCTCCAGCCACCGGTCGTCGATCGTCTTCTCGTGACGGGCGACGGTCGTGTCCACCCCGGTGAGGTACGCGGCGAAGCTCGGATCCTGCTTCGTCAGCGGCCGGCTCTCGTCGGCCAGCTTCTTGGCCTCCGCCACCGCGGCCCGGGCCTCGTCCATCTCCTTGGGGCCGGGGTTCTTCCCCGCGACCTTCCCCATCCGCTCGTTCAGGGTCGCCACCGCGCCGTCGATGCGCCGGCGGAACTCGTGGATGTGAATCTTGGCTCGGCGCTCGTCCACGTACTCGCGGCGCGTCCGCAGCTCCTTGCGTGCAGCCAGGACGGCCTTCGCGTAGTCGAGATCCGCCGTCTCGAAGCTGGCCCCCGCATCGAGCGCGTTCTTCAGCGCCTCCACCGCCGCGACGGCGGCGTCGAGGTCCGCGTTGCTGGGCGGATCCTTTTCGATGCGTTGAACAGCGGCCGCCAGGGCGGCCCGAGCACTCTCGAGCCGCTTGGTTGCCTCGGCGACGGACTTCGCGGCGCCAGCCTCTGGCGGCGCGGCGGAGGCATGGAGGGAGGCGAGAACGAAGAACCCGATGAACACCAGCGGTGAAATGCGTACCATTTGGGCCAACTTACTACAGCGGGCCGTCTTCGCGTGGACGAACCCATGCACCCCCTGAGCGCCCTGCGGTCTCGCATCCAGGGCTCACTGCTGGGCCTGGCCGTGGGAGATACGCTCGGCTACCCGGCCGGGTTCCGCACCGGCGCCAGCTCCAGCAGGAGCTTGGCTACGCGGAGCGGCCCGCGGCCCTTCTCCGCAGGGGTTTTACCGTCCTGGGGCACTGGCGCCGCGTTGGGCACATCCGCGGCCTGTTCGAACACGAGATCCGAACAGAAGCTCGCCGCCTGCGCCCAGGTGTTGATCGCGGCCAGGACCGCGGCCCGCTGCTCGGCGGTAACGGGTCTGAGCGGGAGCATGTCCCGCCCAGTCTATCTCGACCACTCACCTCGCACGCCTGGCTGCTCTCCGGAATGACCTGTGTCAGTCCCGTCACACCCGTCCTCGGGGGCCTCTGCATCTGCACAACTCGCCACGAGGGCTTCGCTTGAGAGCGGCCCTCTTCACTGGCGCCTTTGTGAAAGGACGGGAGCAAGTGAGCCCCCTCGACATTGCCATTCTTATCGCAGTCGTCATGTTTGCCATCGAGTCGAAGAGCGTCGCGCAGCGCTGGCCCAAGGTGGCCGGGTGGATCCCTCGGGCCCTGGTGCTCAACGCCCTGGGCTTTGTCTCCATCTTCCTCTTCGGCGAGGGCCTTCGCGACTGGCTCCGGGCCCACCGCCTCTTTGATGGAGAGCAGCTGGGCACCGTGGGAGGCGCGGTGGTGGGCTACGGAGTGATGTCCTTCGTCAACTACTGGTGGCACCGGGCGCGCCACCGCAATGACTTCCTCTGGAGGTGGTTGCACCAGCTGCACCACAGCGCGCAGCGCATCGAGCTGCTCACCACCTTCTACAAGCACCCGGTGGAGTCGCTCGTGGACAGCCTGGGCGCCCTGATCGTCCTGTACATGGTGGTGGGGGTGAGCCCGGCGGCCGCCTCGATCGCGCTGATGCTGGCGGGGGTGCTGGAGCTGTTCTTCCACTGGAACGTGAAGACGCCGCACTGGGTGGGCTACATCATCCAGCGGCCCGAGGCGCACCTGGTGCACCACGAGGCGGGGCTGCACGCGTACAACTACTCGGACCTGGCCATCTGGGACATCCTGTTCGGCACCTTCCGCAACCCCCGCGAGTGGAACGCCACCTGCGGCCTGGGTGAGAAGAACGAGCAGCGGCTGTTCGAGATGCTGCGCGGCGTGGATGTGACGAAGCAGCCTCTAGACGAGCCGCCGCCCGCCGCGCTGGAGCCGGGCGGTATGAAGTGGCTGCCCGAGCCCGTGCGCGAGGCCGTCTGAAGCGCGGCCCCGGGGGACTGGCCAGCGTGTGCTTCATTTGAGCCGCTGGGCAGTCCCCCTCCCCTTCGCAACGCTACGGCACAGGCCTTGCGTATACTCATCGTGAAGTCCCCCACGCACTCCCGTGGGCCCCGCGAAGTCTCCGCAGGAAGGTATTTCCGATGATCATCGATCGCCTGCTGTTCGCTTCATTGACCGCTGTCTTCGTGAGCTACGGAGGCGCGCACGGCACACCACCGCCCCAGGCCGCGCAGCTCATCACCGCCGAGGGCCTCGCGGCCCACATCCAGGTGCTGGCCTCCGACGAGTTCGAGGGGCGCGCCCCAGCCACCCGCGGCGAGGAGCTCACCGTCGCGTACCTGAGAGATCAGTTCGAGAGCCTGGGCCTGCAGCCAGGCAACAAGGGAGACTGGTTCCAGACCGTCCCGCTGGTGAAGCTCACTCCGGACCCGGCCACCCGGCTGCACATCACCGGAGGCCCGGCGCCGTTCGAGCTTGCCTCCATTCAGGACGTCGTGGTCTGGAACCGGCGCATTACCGAGTGGACGTCGCTCGCTCAGAGCGAGCTGGTCTTCGTGGGCTACGGCGTGAGCGCGCCGGAGCTGGGGTGGGACGACTTCAAGGGCCTGGACGTGACGGGCAAGACGCTCGTCGTGCTGGTCAATGATCCGGACTATGGCCAGGAGAGCGGCGACTTCCTGGGCCGGCGGATGACCTACTACGGGCGCTGGAGCTACAAGTACGAGGAGGCCTTGAGGCGCGGGGCCGCCGGGGTGTTGATCGTCCACGAGGATGCGGCGGCGGGTTACCCCTGGGGCGTGGTGGTCGGCAGCTGGGCCGTTCGCCCACGCTTCGACGTCCCGCCCGCGCCGGGAAGCCCCGAGCGGCTTGCGCTCGAGGGGTGGATCCACCGCGATGCCGTGGGGCGCCTGTTCACGGCGGCCGGTCAGGACTTCGCCACCCTCAAGCAGCAGGCGAGGAGCAGGGCCTTTCAACCCGTGCCGCTCGGCTTGAAGGTCACCACTCAGATCTACCACTCGCTGGCCACCAGCCAGTCGCGCAACGTGCTCGGGCTGCTGCCGGGACGTCAGCGGCCCGAGGAGGTCATCATCTACATGGCGCACTGGGATCACCTGGGCAGGAACGACAGCCTGCCTGGCGACAAGATCTTCAACGGCGCGGTGGACAACGCCACCGGGACCGCGGCCCTGCTCGAGCTGGCCAAGGCCTTCACCGCGATGAACCCCGCGCCGAAGCGGTCGATCCTGTTCCTGGCGTTGACCGCCGAGGAGAGTGGCTTCTGGGGCTCGCATTACTACACGGAGCACCCGGTGTTCCCGCTGGCCCAGACGGTGGCGGGCATCAACTTCGACATCCTGAACGTCAATGGCCCCACCCGGGACGTGGTGGTCGTCAATCGCGGCGCCTCGGAGCTCGAGGACTATCTGGAGGATGCCACCTGGGCCAAGGAGCGCTACCTGACCGAGGAGGATGCGCCCGAGCAGGGCTTCTTCTACCGCTCGGATCACATCTCCTTCGCCAAGGTGGGCGTGCCCGTCGTCTATACGAAGAGCGGCGTGGACCTGGTGCAGGGAGGAATTGGCGCGGGCCAGGCGGCGATCCAGCGCTACACCCAGAACGACTACCACAATGTCACCGACGAGTTCCGCCCCACCTGGGACCTGACGGGCATGGCGGCGGACGTGCGCCTGTTCTTCGAAATGGGCCGGCGCCTGGCCGACTCGCATGAGTGGCCCAACTGGCGAGAGGGCAACGAGTTCCGGCCGATCCGCGACGCCAGCCGCGGCGAGTGAGGCGGCGGAGAGCTACGGGATGGTGAAGCGCCACGTCTGCGGCGCGTCCTTGGGGTCCACTTCGTAGGAGTGCGAGTTCTTCGTCGCGCCCTTCTCGTTGCGCTGCGCGAGCTTGAAGTCGCCCGTGCCATTGCGGACGCGGAAGCGGAACTCGTAGGTGCCGGGCTCGGTGGGCAGCGGAGGCGAGGCCATCTTCGCCACCGTGAGGTTGCCGAAGTCCGGCAGGGGCTCGCCCCCCGCGCGCTGGACATAGCCAATGGCGCGCAGGAAGGGCGAGCCGCCCGTGAGCACCAGGTACTGGGTTTCGGCCGGTGGGCCCGCGGGACGGGCCGGCTCGGCCGGGGCGGACTCGCTGTCCGGGGACGCGGCGGCCTGCACGGCCTCCGCGAGCTTCTCGCCCCGAGGGGCGGCGGGTGGCATGGGCGAGGGCTTCGCCTCCTGGGTATCAGGCGAGGCGGGCGGCTTCGTCCCGCGCGCGCCCTTCCGGGGAGCAGTGCCCGCCGCCGCGCTCACCGCCTGGGCGAGCTTCTCACCCCGCGGCGAGGCGGACTTCGGCCCGAGGGCCTCCTGCTCCGCCCTGGCGGTCCGCTTCGTGGCGGGCGCCTTCTTGGCGGGTGTCTTCGCGGCTGGTGCCTTGGTAGCTGCCCGCTTCGTGCCGGGGACAGCCTTCTTCGCCGCCGCCAGCACCTTCTTGGCGACCCCAGACACCTTCTTCGCAAGGGCAGTGGCTTTCTTCGCCGCGGGAGCCTTCTTTGCCGCGACCTTGCCGCGGGGTGAGGCACGGGGAGTGGGACGCCGCTGGGCCAAGGGTTCCTCCTCGAGGTTCAGGTGAGCAGGGCTAGTGCAACGGATCGTTCGCCGCAAGCCTGCTTTGCCGCAGCGTCACACAGGGGACTGTGCGGTGGCCGGCCGTGATCGGGGCAGAACACGTCACCGGCGCGGGAATCTCCGTCGCCTCGGGCCGCTCATCTACCGGGGCCTGGGAGGCCGGCGGCGCGAGGGGGCCTTCGAAGCTGAAGGAGCCGGGGGTGGCTGCTGCTGGGCGTCGCGGGCACATGCCGCGGCGCGCTCCAGCAACATGCCGCGCTCACGGGTGTTGTGCGTCAGCGACGCCGCGCGCTCGAACTCCACGCGGGCCTCATCGAAGCGGCCGAGCTTGGCCAGCAGATCGCCGCGCACGCTGGGCAAGAGGTGGTAGCCCTCCAGCGAGGGCTCCCCGGTGAGCGCATCGACGAGCTCGAGCCCCACGGCGGGGCCGAACGCCATCGAGAGCGCGACGGCGCGATTCAGCTCGATGACGGGGGAAGGCGTGAGCTGGGCAAGCGCCTGGTAGAGCGCGGCGATGCGCGCCCAGTCCGTCTCCTCCGCCGTGCGCGCCCGGGCGTGGCAGGCCGCGATCGCCGCCTGCAGCGTGTACGGCCCCCGTGTGTCCGCCAGTGCCTCGGCCTGCTCGAGCGCCGCGAGCCCCCGGCGGATGAGCAGCTGATCCCAGCGCGCGCGGTTCTGATCCAGCAGCAGGATGGGCTCTCCCGAGGGGCCCACGCGTGCCCTGAGACGCGACGCCTGGATCTCCATGAGCGCGACGAGGCCATGGACCTCCGGCTCCTTTGGAGCGAGCCCCGCCAGGATACGGCCCAGCCGGAGCGCATCCTGACAGAGCTCGGGCCGCACCCAGTCGTCCCCCGCGGTGGCCGAGTAGCCCTCGTTGAAGACGAGGTAGATGACCTCGAGGACCGAGGACAGCCGCTCCGCGAGCGCCTCCCCGCGGGGGACCTCGAAGGGCACGTGCGCCTCGGACAGGGTCCGCTTGGCGCGGACGATGCGCTGGGCGACGGTCGGCTCCGGGACGAGGAACGCCCGGGCGATCTCGCCGGTCGTCAAGCCGCCCAACAGGCGCAGCGTGAGCGCCACGCGGGCCTCGGTCGAGAGCACCGGGTGGCACGAGATGAACATGAGCCGCAGCAGATCGTCGCCCACCGTGTCGTCGATGGCGGCGTCGAGCTCCGGCACGGCCCGCGCTTGCTGGGCCTCCAGCTCATGAGCGAGCTCCTCGTGCTTGCGCTCGAGCCGCTGCCCGCGGCGCAGCTGGTCAATCGCACGGTGCTTCGCGGTGGCCATGAGCCAGGCGCCCGGGTTGTCCGGGACGCCGTTGCGTGGCCACTGCTCGAGCGCGGCGACGAGCGCGTCCTGCGCGAGCTCTTCGGCGAGCCCCACGTCGCGGACGACCCGCGCAAGGCCCGCGATGAGCCGGGCCGACTCGATTCTCCAGACCGCGTGGATCGCGCGATTCGTCTCGGTAGCCGTCACGGGCCGAGACTAGAGCACGAACCGCTAGCCGCGGCGCGACTCGACCATCTTGCGCAGCTCCTCCTCCTTCTTCATGTGCTCGCCCGTGGGATCGGCCTCGGCGAAGTCCGCCGCGTCGAACACCTGGCGCAGCTCGAGCTCGGCCTCCTCGCCGGGGTGCGGGTTGGGGCAGCGCTTGAGCCACTCGATGGCCTCTTCCTTCGACTTCACCTCCCACAGCCAGAACCCGGCCAGCAGCTCCTTCGTCTCGGCGAAGGGCCCGTCGATGACGGTGCGCTGGGAGCCCGAGAACCGCACGCGCGCGCCCTTGGCGCTCGGGTGCAGCCCCTCGCCCGCCAGCATCACCCCGGCCTTCACCAGTTCCTCGTTGTACTTGCCCATGGCGGTGAGCAGCTCCTCGCCCGGCATCTCGCCCGCCTCGGACCGCTTCGTCGCCTTCACCAGGACCATGAACTTCATCGTCGTATCTCCTCAATCGGGGTTCATCCCCGGCTCTACGGATGCGTCGACTGAACGGGCGCAAGATCGACACGGGGGCCGATCTTTTTCCCAGGTTTTTCTAAGTGCCTGAATACCTTGTGTTTTGGAGAGCATGAGCCGGGCAGGCGAGCAGGTGTGAACGGCTTCACAGCCCGCCTGTGAACGCCGTCACAGCGCGCCCGCCGCCACTCCCTCAGAGTGCGTCACCAAGGAAGCCTCAATGGCTCCCCGTGAGCGGCTACCGCTCACGTTGCACTCAGGGGGAATTTTTCATGCGAGCAACACCGGCGCTCCGCTCTTTCGCGCTAAGCGCGCTGTTCCTGTCCATCATGGCGTGCGGCCACACCGCCATGGCCCCGGCTGTCTCCGTGCGCGAGGCGCAGGTGCGCAGCGATGATCTGCGGCTGCCGCTGAGCACGGATGATCAGGAGCATCTGATCATGTTCCTCGCGGCGGGTGGCAACCGGGACCTGCTGGAGACGGGTGACAGCGTGGACCTGGCGGTTCCCAGGCGGTACCAGCCGCTGCTGGGCCTGCTGTCCTCCGAGGAGAACCTCGATCCGGAGGACCTGGACAGCTCCACCTTCAGGAAGTGGTTCCCCAAGGAGCCCGTCCGCCAGGTCATCGACGCCCGGGCCGCGAGGCCTCCGGTGGCCGATGCCCCCTTCGCCGTGACGGATGGCAAGTACTGGTGGGTCTTCTCGCGTGGGGATAGCGACAAGTTCAGCCGGCTCGTCGTCTTCCAGGCGTTCAACAACCCCGATCAAGTTGAGGGCATGTCCCGATGAGCCTCCACGACTCTCTGTTGCTGGCATTGGAATCCGTCGCTGACGTGCAGCTCATGGCCTCGTTGCGCGACGAGCGGCTGATGTTCGGCCGCGAGGATGACCTGCGCCTCTTCATCCCGGATCTGCACCTCATCAGCCCCCTGGCACGGAAGCGCTACCGCTACGGGACGAACCAGATCGATCTGCTGGCCCAGGTGCTCGGCGTGCTCCAGCAGTACCGGACGACGGAGAACGCCCGGGGCAACTCCGTCACCGCCTATCAGCTGGGCGACTGCCTGGACCTGTGGCGCGAGGATGCCAAGGAGCGTGATGGCTTCGATGCGGCCAGCGTCATCACCGACTCGAACTACCAGGTGATGCGCAGGCTGTGCTCCGAGGAGCTCAAGACGCGCTTCCTGCTGGGCAACCACGACTTCGAGCTCTACCGCCGGGCCAACTACAGCACCTGGGCGCGCAGGTACTTCCTCACGCAGGGCAACCAGTCCCAGCACCGGGGCGTGGTGCTGCACGGAGACCTGTTCGACTGGGTGGAGAGCTTCCCGAACGAGTTCAACCGGTGGGCCGTCTACTTCCTGTCCACCTCCAAGCTGGCCAGCGACTACAAGGTGTCCGAGCTGAGCAAGGTGGTGCGCAAGGAGAACGCCCTGCACGACTTCTCCCGGCAGATCGCCGGGGATGCGGCCGCCGGAGACCTGCTGACTGCCCGCTCCACGGTGCCCGACCGGTTCAACGTCACCACGAACCACAAGTTCCTCGCCCCGGCCCATCAAGCGTGCCACCGCATGAACAAGGAGTACGGGCAGCAGCTGCGCTTCACGGTGATGGGCCACACCCACCAGGCGAAGATCTCGGTGCACGACGGGGGCAAGGACGACTTCTTCGCCCTCATCGACTCGGGCGCCTGGATCGAGGACAGCGTCCTGCCCAACGGAACCCGGTTCGCCAACGCGCAGCTGACGGCGCTCTCGGGCAATGAGGTCCGCATCTACCAGCTTGGCCCACGCAAGGCGCAGCTCAGCTGACAGTGCGAGGCTCCCGCGGCACGATTATGCTGGGGGCGGGCCACGTGCCCTACCCCTGCATTCAGGAGCCTACACATGTTCGGAAAAATCGCCGCGGATGCACTCGGTCTCAGTGACATCGGCTCGGTCATCGCCCCCGCTGACTATGACAAGGTGGACGCGGACGACTATGTGATGCACGAGGATCAGGAGAAGATCTACTTCCTGATCAAGTCCAAGTCGGACGAGTACTGCTTCACCAACAGGGCGCTCATCCACCTGGACGGCACCAGCGCCGCCAGCAAGAAGCGCATGCTGCGCCGCTACAACTACAGCACCCACCCCGTCTCCAACGTGCTGCTGGAGACCGCCGGTACCATCGACATGGACGTGGAGGTCAAGTTCCGCCTGGGCGGCAGGGACTTCTCCATCGACGTGCACAAGAAGCACCTGGAGCAGGTGAAGGATCTCTACAAGGCGCTGTTCCGCATCTCGGAGATGATGCACGAGAACGAGCTCGCGCTGGGCCACGCCAAGGCCAGCGCCGAGCTGGCCTCCACCACCCTGGGCCGCGGCGGAGCGGGCCCTCAGCCCGTCGTTGAAGCCTTCAAGGACCTGAACCAGGCCGCCTTCTCCTGGCTGGCCGGCGCGCAGCAGAAGTACTGGGTGAAGGACTTCGGCGCCGTGTTCGAGCGCTACCTCAAGGCCTGAGCTTCAAGGCCCGTGCACCGCCGGGGCCTCGCGCTCGCGCCCCGGCGGATCCCTTGGCAGCACCACGGTGAAGGTGGTGCCGCCCGCCTCCGTCGAGCAGACGTCCACCTCCCCGCCGTGCGCGCTCACCAGGCTCTTCACGATGAAGAGCCCCAGCCCCGCGCTCTGGCGCACCGTGCGCTCGGTCTGCTCTCCGCGCCGGAAGGGTTCGAACAGGTGCGCCAGCAGCTCCGGCGGAATGGGCCTGCCCTCGTTGTGCACCGAGAACACCACCCGGTCCGCCTCACCCCGGTACACCGCGCGCACCAGGCTGCCCGGAGGGCTGTACTTCACCGCGTTCTCCAGCAGGTTCATCGCCACCTGCTCCAGCCGCACGGGATCCCACCGGCCACAGGTATCGCCCTCGGCATCACACACGAAGCGGTGATCCGCGTGCGCGGTGCGAAGCTCCTCCAGCACTCGCGCCCCCACCTCGTGGAAGCACACCGGCGCTGGCGCGATGGGCACGCCGACGCCGGAGCGCTCCCGTGTGTAGTCCAGCATCGTGGTGATCAGCCCCCGCATCCGGACCGCCGCGCGGCGGATGCGCGCCACCGCCTTCTCCTGCGGCGCCGAGAGGTCGCCGCGCAGCTGCAGCAGCTCCGCGCTCGCCAGCACCGCGGACAGCGGGCTGCGCAGATCGTGCCCCACGATGCCCAGCAGCTTCTGCTCGTAGTCGCTCATCCACTTGCGCTCGGTGATGTCGCGCATGGCCGCCGCGCGCACCCGCTTGCCGTGGTACTCGAGGTACCGGGCAATCACCTCCACGTGGAAGCGTGAGCCGTCCTTGCGCAGGCCCTGCACCTCATATGGCGACGTCTGCCGGGTCTGGATGATGCGCTCCACCCGCTCCCGGTCCTCGGGGGCGATGAAGCGGGAGACGGGCGTGCCCACCACCTCCTCCGCCGTGTAGCCGAACATCCTCGAGTGGGACTCGTTGGCCTCCAGCACCAGGCCCGCGTCATGGATGACGATCCCATCGAAGCTCGCGCTGGCCAGCGCCCGGTACTTCTCCGCGTTCTCCCGCGCCTCCTCCTCCGCCTGCTTCCGGGCGGTGATGTCCAGGAAGTACACCGACAGCCCGTCCACGCAGGGCTGAGCCCGCACCTCCGTCCACAGCTCCAGCGGCTCGTACCAGGCCTCGAAGTGCACGGGCACGTTCTCCTCGAGCGCCCGGTGGAACTGGTTCCAGTACACCGTGTCTACGGCCTCGGGGAACACCTCCCACAGCTTCTGGCCAAGCATCCGCTCACGCTGCTGGCGCAGGAGGGGCTCGGCGGCCTTGTTCACGTAGGTGATGCGCCACTGCTTGTCCACGGCGTAGAAGGCCACGCCGCTGTCCTCCAGGATGTCGAGGATGCGCGCGTGCGCCCGCCGCAGCTCCTCGAACATGGTCCGCAGCTTCGCCTGGCTCTCGCGCAGCTCGCTGGCCACGCGCTCCTCGCGGCGTGCCACCCGCCGCCTGTAGAGCATCAGCGCGCCCGTGAGCAGCAGCACCAGCACCAGCGAGCCCAGCACCAGCAGGAAGCTCCGGTGCGCGCCCCGCACCACTCCGGCCTGGTGGAGCTCGAGCCGCGTGTGCTTGTGCTCCACGAGCATCGCGAAGGCCGCGTCCAGCGCGTCGCGCTCGGGCTGCACCGCCTGAAGCACCCGCCGGATGGACTCATCGATGTTGCCCAGGCGGCGCTGCTCGATGGCACGGTCCATCTCCACCCATGCGGTGTGCTGGTGCTGCTCGATGGTCCGCAGCAGCTGCGTGCCCTGGGGGGAGTCGATGACCTGATGCGCCTGCCGTAGATCCTCCTGGACCGCCGTGCGCGAGGCCTCCATCTCACGCAGGAAGCGCTCCTCACCCGTGAAGAGATAGGTACGGGCCTTGCGAGCCGTGTGCTCGCTGTCGCTCTGCAGCTTCTGGACGACGTAGAGATCCCTCGCGTCGTCCGCGACGAGCATGGCCAGTTCCTGCCCCACCCGCCGCAGGGAGAGCGCGGCCATGGCTCCCACCATCACCAGGCAGAGCGCGGCGAAGACGAGGGTTGCCAGCCAGCGGCTCACCATCCCCCTGTACTGGATCACCGCGCACCTCCCGCGGAGTCCGGGCTTCGGCCGGTTCAGACTCCCGACCCCTCAAGGTGCACATGCTTGTGGCCATCGCCATGGGATGGAAGGGCGTCTGCCCAGCGGGCAAGAGGCCGAGCGCCGCCGGGCCCACGCCCATCGAGCGCGCACAGCCCCGCATCGGAGCAGCAGCGGCGCCAGCAGACGAAGCAGCAGCGGGGGCTACGGCGCCGGATCAGTGCTCCGGCGCGGTCACGGTGTCAGTGAAGGGCCGTGGTATGACGCACGAATATGAAAACCGCCTCTGCCGCCGAGAAAGTGCTGGCCACCGCCCTGGCCATCCTTCTCGGATCTTGCGGTACGACGCGCCACGCAACCGCTGGACCTGCAAGCGCCCGGGATCTGCCCAGATACGCTCTCGTAGTGGAACAGACGGCCGACGGGCGTGTGGCACACACATGGAGGCCCATCGAAGCGCTCGACAGAACGAACTTCCAATTCAGCCGGAACGCGACCATTCCTCTCAAGGGTATCGTGCGCGTCTCAGCGGATCGGCAAGCCTATTGTGAAGCGAGGCGCCAACAGTGCGAATCCGACTGCCTGGCAAGCAGCAAGCCGATTCCGGTGGGCCATCTACGCTACCCCGCATACCGTGGCCCCTGGCGCGCCAACAAAGGATGGTGGTGTGAGCAGGCTTGCATCAAGCTGGCGGAGATGTGCATTCGGGGGATGGGGGAATGGGCAGAGGAGTCCGCCGCGGAGTTCGACGCAATCGAACCCGCCGTTGACTGGGTAAAGAATCACCGCGAGGAACTCCTCGTTGGTACTGTCATCGTCATCGTTGGGGTCGCCTTCGCCGTGGCGGTCGCCGCCTCCGCTGGAGGTGCTCTCATCCTCGTGCCACTGGTTCTGCTGGCGGAAGACGCCTCTGCGCCTGCTTCGATCATCGGGCTTGCGAAAAACGCTCCGTGAAGATCTTCGACTTACTTTCGAGCGCATCTCTGCTGGCCGGGGCGCAATGGCGGGCTGCCAGGGCCAGTGGCCTCGTGGACGAGAGCGAACTCTGGCGCTACCTGCGGGAGCACTTCACCTTCGTCCATCAACTGGGCCAGGCCTACCGGTTCGAGGATTATGTTCAGCAACTTCCCTCGGCGGTTCCTCCCCATGTCAGCGCTGCTCTCGAGATGCGTGAGGATGCAACCGCACGGCAAGCCTTGACTCTGGCTCTAAGACACCTGGAGCAAAGCTCCGACACGGACCAGGCACGACAGGCGCTCGTGCTCATCAACCTCCTGAATTTCGTCGCCGACACCGGGCAGGCCGCTGACTTCGAGGACTTCTTCACCCACCGGCTCGACTATGCCCCGCTCGCCATGGCCTGCTTCGCGACACGCGAGGAGGCGGAGACCTGGCTGAGGGAGTTGGAGAATCCACCCAGTCCGGTCCACGTCATCATTGGTGACGAGTATTTCCTGGCCTGGTATTCCCGCGAGGACGGCTCCAGGAATATCACCCGTGACTTTGTGATAGAGCCATACATCGAAGAGCTCACGGCGAGAGGACTTCCGCCTGACGCACCTTCGTTCCAGACCCACGCGGAAGCCGAGAACTGGCTAGCGGGCCACCCTGCCTCTCCATTTGCTTTTCTTTCCATTGCGGGGGAGCGCTACTTCGCTGCGCACCATAAGCGGTTGAAGCGGCACACGCTTCACCCGGTGGCACTCAGCCTGAAGCAGTGGGAAGAGCATAAAGCCGCCGAACATCAGGCGGCACAGGAAGAGACCAGCGAATCGTAGCCAAGGCTCCTGCGTCGTTCATTGCCCCCCGGGAGCCGACGTTGGCACGCGCTCGGAGTCGGAGTCGGAGTCGGGGTCGGGGATGGCAACGTAACAGCCACCCTGATGCAGAAAGGCGTACTCAGGGCAGTACTCGGGCGTGACGTCCAGCTTCGTCCAACAACCCCCGTTGATCGCCAGCATCTTTCCCGGGCAGCGGCCCTTCGCGTTCGGCCGGAGCTGCCCAGGCCGCGGCTCCTTGGGAAGTGGCTGAGCGACGGGCTTCTTGGCGGGGGGCTTTGCCTGCGCTCCGGCCTCCTTCTGTGCGGTGTCTCCGACGGAGACAGCACGACGCTGCGCTTCGAGCACCTCCGCCGTGAGCTGATCCCCGGTGCGCATGGAGCCGGTCTGCTCGGGCCAGAGCCCCAACGCCATCGCCGCCGCGAGCCATGGCAACCACCGCCGGGAGCGCATCCTGCTGGCGGGCGCGGGAGCCTCAGTACGCGCTTGTACCTGCTGCCGCGACACCTCTGCTCGCTGGGCAGCGTCCTGCTGTCCGGCCTCGAGCGCCCGCTTCTGGTTCCTGAGACGCGGCCGGTTTCCTCCCAGGAACCGGGCCTCGGCCACCTCCTGCTCCGTCCACTGAGAGGACTTCAAGGTCTCCCACTCGAACAGGGCCCCCTCCGCCGACAGCGGAGCCTGCGTCACACCCCGCTCCATCGCCTCTTTCAACTCGAGCCCGGAGCCCCGCTCCTCGGGCTTCATTGACAGCATGCGCAGGATGAGCGCGTCGAGCTGCGCGTCCACCCGCGGGTTGAGCTGCCTCGGAGGCGGTGCACCCGGGCCGCCCGGCCGCCAGCACTGCCCCGCCTTCATGTCTGGAAGGGGCGGCGGCGGGTAGGTGTCCGTGACGAGCCGGTAGGCCGTCACCCCCAGGGCGAAGACATCATCCCAGGGCCGCGCCAGCATGACGTGTGCGGCGCCCGGGCCCACGCGCCGGGTAGACTCCCACAGCTCGGGGCTGTGGTACTCCGGCGTGCCGAGCAACATGTGCGGCGGCGTGCGCCGGGCGGCTCCCGCGAAGTACCCCGCTCCCAAGTCCGTGAGGAACAGCCGGCCATCCGAAGGCCGCACCAGCATGTTGTCCCCCTTCACGTCCCGGTGCACGGCCCTCACCTCGTGGATGGCTTGCAGCGCTCCGGCCGCCTGAGCCAGCAGGGCCAGCACCTGGCGGGAGGACGGGTTGCGCCGGGCAGCCCACGTGTACAGCGGCTCACCTTCCACCCACTCCATGACGATGAAGGGGTGCGCGCCGCCCAGGGGCGACTGCCACACCCCGGCGTCGAGCAGCCTGGGCACACTCGGATGGCGGATGCGCGAGAGCAGCTCCACCTCATGCACGAAGCGCTCGTCCGCCGGGTAGACGGACAGCTTGAGGGCCACAGGCCCCGGGTGAGCCTCGCTCACCGCACGGTACACGAAGCCGTAGGTGCCCTGGCCTCGAAGGCTCTGTGCGCGCCAGGCGCCTACCTTCAGTTCGAACGGCAAGACGGTTGAGCCCGGCTCCGGCGCTGGCGTTACCATGTTCTCTCCCCGGCAAAGCCGCACCCGGCTCCAGCCGGCAGCCTACCTCCCAGGTGGCCTCTCGGGCACCGCCGTTCCGCCGAGACTACATCGGCAAATCCTAAGCTTCTCTGACTGATTATCTAATTTCCTAATAATCAGCCGGGCCCTATCTCTCTCTGCACGCCTTCTCGAGGGAGCGCCCATGGCCTGGTCCTTTCGCATCGGCCGCATCGCCGGAATCGATCTCAAGCTCCACGTCACCTTCGCGTTCATTCTCGCGGTGGGGGCCGCGCAGTGGGCGGACCCGCACGGTGCGCGCGGCGCCGCCTTTGGCGCGCTGCTGGTGGCGCTGCTGTTCGTCTGCGTGGTGCTTCACGAGCTGGGCCATGCGCTGATGGCCCGCCGCTTCGGCATCGCCACCCACGCCATCGTCCTGCTGCCCATTGGCGGCGTGGCGCAGCTGGCCAGCTCGCCTCGGGACCCCCGGCATGAGCTGTGGATCGCCGTGGCGGGCCCCGCGGTGAACCTGCTCATCGCCGCGGTGCTGCTGCTCATCTCCTACCCCGCGGGCCTGGCGGGGCTGCCCGAGGAGTCCCTGCGGACGCTGCTGTCCCAGCCCACGCCCGCCGCGCTGCTGCTGTGGCTGCTGGGCGCCAATGTGACGATGGCGCTCTTCAACCTGCTGCCCGCCCTGCCCATGGACGGAGGCCGCATGCTGCGCGCCGCGCTGGCCATGCGCCTGGGCAACGAGCGCGCCACGCCCGTGGCCGCCACCGTGGCCCAGGTGCTCGCCATGGGCATGGGGGTGATGGGGCTGGTGAGCGGCAACTTCATGCTCGCCCTCATCGCCGGCTTCGTGTTCCTGGGCGCCGGCCAGGAGCGCTTCGCCGCCCACGCCCAGCAGCAGCTGTCCCACCTGAGTGTGGGTGAAGTCTACAACCGCCACGCCGTCACCCTGGCTCCGGGGGACCGGGTGACACGCCTGGTGGAGCTGCTGCTCAACACCCAGCAGCAAGAGTACGCCGTGCTGCTGGGCGACCAGCTGCTGGGCGTGGTGACGCGCGGGCGCGCCCTGGAGGCGCTGCAGCTGGAGCAGGACCGTGGCTACGTGGCGGGGCTGATGGAGCGCAACGTGCCCCGGCTCTCGGAGTCCACCTCGCTCGAGGAGGCACACCGGCTGCTGAGCCAGCTGCGCGCCCCCGTGGCCGCCGTGTACCGCGAGGGGCAGTTCCTGGGGCTGCTGGGCGTGGCCAGCATCTCCGAGGCGCTCATGGTCGCCTCCGTCATGGCCCGCCCTGCCGCTTCGCAGGGCGGAGTGAAGCGGGCGGCGGGGATGGAGGACTGACATGACGCTGGCCCGCAAGCTCATTCTGCCCCTGGTGCTCTGCGTCTTCGCCGTGCTCGGCGCGGACACCTTCCAGCGCGTGCAGCGCGAGATGCGCCTCTTCGAGTCGGAGATGGCGCAGGACCATCACCTGCTGGGGCGGGCGCTGGCCGCGGCGCTGGCCGAGGCCCTGGCGCGCTCGGGCCCCGAGAAGGCTCAGGCGCTGGTGCAGGCCGCCAACACCGAGGGCGGCGCCGTCAAGCTGCGCTGGGTGTGGCTGGACGTGCCCCCGGAGCACCCCGAGGCCCCCCGGCTGCCGCCCGCGCAGCGCGCGCAGCTGTCCCAGGGGCGCGAGGTGACGTGGATGGACACGAGCGGCGAGGGCGCCCTGCGTACCTATGTGCCCCTGTCCGGCTCCCGCCCCGCGGCGCTCGAGCTGGACGAGGGGCTGCAGGCCGAGCACGCCTATGTGCAGCAGACGCTGGTGAGCACGGTGCTCGCCAGCGGCGCCATCGCGCTGGGGGGCGGGCTGCTGGCCATGCTGCTGGGCCTCTTCATCGTCGGCCGGCCGCTGCGGCGGCTCGCCGAGCATGCGCGGCGCATTGGCGCCGGCGAGCTGTCCATGCGCCTGCCCGAGGGAGGCAAGGACGAGATCTCCGCGCTGGGCCGGGAGATGAACCGCATGGCCGAGCAGCTCGAGCAGGCCCGCGCGCGGCTGGCCGAGGAGACTCGCGCCCGGCTGGCCGCCCTGGAGCAGGTGCGCCACGCGGACCGGCTGAGCACCGTGGGCCGGCTCGCCTCGGGCATCGCTCATGAGCTGGGCACTCCGCTCAACGTCATCTCCGCACGCGCCCGGCAGATCGCCGATGGCACGGCCGTGGGAGACAAGCTCACCCGTGCCGCCAACATCATCGAGGGGCAGTGCCAACATATGACGCGAATCATCCGGCAGGTGCTCGACTTCGCCCGGCCTCAGCCCCCTCGGCGCGCTCCGCGGGAGCTGGGTTACCTGGCCCGTGAGACGGTGGAGGCGCTCACGCCGCTGGCCGCTCAGCGGCAGGTGGCGCTGGAGCTGGTGGTGCCCGAGCCGCTGAGCTGTAACGTGGATCAACATCAGATCCGCCAGGTGCTGATGAACCTGGTGGTGAACGCGCTCCAGGCCTCGCCCCCGGGCCAGCGCGTCACCCTCACCGTGAGGCGCGAGCAGGTGAGCCGGCCCCAGGCGCCGGGAGTGGCGCCCGGCCCGTACGCCTGCATCAGCGTCGAGGACCGGGGAGCGGGCATCTCGCCCGAGGTGCGGGCGCGGCTGTTCGAGCCCTTCTTCACCACCAAGGACATTGGCGAGGGCACGGGGCTGGGGCTGTCCGTGGCGTATGGCCTGGCGCAGGAGCATGGCGGGTGGATCGACGTGGAGAGCACTCCGGGCCAGGGAAGCCGCTTCAGCCTCTACCTGCTCTGGGACGAGTACCTCCCGGTGCCCGCCGCGCCTGTTCAACCCCGTGAGCGGTTCGCTCCCTCACCTTTCCTCGGAGGTAGTCCATGATGGCCAACGTCCACCGCCTTATCCCCGCGCACCCGCTCACCCTCGTTCCCCCTCCGGCCGCCCGGCTGTACCCATCGCTCGATGGGCCCACGCGCGTGCTGCTGGCCGAGGATGACGATGCGATGCGCGAGCTCATCGCCGAGGCGCTGCGCGCCAAGGGCTACCACGTGTTCGAGGCGACCAATGGCCCGGAGCTGCGCGACTGGCTGCACCGCTCCCAGAACGAGCCTGGCTTCGAGCCGCCGCCGGACCTCATCGTCTCGGACGTGAAGATGCCCGGGGCCACCGGCCTGGAGGTGCTGTCCTGGCTGCGCCAGCGGGACTGGTCCACGCCCGTCATCCTCATCACCGCCTTTGGCGACGCCGAGTCGCACCATGAGGCGGAGCGGCTGGGGGCGACGATGTTCAACAAGCCGCTGTCCATCGACAGCCTCGTCTTCGCCGCGCTCGTGCTCGCCGAGCCCCGGTGAGCCTCCGGGTTGAGTAGGCTTACGGCACCGCGCCCGGGAGGACGCCATGCCGACACGCACGAAGAGCTGGACCTACGACACGAGCCTGAGCTGGAGCCAGGAGCTGGAGGGAGAGCTGGCCTCCGCCGGGCTGCCCGGGTTGACCTTTGGCAGTCCCCCCGAGTTCGGCGGAAAGCCGGGCCGGTGGGGACCCGAGACGCTGCTGCTGGGCGCCGTCGAGTCCTGCACGCTGCTGACGTTCCTCTCCCTGGCCAAGCGCAAGGGCGTGCAGTGCTCGGCTTACCGCAGCAGCGCGGTGGGCACGCTGGCCGCGGACGCCGAGGGGCTCATCCGCTTCACCGAGGTCATCATCCGCCCCGTGGTGCGGCTGAAGAACCCGGCGGACGAGGCCACCGTACGCGCCATCTTCCAGGACGTGCCCAGGCGCTGCTTCATCGGCGCCTCGCTCAAGGCCGAGCCCCGCATCGAGCTGACCATCGAGGCCTCGGACCCGGCGTGAATCAGGACTTCGTCAGCCGGGTGTAGAGAATGCCAATGGAGCGCACCATGTGCTCATCCGGCGGCACGAAGAGTGCCCCGGAGTTGCCGGACAGCGGCCGCGGCTGATTCGTCCGGCTGTCGAAGCGCAGAATCGCGCCCTTCGCGTTTCCCTCGGCCGTGCTGTCGAAGCCCACCGTGAACAGGCTCGAGCCAGAGCCAAAGGTCAGGCTCCCCAGGTTGTTCTTCGTGGGCACCGTGCCCGAGTAGTTGGTGGACAGCGTCGCCTCGAGCGCCCGGGTGCTCGCGTCATACCGGCGGATGTCATTGGCGAAGTCGCTGACGAACAAGTCACACGCGCCGCCCTGGGTCGCGCAGTCCGGCCCGAACACCAGGCCGAGCAGGCTGATGTAGCCCGCTCCCGCCGGAGACAGCGCGGGCTGATCGATGAAGACTTCGCCCTGGCGCGTGGTGATGTCGTAGCGCAGCACCTGGCTGGGCAGGCCCGGGAAGGTCGGCTGTCCGTTGACGGCGATGGAGCCCTGGGTGCTCACGTACAGCTTGCCATCGGGCCCGAACACCAGCGCGTTGGGGCCGTTGAGTCCTCCGGCCTTGCCATCTCCCGTGGCGAACACGTCCACGAAAGCGCCCGTGGTGGCGTTGAAGCGCAGGAGTTGATCGCTCAGGAAGCTGCTCACGTACAGCAGGTTGTCCGGGCCGAACGCCGCGCCGTAGGGGCGGATCATTCCGTTGCCCGAGGCGAACTTGTCGATGAACCGGCCCGTCTTGCCGTCGTAGCGCAGCACGGCCGAGTTCTGCGCCGTATCCCCGCTGGTCACATACAGGTGGCCATCCGGGCCGAGGACGAGCGCATCCGGCGCCACCAGGCCTCCGCTGCCCTGGGGCACGAACTCCCCGAGGAACTCACCCGTCTGCTCATCGTAGGTGACGACATTGTTGGCGCGCGTGTTGCCCACCAGCAGCACGCCCCGCTCCTGGGACGAGGGCGGCGCATCATCGCCACAGCCCGCGACGAGCAAGAGCAGGCACGCGCCAAGCAGCGCGGTGGCACCAGAGCGAGAGGGACTCCACATCGGGGCACGCATGGCAATCAGAGGGTTCATGCCGGTAACCATAGACGAAAAGGGCCCAGCCCAACGCCCGCGGCTCACTGCTGCCCGGGCGGCACGTGCCCGTCGGTGAGCGTCAACAGGAACGCGACCAGGTCATCCACCTCGGCCTCGGTGAGCTTCAGGTCCCCCATCTCCAGCTTGTTGACGGTCTCGGGAACCTCGGCCGGGGCCCACGTCGGCTTCACGTCGCGCGTGTTGTAGAAGTCGACCACTTCGCGCAGCGTCTTGAAGACACCGTTGTGCATGTACGGCGCTGTCCTGGCGATGTTGCGCAGCGTCGGCGTCTTGAACTTGCCGTTCTGCTTCGGGTCCTGCAGCGTGCGCCCCAGCCCGAGATCCGCCCAGTCCGCCCCGCTGGGATTGAACTCCGGCGGCAGCTGGTAGAAGGGGTTCTCGGGGTTGCGCGGGGCGCCGACGCTGTCATAACCAAAGTCGGTGAACAGCGCGGGCGTGCCGTCGGCCAGAGGCTTGATGTCGTGGCAGATGGTGCACTTGCTCTTGTCCTTGTCCTTGAAGAGCTCCAGGCCGCGCGCCTCGGCGGGGGTGAACTGGTCCTGGCCCTTCAGCACGAAGTCGTACTTCGAGGAGAAGCGCAGCACCTCCGGCGAAGTCTGATACGCGGCGAGCGCCTCGGTCATCTTGTCGAAGGCCGCCTCGGAGTCATCGAAGATGCCCTTGCCGAAGGCGCGCTCGAACAGGTTGGCGTACGCCGAGGCCTTCACCGTGGCGACCACCGACTGCTTGTCGGGGTTGTTCATCTCGAGGCGATTGAGCAGCGGCTGTCCGGCCTGCGCCGCGAGCGTGGCCGCGCGCCCATCCAGGAACAGACCGCCGAACCAGATGCCTATCTTGTCGTTGAAGTACATGGCGGGGCTGAACGCCGAGTAAGCCAGGGTCGGCGTATTGCGGCTGCCCACGCGCGAGGGAATCGCCCCTCGGGAGACTGGCAGGTCGTCCTGGGGATCGGCGAAGCCCGTCTCCGGATCATGGCAGCTCGCGCAGGACTGGCCCGCGGGCTTCGACAGGTTGGTATCGAAGAAGAGCAACTTGCCTACGACGACCTTGTCCACCTGGAGCTCATCCACGGGCGCGGCAGGCGGATCTCCCTTCGTGTCCGAGTCCCCACCGCATGCCGCCGCGAGGAGAAGCAGAGCGCCAGCAACCCCAATTTCCCTGCAAAAGCCGTTTCTCATGCGACGAGAAGTGCCGATTTTGGACTGATACGTCAAGTCACGGAACTGGCACCATCCGTCACAGGAACCCTTGAGCCGCCGCGTTGACAGAGCGGTACAAACTTCGACTACCCTGGAACTTCGATGCGCCGCCTCCTTCCCGGCCCGGCTGGGCGGCGTCGCCTCGACGAAGGCACCTTGAGCCGCACCCTCTTCTCGAACCTTCATCCGTGGGTCGTCGCCGCGGGCCTGCTGCTGGGGCCCACGCTGCTGGCCGCGCCCCCGGCCCCGGCGGCCATCGACTGGAAGCTCTCCCAGGCGAGCATCACCTCGAGCTGCAAGGTGGCGCTCAAGCGCGCGCGGGCCCGTGTCAAAGCGGCCACCGCCCGGCCCGCCGAAGGGGCCCAGGCCCTGAGCAGCCTCATCTCGATCGAGACGGCCATCGCCGAGCTGAAGGACGCGCTCGTGGCGCAGCGGCTGCTGGCCATCGTCTCCCTGGACAAGGCCGTCCGGGCCGCTTCGGCGAAGTGCAACGACGACATCTCCGGCTTCATCATCGGCCTGTCGGGCAATCCCGTGGTCTACGCGCGAGCGCTGGGGGCCCAGGCGCATGCGGCCACCCAGGCGGACCAGCAGCTGGCCCGGCACTACGCCGAGAAGGGCCGGCGCTCCGGCGCGCACCTGAGCCCGGCGGCCAGCGCCGAGCTGACCCGGCTGCTCCAACAGCTGGCCCGGTTGAAGTCCGCCTTCATCCAGACGCTTGGCGAAGAGCGGTTGACCCTGGAGCTCTCGAAGGCCGAGGCCACCTGGGTCTCCCCCGCCTTCCTCGCCACGCTCGAGGCCACGAAGAAGGGCTACCTCGTCCCGGTCAACCTGGGCACCCACGAGCGCTTCATGAAGAGCACGGCCTCGGGCGAGCTGCGCAAGCGCTACCTCACCGTCCTGTTCCAGCATGGCGGAAAGGCCAACTCGCGCCGCGTTCAAGAGGCCCTGGCGCTGCGTCACCGCATCGCGCGCCTGCTGGGCTTCGAGAGCTTCGCCGCCTATCGCATCGACGCGCTGATGGCCAGGACGCCCGAGCGTGCGCTGGAGCTGCTGCAGGAGATCGACGCCAAGCTGCTGCCCAAGGCGCGCGAGGAGCTCGCCGTGCTCGCCGCGCTCAAGGCCGAGCAGGGCGATGACACGCCCTTCGCCGCCTGGGACTACGTCTACTACCAGGAGCAGCTGGAGCACACGCGCCACGAGGTGGACTCCGAGGCGGTCCGGCGGCACTTGCCCGTGCGCAAGGTGATCCCCGCCGTGCTCGGCATCTACCAGCACCTGCTGGGCGTGCGCATCGACGCGGTCGAGCCCGCCACCGCCTGGGCCCCCGACGTGCTGCAGTACACCGTCACCGACAGCGCGAGCGGCAAGCCCGTGGGACAGATCTACCTGGATCTCTCACCGGGCCCCGGCAAGTTCCCCCGCCCCGCCAGCTTCACCCTCCGCGACGGGCGCACGCTGCCGGACGGCAGCTACCAGCAGCCGCTGGCCGCCATCATCGGCAACGGCCCCACCAGCGAGCCCGGCAAGCCCACCCTCTTCACCCACCAGGACGTGGTGGAGCTGTTCCACGAGGTGGGGCACGTGATGCACGTCGCCCTGTCCAAGGCGCCCTATGCCTCGCTGCACGGCATGAACGTGCGCTGGGACTTCGCCGAGGCGCCTTCGCAGGTGCTGGAGAACTGGATGTGGCATCCCCCGGTGCTCAAGCAGATCTCCAGCCACGTGGAGACGGGTCAGCCCCTGCCGGATGAGCTGATCGCCAAGCTGCTGGCGCGCAAGAGCGCCGCGTCCGGCGTCTTCTGGACCCGCCAGGCGTTCCTCGGCGTGTATGACTTGACGCTCCACACCTCGGGCCCGAACGTCGATGCGACGAAGCTCTGGTTCGAGCTGATGCCCAAGCTCACACCGCTGCCGCCGCCACCCGCTGGCACGCGGCCCGACGCGAGCTTCCTGCCCATCATGGGCGGCTACGAGGCCAGCTACTACGGCTACGCCTGGTCCCGCGTCTTCGCGCAGGACATGTTCACCGCCTTCCAGAGAGGTGGGCTCGACAATGCCGAAGTGGGCATGCGCTACCGGCGCGAGGTGCTCGAGCCCAGCGGGGTGCTGGAGCCCCAGCAGCTGCTGGAGAACTTCCTGGGCCGCCCCGTGAGCTACGAGGCCTTCTACCAGGACCTGGGCATCGGCCAGCCCGCCCAATAGAGCGGCCCTGCCGCGCTCAGGCGGGCCACCCCAGCAGCACCGCGCCTCCTATCACCAGCGCCGCGCCCGACAGCTGCCGGCGCCCCGGCCGCTCGCCCTGCGCCATCGCCAGCACCAGCGCGAAGGCGATGGACGTGTTGCGCAGCGTGATCACCGCGCCCGCCCCCACACGCGCCAGCGACAGCAACATCAGCGCGAAGGACAGCGTGCACAGGGCGCCCGTGGCCAGCATCAGCCAGGGACGGTGCCGGGCCTGCCGCAGCACCGCCGCCAGGCCCTGGCCTCTGACGCGGGTGAGCACCAGCATGGGCAGCGCCACGGTGAGCGCCAGGGCGAAGAGCGCCGGAGCCTGCGCGCCCTCGCCCAGCGCCAGCTTGTAGGCCACGTGGTAGCCGGCGATGCACACCGCGCTCACCGCCGCCCACGCCACCCCGCGCCCCGCCGAGCCTCCTGGCTGTACCAGCCCCGTCACCGCCAGCCCCGCCGCCAGCACCAGCGCGCCCGCCACCGTGAGCGGCGTCAGCTCCTCGCCCAGCCACAGCACCGACAGCGGCCACACGAGCAACAGCGCTCCACCTCGCGCCACCGTGTAGGCCAGCCCCAGCGGGGCGTGGCGCAGCGAGCGTGCCAGAGAGAACAGGTAGATGGCCTCCCACGCCCCGGCCACCAGGCACCACACCCAGCCGGCGCGCGTGGGGAAGGCCTCCCCCTCGAGCCCCAGCGCCCACAGGCCGCCGAGCACCGCGGCCACGAGGATGACGCCCACCACGCCCGCCTCGGGATCCGCGTGGCGCTTGAGCAGCGCGTTCCACAGCGCATGGAAGAACGCGGACAGCAGCACCAGCGTGAGGGCGACAGGCTCCACCGGCGCCTACCGTACCCCGCCCGTGCCGCCGCCGCCGCGAATGTTACCGAGGCGCCGAGGTGGCCGGGCGCGGCCGCAGCGGACTGGGCACATAGCAGCCCCACCGCCACGAGTAGCCCACCTCGTAGCACTCGCCCTCGTCCGCTTCGAGCTTCAGCCAGCACCCGCCGCGGATCTCCACCTCGGGCTGCCGGCAGGGAGGCCGGCGCTGATCCGCGAAGGGCTCGGTGGGCACGTCGATGTCCGTGCTCGCCGCGAAGGAGGAAGGCGCCACGCTGGGCATCCACGCCCGCTCCATGGCGCTCTCCGTCACGCCCGAGGAGTCTCCCTCTCCCAGGCCCACATCACTCTCGGCCGGGGCGCTCCAGTCGGGCGGCTCGGACGGCGGTGACAGCCACGCCGAGAAGCTCATCACCCCGAGCGCCAGCGCCACGGCGAGGCCCGCGGCGGCGAGCCTCACCAGGGGCCGGGGCGCCGTGTACCGCGCGGAGCGAGGCCGGGGAGGCCGCAGCGCCACGGGCCGCTCCGCCTCCGGCCCCACGCTGGCCAGGGCCTTCTCCGCCGCCAGGCCCAGCTCGCCCGCGCTGCCCCGGGCCCGCGGCTCCTCGCACAGCATGCGCAGGATGAGCGCGTTGAGCGCCGGGCACACCGTGGCCAGCTCCGCCGGAGGCCTGGGCGGCGGCAGGCGCGAGAGGTGCGGCTCCGGCTCGCCCGCCAGCTCTGGCACGGGCAGCGGATAGGTGCCCGTCACCAGGTAGTAGGCCAGCACTCCCAGCGCATACACGTCATCGGCCGGGGTGGGCTCGTAGTGCGCGGAGGACAGCCGGCGGAAGGCCAGCTGGAAGCGCCGGGCCTGCGGGCTGAGGTACTGCGCGGTGCTGGGCGGCAGCACCTCGGTGGTGAGCTGGTTGGCGCCCTCGAAGCTGCCCGCGCCGAAGTCCACCAGGAAGGCGTCGCCCTGGGGGCTCACCAGCACGTTGTCTCCCTTGACGTCCCGGTGCACGCACCGCGCCTGGTGCGTGGCCTCCAGCGCCCGGGCCAGCTGCCCCAGCAGCCGCAGCACCTGGCGCGAGGTGAGCGGGTGCATGGAGGCCCAGGCGTACAGCGGCACGCCCTCCACCCAATCCATCACGAGAAAGGGGTAGGCCACGCCGTTGGGGTACACCCACCACCCCCGGTCATGCAGCCGGGGCACGTTCGGGTGGCGCACGCGCGAGAGCAGCTCCACCTCGCGCTCGAAGCGCGGATCCCTGGGCGAGGTGGCCAGCTTCAGCGCGAAGTGGCGGGTGTCCGGCGCCCGGGCCCAGCACGCGCGGTACACGGTGCCATAGCTGCCCCGGCCACAGCGGCCCAACAGCCGCCAGCCCCCCACTTCATATCCGGGGGGCAGCAGGGTGGGCGTGGGGGGCGGGACACGGCGGGGCATGGGCGTGCCCGCACCCTACCTCAGAGGTACTGCGCCGTGCACCCTCCCCGTTTGGTTTCGCGCGCTCGGTAGGGCTTGTCCACGCCCCGGCGTGCGGCCAACCAGAGGCCTCCTTGCGCTCCTCTTCAGCCTTTCCAACGACAGACACCCGGCCCGCCTGGGGCGTCCACCAGGGAACGCACGACCCAGTGCGTCATATCAAAAGCGAGCGCTCGCCACTCGGCCCGCCTGCGCGGCGAGAGGCCGTAGTACATTCTTACGCTTGGTTTTCAGGAGTCTCCCGAAAATATGCCCTCACCTGACGCGACGGCCCCGCGGCTGGATGTACCGAACCTGGCAGTGCACCTGCTGTGGGCCGCGTGGTTCGCGGCCGTGCTGGTGGGGTGGAGCTCCTGGCCCTGGGCGGGGCGAGCGGCGGCGATGGGGTTGGGCTGGGCGGTGATGTTCTGGAACTACGCGGTGCTGCACAACCACATGCATGTGCCGGTGGCCCGGCCGCCTGTTCTCAAGTGGCTGGTGTCTCGCACTTTAGGGCTGTCGTGTGGCTTCGCGTACCGCGGCTACTACGTGCACCACTTCAACCACCACAAGTACAACGATGGGCCGGGAGACTGGGAGCGGGCACGGCCCACCGAGAGCGCGCTGGTGTACTGCGTGCGCTGGGCGCTCACCCCGTGGTTCTGGCCGTGGGAGGCGGTGGGCCATGCGTGGCAGGGCTGCAAGACGCGGAGCCAGAAGCTGGAGCTGGCGGTGGACTTCCTGGTGGTGGACGGCACGCTGCTGGCGCTGCTGTTCTGGCAGCCGTCGCTGGGGGTGAGCTACTTCGCCACGCTGCTGGTGGTGCAGGCGTGCATCCACCACCTCAACCTGGCGGCGCACCTGGGCGCGGACTCCACGGACCGCGCGGCGCTGGCGGTGACGAGCACCTCGCGCTTCTACAACACATACTTCTTCAACGCCGGGATGCACCAGGCCCACCACCTCAAGCCCCAGGTGCCCTGGCGCGCGCTGCCCTCGCTCACCGAGGAGCTGCTGCGCCAGGGCCAGCACCGCCCCTCGTTGGTATCGCCGTACTCGCCCATTCACCCCTCGTGGATTGGCCGCGTGGTTGCCTTCCGCAAGGCGCTGGGCGGCTCGCCCGAGCCGGAAGCACTGCCCGCGCCCACCGTGGAGAGCCCGGGCACGCCGTCCTGAATCGGGGGTGACGGGCTACGGGCGGTAGAGCTCGGCCGTCGCACCGCCCACCACCAGCACCTCGCCGGAGGGCAGGAGCGCCGCGTGGTGGCCCACGCGGTACTGCTCCATGGCGCCAGCGGGGCTCCACGTCCCGGTGAGCGGATCGTACAGCTCCGAGGTGGAGAGCGGTTTGCGGTTCTCGGGGTCGCTGGTGCCCCCCGTCACCAGCACCTTGCCCGAGGCCAACAGCGTGGCCGTGTGTCCATGGCGAGGCTGGATCATCCGGCCGGTGGAGCTCCAACCCGTGACCGGATCATAAAGCTCCGCGCTGCCCTCCGCGTCCCCGCCGACCACGAGGATCTTGCCCCCGAGCAGCGGCGTCACCGCGCTTCTGCCGCGGACCTTGTTCATGGGCTGCCCCGAGCCCCATGAATCGGTGTTGGGCGCGTAGAGCTGGACCGAGGCCTGCCCGTCCGTCAACTTGAGCACCGCCCCCGAGGAGAGCTGCACCAGGGGCCCCTCGCCACCTCCCTGACCGCGGGTGGCCGTCCAGGTACCGGTGGCCGGATCGTAGACTTCGGAGCCAAAATTGCTTGTCAGCAGCACCTTGCCCGAGGGCAGCACGAGCGCGCTGGCCGAGCGGCCGCTGCGTGTCATGGAGCCCGTGGCCGTCCATGTGTCGCTGGCGGGATCATAAAGCTCCGCGGACGCCAGCGGGGTGCCCATCTCAGTGTAGCCGCCGGCGGCCAGCACCTTGCCCGAGGGCAACACGACGAGGGCCAGGCCCAGGCGGGGCTGGAGCATGCGGGCCACGATCGTCCACTGCTGAGTGCTCGGCTCATAGAGCTGCACGAACGGGGAGCTGCCCCCCGCCATCATCACCTTGCCAGACGGCAGGACGACCATCCCGCCCAGGCCGAAGTTCCCCACCGAACCGGCGCTCGTCCAGGTACACGGCGGAAACTCCAGGGGCGTCAAGGTGAAGCTGTGGGTAGCCTCCGGCGCCAAAGAGTCCCCCATGGTCACGGTGATGGTCGGGATGAGGCCCTCCCGGAGGCAGCCTGGCCCTTCGAAGTGCACGTACGCCGAGCCCGCGGTGCCGCCGGTGGTGGACCCCGCTTCCCCCACCGCCCGCCCGAAGTTGGTCTTCCACACGAGGCGCACCCTCAGGGCATCCTCGGCGGAGTAGCGGACGTCGAACCTCACCCGCTCACCCGGGCGGATCGTCTCCTGCGACTGGGTGGCCTCGGTGATGGCGGGCGACATGTCCCCGCAGGCGCTGATGAGAGTCAGGATGAGCAAGCCAGCGGCCCAGGTGGCCGGCTGACGGAGTTCGCGACGCATGAGTTTCCCCTTCTGGGTACAGCC
Organism: Myxococcaceae bacterium; assembly: GCA_035296065.1. GTDB lineage: Bacteria > Myxococcota > Myxococcia > Myxococcales > Myxococcaceae > DATHBR01. Next base: position 259,407 of record DATHBR010000102.1, on the reverse strand, counting down.
AGGCTCGCGGTCTGGGCGAGCCGCGCTCCGGCAGAGCAGGAACCAGGCCACGGCTCCGGCGCGGGGCCACCCCAGGGCATGCGGTGTCGAGCCACCCCGTCCGACACAGGCCGCCGGGGTCCGCGACATGTCGGCCGACGCCTTCGACATGTCGGCGGGCGTTTTCAGTAATACCAAATCTTACTTGTCAGGAAATAAATTACTTTGTAACGCAACTTCCTACCTGCTCCCAGAGATAACCCCCGATGCACTGAGGAGAAGGGGAACGCATGGCCACGATCAGCGGCAGCTCGAGTCCGGTTAAGTCGACGTACAAGCCCGAGTCGAAGCCCAAGGCGGAGCCTAAAAAAGCAGCGCCCAAGCCCCCGGAGGCGCAGGCCAAGCCCGAGCCGCAGCAGGTCAAAGACAGTTTCGAGGCCTCGAAGACACCGAAGAACGAGGTGAAGCCCGGTTCCACGAAGAACTTCTCCTCGGGCGCCCAGAACGACATCCAGCACTTCGCCAACTCCTCGAAGGGCGAAGTGTCCGCGAACAAGGACGGCTCCGTCACCCGCACGAGCAGCAGCACCCGCGGGCAGACCACCCGGACGCAGGAGCTCACCACGGACAAGGGGCCGCTGGGCAGCTCCGACCTCAAGTACGCCACCACCTCGAAGACCGGGGGCACCGAGGTCAACAACACGTACACCGCCAGGAGCGGCGTGCTGGGCACGCAGTCGTCCCATGAGCGCGAGGCGATCTCTCAGCGCGGGAACCAGACGCAGACGAAGACGTCCACCCAGTCGAACGATGTGCTGGGCATCCAGAAGAACACCCGGGCCGAGAGCCGGGGGGTGACTTCGGGAGACACCACTCAGACTCAGACGGCGTCGACCACCACGGACTCGCTGGGCAACAGGGCGCAGTCCCAGAAGGCCACCAGCGTCACCACCCAGGGCAACACCACCGTCACCCGCACCACCGAGCAGTCCAGCGGCTCGGAGCTGACGACCACCAGCGCGCAGACGCTGGAGGAAGGCAAGGCCCGCCTCGGCGTGAGCGGCGACTGGAAGAACGACCGCTTCAACACGCAGCGCTCCTACGACAAGGAGATCCAGGTGAAGCCGAGCACCGCGGACTCCGGCTTCAGCCAGGCCAAGGAGGACAAGCTGGGCACGGCGCAGTCGGCGGGCACGCTGCTGGGTGAGGCGGGCGCCAGGAAGGAAGTGCTCAGCGGCGAGGTGCCCAAGGACAAGATGGTGGAGAACAACCTGTCCACCGACCCCAACTCGTTCGTGGGCTCGCGCGTGGGCTACTCCGGCTCGCACAGCGTCACCGTGGGCGCTGACGGCGTGAATGCCGAGTTCAACCGCGAGGCCAAGGCGGGCGTGTACGCCGAGACGAAGGGCTCGACGAGCGGCCGGTATGGCGAGGCCTCTTATGAAGCCAACGCCAAGGCCGAGGACGCCGCCCGCGTTGACGCCCAGGGCAAGCTGGACACCAACGGCCTGGACGCGAGCGTCAACATGAGCGCTGGCGTGTCCGCCGAGGCCTCGGTCACCGGCACCGCGAAGACCCAGAGCGTCAAGGTCGCGGGCGTGGACGTCAACGCGTCCGTGACGGGCAAGGCCACCGCGTCCGCCGAGGCCAAGGCCGAGGCCACCGGTAACGTGCAGGTGACCCGCAACCCGCCCACCGCGATTGCCGAGGGCACCGTGGGCGCGTCCGCGGTCGCCAAGGTCGAGGGTGACGTGGAGGCCTCCGCGGGTCCCTTCTCCGTCAACGCCAGCGCGTACGCGAGCGCGGGCGCCGAGGCCAAGGCCTCCGGCGTCATTGGCTACGAGGACGGCAAGCTCAAGCTCGGCGGCAGCGTGGGCGCCGCGCTCGGCCTCGGGGCCGGCGGCGCCGTGAACGTCGAGGTGGACGTGGCGCAGATCGGAGAGATGGCCAAGAACACGGCCGTCTCCGTGGCGGACGCCAACAACGACGGCAAGGTGGGCCTGGACGACGCGAAGGCCGTGGTGGACAACACGGCCGACAAGGTCATGGGGTGGCTGGGCTTCTGAGAGTGAGGGATACTTGCAACTCATGGCTCAGAGCGAACTGTTCCGGCGCGCGTATGCCCAGCTGAAGGCGGGGAACGCCGCCGAGGCCAGGCGGCTGTTCCGGGAGAACGAGGAGCGCACCGGCACCGCCACCGAGACGACGGCGCTGCTGCGTCAGGCCGAGCAGCACCTCACCCAGGGGGACTTGAACGGGGCGGCCCGGCTGTACGAGCAGTTGCTCGAGCGCAACCCGGCCCTGCCGGAGGTGTACTTCGGCCTCACCCGCATCGCGCTGGGCACGGGGCGGTACGACGCGGCACGCACCCACGCGACGGCGGCCATGACGCTGGCGCCGGAGGTGGGCCTGACGTGGACGCTGATGGGGCTGGTGCACGAGGCGGAGGGCGACCTCGACACGGCCCTGCGCAACCTGCGCCGGGGGGTGGAGCTGTCTCCGTCGGTGTTCCTGTGCCTGCTCAACCTGGGGCGGGTGCTGGCCTCGGAGGGCAACCCCGCCGAGGGGATCGCCCCGCTGCTGGCGGCCACGCGGCTGGAGCCGGGCAACGCGAACGGCTTCTACACCCTGGGCATGGTCTACAAGCAGGCGCGGCAGGACGACAACGCGATCCGGGCCTTCGAGAAGGCGACGGAGCTGGCGCCGAAGAGCCTCGACACCTGGGCCACCCTGGCCGATGTGCTCTTCCAGGTGGGGGACTTCCAGGCGACGCGGGCCACGCTGGACCGGGCCCTGGTGGCCCGCGGCGATCACCCCGCGCTGCTGGAGAAGGCGCTGGCGGCGGCGATGATGCTCAATGACGTGCAGGGCGCCATCGGCTACGTGGAGCGCGAGCTGGCGCTGGTGCCCGGCCATGAGAAGGGCTGGCTCAACCTGGCCAACCTGACGCTGCTGGCCAGGGACTTCGAGCGCAGCGAGAAGGCGGCCCGCGAGCTGCTGCGGCGCAACCCCGGCAGCTGGGAGGCGTGGTACCACCTGGGCAACCTCTTCGAGGCGGTGCCGCTCGAGCGCGAGGCCGAGGAGGCCTACCGCAAGGCCGTGGAGCTGGCCCCAGGCAACTGGAAGCCCCTCACCAACCTGGCGGGGCTGCTCATCCAGCTGAGCGCCAAGGACAAGAACGCCGAGGCCGTGCCGCTGCTGGAGAAGGCCCTCACGCTGGCCCCCAGGGGCGAGTGGCGGGTGCACTACAACCTGGCGCTCGCCCATACGAAGCTCGGGCAGCGGGAGCAGGCCCTGGCGCTGGCCCAGAAGATTCAGCGCGAGGCGCCCTCGGACAACGCCATGGTCGCGCAGGCCCGGAAGCTGGAGTCCAACCTCCGGGAAGCAGCCCTGCGCCACTGAAGCGCCCGGGAGCTTTCACACCTGGCTGCCGCGCGCGGCGCACGAGGCAGAGGCTCGCCGCCGCACGGTGGCAGCAGGAGCCTCTGCCCTGCGTGAGACTCAGAACGCGCAGGAGGCGTTGTTGGTCATGTATCGACGATCTCGATCTTCGAGCCGGCGGGGATTGGTTTGCCGAAGTTGGTCACCTGGATCAGGTACTTCTCGGGGGCACAATCTCCGTGGAAAGCGAGCCTGGGAGGGGTACCCTCGTTACCGTCGCACTTCCACCTCAAGTGAGCCGTGGGGCCTCGCCGCCGGGGCCCGCGTTCTCTGCCAACCGCAAGGGCACAGCATGACGCCTGACGAAAATGAGCCGCCCTCCGAGCGCTCCCACACGGACGAGAGCCTGCGCGCGGAGCGGGAGAGGGCCGACGGTGAGTATGCCAAAACCCAGACTGCGATTGAGCAGAAGTCAGACGCCGCCATCCAAACGGACCGGGATAGGGCTGATCATCTTGCCCAAGGTGCCCGCGACACCCTGGATGTGAAGTTGGCGAAGGGTGATGTGCCCCCCAAGGCACTGGCGCGCATCCACCGCGAGCGGGCAGAAGAGGACGCCGCCCTGCAGGGAGAGCGTTCGGCTTCCGACGCGGAGCTGCAGGCCGAGCGCGAGGAGGGCAGGCGCGCTCTGGCGGCCCTCCTTCACCTCGAACGAGACGAGACGGATGCGCGCCTGGTGTTGGAGCGGGCGCGCTCCGACGCAGGGCTTGCGACGCGGGATGAGTTCATGGCGATGGTCAGCCACGACTTGCGCTCGCTCCTGGCGGGAATCGCTTTGCAGGCCGCCCTCCTGAAGCGCAACGCCGACGAAGGCGAGGCGGGCAGAAAGAGCGTCCAAGGGCTCGAGAAGATCGAGCGATTCACCGCGCGGATGAACCGGCTGATTGGAGACCTGGTGGATGTGGCCAGCATCGAGGCGGGAAAGATCCTCGTCGCCCCCGCGCCGCAGGATGTCCGCGCGCTCGTGCGGGAGTCAGCCGAGACGTTCCGTCCTCTGGCCGCGGCGCGCCGCCTCTCGCTCGACGTGGAGATACCCGAGCAAATCCTGATGGCGAGGTTTGACCATGAGCGTGCCCTTCAGGTGCTCGCCAACCTGCTGAGCAATGCCATCAAGTTCACCCCGGCGGGAGGCAGGCTCTTGATCCGGGCGGAGTCCGTGGGCCAGGAGGTTCACTGTTCCGTATCGGACACCGGCGCGGGAATCCCGGCCGAGCAGCTCAACGCCGTGTTCGACCGCTTCTGGCAATCGCGCAGCGGGGACCGGAGAGGGATGGGGCTCGGTCTCTACATCTCCAAGTCTCTCGTGGAAGCTCACGGGGGGCGTATCTGGGTCGAGAGTCAGCCTGGCGTGGGAAGCACCTTCACGTTCACGCTTCCGGGGGCCCCCGCCTGAGGTTTATCACCCGGGGCCATTTGACATTGGCCCAGTAAGGCCTATGGTAGTTCTCGTAGTCCCCTGACGAGCTGCAACGTCAGCGGCGACGCTCCGAAGACACATCGCCCATTCCCGGGTGTGGATGCCCTTCGGTTGCTCGACTCAATCCCTTACAGAACCCTAATCGTTCTTACGGAGTACCTTCATGGTTACTCAGCGCAGCAGCGCTTTGCGTATGGCTTTACTCTTCACCCTGGTCGCGTGCGGAGGTTCGGAGGACGACGGCGCCGCGCCCACGGTGCGCTCCTCGAATCCCACGAATGACGCCAGTGGCGTGCCCCTCAACACGCGGATCTCCGTGAGCTTCAGCGAGCCGATGGATCCGCTCTCGATTACCCCGGCGACCTTCGTCGTGAACGCGGGGGGCACGTCCGTGCCTGGCACCGTGTCCGCGGGGGACGACGGCACGACGGCGATCTTCACTCCCACGAACAACCTGGCGGGCAACACGGTCTTCACGGGGAAGATCACGGCCAAGGCCATGACTCCGTCAGGCAAGGCCCTGGCGTCCGAGCACACCTGGCGCTTCACCACGGGAGCCATCGCTGACACGACACCGCCCGTCGTCAACGCCACCCACCCCTCCAGCAACGGCACCGATGTGCCCATCAATGCGAAGATCGCCGCGACGTTCAGCAAGGCGATGAACCCCCTCTCGTTCAAGACGGCCACCTTCACGCTGAAGCAGGGCACCACGCCAGTGCCTGGCACCGTGGCCTACGGGACCACGGGCTCGATGGTGCTCTTCACTCCCACCAGCCAGCTGGCCGCCAGCACGGTCTTCACCGCCGAGCTCTCGACCGGCGTGTTGGACATGGCGGGCAACGCTCTGGCCAGGGCGTATTCCTGGAGCTTCACGACGGGGACGACCGCCTCGAAGGGGCCGGCCGCCGTGGGCCTGGGCCTGGCTGGCAACTATGTGGTGCTCGCCAAGACAGCCATCTCCACCGTCCCGGCCTCCTCCGTGACGGGAGACATTGGAATCAGCCCCGCCGCGGCGACCTTCATCACGGGCTTCTCCCTGGTCGCCGATGCGACGAATGTCTTCGCCACCTCGTCTCAGCTGGTCGGCAAGGCCTACGCCGCCGACGCCGCGGTGCCCACTCCCTCCAACCTCACCACCGCCGTCAGCGACATGGAGAGCGCGTACATCGATGCCGCCGGACGGCCCACGCCTGATTTCCTGGAGCTCGGCACCGGAAACATCGGCGGGCTGACCCTTGTCCCAGGGCTCTACAAGTGGACGAGCACGGTGAGGATCCCGGTGGATGTCGTCCTCTCGGGTGGCCCGAACGATGTCTGGATCTTCCAGACGACGGGAGATCTCACGATGGATGCGGGCAAGAAGGTCACCCTGAGCGGCGGCGCGAAGGCCCGCAACATCTTCTGGCAGGTCGCCGGTCAGGCCAGCTTCGGAGCCACCTCGCACTTCGAGGGCATCCTCCTGACCAAGACGGACATCACGCTGCAGACGGGCGCGACGATGAACGGCCGGGCGTTGGCCCAGACGCAGGTGGCGCTCCAGCAGGCCACCCTCACCCAGCCGGCCCCCTAAGCCCTCAACAGCTTCAGGCGCTCCTCTTTGTAATCCTGCCATTTGAAGTTCGACAGGAAGGCGGCGGCGGCATCCACGCCGCTGGCGAAGAGGTCCACCTGGGCCTCCCGGCTCACTTCGAAGTCGAGCCACTCGTGCTTGCCTGTATCGATCTGCATGAGCAGGTGCTTGTAGTCCCTGTGCCGCAGGATGAAGTCGTAGTCGAGGCAATGCCGCGCTGACTCGAAGATGGCCTTTGCCAGGGCGCCCGGCTTGCTGATGGTGTGCCTCGTCCGCTTGCCGAGGCTCACACCGAAGGTGGGCGCGCTCGGGACGGCTCCGTCCACATGGAAGAGGTTGATGGGGAAGTTCGACATGATGCCTCCGTCGATGAGCAGGCACTCCTCCCCCGCTTTCACGCCAGGGACACCAATGTCCTCCCACTTCTTCTCCAGCTCCCCCTCGGCCAGGTGCGGCAGCCGCACGGACATCGGTTCGAAGAAGAAGGGCACGGACATGGAGGCACGGACGAAGAGCGCGGGGCTCTGCTGCTCCCAGTCCTTCCAGAAGAACGCCGCCATGCGCGGGAACTCGATCTTTGACTCGGTGGTCACCTCGGCCGCGATCAGCGCCAGGTGGCAGTCGAGGTCATCCTTCGAGAGCGCCTGGCCAGCGCGATGGTGAAGCTCCGGGGGCACCCACGCCATCCGCTCGTTCAAGTCCCGCACGGTATGAATCCCGCTCGCCGCGAGGCTGCGTTTCATCCAGTCCTGGAACACCAGGCCTGGGTTCAAGCCCAGCCGGTCCAGTATGGCGCGCAGCACCGCCCAGCCATGGAACAGCAGCAGGAGCTTGGGGCGTTTGGCCAGCCAGCCGTTGATGAAGCGCCGCACTCCGCGCCTGCCGTCCACGAACTCGCCGAGGTTCTGGGTCGCAAGCAACTCCAGCAACCGCTCGCTCTTGGGTTTGTCCTTGGTGTCCACCGCCGCCAGCAACATCGCGGTGATGGCGCCGGCCGAGGTGCCGCCGATATCCAGGAACCGGATGCCCGCCTGCTCCAGCCCATAGACGTAACCCAGCAGCGCAATGCCGAGCGTGCCTCCTCCCTCCATCACCAGGTCGACGTATTGATTCCCCTCGGCGTCGACCACGTCGGAGACCACCCTCTTCGTGGCCTTCAGCTCTCTCACCTTGCCGAGCACTCGCTCGTTCGCGGTGAAGTCCTGCAATTTCAGTGGTTGCTTCATCATGACACTTGAAAGAGTGCGGACCCGTCAGATGTGACGCGCTCGCGTCCAGTCACAAAGCCCTGCCCCCCTCTCCATCACGTTTGGGTCCAAAAGATGGGTGAGCTATGCACGCGAAGGCTGATCAACCGGGTGGGCAGGAGCCGCGCTCCGCAACAGGGCCTGCCCAGGAGGACATGGACTTCGGGGACTCCCTGCTCGAGCAGGTGGCGCAGAGCTTGCCGCCGCTGCGCAGCCCGGCCGCCGGAGAGCGGCTGGGGGGCAGGGACGGCCGCCGGTTCGAGGTGCTGCAGGCGTTGGGCCGGGGGGCCATGGGAGTCGTGTACCGCGCGCGGGATGAGGGGCTGCAGCGCGTGGTGGCGCTCAAGTTCCTGCTGCCAAGCAAGGGGCTGGCGGGTGAGGAGAAGATCGCCCAGCTCAGTCAGGAGGCCAGGGCGGTCGCTCAACTGAACCACAAGAACATCGTCCAGATCTTCGACGTGTCGGAATGGAGCGGGGACCCCTGGCAGCCGCTGATGCCCTTCCTGGTGATGGAGTGCCTGGAGGGTGAGTCGCTGGCGGCGCTGTTGCAACGGGGCAGGCCGGAGCTGCGGCGTGCGGTGGAGCTCATCGAGGGTGTGGTTTCAGGGCTGGCCCACGCACACCAGCACCGGGTCATCCACCGGGATCTCAAACCGAGCAACGTCTTCATCACCCATGAAGGGACGGTGAAGCTGCTGGACTTCGGCCTGGCGCACCTCATGGCCTCCAGCCCGCCGGCAGTGCTCAAGCTGCCCACGGAGGGGACCCCGCCGTACATGGCGCCGGAGCAGTGGCGGGGCGAGGGGCAGGATGAGCGGACGGACATCTGGGCGGTGGGGGTGATGCTGTACGAGCTGCTGACGGGGGAGCTGCCCTACCTGAGCACCTCGTTGGAGGAGCTCAGAGCGCGGGTGATCTCCGACGAGCCTGTGCCCTCCGTGCGCCAACTCCGCCCGGAGCTGCCCACGGAGGTGGACCGGCTCGTGAGCTCGGCGCTGGCCAAGAACCCGGCCCGGCGCTTCACCTCCGCCTCTGAATTCTGGGAGGAGCTGCGCGAGCTCCAGGCGCGCCTCGGCTTCCGGCGCCAGGTGCCCCAGGCCGCCGAGCCCCAGCGCCGCCACGTGACGTTGGTGTCGTGCAAGCTGGTGGGGCTGGAGAGCCTGGCGCCGGGGCTCGATGCCGAGGACTACAGCGAGCTGGAGGCCGCCTTCCACCGGATCTGCTCGGAAGTCATCCTCCAGTATGGAGGCTCCATCACCCTGGCGCTGGGCGACGAGGTGCTCGCCTGCTTTGGCTACCCCGTGGCCCGGGAGGATGACTCGGAGCATGCAGGACGCGCGGGGCTTCAGCTGGCCAAGGCCTTTCCGGAGCTCATTCAGCAGGGCTTGCCGAACCTGTCCCACGCCAGGCTGGCCGTGAAGGTAGGCGTCCATACGGACATGGTGGCCCTGGACGCTCGGGCGTTGGCGCTACAGGGCAGCGAGCTCGTCATTCAGGGAATGGCTCCGAAGATTGCCGCCGTGCTCGCCCGGCGGGCCGAGCCCGGTGCGGTCGTCCTGAGCGGGACGACCTGGGCGCTCGTCCGCGGTGCCTTCGAGACCGAGGCCCTGGGTCCGCACGCCCTCGAAGGGCCCGCGGGAGCCTCGAGCGTGGACGTGCATCATCTGCTCCGGGAGAAGAAGACCGCGTTACGGTTCGACCGGTCGCTCGCTGTGCACAGCCTCTCGCGGCTGGTGGGAAGAGAGCGTGAGCAGCAGCAGCTCTTCGCGCTCTGGGAGCGGGCGCGGCATGAGCAGGGCGGCTTTCTGTTGCTCGCCGGTGAGGCCGGTATTGGCAAGTCCCGGCTCATCCAGGAGCTGCGCCAGCGGGTGGGCCTGGAGCCGAGCCTGCGCCTGCGGTGCCAGTGCTGGCCCCATTCCAGCGCCAGCGCGTTCCAACCCATCATCGAGCTGCTGCAACACCTCTTCCACGAGGAGCTGCTGGAGACGGCCAGCCCGCAGGGGCGCCTGTGCGCCCTGGAGAAGCGGCTGGGCACCTTCGGCCTGTCAGCGGAGCACGGGCAGATGATTGCCTCGCTCCTGTCGCTGCCGGTGCCAGAGAACCTGCCCATTCACCAGGTCGCGCCGGAGCGGCAGAAGGCCCTGCTCTTCGAGGCGCTGGCGGACCTGCTGCTGCGGCTGGCGAAGGAGCGCCCGGTGCTCGGTGTGGTGGAGGATCTGCACTGGGCGGACCCGTCCACGTTGGAGCTGCTCGGCTACGTGATGGAGCGCATCGAGGGGGCCCGGATCCTGTTGCTGCTCAGCGCCCGTCCCGAGTTCCGGCCGTCGTGGCCGCATCACCCGTGGGGCCACCAGCTCACGCTGGACCGGCTGTCGGCGGAGTGCACCACGGCCCTGGTCAACGAGGCCTCGGCCCGGCCGCTGCCGGAGGAGACGGTGCGGCAGCTGGTGGCGAAGACGGATGGCGTCCCGCTCTTCGTGGAGGAGATGACGCGCATGGTGCTGGAGCGAGCGCCCGCCACGGGCGAGCTGTCCGCCTCCATCCCGTCGAGCCTGCACGAGCTGTTGCTGGCGCGGCTGGACATGCTGCCCTCGAAGCAGAAGGCGCTGGCCCAGCTGTGCTCGGTCGTGGGGCGCAGCTTCACGCATGCGCTGCTGGCGGCGCTCACGCAGCACAGCGAGGCCGCACGCAGGCGAGATCTGGAAGAGCTGGTGGCGGTGGGGCTGCTGCAACGGCAGGAGGAGAACTCGGAGCCGGGTTACCAGTTCCGGCACGCGCTCATCCAGGACGCGGCCTATCAGTCCATGCTGCGCAGCACGAGGCGTCAGCACCACCGGCGCATCGCCCAGGCGCTGCGGGAGAAGTTCCCCACGGTGGTGGAGACGAGGCCGGAGATGCTGGCGCACCACTACATGGAGGCCGGAGAGCACGCGCTGGCCATTCCCCAGCTGGCACGCGCGGGAGTTCACGCCAGCCTGCGCTCGGCCAACCTGGAGGCCATCAGCCACCTGACGCAGGCGCTGCGGCTGCTGCGCGGCCTGCCGGACGCGGGCAGGCACAATGGCGAGGAGCTGCAGCTGCTGATCACCCTGGGCATCCCCCTGGTGCAGGTGCAGGGCTATCACTCGCCCGAGGTGGAGCGGACGTACGCGCGAGCACGAGAGCTGTTCCAGGAGGTGGGCGAGGCGCTTCCGCAGCTGGACCTGCCGTACTGGGGGCCTTTTGCCTACTACAGCGCGCGCGCGGAGTTCTCCCAGGCCTTTGAGTTCGCCGAGCAGCTGGTGGGGTTGGGGCACCGCCAGCACAGCCGGGAGCTGCTGACCCAGGGCTACCGGATGATGGCGTGGGTCTTCTTCCTGCGGGGGCAGATGCTCGAGGCTCAGGAGTACATCGAGCGCGCGCTGGCCTGCTCGGACTTCACCCTCGAGGAGCACCGGGCCCTGGCCGCGCGGCAATGGCTCGAGCCACGGGTGGTGGCGCTGGCCTATGGCGCCGTCATCCTCTCGCCGCTCGGACAGGTGGAGCGGGCCTTGCGCTACAGCCGGGAGGCACTGGAGCTGGCCGAGCGGATAGGCCACCCTCACTCCCTGGCCTGTGCGCTGACCTATGTGGCCGTGACTTGCCAGTCCCGCCGGGAAGCGCGGCTCACCCTGCAGTGGGCCGACAAGTGCATCGCCCTCTCCAGCAAGCACGGCTTCCGGTTGTGGTTGGGCTGGTCGACGATCCTCCGGAGCTGGGCCCTGTCCGAGCTGGGAAGGCCCGAGGAGGGGCTGGCGCTCATGCAGCAAGCGCTCGCGCACTGGCGGGCCTCGGGCATCCCGGCCGGCATGCACTACCACCTGGGCATGCTCGCGGAGATCCACCTGAAGCTCGAGCAGCCCAGGCGGGCACTGGAGGCACTGGACGATGCCCTGAACTTCGTCGAGACAGTGGGAGAGGGCTTCTACACCGCGGAGCTGCACCGGCTGCGAGGAACGGCCCTGTACGAGCTGGGCCGGCAGGAGGAAGGGAGCAAGTGCTTCCACCAGGCCCTCCGCATGGCTCGCGAGCAGGGCGCGCGCACCTACGAGCGCTATGCCAGAGAGAGCATGGCCCGGTGGTCCTCGGACGCGTGGCTGCCCGAGCAAGCGCTGCTGTCAGGGTGAGAAGGCGCGCCTGGAGTGCCAGGCCCGCGCCTCACGCCACGTAGAAACTGACGGAGTACTCGTAGGCCCCGCTGAAGTCGACTGCCGGTACCAGGCTGATGGAATGGTCTCCCTGACTGCCGGTGACGGTGAAGGTGTCGGTGATGACCTGGCTCGAGGAGCTCACGGTATGGTTGCGATACTGCGTGCTCGCCCCGTCGAGCGTCACCCCATTACCGAAGTAGTTCGCGACGAATGAGCCCGTGTAGTTCCTCACCGTGTAGCTGAGCGTGACCGACCCGCCAGGCGATACGCTGCCACCCGGCAGGGTCCTGAAGTTCTCAATCTCGACTTCCATGTCTCTTCTCCTATCGATGGTCGTGTAGCTTGGGGTGGACTGCAGCCAGTTGCTCTGACGAGCCGGCATGCCCTTCCCATGAGCAAGCGGCGTTCCAACGGCCTGAGACCTCAGGAAAGGGGCCGCGCGCAGGCGGCTCCTGGCGAAATCCGTAGCTCGGACCGCGGAAGTGAGACTTCCAGTCAAAGAACCTCGCGAGAAGCGCTTCCGAGCAGAACGCAGCGCTTACGGCCTGGAAGCGTTGCGCTCGCCGCGCTTCCCCGGACAACGGCAAACGCCAGCTTGTCATGGAGGTAGGAGGAGACCCCTCCGATCAAGCCTGGTACTGGTTCATGTGCCGTGGCCCGCGAAGGACTCACCGCTCATCGGGAGGACCTCGTCACCAGGGACGCCAAAGCCGCGCTCTTCGAACTCAAGCAACTCATTCGGCGGCAACCGGGTTGACTCCAGTCCTGTGGCATCAAGGTGCAGGGGACGGCGAGCTTCGCGGCCCAGGCTGTACTCGAGAAAAAGCTGATAGGTTTCCCGAACCGAGCCCTGGGAGGGGTCATGAGCGCTGGGTTTCATTCGTTGCGTTGGGGATGCGCCGTGGGGCTGGGTGCGCTGCTTGCCTGCACCCAGGCGCTGGAGCCGGGAGACCCGCCAGGCACCGCGCCCTCGCAATTGCCCTCCGTGCTGCAGGAGGCGCCGGGTCAGCCCGAGCGCTTCCTGCTGACAGGTGCCTGGGCCCTGGCGGATGTCACGGGTGACAAGCTCGCCGACCTCCTGGTCATCTCCTCCTGCGAGGCCTTTGTCCTGCGCTCGGATGGGAGGCGGTTCCTGCCACCCGCCTCGTGGGCAGCGGAGCTGCCGTGCCGGGGCCTCCGGGCAAGCACCTTCGCGGATGTGACCGGGGATGGAAGAGCCGACGCGCTCTTCGTTGGCAGTGGCGGCATTACCGTGCTGCGCTCGGACGGGGAGCGCTTCCTGCCGGGCGAGGCCTGGACCGCGGGCCCCTACCACGGCACGGTGTCCACCCTCTTCGCGGATGTCACCGGCGATGGCCGCGCGGACGCCCTCTCCATCAATGACTATGGCGATGGCGTCGTCGTTCGCCGCTCGGACGGGGGCCGTTTCCTGCCCAATGAGCGCTTGTGGACCGGAGGCCCCTACGTCGGCACGGTGTCCACCCTGTTCGCGGATGTCACCGGCGATGGCCGCGCCGATGCCCTCTCCGTCAATGACTATGGGGATGGCGTCGTCGTTCGCCGCGCGGCGCAAGGCGTCTTTCTGCCCAATGAGCCCTGGAGCGGCGGGGTCTACCTGGGCACCACGGGGACCGTCTTCGCGGATGTCACCGCGGACGGCCTCGCGGACGCGCTGGCATTCGATCGAGCGGGCCTCCAGGTCCGCCGCTCGGACGGGACGAGGTTTCTGCCCCTGGAGTCCTGGGCCAGCGCCCTGGGCAATGATCTGGCCCTCACCTTCTTCGCGGATGTCACCGGGGACGGCGCGGCGGATGCTGTCTTCCGCGAGCGCCACAGCGGACAGTGGTGGGTGGCGCCCTCGACCGGCAACGCCCTGGGCCCCCGCGAGAAGTGGTGAGGGCCACGGCGCGGCGGCCCTACCGGGCAAGCGCGACCTCATAATAGGTGCGCCGCTCGCCGGCGGAGGCCCCTGGCCAGATGGCCCACCCCTCCCAGGCGCCATCCTGCTTGCGACGGCACCGGGTGTGGACCCGGACCGTGTCATGGGTCCGCGCGATCTCCAGCACGTTGTAGAGCCGGGGCGTGGACTCCGGCCGGTCATGCGCCGGAGCGCCAAACGAGCCCGTCCCCAGCACATGCATTCTTCGGCTCGGGTGAAGGTGGTGCAGGACGTCGGCGCGCTCCTCGTGGACGTGGCCATGCAGGCACAGCCGGACGTCCGCCTGCCGGAGGCGCTCGCCGAAGGACACATCGGCCATCATGTCGCCGCCGGTGATGGGGTGATGCCAGACCGCCAGGCGCAGCAGTGAGCGCTCCGAGGGCAGCTTTCCCGTGGCGCGCACCTGCTCGAGTTGTTCATCCGCCCGGAGCAGTGCCCGGGAGACCGCCCCTGCGTGAAGCGACGCACGGCGGGGAAAGTGTTCATCGATCTCCCAGGCCGAGTTGAAGGCCAGGAACTGCAGCCCGCTCTCCGGGAAGGTGCTCACCAGCCCCTGCTCCTGGTATGGGCGCGGGAACTCCTGCTGCATGAGCGGGTGGTAGAAGAACTTCGAGAAGTTCTGGAAGCGCAGCGGATAGCGCTCCTCATCGCGGATCAACAGCCAGTCCTCTTTCTCCACGTAGCTGCCCGGCTGAAGCTGTCCCGGCCGCACCTGCCGCTTCATCCGGAAGTGGTAGAGGTGCTCCTCGTCCCAGCTGAGATCATGGTTGCCGGGAACGATGATGCACCGCTGCGCCGTGAGCCCCAGCTTCTCGATGAGCCCCGAGACGAAGCGCCGGGCCTGCTCGAACTCCTCGGGCAGCGCCCGCTCGGTGAGGTCCCCTGAGATGACCAGGTAGTCCAGGGCTCTGAGGCCGAGCCCTTCTCGCGTATCGCGCAGATCCGCCACCAGGGGCTGGAGCAGCGCGTCGACATCCGCATCGGCCCTCACGTGCAGATCGCTCAGGTGCAGCACGCGCAGCGGCGCTCCGGGCCTGGCGCTGTCACCTGGCGCCGAGAACAGGCTCTTGGTCTTCTCCACATCGCCCTGCCGCTGCTTCTCCAGCTGCTCGAGAATCGACTGGGTCTTCAGCACCTGCCCCCCGCCGCCGCCGGCCGGGACCACCGGCGACTGGCTGGAGAGCCTCACCCCCTGGCGCAGCAGCTGCTCGTCCACGAAGCGGGCGAAGAGGCCGCGGGTCTCCTCGCTCAGCCGGTCATCGAAGTACACCTCCAGGCGCGTCGCCCCCTCGGAGCGCTCCACCCGATGAAGCCCGGCCACCCCGCGGCCTGCCTCCTCGAACTCGGCGCGATCCGCCCACAGGCGCATCCGGCCAAACCGCTGGCTCAGCGCCACCGCCGCGACCAGGGAGGAGTAGATGTTGTCGACAGCTCCCAGCACCTCATAGGAGGCCGCCGTCGAGCGCGGGACATGCGTCCCCAGCGACTCGGTGGTGCGAAAGAGGGCGGGAAAGACGAGCAGCCCCTCGTGCCGGATGCAGAGGCCATGCTCGAGCAGCAGCTCCACCACGCACTCGAGCACCCAGCGCTCCTCGCGCAGCGGCAGGCGCTGCTCGAAGGGAAGCCGGGGAAGCTCCCAGTCGCGCCGGGTCAGCAGGGCTTGCTCGATGGCGGGGGCCCCCAGCGGGTTGTCACGGGCGGCGAGGATGAGCGAGCCGGCATAGCGCTCGACCTGCTCCAGCTGGAGCACCAGCACCTGATCTCCCGTGGAGAGCCGGGTGAGGGCGATCACCCCCTGCAGCGCCAGCTGCTGCACCACCGCGGCCACCGCGCGGGGATCGAACTCCCCGGCCCGCTGCTCGCGGATGGCCCGCTCCAGGTCCACCATCGGCAGGACGATCTCGCCCCGCTCGCGATGCACCTCCACCTCATCCTGGATGCGCTGGAACAGATCCGGGCGGCTGGTGGTCGCCAGGGCGGGCCAGTCGATGGCGCGGCTGATCGCCTTGCGAAGCTCGCAGAGCCCCCGCCCGCTCCTGGCGCTGGTGGGGAAGTAGCCCGCGAAGCCACACTTCTTGATGAGGGCCTCGACGCCCAGCCGGTCCAGCGGTGAGTCCACGTCCTGCTTGGTGCCTACCAGCAGCTTCACCACGCTGCGGCCATGCAGCTGCTTCTCGAACCGGCTGTTCCAGGCCTCCACGGCCTCGAAGGCGGCCCGGCCCTGGAGCGGATCGAACAGCACCAGCGCCAGGGTCGTGTCGTGCAGGAAGAGCTGGTGCACCAGCCGGTACTCCTCCTGCCCTCCGAGATCCCACAGCACCACGTCGCGGCGCTCTCCGGGCGGAGCGGTGGCCCGGGCCTCGAGCCGCTCGGGCGCCAGGGACCAGAAGTCCATGCCGTGCGTGCTCTCGCGCTCCTCGTACCGATCCTCGGCGAGCCGCAGCGCCAGGCACGTCTTTCCGACGCGGGCCTCGCCCACCAGCACCACTTTCGCGCTGACATGGCGCACCGTGGAGGGCAGCGCGCCCGCCTGCTCCCGGGGCAGCAGGTCCAACACCTGCAGCGCCCGGCGGTCCGCGGTGAGCGCCGCGAGCAGGGGCTGAGTGGGGTGGAGCCTGAAGACGGCGCGCTCGTCCCCGACGGGCCAGTCATGCCGCGCCACCAGCTCGAGCGTGTCGCAGCGCCACACCCGGAGGCTGTCGTCGCTCGCGCTGGAGACCAGCAACCGCCCGTCCGGAGAGAACTCGCAGCCGCGGATGCGGTCCACGTGCCCCTCCAGGACGCCGGTGCGCCGTGCCTGCTGGAGGTTGATCAGCTCGATGCGCGGGCTCGCCTCACCGAAGACCGCCAGCATCCGCCCATCGCCCGAGCAGGCCAGCCCCGTCACCGGAGCCTCGAGCGGCAGGCTCCTCAGGTCCGAGAACGAGGTCCACAGGCGGAGCTCGGGCGCCGAGGGGCTCACCATCGCGAACACCTCCTCGCCCGGAGCCCGCTGCAGGCAGGTGACGTCGTGGAAGAAGGTGGACTGCACCACCTCCTGCTGCTGGGTGTCGACCTCCCACCGCAGGCCCCGGTCTCCTTCCAGGACGGCGGCCAGGAGCTGGCCGCTCCGGGACCACGCGCCCTGCTGAACCCGGGAGATGCCCGGCCGCTGCATCTGGTCGCTCGCCAGCGTCCAGATCCAGAGGTCATCGTTGGAATGGAAGATCAGCGCCAGCTTCCGGGAGTCCGGTGACCAGAGCAGCTGCCGGGCGCTTGACCCCGAGTCGATGGTGTGGCTGCGCCACACCCGCCCGGTGTCCAGCTGCCAGACCCGGAGGTGCGCATCCGCGCTGGCGATCGCGAGCATGGCCCCGTCGGGGGACCAGGCGAAGGCGGTGATGACTGCCGATGGGGACTCGAACCGGGTCCCTGTCTCGATGGGCATGGGAAAGGCTCCCCCCCCGGGGTGGCTACAGCGACAGAGGCGGCACGCCCTTGCCCTGGCCGAGGCTCCAGTAGCGCACCGGCTTCTCGCGGTTCTTCACGCGGGCCTCCTTCATGGCGCCATCGACCCAGAGCACGGCGCCGCCCTGCATGCACATCTGATACGTCTCATTGGCGATCAACATCTCGCCTGGCTCCGCCAGCCCCTGCAGCCGGGCGGCCACGTTCACCACATCGCCAATGCACGTGTAGTTCATCTGCTGAAGCGAGCCCACCAGCCCCACCAGCAGCTTGCCGGAGGACACCCCCGCCGACGCCGTGAGCTTGTTCGCCGTCGAGAAGCGGCGCTCCGAGAGGTGTTCCACCTCGCGGATGATGGACAGCGCCGAGCTGACGGCGGCGACGGCCTGGTTGCGCAGCCCGATGCCCGTGGTGGAGCCCTTGAAGATCGCCATCACGCCGTCGCCGATGAACTTGTCGACCGCGCCTCCATGCTGGTGGATGATCCGGGTGGCGAACCCATAGAACTCGTTGAGGATGTCGTGCACCGAGGCCAGGTCCTCGCGCTCCACCATCGCCGTGTAGCCGCTCAGATCGACGAAGAGCACCGTGCGCTCATCGAGCTGGAACTTGTTGAGCTCGCGGAAGCTGCTGTCGACGAGCTGATCGAGCAGCTCCGGGTTGACGAAGCGGCTGACGATGAGCTTGGTGACCTCGCGGGGGTCCAGCTCCTGGAGCTCCTTGCGCAGCAGCTCCAGCAGGTGGCCCAGGCTCTGGCTGGCCGCGCACCCGATGCCCTTCTTGAACAGGAGCCTGGCGTCCCGGTGGTGCTCGTTGGCCGCCTCGGTGTCCTGGGCCTGGAGCGCGCGGCGATGGAGCTGCGCGCACAGCCGGCCATAGGACAGGTACGTCTCTCCCAGCAGGTAGCTGGGCGGCGAGGCCTCCAGCACCCGCAGGCTGGAGGCGAAGAGCGCCAGAGCCTGGACATGGTCCCCTCGCGCCCACGCGAGCTGCGCCCGTAGCGCCTCCAGCATCGGTGCGAAGCCCTGGAGCCGGCCCGCCGCGCGGAAGCAGCTCTCCGCCTCGACGAGGTCCGCGGCCGCCGCCTCCACGTCCATCGTCTCGAGGCGGTGCTTGCACAGCTCCACCAGCGTCAGCCCCTGAGGCACCCAGTTGTGGAACTCCCGGAACACCTCCACCGCGCTCACGTAGTGCTGGGTCGCCTCCGCGGCGTGGCCCAGGTTGCGGTGGGCCCGCGCGAAGTTGCGGTGGGTGTACGCCCGCGAATGCGCCACGCCCGGCAGCTTGTCCTGCAGGTTGCGCTCCTGCTCGAACCACAGCAGCGCCTCGCGCGCCTCGCCCCGCGTCAGGTAGACCTTGCCCAGGTGCGCCGCGGCCACGGCGTGCTCGTACTCGTTCTCCACCTCGCCCGTCAGCAGCTTCAGACACAGCTGCAGGTGCACCGCGGCCTCTCCCAGCCGGCCCCAGCTCAGGTAGTTGAGCGCGCGGCTCTTCTGCGCCTTGCACTCCAGGAACTTCGACTTCGTCTCGCGCAAGATGCTCAGCGCCTCACGCAGCAACGCATCCGCGCCCTCGTAGTCGCGGCGCAGCGAGAGGATGATGCCGCGGAAGCGCAGGGCCTCGGCGTAGATGGCCCGCTGCACGTCGTTGCGGCAGTCCTGTGCCTTCAGGTGCTCGAACTCGTAGAGCGCCTGCTCGTGCTGCTCGGCCAGGAACGTCGCGATCGCCGACTCGAGCCGGATGCGCGCCAGCAGGTTGTCCGCGGGCAGCGCCCACTCCTGCAGCTGCATCAGCGCCCCTTCGAAGGCCTTCTTCGCCAGCGTGAAGTCCCGCAGGCGCGCGGCCGTCATTCCGCGCAGGCACAGGGCGAGCGCCTGGTAGTACCCATCCAGCCGCTGGGCCGTCTCGGCCGCCCGCTCCACCAACGCCTGGGCCTGCTCCAGATCATTGCGGTGGACGAACAGGGCGCCCAGCTGGAACGCGGCCCTGACGCGCAGCTCATCGTCCTTCCTGTCCGTGCTCTCGCACTCCACCAGCTCCCAGAGCAGCTCGTCGGCCGCGCTCCACTTGCCCAGCAGCGAGTGGATCCGCGCCTCGTGGTACTTGGCGAGCATCAGGTGCCGCTTGAGCGAGCTGGTGCTCGGGCCTCCGACGGGCTGGTACTTCTTGAGCGCCGCCAGCCCATTGAGCGCCCGCTCATACAAGGCCTGCCGCATCAGCGCGACGACGGTGTCGTTGACCCGGGACAGCTGCGGCTCGAGCTGGAACAGGCCGTAGCGCAGGCACGTGTCCCCCAACTGCAGGATGTCTCCCAGCCGGAGCACTCCCACCGTGTTGGGGCTGAGCGTCTGCTTGTTGATGTGCGTCGGGCCGCCCTGGGGGCTGAGGTTCAGCAGGCTCACCACCGGGCCCTGCGGCGTGGAGGTGACGCTCAGCGTGGCATGGCGCCGGGAGATGCGAGCATCCTTGAGGCTGAGCTCACAGTCGTCGGTGCGCCCGACATTGACCTTCTGGGACAACAGGATGAACTGCTGGCCCAGCTCTTCGACGTGGGGGGAAGCCTCCACGACGAGGCAGGGGTACCAGGTGGATTCCGGGGGGACGCTGCTAACGAGGCGCGGATCTGAATCGAAGATGGGCATCTTGGATGCGTCACGACTGGGCTAGATGGACGTACAGTGTGATGAAAATTCAGACAGTGGTACTCGATAACCCCTGCTTCATCATGTGCTCCCCCTTACGGACAGAACGTCATCCAACAGCACCGACTGTACTACCTGTCAGCCTCAACAGCAAAAGTAACCGAGGCTGTAACCCAGGAATCTACGTGAACCTGTAAACCAAGGTGGCAGGTGGCCTCAAGGCGGATCCGGGTGTGTGACACCTTACGGCAATCACCTGGCGCCCGGGTGTAAGGGGCCAGCCAGCCGGCGGGGACAGCGTGAGGGCTCAGTACCGCGTGGCCCGCTGGCGGCGACCACAGGCGCGAGCGCTGCATGGCGCGCGCGCACTGGAAGAACGCCGTCTGCACGTGGATCACCAGCACGCATGAGGGCGGCTTGCCTTCCATGGCGAGTTGCTGCAGCAACACCGGGTCGGTGCTGATCCGCGCCGTGCCGTTCACGCGCAGCGTCTCGCCGACGCCCGGGATCATGAACGGCAGCGCGACGCGCGGATCGGCCACGATGTTGCGCAGGCTGTCGACGCGGTTGTTGCCGCGGCGCTCGGGCAGCAGCAGCTCCGCGATGATCCGAAGAAGCTGTCCGTGCCTGCCGGAACGGCGGGTATCCGCCCGGGTCAGGGCGCGTCGCGTCCCAGCAGGCAGATGCCGACCCACACGGCGTCCGGCTTCCACGTCTTGCGTTCGGGCAGCAGCGACATCAAGCGCAGGGGCCAGGGCAGGATCTTGCGGCGGGCGGCGGCGCGCAAGAACGACTCCGTCATCAGCGGGGCCCAGCCCAGGGGGCGGAAAAACTCCGGCCCCTCCTCGGGGCCGAAGCGCAGCGGCGCCTGTGCCTTTGCCAACACGGGGTTCATGGAGGCTTGCGCGCGCTTGAGCATGGCGGGGGAGCCCAGCTCCGTGGCCCAGCGCCGGAGCGCAGGCTCCGCGGCCAGGTCCCGCGCGAGCGACACCACCTGCTCTCGGGTGAGGTAGACGATCAGCCCCTCGCTGATGACGAGCGCGTTGGTGCCGTGCGCGGCGAGCCGGCGGAGCAGCGCGGGGCGGCCGGCCTCGTCGGCCAGATCGAAGCCCACGGCCTCGAACCGGCAGGAGGGCGTCTCGCCGCGAAGGAGCTGCTGCTTGTAGGAGATGATGTCGGGAAAATCGACCTCGATCCAGGTGAGCGACGGCGGCAGCTTCATCCGGTACGGCCGCGCGTCCAGCCCGGCGGCCAGGTTGATGACCAGATCCACCCCGCGCTCCACCTCTCGGGTGATGACCTGGTCGAACGCCCACGTGCGGGTGGCCCACAGCCAGGAGCGTTGCGCGCCGGCGTTCCACTCGCGGTAGATGCGTTCGCCGCGCTCGCCGGCCAGGCGCCGCGCGTAGGGATCGCGGAAAATGCCGCCGGGGCGCTCCGTCTCTACGGCGCGGTGCATGGCCGCCAGCAGCGCGGTGTCCGATACGTTGCGGATCTCGGGTTCCACGAGAGTTCTCCGGAAGGGGGCCGCAAACACGCTGCAGAGGACCGCTCCGGCCTGCAAGCATTTTCGCACCACGCCCCGGTCGATGCGCGTCGTCGCTTACGACGATCTCCCTGCCCGCATCGCATGCGTACAGGCAGCGATTACGCTTTGGACGCACACTCCACCGTCCACTCGATGCCGTACTTGTCCCTGAACATGGCGAAGAAGGAACCCCAGGGGCTTTCACCCAAGGGCATTTCCACTTCTCCTCCGGCAGACAGACCGTTGACGATCCTCTCGGCCTCATCGCGGCTTTCCGCGGTGACGGCGATCTTCGACCGATTCTCCTGTTCATTGACCCTGCCCATCGCCTCCGGCACGTCATTGGCGATCAGCATCGTGTTCCCGATGGGCAACGTGATGCGCAGGATCTTCTCCGCCTCATGCTCCCCCACGTGGGAATGCGGGCCCGCGATGTCCTTGAAGCGGGTAATCTTCCCGAACTCCCCGCCGAAGACGGATCTGTAGAACGTGAACGCCTCTTCGGCGTTTCCGTTGAAGTTGATGTACGGATTGATGGTGGGCATCCGCGGATTGTAGAGGGCGTTCCGTTCGGGTGCGATCAAACTTCCACGGCATTCGCCAGAGCAGCATGTGTCACCCCTTCTTGCGAGATGGGTATGCTCCCGGCCATGCCCTCCTCTCCTGCCGCATGGGTGGTGCTGGCCATGGTGCTGACGGCCGGCCCTGCTGCCTCCGAGTCCTCCCAAGAGGCCCACGCGCCTCCCGCGAGGGAGCGCCCACCGCGCACCTGCGAGGGCCTCCGGCGAGTGCCCACCGGAGCGGTCCGTGGCGGTTGTGATCCGGCTCGGCGCGCCGAGTGCCTGGGAGAGACCGTGCCCAGCTTCGAGATCGACTGCGGCAAGGTGCTGCGCGAGTCGTACCAGATCTGTGTCGCCCAGAAGGCCTGTGAGCCCGTGCCCGAACAGGGAGCGTCTCTGCTGGTGTTGGGGGCCACCTACGCCCAGGCGGCGCGCTACTGCCAGTGGCGACAGATGCGGCTGCCCACGGAGGCCGAGTGGGAGCGGGCGCGCGCCATGGAGGTGCTCGAGGATCTCCATGCGTCGAGCTCGGAGTGGCTCGATGGCTGGTACACCTGGATCCCCAAGCTCACCCCGGCTCAGCGCCAGCAGGGCTATTTCAGCTCTCGCCTGCTGCTGACGTTGCACCAGGACAAGTCCTATCGCATGGGAGGCGATCCCGAGGCGCACATCGCCACCGTGGCCTTCCGCTGCGCGCGAGGGGGAGACCCCCGGCCACCCAAGCCCAAGCCCTGGCCGATTCCGCCGCCCTGAGCCGCCAACGCCAGCGCGGGCCCGGACACCGTCGGAGCTGAGCCCAGCCAGGGAGGGCTCCGCCTGGTGCTCAACGGCGCCTCGCCGATGACGCTGGAGTGCGGCCTGGGTTCATAAGGAGCGTACGCGGCGCTCGCCTTCTCCGCACCTGCGTGGGGAGCGCGGTCAGAATCCGAGCGCCTGGATGACGCGCTCGGCCTCCTGCTGCCGGCCTACGGGGACCGGGATGCGCAGCATCTGGGTGAAGGGGACGCGTCCGTTATTCACGCGCACCGCGAGTTCAATGGCGACTGGGGGCCCTGGCACGAGCGTGGCGCCGGTCAGCGTGAGGCCGGCACCCGCCCAGGAGATGTAGCGCCCGTCGAGGAGCGCCGCCTCCTTGCCGATGTACGCCTGCGGCCGCACCCGGGCTTCGGACTGCGCACGCTGGCGTGCGGCCCGTGCGAGCGCGAGACTTCCGAGGCCCCAGCCGACCAGCACCCCGGACGTCACCACGCCGAGCGCGCCGAGCACGCCGAGCTCCTTCCAGAACGGCAGCACGGCGATGCCGCAGAGCACCAGGCCGATGAGTGGACCCCCGTAGACCAGATAGCGGGAGTTCTCCCGCTCCTGCTGGAGGTGCGCGCGCCACTCGCCGGCTTCGTAGGTCCAGTGCGCCAGATACACGCCCCGTTCGAATGCGGCCAGGTGGGCGTCGGCGCGCCACGAGAAGTACCAGAGGGTGAGCGTGGCGATGGCCGTGCACGCCCCGAGGGTGCTGCCGGCCAGCATGCCGAGGATCGCGGCCTTGCCACGGAAGAGCGTGAGCACCGCGGCCCCGGCGAGCAGGATGATGGTGGCGAACAGAAGCGGGCGGATCAAGGGACGATAGGGATTCATTGGCAGCGTCTTGAAGGTGGAGGACAGCGAGCGTTCAGGGCGCGGGGAGGGCCACGGTACCATCACTGCCTGTTTCGCCAGGTGTGTGGTGGCCAGCGTCCTGACGGTGAACTCCCCGGGGATGAGTGTCGTATCTCCTGTACTTCCGAAGCGCACGCCGCCCTCCCGCGGCACGAAGACGCCGTCCGGCACAAGCGAGTGGAAGTGCGGAGTTACCTGCAAGCCGCGCGAAGCCGTGCGCCAGCACTCCGCATTCCAGGTGCCTGGCTTACGTCCCGCTCCACATACCGGGGCAGGCCGCGCCCTACCTCGCTGGCCTCCGCTCCTCTGCACGTGTCCGGGCTCAGGGGGCATACTGCTGCAGAAAATGATTCGCCAGACGCACCTTAATTGGTCCTGCGCTTAAGTTTCTTGATCCGCTTTTCGGACTTGGCTTTCTGCTCATCGATCCATTTCCTATGAACATAAGTGCTCGTAAACAACGAAAATGGCAAAGATGCTGGATCGTCGCTGCCCATGCTGATGATTCCGACCAGCCAACGTTCATTGTCTCTTTGAGCAAAGCAGGGCCCGCCGCTGTCTCCGTCAGCCACGTGGGCTTTTTTCCCATCAGGGCCTTCACCTACGAACATGAAAACACCGTCCTTGATCTTGGCTTCCCGCTGCTCCACAGGGTTCGCCTCGGAAGAGACGACTTTGACTATGTTTGAGCCGTAATATCGCTCCCCAACAAATCTTTCCTCTGCCCCTGGTCCGGTCTCTCCGTAGCCCACTATCTCAAGCACTTCTTCTACTTCGACCTCACGACCCTTATCTCTCGCACGACCTTTATCTGTCGGGACTCTAAACTGCGTGGCCCCGCTGGAAATAGGCTCGGTCAGGTGTATGACTACAAGGTCCACTCTCGATCCACTGAGCCTGCCGTTCGAATCATATACGCTCATGTAATCAGGATGAATCTCAATTTCCATTTCGCCTTTCGAAATCAAAGGCTTGGATTCACGCGTGGGCGAACTCGCCTGTTCTTTTCCATTACCACTGCCAGGGTCTTTTTTGGTCTTGCCCTTGGTCGGCTTATAAGTGAAGGCTTTCACCGCACTGACATGCATGTCACAGCGCGCACTCCGTCTGTCGATGTTCATCGCTGTCGCAGGAGGCGTCTTCGCACAGAAGCAGTGCGCAGCACTGAGAACAAGGTAGGGATTGAGAAGAACACCACTACAAAAATCGTTCCCATCTTCACTGAACTCTACTTTGACGGTCGATTTGTACGAGTCGCGGGAATCTCGCTGTCCATCAATTACCGCATACGTCATCTCGGAGAATGGAGGAACCACCCTCGCATTTGCGGAAGACATGCGATAGTAACCGTCCCCACCCACAACGGAGGCGTGCCTGTCGTCTTGCAATTCGAGGTTATCTTTGCTTGGAACGTGCTCGCGATCAGGCGAACTCATTTCTGTTTGAGAAGGTCGGGGTTTTTCTTGACTGACATGGGCCTCTGAACTGAGACGAGGTCCGGCCGTCTCGCGCCGCGAAGCGCCTGAGCAACCCGTGCCCATCAAACACAGCAAAGCCAGGCTAGCCCCTAAGATGTGTTTTTTCATTTGTTGATTTACTTTTCCCTTCGCTCTGAAAAGGAGAGACGCCTTACTTCAGTTCGTAACCACTTGCCGTAGACGTAGAGGCTCACACAGGATGGATCTTCAACCGACGAACTCCCTGAAATGCCCACAAGCCAGCGACCTTGTTCGGTCTCGCGCAGACATGCCCAACCGCCGTGATTAGTATGGGAATCGACATTCAATGGAGTATAAAAGAACCTCTCGTTTTCTGTCGACGCGGGTTGCAAGACCCTATTTCTTCGGAAATAACGCTCACCAAAAGCCTGCGCAACACGCTTGTCATGACCATAGCCAGCCATGACGAGATACTCGCCAGTCACAACCTCGGAGTCCGCCAGTGAGACAGGCGCGGATTCGTCCTCTATGGGCGAATCCAGGCGAACAAGCGCGAGATCCGCGTGGCTTGTCACTGCAGACGACTGAGTATCAAGACGGATATTGAGTTCTGGATGAGGGAAGATGGCTCCCGTGTATTGTCGAACCTCCATCTCGGCTGAGCGCTTGTCATACACCTTGCCATATCTCACCATCATGACGGTTGCACGCTCCACACATATAGAACTGTCAGTGACGCGTTCGTCAGCGGTTAGAGGAGCGGATTGCCTTGGCTTGCAGACGCAACTCCCCGCAGTCAAGACTACCAGAGGACTCAACAGCACCCCGCTACACTGCGCTCCTTTGTCTGGGTTCCCTGTCGTGAGCATTACGACGGATGAGTAATGGTTTCTAAGATCGAGTTCCCCGGCGTACCGCAGGAGAGTGCCGTCAAAAGGCCCTGGGTGCGTAGCTTTGATGGCCTGCGCAGATCCGCCATCCCCTGGCAGCATCGAAGCAATTAGTGACTGGTCCCAGGATACTCCCGGCGCGCGCGGTGGCTGACCTTCGTGTGTTGGAGGTTGCTCCTCAACGCGAGGCGTGGCATCGCCGTCGCGAGTCTTCCTCCATAAAGCAATGGAAAGGCTCATCAGTGCAGCGAAGAAAAGGCTGATCAGCGCGAGTCTTGGGCGAGAGTACATTGGTTTTTCTGCCTTCATCGAGACTGCTTTGAAAGCATACGCTCTTGCCAAGCGGCTTGCTATCGCCCAGGACGGCTGCCCGCTCGCTCTGGTTCCGAACCAGGATTCTCCTCGGACCAGCGGGCTTCGCTTCCCTACACAGCGCTGACCACTTGGAACCGCAGAGGAACTCGGCAGATAGAGAATCGTGAGCGGTCGTTTAGCTAAACTTGGGCCCATGGTGCGCGCGACGGATAGCGCACGCTTGGCTATGGTGGTCTTGCCTAGCTCGACGCCCTAGGGAGCACCCGCTACACAGGTGGGTCTTCCGCCATGTTGCACGTATGTCGCAGGAGCCTGCGGAATGCGCGGTTATGAGGTAAGGGCGCGATTCTGCTAGAGGTTTCGCACCGCCCGGCGCGGCTTCGATTCCCGCCGCCTCCCACGGAGGCGATGGGCCCTACCGCGCCTCCTGGCCTTCAGTGCCGTAGCCCCAGGCCTTCATGCGCTCGAAGAGCGAGGTACGTGAGAGCCCCAGCCTCCTGGCCGCCTTGCCTCGCTGATAGTCACAGGTGCGCAAGGCGTCCTCGACGCACTCGCGCTCCACCTGCTCCAGCCACTGCTGCAACGTCATCCCCTCCGGCACCTTGTGCGGCGCGCGCGGGTGCTCCAGGCCCCTGCCTGGGGGGCGGCTCGAAGGTGAGTACGTTGGTGTCCAGCAGGGGGCCCTCGCGCAACAGCAGGGCGCGCTGCACCACGTTGCGCAGCTCTCGCACGTTGCCGGGCCAGGAGTGCTCATTGAGCTTCTTCAGCGCCGCAGGGGTGAACTTCACCTCCACCTCCAGGGGCTCGAAGCAGCGCACCAAGTGCTCGGCCAACAGCCGGATGTCCTCGCGCCGCTCGCGCAGCGACGGCAGCATCAGCGGCAGCACGCTCAGCCGGTAATACAAGTCCTTGCGGAAGCGGCCCTGGAGCGACTCGGCCAGCAGGTCCCGGTGGGTGGCCGCCACCACCCGCATGTCCATGCGGAAGGAGCGGTTGAAGCCCACCCGTTTGACTTCTCCGCTCTTCAACACCCTTCGTACCGGCCCCAGCCGTGCAGGTGGAAGATGGCGCGCCAAGGGCCCAGCTCCACGTTGGCCCAATCGGGCAGCTCTCCAGACAGGTGCGACGAGGAACGGCCCGGCGTTGGCCCAGACTCAGGTAGCACCCCAGCAAGCCCCCCTCACCCAGCCGGCTCCGTAGGGTCTGGCGCCATCCCCCCTGGCATGACACATGGCAGCGCTGGCCCCGAGGGTGGAGGCGCGGATGACCGCGAGCAGGTGATTCGGCTCGTCGAGGCCGCCTCGGTGGAGGTCGGCATCCCCGCTCCGGTGCACGAGCGTGTCCTCTTCCACGCTTCGAACCCCGCCGACGCGCAGTGGCGCCGCGACGCCGGCAGATGGGTACTCGAGGGACACGTCTACTCGCTTCGCAACCCGCGCAACCCTTCGTTCCCATTCCTGGAGCTTCAGGAGCTGAACCCCAGCGGGTGAGCCGTCCTCAGCGGCGGAAGGCAAGACGGCCCGAAACGGGAGAGTTACGCGGCACGTCATACTTCTCAAGTGGTACGGCCCTTCGGTTCCACGCGTGGCATTGGACGGACTGCCGGCTTCACCGGGCCTGCCGTCAACCAACTCCGTCCATTATGCGCACCCCATTCAAGCTTCCTGTCCTCGTGCTCTTCTCCGTGCTCCTTGCCACTGCGTGCAGCGGAGGCTCTACACCCGCTGCTTCCGGAGGGACTGAGCATGAAGCCATCCTCCGTGCGGTCTCGGAGATGCAGGACGATACCCGCACGACGAAGTCCAACACGGAGGCGCTCAAGACGAACCTTGCCACGGTGCCGACGGATACCGCTTCCACGAGGCCTGATGGTGGAAGACCTTGCCACCCTTGTGAATCAGGCGGGTGCTCTGCAGGCGGAAGTCGATGCGCTACAAGCAGACACCGCCTCCGTCCAGCAGGAGACCGCGGCCATGAGGGGCGGCGTCACCACCCTCCAGGAGTCCGTGGGCCCGGGCCTCACTACGCAGCTGGCGGGAGTTCAGAGCAGCCTCGGCACACCGCCGTCCGGCCACTCGCTCTACACGGCCTTCATGGCGTCGCGGCGGTACTCCAGGACTTGCGATCCGGCCACGGACACGTGGCTGCGCTCGGCCTGGGCTGGCCTGAGTGATGCCGACATCAAGAGCGCTTGTTTGCGTGATGGCCGCTGGCACTACCTGGGGACCATGCTGGAGTACATCAACGGGACGCTGACCTTTCCGGAAGGCATGGAGGTAGGGCTCTCCTCGTCTGCCCAGAACATCAAGCCCGCCACCGTCAGTGGGTGGGCGGGCCAAAATGGCGTCCGCTTATGCGTACCCGTCGTGGCGGTAGGCGGCATCGTCAGCGATAGCTGGTCCACCGTCCACGAATGCATCGCCGCCTCAGCTACCAATTTCAGTGCCGGTCACTACCCCATCAACGGGACGAACCCGAATGTCATCATTCGCGACTATCGAGGGTACACAGGGGGAAACGAACAGACGTTGCGGTGCAGCTACTTCGGCGACATCGGTCCGCGCGTGGACTGCAGCACTCCAGATTCTGTAGCGAGCTTCTGGAAAGTCTACGTCCGGCAGTAAACCGAAGGGGCTCGCTCTACGGCCGGGTTTGCGCCAGCTCGGGTGAGCCGTCCTCAGAGGCGGAAGGCTTCGCGGCTCAGGCTGTACTTCACTGCCCGGCGCTCCTCTTCGGGCCACCCGGGCAGCAGGCGCTCTTCGTAGAGGAAGGCGTGCTCGAAGCTCAGGCCTGCCTTCTCCATCACCCGCCGGGAAGCCAGGTTGCGCTCCAGCGTGCGCGCGGACACTTTGGCAATGCCCCACTGGGTGAAGGCGTTGAGGACCAGGGCGCGGGTGCCTTCGGTGGCATAGCCCTGGCCCCACGCCTCACGCTTCAGCCGGTAGCCCACCTCTTTCTCCTCGGGCACGTACGCGTCTGGCCGAAGGTGGAACCACCCCAGGAAGCCGCCCCCTGCCTTCTCGTGGGCGGGCCAGACGCCCAGGTGCGCGTGCTCCTCGTAGTAGCGCAGCCACCGCGGCAGCAGCTCCCGCTCGATGCGCTCGAGCGGCGTGGGCACGCCTCGCGAGATGAAGCGCATCACCTCGGGATCACTATCGAGTTCGTAGAGCAGATGGGCGTCCTGCGGCGTGGCCCGCCGAAGGATCATCCGCTCGGTCTCCAGGAAGATGGCGTGGGACATGGGCCTCACCCGGACTGCCTCCCACCTCGATGGAGTCGCCATCGAGGATTTGTGACGCGGGAGCAGGCAGCTCCGCGAAGGAGCATAAGCCGCTTCCATCACATCGGGGGTGTTCACGGAAGCCGGGGACTCTCAGACGCCGTCCGGCACTAGTGAACACCTCCTTCTCCCTTGCGCAGCACTCCTTTTGCCGCTCGTGCACCTCGTAGCTGTGGAAACGTCAAGGGAAGTGAATCGAGAGCCGTAACGTGCTACGTTAGACGCAGTAGGGACCTGCTGGGCGGGTCTCTAGTTCTCAGGCGGAACGACGCGATCGGCTGCCTGAGTTCCTCATCTGAGGGAGAACCGCTCTGACGAAGCACGAGTTCACCAGCTTAATGCGCCGCTTGTCCCAAGCCGGGTTCAAGAAAGACTTTGTGCGCTCTGCGCTCCTCCCTGACTGGTGGGACAAAACTTGCGAAGACTCCCCAGACTTGCTTCCGGATGTTGAGATTCGCGTGGCCCGCTTCCTCGGGCTACCTGTATCGACGATAAGAAACCCGGCAGTAGAACTCGCACCACCTCCCTACGCTGGTGCCCAATTACGGCGTGTGCGAGACCTCGACCGCGATCGGTTGGCGCCAGCAATCCACTCTGCGATGCAGATTGCTGCTGCGGTGGTGCGCAATCTACGAGCGACAGTTCCCTCCCCCTCGATCCCACCTGCGGACGGCCTCATGTGGAGGAACCAGATTCAACATGCCAGCACCGCAATCACGTTGGACGACATCGTTAGTGACCTCTGGAAAAGAGGCATCCCTATTGTGGCTATCGACGTCCTACCGGCTCCAAGCTTTCAGGGGCTAGCGTGCGTGGTGGACGGACGTCCCGTGGTCTTGTTGGGTCATAAGCATGATGAGCCTAGCCGGGTCGCCTTCTTCGCCGCCCACGAGATTGGCCATATCGCCTCGGGCGACTGCACACCAGACCATCCTGTAGTCGACGAGCAAGAGGAAGTTGCCGACGATGCAGCCATGGAGCTTAGAGCTGATAAGTACGCAACCCTCGTGCTCGTTGGCAGGCATACAGTACCTACTGTTGATGGTCAAAATGCGCGGGCTCTAGCGATCAATGCAGCTCAGCTTGAACGATCAAGCGGGGTTGACGCTGGTGCGGTCATTTTTGCGTGGGCCCGAATAACGGGCAATTACGCCAAGGCCTCAATGGCGGTAAAGGCGCTCTATCGTGGGTTGGGCGCTAGACGCCTGCTGCGGCAGCATTTTGATCGCCATGTGGATCTCGACTCTGCAACAGAGAGCGATCGCGCTCTGCTCCGCTGCGTTTCTGGAGATCCTGAGCGTGATGCGACTGCTCGTTGATAGCGATGTTTTTTGCAAACTGGGTGTTGGGGATCTGCTCAACGATGCACTTGCTGTATTCGGCACCAGTGTCAGCGACTGCGGCCGTCTACCGGCGCTTCCTCACATGTTGCGCAAGGG
Organism: Myxococcaceae bacterium; assembly: GCA_035296065.1. Taxonomy (GTDB): domain Bacteria; phylum Myxococcota; class Myxococcia; order Myxococcales; family Myxococcaceae; genus DATHBR01. Next base: position 228,449 of record DATHBR010000102.1, on the reverse strand, counting down.
AAAGTTGGTCAAGGTATATGGTGCGGAAGCCTGCGCAAGCCTTGTACCGATTGCGGCGGAGATGCAACCGCTCCCGGCACCAGATACGACATGGCTCGACCGGCTCACCTCGGTTCAATCCATTGACCCTGGTGAAGCCCTGTTGTTCGCGATCGCCGCCCAGAACTCCCTGAGCCTCATCACCGGCGACAAACGTGCGCTCCGGGCGTTGAAGGACGTCAACGGTTACGCAGCGGCTCTGGCTGGCCGCATCATTGTCCTAGAAGCGATCCTTTTGTCTCTCTGCGATCGGCTCGGTCACGCCGAAGTACGGCGCAGGCTGGGTCCGTTGACGAAGAACGACAAGACCCTCATGATCTGCTTTTCGGAGAGCGAGCCGGACCCCCGCAGTATATTGGAGATGTACTACCGCAGTCTTGCTAGCGAGGTTCACCCTTTGCGGCTGTGGGAGCCTCATACAGGAGGAACGGCGTGAACTTCGATCCCAGCCACTATGTCCCAGTGCTGAAGGTGAAACGCGCCGAAAAGAATGCGCTAAGAAAGATCGCGCCCTCACTGCGGCCCAAAATTACTCCGCTCCTTGAAATTGTGGCGCGAAATCCGGACAAAACTCCTACCATCGACCGCCACCTCGACACGGCGTTCAAGGACCTTGCCACTTCTGTTAGCTTCTACCGCCGGTGCCTACTCGACGCACGAGAGCTCGAACCCGATGGACCTTCCGCAGCTGAAGACGTGTTCGGCCGTGCTGCGAGGGCGGGCATAAAGTTCACGCCGGTGACCGGGATATCTCGCACCGTGGACGTGGCAGCGACCCTCAACTACAGAGCCGCCGGAATCGCCGTACGGCTCACCCGTGAGGAGCTCGAGGGAGGCTCCCTCGCCAAGAATCTTCGTGCGTTTATGGCGAGGCACAACTTGGGACATACTGAAGTCGACCTCATCGTCGATCTCGGCCCTGTTGATGACCTTGTTCAGGACGGAGTAGCGGCATTGGCCAGTAGCTTCTTGGCCAACGTACCCGACCACGCTCGATGGCGCACACTCACGGTCTCGGCTTGTGCGTTTCCGATGAGCATGGGCGGAGTCGAGCGGAACTCCCATAGCCGTGTCGAGCGGTGCGAGTGGAAGGTATGGCGAGAAGTGCTGCACGCCAATAGGCAGCGCATGGAGCGCCTCCCCACATTCAGCGACTGCGCCATCCAGCATTCAAAGGGCGTTGAGGACTTCGACCCGCGTACGATGCAGGTTTCTGCGGCGGTGCGTTACACGCTCGCAGATGAATGGTTGCTCATCAAGGGTGAGAGTACACGAGCGACACCACCCAGTGAGCAGTTCCCAGAGCTAGCCACCCAACTCATCTACGGCCAGTTCCGTCACGACTTTGTCGGCACAGGCCACTGCGCTGGTTGCGCGTCGATGAAGGCCTCCGCCAATGGTGCAGACAGCCTAGGATCTCCGGAAGCATGGCGCCGCCTCTGTACTATCCACCACGTCACAACAGTGGTTGAAGCACTTGCGGAGTTACCCTGGCCTTGAGGTGAGTTCGGACCGCTGTTCCGATCTCATCTATGTCGAAGTGCTCGCACACGCGATCCCACACAACGCGCCTTGGCTTGCCCTTGATTCCCCGTGTCGCGTTGCGCTGCTCAAGCAAGGCAACTGCATCCTCAAGCCACAGCAGCTCAACTAGAGACCGCGGATCCTGCCCGGGGTTACGGCGTCCCTGGCGAACGGTCTTGAAGCGAGGAAGGCCGGACACAGGTTCAATCCGTAGGATCTCCCACCAAGTGGGTACCATCTCCAAGGCTTCAGGTAAATGCCGCTCACCCACTACGAGGGTAGCTCGATCCAGCACTCTGCTGTAGAGCTCTTCTTGGGCAACGAGGCGCCGCAGGCTGTCACAGTCGGACTTAATCTCATATCCGTGCAGTAGGCCATTCACGACTGCTAGATCGACACGCACCTTACCGCGACAAACCCCGAGTTCTTCGAGAACTATAGTGTCGGCTTCCCGTGCGTGCTTGACCTTGAGCCATGCTCGTAAAGCCGGCCGGATGTCTGAATCGCGGAGAGCGCGTTCGTGTTCGGATTTCATCGAAGGCCCTCTGGACGAACCCAGCGATCCCGCTGGTTCGCAAACGTCCTCTCATGTCGTACAACTTTCCCGGATGGTGGCTGACCACAACGGGATTGCTGCGCGTTGTCGCTGGCATCCACGGCGGTGACGATATCGTGCGTCAGTTCTAGCACCAAAGGGCGAGTGACGCCCAACGTACCCACGGTGGAGGTGTCATCCTCCTCGGGTTCGTGGACGTACTCAGTGGAGCCCTAGCGCACGTGCACCTAGAGCAGCGGTATCTACCAGGGTTCCTGGCTGTGACTCCGAAACGTTCAGCACTGACAGCCGACTTTGGCTGCGACTCCTGAACGTTCAGCACTGACAGCCGACCCGGACTGTGACTCCTGAACGTTCAGCACTGACAGCCGTGGCGCCTGGCCCCTGTGTCCGGATTTCCGGACTGGGGTCACGGGGCTCGGCTGGCACAAACCCTCGTGGATTCTGTGGGTTAGCGCCGTGCGCCTCCCGTCGTATGGGCCGATCGTCCGGACTTCTGGACAAGTTGTGCGGAAGTCCGGACTGCTGCCGAACCCACACGCGCACAAGTGCCTGTTTTTCCAAGCGTCCACCGACTGGCACACGCCGTGCTTTGGGCGTTCGCTGCCGCACAGACAAGCGGCAGGAGCGCATCCCGCGTCTCCCAGGGGGAAACCTCACATGTTCAATCTGTTCAAGAGCCTGGAAGCCAAGAGCAACGAAGTGAAGCCGGTGGTGAAGGGTGTAGTGCACGAGGGCATGACGCTGGATCAGGTCCGCGAGGCCATGCTGGGACTGATGGCTCAGGAGAGCATCAACCAGCACCACATGGGGCAGTTGTACAACCACGTGGTGAAGAACAAGCTGGCCGAGGCGGCCGGCTACAAGAACGCGCAGGAGTGGTTCAGCAAGCACCTGGTGGACCTGTCCCAGGCGAGCCTGACGATGTATGGGGCGGTGGCCGAGGCCTTCAGCGAGGATGTGGGCCGGCGTTTCGGCATGTCGTGCCTGTCGCTGCTGCTGACGTACGAGAAGGCGACGGATATGGATGCCGACCGCGAGGAACCGGGTCCCACCCTCATCGAGGTGCCGGGCGACAAGGGCCAGGTGCTCTCCAAGCCCTTCTCCCAGTGCAGCGTGGAGGAGATGCGCAAGGCGCTTCAACTCAAGCGCAAGCCGGGCTCCAGCAAGCCGATGCCTCCGGGCGCGATCGAGCGCGGCGAGCAGTATCACCTGGCGGTCAAGGCCGTGTTCCCCAAGGTGACCACCGTCGAGGTGCAGGTGCGCAACATCAAGGGCAAGGCGGTGGTGGACTTCAAGGGCATCCCGCTGGAGCAGGTGAACCGGCTCACCGAGGTGCTCACCGGCGAGTTGCCCCCGCTGCCCAAGGTGCCGCTGCTGGAGAAGCTGCTGCCCCAGGCGTGAGCCCGGGTGCTTGAGTGAAGTGACGGCCCTCTGCCTGCGAAGGTGGAGGGCCGTATTTCTTCCGGCAGAGCAGCGAATGCTCAGCGCGCTTCCGGCGGGCTCGAGGTGGGCTGAGGCTTCTTGCGAGGAACTGGAGCAGGGAGGTAGCACTTGCCCTTGAAGAACTCGCCGTCGTTCTGCACGCACTCCTCGGCGCTCAGCGGCAGTTGCTCCATCCAACAAGCGCCGTTGATGGGCACCTGCTTGCTTCCCGGACACTTGCCTCGCTTGTCGGGCCGGGGTTGCCCCGGGCGGGGCTCGGGGAGGGACTCCTCGGCAACAGGCTCATTCTCCTGGGAGGGAGCGGGGGGCGCCTGCGACTCGGCAGGCGAGGTGTCGCCCACGGCGTCCGAAGCCCACGGTGCGCTCGCGGAGACGCGTTGAACCCAGGTCGGCACCCGCGCCACGTTCCACAGCAGCACCGCGCAGATGCCCACCGCCGCCACCGCCAGCCCAGGCTTCCAGGCCCATGTCCATACCGGGCGCCTGCCACGTTCCACGGCGGGCGGTGACTCCGCGGGCGCCGGCTCGCGCTCCTCCGCGATGGCCTCCAGCTCCGTAGCGGCCTGCGCCGCCGTGCCACGCGCCTCCGGAGCCTCCGAGAGCAGGCGCAGAATCAGCTCCCGCAGGCGAGGCCCTACCCGAGGGTTGCTCTCCAGCAGGGGCCTGAAGTCGGGGCGGATGAGGTGCCAGTAGCCCTCTTCGTCCTCCCGCGTATCCACCGGCGGCGGGTACTGGCCCATCACCAGGCGGTAAGCCGTCACGCCCAGCGCATACATGTCGTCCGCAGCCGCGGGCGGGTAGTAGCCGTTGGGGTGGAGCCCCAGGCTCATCTCGAAGCGGCAGGCCTGGGGAGACAGGTACTCCGGAGTGCCCGGAGGCAGGGACTGCCAGGTGAGCCGAGGCGCCCCTTCGAAGTAACCGGAGCCGAAGTCGATGAGCACCGGCAACCTGTCCGACAATTGGACCAACACGTTGTCGCCCTTCACGTCCCGGTGCACCACCCCCGAGCCGTGCAGCGCTTCCAGGGTGCGAGAGAGCCGAGCCAGCACCTGGCACAGTTGCTGGCTCGTGGGCGCGTGCTGCCGGGCCCAGGCGTACAGCGGCGTGCCCTCGACCCACTCCATCACGAGGAAGGCATACTCATTCCCGGAAACGTGGCGCACCACGCCCGAATCCAGCAGCCGGGGCACGCCCGGCAAGCTCACGCGCGAGAGCAATTTCGCCTCGCGGCCAAAGCGCAAGTCCCACGGGGACAGCGACACCTTGAGCGCCACGGGCTCCGGGCGCTCCGGGTCCACGCTCACGGCGCGGTAAATCGCCCCGAAGGCGCCCTGGGCGTGCAGGGCCTCCACGCGCCACGCTCCTACCTGCGTACCTGGGGGAAGTGGGTGCAAGGTGTCCTCTGGGGCTTGCTGACTCAGGCGCGCGGGGCGGCGCGGGACGCCAGGCGCTTCACCAACTCCAGCACCTCGGCCAGCCGCACCGGCTTGCTCAGGTACGCGTCGGCGCCCGCCTCCAGGCAGCGCTCGCGGTCCCCCGGCATCGCCAGCGCGGTGAGCGCCACCATGGGCACCGCCGCGGTGGTGGCATCCGAGCGCAGCAGCCGGATGGCCTCCAGCCCGTTGAAGCGCGGCATCTGAATGTCCATCAGCACCACCGCGGGCTTCACCTCGCGGCACAGGCGCACCGCCTCCTCTCCGTCGCGCGCCAGCCGCACCTGGAAGCCGTGCGCCTTCAGGTAGTCCTCCACGTGGCGGGTGTTGGCCTCGCTGTCATCGGCGATCAACACCGTGCGCCCTGTCATCGTCGGCAGCGGCGTGGGCGTGCGCACCCTCGCGCGCGGCGCCTCGTGCGGCCGCTCGCCGAAGGTCTCCATGGACTCCACCGGCAGCACCACCGTGAAGCGGCTGCCCTTGCCCACCTCGCTCTCCAGCTCCAGCCGCCCGCCGTGCAGCTCCACCATGTGGCGCACCAGCGTCAGCCCCAGCCCCGAGCCCTCGTGGTGCCGCGCCAGCCCCGCGTCCAGCTGCACGAAGGGCTCGAAGACACGCTCGCGGTCCTCCGGCGCGATGCCAATCCCCGTGTCCCAGACGGTGAGCGCCACCTCGGCGCCCGCCTGCCGCGAGGCCACCTCCAGGCCCATGCGCCCTCCGTCGGGGGTGAACTTCTTGGCGTTGGACAGCAGGTTGAGCAGCACCTGCCGCAGCCGCCGCCGGTCGCCCCACAGCCCCACCACCGCCCCGTCACTGGTGTAGCTCACGGTGATGCCCTTGCGCCGGGCCTGCTCGCGCACCTGCCGCAGGCTCTCCTGGCACAGGTCCTCCACCGGCACCGGGGCGAACTCCAGCTCCAGCTTGCCCGCGTTGCCCTTGGTGACATCCAGCACGTCGTTGATGAGCGCCAGCAGGTGCTGCCCGCTCTCTTCAATCGTGCGCAGCGCCGAGCGCTGCTCCTCGGTGAGGGGGCCAAAGATGCCCTCGCCCATGGCCTCGGCCTGGCCCAGCACCGCGTTGAGCGGGGTGCGCAGCTCGTGGCTCATGTTGGCCAAAAACTCGTCCTTCATGCGCCCCAGCCGCGCCAGGTGCTCGTTGGTCTGCCGCAGGTTCTCGCTGAGCACCTGCTGGGCCACCTCGCGCTCCTTGCGCTCGGTGATGTCCACGTGGAAGCCCGTGGCGCGCATGCCATCGCCCCGCTCATCGCGCACCACCAGCCCGTAGCCGGCGATCCACCGCCACGAGCCGTCCTTGGCCCGCATGCGGAACTCGTTCATGTACCGGTCCCCGCGGGCGGGGTCCTCGAGCACCTCGCCCACCGACTGCAGCACCCGGGCGCAGTCGTCCGGGTGCATCAGCCCCGTCCACGTCTCCAGGGTGCTGGGCAGCTCGGCGTCCTCGTAGCCCAGCTGCGCCTTCCACTGCGGGGTGAAGTACACGCTCTTGCCCGGCACGTCCCAGTCCCACAGGCCCAGCTGCCCCGCGCCCACCGCCAGCTCCAGCCGCTGGTTGGCCTCGTGCAGCAGCCGCTCCATGCGCCGCCGCTCGGTGATGTCCACCGAGATGCCCAGCACGAACGTCTCTCCGTTGGAGGCGCGCAGCGGGCGCTTGTGCGTGTCGTACCAGTGCACCGCGCCATCCGGCCCCGTCATGCTCTCCTCGACGCGCACCGGAGCCAGCGTGCGCAGCACCCGCTGATCCACCTCGTCGAAGTGCTTGAGCTCGTCCTCGTTGTGGTGCACCTGGGCGTTGTGCGCCAGCACCACCTGGTCCGGCGTGGAGGAGAACGCGTCTCCCACCGCCTTGTTGACGAAGACGAAGCGCCCGCGGCGATCCTTGACGAAGATGAGGTTGGGGTCCGCGTCGAAGATGGACAGCATGAAGGCCCGCTGCTGCTCGATGATGTCCCCCTGCGGGTGGCTCACCCCGTGGGCGATGCGGCGATCCCACGCCACGGGCACCTCCTCGGCGGCCCCCTTGAGCGCGCCGGCGCGCACCAGCACCCCGCCGCCCGCCAGCAGGTGGCGCTCCACCCGCCAGGGCGTGGGCTCCGGGGCGCCGCCCACCGCGGGGCGCAGCCACTCCAGCGTGTCCTCCGGGCCCGACAGCAGCCGCTGGGCCACCTGCTCGCCGAACACCTCCGCCAGCGTGCGCCCCCGGGGCTCCAGCCCCAGCACTTGCGCGCTGCCCGGACAGCAGGTGCCAATGCCTCCCCGCTCGTCACTCAGCAGCCACAGCGGCAGCCACTCCTTTCCGGCGGCGGCGTGGCTCACGGCGAAGGCCTCGTGGGGGGCAGCATGGAGGCCTCGGGCACATCGACAACCATGCGCGTGCCGTGGCCCGGCCAGGAGCGCACGTGCAGCTGGCCCTGCCAGGACTCCACCAGCTGCTTGACGACGGGCAGCCCCATGCCGGTGCCGGAGCCCGGAGGCTTGGTGGTGAAGAAGGGCTCGAAGATGCGGGCGAGCACCTCCTTGCTCATGCCCGGGCCGTTGTCCTGCACCCACGCCTCGATGCGGCCGCCAGGCGTAGGGCGCACCCCCACTTCGATGGTGGGCTCGCGCAGGCCGGCCACCGCGTCGGCCGCGTTGGACATGAGGTTGAGGAACACCTGCTGCGCGTGCACGGGGTTGGCCTGGATGAGGCAGGGCTCGCGGGGCAGCACCAGCGACACCTGCGCGTGGCGGATGCGCCCCGTTATGCGCAGCATGTTGCGCACCTCCTCCACCGTCTTGGCCAGGTCCGTCACCACTCCCGGCTCGCTCGTGGGGCGCGCCAGGCGCAGGATGGTGTGCGCCAGCTCGGTGATGTGGCGGGCCACATGGCCCAGCATCTCCCGGTCCGCCTCCTCCAGCGCGCCTGGGTCGGCCGAGCCCGCCGTGGGCGAGGGCTCCAGCAGGCCAACCAGCACCTGGGCGATGTTGTTCAGCTCGTGGCTCACCCCCGCGGCGAAGGTGCCCAGCGTGGCGAGCCTGTCCGCGTGCAGCACCTGCTGGCGCAGCGAGTCCACCGTGGCCAGCGCGTTGTCCCGCTGCGAGGCCAGCAGCTGGTGGTAGGCGCGCACCTTGAGCAGGTTGGACACGCGCGCGCGCAGCTCCGCCCCATGCACCGGCTTGCGCAGAAAGTCGTCCGCCCCCGCCTCCAGCCCGCGCAGCACCTCCTGCCGCCCGTCCAGCGCCGTCACCAGCACGATGGGCACGTAGTCCCCGCCCAGCTGCTCGCGCAGCCGCTGGCACACCTCGAACCCATCCAGCCCCGGCATCATCACGTCCAGCAGCACCAGGTCCGGCACCTCCTGGCTCACCGCCGCCAGCGTCTCCTCGCCGTTGATGGCGAAGCGCAGCTGGTAGCCCGTGGAAGCCAGCAGCGCCGCCACGGTGTTGCGACTCAGGGCGTCGTCATCGGCGATGAGGACCCGTGGGGTTGCTTGGAAACCACCCGGGGGGGACGAAGCGGCAGGAGGAGCCGTTGCGGGCATGTCACATTTTTTTAACAGATACGCACTACTGACACCACTCCCGGTGCGCCCGCGTCCGGGGCTCAGTGCACTTTGAGCGGGCGAACTCCGGTCTCTCGCGGTGTTCGGGGCTTGGGCGTCACCATGCGGGCAATGCCATAGTAGAGCTGCTCCTCGGTGTAGACCTTGCGCACCCGGGAGAAGCCGGGGATGTAGGCGGAGCCGGGCCGCTCCAGCCATTGCAGCACGCGCACCTCGCCGCGGTGAGCAAAGACAGCCTTCATCTCGGGCGGGCACAGCTTGAGGTAGCGGCGCACCAGCGGGCGCAGGCGGCGGGTGAAGTCCTTGCCCAGCACGTCATGGCGGCGCCCGGCGTGCAGCGTGCCGTCGAAGCGGCGCGAGCAGTGAAACAGCTCGTGAATCAGGGTTTCGATGCGGGCGCTGGCGGTGGAGCCGCGGAAGAACAGCGGGCGCAGGGTGATGCAGTAGAGCATGCGCCGGCCCTTGACGCGGATGACGGGCTTGCGGCGGCCGGTGCGGTCCACGCTCTTGCCGCCGCGAAAGCACAGCGGCTTGACGGTGCCGCGCGAGGCCCGGCGCGCCTCGCCGGCCACCACGAGGATGCGGCTGGCCTTGATGTGGGCGAACTCCGGCATGCGCACGGAGATGTCTCGGATGAGCGCGCGGAGGGCCTTGTTGAGGTTGAGGCGGGCTTGGGCCACGAGTGGTGGACAGTCTAGCGGAAAAGCTCTTGGCGCGGCCCGGGAGGGCTTCAGAATGTGCTCCCTGTGAAGCCCTCGACACTGTCCCCTGCCCTCGCCTCGGTCCTCCCCTGCTGCCTGCTGCTGGGCTGTCTCTGGCTTGGCTGCGCCTCGGCGCCCACCCGGCCCGCGGGCCCCGCCACGCTCACGCTCCAGGAGGCCACGGTGGCCACCCAGAGCCTGAGCGACACCACCGTGCGCTACTCGGGCCAGGTGGTGAGCCCCAGCCCCGGCGTGCTGGAGAAGGCCGAGTACGAGCTCGTCTCGGACGGGCAGGTGATGAAGACGGGCACCGCCCCACTCAACGTGCCGCTGCCGGCCGGGCAGCCCGCCTCGTTCTCCTTCCAGGAGCGCGCCGCCTACGTGAAGGGCCCCGAGGACCTGAAGGCGCTGAGCGAGCGCGGCGGCACCATGCTGGTGGCCCTGCGCGGCACCCTCACCGTGCGCTCGGGCCAGGAGGTGGAGACGCTGCCGTTTGCCGCCTCGCGCTCGGTGCGCGCGCCCCGCCTGCCCGAGGTGGTGGTGGACAGCCTGGACGCGGCCCGCTACTCGGCCGAGGAGGTGGGCATAACCCTGCGCCTGGGCGTGAAGAACTCCAACCCCTTCCCCCTGCGGCTCGAGCAGATCACCTACACCCTGGAGGTGGCCGGCAAGGTGCTGGATGAGGGCACCCTGGGCAAGGCGGACACGGTGGACGCGTCCGCCACCGGCACCTACCCGCTGGAGGCCACCGTGAGCGCCAGCACCTGGGGCAAGGACGTCAAGGCGCTCATCTCCAAGGGCACGCTGCCCTACACGCTCAAGGGAGAGGTGAAGGGCCCGCTCCTGCGCCAGCCCTTCACGCTGGAAGGGAGCGTGAAGCTCAACGTGTCCAGGTAGGCTGCGGGCCGTGCCCATCTACCTGCTCGATCCCGAGGATCCAGAAGGCTTCCCTCCGCCCGAGAAGGCGGACCGGACGGGCCTTTTGGCGGTGGGCGGGGACTTGAGCCCCGAGCGCCTGCTGGCCGCGTACTCGCGGGGCATCTTCCCCTGGTACAGCGAGGGCCAGCCGCTGCTGTGGCACTCGCCCAACCCGCGCTTCGTGCTGGAGCCCGCCAAGCTGCACGTGGGCCGCAGCCTGCGCAAAACCCTCAACGCCCGCACCTACGAGGTGCGCTGGGACACGGCCTTCGCGGACGTCATCAACGCGTGCTCCCAGGCGCCGCGGCCCGGCCAGTCCGGCACGTGGATTACCCAGGAGATGCGCGAGGCGTACATCACCCTGCACCGGTTGGGCTTCGCGCACTCCATCGAGGCGTGGGCGGACGGCGAGCTGAAGGGCGGGCTGTACGGGGTGTCGCTGGGCGCGGCCTTCTTCGGCGAGAGCATGTTCGCGCGCGGGCCGGACGCCTCGAAGGTGGCCTTCGTCACCTCGGTGGAGCGCTTCCAGCAGTGGGGCTTTCACTTCATCGACTGCCAGGTGGAGACCGAGCACCTGGCGCGCTTTGGCGCCGAGCACTGGCCGCGCCGGCGCTTTCTCACCGCGCTGGCCGGGGCGCTGAAGGAGCCGACCCGCCGCGGCGCTTGGACTTGAGGCGCCCCAACAGCTCGCGCGCCACCTGCTGGGCCTCTTTGCCCTCCAGGCAGCCCGACAGCCAGGGCACCTCGTGGGCAACGGGCTCGGGGGCGCACACGGGGGCGCTCCTGGCGGGGTCGGCCAGCACCTGACGGGCGTACCGCTCGGCCTCGGCGCGCTGGCCGCTCTTCTCGGCCTCGAGCGCCAATTGCAGCCGGGCCTCCTGCCTCAGCGCCGGGGCCAGGGGCTCGTCCTCGCTCTCCAGCGACTCGAGCCCCTTTACTCCCCGGGCGAACAGCTCCAGGGCCCGGGCCCGGTCTCCCGCCTTGTCCGAGAGCGCGCCCAGCACCAGGGACACGTCCGGGCACTGGCCAGGCTGAAACCCCGGCTCGTCGCGGCGCATCAGCTCGATGAAGCGCGGGCGCGTGGCCTCCTGGGTCATCGCCCGCAGCACGAAGCGCGGGATGACGGACTGCACGAAGACGTCCGGATCCTTGCAGAAGCCCAGCGCCCGCTCGAAGTACCGCTGGGGCTCGGGGTCCTTGAGCAGCACGGGCAGCGCCAGCCGGCGCACCTCGCGGTTGGCGTCACTGAGCGCCAGCTCCGCGCCCAGCGCCCGGGCCTCGCCCTGCCGGCTCAGGAGCAGCTTCACGGCCTGCAGCCGGACGGCGGCCCCCGGGTGGCGGCCTTCGAGCATGCGCAGGGCATATTCTCCGGCCTCCTCGGGCAGCTTGCGGTCGAGCACCTGCAGCACCGCGGCATCCCGCTCTTCGATTTGCCCGGGCATGCGCATCAGCGCGCGCACCTCGCCCTCGGTGCCATAGGCGGCCACCGCCTCCACCGCCATGCGGTACAGCACCGGGGGCTGCAGCTTGGGTGACAGCAGCAGGTTGTTCCAGAAGAAGCTGAGCTCGCGGCCCTTCAGGTGCTCGGTGATTTGCGAGCGGCCCAGCAGCTCGTCCGCCATCTGCAGGCGCAGCTCGGGGGACGACGTCACATTGAAGGTCTGGATGACCTGGAGGTCCTTGCGCAGCGGCAGCTCTCCGTCCCGCGTGAAGGTGGCCGCGGTCAGGTTCACGCGCAGCACCGGGGGCTTGTACCTCTCGGGGCTGGCGGCAAGCACGGCGGAGGGGGGCACCTCCAGCTCGAAGAAGTCCCCGGTGAAGCGCCCCCGCTGCCCCCACGTCATGTCCGTGCACAGCTCGAGGGGAAAGCGCGCCTGCTCGGCCTCCGAGAGCACCGGGCGCACCGGCCAGCTCTTTCGCACCTGCCCCTGCGCGCTCAGCAACATCAGCTCGCCATCCGGGCGCAGCAGCACCACGGCGCGGCCGTCCGGCGCCAGCCAGGTATGAGCCAGGGAGACGACGTCCGCGAACGGCAGGGTCCACACCGTCTTGGAGCCGCGAGACAGCCGCAGCTCGTGCACCTGGGGCGTGGTCTCGTCGCCCTTCCTCAGAGTCACCACGAGCTTGAAGCGCCCATCGGGGCTCTTGCGCTCGAGGGACTGCCCGAGCGTCCCGAGGCAGGGGGCCCGCGGGGGCTCGAGGCTCAACGCATGCACGGCTCCCAGCGGCCCCAGGCACACCAGGAGCGCGGCCATCCAGCACCAGGAACCGAAACGTCGGCACATACCCGGGACGCTACCCTTCCGGGACAGGGCGTGTCACCGGAGGGGCAGGCGGGCGGGGCGCTCCGGTGGGCGGGGCGATAGGCCGCCAGTCCCACATCAGGCAACATGGTTGCCATGGGTACTGCTGGAGGAAACCGCATGACGACCATCCGCTTGGGGGTGTTGTTGCTGGTGCTGCCGCTGGCGCTGAGCGCTTGTAAGGACGAGGCGCCCCCCGCGCCTGTACTGCCCGAGGTGCCCGAGGGGCCGGGCAACTGGGAGGACGCGGGGCCGTTCGCCACGTGCGCCGTGAAGGAGGGCACGTGCGGCGAGCTGGCGACGTTCGAGCTGGCGCAGTGCGCGACGGACACGCTTTCGGGCTTCACCCCGGACGGAGCCTACTCGGTGCAGCTGCGCTACCTGCGCGGCAACAACGCCATCTTCGGCGCGACGGCGATGGGGCTCAGCGCGACGGGCGCGGAGGAGTGGCTGGCGCGGCGCAGGGTGGTGTCGCGGCAGGTGGGGCCCACCACCGTCTTCTATCGGGGCGAGGAGACCACGGAGGACGGAAGGGTGCGCGTGCGCGCCTATGTGGGCTGCCGCATGGCGGGGGCGGATCACCTGTTGGGCTGCTTCGACGAGTGCATCAACGGCGAGCGCGCGGTGCGCGGCAGCTTCCAGGCGCGGCGGGTGGCGCCGGCCGCGGGAGAGGCCGAGAGCTCGGGCCTGAGCCTCGTCTCCGAGTCGAGGGTGGCGGAGGGCACGCCGGTGGACGTGTACGTGACGAAGGGCCACGCCTACGTGGTGTCGCTGCGCAGCGGGCTGCACGTGTTGGACGTGAGCGATGCGGCCCGGCCCGTGGAGAAGGCCACCATCCACCACACCCGCGACAATTATTGGAATGGGGTGTGGGCGCACGGAGACGCGCTGTACGTGGCCAGCGCGGACCGGGGCGTGGTGGTGTTCGACATCAGCAAGCCGGCCGAGCCGGTGCTGGTGCGCAGCGTGCCGTCCATTCCGCCCAACGTGCACACCGTGTTCGTCTCGGGCAATCTGCTGTACGCCGCCGCGCAGGAGCCGGACGCGGCGGTGCTGGTGTTCGACATCAGCAAGCCGCTGGAGCCGGTGTTGATCTCCAAGTTCCAGGCGCAGGGCTACTCGGTGCCGCGGGAGGGAGACGGGCCGCACGACATGCTGGCCTTCGAGGACCGGCTGTACGTGAACTTCTGGGGCGCGGGCTACGTGGTGGCGAGCATGGAGCGCCCGGACGAGCCGCGGGAGCTGGGGCGCTACCGCTACAAGTACGCCACCAGCCATGCGAACGCGGTGGGGCGGTATGGAGATCGGCTGATCGCCTTCGAGGGGAGCGAGGACTGGGGGGCGCACCTGCGGGTGCTGGACGTGACGGACCCGGGCGACATCCGGCAGATTGGCGAGTGGCGGCTGTTCGAGCACGTCTCCATCCACAACATGGTGCTGGTGGGCACGCGGCTGTACGTGGCGCATTACCAGGGAGGCGTGCGGGTGCTGGACGTGTCGGTGCCGGAGACGCCGCGGCAGGTGGCGCACTTCAACACGTTCCGCTCAACGGATCCGGGCCGGGGCACCAGCTTCTACGACGGAGCCATTGGCATCCGGGTGCCGGGGGACGGGTACGTGTACACGGTGGACTCGTCGCGCGGGCTGATCATTCTGCGCGAGCCGTGAGCGGCGGCACGGCATAGAGGTAGATGGGGGTGCGGTACAGGTCCTCCACGACGAGGGTGCGCAGGGGCGTCCACCCCCGGAGCGCGAAGGTGTGGCTGAGGACGCGTGCGCCGGGGGCCAGCTCCGCGAGCAGCTTGGGCGCCAGGCGCGTCATGGCGCCCGGGAACAGGTAGCAGACGACGAGCGAGGCGCCGGCGAAGGAGGCGTGGAAGAAGTCCTGGCGGCGCAGCTCCAGGTTGGGCCTGGGGGACAGGCGCTGGCGCAGCCAGCAGAAGGCGAACGGGAGCGCGGACAGCTCGAAGGCGACAACGCGGGCGCGGGGGCAGCGATCGGCCAGGGCGAAGGCCAGGGTGCCCCACCCCGCGCCCAGCTCGAGCACGGTGCCCTCGAGGCCGGGCTCCACCAGGGGCAGCAGCTGGCGGCGCACCCTGCCCAGGGTGGGCATGGGCGAGATGCCGGTGCGCAGCGTGGAGAGCACGATGGACAGCACTGCCGCCACGAGGAGCGCCAGCAGCAGCAGGACGGCCGCTCCGCTCACCGCGCGGTGGCCCCGCGCTTGCGCTTGCCGGGCTTGTCCAGAATCTCCACGGGAATCACCCCGGCGTCCGTGGGCTCCGGGCCCGCGTCGGGCGCCGGGGGCGTCTCCACCTTCACCCGGTCCTCCAGGGGCACGCGCCCCACGGACTGGCGGAACAGCGCCCAGAGCGCGCGCCGGTGCGCCTCGGGGCTGGCGGTGCCCTGCAGCACGATGCCCGCGCCGCTGTAGCGCGCCTCCAGCCCCAGCCCGCTCAGCGTGGGCTCCAGCGCCGCGAGTTGCTCCTGCAGCACCGGCAGCTCGAACGTCAGCTCCAGCTCGCGCGCCAGCCACGCGTCCGTCTGGAAGAGCGACAACAGCGCCTTGCGGCACGCCGTGTCCTTCACCGTGGCCACCATCGCGCGCTCGGCCCCCTCGCTCACCTGCAGCCCCGGGCACGCCTTGCGCGCCGCGGCCAGCAGCTCCGGCGCGGTGGCCTCGGGCCCAGGCCGGGCTCCCGGCGCCGTCACGCTCAGGCGCCACACGGCGAACTTCCCCTCGGCATACAGCAGCACCAGCGTGCGCCCGGGCTTCTTGCCCGTCATCAGCAGCTCGTTGCTGCCCGGCAGCACCTCCACGGTGGCCACCGTGGGGTCCTCTACGTCCACCCACTCCACGGCGGTGAGCTTGTGGAAACGGTCCGCCCCGCTCTCCACGGAGAAAGCCTGGTCCACGGGCCAGGCCGCGGCGGACACGGGCAGGAGCAGCAGGGCTGCGAGCAGGGCGCCCCCCAGCCCCGCCCTGGAGAACACAGCTGCGGACATCGGGCCCCCGGCGAAGTGGTGCTACCCCTTAGCACAGGTTAAGAAGGGGGCTCCATGCCTACCTGGGCTCTCTGGGCCGCCTGCCTGGCCCTGTGCTTCCTCCGGTCACTCGTCGCCGCCGCCGAATCGGCCCTCTACGGCACGTCCGACCTGCGCGCGCAGGAGCTGGCCGAGGAGACCGGCCGCGCCGGCAAGCGCGTGCTGCGCCACAAGACCGAGCGCGAGGCCACCGCCACCGCCCTGCGCCTGGGCATGGTCATCAGCGGCTTTCTGGCCGCCGCCATCGGCGCCTTCGTCCCCCCGCGGATGCTGAACTTCACCCGCCTGGGAGACGACGCCTGGCTGCCGGTGGCCACCGTGATGGCCGGGGCCCTCTTCGTGGGCGTGCTCGCCAGCCTGATGGAAGTAGTGATGCGCGGCCTGGCCAACGCCGGCGCCGAGCGCTGGGCCTTGCGCCTGTCGCTGCTCGTCTCCATCCTGGTGCTCCTGTTCTACCCGCCCATGCGCATCCTGCTGGGCGTGCTCAACCTGGTGGCGCGCACCTTTGGCCGCACCCTGCGCTTCGAGCCGCCTCCGCCTCCGCTCGAGGAGCTGGAGAAGCTGCTGGCCGCCCAGGCCGCCAACAACGAGGTGGACAAGAGCGCCCCTCAGCTCATCCGCTCCATCTTCGAGCTGTCCGACAAGCGCTGCCGGGACGTGATGGTGCCTCGCACCGAGGTGATTACGGTGGACGTCTCCACCCAGCCCACCGAGGTGCTGCGCCTGCTGGCCGAGGAGAACCACTCGCGCATCCCCGTCTACCGCGATGACGTGGACCACATCGTCGGCGTGCTCCACGCGCGGGACCTGATTCCGCTGCTGCAGCACCCCGAGCTCATCGTCCTGCAGGACGTCATCCGCCCCGCCAACTTCGTGCCGTGGATGAAGCCCATTGGCGACCTGCTGCGCGAGATGCAGAAGAAACGCATCCACATGGCCATGGTGGTGGACGAGTACGGCGGCTTCATGGGCATCGTCACCCTGGAGGACATCCTCCGGGAGATCGTCGGCGACATTGGCGACGAGTTCGAGGTGGACGAGAAGCAGGTGGAGAAGCAGGCCGACGGCACCTTCCTGGTGGACGCCTCAATGGAGGTGGAGCAGTTCACCCAGGCCTTCGGCTTCGAGCTGCCCGAGGGAGACTTCGACACGCTGGGCGGCTTCCTCTCCTCGCTGGCGGGCCACCTGCCGGACGTGGGCGAGCGCTTCACCTATGGCGGCTGGCAGTTCACCGTGGCGGCCAAGGAGGGCGCGCGCATCGACCGGGTGCGGCTGGTGCGCCTCAAGGGCGGCACCGCTCCGGGCAAGGACAAGGACAGCCGGGCCGAGCCTCGCACCGAGGCCTCCCCTGCTCCCAAGGCCTGAGCCTCACTCCAGCCTGGGCTCGGGCAGCGGCACGTGCGGCAGCCGCTGCTCGCGCTCCAGCGCGAAGGGCGCCCGGCGCTCGGTGCCCGCGCCGTAGCGCAGCAGCACCCCGCCGCGCAGCTGCACCCGGCGCATGACGCGGGGCTCCTGGCTCACCGCGCCCTCGCTGACGAGCGGAAAGGACAGCTCCACCGTGTGCGGCAGCCCGTCCGGGCCCAGCGGCACCTCCACCTGCTGCAGCCCCATGGCCAGCCGCAGCCCGTCCACCGCCAGCTCGAAGTCCACCCCGGTGAGCAGCGCCGCGTCCGGCGAGGGGTTGCGCACCTGCACCCGCAGCGTGAGCAGCCCGGTGCCATCCTCCGCGAAGCGCAGCTCCATGGCCTCCACCCGCACCGCCTGGTTGAAGGCCTCCGGCTGCCACGGCACTCCGCTGCACCCGGCCAGCAGCCACAGGCCCAGGGTTACCCAGCGCGCGCCCATCACCCGCCCAATAGCGGCCGCAGCGCTTCGACGGTGAGCGGCCACCCCGCGCGCTTGGCCAGCACCTCGAGCGCCTTGATGAACTCGGCGGCGGACTGGAAGCGGCGCTCCTTGTCCGCGAACAGCGCCTTGCGCACCACCTGCACCGCGTAGTCCGGCAGGTTCGGATCAATCGAGGACAAGAGCGGCGCGCGCGCATCCCTCACCCGGTGCATCAGCTCCGCCTCGCCCAGGCCCTCGGTGCCGAACAGGCGCCGGTTGGCGAACAGCTCCCAGAGCACCACGCCCACCGCGTACAAGTCACTGCGCGCATCCACCGGCAGCCCCAGCACCTGCTCCGGGCTCATGTACGCCAGCGTGCCGCGCAGCGCGCCGGACTCGCCCTGCATCATCCCCTCCACCTCGGCCACGCCGAAGTCAGTGACTTTCACGTCTCCCGCCACGCTCAGCAGGATGTTGGCCGGGTTGATGTCGCGGTGGACGATGTTGGCGCCGTTCTCTCCCACCTTCGCGCGGTGCAGGTAGTCCAGCGCCTTGAGCACGCACCAGGCCAGGTAGCAGCAGGCATCCGGCGGCATGTTCGTGCCCACCTTCATGAGCAGCCCCTGCATGAAGCCCAGGGTGCGCCCACTCACCAGCTCCTGCACCATCAGGTAGTCCAGCCCCGCCTTGTAGAGCCGGTAGGTGCGGACAATGTTGGGGTGACGCAGGCGCACGGTGAGCTTCGCCTCGTCCACGAAGGCCTTCACGTAGTTGGCATCCGCGCGGAACGAGGGGTGCAGGCGCTTGATGACCACCTCGTCCGGCTCGCCCGGAGAGCGCTGCGTGGTGGGGCGGGCACGGGCCTGGTACACCTCGGCCATGCCGCCCACCGCGAGGCGACCTACGATTTCATAGCCTCCCAGCTCCAGCGCGTCCGCCACGCTCCCCAGCCTACCGCGCCTGGGGCGGCTACCCCACTATTCAGTTATTGCCTGAGGAGCGAGGCGAAGAGGCTCTCGTACCGGCGCGCGGAGACGGCCCAGGAGAAGTCCCGCTCCATGCCCCGGCGCCGGAAGGCCTCCAGCCGGGGCGGATCCGCGTACAGGGCCAGCGCCCGCCGGATGGCCGCCAGCAGCGCCGAGCGGTGGAACGCCTCGAAGAGGATGCCATTTCCCTCCAGGCCCCCCTCCACCGTGTCCGCCAGGCCTCCCGTCGCCCGCACGATGGGTACGGTTCCATAACGCAGAGAGTACATCTGGTTGAGGCCACAGGGCTCATAGCGGCTGGGCATGAGGAAGAAGTCCGCCCCCGCCTCCACCAGGTGCGACAGGGGCTTGTCGAAGCCCAGGTACACCCCCACCTGCTGGGGGAAGCGCTCCTGAAGCTCCCGCAGGCCCTGCTCGTAGTGGCCCTCGCCGCTGCCCACCCCCACGAAGCGGATGTCCGCCTGCAGCGCGGCGGGCATCACCTCCAGCAGCAGATCAATGCCCTTCTGGTACGCCAGCCGGGTGACGATGCCGAACACCGGCGCGCTCGTATCGGCCAGCCCCGCGCGCGCCAGCAGCGCCCGCTTGCACTCCGCCTTGCCCGCCATGTCCTCCGGGCTGTAGCGCGCCGGCAGCAGCGGATCCGCGTCCGGGTTCCACTCGTCCGCGTCAATGCCGTTGAGGATGCCGCTCACCTTGCCCTGCAGCCTTCGCAGCAGCCCGTCCAGGTTGGCGCCCAGCTCCGGCGTCTGAATCTCCCGCGCGTAGGTGGGCGACACGGTGGTGATGGCGTCCGCGAAGTTCAGCCCCCCCTTGAGGAAGTTCACCGTGTCGTGGAACTCCAGGCCTGTCTCGGAGGTGAACAAGTCCCACGGCAGCCCCAGATCCTCCATCACGTCTTTGCCGAACTGTCCCTGGTAGGCCAGGTTGTGAATGGTGAAGACGCCCCGGGCCCGCCCCATCGGCGAGGCCTCGAAGCCGCGCCGCAGCGCCACCCCCACCAGCCCCGTCTGCCAGTCGTTGGAGTGGACGATGTCCGGAATGAACCCCAGCCGCTGAGCCGCCTGCAGCGCGCCCACGCTCAAGTAGGCGAAGCGCCGGTGGTTGTCGCCGAACTCGCCAGACGCATCGCCGTAGATGCCAGCGCGGCCGAAGAAGCGCGGATTCTCCAGGAAGAGCACCTCCAGGCGCTCGGCCAGCCGCACCGACAGGATGGGGCCGCTCTCCTCGCCGAAGGGAAAGCGCACCCGCAGCGACTGCCCGGTGGGCTGCAGGCGCCCATCCTTGATGTCCGCATAGCGCGGGGTAACGACTTTCACGTCATGGCCGAGCGCGGCGAGCGCGGCGGGGAGTGCCCCGGCCACGTCTCCGAGCCCGCCCGTCTTGGAGAAGGGGGCGACCTCGGAGGCGATGAACAGAATCCTCATGAACGAACGATGACGTGTAGGGCCCGCGAGTCAACCTTAAGTAACGCGGGCTTGTTAGGGTGGGCGCCATGGAACTGCCTCTGAATCCCATTGATCGCTTTGCCGCTCTCTACGAGCAGGCAAAGAAGGCAATCCCGGTGGACCCGAACGCCATGGTGGTGGCCACGGTGGGCGCCAACGGCCGGCCCTCGGCGCGCGTGGTGCTGCTCAAGGACTTCGATCAGCGCGGCTTCGTCTTCTTCACCAACTTCCAGAGCCGCAAGGGCGAGGAGCTGCTGGGCCAGCCCGTCGCGGCGCTCGTCTTCTACTGGGCGCCGCTGGAGCGGCAGGTGCGCGTGGAGGGCCGGGTGAAGATCGTCTCCGAGGAGGAGGCGGACGCGTACTTCCAGAGCCGCGCCCGGGGCAGTCAGCTGGGCGCCTGGGCCAGCCAGCAGAGCCGGCCGCTGCCCTCGCGCGAGTCGCTGGAGCAGCGGGTGGAGGAGCTGACGCGCCAGTACGAGGGCCAGACGATTCCCCGTCCGCCGCACTGGTCCGGCTTCCGCGTGGTGCCAGACCGCATCGAGTTCTGGCACTCGCGCCCCAGCCGCCTGCACGAGCGCATGGTGTACCTGCGCGAGGGCGACACCTGGCGGATCGAAACGCTCTACCCCTGAGCCGCCGGGCCCGCTACGCGGCTACCAGGGAAGGAGCCGGCCCTGGAAGTCCAGGAACTGACCGCTGTTCTGGAGGCTGAGCTGATCAATCACCTTCAGCATGCCCTGCACGGACTCATCCGCGCGCAGCGGCGCCATCTTGCCGCCCATGTCGGTGGCCACCCAGCCGGGGTTGATCACCGCGGTGATGAGCCCCTCCTTGCCATAGTCCACCGCCATGGTGCGCATGCCCACGTTCAGCGCCGCCTTGGACATGCGGTAGGCGTACGCCCCGCCGGAGAAGCCGTAGACACCCGCCTGCGTGTTCTCGGTGAGCGAGGCCATGCGCGTGGTGAGGTGGATGATCTTGCGCGTGCCGCCCTTGAGCACCGCCGGCATCAGCGCGGAGGACACCCGCAGCGGACCAAAGGCGTTGGTCTCCATGACGCGCCCCATGTCCTCGTAGTCCAGGTCCGCCAGCGAGCTCCACTTGCCGCTGACGCCCGCGTTGTTGATCACCACGTCGATGGGCGTCTCGTTCACCGCGGCGGCGAACGCCCGCACACTCGAGGGGACGGTGACATCGAGCGGGTGCACGCGCAGTCGGGGGCCAGCCTCCCGCACCAGCGAGGCGAGCAACCTGGCCTCCGATGGGATGCGGACTCCGGCTTCGACCGTGTCGCCACGGGCCAGCAGTTGTCGGACGAATTCGAGGCCGATGCCGCGGCTGGCCCCGGAGATGGCATAGCGCATGGGTGCATTAACGCGCTTCACTGGCTGTAGGTACAACGGGGTCTCGCTCGAACACGAAACTCACGTCGAGTGAACGAATGGGATCCAGGAGCAACGGACATGGCCGTCATCGCTGTGATCGGAGGAGGCATTTCGGGGCTCGCGCTGACGCACCGTCTACGCTCGCGCGGGAAGGATGCGGTGCTGTTGGAAGCCGGGCCTCGCCTGGGAGGTAACATTCAGTCGAGGCAACGTGATGGGTTCTTAACGGAAGTAGGACCCAACGGGTTCCTTGACAAGGAGCCCGCCACTCGCGAATTGGCCGCCAGCGTGGGGGTGGAGGAGCTGATCCGGCAGGCGGATCCGGCGGCGAAGCGGCGCTACCTCTACACCGGTGGGAAGCTGCGGGCGGCGCCGGGCTCTCCGCCCGCGTTCCTGAAGTCCGACATCCTGCCGCTGGGCGCGCGGCTGCGCGTCATCGCCGAGCTGTTCACCAGCCGGGCACCCGAGGGCACGGATGAGTCGCTGGGGGCCTTTGGCCGCCGGCACCTGGGCGACACGGCGACGAAGGTGCTGCTCGACGCGGTGCAGACGGGCATCTACGCGGGGGACGTGGAGAAGCTGAGCGTGGGCGCCACCTTCCCGCTGCTGACGCAGTTGGAGCGCGAGCACCGCAGCCTCATCCTGGGCGCCATCCGCATGCGGAAGGCGCAGCAAAAGGCGCTGCCCGCGGGCGAGCCCAGAAAGCTCACCGGCGCGCTGTCCACCTTCGAGGGAGGGCTGCAGACGCTGGTGAACGGGCTGACGCGGGCGCTGGGGCCGGCGGCCCGCACGGGCGCGCGTGTGGAGGGGCTCATCCCCAGCCAGGGCGGGTGGCGCGTGTCGGTGCTCGAGCACGGGCGGCACGCGGAGCTGCTCGCCAGCCACGTGGTGTTGGCCACGCCGGCCCACGTGGCCGCGGGGCTGCTGCGTCCGCTGGACGAGAAGCTCGCGGCCCTGCTGGAGGGCATCGCCTATGCCCCCATCGCCGTGGTGCACCTGGGCTATGCGCCGGGCAGCACTCCGCCGCCGGATGGCTTCGGCTTCCTGGTGCCAAGCCTGGAGAAGCGGCGGCTGCTGGGAGCCATCCACGCCTCCACGGTGTTCCCCTTCCGCGCGCCGGGTGGGCGGGTGCTCTACACCTGCATGGTCGGCGGGGCACGGCAGCCGGAGCTGGTGGGGCTGGACGAGGAGGCGCTGAGCACCCTCGTGCGGGATGAACTGAGAGACCTGGCGGGAGTGACGGCGAGTCCGGTTTTCACCGAAGTCATCCGCTGGCCGCGTGGCATTCCTCAGTACAACGTAGGACACCTGGAGCGGGTGTCCTCCATTGATGCGGCGCTCACGCGCCTGCCGCGGCTTCACCTGGCGGGCAACGCCTATAAAGGTATCGGCATCAACGACTGCATCCGTAACGCCCTGCAGCAGGGCGATGCGCTGGCCACCTGAGCTGAAGGCGTGAGGAGGACAGGCCCCCTCGCCCACCGGCAGAGGGGTGAGGGTTGGCGGGAGCGACCGCTCACCCAGGCCCCGCGACCGCTCACCGGGGCCGGGCCCGCATGGGTGGGGGCCATGAGTCATCTTCCTTTGCGTCACGCCGTTCTCCGGAGTGCGCAAATGACTTCACTGTCCACGCCCCTGTTGCTGCTCTGTGCCGTCCTCTTCTTCCCCCTGGTGCTCGCGGGCACCATCGTGCTCGACCTGAGCGAGGCGGAGGTCCAGCCATGAAGGGCAAGCGCCTGTTGGATCTCGCGCTGATGCTGCCGTTGGTGCCGCTGTTTGGCCTGGTGGTGGGAGTGCTCGCGCTGCTGGTGCTGGTGCTGGACGGGCGGCCCCTCTTCTTCACCCAGCCAAGGCTTGGGCAGGGGCGGCGCGTGTTTCAGATCTTCAAGCTGCGCACCATGACGTGCGAGCCGGACATGCGGGCGCGGCGGCCCACGCGGCTGGGCGGGCTGCTGCGCCACCACGGGCTGGACGAGCTGCCCCAGCTCTTCAACGTCCTCATCGGCGACATGAGCCTGGTGGGCCCGCGGCCGCTGACGCCCGACGACGCCGAGCGGCTCATCTCGGCGCACCCGCCGCTGGCGGCGCGCTTCGAGGTGCCTCCGGGTATTACGGGGCTGGCGCAGGTGTGCCAGGCGCGCGGCGCGGCGCTCACGGCGCGGCTGGATGCCGAGTATGCTCGCAACCGGAGCGCCACCGTGGACATTGGCATTCTGCTTCGAACCACCTGGATGAACGTCGTCGGCAAGCGCCGGGGTGCGCGGCCGCTGCCGCCGCACCTCGTGCCGCGATGAACGCCCTGGGCGAAGGTTCCATTGTCCGGGCCACCCTGCTGGCGCTGATGGCGCCCAAGCGGCTGGCGCCCATCCTGCTGGTGTCGGCGAGCCTCGTCTTCGCCCAGGCGCGCTTCAGCCGGGATCCGCTGGCCATCCCGTTGGGCGTGATGTTGTGCCTGCTCTTCGTGGCGGTGGCCCCGGTGTCCTACCGGGTGCTGTTCCCCGAGGGGTTGGACCTGAGCCACGGCGGGGTGCGGCTGGTGCTCTACGGGGCGGTGGGCCTGGGGGTGGTGGTGTCCTCGGGCTACATCCTGCCGAAGTTCTTGCGCATGGGGCCCACCTTCCTCACCCAGCCGGTGAACCTGGCGGTGTGCGGAGCGCTGTTCCTGGTGGGGGGGTGGGGCCTGGGGCGGGACATCGGCTTCGAGGAGTCGCTGGCGCGGGAGCGTGCGCGCGCGACACGCTTCGCGCTGGAGGCGGAGCAGGCCCAGCTGCTGGCGCTGCGCAGCCACCTGGATCCGCACTTCCTGTTCAACACGCTGAACGCGATCGCCGAGTGGTGCCGCACGGACGGGGCGGTGGCGGAGGCGGCGGTGCTCAAGCTGTCGGCGATGCTGCGCAGCGTGCTGGCCGGGGTGCGCAGCGCGACGTGGCCGATGGACAAGGAGCTGGAGCTCATCCGCACGCTGTTCGACTTGCACCTGCTGAGGGACCCGGAGCTGTTCAAGCTGTCCGTGGAGGTGGGGCCCGGGGTGGGTGAGGTGCCGGTGCCACCGTTGATGTTCCTGCCGCTGGCGGAGAACGCGGTGAAGCACGGGCCGGCGGCGGGGCACCGGGGGCAGATGGTGCTCACGGTGGCGGTGGGTGACACGGGGCTGGTGTTCACGCTCGAAAACCCGGGAGCGTCGAAGGGTCCACGGGAAGGCAGCACGGGGCTGCCCATGGTGGAGCGCCGGCTGGCGCTGGCCTACGGTGCGAGCGCCCGCCTGGTGCTGGAGAGCACCGAAGACCGCACCCGCGTCACCGTCACCCTGCCCCGCTCGGGGCCCTTTCCCGGAGTCGTCACGTGAGCCAGCCGCTGCGCATCCTCATCGCGGATGACGAGATGCTCGCCCGCAAGCGCCTGGCGCGCCTGCTGAGCGCGATGCCGGACGTGGAGGTGTGTGGCGAGGCGGCGGACGGAGACGCGGTGCTGGCCGCGGCGCGGGCGGGCGGAGTGGACGTGGTGCTGCTGGACATCCACATGCCGGGGCTGAGCGGGCTGGATGCGCTGTCGCTGCTGCCGGAGGACGGGCCGAGCGTCATCCTCTGTACGGCGCACGCCGAGCACGCGGTGGATGCGTTCGAGTACGGCGCGGTGGACTACGTGCTCAAGCCGGTGGAGGCCGGGCGGCTGCAGAAGGCGCTGGAGCGGGTGCGCGCGCGGCTGGGGCCCAAGCAGGAGCCGGCGAAGGGAACGGCGGCGGGAGCCAAGGGGCTGGCGCGGCTGCCCATTCCGACGCGGCAGGGCATCGTCCTGGTGGATCCGGACACCATCTCGCACGCGTCGCTGGAGGGAGAGCTGGTGACGGTGTTCACCACGCAGGGGGACTTCCTCACGGACTTCACGCTGCAGGAGTTGGCGGACAAGCTGCCGGTGGAGGGCTTCCACCGGGTGCACCGGCGCGCGCTGCTCAACCTGGCGCAGGTGGCGCGGCTGGAGCCTCTGGAGACGGGGGGCTATATCGCCCGCACCACGCGAGGACACTCGGTGGAGGTGAGCCGCCAGTCCGCGCGCGAGCTGCGCCGGATGCTGGGCCTGCGCCGAGGCCCCGAGGAAGAGAGCTGAACTTTCACTCAGCCGGATGTAGCACGTCGCACGGAAGATTCGCGCGGAGCAATCGGGGCCGTACGCCCTGGTGACGCTTGAGAGACAAGGGGGGTCGTGCTCAAGTCTGCACACGATGGCGCCTCCGCTCCTCAATCTCGCTGTGAAGAACTATAAGAGCCTGAACGATGTCTCTGTCCGGCTCGGCCCGTTGAATGTGCTGGTGGGGCCAAATGGCAGTGGCAAGTCCAATCTGTTGGACGTCATCCAGTTCCTGGGGGACTCGGTTCGGGATGACCTCGAACCCACGGTAGAGAAACGAGGGGGATTGGGGCGGCTTCACTACCGTGGAGAAGTGTCCCCCGGGCAGTTGCGCATCCAGATTCACGTCAAGGCGCATGTCACTTCCTATTCGCACGAAGACGCACCCGACGAGTATGTGTTGGGAGTAATGGGCACGATGCAGCGTGTGCGCTCTGCCGACGGGATGCATAAGCCCCGGCTCATCTTGCGACGAACCGAGCAGTTCACCTTCAAGCGCTATCAGGGTCGTGGCCGCCGAATCACCATCAACGGCTCGAAGGTGGATCTGACAGACACCAACACCCGGGGTCAGCAGGGCACGTCACGAAGCGGACCTTCCCTGCGTAGCGACTCCCTCGGTCTCTCGACTCTGCCGCGACTATCTCCCTCAGAAGGGGGCAACGAGGTGAGCAAGATGGCGGAGTTATTCTCCTCCTTCCGTGTCTTCGATGTAGACGCGCGTGCCGCCCGACTGCCTTCTGCCGTGGTGTCCAGTCCCACGCTGAAATCAGATGCCAGCAACCTCGCCGCGTTCCTCCGTTACCTGAGCCAGGACGAGGAGAATTTCAAGCGATTGGAAGAGGATGCGAGGGCCATGGTGCCTGGCCTCAAGCACATCCACTTCCGCAAGGTCGGTGGCGCCGATGAGGCGGTGGCGGTCGAATTGGAGGAGCTCGGCCTTTCGGGGCGCACTACTCTCGCCGAGGCATCCTTTGGGACCGTCCGCGCGCTGGCGCTGCTCGCGCTCCTCTACGATCCCAGCCCGCCCCAACTCACGTGCGTAGAGGAAATCGATCACGGTTTCCACCCGTATGTGTTTGACCGGCTCGTGGAGCGACTGCGCTGGGCCTCGCAGCGGACACAGTTCCTGATCGCGACGCACTCCCCCACCCTCGTCAACCGATTGAGTGCCGATGAACTCATCGTGTGCGAGCGCGATCCCCAAACAGGCGCGTCACGAATCCCTGCCGCAGAACCCGACACGATCCGGGCCATGGAAAAGCGATCTCAAGGACGTATGGGGCTCGGGGAACTGTGGTTCACTGGCTCCCTGGGTGGCGTCCCCCGATGAGTCGCGGAAAGAAGGGGCCTTTCCGAAAGGGTGCCCACGCGAGTTCGTCACGAGTCCTCGTGTTTGGTGAGGATGAGAACGACACCAAGGCGCTTCGCGAACTGATCGAAGCTCTGCGTACCGAGTTCAAGGGACGCGTGGTGACCTTGCGTGAACCCTTGGTCCTCATCAAGAACGCCAAACCCGAGGATGTCCCCGACCGCGCCCGGCGAATCGCCCACGCGGTGGACATTCAGCGCGCGGCACACGACGTCACATGCGTGTTTGCTCACGAGGATGAGGACGACATCGAGCCCGGTCATGAAGAGACGTGCACCAAGATAGAGGAAGCCTTGAAGAAGGAAGGGTGCCTCGCCCACGCGGTCGTTCCTGCCTGGGAGATGGAGGCCTGGTGGTTCATGTGGCCCGAGCAGGTTCACGGGGTTCGTCCCAAGAGTTGGCGCGCTCCCGATGACTACCTTGGCAAGGAGGTCGGAAAGATTCGCAACGCCAAGGAAGAACTCCAGCGACGTGTCAGGCCAAAGGATCTCAAACCCGAGAAGCGGAAGACCTTCCCGGATTACGCAGAGTCGGATGCCCCTGCGATTGCCCGCCGAATTCGCGAAGAGGGCATGGCGCGAAAGCCCCTGGCGAAGAGTGCGTCCTATACACGCTTCGTGCAAAGTGTGGACGCGTGCACTGATGAAGGGTGAAGGCCTGCCCCCAGATTTCAGCAGACAGCCTGGAAACGGGGTTCATGCCGAAGAAGTACCCGGGGACCTGAAAAGCGAAGGGCCTGAAACCTTGAGGCCTCCCTGAGTTTCTCCATCTGCTCCAGCGGCACGTCCTTCACGGACAGCAGCACCTTGCCCTTATGGCTACGGGCGACCACTGTGACACGCGTCTGCTTGCCGAAGTGCTGCGCCAATTTGCGAAGGGCTGCCACACCAGTACGGCACGAAATTCGAACCGTCTCGTTCTTGCACGGGTGTCCACGTCCGCGAACGGTCCCCATCGCTCAGTGCGACAGGGCTCACTGGTAAGCCATCTGCCTCTTCCCCCGCCTGGAACGCCAGGGCTCACTTATGAGGTCTCAACTGAATGGGGTGGTATGCCATTTGCCACCTGTGAGGTAGGCTCTCAACTGCCGCAGTGAAACTTGGCCAGAGGAAACGGATGAGCACGCCAGTGCCGGGGTTGGAGGCGGAACCGACAGCGTTACCGCCCGGAACCAAGGTAGGCGCCTGGCGCGTGGACGGCATTCGCGGCTGGGGAACCTTCGGCACCGTGTACCGTGCCGTCGCTGAGGGCGACCCCCAGGCGAATCCGGTGGCGCTCAAGCTGGCCGTGTACCCGGGAGACGTGCGTTTCGCGCGTGAAGTGGAGCTGCTCTCGCGCATCCGTCACCCTTCCGTTCCCCAGCTGCTAGAAGCGGGGGTGTGGCGGTCGCCTCTGGGCGTCAAACACCCGTTCGTGGTGATGGAGTGGGTGGAGGGCGAGCCTCTGTATACGTGGGCCTCCCGGCGCACCCCCTCCTCGCGCCAGGTGCTGGCCCTGCTGGCCCAGGTGGCGGGGGCGCTGCAAGCCATTCACGAAGTGAGCGGGCTGCATCGCGATGTGAAGGGGGACAACATGCTGGTGCGGCTGGCGGATGGTCGGCTGTTTCTCACCGACCTGGGCGCGGGTTACTTCGCGCGAGCCGCCAAGCTGACGCCTTGGCATACGGTGCCCGGCACTCCGGAGTACCGCAGCCCCCAACTGTGGCAGGCCGCGCAGCGAAGCAGTCCGGAGCCCGGAGTCTCGCTGCCGGCTCAGCCCGAGGATGATGTGTTCGCGCTGGGCGTCACCGCCTATCGACTGGTGACGGACACGTACCCGCCGTTTGCTCACCCGGCCATGAGGCAGTGGCACAGCTGGCTGCCAGGCGAGAGTGGTGCTGTGCCCCCGAAACAACTCAACCCGAGAGTCGATGCGCAGCTCAACGCGCTCATCTTGCGCATGCTGTCACCCCGGCATGAGGAACGTGGCGAGGCGGGTGCGCTGGAGCAGGCAATGGAGCGGGGGGTGGCGCACGCCGTACCGGCCACGAATACGCTGCTGTTCGAGTGGGAGACCCTCCCTCCTTCGAAGTGGGCGGAAGTGGAGCGGGCCGAAGCGGAATACCTGGGCCACCGGCCGCGCCGTAGAGACCGGCAGTGGGTACTCATATTCGATCAGATGGACGCCACCGCCCGTGCGCGAGCAGAGCAGCGAGAGGCTGAAGCGCGTGCTCCCGCAGCCCGTGCCACCCAGCCGGTGAGGTCTCGGCGCTGGATGTCATGGCTCGCGGCTCTGCTTACGCTGGGACTGTGGCCCGAAGAGTCGGGCTCACTGCGCACTCGGCCGGGACTGGCATTGTCAGAGAGTACGTCCGAGGAGGACGTCGTTTCTCTCGGAGAGAGCGCACTGCGTTCCCCGGATGAACCTGCGAAGAGCCCCAGAGCGAGCGCCGTGGCCCAGCAGGTTCTCAAGAACCCCTTGCCAGGACAGCTCAAGCCGGATGCAAAGGGGCGATGCCCTAACAAGCAGATCGCGATCAAAGGCGGCTGCTGGTTGAAGGTGGAAGCGGTTCCGGAGGAGTGCCCTACGACTGGGTACACGCACCAAGGTGGTTGCTACTTCCCCTTCTTCGCCTCCAAAGCCGAGCCAGCTGCCGCTCCCCAGGAGTGAGGGGCTCACTCCACCGGCAACGTGTTCACGGGAGCACCGGTCTCGGCGTGCTTCCGATAACGCTCGAGCAGCGCGGCCAGCGCTGAGTCCGTTCTTCCTCTAACACGGCCCGCTTCACGGGCGCGGAAGCACGCATTGCATGCTTCCGTCGCGATCGCACCCGACGGTAGGATGCCGCGCGTCACGGGGGATGCCGATTGTTGACCAAGCTCTACAGGTTCGGGCCCAGCCAGCAGGCCCTTCTCAAGGGGTTCGTCGTCGCGGGGGACGAAGCGGCCCGGATCGCCGAGAAGCTCTGCGCCCCTGACTCACCCGCGCACGCGTTGGCGGCGGCGCGGGGGCTCTCGCTTCGCACCGAGAAGCGCAGCCCCGGAGCCCTGTGGGTGGATACTGGCCTTCGCTGGCTCCATACCGCGGCCGCGCGCGCCAGCGTGCTTCAGGCCACCGAGGAGGTGGTCTCGGCGCTGATGGACCAGGTGAAAGCGGCCGGGGCGCTGCTGCTGCCCAACGCCGTCCGTCCCGCGCAGCCCAGCGGCTGGAGGCCGTTTCTCTGCGGCGATATTCACCAGGTGGACGCGTCCAGCGACGTGGAGAAGGCCACCTACTGTAACCTCCTGCGGGTCCACCTTCCCGAGCTGCTCGCGCTGACGGGCCGCGCGGGGGTAGGCCCCGAGGGCATCGAGGCGGTCGGCTCCCGCCGGCTGTGCGAGAGCGAGGAGCACCTCACCGCGCGGCTGTTCGCCTCGGTGTCTCCCCGCTACCTGGAGCACCTGCGGCGCACGCTGCTGCGCGACGACGGCATCAAGCGGCTCGAGCTGCTCGACGTGAACCCGAACGTGAGCGACGCGGGCGCGGGCCCGGTCGAGCTCCGCTTCGTCGATGGGCAGATCCGGCCCAGGACCGCGTTCGTCCACGCGCTCGTCTTCCAGGCGTTGCTCATGCGTGCCCGCCGCCTCGTGAGCCAGGGCCGCGCGGTGCGCAACCTTCCGCAGCGCACGGTGGAGCAGCAGCGCTCGCTCGTCGTGGCCTACGGCCCGGCCGCCGTGCTGGAGCGCGCGGACGCGAAACCACGCGACACCCAGGGCCGGGAAGGCAGGCCCCAGGGCCGGGGCAAAGAAGGCAGGGGCCAGGACACCCGGGGGAGGGAGAGCAGGGGGCCGGAAGGCAAGGGGAAGGACGGCGGCGACGGGACGCGCTCAGGCGGGCTCGCGCGCGATCGCCTCCTCGAGCTGCTCGAGGATCTGCGGCTCGAGTTCATCGCCCTCGAGGCCTCTTACGACGAGCTCGCGCCGATCGTCCTTGGCGCGAATTTGCGCGCGGTCGGCCTCCTGGGGCTCGAGAACGAGGGCGCTCTGGTGCGCGAGGCGCTCGGCAAGCCTCCCCTTGAGCCTGGGGCGCACCTCGCCGTCATCCATCAACTGATGAGCAAGGCTCAGGGGCCCGATCCACTGACGAGCTACAACGAGCGGCGCTTCGCCAAGGAGGCCCGCACGGTGCGCGAGGCGTGGCAGGTCATGCTGACGCCGCCCAGGTGGCAGCCGGCGGCGAAGCCGGCCGCGCAGCCGTCCGCCGGAGCCGCCCGATGAGCGGAGCGGGCGAGAACGTGGAGGTCATCCTGGATCTCCGGCAAACGTCGTACGGCTTCCGTGGGCCGGAGGCGTTCCTGGCGCTGTGGCAGCAGGCGGAGGCCGCGCTGGCGGGCAAGGCCCTCACGCCCTCCACTCGCCTCTCCGTGCCCATCCCCAACGTCGGCGACGTCGGCGTGGAGATCCTCGCGGTGCCGGGCGGGCAGTCGGTCGTGGTCACCCCGGCCACGCTGTTCGCCATCCACTCCCTGCTGGAACCGCCGGCTCCGGATCAGCGCTGCCGCCTGTGCGTCCGGGACGGCCGGCGGACGGCGGGCGCCCTGCGCTGCCCGTTCTGCAAGAAGGACGACCGGATCTGCGATGAGCACGCCGTCCTCGTCAGCGGCAGCCTCAAGACGTTCTGCCTGGAGCACGTGCCCACGTGCGAGTGTGGCCAGCCCGCCGCCGCGCTCTGCCGCGGGCCCCGCTGCGACGCGGAGGGGGGACGCATGTTCTGCCGTCCTCACCTGGTGCCGCACCCGAGCGTGGCCGACCTCGCCTATTGCTCCACCTGCTACGCCGCGCTCTTTCCGCCCTGCGACGTGAGCGGCTGCGACGGCATCGGCGGCATCGAGTGCCTGCACGTGGACTCCGGCACCGAGCAGCCCTGCCGGCGCAAGCTCTGCGCCCGGCACGCCCATCGTTGGCAGGTCTTCGGGCCCCATCGGATCGGCCTCGGCCGCTGCGACGCGCACAGCGTGCTGCGCTCCCTCGATGACCTGGAGGTGGTCTTCCAGCTCGCCGCCGGCACCGCCCTGTTGATCTCGAAGGAGAGCCCGGAGAAGCGCGGCCGCGTTCACCTTCCCACCCTCCCGGCCGTTCGCCGCATCTTGATGAAGTCACGCAACCGGCTCTACGAGGTGGCCGACGTGAACCGTCTGTTCGACTTGCTCGAGGACGAGCTGGAGGGGCAGACGCCGCTGCGCCAGCAGATGCGGGGCCTCGTCGCCCAGAACCAGGAAGCGCGCTCACGCGCCATCGCCAAGCACGAGGACGAGAAGGACGCCGGGCGGCGGATCTTCGCGCGCATCCAGGAGGAGCTGCGCGCGATGGGGCTCGCCGAGGTGGCCGCGTCGCTCGTCTTCACGGACTACCGGCCGGGGTGGGGGTCCAAAGGCAACCGGCCGCCTGGGCGCGCTCCCGAGCCTCAGCCCGAGCTCGCCGGGTGCGTCTTCGTCCGCTCGCCACCCCACCTGCGCGGGCTGCTCGTCGGGCGAAGCGGCAGCACCATCCGGGAGCTCCAGCGGCGGGTGGGCGTGAAGGTCAGCTTCGAGCGCGAGGAGGGATCCCGATGAAGCTCGACTCCACTGGCGCGAAGCTCGTCATCGTCGAGCCCGGCGGTGCCCTCTCGGGGCAGCGGGTCGGCGTGTCACCCGCCGTGGCGAGGGCCGCGGCCACCGCGGTGCTCGAGGCGCACCCCGGTGAGGCCATGGGGCAAGCGATCCCGGTGCGCCTTGTCGGCCTGGAGGAAATCCCCGAGGGCGTCGTCGTCCTGGACGCGGATCTGGCCCGGCGGCTCGAGCTCGCCGAGACCACCCGCGCCGCCTGGGCGCTGCGCACCACGGGGTTCCTGCGCCAGCAGGTCGAGGAGCTGGAGCTCGAGGCCACCGTCGAGCGTCCGCTCGAGCAGCTCGTGGACGAGCTCAGCCGGGACAGCTCTCTGTCGGGGCGGCTGCTGCTGGCCCGCGGCGGAGCGACCACGGGGGATATGTGGATCGATGTGGCTGGCGAGACGTTCCGGGTGCGCCAGCTGCGGCCCGCGCCCACCTCGGGCGAATGGCTCTACGAGACGGGCCCTCAGACACGGTTCAGCCTCTTCGCGCCCGCCCTCCGCTCCTCGGTGGACGTGGTGATCCTGGCCGACTGCAGCGGCTCGATGTCCTGGAATGACATCACGGACGCGGCGGACGTGACGCCCGAGCCGCCGCCCCCGGCGCCCGAGCCGCCCCCGCCGCCACCGAAGCGCTCCCTGTTCCGGAGCCTGCTCGGGCTCGATACACCGGCCGAGGAGCCGCCTCCACCGTTCATCAAGCCCGTCAAGACGATCCAGCGCATCGAAGCGCTGAGGCGGGCACTCGACAACCTGCTCGAGGTGCGGCTGCGCACCCCGGGGCGGGTCTCTCGCATCGCCCTGGTGGCCTTCACCGAGCGCTGCACTGCGCGCTTCCCTCGGGGCGGGGGCATGGTGGAGATGGACGAGAACGCGCCGCCCGAGCTGGTGCAGCAGTTCCGGGACGCCATCGCCCTGCTTCAGCCGGAGAAGGCCGGCACGAACATCGGCAACGCCCTCAACCATGCCGCGGAGCTGCTCGACAAGCACGGGCGCCCCGGCAACGACCGGCTCATCGTGCTGATCTCCGATGGAGCCGACTGGAAGCCCAAGAGCGGCGATGACGCGGGCGAGCTCGTGCGCGGCGTGGACGAGCCGGTGTCACTGATGGAGGACCTGAACCAGCGCATGCGCATCTCTCTTCACGCGCTGGGCATCAGCAACGAGGACATCTTCTGGCCCTGGTGGAGGCGCAACCATGGCGAGCAGGGTGCGCATCCCTCCATCGTCCCCAACCACAAGCTGCTCGAGGCGATGGTGGTCGTCGGCGGAGGCGATCCCACGCGGACAGGTGACGCCACGGTGCTGGGCGACTACTTCTCCGGCCTGGGGCGCGGCGTGTCGCGGCGCCTGAGCCTGCAAGCGCGCCCGGCCGAGAACCCGCGCCCGACGAATGCGGAGCGGGCGCGGCTGCGCGAGCGCCTGGCGACGCTCTCCCGGAGCAAGGCGGCCTCCGAGTCCCAGGCCCGGCGGGACCAGCTGTGCGAGGAGATCCACGCGCTGTTCCGCACGGCGAACGAGTACGGCAGGAGCCTGGCCGGACAAGATGTCTTCCGGGTCTCGACCGAGAGCATCGAGGTGCTGCACAAGCTGATGTTCGAGCCTTGCCGCAACAAGCGGGAGTTCGACTGGTGGTGGAGGAAGCTGCACCAGCAGTTCCTCGAGCTGCGGGATGTCCGCATCGCGGATCCGGAGAAGCCTTATCCCGTCCCGGGGATCAAGCGGTGGCTCCACGGCCAGGAGACCGCCGCGCTCAACCACCTGCGCAACTGGTGCAGCCATCACTGGCTCGCCCCCGGGGACGAGGAGGAGCGGCGAAAGTTCGCGCGCTATCTGGAGCGGGTGCGGGAGATCCTCTTGAAGCTCACGGGGCGCCCTGTGCTCGAGGAGGATGACGAGGCGGCCTGGGTGACGTTGCAGCTGGCGATGCTGCAGCAGCTGCGCGACATCCTGGCGGCCTCGGTGGACGTGTTCAGAACCGCTTCCGCCGCGGCGCACGCGCCACCGCCCGTCGTGCCCCTGTCCGGGATGATCTACGTCGGTTAGCGCTGGAGAGCGCATGAAGGCACAAACCCCGGGTACGAAGCGCAGCGCGACCGCTACCACCTGGACCCTCGTATTGGATGAGTCCGGCCAGTTCGAGGGCAGGCTGATCAACAATGGCTCCGAATCGCTCGGTTGGGTCGTGGGCGGCGTGTTGCTGCCCGGCAATGCGAAGCAGACCGAGGGCGACCTGCAGCAGCTTCGCCAGTGGTGGGAGCAGGCCCAGGACAGGCGCTGGCCGCCCCACGCGAACGAGCTGCCCGTCGAGACAGTGCGCACGGCCCTGCTGAACGAGGCGGCGCAGGTGGTGGAGCGGCTGGGCGGGATGTGGCTCTTCGTCGTGGCGCCCACGTCGGATCGAAGCGCCGGGGTCGCGGACCTCGGCCTGTTCGTCCGCATGTTCGGGGCCACAGTCGATCTGGCGAGCCGGCTGGTGGCGAGCCTGGGCGGCAGCACCCTGGACGCGCGGCCCGCGAGCCGGTCCATCCCGCTGGCCCCGGAGCTCGCCGCGCGGGCCGAATCGCTCGGCGTTGGCCTGGATGTGCATCGTGAGGGCTTCGTGCACTCGATGCTCTCGGCGGAGGTGCGCCACGCCATCGAGGCCCTGGCACGCGAGCCCGTGGGCGGGCTGCCTCCGTGGCCCAGGCTTGAATCCGTGCGCGCCGAGCCCGCGACGAAAGCGGCCTCGCATCCGGGGCTCGCGCTCGCGGACGTGGGCTGCAACTTCATCCGCAGGCAGCTGAAAGCGCACGCCGGTGGAACCTTCTCGGAGCTCGTCGGGCCGCTGGGCCGCGGCGCGCTCACGCCCATGGTCGTGCCGTTCGCGGCGCTCGAGCGGTTGCGCGAGCTGGACCGGGCCTTGCGAGACCGCCCGCCCCAGCTGATCACCGCGGGCCGGCGGCTGGCCTCGCTCGAGGGGGATGCGCACGGAGCCGGCACTGGCCTGTCAGGGCTGCACGCTGGGGCCGTGCACTGCGGGCGGCTGCTCTGGGAGCGGGCCGTGAGCGCGCTGGCCACGGCGCCGCTGGCGACGGGCTTCGCGCGGAGCCTCGCGGCTGGAGCCGACGTCGAGCTGGCCGCGCGCACCGGCGCCTATGAGGGGACCTGGATGGCGCTGTCGGAGGGCTGGGCGGGCGAGGGCGCGCTGGCCACCGCCACCCGCTCGGCGTGCGATCGGCGGTTGGCCGCGCGCCTGTGGCGGCTGACGCTCGAGTGCGCCAACCACCGCGGCGACGTCACAGCCGCCTCCAGGGCCGTTACGGAGTTCGAGGCGCTGCTCGCGCGCGGGCGTTCCCAGGCGCTGCTCGCCGAGGAGCTCGAGGTGCGCAACCTGGGGGTCGTCACGGTGCAGAACCGGCTGCCGTGCCCACAGGAGCAGATCGCTGAGCTGTCCGCGGAGCTCGATCGACAGTCGAGCGCGCTGGCCGCCGCCGCGGACCGGGCGGCACTGGCCGGCGAAGCCACCGCCCCGGCCGCTGTCGAGAAGCTGGACGCTGACGAGCTGGCCCTGTGGCGCGCGGTGACGGGGCGGGAGCCGGCCTGGGCCGTACCGGACCGGGAGCGCGGGATGGCCTACGGGACCGTGGCCCGTTCGCTCGCGTTCCTCGGCCGCCTGGAGGAGGCGCTGAAGATGGCCCTGCGCGCCCGGGAGCACTTCGCCGATTCGCCGTTTGATCGGCGCATCAACGCGGCGACGATCGCCCGCATCCAGCTCGAGCGCGCCAGGTGCGGCGCCTTGCCGGCGACGGAGGGCAAGGCGCGCGACGCCGCGCTGGCGCTGTGTGGAGCCAGGGCCTTGTGCGATCCGCAGCGGGTGGCGACGTTCGATGCGGCCACGGACCCGGGGCTGCGCTTCGCGCTGGACATCGCCTTGCGCGCGCTGTTGTGGGCACCGCCCGCGGGCACGTCACCCGCCGAGGTCGCCCGGCGGCTGGGCTCCGCGGAGCTGCGCGCGAAGTTCTCCCGCGGCGAGCTGCGCTCCCATCCCACCGAGCTGATCGCCCGCCATGCCGCCGAGCTGTTGCGGCGCTACAACGGCCCCGCCGACGCCATTGAAGGCTGGTTCGCGCTCTCGATGGAGCTGTGCGAGCAGCCAGCGGCCGGCCATACCCAGCGGCAGTTCAGAGCGTTTACCCACCGCCTCGCCGCCGAGCCGGGGTTTGTGAGCGATGGGGCTCCGGGCTCCGTGCTCAACCCGACGTTCGAGTACCGGTGAGCGGCTCACTCCACCGGCCACGTGTGCACGGGAGCACCGCCCTCGGCGTGCTTCCGGTAACGCTCGAGCAGCGCGGCCAGCGCGTCCACCCGGGGCATCTCCTTCTCCAGCCGAGCCAGCACCTGCCGCTGCCACCCTGCCCCCGTGCGCCGCGCCTCCACGCGCGCCTTGATGATGCCGAGCATCTCATCCGCCTCCGCCGGCTCCACCCCCGCGGACACCAGCCCCTGGCGCGCCACGGGCAGCAGCTGAAGCACCAGCTCCGGCGCGGGCACCGGCCTGGGTGAGGGCGCCGTGTCCGCGGGCCAGAGCATCACCGCGTCCATGCCCTGCCGGGCAGCCCGGAGGAAGTTCCCCCGCGCGCAGTAGAACGGTATCGCCGGCAGCAGCGAGTCCATCTGCTCGGCCAGGCCCAGCGACAGCCCCAGCAGCAGTGCTCCGTTGGCCACCATGTCCACCACCGTGGGGCCCGCGGGCAGCGCGCGGAACTCGATGCGCAGGTGGCCCTCCGCGTGCGGATCATAAATGGCGCGGTTCCAGCTCCACACGGTGCTCTGGTGCAGCCGCAGCTCGTCGAGCTTCGGCAGTTGCCCCCGTGCCTCGCACTCCAGCGGGGACTCGGTCCCCAACACCGGCAGCCACGGCGCATGCAGCGCCACCGCCTCCGAGAACAGCTCCAGCGCGCTCTCGCGCACCCAGCCATGGCCGAACGTCACCCGTGCGTGGGAATGAGAGCTGCCGTCCTGGTGCTCGCCCCGGTCATCCACCGCCTGGCGGAAGAGCGCCACCCGCGTCTCGTCCCACAGCCGCCGCCCCAGGAAGAGCGGCGAGTTGGTGGACACCGCCAGCACCGGCCCCGTGACGAGCTGCGCCGCGTTGTACACGCGGGCGAACTCCTCGGGCGTCACCCGCAGGTGGAACTGGAGCGAGGTGTTGGCGCCCTCCAGCGTCACGTCGTCCCACAGCAGCGTGAGCGTGTCCTCCCCGGCGATGGCCACCTTCAGCGGCGCGCCCTCCCGCCTGCGCTTCACCGCCGCCGAGAGCGCCCGGTAGCGGGGCATGCCCGTGAGCGCGCCAGGGCCCAGATCCTCCTCGCGCAGCGTGGGCAGAATGCCCGTCACCACCACCCCTGCCCCCTGGGTGGCTGCCGCGCGGCGCACCTCGGCCAACGCGGACTCGAACTCGGCCCGCAGCGCCGTGAACGGCCGGCCCGCGAACGGGCCTGGGCGCATGTTGCACTCGAGGTTGAACCGATCGAGCTCCACCGTCACCCGGGGATCCATCGTCTGCCCCAGCACCTGCCGGTTTACCGGCAGCGGGAAGCCCGCCGAGTCCACCAGGAACATCTCCAGCTCCGCGCCCACCGTGCGCGGCCCCGTGCCGAACCCTGGACGCCGAAGCACCCGGCGCAACGCCTCCACGCTCTCGGAGAGCCGTTGGGCGAAACGTCGGAAATCGTCCGGAGTGAAGTCCTCGCGTTCAATGGCCAAGCCCATGTAGGAGACATGGCCACGCCATTCATTCCCGGCAGGCTGGCCGCCGCGCGCCCTTTCCTGTCCGCCTGCTCCAGAGACAGCCAGGGCTTGACCGCCTGGCTGCCCACGTGCGAGCCAGGCACATCATGAGCCTTCTGATTGCCCTGACACGCAACGTCGCCAAGACGTCACAGAGCGCCGAGGATCCCCGCCTGCGCACGCGGCTCTACGCGCTGTCTAGGGAGACGGTGTGGACCACGGTGCAGCAACTGGCGAGCACGCAGCCTGGGTGGACCGTCGTCAGCGCCAACCCCGCCGAAGGCGAGCTGAAGGCCGAGTCACGCACCCGGCTCCTCAAGTTCGTGGATGACGTCACCATCCAGGTGCGCCCCGCCGACGGCCAGCGCATCTCCGTGGACATGCACTCCCGCTCCCGGGTGGGCAAGGCGGACTTCGGCACCAATGCCCGCCGCATCGGCGCGTTCCTGGCCGCGCTCGACACCGCGCTGGCCCCTCCCAAGGCCTGAGAGCCCGTCAGCCCGGCTCCCAGGCGGTCGTCCCTGGCCAGCCCCCTCCCCGGGTGTGTTATCGCTGGAGAGCCCATGCAGCCCGCTCCTCCCACCGCTCCGGTCAACCTGTATGACTTGTCCCGCCCCGCTCTCGGCGAGCTGCTGGCGGGCTGGGGCTTCAGTGCCTTTCACCGGGACGCGCTGTGGGAGGCCCTCTACCGCAAGCAGGTGGAGTCGCCCGAGGCGCTGGAGGGGCTCTTGCGGCCCGGGCTGGTGAAGCGGCTGCGCGAGCACACCCTGCTGCGCCGCCTGGCGGTGCACCACGAGGCCTTCAGCAGCGACGGCTACACCCACAAGCTGCTCTTGCGCCTGCACGATGGGCAGACCATCGAGACGGTGCTCATGCGCTTCAAGGGCCGCGCCACGGTGTGCATCAGCACCCAGGCCGGCTGCGCCATGGGCTGTGTCTTCTGCGCCACCGGGCAGATGGGGCTGGCGCGCCACCTGAGCCCGGGGGAAATCGTGGCCCAGGTGCTCCACGTCACCGGCGTGCTACGCCAGTCCGGTGAGGCGCTGCGCAACATCGTCCTCATGGGCATGGGCGAGCCGCTGCACAACTATGACGCCACCCTGGAGGCGGTGGACATCCTGGTGGATCAGCTGGGCCTGGCCATGGGCCCGCGCTTCATCACCCTGAGCACCGTGGGGGTGGTGCCGGGCATCCGCCGGCTCGCGGACGAGGAGCGCCCGGTGCAGCTCGCGGTGAGCCTGCATGGGGCCACGGACGCCGAGCGCGCCGCGCTGGTGCCGGTGGGCAAGCGCTGGCCGCTGGCGGAGCTGATAGACGCGTGCCGCTACTACTGCCAGAAGCGCCAGCGCCGCATCTTCTTCGAGTGGACGCTCATCGCCGGCAGGAACGACACGCCCGAGCAGGCGCACACGCTGGGGCAGCTGCTGCGCGGCATGGACGCCCACATCAACGTCATCCCGCTCAACCCCACCGTGGGCTACGGCGGCACGCCCAGTGACGCGGGCGCCGTGCGGGCCTTCCAGGAGGTGCTCACCGGGTACGGCCTGCCCAGCACCGTGCGCCAGCGCCGTGGCATCGACATCGACGCGGGCTGTGGCCAGCTCAAGGCCGCGGTGGAGCGCCCGCGCCGTTCAGTACCGGCAACTCCCTGAGCCGCGAGGAAGACAGCAGCGGCAGGTGGCTGGCCGCCTCGCGCGTCAGCCCGAGGAAGGCCCTCACCGCCTCGGCCATGGGGATGCCCATCGTCCGCAGCGTGCGCCGGTGATCCATCATCACCACCGCCATCGCCGCCAGCGCCAGGCTCCACCACGTCGCCTGCCACAGCGCCCGCCCCACCACGCCAAAGCCCTGCCGCGCGAAGAAGTCCCCGTGGAAGTCCAGGTGGTGCTCCTCGTCCGCGCAGATCTGCTCCAGCGCCCGCCGCATCGCGCCCTCCGGCAGCCGCGAGGCCAGCAGCCC
This sequence comes from Myxococcaceae bacterium, assembly GCA_035296065.1. Classification (GTDB taxonomy): domain Bacteria; phylum Myxococcota; class Myxococcia; order Myxococcales; family Myxococcaceae; genus DATHBR01. Next base: position 188,447 of record DATHBR010000102.1, on the reverse strand, counting down.
GTAGAAGGCCCCGCCCACCACCTCCGCCACCAGCAGCACCATCAGCTTCAGCCGCAGGCCCAGCAGCCGCCGGGCGAATACGAACAGCCGCTCCGTCCAGTTGCGCCCCAGCAGCTTGCCGCCCAGCCCTCGCACCATGAAGCCCAGGATGCGTGCGTGTCGGCCCTCCTCCGCCACGAAGAGCTTCAGCGCCGCCCGGTAGTCCGCGTCAATGCCCGGCAGCCGCGCCGAGTCGATCTCGTGCGCAATCCGCCCCTCGCCCGCCTCGCCCAGTTGGAAGGTCGCCAGCGACACCCCCAGCGTGCGCCGCCAGGCCTCGGGCACCTCCTCCAGGTGCTCCAGTCCCCCGGGCAGCGCCCGCTGCCGGTTCAGCTCGAAATGCCTGCGCCAGTCGCTCCACTTCATCGCCGTTCTCCTCCGAGGCGCGCCGCCGTGCCGCCCCGTGCTTGCGATGAAGAAATGCCCCATCCCCGAGCGCCCAGAGCCGCCAGGCTCCCGAGCGGTCGCGCCACGCCGCTGAGCGGTCGCGTGGGGCCCCCGAGCCCCGCCTCTGGGCCGCCGTTCAATGGCAACGGACACCCCCGTACATTTACGACGCTGCGCGCTAGGTTGATGGAGGACAACATTCACTGAAGCGACATGAGCCCCCTTGCGTGAACTCGGCCCGTGGGCACATTCTTCGAGTCAGCAACACCGAGGGAGGTGGGGCGATGCTTGCCATCCATGAGCTTGCGACGGTGGAGGAAGCGAGCAGCGATCTGCTCGACTTCATCCTCATTCCGGAGAACTGGCTCTCCATCGAGCAGCAGTCCGAGGATGCTTCCGCGCGTCCCGCTCAGAACGTGCTCTATCAGCGTCGGGTAGGGCCGCTGCGCATCTGCGCCAGCATCGAGGTGTCCACCCCGCTGGAGACCTTCCTGCGGGTGGCCTTCCGCGCGCCGGGGCTCACCCCGGTGAAGGCGGCCGATCACCTCGAGGCCTTTTTGCGCAAGCGCCTGCCGCTGACGCCCAACTCCGAGTGGCAGGTGGAGGTGGACGAGCGCCGGTGGATCCACTTCGTGCGCCGCTACGCGGGCCCCAGGCTGCAGGCCTGAGCCCGCGCGGGCTCACATGAGCTTGTAGTAGCGCAGCGGCACGCCCACGTTCTTCACCGGCGTCTCCGCCAGGGGACCGAACTTCAGCCCCTGCGCCCAGGGCTCCTGGCTCTGGGCCAGCGCGTTGCGCGCCCTGTCCATCAGCAGCGTCTCCCGGAAGCCGCCCAGCGACTGCAGCCGCGCCGTCTGGTTCATGCCCGTGGAGAAGGCGGTGTACTGGCGGTTGGGGCCGAACAGCCCGCAGTTGGCGTGCGCCAGGTTCACTCCAATGGCCACGCCCAGGCCGGGCAGCTGCACCCGCTTGCACAGCTCGGCCACCTCCTCGCGCGCGCTGAGCGAGGCGGTGTACTCCTGAATGTCCAGCGCCGCGCGCACCACGGCCTCCACGCGCTGCACCTGGCTCGTCTCGAAGAAGGGCGGGCCGAACAGGCCGATGACGCAGTCGCCCACCATCTTGTCGAACACCCCGCCGTGCTTCCAGATGAAGTCCACCACGCGCGCGCTCCACTCGTCCACGAAGCGGCCAATGGCCTTGGGGCTGTCGAAGCCCTGCTCGCAGATGCGGGTAAAGCCGTTGATGTCCGCGAAGATGATGCCCACCTCCTGATCCTGCGGCCGCAGGTGGTTGCCGTAGGCGGGGTCCCTCAGCAGCTCGTCGATGGTGGCGCTGGGGAAGAACTGCGAGAGGTGGATGCGCTCGCGGTTGTAGTCCAGCAGCCGCTGGCTGAGCGTGGAGGCCAACAGCCGCACCACCTCCAGCGTGTAAGCGGAGAAGCCCTCGTCGCTCCAGAGGATGATCTTCCCCAGGTGCTCACCGGTGGTGGTGCCGGAGATGAGCACCACCTCGGTGGTGCGCCCGCGCGCCTGGCCGAACAGCTGGCGCAGCGAGCCATCCACGCGGGTGAGCAGCTCCGGGCCGTGCTTCTGAATGAGCCGGTCCAGGTGGGGCCCGGGGCGCTGGGCGCTCTCGTACTCCAGGTGCCCATGGCGGTAGGTGCGGTAGTGCAGCACCTGCGGGCGCACCGCGTCCCGGTACAGCAGCAGAAAGCCCGGCAGCCTCACCTTCTGCGCCAGGGTGAGCACCGCCTGATCCATGCCCACCTCGAAGACGGGGTTGGACAGGTGCAGGTTGCACTGGACGATGAGCTGGTGCTTCTCGGCGGCCGTCTGCACCAGGCACAGCACGGTGTCGAGCTCCTCGGCCACCGTCTCGAGGATGCGCACCAGCCGCGCGGACTCGCGCGCGTCGGGGTGCTCCTCGGCAAAGAGCATGCCGATGGCGCCCACCCGCGCCCCCGCCACATCCAGCGCCTGGGTGACGAGCGTGCGGCCTTCCATGCGGCGCGCGCCGAAGGGCCCCTCCAGCAGCGGCCCCGGGTGGCGCTCGCCCCAGTCCCCCTCGGTCCAGGTCTGCTCGACCAGCTCCTCGTTGCGCGTGGTGAGCGCGACGGCGCTGGCGCCGGTCAGCTCCAGCAGCCGGGGGAAGCAGCGCTGAAAGCTCTGATCGAGGCTCTCGCGCAGCTTGAGGCCTTCTTCGAGCAACTCATCCAGCGCGCGCTGGAGCTGACGCAGGGATCGGAGCTCCTCCAGCGAGGGCTCCACGGGCAGCGTGTACGACGCTTTCATGGGATCAGGTTGTACAGCGACCGGGGCCCCGGTGTCACAACCTCACCCCCGCACACCTGGGACATGCTTGGCCCCCCCCACCACCTGGCCGCCTGAGGTCTCGATGACCCAGTAGCCCTCGTGCCCCGCCTCGGTGGAGGAGCCCGCCCCGAAGAGGTGGGGCCGGCCGTCGGTGGCGGGGTGGTGGTAGCGCTGGTGGATGTGGCCGTGCAGCACGGCGTAGCGCGGGCCTGGAAGCAGCCGGCAGAGCGCTCCCGCGTCCCGGAGCCCATGAGACGGCCGGTCCGGGTTGCCCTTCGCGGTGAGTGGAGCGTGGTGGACCACCACGAAGACGGCGCGGCCTTCGAGCCGGGGATCCTTGATCAGGGCCTCGAGCCCCTCGAGCTGCCGGGGGCCCACGGTGCCGTAGGCCAGGCCCGGCACGGGCGGCACCCGCGCCGAGAGCAGCCCGACGACGGCGGCCTCCCTGCCCACCAGGCGAACGAAGGGGAAGGCGCCCTCGCGGCAGTGCTCGGGCATGTCGCTGTGCAGCAGGTGGCCGAAGTAGCGCTCGAAGCGTCCGCTGCGGTGGCTGCCCGGGGTGTAGACGTCGTGGTTGCCGGGGATGATGGTGCACCGGGTGCGATCCTCGACCAGCTCTCCCAGCGCCTCGCGGGCGCCCTGGAACTCGCTGTCCAGGGCGTACGCGGTCAGGTCCCCCGAGAGGATGAAGTGGTCCGCGCCGTGCGCTTTCGCCTCGCGGGCGATGGTGGCCAGCGTCTGGGGCGCCTGGCGGTAGGCGCGGGAGCGGCCCCCCACCGTCAGCTCCGCGAAGGCGACCCACCGGCGCCAGCCGAGCCGCAGCAGCGGCAGCTTGAGGTAATCCGCGGTGATGTGCACATCGGAGCAGTGAACGAAACGCATCAGGGCTGTGGCACTCCTTGAGGCCACATTCTGGCCCGGCGAAAAGGGCGAGCGGTGGGACTTCGTATAGTGTGCGTCCACCATGATGCGGATGGCGCTCCTCTTCAGCCTGCTCCTCGGCTCGCTCGCCAGTGCGCAACCCTCTGCCCGGCGGGTGGCCGTGGCTCCCTTTCAGGAGCTCTCGGCGGAGGTTCCTCCCCGGGTGGGCCCCCGGGTGACGGCCCGGCTGCTCGCCGAGCTTCGCGCGGCGCAGGGGCTGGAGCTGGCCGAGCCCGCCCTGGCGGAGCCTCCTCCAGACGCGCTCGCCCAGGCCCGGGAGGCGGTGAAAGAGGCCACGGCGCTGTGGCACAAGCGCGACTTCGCCAACGCGGAGGCCGCGCTGGGCCGGGCGCTGGCGGCCTATGCCACCGTGACGGGGGCGCTGCCCCATGGGCACGAGCTGGCGGATGCCCATGCGCTGCGCGCCGTGCTGCGCTACGCCCAGGGCCAGGATGAAGAGGCCGCGCGCGTGCTCTCCTCGGCGTTGACGCTCTCTCCGGGGCGCAGGCTCCCGCTGGCCGGCGGCTCCGCCCTCTTCGCGCGCGAGGTGGAGCGCGTCCACAAGGCGCTCCAGGCGCAGCCGAAAGGCTCCGTGCGCTTCGTGCCCGTGCCGCCCGGCGTCCCGGTGACGCTGGACGGGCAGCCGGTGGGCCCGGCCCCGCTGCGCGTGGTGGAGGTGCCCCCGGGCCTTCACCACTGGCGCGCGGTGCTGCCCTCGGGTGAAGCGGCCGGAGGCCTCGTGGAGGTGGTGAGCGGCAAGGAGGCGGAAGCGCGGGTGAAGCCTCCCGGAGAGGGCCCTGGCGCGGTGCTCGCCGCGGCGCTCGCGGGCAACCGCCTGGACACGGCGGCGATGGAGGCCGCCACGGCGCTGAGCCAGTCGCTGAAGGCGGACCTGCTCGTGCTGGGCACCGTCTCTCGCGCCGACACGGGCCTGGCGCTGGATGCCTTCCTCTTCGCCCCAGGAGCCCAGACGCCGCGCCGCCTGCCCCGGATTGCCCTGGACACGGACCTGCTCGACGCGGGCCCACCGCTGCGGCAGCTCGCCGCCACGCTCGCGGCGCAGGGGGCCGAGGCAGGCACGCCGGCCCCGGTGCCCGTGGCTCCCGCCGAGCAGGGCATCGCGTCCCCCCTGCTGCTGCAGGTGACGTACCCGGTGCAGGAGCTGCCCGCGAGCGCTCCACCGCCGCCGCCCTCGCACAACCGCCCTCCCCTCACCCCGCGCAAGCCGCTTGTCCGCCCATGAGCTTGCGTGGCCGCTTCGCGCCCAGTCCCACCGGGCGCCTCCACCTCGGTAATGCCCGCAGCGCGCTGCTGGGCTGGCTCCAGGCGCGCGCCGCGGGAGGCCAGTTCCTCCTGCGCGTGGAGGATCTCGACCGGGCGCGCTGCCGTCCCCAGTATGTGGACGACTTGATGCGGGACATGGAGTGGCTGGGGCTCACCTGGGACGGGCCGGTGCTCTTCCAGAGCGTCCGGGACGAGGTGTACCGGGAAGCGCTCGCGCGGCTGGAGCAGGCCGAGCGCGTCTACCCCTGCTTCTGCACCCGGGCGGAGATCGCCCGCGCGGCGAGCGCCCCTCACGGCCTGAGCGAAGAGGGCCCCCGCTACCCCGGCACCTGCGCCCGGCTGACGGTGGCCGAGCGAGCCGAGCGCTCCCGCGCGCGGGCTCCCGCCTGGCGCTTCCGCGCGCCACCGGGCGAGGTGCGCTTCATGGACGGGCTACAGGGCCCCTGCGCCCAGGATGTGGCGCAGGTGGTGGGAGACTTCGTGGTGCGGCGCAATGACGGCGTGGCCAGCTACCAGCTCGCGGTGGTGGTGGACGACGCCGCCACGGGCATCACCCACGTGCTGCGGGGAGATGACCTGCTCACCTCCACGCCGCGCCAGCTTCAGCTCTACGCCGCGCTGAAGCTCACCGCGCCCGCCTTCTCCCACGTGCCCCTGGTGCTGGGCGAGGACGGCAAGCGGCTGGCCAAGCGCGAGGGAGCCTTCGCCCTGGCGGAACTGCGTGAACGCGGGCTGCCAGCCGAGCGTGTCCTGGGCCTGCTCGCCGCCTGGAGTGGGCTGGGAGAGGGAGCCCCCGTCACCCTGGAGGAGCTGGTGCGGCGCTTCCGCCCCGAGGCGCTGCCCCGCGCGCCGGTGACGGCCCACGAGCAACCGATTGCCACCGCGCTCGGCCTGCGCTGAGTGCCCCCTTGCCGCGCGAGGGATCGGGCCTGCGCCCGCGGGTGTGACAAAGAATGAACACGCCCCACCTTTGCCTGAGAGTCAGAGCGTCTCGCCGTCGGGCGGGCGCTTCCATCGCAGGAGAGGCAGGAACATGGCTGAGATCGTGGAGAAGTCGAGGATTGAGGCGGTCCCAGGTGTCCCCTTCAAGCTGAGCTGGGGCGCCATCTTCGGTGGGACCTTTGTCGCGCTGGGCGTCTGGGTGTTGCTGTACTCGCTGGGGTTGGCCCTGGGCCTGTCCTCGGTGGATCCGGCGGATCCAGGCAGCGCCAAGGCCGCGGGCATTGGCACCGGCATCTGGTCGCTTATCGCCCCACTCATCGCGCTCTTCGTGGGCGGCATGGTGGCCTCGCGCACGGCGGGCGTGGTGGACAAGATGGGCGGCGCGCTGCACGGCGCGGTGCTCTGGGGCGTGACGACGCTGGCGGGCGTCATCGTCATGGGCATGGCGCTGTCGTCGCTGCTGGGCACGGTGTTCAACGTGGGCAAGGCCGCGGTGGGAGCCACGGGCTCCGCGGTCGCCAGCGCCGCCTCGGGCGCCGCCTCGCAGGGAGACAACGCGGGCAACCTGGCGCGCTCGTTCGGGCTCAACGCGGATGATGCGCTGGCCCCCATCAACCAGCGGCTGAAGGCCGAGGGCAAGGCCCCCATCACCGCCGATCAGCTCCAGGCCTCCACCAAGGACGTCATCAACACCTCCATTCAGCAGGGCCGCATGGACCGGCAGACGCTGGTGAACTCCATCGCCCAGAACACGGCGCTGTCGCGGCAGGACTCCGAGGAGATCGCCGGCCGCATCGAGGCGCAGTGGAACCAGCAGTGGGGCCAGGTGCAGGCCAAGGCGGGTGAAATCAAGGAGCAGGTGCAGACAGGCGCGCTCAAGGCCGCGGACACCACCGGCCGCGTCTTCTGGGGCGTGTTCTTCGCGCTGCTGCTGGGCCTGGTGTCGTCCATCATCGGCGCCACCATCGGCGTGACGAACCGTCAGCGCTACTACGCGGGCGGCACCGTGGTGCCTCCGGCCACGCCTCGCCGCGAGGTGTACCCGTAAGCTCGCCGCACTCTGTCGTGCCGCACGAGGGGCCCCTGGGTCGGTTTCCAGGGGCCTTCCTCTTGCGGGTGAGTATCCTCAAGGCGTGCCGGGCCGCGCTCTCATCCTCTGGATCTCCGTGCCCTTCGTGGCGCTGTGCGCGCTGGGGCTGTGGCTGACCCGGCCCGCCGCGGACACCGTGCGCCCCGAGCCACGGCCCCCGCCACCCTCCTCCGCCGCGCCGCTCCCCCCTCCTGTCCCCTCGGCGCCCTCCCCGGCGGCCGTGCCTCCCGCCTCGCCCGGCGAGCCACCGTCCACCCCACCCCCGCCCCGGCACCTGGGCTCCACCCTGCCCTCGCGCTCCGCGCAGCCCCTCACCTTCGACATGCCCGAGGCCGAGCCCCGCGAGGAGGCCCGCACTGGCACGGTGGAGAGAGAGGAGATCCGCCAGGCCATCTCGGCCGTGGTGCCGTTAATTCGCCAGTGCTTCCAGGACGTCGCCGAGCGCTACCCGGGCAACCAGTCCGTGACGCTGAGGTTCACCCTCGAAGGCCAGGGCCCCACCGGCCACTTCCGTGGCGGACAGGTGGCGGAGAGCACGATTCAAGACCCGCACGCCCAGGCGTGTTTCCTGGATTCGCTGCTGGATGTCCGGTTTCCAGCACCTCGCGGGGGGGGCCGCGTCACCCTCTCCTACCCCTTCCGCTTCGTGCCCAAGCCGGATGCTGGCCGATGAGGCCCCGTTTCCCGTAAGGTGCACCTCGACTCGTTCGCATGCCCGCCACCATCGAACAGCTCGGCCTTCAGCACGCGGATGCGCTGCGCGCGTTCCTCGCCAGGGACTCGACGCACAACATCTACCTGCTGGGCCTCTTCGAGGAGTTCGGCATCGTGCCGCGCGCCGGGCGGGCCCGCTTCTCCTTCTATGGCCGCCTGGACGACAACAAGCAGCTCACCGCCGCGCTCTTCGTGGGCGGAGAGGGCGGGCTGGTGGTGCCCTCGGCGAGCGAGGTGGCCCACATTTCGGAGATCGCGGACACGCTGGCCCCGAAGGTGCGCCTCAAGGCAACCCTGGGCGAGAAGGCCGTGGTCGACGCGCTGGTGCGCGCGCTGGGAGACGGGGCCAAGCCGCGGCTGTCACGCAACCAGAAGCTGTTGGCGGTGTCCGCGGATGACCTGGGCCCCTTCACCAACCCCACCCTGCGGCTGGCGCGCGAGGAGGATGTGCCCCGGCTGATGCCCTTGGCGCTGGGGGCGGTGCGCGAGCTGATGGAGAGGGATCCGCTGGACGAGGATCCGCGGGGCTACGAGGCGCGGGTGATGCAGCGCGTGCGGGGCAAGCGCACGTACGTGCTGGAGGAGCATGGCGCGCTGGTGTTCAAGGTGGACATCGGCAGCCGCTCGCAGCACGGCGCGGAGCTGGAGGGCCTCTACACGGTCCCCACGGAGCGCTACAAGGGCCACGCCACGCTGTGCCTGGGGCAGATCTCCCGGCACCTGCTGTCCTCGCTGCCCCGGCTGGTGCTGCGGGTGGACGAGCGGGACGAGAGCACCGCGCGCATGGCCCGCAAGGTGGGCTACCTGTCCTACCGGCCGCAGCGCGTGGTACTGCTGGAGTAGCGCCCATGTCCCGCCCTACCCCCAGCCGCCGCCCGCTCTCCGGAGAGGGCCCTGTTCTGCTCCACGCGCCCACGGATGCGCGCTGGCTGCCGCTTGCGCTCGAGCGCTTCGACGAGGTGCTCGTCGACCATGCCCACTGCGAGAAGAAGGCGGCCGCCAACGCCCTCTCGCTGCTGCAGTCCTACCCGGAGTTGCCCGGGCTGCCGGCGCAGATGGCGCGGCTGGCGCGCGAGGAGAGCGCCCACCTGGCCCGCGTGCTGGACCTGATGGCCGCGCGCGGGCTCACGCTCAGCCGGGACGCGGGGGATCCGTACGCCCAGGGGCTGCAGAAGCTCATCCGCACCCCGGCCCCGGAGCGGCGGGTGGACAGGCTGCTGGTGGCGGCGGTGATCGAAGCGCGCTCGTGTGAGCGGCTCTCCCTGCTCGCCGAGGGGCTGGAGGACCCGGCGCTGCGCCGCTTCTACGGAGAGCTGGCACAGTCGGAGGACGGGCACCAGTCGCTCTTCTACCGGTTGGCGGTGACAGCGCACGGGGACGAGGCCGCGGTGCGTGAGCGGCTGGAGACGCTGCTGGCCCGCGAGGCGGAGGTGGTGGCCTCCGTGGGACTGCGGGCCGCCATCCACTGACGGCGCGAGCTAGAGGCTCTCCAGGTCCGAGAGCCTCGTCGCGTTCAGCGCCTGATCGAACCATCGATCGAGCAGGTTCAGGTCCCTGCACGACAGAATGAGCGTGCGGGTCCCCTCATCCACGGCGATGCGCCGGGCGGCCAGGATGCGCAGGACACCCTCCGCACGCCCTCGGGCCTGTCCCTCGGCCAGCCCGAGGTCGCGGCCCTCTCGCAGGCCCAACTCCCGCCCCTCCTCGATGTACGCCTCCGCAATGGTCGTCATCAGTTCCTCCGCCCGCTGCTCTTTCGCTAGAGAATTTAGCACCTGGCGCAGCGGCGCACGCACCTCCTTCACCGCCACCTTTAGAAGGTATTGAACGACGGCACGCAGCTGTTCCTGGCCTTCCGGGGAAGCCATTACCTCTGCCAGCAGCGGCTTCCATCCCTCCAGCAGCACCGCCAACTTCCTGGAGCGGCCCGAGCGCAGCAGGAGCAGCGCCAGCCGCGCCAGGGGTGGCCCAGGCCGGGCTCGAAGCGCCTCCTCCCGCTGGGCTGTCAGGTCGTCCAGCAGGTATCCGAAGCGTGGCACCAGGGCTCGCCAGTACTCCAGCGCCTCGTTCGGCAGGTGGAACAGCTCCTCTACTTGCCGCGGTGCCGTCCACCGTCCCTCTGCCCCGTGGTACATCACCACCGGAATCACTACCGGCAGTACCCGGCTCTCCGGGTGTTCGCGCCGCCAATGCTCCAGCTGGCGCAGCACATATCGCAGCATCCTCAGCGCCATCCACGGGTCCACGGAGGACTGATGCTCCAGCAGAAAGTAGAGCAGCACCGGCGCCCCCCCGTGCAGCCGTGCGGAGAACAGTAAGTCGCTCTGGCGCTCTCTCAGCTCCGGGTCCACCACACTGCTGGGCTCACGTTGCACCTGCGTCCAGTCCACCTGCGCCACGACTTCTGGAGGCAACACGGCACGCAGTTCCGCCGCCGCCCGCTCGGGGTGGCCAAAGGTGAAGCGCGCGAACAAGTCATGAGGCCCGGACATGGTGCGTGGGGCCTGAGCACGCGGCGTGCCACCCCTGCCGCGCTCGGAGCTCTCGAGTGTGCCCCCGCGTGCCATGGGCCCCAGGTCTCGCTCCAGGGACGGGAAGTCCACCGGAAGAGACAACGCCCGGGACTGGCCTCCTCCTACCAAGGTGGTACACGCTCGAGCACGACCGGATATCGGAGTTTCCGGAGAGAAAGGACGGTCCATCCACCGTGTCCACGTGGGCTCAGGAGCAGAGAGGCGCGAGGCTGGCGTCCGTGGGTCGCGGGCTCGCGCTCTTCCTGGGCCTCTTCACCCTGCTCAACTTCATCGCCGGAGCGCGCAGCAAGGGGTTCGACGCCAACATCTGGTGGATTGACCTTCGCGCCCTTCCGCCCGCCCTCTCGGTGGCGCTGCTCGCCGCGGCGTCACTGGCGCTGTTGGCCTACGCCTTCGGGGGGGTGAGCCGCGCCGTGGGCATCGGCGTTGCGGTGACTGCGCTCCCCCTGCTGCTGGCCACCGCGGTCAACAGTCTCATCTTCTGGCGGCTGCTGCTGAATGGAACGGTCCGCAGCAGCTTTCCGGTGCCGTTCTCCCTCTTCGTGTTTCTGTCGCTGGGGCTCGTCCTGGGCTCGCTCGCCGTTCGCGTCACGGCCCGGCCCTTTCTGATCGCCACCACGGTGTTCGCCTGCGCGCTCGGCTTCCCCGTGGCCCAGCTGCTCTGCTTCGGGCTGACCGACTACCGGCGTCCGGCGGACGTGGCCATCGTCCTGGGAGCCCGCGCATACGCCACGGGACACCTCTCCCTACCGCTCGCGCAGCGGGTGCGGACCGGCTCCGAGCTGTACCGCGAGAAGCTCGTCCCCCACCTCATCTTCTCTGGCGGCCCGGTCAAGGAGTCCACCGAGATGGACGAGCCCCGGGCCATGAAGCGCTACGCCGCGCGTCTGGGCGTCCCGGAGTCCGCGGTGATCAGCGATCCGGAGGGAGTGAACACCGAGGCCACTGTGCAGAACACGCTGCGGCTGGCGGCCCAGAACCGGTTCCGCCGGCTGATCGTGGTGAGCCACTTCTACCACCTGCCCCGCATCAAGATGACCTACCACCGCTTCGGCGCGGAGGTGCTCACCGTGCCGGCGCACATCGACGAGTTCACCCCCGACATCCTCTTCAGCGTGGCGCGCGAGGTGCCCGCGCTCTGGGTCTACTACCTGCGGGCGCTGCGCCTGTAGCTGAAGCAGCGGTACGAGGAAGCCCCGTACCGCCGCGAGCTTGCCTTCTACGCGGGCGGCGGAGCCTCGCGCGCCCAGTTGCGGTGCGCGGCGATGGCGGCGATGAAGTTCTTGTTGAACTTCTTCATGTCGCTCTTGGGGCTCATGAGGACGCCCGGGTCCTCCGCCAACGGCTGCATCGTGGCGATCTTGCTCAGGCCCGCCACCTCCACCAACTGGGTGGCCTCACCCGAGAAGCCCACGGCCTTGCAGTGCCGGTAGGCATCGCGCACGAAGTCCACCGCGTCCGCCAGCAGGCTCAGCGTGGCGATGCTCTGCTCGCCGCCGGGCACGTACACGGCGTCGTACAGCACCGAGTGCGCCGTGAGGAACGTCTTCACCGGCTCCTCCTTGTCCCCCTCGCGGCTCTTGAGGGTGCCCAGCCGGGGCGCCACCAGGTCCACGATGGCGCCGCCCGCCATGAGCGCCTTCTTCACCGCCTCCACCTCCTTCGAGGAGAACCCGTCGGCCACCAGCACCGCCACCTTGCGCGTGCGGATGGAGTCCTTCGGGCTGTGCTCCATGCTCAGCGAGGGGGCGGACTCGATCGTCTTGCCCTTCTTCTCCACCTTGGCCGGCTTGGGCGCCTTGGGCACCTCCACGCCCACCGCCTTGGCCACCCGCATGGCCATCTCCGCGTCGATGTTCACCAGCACCTGGCTCACCATGCGCTGGCGGATCTCCGGGCGCTCCACCTTGCCCAGCTCGAACTGCAGCGCGGCGATGAGGTGCTCCTGCTCCGGCCGCGTCAGGCTCTTGAAGAAGAGCGTGGCCTGGCTGAAGTGATCATTGAAGCTCTCGCTGCGGTAGCGGCCCTTCTCGCCGTCCATGCGCTCGGCGACGCTGGTGAAGCCCTGGCCCTGGCTCGCCAGGAACGGGCAGCCGCCTCCCAGCGAGTTGGGGTGGTAGTTCACCCGCCCCACGTTGATGGTGTCGCGGTGGAACCCGTCCTGCTGGTGGTTGTGCACCTCGACGACCGGCCGGTTGATGGGGATCTCGGCGAAGTTGGGCCCGCCCAGCCGCGTCAGCTGGGTGTCCAGGTACGAGAACAGCCGCGCCTGCATCAGCGGATCATTCGTGAAGTCGATGCCCGGCACCACGTTGCTCACGCAGTAGGCCACCTGCTCCGTCTCGGCGAAGAAGTTGTCCGGGTTGCGGTTGAGCACCATCTTGCCCACCCGCTGCACCGGCACCTGCTCCTCGGGCAGCACCTTGGTGGGATCCAGCAGATCGAAGCCGTACTTCTGCGCGTCCTCCTCGTCGATGATCTGCAGGCCCAGCTCGTACTCGGGGAAGTTGCCCGTCTCGATGGCCTCCCACAGATCCCGCCGGTGGAAGTCCGGATCCTTGCCGGCGATCTTCTGCGCCTCGTCCCACACCAGCGCGTGGGTGCCCAGCACCGGCTTCCAGTGGAACTTCACCAGGGACGACTTGCCCTTCTCATTGATCAACCGGAAGGTGTGGACGCCAAAGCCCTCCATCATCCGGTAGCTGCGCGGCAGCGAGCGGTCCGACATCACCCACATGATCATGTGGGCCGACTCGGGCACCAGCGAGGCGAAGTCCCAGAAGGTGTCATGCGCCGAGGCGGCCTGCGGCATTTCATGGTGCGGCTCGGGCTTCACCGCGTGCACCACGTCCGGGAACTTGATGCCGTCCTGGATGAAGAAGACCGGGATGTTGTTGCCCACCAGATCGAAGTTGCCCTCGGGCGTGTAGAACTTGGTGGCGAACCCGCGCACGTCACGCGCCGTGTCCGCCGAGCCCCGCGAGCCCACCACGGTGGAGAAGCGTACGAACACGGGCGTCTTCAGCGAGGTGTCCGTGAGGAAGCGGGCCTTGGTGTACTTGTCCAGGGACTTGTAGACCTGGAAGTAACCATGGGCGGCCGAGCCACGCGCGTGCACCACCCGCTCGGGGATGCGCTCATGGTCAAAGCGCGTCATTTTCTCGCGGAAGTGGAAGTCCTCCAGCAGCGTGGGCCCCCGGACGCCCGCCTTCAGCGAGTTGTCCGTGTTCGAGATGGGGATGCCCTGATCCGTGGTGAGCACCGATTCCGCGGGACGCTCGCGGAAGGGCTCGAGGCTCTCGTTCTTGCTGGGAGGAACATTCTTCGAGGATTTACGCAGTGCCATAAAGTCCTGATGAGAAGAGGGACGTCACCGCCTTCCAGAAGAAGGCGCAGCAACGTGGTAACCCCGTGTCCTCAGGGCAAGGTGATCTGTCCCCTCCGGGACACTGCGAGTGAAGCCCGGGGCTCCGAAACGTGCGCCAGCGTCACGGTGAGTGTGCGGGAGCGCTCAGGCTCACCGGCGCGCCGTTCGAGGGGGGCCCCTTCAGCTTGCCGTGGAAAGGCCACACCGCGGGCACCATGAAGACGAGGCCCGCCACCAGCAGGGCCGTCAGCGGCGTGCCCAGCCGGAAGAAGTCCGTGAAGCGGTAGTGCCCCGGGCCGTAGACCATCACGCAGCTGGGCTCCAGCGGTGTAATGAACGAGCAGCTGGCCGCCAGGGTGATGCCAATGGCGAACGGCCGCGCGTCCACGCCCAGCTGCGCCGCCGCGCTGACGGCCACCGGCAGCACCACCAGCGCCGCGGCCTGGTTGCTCATGGGCGCCGACAGCAGAATGGTCAGCACCATCAACGCCGCCAGCACCGTGCGCGGCCCGCCGTACTCGCCCAGCCCCGCCGCCAGGCCGCCCAGGAACTTGCCCGCTCCGCTCACCTCCATGGCCACGCCCAGCGCCATCATCGAGCCGATGAGCAGCACCACCCGCCAGTCCACCCGGAAGGCGATGCGCGCGTCCACGCACCCGGTGACGATCATCAGCAGCATGCCCGCAAGCCCCGCCACGGACATGGGCACCAGCCCCAGCGTCCCCGCCCCCAGCGCGCCCAGGAAGATGCACACCGCCATCACCGCCTTGCGGTAGCGCGGCGGCTGGTACTCCAGATCGCTCAGCACCAGCAGCGTGGTGCCATCGGAGAGCTCGGAGGCGCGCTTGCGGGGCCCGCGCAGCAGCAGCACGTCTCCCACCGACAGCGGCATGGCCGACAGCGACTGCTCACCGAAGATGCGCCCCAGCATCTGCAGCTTCGTCAGCCGCTGAATGGCCGGCTTGCGGTGCAGCGCCAGCGCCACCAGGCCGAAGCGCTCCACGAAGAGCACCTCCTTGAGGCTGCGGCCCACCAGCGGGCTGCCTGGCGGCACGCTGGCCTCCACCAGGATGGCGTCGCGCGAGCTCAGCTCCCCGTCCGCCAGCTTCACGTCCGGGCGGATCTCGATGCCCTTCAGGTCCTTCACCCTGAGAATGTCCTCGCGCTTGCCCTCGACGATGAGGCGCTCGTCGCCCACCAGCCGGTAGCTGGGCACCGCGGAGATGGACTGCCCGTCGCGAATCAGCCCGATGACGCGCAGCCCCAGGCCCTCGGTAATCTCCGCCAGCTCCTTGCCCTGGTAGCGCGAGTCGGGCGGCAGCACCGCCTCGGTGAGGTAGTCGCGCAGCGTCCACTCGCCCATGGCGCTGTCGGCCACCCGCGTGGGCAGCAGCAGCGGCCCCAGCAGCACCACCACCAGGATGCCCACCACCGCCAGCGGCAGCCCCACCGGCGCCAGCTCCGTCACCCCGATGCCCGCCATCCCCATCTTCTGCATGGCCGCCGACGCCACCAGGTTGGTGGACGTGCCATACAGGAAGATCATCCCTCCCAGCATCGACGCGTACGCCAGGGGCAGCAGCACCTTGCTCTTGGGCACCTTGGCGCGGTGCGCCGCGCCAATGGCCACCGGCAGAAAGGCCGCCGTCGTCACCGTGTTGGAGATGATCGACGAGAAGGCCGCCACCGCCCCCATCATCGCCAGCACGAACACCTGGTGGCCGTAGCGCGCGAAGAAGGCCAGCCGCTGCCCCACCAGCTGCACCACCCCGGTGGACGCCAGCCCCTGCGTCATCGCCAGCAGGGTGAAGATGAAGATGACGGTGTCGTTGCTGAACCCCTCGAAGGCCTGCGACGGGGTGAGCACCCCGGTGATGGCCAGCAGACACACGATGGTGAGCGAGCTCACCTCGATGGGAATGGTGTCGAGCGCGAAGAGCACCAGCGCGATGAGGACGATGCCCAGGACGATGGCGATAGTCATAGCGGCGGGGGAAAAGTGGTGGCGGGTGCGCCCGAAGGTGAGCCCTCGACGCACTGCGGCGTCCAGTTCCGGAAGCCTGATGGCTGATAAGTGAAATAAGCCGAGCCCTGTTCACCCGGCAGGTTCACTGCCTGACGGGTGTTGCTTTTGAGGGCTCCCCTCCCGCAGTTTGGCCCTGTTCCCGCTGCTAGCTTCCGCGCCCTCGCAAATGGACCCGGAACAAGGGGGGAACTCACTTGAGACGACACGAGGAAACTTCCATGGCTTCGACGCAGATGTCGGTCGCGAGCAACGCGCCCACGAAGAACGCGGCCCTTCTGGCCTGGGTGGCCCGCTGTGCCCAGATGACTCAGCCCGACCGCATCGTCTGGTGCGACGGCTCCGAGGAGGAGAAGAAGCGGCTGACGGAGCAGGCGGTGAAGGACGGCATCCTCATCCCGCTCAACCAGGAGAAGCGGCCCGGGTGCTACCTGCACCGCTCCAACCCGAACGACGTGGCGCGCGTGGAGCACCTCACGTTCATCTGCACGCCCAACAAGACGGACGCCGGGCCCACGAACAACTGGATGGACCCCGAGGAGGCGTACACCAAGCTGTCGCAGCTCTTCGAGGGCAGCATGAAGGGCCGCACCATGTACGTGGTGCCCTATGTGATGGGTCCGCTGGGCAGCCCCTACGCGAAGATCGGCGTGGAGCTGACCGACAGCGTCTACGTGGCGCTGAACATGCGCATCATGACGCGCATGGGTAAGGGCGCGCTGGACATGCTGGGCGACTCGGATGACTTCAACCGGGGCCTGCACAGCACGGGCGACGTGAACCCGGACCGGCGCTACATCTGCCACTTCCCCCAGGACAACACCATCTGGAGCTTCGGCTCGGGCTACGGCGGCAACGTGCTGCTGGGCAAGAAGTGCCTGGCGCTGCGCATCGGCAGCTACCTGGGCCGCGAGGAGGGGTGGCTGGCCGAGCACATGCTCATCCTGGGCGTGACGGACCCCAAGGGCCAGACGACGTACGTGGCCGCGGCGTTCCCGTCCGCGTGCGGCAAGACGAACTTCGCGATGATGATTCCTCCGGCCGAGTACAAGGGCTGGAAGGTGGAGACGGTCGGCGACGACATCGCCTGGATGCGGGTGGGCCCGGACGGCCGGCTGTACGCCATCAACCCCGAGGGGGGTTACTTCGGCGTGGTGCCGGGCACCAACAACAAGAGCAACCCCAACGCGATGACGACCATCGCGAAGGACACGCTGTTCACCAACGTGGCCATGACGGCCGATGGCGACGTGTGGTGGGAGGGCAAGGACGGCGAGGTGCCCGAGGAGCTCACCGACTGGCAGGGCCGCCCGTGGAAGAAGGGCAGCGCCGAGAAGGCCGCGCACCCCAACAGCCGCTTCACCGCGCCGATGTCGAACAACCCGGTGCTCAGCCCCATGGCGAATGATCCGCAGGGCGTGCCGATCAGCGCCATCATCTTCGGCGGGCGCCGCTCGAACACGGTGCCCCTGGTGCTGCAGGCGTTCAACTGGACGCACGGCGTGTTCCTGGGCGCCACCATGGGCAGCGAGACGACGGCGGCGGCCACCGGCAAGGTGGGCGTGGTGCGGCGCGACCCGATGGCCATGCTGCCCTTCTGCGGCTACCACATGGGTGACTACCTCCAGCACTGGCTGGACATGCAGAACTCCATCACCCACCTGCCCAAGATCTTCCAGGTGAACTGGTTCCGGCAGGACAAGAACGGCAAGTTCCTGTGGCCGGGCTTCGGCGAGAACATGCGCGTGCTGGAGTGGGTGGTGAACCGCGTGCACGGCCGCGTGCCCACGCAGGAGACGCTGCTGGGCTGGGTGCCGCGCCAGGGTGACATCAACACCAAGGGCCTGGACATCTCGCCGGACACCATCACCGAGTCCACCTCCATCAAGGCGGACGAGTGGAAGAGCGAGCTCAAGAGCCAGGAGGTGTTCTTCGAGCAGCTGGGCACCAAGGCGCCCGAGGCGCTGATGCTGCAGCGCAAGCTGCTCATCTCCCGCCTGGGCAACTAAACGCCACGGCGCACAGCCGCTGAAGCCCGGGGCCGGAAGTCGCTGATGTCTAGAGCGGCCTCCGGCCTTCGTGTTTCCACGAGCGCCGCTCAGCGCTCGCTGTCCAGGTGCGGCATGATGTACGGCTGGTAACGCGTGCCGGCCACCGCGGCGGCGGGCACCGCCTGCTCGATGCGGGCCACGTCCTCGGCGGTGAGCTGGATCGCCAGCGCGCCCAGCGACTCCTCGAGCTGGCTGCGCTTGCGAGCGCCAATCACCGGGATGATGTTGTCGCCCTTCGCCATCGCCCAGGCGATCGCCAGCTGCGCGGGCTTCACGCCCTTGTCCGCGGCCACCTGCTCGAGCGCCTTCACCAGCTGCTCGTTGCGCTCGCGGTTCTCCCCCGTGAAGCGCGGCAGGTGCGAGCGGAAGTCATTCGGCGCCGACGGCTTGGCCCCCGTCAGCAGCCCGCGCGACAGCACGCCGTAGGCGGTGACGCCGATGCCCAGCTCCTTCAGCACCGGGAAGATCTTCTCCTCCGGGGTGCGGCTGATGAGCGAGTACTCGATCTGCAGATCCACGATGGGGTGCACCTTCTGGGCCCGGCGGATCGTCTCCACCCCCACCTCGGACAGGCCAATCTTGCGCACGTAGCCGGCCTTCACCATGTCGGCGATGGCGCCAATCGTGTCCTCGATGGGCACCGTCGGATCCAGCCGCGCGGGCCGGTAGATGTCGATGAAGTCCACCCCCAGCCGCGTCAGGCTGTAGGCCAGGAAGTTCTTCACCGACGCGGGGCGCCCGTCCACTCCCGTCCAGGAGCCATCCGGCGCCCGCAGCGCCCCGAACTTCACCGACAGCTGCGCCTTGCCGCGCCGGTCCTTCAGCGCCCGGCCGATCAGCAGCTCGTTGTGCCCCTGGCCGTAGAAATCCCCCGTGTCCAGCAGCGTCACCCCGCGGTCCAGCGCGGCGTGAATCGTGGCGATGCTCTCGTTCTCGTCGGTAGCTCCGTACATGCCCGACATCCCCATGCAGCCCAGCGCGATCGTCTTGGTCATGGGTACAAAGTAGCGGTGGGCATCGCATCAAAACAGTGAATAGGATGGATTCTATTCATGCCTGAGATTTATGGACGGAACCTCGATCTCAACCTGCTGCGCGTGTTCGCCGTCGTCGCCGAGCACCGCAGCGTCACCCAGGCCGCCGAGCGGCTGTACCTCACGCAGCCCGCCGTCAGCGCGGCGCTGCGCCGGCTGAACACCGCCGTGGGGGCTCCGCTCTTCGTCCGCCAGGGCCGGGGCCTGGCGCTCACCGCCCGGGGCCAGCGCCTGCTGGCCAGCGTCCACCCTCACCTGCAGGCCCTGGTGGACGCCGCGCTTGCCCCTGCCAGCTTCGAGCCCCGCACCAGCGAGCGCACCCTGCGCGTGGGCCTCTCGGACGCCACCGAGCTGTGGCTGCTGCCGCCGCTGCTGCGCGCGCTACAGCAGGAGGCGCCCCGCATGCGGCTCATTGCCCTGCCCGTTCAGTTCCGCAACGTCGCTGCCGCGCTCGCCTCGGGCGCCGTCGATGTGGCCATCACCGTCGCGGACGAGATGCCCGCCGGCATCCACCGCCAGTCGCTCTTCTGGGGCAGCTTCGTGTGCCTGTTCGATCCACGCCACGCCCGCGTCAAGAAGACGTTCAGCGAGAGCGACTACTTCGCCCAGGAGCACGTGGTCGTCTCGTACAACGGCGACCTGCGAGGCATCGTCGAGGACGTGCTCCAGAAGTCGCGGCGCATCCGCTGCTCCGTCTCGAGCTTCGCCAACCTGGGCGCCATCATCGACGGCTCGGCGCTGTTGGCCACCGTGCCGGAGATTGTCGCCCGGCACATCCGCCTCGTCCGTCCGCACCTGCGGACGGTGCCGCTGCCCTTCACCCTGCGTGGCGCGCCCATGGAGCTGCTCTGGCCCGCCGCCACGGATGACGACGAGGCCTGCCGCTTCCTCCGAGCACACATCACCCGCCTGGCCACGGAGATTCCCGGCGCGGGGGGCGGTGGCCACGGACAGTAAGCCCAGGTCACGCCTCCCGGATTCAGCGGCAGGTCTTCGCCATGCGGCGCGTTCAGCGGTAGGCTTGGGCCCCATGAGACTGGCTTTTATGTTGTCGATGGCTCTGGTGCTCGCCTCCCCGGTGGCGCAGGCCCAGAAGGGAGCGAAGAGCCCGGCCGCGCTGGTGAAGGAAGGCGAGCGGCTCTTCAACGCCAGGAAGTACCGCGAGGCGGTGGAGGTGCTGAAGCGGGCCTATGAAGCCCAGCCGGATCCGCGCCTGCTCTACAACATCGCCCGGGCCTACGAGCAGGCTGGCGACATGCGCGAGGCGCTCAGCTACTACGACCAGTTCATCAAGAACGCGGAAGGTGACATGGACCCGCTGCTGCTCAAGCGCGCCCACTCCGCCGCCGAGCGCGCCCGGGTGCTCATCGAGAAGGAGGAGCAGGCCACCGCCGCCGCCGAGGCCGAGCGCAAGCGCCTGCAGCAGGAGGCGGAGGCCTCTCGCAAGCGGGCCGAAGAGGAACAGGCGGCGGCCCAGCGGGCCCAGCAGCAAGCCCGGCAGCAGCAGCTGGCCGAGCAGGAGCGGGCCATGGCCTCCTACCGGCGCTCGAAGGTGGCCGCCTTCGCCCTGGGCGGAGTGTCCGTGGCCAGCGTGGGCGCGGGCGTCTTCTTCGGGCTTCAGGCGCGAGACTCGCGCACGGCCTTCGACGAGGCCACCAGCCAGGAGCTCAAGAAGCAGGCGGCCGATGACACCAAGGGCAAGGCGCTGCTGGCGGACATCGGCTTTGGCGTGGGGCTGGCGGCCGCCATCGGTGCCATCATCGTCTACCCGAAGGACGGCCCTCCGGCGGAGGGCGAAGTGCGGATGACGCTGGCCCCGCGCGGCCTGGGCGCGGGCGTGGAGGTGAACTTCTGATGCGTACGGCAATCCTGAATCTGTCAGCGGCGCTGTCTACCCTGCTGCTGGCCGGGTGCAGCTTCACCACCGCCAGCGGCCTGTCCGAGTGCGAGACGAGCGCCGAGTGCGGCGCCGACATGGTCTGCTCGAACAACTTCTGCCTGCCCCAGCCGGCCGGCTGCGAACAGCGCTTTGGAGACCTGGGCCCGGACGCGGTGCAGATTGGCGCGGCGCTGCCCATCAGCCTCTCGACGGCACCCAACACGGGCAAGGACGCCTCGGAGGAAGCGGGCCTCAGAGCCATCAGGCTGGCCCTGGGCGAGATCAATGCTCCAGGCCGGGGCGCGGCTGGCAAGAAGCTGGCGCTCACGGTGTGTGACACCGCTGGCGACAAGGACATTACAACGAAGCAGGTCCAGTGGCTGGTGAACGAGAAGAAGATCGTTGCGCTGCTCACGGCAGGCAGCAGCCAGACACAAACAGCCGCGGATATCACCCTGCCCGCTGGAGTGCTGACGATGAGTTCCAGCGCCACCTCGCCAGAATTGACCGCACGCGACGACAGGCTGAACCTGCTGTGGCGCACAGCGCCCTCGGACGTCATCCAGGGCAAGGTCATCGCCAACCTGCTGCTCAATGATCCCGCGTTCAACTCCGCGCAGCGCGTCGGCATTCTTTATCTTAATGACTCGTACGGCTCAGGCCTCTTCGAAGTCATCACCGAGCAACTGAACCTTCGCGGAAAAGAATCCAAGGCCCAGCGGTATGAGCGCAAAACGCCCGATAAAGCCACGCCGCTGTCGCAAATCGACGGCTTCAATCCCGACATCACCGTGATGGTGGGCTTCGAGGATGACGTGTCGGGTTTCATCGAGCTCGCGGCCACCTCCACCAACATGAAGGCTTCGGATGGCCACCGATGGTTCTTCTCTGACAGCGCCAAGGACGCGGCGCTGCTGAAAAACACCAAGGTGCGCAGCCAGATCGCCGGCGCCTACGGTACCGCCCCCTCCCAGGGAGCTGGCCAGGCGTTCAACGCCTTCCGCTCTACCTATGTCTCGGAGTATTCGGGCGAAGACCCTTCCAGGTTCTCCTTCACATCTCACTCCTATGACTCGATGTACCTGCTGGGATTGGCGGTGGCCTACAGCCAGGGCACGACGAACGCCGTGACGGGGCCCAAGATGGCGGAGGGGCTCACCAAGGTCTCGAGCGGCACCGCGATTCAGCTCACCTCCGGTAACTTTACGTTGGCGGCGACCGAAATGGCGGCAGGCAGGGCTATCGACGTAGAGGGAGCCAGCGGCAGCCTCACGTTCGACGCGAAGGGCGAGGCGCCCTCTCCCATCGAGCTGTGGCAGGTGGATCTGGCCGAGGACGACTTCAACACGATCCGCAACGTGCCGCCGCCTCCGTAAGGGGCGCGCCAGCTAGCCTTCGAGCACCCGCCCGAGCGGGCCCAGCGCGGAGGAGAACACCTCGGGCGCAGGCAGCAGGGACAGCACCAGGAACGCCCCGCCCGAGAAGTCGTAGAAGTACCCGGGCTGCACCAGGACGCCCGCGTCGATGAGCGCCAGGCAGGTGGCCTCCTCGCCGGGCTCCCGGGGGATGCGCAGCACCGCGCTCCACCCGCCGTGCGCGGGCACCACGTCCCAGGTGGCTCCCGGCGGCCGGGCGGCCATCAGCTGGCGCCGGTTCTGCTTCACCCGCGCCAGCACCGCCTGCTGGAACCGGGGCGCATGGGCCAGCAGCGCCGGCAGCGCGTGCTGCACCGGCGTGCCCACCGAGAGGAAGCTGTCGGCCACCCACTCCAGCCGCGCCAGCGCCTCGTCCCGCGCCGCGGGCGGCCCGCCCACGTGCGTCCAGCCCAGCTTGAGGCCGGGCAGCCCCGCCACCTTCGAGAGGCCCGAGAGGGCGAAGGTGAGCATGGGCAGCGCCCGCCCCGCGACGGTGGCCACGCGGTCGGGCTCGGCGTCCCAGGCGAAGTCGGAGAACACCTCGTCCGAGATCAGCGCCAGGCCCGTGCGGGCGCACAGGTCCGCCAGCCCGGCCAGCTCGCCCTCGTGGAGGTAGGCCCCCGTGGGGTTGCCGGGGTTGACCACCAGCACCGCGCGGCTGCGCCCGTCCCGGGCCTCGGCCACCTGGCTCACATCCAGGCCGAAGCCGTGCACGCGGGGAAGGCGGTAGGGGCGCACCTCGACGCCTTCCAGGCGCGTGAGGTACTCGAAGAGCGGGTAGCTGGGCGCGGGGACGAGCACGTTGTCCCCCGGCTCGCACAGCAGCTTGAAGAGCCAGGCATACGCCTCGCTCGTGCTGGCGGACAGGAGCAGGTGCTCCGCGGACACGGCCACGCCGCGGGTGCTCAGGTGGGCCGCCACGGCCTCGCGCGCGGAGGAAAGCCCCTGGGGCTCGGGCGCGTAGGCAAACGCCTCGGGTGTGGCCAGCAGCCCCGCCTCTGGCAGCGGCAGCCCCACGCGCGTGGGGTTGGACTCGGTGAGGTCCACCAGGGGCAGCCCCCGCGCCCTGCGCTCGGCCTGGGCCCGCGCCAGCGGGTTCCACGTCCGAGGGAAGTCGGTGCGCGAGGAGAAGCCGCTCACAGCCCTGTCTGCAGCATCGCGCTGGCGACGCGGCGGATCAGCTCCCGGCGGACCTCCATGCGGCAGTGGTCCACCGCCTGCTCAGGAGGCCGCGGCGCGCCAGGAGGGCGCTTGCGCAGCGCCGTCCGGATGACGAGCTCGACCTTCGAGGGCTCGATCTGAAAGAGCCGGTTCCCCTCCTTCTGAAGGAAGTAGGAGAGCCCGCGCGTCTCGAGGAGTTTCTGCAGGTAGCGCCTGACGTCGGTCAGGAGCGTGAGGTCGATGATGTCCGCCATTCGCGATCGGGGTTCTCGCGCAGATCAAAACACCCGTCCATTTCGCGGCCGCAAGACACGAAAACTTGCGCGACCTGTAGCACTTCGAACGCGGCGGAGGCCGATTTATCGGCCTCTGGCGCGAGGAGGGAGAAGTGGGCGCAGCGCCTCGCGGAACGCGGTGTGGCGGCGCCGCGCGTCCCGCAGGTAAGGAACTGGACCGAGCACCCGAAGCCCATGACGCTCTTCCAGCAGCAGGCGGTTGTCGCGCTCGGAGGAGTCCTTCGCGGGTGTGCCGCGGCTGAGCAGAATGGCGCGCACGGTGAGGCCGCGCTCGGCCAGGGCCCGCAGCGACAGGGCTGTATGATTGAGGGTGCCCAGGCCCGCGCGCGCCACCAGCAGCACGGGCAGCCCGAACGCGGCGATCATGTCGATTACATCCCGGCGCGAATCGACGGGCACGAAGAGCCCGCCAGCGCCCTCCACCACGACGGGCCCGTGGCGCAGCCGCTCCCACGCGGCGAGCGTGGTGTTCCAGTCCGGCTCACGTCCGAGGCGGCGGGCGGCCACTCCCGGAGCCAGCGGCGCACGGAAGCGGTGCGGGCACACCTGGTCCACGGGCAGCTCACTGCGGGCAGCGGCGCGCATGGCGAGCGCGTCCGAGGGCGCGGACAGGGCGCTGCACCCGCTCTCGTAGGGCTTGAAGCCCTGGGGTTGCAGGCCCTCATCGGCCAGCAGCGACAGCAGGGCGCACGAGGCCTGGGTCTTCCCCACGCCGGTATCCGTGCCGGTGACGAAGAGCTGAAACGGCGCCCCCTCTTGCTCACGTGCCACGGTGCACCCCCACGCCGCGCAGCACCTCCAGCGCGCGATCGATATGGCCCTCGGTGTGAGCGGCGGACAGACAGAAGCGCAGGCGGCTGGTGTCCTCGGGGACAGTGGGCGGGCGAATGGCCTTCACCAGCAGCCCCTGCTCTCGGCAGCGGCGCGCGGCGTCCAGCGCGCGCTCGGGCTCACCGAGGATGACGGGGAAGATGGCGCTGCGGGGCTCGGCCTGAAGCCCCAGCGAGCGCAGTCCCTGGGCGAAGCGGCGGATGTTGCGCCACAGCCGGTCGCGCAGGGCCACATCCCCCTCGACCATGTCCACGGCGGCCTCGGCGGCGGCACACACCGCCGCGGGCAGCGAGGTGGAGTACACGAAAGGCCGGGCGCGATTGAGCAGCAGGTCCGCCACGGCGCGCGAGGTGGCGACATAGGCGCCCATGGCGCCAAACGCCTTGCTCAGCGTGCCCATGCGCAGGTCCACCTGGGCCTCGAGCCCCAGCTCCTCGCACAGCCCCGCGCCCCGGGCGCCGAGCACCCCGGTGGCATGGGCCTCGTCCACCATGAGCGCGGCACCATGCTCGCGGCACGCGGCCACCAGTTCCTCGAGCGGGGCATGGTCCCCGTCCATGGAGAAGATGGTGTCGGTGACGACGAGCTTGCGGCGCGCGGGCGTCTCCGCCAGGGCGCGGGCCAGCGCCTCGGCATCCGCGTGCGGATAGACGACCACCTGGGCCCGGGACAGGCGGCAGCCATCCACGAGCGAGGCATGGTTGAGGGCATCCGAGAACACCGCGTCCCCGGCGCTCACCAGCGCGGGGATGATGCCGCTGTTGGCGGCGAAGCCCGTGTTGAACAGCAGCACCGCCTCGGCGCGCTCGAAGGCGGCCAGCCGGGCCTCCAGGCGCTGATGGGCGGGGGTGTCTCCCACCACGACGCGGCTGGCGCCGGTGCCCACGCCATAGCGCTCCAGGGCGGCCATGGCGGCCGAGCGCACCGTGGGCGAGGTGGCCAGCCCCAGGTAGTCATTGGAGGAGAAGTTGATCAGCGTCTCCCCGCTGGCCCGCACCAGGGCGCCCTGCACGGGCTCCACGGGCTCCAGGAAGCGGCGCAGGCCCCGGGAGCCCAGGGCCTCCAGCTCCTCACGGGCCCACGCGCTGGCAGTGCCCTGTTCCACGCCTAGCGCGACACATCCGGCTCGAGCGGGCGGATGCCGGCCTTCTCGAGCAGGGCCATGTCCTGGGAGTACTCGGGGTTGCCCGTGGTGAGCAGCTTCTCCCCGAAGAAGAGCGAGTTGGCGCCGGCCAGCATGCACAAAAGCTGCGCCTCCTCGTTCATCTGCTGGCGCCCGGCCGACAGCCGCACCATGGCCAGGGGCATCAGCAGGCGCGCGGTGGCGATGGTGCGCACCATCTCCACCGTCTCCACGCGCTTCTGGTCCTCCAGGGGCGTGCCCTCCACGGCCACCAGCGCGTTGATGGGCACCGACTCGGGGTGCACCTGCTGGTTGGCCAGGGTGAGCAGCAGGTTGCACCGGTCCTCCACGGACTCGCCCAGGCCGATGATGCCACCCGAGCACACGGAGATGCCCGCCTGGCGCACGCGGGCCAGCGTGTTGAGCCGGTCCTCGTAGGTGCGCGTGGAGATGATGTCCCCGTAGTGCTCCTTGGAGGTGTCCAGGTTGTGGTTGTAGGCGGACAGGCCCGCCTCGCGCAGGCGCTTCGCCTGGCTCTCGGTGAGCATGCCCAGCGTGGCGCAGGCCTCCATGCCCATGGCGCGCACGCCCTGGACCATCTCCAGAATGCTGTCGAACTGCGGCCCGTCCTTCACCTCGCGCCAGGCGGCGCCCATGCAGAAGCGGGTGGCCCCGGCCGAGCGCGCCTTGGCCGCGGCGCCGAGCACCTCCTGCACCGCCATGAGCTTCTCGGCCTTGACGCCCGTCTTGTAGCGCGCCGCCTGCGGGCAGTACGCGCAGTCCTCCGAGCAGCCACCCGTCTTGATGGACAGCAGCGAGCACAGCTGCACCTTGTTGTCCTGGAACACGGCGCGGTGCACCGTCTGCGCCTTGTGCACCAGCTCCAGCAGGGGCAGCGTGTACAGCGCCTTCACCTCCTGCAGCGTCCAGTCATGCCGGACGGTGACGCCAGGGGGCGGAGCGGCGAAGTGGGCGTGGCCGTGAAAGGACTCGGCGGCGTCGGACATGGGCTCCTCGGGTGTGAGGTGCGCACCCTGCGTGGCCCCACCTGCCTTGTCAACGCTCTGCTCACTGTGGGTTGACAACTGTCGGTGTTCATCCCACCTCGGCGATCCACCCGCGGAGACACGAAGACCGGCACCCCGAGCCACGGAGCGCCGGTCCTCGACTCCCCCCTACTGAAACCAGCTAGACGCGCACACGGCGGTTGCGGCCGGCCATGCCCACCAGCAACAGCAGCAACATGGAGCCAATCACCGAGAAGATCAGACCCGACGGGTGCAGATCGAAGATGCGGCCGTCGCTGCGGAACAGCGAGCCGATGAAGCCACCCACGAACGAGCCGGCGATACCCAGCAGGGTGGTGGCCAGCAGACCCATGGACTGATTGCCCGGCATCAGGGCGCGCGCCAGAAGACCCGCCAGCAGACCAATCACCAGGAAAGCAATGATACCCATGACAGCCTCCTTGAAGAGGTGCACCGCGGTGCGCGGCGCTGTTGTTTGTTGGAGGCAAGGTTGGTGTCCGCAGCCCCCTGGGACAACTTGACGGAGGGCTCTTGCGCCGGGGCTCGTCTGGCCGCCTGCCCTACGAGCCGACGCGACGGGGCGGGTAGCGGGGCCCCCGCGAAAAGAGCGGGAAACGTCAGGGCTCCGGGCTAGAGACCCTACCCATGGCGAAGGCAAAGACGCACTACACCTGCCAGGCGTGCGGGTACCAGACGGCGAAGTGGCTGGGCAAATGCCCGGACTGCGGCGCGTGGAGCTCGCTGCTGGAGGAGAACGAGGCGAAGGTGGACGAGAAGCGCCCGGCGTGGGGCGCCTCGGGAGGGGCCTCCAAGCCGGTGCGGCTGAAGGAAGTCAGCGGCGAGGTGGAGTCGCGGCGGCGCACGGGCATCGCCGAGTTCGACCGGGTGCTGGGCGGCGGCGTGGTGGACGGCTCGCTGGTGCTGCTGGGAGGAGACCCCGGCATCGGCAAGTCCACGCTGCTGCTGGCGGCGTTGGACAGGCTGGCGCGGTATGGGCCGGTGCTCTACGTGTCGGGCGAGGAGAGCCTGCGGCAGACGAAGATGCGGGCCGAGCGGCTGCGGGTGGAGGGCGAGGCCATTCACCTGTTCGCGGAGACGGACGCGGACCGGGTGCTCGCGGCGGCGGAGGGCCTCAAGCCGGCGGCGCTGGTGGTGGACTCCATTCAGACGATGTACCTGCCGGAGCTGGGCAACGCGCCGGGCAGTATTACCCAGGTGCGCGAGGTGGCCGGACGGCTGATGGCGTTCGCCAAGCGCTCGGGGGTGCCCACCTTCCTGGTGGGCCACGTGACGAAGGAGGGCTCCATCGCGGGCCCGCGCGTGCTCGAGCACATGGTGGACACGGTGCTCTACTTCGAGGGCGAGCGGGGCAACTCGTTCCGCATCCTGCGCGCGCACAAGAACCGCTTTGGCTCCACCAATGAGATTGGCGTCTTCGAGATGAAGGGGCTGGGGCTGGTGGAGGTGCCGGACCCCTCCGCGCTGTTCCTGGCGGAGCGGCCGGTGGGCAAGTCGGGCAGCGTGGTGACGTCCACGCTCAACGGCACCCGGCCGCTGCTGGTGGAGGTCCAGGCGCTGGTGGCGCCCACCGGCTACGGCACGGCGCGGCGCACGGCGATTGGCGTGGACGGCAACCGCGTGGCGCTGCTGGCCGCGGTGCTGGAGAAGAAGGAGGACATTCCGCTGGTGGGCTGTGACTTGTTCGTCAACGTGGCGGGCGGCATGCAGCTGTCCGAGCCGGCGTGTGACTTGGCGGTATGCGCGGCGCTGGTGTCGAGCCTGCAGAACCGGCCGATGGACCCGCACACGCTGGTGCTGGGCGAGGTGGGCCTGGCCGGCGAGGTGCGCGCGGTGGGCCAGGTGGAGCCGCGGCTGGCCGAGGCGGCGAAGATGGGCTTCCAGCGCGTGGTGCTGCCCAGCGGCAGCGCGCGGCGCCTGGAGGGGACGAAGCTCAAGGTAGTGGGCGTGGAGACGCTCGGCGAGGCCCTGCGGGCCATGTTCGACTGAGCCCTACCTGGCAGGGAGGGTGTCCTGCGGGCGACGTGCCATGTCGGACCGGGGTGTTATCGCTCCCCGGCATGGATATGATGGTGGGCGGCGGGGAGCATGGGGAAGCAATGGAACGGAAACCGGCCAGCTACGCGGATCTGGAGGCACTGCCCGACAACGTTGTCGGGGAGATTGTCGCTGGGACGCTGTATGTCAGCCCTCGGCCAGCGTCGCGGCACACGCTGGCTTCCTCCCGCCTGGGGAGTGAGCTGGGTGGCCCCTTCGACCGGGGGCGGGGTGGCCCGGGCGGTTGGTTCGTCCTCGACAAGCCGGAGCTGCACTTTGGCGAGGACGTGCTGGTGCCAGACCTCGCCGGCTGGCGGCGCGAGCGGATGCCAACCGTCCCACACGTCGCTGCCTTCACGCTGGCACCTGACTGGCTGTGCGAGGTGCTCTCGCCATCCACCCGGGTCCTGGATCGGGCCGCCAAGCTGCCGGTGTACGCGCGCGAGCGGGTGCGCCACGTCTGGTTCATCGACCCGGAGGCTCGCACGCTGGAGGTGTTCCGCCTCGACGCGGAGCGCTACACCTTGCTGGTGACTCACGCGGGCGCGGCGCGGGTGCGCGCCGAGCCCTTCGAGGCCCTCGAGCTGGAGCTGGCCTTCCTCTGGGGCGAGCCGTAGCCCCTGCCCGCCTCAGTTCGTGTTGCTCCTGAAGATCAGGACGGACTTCTTCTCCTGGCTGATGATGACGACGTCCACCGCGCCGTCATTGTCCAGGTCCCCGGCCGCGAGCCCCTTCGCGTCACCGTCATAGGTGAACAGCCGCTCTGCACTCAGCGTGCCTTGATCGTTGCTCAGCACGCCAAAGGTGCCGCCGTTGTCGGCGTACACCACGCTCGCTCCGAAGCGCGCCAGGTGCACCGGCCACTTGCTCACCGACACATCCGTGTAGCTGTCGAAGACATTGCCGTTCGAGGTGTCCGCGTTCGAGAAGATGCGCAGGCTTCCACTGGAGGAGAGGAACCCGGACACTCCCGCGACGAGCTCGGCGGACGGGGTGCTATCGAGGTTCCAGAGCTTGACGGTATTGGTCCGCGACGGGGCGTTCGCGATGCTCTGCCGGGCAACGGTGCCCGCGTCGTTCACGGCCAGGCCCGGTGTGCCGGCCTCCCAGACGATGTCCGCGTCCCCGTCCCCATCGGCGTCACCGGCGCCGAGCGACGTTGGGCTCGAGCTCGAGATGGCCTGCGGAGTCCCCGAGGGTATGAAGTTGCTCATCCGATAGATGCGCACCTGATTGTCGTTGTCCAACCCGACCATCACCTCCAGGCCCGGAGTGCCATCGATGTCGGCCAGCGCCAGATCCGTGGGCTGGCCAGGGACCTCCAGGAAGTGGCGGTCGAACGAACGGCTGCCCTTGTTCTCGAGGATGCAGACCAGGTCCTTGCCCTCGTTCGCGGTGGCCAGGTCCAGCCGCCCGTCCCCGTTGACGTCGCCAACCGCCAGGTCCACGGGGTCATCCCCCGACAGCGAGAAGGCCCTGGCCACCCAGTGCTCGGTGCGGACGAACCCGCCGCCGGTGTTCCAGAACACCTTGATGGAGTCATCGTCACGGTCCACCACCGCGATGTCCGCCCAGCCGTTGGCGTCCAGGTCGGCGATCTCCACCGCACGCAGCTCGCTGTCCGGCACCGGGTAGGTGCCAATGACGAAGCACGTGCCCGCCGAGCTGGCCCCGCCCGGGCACTGGTTGCGCGTGCAGTTGGGCAGACAGGCATCGGTGTTGAAGGCGTTCTGATCGTCACACGCCTCGCCCGCGCCGACGATGCCGTTACCGCACCGCGGCACGGTGCAGTTGCTGTCACAACTGTCCCCATTGGCCACGTTGCCGTCGTCACACTCCTCGCCTCTGTCCTCGACGAAGTCCCCACACTTCGCGGGCCTGCAGGTGGTGCGGCACGCGTCCGCGCGAGTGTCCGAGTTGTTGACACCGTCGTCACATTGCTCGAGCCCGGGGTCCAGGATTCCGTCACCGCACTGCTCGACCTTGAGGCACGACGCGGCGCAGCCGTCTCCGGCCATGCGGTTGCCGTCGTCGCAGGCCTCGCCCGGGTCGACGACGGTGTCCCCACACCCCGCGGGCTTGCAGGTGGTGCGACAGGCGCCAGGCCGGGTGTCCGAGTTCTCCGGCCCGCTGTCACACAGCTCGGTGTCGTCCTTTACCCCGTCCCCACACACCACCGGCGGCACCTCGGGCAGCGGCGGTGCCGTCCAACAGCCCAGCAGGCAGGCAGCGAGGCCCAAGGCACATCTCAGGGCAGAGGACATATCGTCCTATCGTGCCACCCGGTGCGCGTGCCTGGCTAGCCTGTGGCCGTTACGCTTCCCTGAAGGTCACTGTTCAACCGGAGCAGGGGGGAAGCAGGCTGCTCACGGTACGACCAGGCGACGCTAGGCACCTTGTGCTCCCCCCCTTAAAATCCCCTTTCCCTCTCAGCCGTGCCCTGAAGTGTCCATGACCACTGATCCGTCCAGGAACCGGCGCATCCTCATCGTCGATGACAATGAGGACATCCACCGCGACTTCCGCCGCATCCTGTCGCCCACTGTGGGCACTCGCGCCACCAGTGAGTTGGACACCATGGAGGCCTCGCTGCTCGGGCCTCAGCAGGCGGCCGTCAAGCCGCCCGTGTTCGAGCTGACGAGCGCCTCTCAAGGGGCCGAAGCGCTGGCGAAGGTGCGCAAGTCCCTGGAGGACGACGCCCCCTTTGCCCTGGTGTTCGTCGACGTGCGGATGCCGCCGGGCTGGGACGGCATCGAGACGCTGGACCATATGTGGCGAGCGGACCCGCGGCTGCAGGCCGTGCTGTGCTCGGCATACTCGGACTACTCGTGGGAGGGCATCAGCGCCCGGCTGGGGCAGACGGACCGGCTGCTCATCCTCAAGAAGCCGTTCGACTTCGTCGAAGTGCGTCAGATGGCCTGCGCGCTGGTGGAGAAGTGGAACTATCTGGCCGACAGCCAGCGCGCCGAACAGGCGCTGCGCAAGAGCGAGGCCCGGCTGAGGGGGCTGCTTCATGCCCTGCCGGATGCCATCCTGCGCGTCACCGCCGATGGCACCTGCCTGGACTTCAAGGCTCCTCGGGATGGTGTGCCCGCCCAGCACCCGGCGTTCCCTCCCGGAGCCTCGCTCGGGGCGACGCTGCCCAGGGACGTGGCCCAGCGGGTGCTCGCCCACGTGGGCCAGGCCCTGGGCGATGGCACCACCCACGCCGTCATATACGAGCAGCGCATTGGCAGTCAGGCCCGCTGCTTCGAGGCGCGCATCGCCGCCATCGACGCCACCGAGGCGCTGGTGGTGCTGCGGGACATCACCGAGCAGGGGCCCACTCCCACGGCGCGCTGAGGCTCCCAGCCGTTCGCGTACAGCCAACGGCTGGAAGCCGCGCGGCCCCAGGGCCCTACTGGCAGGCGATGCCCGGCAGGCCGCGGTACGGGCCCTGCGAGGTCCACATCGAGTACGGAGTGCCGCACGAGCCCCCGTACGGATCATCGATGCCGTAGTTGGGCACCCAGTACTCGAAGTGCAGGTGAGGCCCCGTGGAGGCCCCGGACGAGCCCACCTGGGCAATCCAGTACGCGCACGTCAGCGAGGTGTTCCGGGCGAACTGCTGCGTGTACTTCTTCAGGTGCCAGTACTTGGTCTTCGTGCCGTCCGCGTGCCGCATGATGATGTAGTTGGCCGTGTAGAGGCCACAGGCGTTGTACGGGTTGGCCTGGTCCCAGTAGTTGCACCGGTCGTAGTACCCGTCCACCGATGACTCGATGACGCCCGCGGCCGCGTTCATCACCCACACGCCGTAGTCCATCTTGGCGAACCCGCCCACCAGCGCGTAGTCCGTGCCCGTGTGGCCGCTGTAGCGCACGCTGCCACAGGCGTAGTCGCGGCCGCCGTAGTCCTTGTACGCGCTCACCACGCAGCCGCCGTTGCCGCACTGGTCGGCCAGCTGCGAGGCCGGGAAGCGGAACTTCACCGTCTGCGCCGAGCCCACCGCCGGCAGGGCCAGCACCGCGAACACCACCATCAGGCAAAGCTGCTTCATGGCGCGCATCACTTCTCACCTCCGAGATCCGGAGCCGCCTGGCCCGTACGCACGTTGAGCTTCCAGAACTCGCCGCCGCCCGCGTTGTAGCGGAGCACGTCGTCGCTCACCCACTCCATGTGGTGGCTCGAGACGGGCGGGGGCACGAAGCTGGCCGGCACGCCCTCGAAGAGCATCCAGTTCTCCAGCCCCTGGTTGGTGAGCTGCCGGGGCTCGGCGCCATCCACCGTGGTGACGTAGAACGAGGCCACCGTGGTACGGCCGGACACGAACACCACCGTCTTGCCATCCGGAGAGATCGCCGGCACCGCGTCCACGCCGGGGCCGTCAGCCAGCACCTTCACGTTGCCCTTCAGGTCAATCAGGGCCACGGACGTCTCGTGCTCCTCGGTGCCACCGCCCAGCAGCGTGGCCACCAGCGCGTCCCCCTTCGCCGTGGGGAACAGATCTCCGCCCACGCGCTGAGCCAGCACGCGCTCGCGGCCGTTGGCCTCGCGCAGCCGCAGGTTGCCCTGCCCGTCCAGCAGCGCCACGCCGGGCCCCACCGAGCGCGCCTCGCGGTACTTGAACTGGCGATCCACCACGCGCACCGCGCCCGTCGTCTCGTCATAGTGCACGATGGCCAGCAGCGGCAGATCATCCGTCGCCGGAGCCTGCTCGGGGATCTCCGCGACGACGCCCGCCAGCGCGCCCCGGCCGTGGCCGTACAGCTGGATGAAGCGCGCCTTGGCTCCAAACTCCCTGGCGACCGCGGGGACCAGGCGCTCGCGCGCCTTCTCGATACGGCGCACATCCGCCGGGTTCATGCGCTCGCCCGCGGAGGCGCTGGTCGCCGCCAGCGCCATCACCGCGAGGGAAAGGATTCGTTTTTTCATCTGACACCAGGGGAAAGGGGGGGAACGCAGCGGGGAAACCGTTGCGGTGGCGGCCTAGTCTCCTGATTTCTCAGAGAACGAAAGAGGTTTTTTCTCAATAAACAAACTAATCAATTCTTTTCTTGATTCACTGCTAAGCCCGATTTGAGGCGGGATGGCCGGATTCGCTCCCAAGGCGCCCTCGAGGAGACGCGGGCCCCCGCCTGCATGTCATCGGCAAGGTTGAGGGCGGCAGAAAATGGCGGGGCGGCAGGCCCATGGCGGGCGAGCCAGCGACGTGTGGGAAGTGGCTGGTGTGTAAAAACCCGGCGTGCCCCGCGCGGATTGCTCCCAGAAGCCTGGAGGACTGGCCGCCTTCTCCGCGTGCCTACTCGTCCTCCTGCTGGCCGAACATCAGGCGCAGGAAGGGCACGTCCTCCGAGTGGGAGAAGACATAGACGTGGTCCCCGGGCTGCAGCACGGTGTCGCCCTTGGGCGCCAGCAGCTCCGCCCCGCGCACGATGAGCATCACCGCGGAGCCGGGGGGAAACGGCAGCTCGGAGATGCGCGCTCCGGCCGAGGCCGAGGCGGTGTTGATGTAGAAGGCGCTCAGCTCGCCGTTGAGGATCTGCGTGGAGGCGATCTCCAGCACCGCGGGCGGCGGCGCCGGGGCGTTGGAGGCCAGGCCCAGCTTGCGCGTCACCCAGGGCACGGTGGCGCCCGGGATGATGCCGTTGACCACCA
Source organism: Myxococcaceae bacterium (assembly GCA_035296065.1). Classification (GTDB taxonomy): domain Bacteria; phylum Myxococcota; class Myxococcia; order Myxococcales; family Myxococcaceae; genus DATHBR01. Next base: position 154,321 of record DATHBR010000102.1, on the reverse strand, counting down.
CGATGAAGAAGACGATGTGAAACAGGTTGCTGGCGCCCGGCGCCCCCATCAACACCGGGAAGGCGGCGAGGATGACGGGCACCGCGCCGCGCAGCCCCACCCAGCCGGTGTAGAGCACCTCGCGGGCCGGGAAGCGGAAGGGCAGCAGGCACAGCAGCACCGCCAGCGGGCGGGCGATGAAGGCCATGAAGAGGCTCAGCCCCAGCCCCACGCCGGCCACGTCCGGCAGCCGCGAGGGGAACACCAGCAGCCCCAGCACCAGGAACATGGCCACCTGGGCCAGCCACGCCAGCGCGTCGTGCACCCGCAGCAGGCCGGTGCGGTAGCGCAGCGTCTCATTGCCCAGCAACACGCCCGCCGCGTACACCGCCAGAAACCCGCTGCCGTGCAGCAGCGTGGGCACCCCGAAGGCCAGGAAGGCCAGCGCCAGCGTCATCACCGGGTAGAGCCCCGCGGCCTGCAGCCGCAGGCGCTTGATGAGCTGGCGGCCGCCCCACCCGATGGCCACGCCCAGGCTGCCGCCCACCACCAGCTGGACGAGCACCTCCAGGAGCAGCCCCCAGCCCAGGGGCTCGCCCGTGGCCAGGCTCTGGGTGAGCGCCACGGTGAGGATGACGGCCATCGGATCATTGAGGCCGGACTCCAGCTCCAGCGTGGTGCCCACCCGCCGCTTGAGGTGCAGCCCGCTGCCGCGCAGCACGGCGAACACGGCCGCCGCGTCCGTGGACGAGACGATGGCCCCCAGCAGCAGGGCCTCCGTCCAGGAGAAGCCGAAGAACAGGTGCGCGGCCACTCCCACCAGGGCCGCGGTGGCCACCACGCCCACCGTGGCCAGCACCGAGGCGGGGCGGATGGCGGTGCGCACCGCGGACAGGGGGGTGTTGAGGCCGCCGTCGAAGAGGATGAGCACCAGCGCCACCGTGCCCAGCCGGAACGCCGCGCCGTAGTCCTCGAAGGCGATGCCCCCGGGCCCGTCCGAGCCCGCCGCCATGCCGATGCCCAGAAACAGCAGCGCCACCGGCACCCCGAAGCGGCCCGAGGCGCGGCTGAACATCACGCTCACCGCCATCAGCACACCACAGATGACGAGCAGGAAGGCGGTGGGCAGCGGCTCCATCGAGGGCATGGCGGCGCGCACTGTAGTCCACGCTGCCGGATTGTTCCGCAGCGTTAGCCTGTGCGATGAATCCGATATGTCCTTTCTTCACCAGGCACTCGTCTTCCTGGCCGCCACCGTGGTGGCGGTTCCCGTCTTCAAGAAGCTCGGGTTGGGCTCCGTGCTCGGCTACCTCGCCGCGGGCATGGTCATCGGCCCCTGGGGTGTCAAAGCCATCTCGGACGTGGAGAGCATCCTGCACTTCGCCGAGTTCGGCGTGGTGCTGCTGCTGTTCATCATTGGACTGGAGCTGCAGCCCTCGCGCCTGTGGGAGCTGCGCAAGTCCGTGTTCGGCCTGGGCGGAGCGCAAGTGCTGGGCACCGGCGTGGTGCTCGCGGGGGCGGGGCTGCTGGCGGGGCTGAGCCTGCCCACCGCGCTCATCGCGGGCCTGGGGCTGTCGCTGTCCTCCACCGCCTTCGCGCTGCAACTGCTGGCCGAGAAGAACGAGCTGACGTCCAACCACGGACAGGCCGCGTTCGGCATCCTGCTGTTCCAGGACCTGGCCGTCATTCCCCTGCTGGCGCTGCTGCCGCTGGTGGGCACCGCCGCGGCCGCGTCCACGGAGCCGGGCTGGCTCTCGGCGCTCAAGGGCGCGGGGGTGCTGGTGGCGGTGGTGCTGGTGGGCCGCTATGTGCTGCGCCACGTGTTCAAGCTGGTGGGCTCGTTCCACAGCCAGGAGCTGTTCACCGCCACCGCGCTGCTGCTCGTCATTGGCACCGCCTCGCTGGTGAGCGCGGTGGGCCTGTCCATGGCCCTGGGCGCATTCCTGGCCGGCGTGCTGCTGGCGGACTCCGAGTTCCGCCACGAGCTGGAGGCGGACCTCGAGCCCTTCAAGGGCCTGCTGCTGGGCCTGTTCTTCATCGCCGTGGGCATGTCGGTGAACATCGGCCTGGTGAAGACGAGCCCCCTGCTGGTGCTGGCCCTGGTGCTGGGGCTGGTGGCCATCAAGGCCGCGGTGCTCTTCGTCATCGGCCGGGTGAGCCTGAAGAGCACCGAGTCCGGGCTGAGCATGGGCATCGTCATCTCCCAGGGCGGCGAGTTCGCCTTCGTGCTCTTCGGGCTCGCGGTGGGCTTCAAGGTGATGGACCGGGCCCTGGCGGATCTGCTGGTGGTGGTGGTGAGCCTCTCCATGGTCACCACGCCGCTGCTGTTCGCCGCCTACTCGCGCTGGGTTCGCCCGCGCTTCCACAGGAAGGCGCAGCGCGAGTTCGACGTGGCCGTGCACGAGGACAACCCCGTCATCATCGCCGGCATGGGCCGCGTGGGGCAGGTGATCGCCCGGGTGCTGCGCGCCAAGCGCATCGGCTTCACCGCCCTGGACGTCAACCCCGAGCACATCGACTTCCTCAAGCGCTTTGGCAACAAGATCTACTACGGCGACGCCTCGCGGCTGGACATGCTCCGGGCCGCCAAGGCCGACAAGGCGAAGATCTTCGTGCTGGCCATCGACGACATCGACGCCTCGGTCCGCACGGCGCAGACGGTGCAGCAGCACTTCCCTCACCTCACCATCTTCGCGCGCGCGCGCAACCGCCAGCACGCCTACCAGCTGCTGAACATGGGCATCAAACACGTGATGCGCGAGACGTGGGTCTCCAGCCTGGAGCAGGCCCGCGAGGTGCTCGAGGAGCTGGGGATGACGTACTCGGAGAGCCGCAGCACGCTCGAGCGCTTCCGGGACCATGACGAGCGGCTGCTGATGAAGGTCTACCCTCACCACAAGGACGAGAAGAAGCTGGCGGAGCTGGCCGCCCAGGCCCGCAAGGAGCTGGAGAGCCTGTTCCAGCAGGACGCCGACCAGAAGGCCTCCTGAGCCCGGCATGAGTGGCGACTCCCCTGCTCCCGAGCTTTCCCGCGGCGCGCTGAACTCGCTCTCGGCGCGGCTGCTGCTGGCCTTCCTGCTGCCGGCGCTCGGCTTCTTCGGGCTGCTGGGCACGGTGGGCTACGCGCTGGCGCGCTCCATTCTGGAGGAGGAGCTGGGCCAGAGCCTGTCCGCCGTGGCCGCCGCCGCCGCCAGCCAGGTGAACGGCGAGCGTATGCTCACCATCGAGCCAGGAGACGACGTGCAGGGCACCCGCACGTGGCGCAACCTCACCCGGCTGCTGGACGAGGTGCGCCAGGCCAGCGGCGTCAGCCGCGTGTACGCGGTGGATGTGCAGGGCCGGGTGCGGGTGGACGTGGGCGGCGCGCTGCCGGTGGGCACCGAGGCGCCGGAGCTGGCCAGGGACCGGCTCGAGCTGACGCGGGTGTTCGCCGGAGAGCGCGCCGCCAGCCAGGTGCTCTTCACCGGCTCGGATGGGCGGCTGTACAAGACGGGCTACGCGCCCGTGCGCCAGGACGGAGCGGTGGTGGGCGCGGTGGCGGTGGAGGGCAGCGCCGCCTTCTTCGGCCCGCTGGCGCGGCTGTCGCGCACGTACACGGTGGCCAGCGCCGTGGCCCTGGCGGTGCTGGCGGCCATGGCGGTGCTCACCGCGCGCGGGCTGGGGCGGCCCCTGCGCCGGCTGATGGCCTCGGCGCTGCGCATCGGCCGGGGAGACCTGACAACCCCCGTGCCCCCCGAGCCCATCTTCGAGATTGGCGTGCTGGCGCGCGAGCTGGAGCTGATGCGCGAGGCCCTGGAGAGCCGGGACAGACAGCTCAAGCTGATGATGGCCGGAGTGGCCCACGAGGTGCGCAACCCCCTGGGCGGCATCGAGCTGTTCTCCGGCCTGCTCGCCGAGGACCTGAAGGCCGGCAGCGCCCCCGAGGCCGCCGGGCACGTGGCCCGCATCCGCCGCGAGGTGAGCTACCTGCAGCGCATCGTCGAGGACTTCCTGGCCTTCGCCCGCGAGCAGCCGCTGGCCCGCGGGCCGCTCGAGGCTCCCGCGCTGCTGTCCACCGCCTGCGAATTGCTGGCCGTGGACGCCGAGAACAAGCACCTCACCCTCGAGGTGGAGGCCGCCCCCGCTCAGCTCGAAGCCGACGGCAGCCTGCTCACCGCGGCGCTGGTGAACCTGGTGAAGAACGCCGTGCAGGCCTCGCCCCAGGGCGCACGGGTGCGGGTAACGGGCCGGGCCGAGGCCGCGCGCTACACCATCGAGGTGAAGGACAACGGGCCCGGCATCCCCGAGCCCCAGCGCGAGCGCATCTTCGAGCCCTTCTTCACCACCCGGGAGAAGGGCACCGGCCTGGGGCTGCCGCTGGCCAGGAAGATCGTCCGCGCGCACGGAGGAGAGCTGAGCTTCTCCTCCGCGCCGGGCGACACCACGTTCACGATGACGCTGCCGCTGCTCAGTTCACGGTGAACTGGCTGGCCATCTGGCCCACTTCCGTGGACACCGACTGGAGCGTCTCGGTGGCCTGCTGCGTGGACTCCAGCCGCCGCAGCGTCGCGTCCATGATCTGCGACAGGTCCGCGATGGCGCTGAAAATCTGAGAGATGCCGGCGTTCTGCTGGTTCACCGCCGCGACGATCTGCCGCATCGCCGCCGAGTTCTCCTGCGACAGCCGTGACAGCTCGCGCAAGCTGTCGGACGAGGCCCTCATGCGCTCCAGGCCTCCGGCGATGTCGCGCGAGCCCTGCTCGACCATCGTCGCCGCGGCCCGGATGGCGCCGATGACTTCGCCCAGGATGCCGCGGATACGCGTGGTGCTCTTCACCGACTGGTCGGCCAGCGCGCGGATTTCACGCGCCAGCACCGCGAAGCCCTTGCCGTTCTCGCCCGCGCGAGCCGCCTCGATGGCGGCGTTCACCGCCAGCAGGTTGGACTGGTCCGCCATGTCCTTCACCGCCTCGGTGATTTCGCCGATCTGCGTGGCGCTCTCCGCCAGACGGTTGAGCTTCACCTGCATGGCATCCACGAACTGCTGAATGGTGGAAAGGCCCGCCACGGACTGCTCGATGGCGGCCTCGCCCTCGTGGCCCAGGTCCTCGGCGCGGCGCGCCACCCGCAGCATCGCCTCGGCGCGCTCGCTCGTCATCTGCGAGGTCTGCTTGATCTCCTGCGACGTCACCTGCGTCTGCTGAATGGCGGCCGCCTGCTGGTTGAGGCTCTGCTGCTGCTCGTTGTTGGCCTCGGTCAGCTCGTTGCCCGCCGCCACCAGCCGGGTGGCGGACGAGGCCAGCGTCTCGGGGATCTGCCGCAGCTTGGAGAGCACCGCGTTGAGCGCGAAGGCCAGATCGCCAATCTCATCGGTGGACACCCACTCCGGCGAGGAGATCCGGCCAGCGGCCAGGCCCGAGATGGCGCTGCCCACCGCGCCGGTGCCCTGCGCCTGCCGGCGCGCCAGCAGGTACGTGGTGATGGTGGGCAGCACCAGCACCAGCACCGCCACCCACGGCAGCGCGGAGGCCAGCTCCGAGAACAGCTCGCGGCTCATGGTCTCCACCATCTCCGCGGGGTTGACCCCGCTGTTGGTGGCCAGCTCCCTGGCCAGCCTGTCGCGCACGCCCATCAACTGCACCACCACCACGCTGCTGCTCAGCAGCAGCGTGGCGACGATCGAGGCCACGTAGGTGTAGGGCAGGAACCAGGCCTGGCGCGGCCAGAAGATGCCACCGCCCTTGAGCTCGAGCGTCGGGTTGGCCCTGCGCTCCTCCATGGCGTGCGGCATGCACATCTTCTCGAGGCTGATGCCGAACGGGAACGACACCACCACGCCGAAGCAGAAGGCCACCAGGGTGCCCAGCACCATGCGGATGGGCTCTTTGTCGAAGTACAGGCACACCGGCACCGCGAAGCTGGCACCGCCCAGCGTCCACGCCACATAGGTGGTGAAGAGGCTGGCGCGCCAGGGCAGCTGCAGAATGCGCTGCAGCCGCTCGCCGGGCACGTCTCCGGGCCGGTGCCGCAGCGACTGGGACGCGATCGCCCGGATGGAGACGTAGGGGTAGATGAACCCGTAGACGGCGATGATCACCGGCATGATCACCACCACCACCTGCAGACGCTCTGCCTTCTGCAGCCCCACGGCCATGCCGATGAGGTAGGCGCAGATGAGGGCGGGCGCGGTGACCCACTTCAGGAACAGCAGGCTCCCACGCTTGGCGAAATCTTTGATGAGTTGATCGTCGTTGGTCATGGCGGCTGCCCCTCCCGGTGTTCCGGGCTCACGCTAAAGGGCGTGAGGCAGGAGGGGTTGGATCCATACCGCGTATTCAAGCCGAGAATCACGCGGGTGTGAACTACCCCTCAACAGGAATGGCGCGAAAGGGCGCTCTTTCCCGGAAGGACGCCAGCCAGCCAGCCAGGCCCGGTGGGCTTACTCGGCGTTGGACATCTCGGCGTCGTAGCAGGCCTCCCACAGCTTGCCGAGCAGCTCCAGGGACTTGCGGGCAGCCTCGACCACGCGGGCCGGCTCGTCGGACAGATGGTCCGTGGCGGCCTTGATGATCTCCAGCGCCTCGTGCGGGTGCGCGTCGTCGTAGCGCGCGTGGGCCTTGAGCCACATCATCGACACGCCATCGATGCGCACCCCGTCCGCGGCGTACTCACGGAAGTGCTTCTCCACCCCGTGCGTCCACTCACCCGTCGCACCCTCGATGGCCCAGTTGGAGGCGGCCACGCCCTCGGCCAGGCTGCCCTTCTGACAGGTCTCCAGCAGGTGCTGGTGCAGGTCCGTCACTTCCTTCATGGGCGTGTGGCTCAGCAGCTTCTCGGTATCGATGCCGCACCCGGCCGCCCAGTCGATCCACCACTCGGTGTGCTTGGCCTCGACGGCCATGTTCTGCAGCAGCCAGCGCCGCGCGCTGGAGTCACCCTGACGCCGGCCGTACGTCGTCTTCGCCAGCGACAGCCCCATGTACTTGGGGAAGTTCTCCACGATGAAGAAGCACTCGGTCAGCATCCGCTGCCACACGCGCAGAGGCGGGCGGTTGCCCTCGGCCGTCTGCTTGAACATGCGCGGCCAGCACGCCGCCTCCCAGTCCTTCTTCACCGCGTGCTTCATCGCGTCGATCCACGCCGGGTGCGGCGTGACGCTCAACGCGGGCGGGTTGTACCGACGTGCGGCCGCCTCCGAAGCGGGGCGGGTCGCCAGGGGCAGGGGCTGGGCCTTATTGGTGACCGCAGTGTCCAAGGCGATGGTCGACATAGTGACTCCTGGGGGGTGAGGTTCTCGCCCGCTTGCTGGGGGAGCGACGGGCTGACGGGAATTTTCTACGAATTCTGCAAAGGCAAGTCAAGCTGCGTTTTATTTTTCTGCCGTAGCCAGAAAAAGTTGCTTGGCCGCTCCCTCAGGAGGGAGACGCCTTGGCTAACAGCAGGTTGCGCAGCCCCCCCCGGAGCTTCCAAGCCCTCATCCTCAGGGCGCGTGGCCAACTTAACATCCTAAGACTCGGGATGGAGAGGCAGTTGTCATGTTTTAAAAAAGGAAGATTAATACCCCCCATATTCACGGAGAGTGAGTGGCAGCGATTCTGGCTTTTTCCAGTAGGCGTCGCAGCGGAGCTTCGTCGGCGCGCGCCAGCGCGGAGGCCCAATCCAGCCACTGTGCGCCAAAGGACTCTTGTGGATCATGCGCCAGCGCCTCGGGGTCCTCGGCGACGATGAGAAAGCGCACATCCAGGTGCAGGTGGTCTGGTTCGTCCTTCCGCGCAGGAATGCGGTGAATGTCGACATCCAGGGGCCGAGGTGCGGAAGGGTGTAGCCGCACCTGACATCCAGTCTCCTCGCGGGCCTCGCGCAGGGCGGTGGCCTCCATGCGGCCGGCGTCGGCCTCGTCGGCGTGGCCACCGGGCTGCAGCCAGCGCTGGAGCTTGGCGTGGTGGAGCAGCACCACGCGCTCGCCCCGCGGGTCCACCACCACGGCGCTGCCGGTGAAGTGCGCGGGGGCCTGGGCGCGGGAGAAGGGGCTGGAGAGCTGAGCGGCGAAGGCGCGCATGCGCTCCAGGTCCTCGCGCTCCTTGTCATCCGAGGGCACGTGGCGGGCGAGCAGCTCTTGCAGGGAGGAGTCCACAGAGGGCATGGCGCGGGGGTAAAGCGCATGTGCCCGCGGGATGCCAGCCCGTTCCAGCCGGGCCCAGGCGCGCGGCCCGTAGTGACATGGCGCCCCCGTTGGGGGAGAACGCGTCTTCATGGCCCGCGTCCTCGTCATTGATGACCACGACACTCTCCGCGAGGGGATGACCGTCACCCTCACCCGCTCTGGGCACACCGTCTCCGCGGTGCGCTCGGGAGCCGACGGGCTGGCGGCCTACAAGAAGGCGCCGTTCGACATGGTCGTCACGGACCTGAAGATGGATGGGATGGACGGCATCGCCGTCACGCGCGCCATCAAGGCGTTGGACCCGGCGGCGGTGGTGATGGTGGTGACGGCGTTCGGCACCATCGAGACGGCGGTGCAGGCGATGCAGGAGGGGGCCTATGACTTCATCACCAAGCCCTTCCCGCCAGACGTGCTGCGCGCCAAGGTGGACAAGGGGCTGGAGCTTTCGGCCACGCGCAAGCAGGTGGAGCGGCTGTCGGCGCGCACCGCCGCGCACGAGGCGGACGCGGCGCTCACGCACGGCAGCATGGTGGGCGACAGCGAGCCCATGCAGAAGCTGCTGACGCAGGTGCGCAAGGCGGCCGCCAGCGAGGCCACGGTGCTGGTGCGCGGCGAGAGCGGCACCGGCAAGGAGCTGGTGGCGCGGATGATCCACCAGCAGTCTCCGCGCAAGGACGGGCCCTTCGTCGTGGTGCACTGCGCGGCACTGGCCGAGACGCTGCTGGAGAGCGAGCTGTTCGGCCACGAGCGCGGCGCGTTCACCGGCGCGGTGAAGCGCAAGCTGGGCCGCTTCGAGCTGGCCGACGGCGGCACCCTGTTTCTGGACGAGCTTGGAGAGATCCCCGCCTCGGTGCAGACCAAGCTGCTGCGCGTGCTGCAGGAGAAGGAGATCCAGCGCGTGGGCGGCGAGGAGACGCTCAAGGTGGACGTGCGCGTGGTGAGCGCCACGCACCGCGACTTGCAGGCCGAGGTGAAGGCGGGCCGCTTCCGCGAGGACCTCTATTACCGGCTGCACATCGTCCCGCTGATGCTGCCGCCGCTGCGCGAGCGGCCCGAGGACATCGCCTCCCTGGCGCGCCACTTCATCGCCAAGCACGCCCCCCGGGTGAACCGGCGCGTGAAGGGGCTGGATGACAGCGCGCTCAAGGCGCTGGCGCGCCACGCCTGGCCGGGCAACGTGCGCGAGCTGGAGAACGTGATGGAGCAGTCGCTCGTCTTCGCCGAGGGCGAGGTGCTCACCGAGGCGGACCTGCCCTCGCACCTGAGCCCGAGCGCGCCGCGCACCGACGCCACCGGCCTGCCCATTCCCCACGGGGACCGCCCCCTGCCGGACATCCTCGAGGACATCGAGCGGCAGCTCATCGCCCGCGCCTACGAGAAGGCCGGCAAGGTGAAGACCGAGACGGCCCGCCTGCTGGGCATCAAGACGTCCGCCCTGTACTACAAGCTGGAGAAGTACGGCTTCATCTCCAAGGAAGAGCGCCCCCCGGACGAGGGGTGAGCCCCCTCGAAAATCCATCACCCTCCCCGCCCCTCCGTGACTTTCCACCACGGGCCTGTGTGGCGGGGGGGCGGCGCTCCTCCCCAAGCCCCTGGAACTGCTTGAGTTTCGTCCTCAACGGAAGCGCGAAAGTGGCGCTTGGGCTGGCATCGGCTTTGCTAAAAGGGTGAGAGCCATGAAGCGTCACCTGCTCACCCTGATGCTGTGCCTGCTGCTCGGTGCCCCCGTGTGGGCAGCGTCCGAGCTGGAGGCGACGCGAGCGAAGGCGCAGGTGGCACGCACCCAGGTGCGCGCGCTGCGTGAGCGTCAGCAGACGCTCCGGGGGGAGCTCAACGGGCTGGCGGCGCGCATCGAGACGCTGAAGGCGGAGCAGCAGGGCAAGCTGACGACGGGCCCGGAGCTGGAGCAGGCGCTGCGGCGCTCGCAGGAGCTGAGCGGCGAGCTGACGGGGCTGGCCCAGTCGGTGGTGGGGGCCGAGAGCGAGGCGGAGCGCGCCCACCTGGCGCTGCACGCGGCGCTGTCCGAGGACCTGAAGCGGGTGCACGCGGCGTGGGAGGCGACCTCCAACCGCGAGCAGCGCACCGGGTTGCTGTCGCGCATGCGCCAGCTGCGCGCCGAGCGTGAGGCGGTGCGCGCGGCCCTGCCGGCCTCGCGGGTGCCGGCGCTGGGCCCTGGCCAGGCGAGCGATGATCCCGAGGATCTGCTGGAGCAGGCCGACGCGCTGCGCGACTCCGAGGACAAGGTACGGCAGCGGCTGAGCGCGCTGAAGTCCCGCATCACCGAGGTGCGCGAGGAGCGCGCCCTGGAGCGGCGGATGAACGACTTCCTCGGTGAGGAGTCGATGTTCGACGACCAGGATCGCCGGCTGCGCCTGCGGGCGGTGGGGGATCAGCGGTTCGCGGTGGACGCCTCGCCTCGGGGCGGCGGCGAAGCCGCGCCGTCCCTGAACAACGGCCAGGGCGATGCGCCTCCCGAGACGGTGAGCGGAGCGCCGGGAGTGCCACCGCCGGCACCCGCCGATAGCGGAGCGCCTATTGGCGGCACCCCTCCCCAGCCGACTCCGACTCCCACTCCGAGGCCGAGTCCCACTCCGATTCCGGACCAGACTCCGACCGCGGCTCCGGCGGCGGCGCGCGCGAGCGACCGTCGGCCGCAGGTGGACGCCGTGCGTGCGCAGCAGCTGGCCGCGGGTGACTTCGACGACCTGGCCTCGCTGGAGGCCGAGGCGAAGCGGCTGGAGTCGCTGGCCCGCGAGCTGGAGTCGCGCGCCAGGGCGCTGGAGAGCAAGGTGCGCGAGCTGGAGTAGCCCGCGCGCCGGGCCTTTAGAGCAGGTCCTCCTCCACATTCAGCACGACGATGGCCTGGAGCCGCACCTCCTGCTGGGGCATGCGGCCCTTGCCGCGAACGATGATGCTCATGGAGGGCGCGGCGACGAAGGGCTGCAGCTCCACGTCCTCCACGTCCATCTTCAGCACGGGGTTGGGCAGGCGCGGCACGAGCCGGGAGATGTCGCGCTTGCTGGCGAAGCGCTTCTCCTGGTCACCCGCCTTGGCGAAGAACTCCAGGGTGTCCAGGAAGGTGAAGTCGGCGTCGTCCGGGGCCAGCAGGCGCAGCTCCACGGACTTGGCGGAGACGGAGGAGACCTCGTCGCTGGTGACGCCCTGGTTCTTGAAGTCCTGGTTCTCGTTGAAGTTGAGCCCCGCGAAGCTGCCAATGGCGGGAAAGGCGTTGAGCGGGGTGAGGACACCGGGGGGGCCCGCGGGGACAGTGGTCTCCCCCTTCAGCTCCGTGTCGAAGGAGACCGGAGCGCAGGCGGCAAGGGTGAGGCAGGCCCAGGCGGGCAGAAGCGACACGGGACGCATGGAGCGACTGTAACGGGGGCCCAGCGCCCCGTCACCGGCACGCAAGAAGGTGACGGCCTCTCGTGAACAAGGCGTGCAGGCGAAGCGCACGGTATGGTGTGCGCGCGTGTCTCGCCTTCTCTCCGCGCTCCTGCTCCTGTTCGCCAGTGGCGCCCTCGCGGCCGACGTGGACGGCTCGGTGCGCGTGACGGCCCGGATGCTGGCTGACTCGAACGCTCCGCGTGACTTCTCCGACGACCAGGCCCCCCGCCCCGACCTGGACGCGGCGCTGGGGCTGCTGGCGGCCGCGGAGGCCCGGGTAACGGGCGAGCGGCGGCAGCTGGTGGGGCGCTACGAGCTGGGAGGCCGCAAGTACCTGCGCTACCCGAACGAGAGCGTGCTGGTGCAGGCCGCGGCGCTGGAGGGCTCGGCGGCGCTGGGAAGCACACTGGGAGTGGGAATCGAAGGGCGCGCCAAGGATCGGCGCGGCGGCAGCCGGGACTATTCGGACCTGGGAGCCAACGCCTTCCTGGAGTACGCCCCCGAGGTGCGGCTCGCGCTGCGGGTGCGGCTGGGCGCGCACCGGTTCGTGTACCGGCCAGACGCGAAGGCGAACTTTGGGGGGCCCGAGTACGGCTTTCTGGGGCGCTACCGCTTCAACCGGCGCCACGCGCTGAGCGTCTTCGGCGAGTACGGCGCCCGGCGCCACAGCGTGCAGGCGCGGCCTCCCCCGAGCAACGAGGGGCTCGAGCTGGGCCGGCGCAGGGACCGGGTGCTCTCGGCGGGTACGGGCTACACGTACCGGGGGGCCTGGGCGGCGGGGCTCACGTACACCTTCCAGGAAGCCACCTCCAACAGCTTCGGAGAGACGGTGCTGCGCCACCGGCTGAGCGCAAGCGCCGGAGTGCGGCTGCCCTGGAATGTGATGCTGCTGGCGCAAGGAGCGCTGGGGCTCAGCCGCTACCCGGACGGCATCTTCCTGTCTCCGGAGATCATTCTCGTGGAGGAGGAAGAGGGACAGAACTCGCTGTCGCTCAAGCTGGTGCGGCCGGTGAGCGAGCGCGTGGACATGGAGCTGTCATACGCGCTCTACAACACGAGTTTGCCACGCAACGGACTGTCGTACTTCCGGCAGGTGGCGGGGCTGGGTTTCACCTGGCGCCTGTAGCCGGGGAATGTGCAAGCATGGGCGGGCGTGAGCCGCGGTCTTCACAGGGGAGGGCTGGCCATGGACTGGTCCGCATATGCACACGAGCAGGGGCTCGGCCGTGAGGTAGGAGAGAACCTGGCGCGCGCGGCGCAGCTGTCGCGCAGCGGCTTTCTGACGACGGGAGCGCTGCTGCGGGCGCTGCTGCGGGACACGGGCCACGCGGGGGCGGCGTGCGCGGCGCTGGGGCTGGAGCCTGCGCGGGTGGAGCCCGCGCTCGAGGAGCTGGCGGTGGCTCCGGAGCCGCTGCTGCGCGACGTGCTGGAGCTGTCCGGCCCGGCGCTCTCGGCCACGCTGCACCTGCAGGATGAGGGCAACCTGCTGGGCCTGCAGACGTCGGCGGCGCTGCTGCTGTCGCTGAGGCCCGAGCGGCCGGACCTGGCGCCGGAAGTCACCACCGAGCCGGTGGATCCCCTGGACGTGCCCGGCCACGGCGAGCTGGCGCTGGAGATGCTGGGGGTGAAGCGCACGCAATTGCGCGCCGCGGTGCTGGAGGCGATCGCCCGCGGCCATCCGGATGGGCGCGACTGGGAGACGCGGTGCGAGGGCTTCCTGAGGCTCAGCCGCTTTCACACGGCCTACCCCTACCCCGGGGAGACGGAGCCACCTCCCACCACGCAGGAGGCGAAGGAGGAGGCCGCGCGCCTGCCGGCCATGGCGGCGCATTACCTGCACGGCTCGGCGGAGGACCTGAAGTGGCTGGGCAACGCGCTGCTCGACGAGCGCAAGAAGTGGTTCGTGGCGCGGCTGGTGCGGATGACGGAGTCCCTGCCGCAGGCGCTGCTCGAGCCGCTGGTCTGCGCGGCCATCTACGAGCAGGACACGAGCCGCAACCGCCAGTTCGTGGAGGCGGCGGTGCGCGGCGCGGGCCTGGCCACGGTGCACGAGCGGCTGCTCTGGTACATGCGGCAGGGCGTGGACGCGGAGAAGGCGGGGGCGATGCGAGCGCTCTACTGGTGTCCCCCGCCGGACGCGGCGGCGCTCAAGGAGACGGCCCGCGGGCTGCTCAACGCCTTCCTGCGGGAGACGGACCTGGATGTGCAGCGCAACGCCCTGTCCAAGCTGGCGCTGATCGACTGGGGCACCATGGAGACGGTGCTCCAGGCGCAGCTGGGCGAGGTGCTCCAGCGCGCCGCCGCGCACCCGGACGTCTACATCCGCCACCGGGCGGACGTGCTGCGAGCCGACACCCGGGCCCTGCTGCCGAAGTGACGCTCAGCCCAGCTCCGCCAGCCGCTCGTCGATCTCCTCGGCGAGGCTGGGATGCTGCTGATCCAGCGCCACCTGCCGGGCCTTGCCCAGCGTCTCCCGGGCCTGCGCCACCTGCCCTGCCCCCGCGTACGCATCCCCCAGCGACACCAGCGCGGCCGCGTAGGTGGGATCCAACCGGGTGGCTGCCTCCAGGCTCTTCACCGCCTCGGCGTACTGCCGGCGCTCCAGGTACAGCTTGCCAAGGGAGAAGTGGGCCATGGGGGCGTCCGGGAACTCGGCCGCCATCTGCTGAAATTGCGCTAACCGGGCATCGCTCATGCGCCTCTGATAGAGGAGAGGCATGACGGTTGCCAAGCAAGACATGCGGACCCTGGCCGAGACTGCACGGACCGCCTCCCGGGCGCTCGCCATCGCCCCCACCGAGAAGAAGGACGCCGCGCTGCGGCACATGGCCCGCCACCTGCGAGAGGCCGCGCCCTCTATCCTCGCCGCCAACGCCGAGGACGTGGCCGCCGCCAACGCCAGCGGCAAGAACGCCGCCTTCGTGGACCGGCTGCTGCTGGACGCCGCCCGCCTGGAGTCCATGGCGCAGGCCGTGGAAGCCGTGGCCGACCTGAAGGACCCCGTGGGCGAGGCCTCCGACACGTGGAAGCGGCCCAATGGGCTCAAAATCCGCAAGGTGCGCCTGCCGCTGGGCGTGGTGCTGATGATCTACGAGTCGCGCCCCAACGTGACGAGCGACGCGGCGGCCCTGTGCCTCAAGAGCGGCAACGCCGTGCTGCTGCGCGGCGGCAGCGAGTCGGCCCGCTCCAACCAGGCCATCGCCCAGGCGCTCACCCGGGGCGCCCTGGACGCGGGGCTGCCCGAGCACGCCATCCAGCTGGTGCCCGCCGGCGAGCGCGACTCGCTGCTGGAGCTGCTCAAGCTCGAGGGGCTCATCGACCTGTGCATTCCCCGCGGGGGCGAAGGGCTCATCCGCTTCGTGGCCGAGAACGCCCGCATCCCCGTGGTGAAGCACTACAAGGGCGTGTGCCACGTGTACGTGCACGCGATGGCGGACCTGGACATGGCCACCCGCATCGTCGTCAACGCCAAGGCCAGCCGCCCCGGCGTGTGCAACGCCGCCGAGTGCCTGCTGCTGGACCGGGTGGTGGCCGAGCGCTTCCTGCCGGTGGTGGGACGTGCACTGGTGGACAAGAAGGTGGAGCTGCGCGGCTGCCCCACGACGCTGGCGGTGCTGGCCCGGGCCGGCATTACGGCCACCCCCGCGGCGGAGGACGACTACGGGCGCGAGTTCCTGGACCTCATCCTGGCCATCCGGGTGGTGAAGGACCTGGACGGGGCAATGGAGCACATCGCCCGCTATGGCAGCGAGCACACCGAGGCCATCATCACCCGGGACGAGCCCTCGGCCATGCGCTTCATCCGCGAGGTAACGGCCAGCGCGGTGCTGTGGAACGCCTCCACGCGCTTCAATGATGGGGGCGAGCTGGGGCTGGGGGCGGAGATTGGAATCTCCACCAGCCGATTGCACGCCTTTGGACCGATGGGGCTCAGAGAGTTGACCAGTCAGAAGTACGTCGTCCACGGGCAGGGTCAGGTGCGCTAGGGTGGCGGGCCACACATGGCACTGAAGAAGAAGACGAGCTCCCCCAAGGCGAAGAAGAGCGCCACGAAGACGGCGGCCACGCGCAAGAAGTCCGCGGCCAAGAAGCCCAGCGCGCGCAAGAAATCCGCCTTCCCCAAGTCGGCCAAGAAGCGCAACCTGCTCAAGGGCGGCACCGCCGCCACCGAGAGCCCCGCGGAGAACCCGCACGCCAAGGCGCTGGCCCACAAGGTGGCCAACCTGCTGCTGGACAAGAAGGCCACCGAGGTGATGGTGCTGGACGTGCGCGGCATGGCCTCGTACGCCGACTACATCGTCCTGGCCTCGGGCGAGAGCGACCGGCAGGTGAGCGCCATGGCCGAGAACGTCCACGTGAAGGTGAAGCACGAGGACGGGCTGCACCCCCTGGGCAGCGAGGGCCGGGAGACCGGCCAGTGGGTGCTCTTGGACTACGGCGAGGTGGTGGCGCACCTGTTCCTCGCCGAGACGCGCGCCTTCTATGATCTCGAGGGCCTGTGGGCCGACGCGCCCCGGGAGAAGCTCGCCTGAGAGTCCGGCTGGTGTCGGTGGGCAAGGACCGCTCGGGGCTCTTCGAGCCGGCGGTGCAGGAGTACGCCTCGCGGCTGGCCCACTACACCCGCTTCGAGCTGGTGGAGCTGCCCGAGGCCAGCGGCCGCAAGCTCAAGGCCGGAGACGCCAAGACGGCCGAGGCCGAGGCCATCCTCGCCCGGCGCAAGCCCCAGGACTGGGTGGTGGCGCTGGACGAGCGGGGCAAGCAGCTGGACTCGGTGGAGCTCAGCCGCTACCTGGCCAAGGCGCAGACCGGCTCGAAGGACCTGCTCTTCGTCATCGGCGGAGACGAGGGGCTGGACGACTCGGTGCGCCAGGCCGCGCACCTGACGCTCTCGCTGTCGCGGATGACGCTGCCGCACCGGCTGGCCCGGGTGGTGCTCGTCGAGCAGCTGTACCGCGCCTTCACCATCCTCAAGGGTGAGCCGTACCACAAATGACGTGCCGGGTTGCCGCGTCAGGCGGCCTCGGGGCTCCGCGTCCTGGGGCGCATGATGACCGCGCCCTCCGCCAACTCCTCGGGTACCCAAGTCCGCATCATCGCCTCCCCGCAGTCCTGGGTTGAGGGCGAGGCCGTCCGCCAGCTCGAGGCGGTGGCTCGATTTCCCGGCATGCGCCTGGCGGTGGGGTTGCCAGATCTCCATCCCGGCAAGGGCGCCCCGGTAGGCGCCACGTTCGCCTCCCAGGGTCAGCTCTACCCGTTCCTCGTCGGCAACGACATTGGCTGTGGGATGGGGCTGTGGGACGTGGACCTGCTGGCGCGCAAGGCCAGGCCGGAGCGGTGGGCGGCGAGATTGGATCTGGAAGGGCCGTGGGACGGGGACACGGACGGGTTTCTGGCCGAGCACGCGGTGAAGCCCTCGGGCTTCGAGGCGGCGCTGGGCACGGTGGGCGGGGGGAACCACTTCGCGGAGGTGCAGCGGGTGGACGCGGTGCATGACGCCGCGACGTTCCGGGAGCTGGGGCTGAAGGGGGAGCGGCTGCTGCTGCTGGTGCACTCGGGCTCGCGCGGCCTGGGCGAGGCGACACTCCGGGCCCACGTGGACCGTCACGGCGCGGGCGGCCTGGCGGAGGGCTCATCGGAGGCGCGCACGTACCTGACGCGGCATGACCACGCGGTGGCGTGGGGCCGCGCCAACCGGGCGCTGGTGGCCCGGCGAATGTTGGACGGCATTGGCGCCAGTGGCCGGCGCGTCCTGGATGTGTGCCACAACAGCGTCACCCCGAAGGACGTGGAGGGCTGTGGCTGCTGGCTGCACCGCAAGGGCGCGGCGCCCTCGGACCAGGGCCCGGTGGTGATTCCCGGCAGCCGCGGCGCGCTGAGCTACCTGGTGCTCCCGGTGGGTGACGGCGCGGTGAGCGGCTACAGCCTGGCGCACGGCGCCGGCCGCAAGTGGAACCGCACCACGGCCCGTGAGCGGATCCGCGAGCGCTTCAGCGCCGAGTCCCTCACCCGCACCCCCTTCAAGAGCCACGTCATCTGCGAGGACAAGGACCTGCTCTTCGAGGAGGCCCCGCCCGCGTACAAGTCCATCGACCGCGTGGTGTCGGACCTGGTGGAGGCGGGGCTTGTCCGGGTGGTGGCCACGCTGGCCCCGGTGCTCACCTACAAGACGCGCGCGGGCGGCCGGGCCTAACGGGCGCCGGAAGTGAAGACCTCGCGCCGCTCGCTCTTGAGGTTGAAGTCCTGCGTCTCCCCGTCCGAGCTCTGCATCACGATGACCGCGGTCTCCGTATCGCGCAGGCGATGGGGAATGAGCGTCCCCGGCTCGGTGATGAGCTCGAGCGAGCCATCGAGCTGAAGCTTCGTCACTTTCATCTCAGGCATCGCGGACTCCGGCATGCCCAGGTTGACCCGCGTGAACTCCTTCAAGCGCTGAATGAGCTCGCTCCGGGCCCGCTCGCTGCCCGCTGGATCCATCGCGGAGTCCAACACCAGCAGCACACAGCGCTTGTCCGTGCCACCTTCCGCGCAGGGCACGTACTCCTTCAGGGACACGCGCTCCTGGATGTCCACGGTGTTGCCGAAGAACGGCATGATCATCTGGCTCCGGCGCTCGACGACTTCGCCGGGCTTCAACGTGAGCCCGTTCCACTTGCCCAGCAGCTCCTCCCACCGGGCCCTCGCGGCCTGCTCCAGCGCCTCGCCCACCAGCTTGGCCAGCATGTCCTGCTGGGCCTTGGGCACGCCCTTGCTCTGGGCATCCTTGAACACCTCCGCGAGCGCCTGATCGATGCCCTCCACGCGCTTGAGCTCGCCCGCGGGCCCCAGCACCAGCGTGGGAGTGGGGGGCAACCGCTCCTCCTCGGAGCCCGCGCCAGGTCCCGTCGCCGGCAGCTGGCGGGTGATCAGCTTGCGCTCCTGCCCCGTCCCCTCCAGCCTGAGCTCGAAGCGGCGCTCGGGGCTTTCCACCCTCTGACCGCTCTTGGTCTCCACGCTGCTGGAGGACACCTGGGCCGTGAAGTCCTGGGGCCACGCGAAGCGCAGGCTCACTCCGTCTCCCGAGCCGGCCTGCCCTCCTGCTCCCGGCGAGGTGGCACACGAGGCCCACAGCCCGGCGAGCACCAGGGCAGCGGTCAAACGGAGAAGGCGGGACATGGAGGCTCCAGACAACAAAGGTTCTGCTCGACTCTAGTGAGTCGCTTGGCGCGGTGGGTGGAAAAG
This sequence comes from Myxococcaceae bacterium, assembly GCA_035296065.1. Lineage (GTDB taxonomy): Bacteria > Myxococcota > Myxococcia > Myxococcales > Myxococcaceae > DATHBR01. Next base: position 135,597 of record DATHBR010000102.1, on the reverse strand, counting down.
CTCGGCGGGCGCCTGGATGAACTGGTAGTTAGCGCCCCGTCATGAGTACCCCGACGGCTCGCGCGGTCAGCAGCGCCCCCCTCTCCCAGGCCCAGCTCGGGAAGGTGTACGCCGCGCTGCTGTGCCAGGTGTTCATCAGCGCGGGCACGTACCTGGCCGGCAAGCGCGCCATGGAGGAGCTGCCGCCCGCCACCGCCATCCTCTGGCGCTTCCTGCTGAGCGGCACGGTATTCGTGTTCCTGATTGCCTTCACTGCGGGGCCCAAGCTGCCACCGCGCTCGGAGTGGCGGCGGGTGATGTGGCTGGGGCTCCTGGCGGGGCCGATCAACCAGCTGCTCTTCTTCTATGGCCTGGAGCGCACCTCGGCGGCGCACGGCGCGCTGATGTACGCGATGACGCCGCTGGGCGTGTACGTGACGAGCCTCGTTCAGGGCCACGAGCGGCCCTCGCGGCGGGCGGCGGCCGGCATCGCCACGGCCTTCGTGGGCGTGGTGGTGCTGCTGCTGGGCCGGGGGCTGGCCAGCGCCCGGGGCTCGCTGGTGGGAGACCTGCTCATCCTCGCGGCCGTGGTGGCGTGGGTGCTCTACACCACCGAGGGCAAGCCCTTCGCGGCCACCCACGGCCCGCTGCGCGCCACGGCCTGGAGCATGGTGGCGGCGATGGTGCTCATGCTGCCGCTGGCGCCCTTCATGCTGCGGCCCGTGGAGACGCTGAACGCGAGCCTCACCGCGCGGGCCTGCGTGGTGTACCTGGCGCTGCTCACCTCGGTGGTGGCCTACCTCATCTGGTACTACGCGCTGTCGAAGGTGCCCGCCTCGAAGGTGGCCATCTTCTCCAACCTGCAGCCGGCGGCCACGGCCATCGCCGCCTGGGCCCTGCTGGACGAGGCGCTGCACTGGGCCCTGGGCGTGGGGGGCATGCTCGTCATCGCGGGCGTCCGGCTCACTCAGACGGCCAGCGTGCAGCCTCCCGTGGTGCCCTCCCCGAGCCAGAGCGAGCCCCAGGTCCGCTGAGCACCGGCATACCGGAGCCGTCCGCCGGATAACGCCAGGGGCCCCGCCATGCACTTTTCACCACCTTGGGACGCCCGGGCGATTAGGTTTTGAGCCATGAAACCTGCGCACAAGGTCCTGCTCTGCATCCTGGATGGATGGGGCATCCGGCAGGAGCGCGAGGACAACGCGATCCTCCTGGCCGGTACCCCCAACCTCGACCGCATCTCCCACGGCTTCCCGTTCACCGAGCTTCATACGGCCGGCCTCGCCGTGGGCCTGCCCGAGGGGCAGATGGGCAACTCGGAGGTCGGCCACACCAACATCGGCGCCGGCCGCATCGTCTACCAGGACCTGGTGCGCATCAATCGCGCCGCAGAGTCGGGCGAGCTGGGCAGCAACCCCGTCATCCGCGCCGCCATGGACAAGGCCAAGTCCGAGGGCAAGGCCTTCCACCTGCTGGGGCTCGTGTCCCCCGGTGGCGTGCACTCCTCCATGGATCACCTGTACGCGCTGCTCAAGGCGGCGCGCGAGCGCGGCCTGCCCCAGGTCTACATCCACGCCTTCCTCGATGGGCGCGACACTCCGCCCCAGAGCGCGCTGGGCTATGTGGAGGAGCTCGAGCGCTTCCTGAAGGAGACGCAGGCCGGGCGCATCGCCACCGTGAGCGGGCGCTACTACGGCATGGACCGCGACAAGCGGTGGGACCGCGTCAAGCAGGCCTATGAGGCCATCGTGCACGCGCAGGGGCCCAAGGCTCCCGACGCGCTGTCGGCCATCCGCGCCTCGTACAACGAGAAGGTGACCGACGAGTTCGTCCTCCCCACCGTCATCACCCAGGGCGATGGCTCGCCCGTGGGCCGCATCCGCGATGGCGACGTGGCCATGTTCTTCAACTTCCGCGCCGACCGCGCCCGCGAGCTCACGCGCGCCCTGGCCTCCCAGGACTTCAAGGAGTTCGACCGCGGCGGGCTCGCGCTCGGGCGCTACGTCTGCATGACGCAGTACGACGAGACGTTCGATCTGCCCGTCGCCTACGGCCCGGATCAGCCGCGGGACATCTTCCCCGAGCTCATCTCTCGCGAGGGCCTGCGCCAGTTCCGCACCGCGGAGACCGAGAAGTACGCCCACGTGACGTTCTTCTTCAACGGCGGCCGCGAGGTCGTCTACCCCGGCGAGGACCGGCACCTGGTGCCCTCGCCGCGCGACGTGAAGACGTACGACTTGAAGCCCGAGATGGCCGCCGCCGAAGTCACCGCCGAGCTCATCAAGCGCATCGACTCGGGGCAGTACGACTTCGCGCTCGTCAACTTCGCCAACCCGGACATGGTGGGCCACAGCGGCAAGCTGGACGCCACCATCAAGGCCGTGAAGGCGGTGGACATCTGCCTGGGTCAGCTCGGCGACGCATGCCGGCGCAACAACTGGGTGATGATGATCTCCGCCGACCACGGCAACTGCGAGCAGATGCGCGATCCCGTCACCGGTGAGCCGCACACCTCGCACACGCTCAACCCGGTGCCGCTGTACCTCCTTCACCCGGACTTCCGGGGGCAGAAGCTGCGCCCCGGCGTGCTCGCGGACATTGCCCCCACCCTGTGCAAGGTGATGGGGCTGCCCCAGCCCAAGGAGATGAACCGCCAGGGCATCCTCTGAGCCGGGCTCCTGGGCTCCGGTCCGCGTCCATGCGGCGGGACCGGAGTCTCACGGGCTGGACCGCCGCACGCGGCGCACGCGCGCTCCCTCGAGGAGAGGGGCTTGGCCCGTGATGTGCTTCGCCTCACGGGATGCGTGCTGCGCTCTCGTCGGCGTTCCTCGGGCTGTTGGAGTTGCTGTACCCCCCCTCGTGCCTGGCGTGCGCCAGGGTGCTGTCCGCCCGCGCCGCCTTCTGCGAGACGTGTGACACCGCGCTGGAGCGGCTGCCTCCCGCGTGCTGCCGTACCTGCGCGGAGCCGGGCACCTTCGTCTCGGGCCGGTGCCCCCGCTGTCACCTCCATCCCCCTCCGTTCACCCGGGCGTGGGCGCCCTTCGCTCACGAGGGGCCCGTGGCCCGCGCCATCCACCGCTTCAAGTACGAGGACCACCCCGAGCTCGCCGCGCCCCTCGCGGAGCTGCTCGCTGACGAGGCCCGCGCCTTTCTCTCCCGCGCCCCTGCCCTGCTCGTGGCGCTGCCGCTCCACACCCGGCGCTTCCGTGAGCGCAGATATGATCAGACTCAGCTCCTGGCCTCGGCCCTGGCCCGCGCCACCGGGCGCCGCGCTCCCGTGGGGCTGCTCACCCGTACCCGCGAGACGCGACGCCAGGTCGGGCTCTCCGAGGCGGAGCGGGCCGGCAATGTCGCCGAGGCCTTCACCGCCCACCCCTCCGTCCAGGGCCAGGCCCTGCTCCTCATCGACGATGTGTTCACTACCGGAGCCACCACCCGCGCCGCCGCCGTGGCCCTGCGCGAGGCCGGTGCCACCCACCTCGAAGTGCTCACCGTCGCTCGCGCCTACCGGCTCAACTGATGATCTTCGGATTGGGTCAACCGGGACTCATTGGAGAGCCCGCTCGGAAATTTGTATTCAGGGTGGACCCGCTGACTCAAGACGTGAACTCTCTCCAGGATCCTCATGCTGCGCCAATTCCGGATCGGTCCTCGTCTCGCGGCGGGCTTCGCCGCGGTCATGTCCCTCGTGGTTGCCATGGCCGCCACGGGCTATCTGGGCCTGAATCACGCCGCCAACCTCACCTTCTCGCTCATCAATGAGGAGGGCCGCATCTCGGCGCTCGCGGCCCGCGCGCGCTCCGAGGCGCTCGGCCTGCGCCGGTTCGAGAAGGACTACCTGCTCAACATGGGCGCGCCGGAGGCCCAGGCCGACTACCTCGAGCGCTGGAACGAGGAGCTGGCGAGCCTCGAGCAGACGCTGGCGCCGCTGGGAGCGCAGGCCCCGGGTACGGCCGACCATGATGACGCGCTCGCCATGGGACGCTCGCTCGACACCTATCGCAACGGCTTCCTGTCGGTGGTGGCCGCCGTCCAGCGCGGAGAGGTGCGCACGTCCCAGGAGGGCAATGCCGCCGTCTCCCGGCACAAGGATGCCATTCGCACCCTGGAGCAGACCGCCGCCGCCCTGGCCCTGCGCCACCAGGAGCGCATGCGCGCCGAGGAGTCCCAGGTGCTCGGCTCCTTCGAGGTGATCCGCACCGTGCTGATGCTCTCCTTCGGCCTGGCGATGGCGCTGGCCATCGTCGCTTCCCTGCTGCTCACCCGCTCACTCACCGCGCCCCTGTCTCACGCGGTGCAGACGGCCTCGCGCCTGGCCTCGGGAGACCTGCGCGAGCCAGTCATCGTGGATGGGCGAGACGAGCTGACGCTGCTGCTGCGCGCGCTGGAGGACATGCGCCAGCGGCTCACCGACGTGCTCCAGCAGGTGCACACCGAGGCCTCCTCGCTGTCGCTCGCCGCGCACCAGGTCTCCAGCACCTCGCAGGGCCTGTCCCACGGCACCAGCGAGCAGGCCAGCGCCGCCGAGGAGACCTCCTCGCACCTGAGTCAGCTCAGCGCCTCCATCCGCCAGGTGGCCACCAACGCCCGGCAGACCGAGCAGCTGTCGCTCCAGGGCGCCAGGGACTCCGAGGACAGCGGCGCCGCGGTGAGCGAGACCGTGCAGGCCATGCGCACCATCGCCGATCAGGTGTCGATCATCGACGAGCTGGCCTATCAGACGAACCTGCTGTCCCTCAATGCCGCCATCGAAGCGGCCCGCGCCGGTGAGCAGGGCCGGGGCTTCGCGGTGGTCGCCTCCGAGGTGCGAAAGCTCGCCGAGCGCAGCCGCACCGCCGCTCAGCAGATCTCCACGTTGATCACCCGCAGCGTGGCCACCGCCGAGCGCTCCGGAGAGCGGCTCTCGGTGCTGGTGCCCGCCATTCAGCGCACCGCCCAGCTGGTACAGGAGGTGGCCGCCGGCGCCTCCGAGCAGGCCTCGAGCATCACCACCGTGAGCAGCGCCATGCAGCAGGTGAGCACCGTGACGCAGCAGAACGCCAGCGTGGCCGAGGAGCTGTCCGCCACCGCGCTGCGCCTCACCGAGCAGGCCTCCAGCTTGAAGCAGCTGGTGGAGCTCTTTCACCTTCCCGGCGCACCCAACCCACGCCTACACCCGCCTTCACCCACCCAGCACCTTCGCGTAGCGCCAAGTCCTTGAACCCACAAAGCAGCAACGATTACTTGTTTTTGAGAATTTTAAGTCATATATATTTTAACAGTCCTACTGTTGTCCGAGGCGGTCAGCTGCTCTCTTGACCGAGGTGACCCATGACACTGGCTCTGGTGCCAGATCAGGCCGAGCGGTACTTCACCTTCCTGCTGGGCGGCGAGCACTACGCCGTCCCCGAAGGCTGTATCCGCGAGATGGTGAATGACACGGCGGTGGCGCACGTGGCGGCCGCTCCGCGCTTCATGCGCGGCGCCATCAACGTCGGCGGGCACGCGGTCCCGGTGGTGGACATGGGCAGCCGACTGGGCCAGGCGTTCCGCTCCACCGCCGCGCGCACGGGCGTGCTCGTCGTCCAGGTGGAGCGCGACGGCAAGCCGATGCTCCTGGGCCTGACGATCGACTCGTTTGGCACGCCGGTGCACTTGAGCCACCGGGAGGTGGTGTCCGCGCCCTCCTTTGGCGTCACCAGCCAGACCGACTCCTTCATCGCCGGCATGGGCCGCCATGGCGAGGGGCTGGTGCTGCTGCTGGACGTGGACCGCATCCTGTCCTCGTCCGAGTTGCTCGCGGCCGACGAGTTCGCCGCGTGCGCGGAGCTGCCCCCCAGCCGGGCGCTGCGCAGCCTGTAAGCCCGTCCGGCCGCTCTCCAGCCAGCAAGGCCGGCCCGTTTGGCCCCGCGCCCCGGTAGGTGCCCTCCCCGTAACCTGGGGAGCGAGGCGCCCCGGGGCGCTTCCTTTTTCACGCTCGGTGGTGTTTTCGGTTGCCTGACTGCCCTCCGGGGCCGCATGGAGGGGAAGGCGCTGCGACTGGCGCCTGTTCATGGGCGTCAACCCCCCCAGGGCGTGTCGCCCTACCCACCGCTGGACGAGGAATACGACGGATGTCGCGTTTCACATGGCTCGCCGCAGTCTTCGTGCTTACCTGCCCGCTCCTGGCCCCCGCGGATCCCAACGCCGAGCGGGCTCAAGCGTCCTCGGCGCGGGCCCTCGAGCTGGCATCGTCGCCCCGGGGCACCGCCCACCTCATCCGCCTGCACGGCATGGTGGATGACCTGGAGGACATTACTCCGCTGGCATCCACCTACGCGCAGGTGGCCAGCCGGCGCGGCGCGGATCCTGGCACTCGCGCCACCGCCGCCATGCTGCTGATGGACGTGGAGCGCACCCGCGGCCGCACGGTGCGCGCCGCCGAGGTGCAGCGCTCGCTGGGCTTCGTCGGCGACTTCTATGTCGTCGGCAGCTTCGAGAACGAGGGCAAGAGCGGGTGTGACGTCGACTATGGCCCCGAGGCGGCCACGGTGGACCTGGGCGCGAAGTTCGCCGGCACCAAGGGCCGCGAGGTGAGCTGGCGCAAGCTGGCGGTGACGCCCAGCGAGGGGTACGTGGACCTGGCCACCGCGGTGCGCCCCAACCGCGAGGCGGTGGCGTACGCGCTCACCTGGCTCGAGGCGCCCGAGGAGACGCGGGTGGCGCTGGGCCTGGGCACCTCGGGAGGCTTCCGGCTGTGGGTGAACGGCCAGCTGGCGGCCAGCGAGAACCGCTACAACCTGCCGCGGCCGGACCAGACGCGGGTGTCGGTGCGCCTGCGCAAGGGGCTCAACCGGGTGCTGCTCAAGGTGTGCCAGGAGACGGGCCCGCTGGGCTTCTACCTGCGCCAGGAGCCCCAGGGCGGGCGCGGCGTGGTGCGCGCGGTGCTGCCGGCCACTCCGCCCGCGCTGGAGAAGGGCGTGGCCCCGGCGCCTCAGCCGCTGCCCACCGTCACCTCCACGCTCAAGGAGCTGGTGGCCAAGAAGCCGGACGACGCGCAGCTGCGTGGCGAGTACGCCACGGTGCTCGCCTTCTTCCGCGCGTATGACGAGCGCGAGCACACCGCCACGGTGGAGGCCGAGCGCGCGGCGCGAGCGGCGCCCGAGGACGTGGGCCTGCAGCTGCTGGCGGCGAGCACCCAGCGCGATGACCTGAACCTGCGGCGCTACTTCCTCGAGGCGGCGCTGAAGGCGGCGCCGGACTCGGCCTCTGCGCGCGTGGCGCTGGCCGAGCACGAGCTGGACCGCGGCCACCCCGAGCGCGTGCTGCCGCTGCTGACGCCCGTGGTGGAGAAGTCGCCCGAGGCCGCCTCGGCGTGGCTGACGCTGGCCCGCGCGCACGAGACGCTGGGCGAGTCCGCCAAGGCCAACCTCATGGTGGAGGAGGCCTTCCGCCGCATGGGCAACCTGCCCCGCGTGGCGCGCGCCGCCGCCAGCGTGTCGCGCAAGCTCGAGCGCCAGCAGGAGGTGATGGACCGGCTGCGCAAGGCGCTCGCGCTGCGCTACGACGACTCCTCCAGCCGCCGGGTGCTGGCCGCGCAGCTGGCCGACGCGGGCCGCTTCGACGAGGCGGTGCAGGAGTACACCCGCCAGCTCACGCTCAACCCCTTCGACAATGACTCGCGCGTGCGGCTGGCCGAGCTCAAGGCCTTCAACGGCCAGCTCGAGGCGGCGCTGGGCCACTTCGCCGAGGCCAAGGCGCTGTCGCCGGACGAGCCTGAAATCTACGAGCGCGAGGGCCGCGCGCTGATCACCGCCGGCCGCTCCGTGGAGGCGCTGGCCACCTTCGAGCGCTCGCTGGCGCTGCGACCGCAGAACCCGGTGCTCCGCGAGGCGGTGCGCACCCTCAAGGGCGAGGTCGGCTCCGGCACCCGCCACCTGGTGGACCTCGCCCCGTACCTCAAGGCCGCCGAGGCCTACCCGTCCGAGGACGCGGTGTACGTGGTGGAGAACACCGTCGTGCGCGTGCAGAAGAACGGCCTGCAGAGCCGCACGCACCAGATGGTCATCAAGATGATGAACCAGCGCGGCGTGGACACCTTCCGCACCTGGCCCCTGTCCTGGTCTCCGGACCGGCAGGAGCTGCGCGTGGTGCGCGCCCGCGTCATCAAGCCGGACGGCTCGGTGGTGGAGAGCTACACCGAGACCGAGCGCCACATGAACGAGCCGTGGACGGGCATGTACTACGACGCGCGCGCCAAGCTGCTGAACTTCCCGCAGCTGGCGCCCGGAGACGTGCTGGAGCTGGTGCACCAGATCGACGACGTGGCGCAGGAGAACCTCCTGTCGGACTACTACGGCGACGTGGAGCACGTGATGAACGTGTACCCGAAGGTGCACTACCAGTTCCTGGTGGACATGCCCAAGGAGCGCCCGCTGTACTCCAACACCCAGCAGCACGCGAACCTGACGCACACGCGCGAGGAGCAGAAGGACGGGCGGGTGCTGTACCGGTGGACGGCGAAGAACGTGGACAAGGTCGTCACCGAGCCGGGCATGCCGGGGTGGACGGACTCGGCCACGCCGCTGCACGTGTCCACGTACAAGACGTACGATCAGGTGGCCCGCTACTGGTGGGGCCTGGTGAGGGATCAGCTCACGCCCAATGAGGAGCTCCGCCAGACGGTGGAGCAGATCCTCCAGGGCGTGGACCGCAAGAACGACATGGCGGTGGTGGAGGCGGTGTACAACTGGGTGGTGTCCAACACGCGCTACGTGGCGCTGGAGTTCGGCATCCACGGGTACAAGCCGTACCGGGTGGACCGGGTGCTGGCGCGCAGGTTCGGCGACTGCAAGGACAAGGCGAGCCTCATCCACGTCATGTTGAAGGTGGCGGGAGTGGACAGCCGCATGGTGCTCTTGCGCATGAGGACGCTGGGCTCGCTGGCGGAGGAGCCCGCCAGCCTGGCGGCCTTCAACCACGCCATCGTCTACATCCCCAAGTACCAGCTGTACCTGGACGGGACGGCGGAGTTCCACGGGCCGCGCGAGCTGCCCAGCGCGGACCGGCGGGCCAACCACGTCGTCGTGGAGCCGGACGGCAAGAGCGTGTTCGCCACCACGCCCGAGGCGACGGCGGAGGAGAACGCCACGCGGCTGACGATGGACGTGACGCTCAAGCCGGATGGCTCGGCCGTGGTGAAGGGCATGAGCACGGTGATTGGCCAGCAGGCGCCGGAGTACCGCCGGGCGTACCGGGCGCTGGACACGCGCGCCAAGACGTTCGAGCGCGCGTGGGCGCCCAGCTTCCCGGGCCTGACGGTGAACGAGGTGTCCATCAATGACACCACGCGGCTGAGCGAGGGCGTGACGATGGACTTCAACATGTCCATCCCGCGCTACGCGGAGGCGCTGACGGGCGGAGTGCTGCGCTTCCTGCCGTTTGGCACGGGGCGCACCTACCAGCAGGCCTACGCGGCGCTGCCGGACCGCAGGTTCGATCTGCAGATGCAGGGCCCGTGGATGAACCAGTTCACCCTGCGCTACACGCTGCCGGCGGGCTACACGGTGGCGGAGATGCCGGCGCCCATGGAGGAGCAGGTGCCGTGGGGCAAGGTGAAGCTGACCTACCGCATGGAGGGTGGCAAGCTCATCGCCGACGGAGAGCTGATCCTGCCGGTGGCGCGCATCAAGGCGGCGGACTACCACACGTTCCGTGACTTCCTGGGCCGGGTGGACCGGGCCTTCGGTCGCAAGGTGATGCTCAAGCCCGTGGGACCGACGGCCACGCGCTGAGTGGGTTCTGACTCCCCCTCGTCCGCGGCCACAGCTCGCGGGCGAGTGGGGAAGTCGCGGTATCATGGGCGGTATGCGTCTCACCGCCCTCCTCGCCCTGCTGGCCGCCTCCGGGGCTCTGGCCAGCGAGCCGGCACTCTCCGCCTTCGCGAACCTGCCCGCGGATCCGGCTCCCCCTGAGCTGGTGCGCGGGATGCACTACTGGATGTCGAATGAGGACCACCTGGACCTCTTCCACCCGGCGGTGAAGGACAAGGGCGGCCTCTACATCGGCGTCGGCACGGACCAGAACTACCTGCTGGGAGCCTGGGCTCGCGCGGAGGCGCTGGTGCTGATGGACTTTGATCAATCCATCGTCGATCTGCACCGCGTCTACCGCGTCATCTTCCTGGCGGCGGAGACTCCCGAGGAGTTCCTGCGGCTGTGGCAGCTCGAGAGCCGCCCCGAGGTGCGCCGCCTCATCAAGGAGGGCTACTCCGACAAGCAGGAGCGCAACAGCGCCCTGAGCGCCTTCGCCACCGCCCGTTGGGCCGTGGAGCGCCGCCTGCTGCGCGTGGTGGGGCAGATGAAGAAGGCCGCCCTGCCCAGCTTCCTCACCGACGCCGCCGAGTACGCGCACGTGCGCCGCCTCTACCAGAAGGACAAGGTCTTCATGGTACGGGGCGACCTCACCGCCAGGCGCACCCTGCGCGCCGTGGGCCAGGCGGCCACGAAGTCCGGGAAGACGGTGGGTGTGCTCTACCTCTCCAACGCCGAGCAGTACTTTCCGTACGACGCGCAGTACCGCGCCAACATCCGGGGGCTGCCGTTCTCCGAGAGCAGCGTGGTGCTGCGCACCAGCGGCGAGCGGGGCCCCAAGCGGGTGAAGGGCACCTACTACCACTACAACACGCAGGCCGGAGCGAACTTCGCGGCCTGGCTCGCGGACGACGCGAAGACGCCGGATGCGCGCCGGATGCTCCGGGCCACGACGGACAGTGCCACCGTGCGCGGGCTGTCACGGCTCGAGCTTCTGCCCGAAGAGGCGCGCGAGGCGGCGAAGCAGAAGCTGCTGGCCAAGCGGCTGGTGAAGAAGGCGCGGACTCCGGCGCGACCCACCCGTGCCGAGGCGGTGCGGTGAGCAGGGCGAGGTGGCTCTGCCTCGCGCTATGCCTCGGAGGAGTGAGTACGGCGCGGGCGGAGCTGTACGCCGAAGCGCCCGATGTGCTGCCCTGCCTCGAAGCGCCGGTGCCCGGCATGGCTTGCATCCCCGGAGGCCCCTTCCTGCGAGGCATGAACGGAGGTTCCCACGCTCCGGCCCGGCCGCAGCAGGAGGTCTGGCTTCAGACCTTCTATATGGACACGCACGAAGTCACGTACGGCGCGTACAAGGCCTGCGAGGCGCAGGGACGCTGCCGGAAGGCGGGCCCCAACTACCGCGACTTCGACAACCCCCAGCAGCCCATCAACGGGGTGAGCTGGTACGACGCGAAGGCCTACTGCGAGGCCCACGGCAAGCACCTGCCCACGGAGGCTCAGTGGGAGAAGGCGGCGCGGAGCACGGATGGGCGGCTCTACCCCTGGGGCAACGAGCCCGCCACGTGCGAGCGCGCGGTCATCATGGACAGCCGGGGGCGCAGCTGCGGCCAGAAGCAGCGCTCGACGACGCACGCCGACGTGGGCCGCCCGGACCCTGTGGGCACCCGGCCCGCCAACCCGTACGGGCTGCATGACATGGCGGGCAACGCCTGGGAGTGGGTGGCCGACTGGTTCACCCCCTCGTGGAAGGCCTGTGGCGTGGCGTGCCAGGGCATCGAGCCCAAGGGCCCGTGTGAAGGCCGTGAGCCCTGCCCCGGCCACACGGAGAAGGTGGTGCGCGGAGGCTCGTGGTTCTGGCCCGCCACCCACGCCACCGCCGTGTACCGGCGGCCGCACGTGCCCGCCAACCGGCCGGTGTTCCACCACTTCGGCTTCCGCTGCGCGGCGAGCGTCGAGCAGGCGCGGGCGTTTGCTGCCCGGCCCCAGGCGGCTCCCTAACGGTTGACGCAGCTGGAGTAGTACTGAATCTCCGGCGTGTACTTGTACGTGTAGCGGCTGGGGCACACGTGCGTGTGATAGCGGTCGGCCATCATCACCGTGCCCGCCTTGTCCACCAGGTCATGCACGTGCCCGTTCTGCTTGTCGAAGTCCGCGCTCTGGGGCGTGGCGCCATTGAGCTCGGTGCAGCCCAGCACCACCGTGCCGTCACAGAAGATGCCCAGCACCTCGAGCTCGGCCGCGCCCGGCTGCGAAGTCGTGACGAGCCCCTTGGCCTTCAGCACCTCGAGCGGCCCCGGGCTGGTGGTGTGGTAGTGGTACTCGCCTCGCTGTGTCGGGTGCGCGTTGTAGCTGTCGAACGTGTACTGCTCCTGCTCGATGCTGTCCCCGGGCGCCGCCAGCGGGTTGAACAGCGCGACGCTGTCCAGCGCCACGCCCACGGCCCCCAGGCTGTACTCGTGCGTGCTGGTCCCCACCACGCCATCGATCATCGCCGGGCTGATCGTCAGGCCCTTCGGCGTGGGCTGCATCGGGATGGTGAGGCGCACGTTGAGCGTGGCGATGGTGTTCGGGTTCTGCTTGTACTGCGGGCCCCGGGAGGTGTCGAACGGCGCGTAGTTGGGGTGGCTCGTGCCGTAGTAGGCGCTGCGGTGCGGCGGCAGGCTCTGGGTGGTGATGACCACGCTCGAGCCGCTCATCGTCACGTTCACGCACCGGAAGTAGTTCTTGAAGAAGTCCGGCGCGTCCTGCGCGATGTTCGTCTGGCAGTTCTCCAGCGTGCGCTCCGCGCTTCCCCCAGGGTTTGTCGGATCAGTCGGGTCCGGAGTTTCGCTATCACCGCAAGCTCCGCAGCCGAGCAAGGCAACCAGCAGGGGCCACTTCATCCACGAACGCAGCATTGAGTTCTCCTCTGGGTGGGGACGGTCCCCCGCGAGACTTGGTAGCCATGGAAGTGCTCTTCCGCCAGCCAGACGAGAGACCAGGCACGTGCGCTTCCCGCACCCGGAACTGCGGTTTCCGCACCGCCGGAGCACGGGCCCTGTCCGTGCCCTCACCCAACCCATCGGATCGACGTGAGCTTCGAGGTGAGCGCCCGTCGGAACGCTCTTTGCTCTGGGCAGAGCCCGTATGAGCACAGTGCTTTGGAGACAGCGGCGCCCGGCCCAGGCGCCCATCGGAGACGGCCGTCTGCCCGAGCATGCTACGATGGACCCTATGCGCGCAGGCGACACCGCCCGCCTCCTACGATGGTCTCGGTGGGGCATCCTCAGCACCGCGATCCTCATGGGCAGTGCGATGGTGCTCTCCGCAGCCTCCAACCACGCGCGCATCCAGTCCATCTCCCGCACGCTCATGCTCGGCCAGGGGCAGCTGCTGGTCGAAGGGGTGCGGCAGTCCCTGTTCCCGGTGGGCGTTCGGGCGCAGAACGAGGATGTCGCGCGAGTGCTCGCCTCCTTCCAGGCGCAGGGCGTGCGCTACATCGGACTGGTGCTGGCCACTCCCCGTGAGGCGGGAACGCCCCTAGGGGGGCCTCCTCATGTGGAATATGTCGCCCGGGGCGCGCCGCCTCAGCTCCTCGTCTCGGAGGTGGGCGAGCGCATCCGGCTCGTCTGGCGCACTCCTCCCCCGATGCCGCCCCCTCGCGCAGCGCCCCAGGAGGGAGGGCCCGAGGCCGGCTTTCGCCCTCCTGAAGGACCTCCCGGAGGGCCCGCGCTCGAAGGGCCGCGCCTGGAAGGAGAACCCCCGGGCCCTCGCGGCGGTCCAGGCATGGGGCCCCCGGGAGGCCCAAACGGGCCGCGGGGACGCATGCGCGATCTGCCCATGGTCATCGAGTTCGAGCCTCTGGCCATCCGTGAGCTGGTCTCCAGCTCGCGCCGGTCCATCATCCTCAACTGCGTCGTGGCCGTGGTCATGCTGCTGGCGGCGGTGGTCGCGTTCCAGTGGCTGAAGCGGCGCGAGGCGCTGCAGCACAAGCTGGAGCGCGAGCGGCACCTGGCCACGTTGGGAGAGATGTCGGCGGTGATGGCGCACGAGCTACGCAACCCCCTGGCCTCGCTCAAGGGCCACGCGCAGCTGCTCGCCGAGGCCCTGCCCGAGGGCCGCTCGCGCACCAAGGCCGAGCGCGTGGTGAAGGAGGCCCTGCGGATGGAGGACCTGACCGCGAGCCTGCTGGCCTTCGTGCGCACGGGCACCATTGAGCGCCAGGCGGCCGACCCGGTGGCCGTCGTGCGCGCCGCGGCGGACGAGGTGGACCCCCGCCGCATCGAGCTGGACACCGGCGCCGCCCCGGGCACCTGGCAGCTGGACGCCGCGCGCATGCAGCAGGTGCTCAGCAACCTGCTGCGCAACGCGGTGCAGGCCTCGCCCGCGGGAGCCAACGTGTTCGCCCGCGTGGCCGCCGAGCCGGGCGCCCTGCTCTATGAGGTGCGGGACGTGGGCACCGGCATTCCTCCGGGCCAGGAAGCCCTCATCTTCGAGCCCTTCCACACCCAGCGGCCCCTGGGCAACGGGCTGGGCCTGGCCGTGGCGCGGCGGGTCGTCGAGCTGCATGGGGGCAGCATCCAGGCCTCCAATCACCCGGACGGCGGGGCCCTTTTTCAAGTACGCATTCCCGTGACGGCCTGAGCACCCGGCGTCAGGCGAGGAGGTTCATCCCGTGGGTCGCATCCTGGTCGTGGACGATGAGGAAGGCGTTCGCTCGTTCCTGGCGGAGAGCCTGGAGATCGACGGCCACCACGTCGAGGAGGCCGCCAACGGCCAGGAGGCCCTGGAGCGGCTGCGCTCGCGCAGCTTCGATCTGGTGCTCACGGACCTGCGCATGCCGGGCATGGACGGCCTGGAGCTGCTTCAGAAGGTGCTGGCCGAGCAGCCCGAGGTGGAGTTCATCGTCCTGACGGCGCACGGCAACGTGGAGAACGCCGTGCAGGCGATGAAGCTGGGAGCGTTCGACTACATCCAGAAGCCGGTGAGCGGCCCGGCCGAGCTGCGGCTGCTGGCCACGCGCGCCCTGGAGCGGCGCCGGCTGAGAGATCAGGAGGAGATCTCCCGCGCCTCGGCGAACGAGCCGGTGCTCACGCACGGCGACCCGGTGATGGCGCCGGTGGTGGAGGCGCTCAAAAAGGTGGCGCGCACCAACGCCACGGTGCTTCTGCTGGGCGAGAGCGGCACGGGCAAGGAGGTGGCCGCGCGCGCCATCCACCAGCTGAGCGAGCGGGCCCAGGGGCCCTTCGTGGCCATCAACTGCGCCACGCTGTCCGAGAGCCTGCTGGAGAGTGAGCTGTTCGGCCACGAGAAGGGGGCCTTCACCGGAGCTACGGACCGCAAGCGCGGCCGCATCGAGCTGGCCCACGGCGGCACCTTCTTCCTGGACGAGGTGGGCGAGCTCAAGCTCAACCTGCAGGCCCGGCTGCTGCGCGTGCTGCAGGAGCGCGCCTTCGAGCGGGTGGGCGGCACGCGCACGCTGGAGGTGGACGTGCGGTGGATCGCCGCTACCCACCAGGACTTGCGCGCGCAGATCAGCGCGGGCACGTTCCGCGAGGACCTGTACCACCGGCTCTCGGTGTTCCCGGTGCGGCTGCCTCCGCTGCGCGAGCGCACGGGGGACCTGCTGCCGTTGGCCGAGGTGCTGCTCAAGCGGGCCTGCCACGAGCTGAAGCGTCCGGTGATGAAGCTGTCCGAGCCGGCCCAGCGGGTGCTGCGCGCGGGCCGGTGGACGGGCAACATCCGCGAGCTGGCCAATGTGCTCGAGCGCGCCGTCATCCTCTCGGACGGCGACACCATCGAGCCCCACCACCTGCTGATGGAGCCGGCCCCGCGCACGCCCGCTCCGGCCATCGTGAGCGAGGCCAAGACGCTCGAGGACCTGGAGCGCCACGCCATCGAGCGCGCGCTGGCGGAGGTGGGGGGCAACCGCCGCGAGGCCGCCGAGCGGCTGGGCATCGGCGTGCGCACCCTCTACGAGAAGCTCAAGCGCTACAACCTCGGCTGAGAGAAGCCCTGCTCCGGGCGCCGCGTTCACTCTGGACGCGCCTGCGTTCGAACAGGAAACGCCTCCGAGAGGGGTGCCAGCCCTCGGTCTGCGGCATCCGCAGCGCGCTGTGCGGGTCCCGCATTCGGGACTGCACTTCCCGCAGTCCGGCGTGCACTCCCCGCACTCCGCGCCCGAGCGGCGGGGCTGAGCGTGCGTTGGCCCGGGGGTTGCTCAAGGCAAGGACATGCCCCGCGCCGAACCGGACGGCCTGGAGCACCACCCGCATCCCCCCAAACAGGCACACCATGAACCGCTCCCACCTCCTCGGTCTCGCTGCTGGCTCTCTGCTGTTCTCCGGTTCCGCGCTGGCGCAGGTCTCCACCTCCCCGCAGGACGCGATGATCCCCCCCGGCGCCACGTACATGTACAACGTGCCGTACGGCACCAGCCAGGGCTCGGACGGGCAGTACACGGAGTCCGGCACCTACTACAACAACGCGCCCGTCTATCGGCGGGTGGGCTCCACCGGCGTCACCTGGTCGCTCTACAAGCGCACCAATGGCAACTGGTACGTGGACTTCAACACCGTCTCCGAGGACTGGGACGGCACCGTGGCCTATACCGCCCAGGCCCAGGAGTGGCCGTGGACCGACAGCACGTGGAACAGCAACGTGGTGTCCTTCCGCACCGCCCAGGTGACCATGCAGAACATCGCCTACCCCCAGCTGGGCAGCGGCGGTGACTACGCCTTCTCCGGGCAGATCTACAACAGCGCGCCGGTGTACCAGCGCATGGTGGGCGGCTCCCCGTGGTCGCTCTACAAGCGCGCCAACGGCATCTGGGTGGTGGACGGCAACTCCATCTCCGAGGACTGGGACGGCACCATGGCCTACTCCAACGCGTCCGCCTGGCCGTGGACGGGCACCTGGAACGGCACGGGCATCTCGTTCCGCACCAAGCAGGTGTTCCTCTCCGGCGTGCCCTACGCCCAGCTGGGCAGCAACGGCGACTACGTCTTCTCCGGGCAGACGTACAACAGCGCGCCGGTGTACCAGCGCATGGTGGGCGGCTCCATGTGGTCGCTCTACAAGCGCGCCAACGGCACCTGGGTGGTGGACGGCAACTCCATCTCCGAGGACTGGGACGGCACCATCGCCTACACCACTTCGGCCCAGGCGTTCCCGTGGACGAACATGGCGTGGAACAACAACGTCGTCGCGTTCCGCTCGGCGCGCGGGGTGCTGGCCGGCGCGGCCTACGCCAGCCTGGGCTCGGCCGGTGAGTACCTGTTCACCGGGCAGATCTACAACAACGCGCCCGTCTACCAGCGCACGCTGGGTGGCTACACGTGGAACCTCTACAAGCGCACCAACGGCAACTGGCACGTGGACTTCAACGCCGTCTCCGAGGCCTGGGACGGCACCATCGCCTACACCAGCACGGCCGCGTCCCTGCCCTGGACGGCCAGCTGGAACGGCTCCACGGTGGTGGATGACCTGTTCGCCGAGGAGTAACCCCGGCTCAGGGCCCCAGCAGCGCGGCCAGCACCTTGCGCACCTCCCTGGGGCCCGAGACGCGGTACGCGGCGCGTGAGGTTTTGCCGCCCGCGTGTACCGAGAGCCCTCCCTCGGGCAGCGCGGCGAACAGATCCTCGTCAGTGTGGTCGTCCCCGAAGGCGGCCACGACGGCTCCCGGTGGCGCGCCTTCCAGCACCTGCGCCACCACGCGCCCCTTGTGCACACCCCGGGGGCGCACCTCCACCACCTTGTCTCCGGGCAGCACCTCCATGGGCCCGTGGACGAACGTCTCCGCCAGCTTCAGGCGCAAGTCCCTCGCCTGGCCCACGCCGTAGCCCAGGTCCACCAGCCGGTAGTGCCAGGCGAGCGAGGCGGTCTTCTCCTCGATGAACGAGCCCGGCACGCGCGCGGTGAAGGCCTCCATCACCGGCCGCGCCTGCTCCTTCGACTCGGGCGTCACCCCGTCCAGCATCCGCCACGGCTCGCCCGGCTTGAGGCGCGACCAGAGGCCGTGCTCGGCGTGCAGGCCCACCGGCAGCTCTCCCAGCCACTCCTCCAGCGACTCCTTCAGCCGCCCGCTGATGATGTGCACGGAGGTGTTGGGCAGCGTGGCCAGGCGCGTCAGCAGCGTCTTGAGCTCCGAGTCGGGCGCGGCCAGCTCGGGCCTGCGGGCAATGCCCACCAGCGTTCCGTCGTAGTCGATCAGCAGCACCCGGTGCGCGGCGGCCTTGAGGCGCTCCACCACCTCGGCGCCGCCGGTGGAGCCGGGCGTGGGCTGGGGCGGAGACATGCCCTGAAGCGTGCCCAGGAACTCGTTCACCCACCAGTGCACGTCCTTCTTCTTCACCTGCGCGCGCAGGGCCCTCATCCGGTAGCGCCGCTCCTGGGGCGTCATCTCCAGCGCCTGCTCGATGGCGTCCGCCATGGCCTCGATGTCGTACGGGTTGATGATGACCGCGTCACGCAGCTCGGCCGCCGCGCCGGCGAACTCGCTGAGCACCAGCACCCCGTCCTCGTCCGGGCGGCAGGCGCAGAACTCCTTGGCCACCAGGTTCATGCCGTCCCGGATGGGGGTGACGAGCATCACGTCCGCCGCGCGGTAGAGCGCCGCCAGCTGCTTCTCGTTGAAGGAGCGGTAGAGGTAGTGGATGGGGACGTTGTGGACGGAGCCGTACTGGCCGTTGATGCGGCCCACCAGCTCGTCCACCGTGTCGCGGTAGACGGCGTAGTCCTCCACCTGGGTGCGGCTGGGCACCGCCACCTGAATGAGCCGCAGGCGCCCCCGCAGCGTGGGCTCGCGCTCCAGCAGCCGCTGCACGGCCAGCAGCCGGCGGGGAATGCCCTTGGTGTAGTCCAGCCGATCGACGCCCACCAGCAGCCGCTGGCCCACGCTGCGCTCCTTCATGACGCGCACCTCTTCCAGCACGCCCGCGTCCGTCGCCAGCGTCTCGAAGGCCCCCGCGTCGATGCCCATGGGGAAGCCGCCCACCTGAACCACGCGCCCCTCGTAGGGCACCTGGTCCATGTCCGCCTCCAGGCCCAACAGCTGCAGCAGCGACTCGGAGAAGTGCTGCGCGTAGCCGGCCGTATGGAAGCCCACCAGGTCCGCGCCGAGCAGGCCGCGCAGCAGCTCCTCGCGGTGCGGCAGCGTGCGGAAGATCTCACTGGAGGGGAAGGGAATGTGGTGGAAGTAGCCGATGCGCGCCTCGGGCAGCCGCTCGCGCAGCAGGCCCGGCACCAGCATCAACTGGTAGTCCTGCACCCAGATGGTGTCACCTGGCTGATAGTGGCGGACGACCAGGTCCGCGAAGCGCTCGTTGACCCTGGCGTAGACATCCCAGTCCTTGTGGTGCCGGGGCATGCGGTCCAGCAGGTAGTGGCACAGCGGCCAGAGCACGCGGTTGGAGTAGCCCTCGTAGAAGCGGCTGACCTCGCTGGAGCTCAGGTACAGCGGCACGCAGCGCAGCGCCGAGAGCTGGGACTCGACCTGGGCCTTCTGAGCGGCGGACAGCCGGGAGACATCCCCGGGCCAGCCGATCCACAGGCCCCCAGAGCGCTCGTGCGGGCGGCTCAGGCCCGTGGCGAGCCCACCGGCGCTGCGCACCACGGAGACGTGGTCCTTCTCGGCTTTGACGGTGACGGGGAGACGATTGGAGACGAGCAGGAGTCGGGCCATAGCGACCCACGCATTAATCAGTAGGCCGCGCCATGGCTACAGGAGATGGTGACACCATGCCCGATGGAGAACCTTCCCGCGCCGGGGGAGCCCAGCCCAGGCGGCTGAGCAGGGCCGGATCCCGGCTCGGCTTCCAGATGAAGGCATCCAGCAGGTAGTGCGTGGCCTGGGGCAGCGCCAGCAGCGGCACCACCAGCGCCAGCAGGTCCGCGGGCAGGGTGAAGCCGCTGGCGCCGAAGAGCATCGGGCGGTCGTGCCACACCAGCCTGTCCCAGAGCAGCTCCTCGGCCAGGCCCAGCGCCACCAGGAACAGCAGGAAGCCCGGCAGCCCCAGGCGCAGCAGCGGGCTGAAGGCGCCATAGCCCCCTTCCGCGTACCGGCCTCGGGCATAGCGGAACAGCAGCGCGAAGTACGGCACCCCGTGGAGCACCACGTTCATCACCGTGAAGGTGAAGTCATCCTGGGCCAGGACGATGCCGCCGAACCACGTCACCCAGGTGGCCAGCACGAGCAGCACCTTGCCCACCTGCAGGCCCTCGCCGCGCACCACCCGCGCGCCCTGGAAGAGGACCCAGGCGCCCAGCACCAGCGCATGGAGCACGAGCGCCCCGGTGCCTACCCAGGCCGGCAGGCCGGAGAGGAAGTCGTTCTCCACGAACCACCAGAAGGCGCGCGGCAGGTTGGCATGCCACCAGATGACGGGGCCCACGGTGGAGGCGTAGATGGCGGCGGCATCCAGGCGCCGCTCGAAGTCCGAGACGCGGGCCCGTCGATCATAGAGGGCGATCCAGCCGTACTGCTGGCGGATGAAGTGCAGCACCGCCACGTAGGCGAACAGGCGCCAGAACAGGCCCGGAGAGGCCAGATGCGCCAGCACGCCGATGAGGTAAGCGGCCAGGGGAGCGGCGATGTACAGGGCGGTGCGGCGCCGCAGCTCCTCACCGTCCAGGTAGGTGCGGAACACGGTGGACCAGACGTGGGCCACGTCCACACAGACGACGAGCAGCACCCAGGCCCACAGGGGCGTGTCGCCCACGGCGCCCAGCCACGGCGCGGCGAGCACCAGGGCCACGGACACGAGCGTGGCACCAGCGAAGACACCCAGGTCCACACCACGGCCGAACAGCCAACTTTGGGACGGGGCAAGGAGACGGGCCATCCGGCGCCGGAACTTATCAGGCCTCGGGCCCGCGTGCTCAGAGGGCAAGCCTTCCCTCGAAGGGGAGCGGCCCCTCGGCCATGATGTACGGCCGATGGCGCTCCCCTCCGCCCTGCCGCTCCCGCCTACCCGCTTCCGCCGTCGGCTGCTCGCCGTAATGCTGGCCGCGGGGCTCGTGCCGCTCGTGCTCATGGGGCTGCTGGCCCAGAGCGCGCTGGAGCGGCTGCTCTCGGTGTCCGTGGCCCCCGTGGAGCGAGTGCTCGATGACGTGTCCGCGGACCTGGAGCGCCGCGGCATCTCCCAGGCCCCGCTCGACGAGGCCCGCCTCAACCTCGCCCAGGCGGAGCTGGCCCGCCGCGCCCTCGTCCAGCGGGTGCCCCTGTTCATCACCGCCCTGGTGCTCCTGTCGGCCGGAGTGCTCGCCGTCGCCGCTGTGCTGCTGGGCCGCGCCCTCTCCCGCCCCGTCACCACCCTCACCCAGGGCATGGGCGCCTATGCCCGGGGAGACCTGTCCGTGCGCCTGCCCGCGCCCGAGCAGCCCCGGGACGAGTTCCAGTTCCTCTTCGCCGGCTTCAACCGCATGGGCCAGGAGCTGCTCACCCAGCGCGAGCGCCTCAAGGCCGCCGAGCAGATCGCCGCCTGGCAGGACATCGCGCGCGCCCTGGCCCACGAGCTGAAAAACCCACTCACCGCAATGAAGCTCTCGCTCGCGCGTCTGTCCCGTTCAGAGGGGGGCCCTCCCGATGCCACCCGCATCTCCGAGGCCGTCGCCCTGCTGCAGGAAGAGGTGGAGCTGCTGATGAGAATGACCCAGAGCTTCTCCACCTTCGCCCGCCTGCCCGCGCCGCGCTTCCAGCCCGTCGCCCTGCGGCCCCTGCTCGCCGAGGTGTGCTCCCTCTACCAGGGCACCTCGCCCGTCCCCATCGAGCTGGCACCTGGGGAGGACGTCACGCTGAAGGCGGACCCGGACGGCCTGCGCCGCCTCTTCGGCAACCTGGTGAAGAACGCCGCCGAGGCCTCCGCGTCCGGCGCCGCCCCCGTGCGCCTCGCCGTCGAGCCGGGCCCCTCCTCCCTGCGCGTCACCCTGCGCGATGGGGGCGCTGGCATCCCCGCCGTGCTGGAGGGAGCCGCCCTCACCCGGGGCCTGTTCAGCACCAAGCCGGGCGGCAGCGGACTGGGCCTGCCCATCGCCCAGAAGATCGCCCATGAACATGGCGGCAGCCTGCGCCTCGAACCCGTGCCCGGTGGCGGTACGCTGGCGCTCGTGGACCTCCCTCTCGCTCCGCCCACGCCATGAAGCCAGGCCCCCGCATCCTGCTCGTCGATGATGACCCCGGCGTCCTCAAGGGCCTGCGCGGGCTGCTCTCGGACGAGGGCTTTCAGCCCGTGGAGGCCCGCTCCGCCGCCGAGGCCTCGCGCCTGCTCGAGGCGCCCGAGGGCCCTCCGGACCTGGTGCTGTTGGATCTGCGCATGCCGGGTGAGACGGGCCTGGAGCTACTCGCGCGGCTACCGCGTCCCCTGCCCGCGCCCGTGGTCGTCCTCTCGGGTGAGGCCTCTCCCGCCGAGGCCGTGCAGGCGCTGAAGCTGGGCGCCACGGACTTCGTCGAGAAGCCTCCCTCTCCCGAGCGCCTGCTCACCGCGCTGCGCAACGCGCTCACGCTCAATGCTCTCAAGGAAGAGCGCCAGCGGCTGCTCGATGAGCTGGCTCGGCCGGGCCACCTCGTGGGCGACAGCCCCGCCATGGAGGCCCTGCGCCGGCTGATTGCCCGCGTGGGCCCCAGCGACGCGGCCGTCCTCATTACCGGTGAGACGGGCACGGGCAAGGAGCGCGTGGCCCGGGCGCTGCACCTGGCCTCGGGCCGCAAGGGACGCTTCGTGGCCATCAACTGCGCGGCCATTCCCGCCACCCTGCTGGAGAGCGAGCTGTTTGGCCACGAGCGCGGCGCCTTCTCGGGAGCCACCGCGCGCCGCTCCGGCCGCTTCGAGCAGGCCCACGGCGGCACGCTGTTCCTCGATGAGATTGGGGACATGCCGCTGGAGCTGCAGGCCAAGCTGCTGCGTGCCCTGGAGACCAAGGAGGTGGAGCGGCTGGGCGGCACCGGGCCCGTCACGGTGGACGTGCGCATCCTCGCCGCCACGCACCAGGAGCTGGCCCGCGCGGTGAAGGAGGGCCGCTTCCGGCAGGACCTCTTCTTCCGGCTCAATGTCATGCCACTGTCGCTGCCGCCCCTGCGCGAGCGGCCCGAGGACCTGCTGCCCCTGGCGCGCGCCTTCGCCGCGGAGATCGCCGGGCCCCAGGTTCCGGTGGTGCTCGCCCCTGGCGCCGAGGTGGCGCTGCGCGCCTACCGCTGGCCCGGCAACATCCGCGAGCTGCGCAACCACATCGAGCGCCTCAACCTGCTGCGCGGGGATGGCCCGCTCACGCTCATGGCCCCTGAGTCCCTCGACGGGACCATGGCCCCGGCGGCTCCGGCCCGGCTGACCTTCAGCGAGAAGGGCTACCGCGAGCACGTGGAGGACTTCGAGCGCGAGCTCATCCGCGTGGCGCTGGAGGAAGGCGGCAGCATCGCCGGGGCGGCGCGCCTGCTGCGCATGGACCGGGGCAACCTCTACCGCCGCATCAAGGCGCTGGGCCTCCCCGTGTCATGACGGCGATGTCTCCAGCACATCGCGCGATGACATCAGGATGTGGAAATGACATCCGCCCTGGCGCCCAACCCCCGTCTTTTCGAGCACTTACGGCACGCTACCACCTGGAACGGCGCGTGCTCAGCAGGCAGGGCATGAACCTACTTCTGGTCGTCGCGTTTCTCCTTCCTCTGTTTCCCGAGGCCCAGGCCGGGGCGGCGG
The DNA here is from genome assembly GCA_035296065.1 of Myxococcaceae bacterium. Lineage (GTDB taxonomy): Bacteria > Myxococcota > Myxococcia > Myxococcales > Myxococcaceae > DATHBR01. The sequence goes on along the minus strand of DATHBR010000102.1, from coordinate 112,178 downwards.
GTGGAGAGCTCCCCGCGGCTCCCCCGCCGCCTGCGCCCACCGCCCCAGCCGATGCCGGGACTTCTCCGGACGCGGGCACTCCGCCGGACGCGGGCACCGCGCCAGGCGCCGGTGCTCCGGCCGCGCGCAAGCCCGACAACTGCCCGGACGATGAAGCCACGGAGGGCGAGCAGGGCGCGCTCGGCGCGCTCCAGATTCACGTGGATGGGCAGGCGCAGACGCTCTCGGGCATCGAGTGGAAGGGGCTCCAGCGCCTCACGCGGGAGCAGGTGCGGCTGCTGACGGGCCTGCCGGCGGAGGGGCCGCTCTCGGTGGACCAGGCCACCCGCGGCGTGCGCCGGCTGGCACGCACCGGGCTCTTCGCCCGCATCACCCCCACGCTGCGGCTCTCGGAGGGCGGCGCTTCCCTGCTGGAGGTGACCGTCGAAGAGCAGCCGTACCTCGCCTCCGTCACCTTCCAGGGCCTCCAGGACATCGCCCCCGAGGAGCTGCTCGCGGACCTGCTGCACCGCTCGCGCGCCCAGGCCCGGTGGACTCCCAACCAGGACGATGACGACGATGACATGGTGGCCACGCTGCGCATCAGCGAGCGGGGCGTGAGCGTGGACGTCGCCTCGGCGTGCCCGCCCGCGCAGCCTCCGGTCGAGTGGCTGGCCCGGCTGGACGGACAGGGGAAGCTGCAGCCGGGCTTGTTCCTCGGGGGCCTGGCGGAGGGGCTGGAGTACGCGCTCGAAGAGGTGCGCGACAACGGCTACCTGCTGGCCACCCTCACCGCCACGCTGCACCCGGATGGCCGGCTGGAGGTGACGCTGAACGAGGGCCGCATCGAGGCGGTGGACGTGGAGGGCGTGGATCCGGACATGGCGCCGCACGTGCGCGAGGCGCTGGGCATCGAGCCGGGAGACGTCTTCCTGCGCAGTGACATGTCCCGGGCGGTGAAGCGCCTGGAGCTGCGGCAGCCTCACCTGCGCGTGGACGGCGTGGAGCGCAACAAGCGCCGGGCCCGCATCGTCGAGGAGCGCCGTGACGACGGCACCCGGAGCTTCAGCACCGCCCGCGAGGAGCGCAAGGAGCCCCGGCGCCGGCGCGTGCGCGTGGAGGTGGACTGGGACAACTTCCTCAACGACTGGTGGGACGACAGCGACGAAGAGCAAGCGCCCCGGGGCCTCGTCACCCAGGGCAACCGCGTGGTGGTGCACGTGCGCACGCGCCGGCCGAGCTTCGGGGTGAGCCTGCTGCCGGTGCACACCCAGGTGACGGGGCTGGCGCCCGGGCTGGAGGGGCAGCTGCGCATCTGGGATCCGCGCAACCGGGCCCACTTCACGGTGGACACGGCGTTCTTCGTGCCGCTGCGGCTGGGGGGCCAGCGCATCCCCGAGGAGCCCGAGCAGACGCGCCGTCAACGCCGGCTCAATTGGCTGGCGGGCGCCAAGGCGCAGGTGCCCTCGCTGGGGCTCATGGAGCTGGGCGGCCAGTTCCACGACTTCACCGACACGCAGGACCGGTGGCGAATGGGCGCCCTGGACTCGTTCCTCTACTCCGCGCTGCTCAACCGCCCGGACGCGGACTACTTCCGCCGCAAGGGCGCCGCGGCCTTCGCCACCTGGAAGCTGGGCAACGACTGGCTGCTGGGAGCCGAGTACCGCCGGGACACCTACGCCACGCTGCGCAGCCTGTCTCCGCCGCTCACCGTCTTCCGCCAGGACTCGCCGCCCTTCCCCAACGCGCCGGTGACGGAGGGCCGCTTCGGCTCGCTCATCGGCCGGCTCGAGTACGCCAGCGACGGCACCACCCGGCGCCAGGCAGGCACGCTGTTCCGCGGGCCGGAGCTGTCGTTGCTCTCCCACGACGATGACTGGCCCAACCGCCCCGCCCTGCGCAGCTTCGTCACGCTCGAGGTGGGCCGGCCCGCCTTCGGAGGCGACGAGGGCACCGACTTCTGGAAGCTGGTGAGCGACAGCGTCCTGTACCTGCCCACGGGGGATGACGACTCGCTGCGCCTGCGCCTGCGCGCCGCGGGCGGTGACAAGCTCCCGCTGCAGAAGCGCGAGGCCCTGGGCGGCTGGAGCGCGCTGCGCGGCTATGGCTTCAAGGAGCTGCGCGGGGACGCCTCGGTGCTCCTGAGCGCCGAGTACCGGTGGGACGCGCTCGGAGCTTTCGCGGACCTGGGTGCGGTGCGTCAGGAGGGCGGCTGGTCGGACGCGCGGCTGGGCCTGGGCGCCAGCCTGTACCTGGGAGACACCGTTCACCTCACCGCCGCCTGGCGCGCGGACGATCGGGCGACGCTCACCCCCGAGGTGCGCCTGCTCTTCACCCGGCCCTTCTGAACCCCATGAGACGGCTCGGGAACACGGCGCGAGGGCTCGGCGCGGCGATCATCGCCGCAGTGGGGCTGCTCGCGCCCACGGCCCGGGCGCAGGAGGCGTCAGCCAGCTGCACCGCCACCCTCACGGGCCGGCGCGTGGTGGTGCGGCCCGAGGCCCAGGCCTTCCTCACGGAGGACCTGGACCGGCTGCTCCGGCTGGGCCTGGCGGGGCGGATAGAGGTGGAGCTGACGCTGCTGCGCCGCCGCAAGCTGTGGTTCGACGCGCGGGTGGACAGCACTCAGCTCACCCACGTGCTCTCCTTCACCCGGGGCGAGTACCTGCTGGATGGGCGGCCCCTGGCCTCCGGCGCCAGGGCCCTGGAGCTGGAGCGCGCCGCCTGGACGCTGGAAGAGGCCCCGGAGGCCAGCGACACCCTGCTCGTCCAGGTGAACGTGCGGCTGCAGGTGGTGACCGCCGCCAGCCTGGGCAAGGTGGCCTCGTGGCTCACCCAGGACGCGCCCGCGGGCACGGAGGACTCCCCCGTCACCCGCGGCCTGCTGCGCTCGGTGGCCGAGGATCTCACCCGCGGCGCCGTGGGCCGGTGCACGGTGAGTCACACCCCCTGAGGCCGTCCTCCCGGCGGGGGCTTCGAGCGGGGGTGTGAAGGGGTTCACTCCGGCGCTGTGAGCGGGCTCACTGCCCTGGAACGTCACTTCCAGCACAGTGGCGAGTACGTGAAGGGCACTGCCGCCCTTCGCCACCGGGGAGCGACAACCATGTCCCGCATCGCCAGCACCGAAGTCATCCTCCTCCAGACACTGGGCCCCGCCGAGCGGCAGCAGCTGGCCGACGCGCTGTACGCGGTCCAGAAGCAGATCTTCGACGGCGTGGATCGTGATGCCTTCATGAACTTCGCCATCGAGTCGAAGGCCGAGCACACCTGGATCCAGGTCCACCGCAACGCGGCCCGGGAGATCGTCGGCTTCTTCTGCCTCCACGTCTTCGAGCGGATGCTGGACGGCAAGCTGACGGCGGTGTTCCGCGCGCAGGCCGGCTCGCTGCGCGCGTACCGGGGAGGCAACGTCACCATGCGCTTCGGGCTGGCGCTGCTGCTGCGCTACATGCTGCGCCACCCGGGCCGCCCGGCCTACTACCTGGGCACGCTGGTGCACCCGTCCAGCTACTCGCTGATCGCCAAGTACTTCAAGGAGGTGTGGCCGCGGCAGGAGGCACAGATTCCTCCGCAGCTGTTCGCCTTCATGAAGGAGCTGGCGCGCGAGTTCCGCATGAAGCAGGTGGACCCGGCCCGGCCGCTGGTGGGGGACGTGGGCTGGAAGACGCGCGAGACGGAGGCCGAGCGCGAGTACTGGAAGCACTGCGACAAGCCCGCGGCGCGCTTCTTCCTCGAGTCCAACCCCACCTACGGCGAGGGGCACGGGCTCTTGACGGTGGCCCCGCTCAACGCGGCCAACGTGGCCCACCTGTTCCGCACGGTGGTGGGGCACAAGCTGCGCCAGCCGGTGGACGCCCTTCGGGCCCTGGCGCGGCGGCTGCCGGGCAGCGCCCGCGTGCTGCGCTCCGAGGTGCTGCGCCAGCTGCGCTCGGTGCCGCTCTTCTCCCACTTCGATGACCAGGCCCTGCGGGCGGTGGCCGCCTCGGCGGAGCTGCTCACCCTGCCGGCGGGCCAGCATGTGTTCCGCAAGGGAGACTCCAGCGACGAGCTGTACCTGCTGGCGCGCGGCGCGGCGTACGTGCTGGTGGAGGACGCGGGCCAGGAGAAGGTGGTGGACGAGCTGGGCAGCGGGGCGGTGTTCGGCGAGCTGGCGATGCTGGCGGGTGAGCGCCGCTCGGCGTCCATCCGCACCGTGTCGGCCTCGACGCTGGTGCGCATCCCGCGCCAGGCGCTGCTGCCGCTGCTCGAGGCCAACGCCGAGCTGCGCCAGGGCGTGTGGAAGACGTTCGCCCAGCGCCGCTTCGAGGATCTGGTGCGCGAGCACGCGCACGAGGGCCGCAAGGCGCGGATGACGCGGCTGCAGCAGGGCGAGCACCACGAGCTGGCGGCCCGGGACTCGCTGTCGGTGGACGCGGGCGCCACGCTGCTGGTGCTCTCGGGCACGGTGGAGCTGGAGCGCGCGGGGGTGTGGATGGCCACCCGGGGCTCCATGGTGCTGGAGGCCCGTCAGTCCATCGTGGTGGTGGCCCGCGAGCCCGCGCAGCTGATGGTGCTGCCGGGCACGGTGCCTGCGCAGCCCGAGGCCCGCGCCATCGCGTAAGGCCTACCCCGCCAGCTGCGCGAGCGTGGAGGAGAGCTGCTGGACGAGGTAGTCGCGCCCTCGTCCCAGCTCTTCACCGGTGAAGTTCAGGCGGCGGCGGCGCTCGTCCATGTCCATCGCCCGCGCCAGCAGCCCGCCCAGGCCCCGGCCGCGGCGATCCACCTCCACCAGCACCTCGACGCCCGTGGGCGTGGGGAAGAAGACGAGCTCCAGCTCGCGGATGCCGATGGCGTAGCTGGGCGAGGGGTGGAACTCGATCTCCTGCACGAAGGGCACCTCGCGCCGCAGGCGCGCGTCGTACTCACACGTGGTCGTCTTGGGGCGGAAGCCCATGTGAGAGACGGCGCGCAGCACCTGCTCCACATGCGGGTGGGGGAGGATCTCCAGCTGGTCGGTGTCCTTGGGATCCAGCGCGTAGTCGATGTTCAGGCCCGTCTTCAGCCACACGGGGACGCGGCCCATCGTCACCGGAGTGGTCAGCGGCACCCGCAGGCTCACCGGCACATCCAGCTGCTGGCCGGGACGAATGGTGAACGGCTTGGAGACCTCTACCTCGGCCAGGGAGTAGTTGACGTAGGTGGTCTTGTCGTTCACCTGCTTGGAGTAGCGGGTCATCAGGTGCAGGTAGATGCTGTCGATCTGCTGCTCGGTGCTGCCGCCCTGGATGTTGACCTCGCCCTCGAGGACCTCCCCCACACGCACGGAGGTGTTGTTGAGGAGGGTATCGACCTTGGCGCTGCCAATGCCGACGCTGGCCAACACCTTATTGAACACGGACATGAGGCTCTCCTGAAGTCACCTTCGGGCTGCCATACCACTGGGCAGACCGCTCCAGAAGTCAGGCAGTTCACCCAACCACACAGGGGGGATGCTTTTCGTACCACCTCTGAGGTAGGCTGGGCTTCGTCTCTGGAGGATGCGCATGAGAAAGAAGCTGACTGAGGAGATCGTGGACCCCGCCTCGCTGCCCATCGGCACCGAGGTGGGAGAGTGGCGCGTGGTGAGCTGGTGTGGCCGGGGGACCTACGGCACCGTGTACCGGGTGGAGCGCCGGGGACGGGAGCGCGAGGGGACCTATGCGCTCAAGCTGGCGCTGTACGCCCGGGACGAGCGCTTCGAGCGCGAGCGGGAGCTGCTCTCGCGGGTGAACCACCCAAACGTGCCGCGCCTGGAAGGGTATGGCATCTGGCAGCACCCCTCGGGCCCCTTCCCCTACGTGGTGATGGAGTGGATAGCGGGGGTGCCGTTGTACGAGTGGGCCGCGCAGCGCAACCCCACCTCGCGCCAGGTGCTCCGGCTGCTGGCGCAGGTGGCGCGGGCGCTGGACGCCACGGCGAAGGCGGGAGGGGTGCACCGGGACGTGAAGGGCGACAACGTGCTGGTGCGGCTGGCGGATGAGCGGGCCTTCCTCACGGACTTCGGCGCGGGGGTGTACCGGGGAGCGGCCACGGTGACGATGCACACGCTGCCTCCGGGCACGCTGAATTACCGCAGCCCCGAGGCATGGGCGTATCAGCGCCTGTTCACCCTTCACCCCAGTGCGCACTACCGGGGCAATGCGTGTGACGACCTGTTCTCGCTGGGCGTCACCGCGTACCGCCTGGTGACGGACGAGTACCCGCCTCCCACGGATCCGCGGCGAGACGGCTCCGAAGTCTGGGCGCGCGGAGGGCCGGGGCCCCGTGCGCCACGGGAGCACAATGCGAACGTGTGCACGGAGTTGAACGCCCTGCTGCTGCGGCTGCTGGGGCCGCCCGAGCGGCGCTTCGATGGCAAGTGCCTGCTTGCCGCCGACGCGCTGGAGCACGCCGCGGACACCGCAGGGCCCGAGGCGGATGCACAGTTGTTCGGGTGGGAGACCCTGGAGCGCTCCGCCTGGTCACCGGAGGAGCGAATCCAGGTGGAGATGCTCAGCCATCGCCTGCGCCGGCGAGACCGGGAAGTGGTGCGGCGCAGGGAACATCAGGACGCCGAAGTGAAGAAAGCCAGCAGTGCCCAGGCTCCTCTCGCGCCTTCGCGTGAGAGGGCGTTGCGGAGGCTCCGGTGGGTTCTGCCCACTGCCGCGGCGCTCGCGCTGGTGTTCGGGCTGAAGAGCCACGGGTCCAACCCGCCGGTCGAAGCGACCGAGGAGAAAAGGGCCAGAGCGCGGAATGCGAGCGCGCCAGACGGCGGCAAGGGGAATCTGGGAGAGGCGGCATTGGCCGAGGACTCAGGGGACCCCATGGCCCAGCCGTCTCAGGGGACTGTGGCAGCAGCGATGCCGAAAGGCCCCCTGCCTGGTCAGCGCAGGCCCCCCTGCGAGTTTCGCGGCGAGATAGAGATTCGCGGCGGGTGCTGGTTTGTTCACAACAGCATGAAGCCCCCCTGTAAGGCTGGGTATTACGAATGGGACGAGGGCTGCTACCAGCCCCACATGAGCGCGCAGCGCCCGCCGACGACGCTTCGGCCGTAGCGCATCCGCATGAGCCCACCGCACAAGCCCACCCGGCAGGAACTGCTCGACGCCGTGGGGCGGACGATGCCGGACCTGATCGCGCCAGGGTTACGCGTCCTCTTCTGTGGCATCAACCCAAGCCTGTACTCAGCGGTGGTGGGCTACCACTTCGCGCGGCCCGGCAACCGGTTCTGGCCCACGCTGCACGCGGCGGGCATCACCCGGCGCCAGTTGGCCCCATCGGAGCAGGAGGAGTTGCTGCGGCTGGGCTACGGCATCACCAACGTGGTGGACAGAGCGACAGCGACCGCGGCGGAGCTGGCCGACGCAGAGCTGACCGAGGGTGGGCGCCGGCTCGTGCGTAAGGTCCGCCGCTGCCGTCCGCGCGTCCTCGCGATGCTGGGAATCAGTGCCTACCGCCTGGCCTTCGGGAGGCCGGAGGCGCAGCTGGGGCTGCAGCCGGAGACGATGGGAGCCACCCGGCTCTGGGTGCTTCCCAACCCGAGCGGGCTCAACGCGCACTACCAACTCGAGGAGCTGGCGCGCCTGTACCGCCAGTTGCGCCGGGCCGCAGAGCGCGACTGATCAATTCTTCTGGCGGCTTCGCAGCGCCCGAGCGGCGTCAGTGAAGACCTTGGCAAGCGTCGGGTCGTCCGGGCGGGCGGCCTCAAGGATCACCGCATCTTCCGGGCGTCCTACGAGCTTGAGCATGACCGCGGCTCGGATTGAACAGTTGAGTGAGACCGCCGCTATAAGGCTCTGGGCTATCATGCGCAGCTTGACGCGGGCTTCCTCTGGAAGCGCGGGGAGGATTCGCTCCTGATGAGCGATCAACAGAGAAAACAAACTCTCACAGAAGGAGGCCGGCCCACCACGCTGGCTCACTGCTGTCTCTACCCATAAATGGGCCATGGAAATGAAAGACGGAAGGATACCAATCAACGTGTCTGGCACGTCTTCCGCAAGCACAACCAGCGCTCGTGTCTTGTATTCCACGGGAACAGCCGGATCCTGTGCCCACGCGCCAAGGTCTGCCGGGGACTTCTCCAGCAGCACTAGCAAGCCGTGTAAGCCGTGCGGTGCAGGAAGAGAGATCCGCTCCAAGCTCCGCTTCACGGCAGGGAGCAGGTCCGCATGCCGCCTCTTCCAAAGAGCACGCGCTATTTCGTACACATCTGAGTACTCTTGCTTAGCGGCAGTCAACCGCTCCAGCCGTCGCATCAGGCTCTCTCGAGCCCTGACATCCTCGATGCGTCCCAACGCTCGGCTGATCTCTTCTGCGACGGCCTCGCCATCGTAGTCCCCACGTGCTTCTTCGATGGCGAGTTGCTGCTCTAGGCGTCTGATGCTGGCCTCTCCACCCAGTTCGCCTAACCCGAATGCCGCAGCCTGTCGCACAATTCCGCTGGGCTCTTTCAACATGGCGTCCAGCACCACACGCCCCTGCCGTGGGTCCGAGCCAAGTTGTGCGACCAGAAGACGCGCCTGGGCCTCATCGCCCTGCTTGAATGCCTGGACCAGTCCTTCCTGGACCTTCGCTATATCCACCTTGCGTGCCATCGCTTGTCCAAGCCTCTCTAGGGGAAGCTCACACCCCGAGGCACATGCCGCCGGAGCAACATCCCGTCGAGCAGATACAACTCATGGATGGCTTCCAGGTCGGCTCTTTTCATGGCTTCAAAAGCTTCCAACTCACGCTTCAGGTCTCGCGAGTTGGAAACATAGTTCGTGTTATGCCGCACGCCGTCAGGACGCAACGAGGACGCATCGGGCCTCCTGAAATGAGGTCCCCCCTGGGGCTCTGGGTCCAAGACAGGTTTACCTTCACCATTGACCTGCGCCCTGTTCTTCCGCAAGTCGGTATGGCCCGTACCTTCGCGGGTGGATAGTTCTCTCTCGATGGCCTCGTTGTGCGACCGGTTCTGTCGGGTGTGCGGTGGGCCATAACGAGTCGAGAGCGCTGGGGTGTCCCCCCCGCTCAAGTCGTCCGTCGTCGCGCACATGGCGAGGCCGCCGCAGAATCGAGTCGCCACCTCTCCTGCCGCGACTCCACTGACGATGAGGCTGCCCTGAGCAACCACCTGGGCCGTGGCACTCGCCCCGAACACCAACCCACCTTCTACGGAGTATCGCGGAGGCCCCATCATCGCCCACGCCCCTCCCGGCGACGGCGTTGGCAGCGCTTTCCCCACCCCGAAGCTCGCCACCAGCACCAGCACCCGGAGTGCCGTGCCTCCCACCGCCTTGCCAAATCGTTCCGAGGCCGCTCGGAGCTCTTCTTCCGTCCTCGCCGCCTCGGCCTCGCGGTACAGGCGCAAGCATGCCAGCGCCAGGTTGCTCACCTCGAACATCCCCACCGCCAGCGCCAGCGCCCCTGTCACCGTCGCCGCGAACGCCTTGCTGAACAGTGGCTCTGGTGCCAGCCATGCCGCGAAGTACACCAGTACCGACATGCACACGCTGGCCACGAAGAGGGGGGAGTTGAACAATTCCTCTGCCGCTTCCCTCACCCCTGCTCCCATGTACCGCGGCGAGAGCGCCAGTGCCCGGAACAGCCGGCTACGTTCCATGGCCTCGGGTACAGGCAGCAGCGTCCCGCCAAAGCGCGATACGAAGCTCTCACGCAGCTGGCTCTGCCACGGCCCTTCTACTTCCGCTGCCGCGCTGCCTGTAAGCGCCGGAGAGATGAGCCGGATCTGCGGCCTCTCGGTGAGAAAAGCCGCGTGCATGGCTGTGAGGACAGCCTCGGTCTCCTCACGCCTCAACGAACTGTGGCCAGGGTTGGCCTCCACCGGTTCGAACGAGAGCCGCAGCCGCTCTCCCGGAAGCGGGCTTGTCTTCACCTTCCCGGGCGTACTGCCCGCCAATGCTCCTTCCGGAGTGCTGGCGCAGGCCGCGGGAAACGCGAGGCACCCTGCGAGAAGCAGGCGCAGCACCGTGGAAGCAGTCTTCATCCTCCACAGCATGCCTCAGCGCGTGCCGCGGCTCACAGCCAGCTCGCCACCGAATGCCCCAGTTCCTTCAGCACCCGCTCGGCGGCCTTCACTCCGAACCAGTTGGCCTCCTCGAACAGAGCCATGCCTCCCAGGTCCGTGTGCGCGAAGTGCAGCGTGCGCCCCAGGCTCTCCTGCGCCGCGAAGCGCGCCTGGCCCCACATGAACCCGGGCACCGGCCGGATCATCGCGTGCCCCCAGCGCATCACCTCCAGCCGCTGGGCCTGCTGGGCAATCCCCGGGTGCGCCCGCATCAAGTCCGCCATCACCATCCCCTCCCAGTCCCCGTACCCCGCTGACAGCACCTTCTCCCGCTCGGCCTTCACGTCCAGCCCCGCCATCGGCAGGTACCACGTGAGCACCGTGGGCCCACCCTCGTACTGGCGCATCGCCTGGTGCGTCGCCAGCACGTACCCCAGGCTCCGGCTCTCGTAGAACACGTTGTCCCACGCCAGCGGAAAACCGTACGAGCGCGGCGGGCTCGACAACGTCAGGTTCGCCACCACCCACGGCCCATACGTAAACGCGCTCAGCCACTCCGGCCGCTGCTGCCGCCAGGGCGCCACCACGTGCGCCGCCACGAAGTGCGGCCCCGCGAACACCACCTGCCTGGCCTGGTACGCCCGCGGCTTGCCCTCCTTCGCGTCCAGCGCCTCCACCCGGCACCCGTCCGCTCCAGGCTCCACCGTGTGCACCAGCACGTGGCGCTCCACCTGCCTGGGCTCCAGCGCTCCCAAAAACTGCCGCACCAGCCGGCCGTTGCCCTCGGGCCAGCTCAGAAAGCCCTCGCTGCGCTCACCCTTCCCGTTCTGCCGCGCCGCGAAGTACCAGATGGCCGCCCACGCGGACACGCCCTCGGCCGTCGCGCCGTAGTCATCCCGGCACGCGTAGTCCACGAACCACTTCAGCCTGGGCGAGCGGAAGCCTTCGGCCTCCATCCACCGCGCCATGCTCACCTTGTCCAGCGCCGTCCACTCCGCGTCGTCACTCGACAGCGCCGTGGGCACCGTGAACACCTTGCGCCCCTTGCCATCCCGCGCCGCCGCGAAGCCGTTCATCCGCGCCTCGAAGCGCTTGAGCTCCGCGAGGTCCTCCGCGCTCGCGCCCGCGTACAGGTACAGCCCCTCGTACCAGTCGCCCTGGTAGAACAGCCGCTCGTCGGGCTCGCGGATGAGCAGTTCCTCCTGGAACGTGGGGTAGCCCTCCGCGTCCGCCCCCGTCACCGCCCCCATCTCCCCCAGCAGCCGCATCACCGGCCCCTGCTGCGTGAGCGGCGCCGGCAGGTAGTGCGCTCCCCACGGGTACGTGCTCACCGCGTTCTTCCCCGAGCGCGAGGTGCCTCCCACCTCGTCATCCAGCTCCACCACCCGCACGCCCTTCACCCCCGCCCCCGCCAGCCGCCACGCCGCCGACAGCCCCGCCACTCCCGCGCCGATGATGAGCACGTCCACCGGCTCGGCCACCTGGGCGCGAGGCAGCGGCCCAGCGCGCAGCTTGTGCCCCGTGTCCACCGCCCGGTCGATGATCTCTCCCGGCACCGGCGCGCGCACGGGCGAGCGCTTGCACGCGCTGGCCGCCACCGCCGAGCCGAGGAACGCGGCGATCAGCTCCCGCCGCGTCAGTTCCACCGCCGCCACTCCTCCTCGTAGTAGTGCACCAGCACCTGGTTGTTCAGCCGGTTCACCTCCACGGGCAGCTGATCCATGTCCGGAGGAAACTTCGGCAGCAGCTCCAGCGTCGCGTCATCCAGGAACTTCAGCCCCTCGGGCAACGGCCGCCGCCGCCCCGCCGCCTCGTGCGCCACCAGCACATAGCCCCACTCGCCGAACGAGGGCACCAGCGCGTGGTACGGCTCCGTCCACAGCCCCGCCGCCCTCAGCGTTGCGTTCACGCACCAGAAGGAGCGCCGGGCGAACAGCGGGCTGGTGCTCTGCACCGCCGCCACCCCGTCCGGCGCCAGCCGCCGCTTGAGCAGCTTGTAGAAGCCCGTGGTGTACAGCTTGCCCAGCGAGAAGTTATTCGGGTCCGGGAAGTCCACGATGATGACGTCGAACTGGCCCTCGCCCTCCTGCAGGAACTTCATCGCGTCGGTGTTGATCACCCGCATCTTCGGGTGCGACAGCGCTTGCCCGTTGAGCGCCGCCAACTCCGAGTACCGCGTGGCCAGCCCGGTGATGGCCGGATCCAGATCCACCAGCGTGACGGACTGCACCTCCGGGTAGCGCAGCGCCTCGCGCGCCGCCAGCCCGTCGCCTCCGCCCAGGATGAGCACCCGCCCCACCGAGCCCGCGCGCACCATGGCCGGGTGCACCAGCGACTCGTGGTAGCGGTACTCGTCGATGCTGGCGAACTGCAGGTTGCCGTTGAGGAACAGCGAGAAGCCCCGCTTGCCGCGCGTCACGACAATCCGCTGGTACGGCGAGCTGGAGGCGTGCACCACCTCGTCCGAGTACAGCTGATCCTCGGAGAACGACGTCAGCCGGTCCCCCAGCACCAGGCACACCACCAGGAACACCGACAGCGCCACCGCCTTCACCCTCAGCCGCGTCGGGTGCGCCAGCACCGGCGCCAGCAGCCACGTGCTCCACAGCCCCACCAGCGCGTTGAGCAGCCCGAACAGCAGCGAGGTGCGCACCAGCCCCAGCTTCGGCACGAACAGCAGCGGGAACATCACGCTGGCCGCCAGCGCCCCCAGGTAGTCGAACGTCAGCACCTGGCTGATCAGGTCCTTGAACTTCACCTGATCCTTCAGGATGCGCAGCAGCAGGGGAATCTCCAGCCCCACCAGCGTGCCAATCACCAGCACGCTGCCGTACACCGCCACGCGGAACAGGTCCGTCAGGTTGAAGGTGAGGAACAGCGCCGGGGCGCACAGCCCGCCCAGCAGCGCCACCGCCAGCTCCACCTCCACGAAGCGCTGCGCCAGCCCCTTCTCGATGAAGCGCGACAGGTAGCTGCCAATCCCCATCGCGAAGAGGTAGCCGCCAATGACGGTGGAGAACTGGGTAATGGAGTCCCCCAGCAGATAGCTGGCGAGCGCCCCCACGATGAGCTCGTAGATGAGCCCACACGTGGCGATGACGAGGACGGTGACGAACAGCAGCGTCTTGTTCAAGTCTTCACTTCACTTCAAGTCACGGTCACGGCGGGCGGTCATCCCGAGATGGCCGCCGCCACGATGATGGCCAGTCCAATGATGAAGGAGCCGATGACGATGCCCAGCGCCGTGTTCTGGTCCGCCTCGATCTCCTTGTTCACGTCGAAGGGGAGAATGATCTTGATGATGTAGAAGCCCCCGACGAACACCGCCAGCCCGATGAGCGAGTAGATGACGCTCGCCAGCAAGCCCTGCACGCTCACAACCGCACCCAGTAGCAACATCACTTCCCTCCCTGGAATCCACCGGACCAGATGAACACGCCATTAGGGCCACTGCGCCGGGCATCCGCCGGCACCGTACCGCGCTGCTCACTGGTGAAGGGCTCCCAGCCCGAGAGCGCCACGGCCCCATACAGCAGCACCACGAGCCCGCCGAAGTATTTCATCGCCTGCCTCCCCTCCTCATGAACCGCCCAGGTTGCTCTCGGCCCACCGCGTGGACTCGAAGCTGGACGAACGCATGTACGCAATCACCGGGCCCACCAGCAGCAGCACCAGCGCGCAGAAGAACCACGTGCCCCGGGGCACGTCACTGGTGAGCCTCACCTTGAACGTGTGCCCCATGCCGCTGGGGCCCCGCGAGTTACCGAAGGCCGCCGTGGTGCGCAGCACGTACTTGCCCGCTGGCACCGAGGACAGGAACTCCGAGGCCTCGCGGCTGCCCTCCGTCCACGAGCCCTCCGAGTCCCGGCCGCTGTAGTAGCCGAGCTCCTCGTAGAAGCTCGTCACCTCGCCGGTGTCCTGGTTCACCAGGTCGCCCTGCACGCCCAGCCAGTCGTTGCTCACCGAGGTGTAGATCTCCGCGCGCACGTTGCCCCGCGAGTTGATCTGGAACGGCTCGCTGAACGTCATCGCCGAGGGCTGGCCGGACATCGCCTCTGGCGGCAGCCGCACCGTGGTGTCCAGCACCACCTCGTTGGCCGCCGTGGCGCTGACCAACAGGAACAGGGCCACCAGCGCGATGCCCCACATGCCCGCCCACTTCCACGCCGGCGCCGCCGAGTTCGGGTTGGGCTGGCTGGGGGCGATGCCGTGGCGCGCCGGCAGCGGCTCCTGCGGCTTGAAGGCCTCTTCGATGACGCCCGGCTCCACGTACTCGCCGTGGGTGAACGACACCTCGTTGTCCGTTGCGTCCTCGTTCACCGAGTAGGGCGGCGCCACGTACTCGATGGCCTGCGACATCTCTCCGGCGCGCACCTCCCAGTAGAACTCGCCCAGCACCGTCTCGGTGACGGCCGTCACCGACTGGAAGGCCTTGTAGCGCCGGCCCTCGTAGTAGGCGCCCACGCCCGGGGCCAGCGACACGTCGCCCGCGTCGATGGGCTTCAGGTGCACCCAGTGGCCGTTGGACAGCAGCAGCCAGTTGAAGCCCTCGTTCTTGTTGAAGAGGAGGTACTCCTCCCACGGGTAGCGCACGCCCTCCACCGTGCACGAGCGGATCATGAACCCGATGCAGATCCACTCCACCCCGCCCAGCTTGCCCTTGCCGCCCAGCGGGATGATGGGCGGGTGCTCGGGCTTCTCCAGCAGCTGGAGGAAGGACAGCTTGCCCTGGCTGGCGTCCAGCAGCGCGCCGCAGAACGGGCACGCCACGCGGCGGGTGCGGTCCGGGGCGCGCAGCTCCAGCGCGCCGTTGCACTGGGTGCAGCGCGCCTGCTGCAGCGAGACGCGCTTGGCCTTGGGGCGCACCTGATCCATCGGGATGCCCAGCTGCTCCAGCTTGAGCCGCTGGCCCAGGTACACCTCGGGATCCCGATTGCGCGTGCCGAAGTCCAGCGAGGCGAACATGCCCTTGGGCCCGGTGGCGTCCACGTAGTAGCTGTCCTGCGTGGGGTCCAGGTCGCTGGGCAGCTGGCCCGCGGCGGCCACCACCTTGCCGTGGCCCCGCTCCTCCACCACGAAGGCGCGGTTGCGCAGGTGCAGCCGCTCGCCGGGGTGCAGGGAGTCCAGCTCCAGGCCCTCCTCCACCCCCGCCTCGAACATCATGTAGAAGTGGCCCTCGGCCTCGCTCAGCCAGCCGGTGCGCTCGTCGTCGAACTCGACGTACCACTCGTCCCAGGGGCCCGCGCCGTGGTCCTTCTGCACGTGGCCCACCAGCCGGTAGCCCACCTTGGCGTAGCGGCCCTCGAGCCCCAGGCTCAGCGGCGAGTCCGTGTCCACGATGGCGCTGATCTTCCCGTGCGCCTCGAGGTTGGCTCCCTTCTTGGCCACCACCGTCTGGCAGTAGCCGCACACCACCACCTGCGCCGAGCCCGCGGTGAACTCCACGGGGGCTCCACACGAGGGACATTGCCCTTGCGTCACGCCTTCACCCCCCGCGCCAGCTCACGCACGTGGCTGCTGCGCGCTCCCAGGTGCCGCGCTACCAGTTGCTCGAAGTCCGGGCGCTGGCGCTGACGGCAGCAATACACGTTGAGCGCGGCGAAGCCGTGCTCGGGAAAGGTGTGGATCGCCAGGTGGCTCTCGGCCAGCAGCGCCAGGCCGGTGATGCCCCCCGGCTCGGGGAACACGTGCCACTGAGGCTGGCCTATTACCTTGAGCTCCAGCAGCACCACGAGCTCCTCGAAGAGCGCGGCCAGGGCGGCCGCATCCTTGAGTCGCTCGGGCGCGCAGCCGCTCGCGTCCACCAGCCATTCCTGTCCCGTGGTCAGTTTCGGATCCTCCCCGGACTGGTGACTTTCTAGCATGCACCCGGCCCGCTGGGGCGACCGGTTTGAAGGGGGGGGGTTAGCGGATGTGGGCCCCCGCCCGGTACGCTATGGGGGTCATGGCGCAGCCCGAGTTACGGCCCGATCTCTCCCCTTCGTCCCTTCCCGCTCCCGAGCCCGCGGCCGCCGCGCAGAGCCCCGGAGCCGTTGCCCGGCTGGTGCGCACGCTGAGGGGGCTGCCCCCCGCGCAGCGGTGGTGGGGCCAGGGGTGCACGGGGCTGCCGGGGTGGTTCCGCTCGGAGTCCGCGCCGACGACGGAGGCCACGCCCCGGTTTCAGCAGTTGTATGCCCAGGTGCGCCGGGGCGAGCCGGTGCTGCCGGACGAGGCCCGGCGCCACGTGTACCTGATGGTGAAGGGGCTGCTGGGAGAGTCGCTGTTCGGCTACCTGGAGAGCAACCAGCTTCGCCTGGAGCGCCGGGGCCTGGAGGCGCGCGAGGTGCAGGTGGACACCGAGGCCTCGCTGGCGGACAACATCGAGGTGGTGCGCGACGCGCTGGAGGACGCGGCCTACTTCGGCCGCTCCGTGGTGCTGGTGGGGCACAGCAAGGGCGCCCTCGAGTGCATGAGCGTGCTGAGCATGTACCCGAAGCTGCGCCCGCTGGTGCGCGCGGTGGTGTCGATGCAGGCGCCTTACGGCGGCTCGCCGGTGGCGGACGACCTCATGACGTCCCCGGAGTTGGGGCGCATGGTGGGCATCGCCATGCCGCTGTTCTTCTACGGGGTGCCCACTTCGGTGGAGGACCTGACGTACGCGCGGCGGATGGAGTTCGTGCGGCGCTACCCCTACCCGGTGGGAGTGCCCACGGTGGCGCTGGCCACGTGGCGCGACTCGAAGCGCTCGATGCTGTGGCCAGTGGCCCGCTACATGCGCGAGCGCTACGGGCTCGACAGCGACGGGCTGGTGGCGGCGGTGGACGCGGAGGTGCCCGGCTCGCGGCTGGTGCGGCTGGACGACATGGACCACGCCGAGGCGGCGATGGTGGGCCTGCCCGGCTTCGCCAACCACCACCCGGGCGATGTCACGGAAGCCGCGGTGGCGCTGGCGCTCGAATCCTGAACGTTGCGCTCCAGTCAACAGAGACCATCCCATTCGGCCCGGCTGGCGTTAGTATGCGCCCGCCATGCGCACTCGAATCCTGACGACTGGACTGTTGCTGCTCGCTCTCACCGCTTGCACCAAGGAGAAGGAGAAGGAGCCCGCTACCCCGGCCAAGCCTCCCGAGGCCGCCGCGGTCAAGCCTCCCGAGCCCGCCAAGCCTCCCGAGCCGGAGCCTACCGCCGCCACTCCCACCCCCACGCCCAGCGAGCCCGCCGCCGCCGGCTCGGGCTTCCTGAAGATGGCCGAGGAGGGCAAGGAGCTCTTCGCCACCATGGAGACGAGCGAGGGCACCATCAAGCTGCGCCTGTTCACCAAGGACGCGCCGAAGACGGTGGCCAACTTCGTGGGCCTGGCCACCGGAGAGAAGGAGTGGAAGGACCCCACCAACCTGCAGATGGTGAAGCGCCCGCTGTATGACGGCACCATCTTCCACCGCGTCATCCCGGACTTCATGATTCAGGGCGGCGACCCGCTGGGCAACGGCACGGGTGGCCCGGGCTACCGCTTCGAGGACGAGTTCGAGAGCGGCCGCAAGTTCGACAAGAAGGGCATCCTGGCCATGGCCAACGCGGGCCCTGGCACCAACGGCAGCCAGTTCTTCATCACCACCTCGCTGCCCCAGTGGCTCACCAACAAGCACACCATCTTCGGCGAGGTGGTGACGGGCTATGACGTGGTGGAGAAGATCTCCAAGGTGCAGACCGCCGGGGGCAACCGGCCGGTGACGCCCATCACCATCAAGAAGCTCACCATCAGCGACAAGCAGTAGGCGCGCTTCATGAGACGCGTCTCCACGCGGCTGGGCGAGCTGGACTGTCAGCTCGTCGAGTCCCTGCCGGAGGGGGCCAGCCCCACGCTGGCCGTCCTGCTGTGCCACGGCTACGGGGCGCCGGCCACGGACCTGGTGCCCCTGGCCGCGCAGCTGATGCAGCTGCGGCCAGAGCTGGCGCGGCAGGCGCTCTTCGTCTTCCCCGCAGCGCCGCTGTCGCTGGCGGAGCTGGGCATGCCCGGCGCCCGGGCCTGGTTTCCCCTGCCGATGGAGCTGTTCTCGGGAGCGGTGGACTGGGAGCGCTTCAGCAGCGAGGAGCCCCAGGGGCTCTCCGTCGCTCGCCGGGCGCTGATGAGCGCCGTGTCCGCGCTGTCGGTCTCCACGAAGCTGCCCTATGGCCGCATCGTGATGGGCGGCTTCAGCCAGGGCGGCATGATGGCCACCGAGGTGGCGCTGCGCCTGGAGGAGCGGCCCGCCGCGCTGACCATCCTGTCTGGCGCGCTGCTGACCCGGGACGAGTGGAAGACGCGGGCCCAGGCGCGCAAGGAGCTGCCTGTCTTCCAGGGGCATGGCGAGTACGACGACATCCTGCCCTTCAAGGTCGCCCAGCGGCTGCACCGGCTGCTGACGGAGGCGGGGCTGTCGGTGGACTTCTTCCCCTTCGATGGACCCCACACCATCGCTCCCGAGGAGCTCAAGGCGATGGCGGACTTCCTGGCGACGCACCTGGCTGTCCGCTGAGGAGGAGCGCGCCATGTACCACGCCCGAGAGCTGACGGTGTCCACGCGGGGCCGGGGGTTTCACGACATCACCTCCGAGGTCCGCAAGGCCGTGGCGGAGAGTGGCGCGGCCCAGGGCCTGTGCACGGTGTTCCTGCACCACACCAGCGCCTCGCTGATCCTCTGCGAGAACGCGGATCCGGACGTGCGCAAGGACCTGGAGGCGTTCTTCGCGCGGCTGGTGAAGGACGGGGACTCGCTGTTCCAGCATGACGCCGAGGGGCCCGACGACATGCCGGCGCACGTGCGCACGGTGCTGACGCAGAGCTCGCTCTGCATCCCCATCCGCAACGGCACGGTGGACCTGGGCACCTGGCAGGGCCTCTACGTGTGGGAGCACCGCACCGCGCCCCACCGCCGCCGCGTCACGGTGTCAGTGCTGAGCTGATCCGCTCAATTGCGCGGGCTGGGGAGGTACTTCGCGGGCAGCGGCAGCTCGGGCGTCTCCGCGGCCCAGGCGACCGTCACCAGCCACCAGCGCTTTCCATCGTGCATCACCTGAATGCTGTTGATGCCGCGCATGAAGGGCCTGGGCTCTTCCTTGCGGAAAGCCTCGTAGGTGCTGAAGACGTGGACGAGCGGACCGAACTGCTCCACCACGCGGGACAGCTCGCGCTCGCGGAAGCCGTCCTCGACGAGCATCTTCTCGGACCGGGTGATGTAGTCCTCGGGCGTGAGCATGCGGTGGCCCACCGTGCCATCCGGCCGCTTGCCCAGGGGAATCATCCGCGCGTCGGGAGCGAAGAGTGAGCGGAAGCGGTTCCAGTCCCGGGCCTGTCCCTTCGGCCCCGAGATGACGTCATACAGGGCCGTGACGATGGCCTCCGGCGTGGCCACATCCTCGGGGCGCGGCGCCGGAGCGGCAGCCGCCGCGGCAGGCGCGGGCGAAGAGGCGGGCTTCGTTGCTGGCACAGGCTCGGCGCCAAGGGCCGTGGCCGAGACCAGGGTGAGCACGGCCGACAGGAGCAGGGGGCTGGGAGGAAAGCGGCGCATGAAGGCTCCGGCTCAGTAGGTCCACGGGAAGCGGGAGAAGTTGCGCTTGCGCTTCTGAACGAAGGCGTCGCGGCCCTCCTGGGCCTCCTCGGTGCCGTAGGCCAGGCGCGTGGCCTCGCCCGCGAAGAGCTGCTGGCCCACCAGCCCATCGTCCGGGAGGTTGAAGGCGTACTTGAGCATCTTGATGGCCGTGGGGCTCTTGGTGTTGATCTCCGCCGCCCAGTCCAGCGCGAACTCCTCGAGCTGCGCGTGGGGGACCACGGCGTTGACCATGCCCATCTGGTAGGCCTCTTCCGCCGAGTGGTTGCGGCCGACGAAGAAGATCTCCCGGGCGCGCTTCTGGCCCACCTGCCGGGCCAGCAGCGCCGAGCCGTAGCCGCCGTCGAAGCTGGCCACGTCCGCATCCGTCTGCTTGAAGATCGCGTGCTCCTTGCTGGCGATCGTCATGTCGCACACCACGTGCAGGCTGTGGCCGCCGCCCACCGCCCAGCCCGGCACCACGGCGATGACCGCCTTGGGCATGAAGCGGATCTGCCGCTGCACCTCGAGGATGTGCAGGCGGCCCAGCTTCGCCGGGTCCAGCTTCGCGTCGTCGCCCTCGTACTTGTAGCCGTCCTTACCGCGGATGCGCTGATCTCCACCCGAGCAGAAGGCCCAGCCTCCGTCCTTGGGCGAGGGCCCGTTGCCGGTGATGAGCACGCAGCCCACGTCGGTCATGAAGCGCGTGGCATCCAGCGCCGTGGCCAGCTCATCCACCGTGCGGGGCCGGAAGGCATTGCGCACCTCGGGCCGGTTGAAGGCGATGCGTACCGTGCCCTGATCCACCGCACGGTGAAAGGTGAGGTCCTTGAACTTGAAGCCTTCGACGGCCTGCCAGCGCGCCGGGTTGAAGAGGGCCGAGACCATGCAGTCACTCCCAGAGAGACGAGGGGGGGGATGGCTCAGCACGCTACCAGCCCGGCGCGGTGCTGGCTCACTTCTTCGCGGCCTCCTGGCCCAGCTCCTGCGCCATGCGTTGCTCGGGGTCGGGGCGCTTGTCACGCATGGTGACGAACTCCTCGGCCGCCGTGGGGTGGATGCCCACCGTGGAGTCGAGCTGCTTCTTGGTGACGCCGCACTTGAGCGCCACCGCCAGCCCCTGGACGATCTCCGGCGCGTCCTGCCCCACCATGTGGAAGCCCAGCACCCGCCCGCTGGCGCGCTCGGTGACGACCTTCATCATCGTCCGCTCGTCCCGGCCGCTCAGCGTGAACTTCATGGGCTTGAAGCTCGACACGTACACGTCCACCTGGCCGTGCAGCTCGCGCGCCTCCAGCTCCGTCAGCCCCACCGTGCACACCGGGGGCTGGCTGAACACCGCGGACGGCACGCCGGAGTGGTCCAGCCGCATGGGGTTGTTGTTGAAGAGCGTCTCCGCCAGCGCCCGGCCCTCGCCAATGGCCACCGGCGTGAGGTTGATGCGGTCCGTCACATCTCCCACCGCGTAGATGCTCTCCACGGAGGAGCGCGAGCCCGCGTCTACCTCCACCGCTCCGCGCGGGGTGAGCTTCACCCCCACCTCCTCCAACCCGATGCCCCGGGTGTTGGGCACGCGCCCGGTGGCGAACAGCACCGTGTCCGCCTCCAGCGTGTCACCCGTCTTCGTCAGCACGCTGAGCGTGCCATCCGAGCGCTTCTCCAGGTCGCGCACGAAGATTTCAGCGCGGATGTCGACGCCCTTCTTGCGCATCTCCTGAGTGAGGAACGAGCGCACGTCATCATCGAAGCCGCGCAGCAGGGTGTCTCCCCGGATGAGCATCGTCACCTTGGCGCCCAGGGCGTTGAAGATGCCGGCGAACTCCACGGCGATGTAGCCGCCGCCCACGATGATGATCCGGCGCGGCAGCTCCGGCAGGCTCAACGCGCCATCCGAGGTGATGGCGTGCTCGATGCCCATCAGCTCGGGCATATAGGCGTGAGAGCCGGTGGCGATGAGGATGTTGGCCGCGGTGTAGCGCTTGCCAGCGACCTCCACCGTGTGCGGATCCACCACCCGCCCCCGGCCCTCGATGAGCTGCACGCCCGAGTCGCGCAGCAGCCGCTTGTACACGCCGTTGAGCCGGTCCAGCTCCTTGTCCTTGGCCGCCTGGAGCTTCTTCCAGTCCATCTTCGGCTCGGGCACCGTCCAGCCATAGCCCGCCGCATCCTCGAACTCGTGGCGGAAGTGCGAGCCGTACACCAGCAGCTTCTTGGGGACACAGCCGCGCAGCACACAGGTGCCCCCTACCCGGTCATCCTCGCAGATGGCTACCCGTGCGCCGTAGGAGCCCGCGCGCCGGCTGGAGGCCACGCCTCCCGAGCCAGCGCCGATGGTGAACATGTCGAAGTCGTATTGGGGCATGTGCCGCCTCCGGGTTCCAGGCCGTGGAGCTTCCAGAGGCGACCATACTCAGACTCAGGCCCGCGCGCCGTCGTAGTCCTCGACCTCGTAGAGGAAGCGTGAGCCACCCATCAGCTTGCGGTTGCTCGACGTGCTCTGAACGAACACCACATACTTCTCCAGGTTGGCCGGGCGGATGCGCACCGTCTCGCCCGGAGGCAGGCCGAGCAGCTCGCGCGCTCCCTCGCCGCTGAACAGATCGCCCGTCTTGCGGTCCATCAGGACGATCTCCTTGCGGCCCTGGATGGTCTCGGTCTTGGTGAACTCGTAGAAGCCGCGGCCCGTCTTGAACTTGAGGCCGTTCTCGGTGACGAAGTCCTTGATGGGGGTGTTCTCGTCCACGTCCAGGAACTGGAAGCGGCCCGGCGCCACGGCGCGCAGGTCCGTCGCGGCATAGTCGGCGGGCGTCTCGCGCTTGAGCATCGTGTTGAACACGGTGTTCAGGCCGCGGCTCATGCGGCCCTCCTTGGCCACCTCGGTCTCATAGGCCTGCAGCTTCATGTCGCCCGACTGCTTGAGGCAGATGGCCAGCAGCGTGTCGGTGATGTACGCGAACTGATCCAGGCTGATGTGGAAGCCGCCCGACTTCTGCGCCAGCTCCTTGTAGAAGGGCGTCGCATGGCGGCGGTTGAGCGCCTGCACTCCGTACACAGGGATGCCCATGCCCCCCAGCGCGCCCAGCTCCTTGCGCCAGTCCAGCTTGCGCGGGTTCTGGCTGGGGCCGTGGGGCACGTCATCGCCGATCAGCACGAAGGCCCGGGTGTACCCGGCCGTCCACGACAGCGACCGGGCCTGGTGCAGCACCAGCTCGTAGCACTCGGGCGCATCGCCTCCGCCGGTGGGCTGCACGCGCTCCACGAAGCGCACGATGGCGTCCTTGTCATCGGTGAGGTCCAGGATCTTGGTGACGTAGGTGGAGCCCTCGTCACAGTAGTCACCGTGCGCGATGATGCCGATGCGGATGCCCGGAATCTCCTTGGCGAGCCGGGTGACGGTGGCTCCCAGCTTCTTCCTCACCTGCGCCAGGCACGGATACATGCTGCCGGTGGTGTCGAAGCTGAAGACAACCTCGACTCGATTATCGATGACATGGGTGGTCATGGTGCGCGTTCCCCTCGGGTTCGATTGGCTGAACGGGCACAGTGATACTCAGTGCGTCTGACAAAAAATCCGCTCTGGCGGGGCTGATCCGTGAGGGATTTTCGAGGCTCCGCACGACGTCAGACCGGCGTGTCAGCGCGGCACGAAGCGGTAGCGGAAGACCTGCGGATCCACCGCCATCCGGGTACAATGGGGCCTATGCGTCAGCTCGTCTTGTTCGCGTTGATCATCCCCCTCATCGGCACCGGGTGCTCCTCACCCGATGCGCGTGCGGCGGCGGTCCGGGTCGAGGTCACCTACTCCTTCAAGGCCGGCTGCATCATCGTGCGCGCTCGCGACGCCTCCGCGCCAGAGCGTGAGACGAGCGACGAGATCGAGGTGCTCGGCCGGGGTCCCTCCACGGTGCGCTTCGCCGTCTTCCGCAAGGAGGACTGGGGCCGCACGCTCGAGATCACCACCACCGCGCGCGAGCAGTCGTGCCAGGGGGCCGTGGTGGACGAGCAGGTGAGCACCGTGGAACTCCAGCAGCCCCGCGTCGAGCCGCTCATCGTCACCCTGGAGGCGCCAGACACGGATGGGGATGGCTACATGCCCACGGTGAGCGGAGGAACGGACTGCGACGATGAGAACGAGGCCATCCGCCCCAGCGCCGCCGAGATCTGCGACACCCGGGACAATGACTGCGACGGGAGCACGAACGAGGGCGTAGGCACGAACTGGTACCCCGATAACGACGGGGACAGCTTCGGGGACAAGTCCGCCACGCCGCGGGTGAGCTGCGACGAGCCCCCCGGCATCATTCCCTATGTGCAGAACAACTCGGACTGCCAGGACTCGGACGCGACCATCTTCCCCCGCGCCAGCGAAGCCCCCGAGACCCGGTGTGACAACGAAGACGATGACTGTGATGGAACGGTGGACGACGGCTTCGAGGCCAAGGGTGCGGCATGCAGTTCGCCCTGCGCCGGCCAGTACATCTGCAATCCCAGCCGCACGGGGCTGATGTGCAACGGGCCCATGCTGGTCTCGTACCACGTGGATGCGGACGGCGACGGGGCGGGTGCGCAGGGTGGCGCGGTGGCCGCATGCCCGGGCATGGGGCCCTCCGACAGAGTGAACAACTCGAATGACTGCGACGATGCGGATCCCCATAGGAAGGGTGGGGGGATCGAGGTCTGCGACAGCCGGGACAACACCTGCGACATGCAGATTGACGAGGGCAATGTCTGCACGGGCAAGGGGTGGAAGGAGAGCAACGATGGCGCGCTCATCGGCACCAGCCGGGACTGGCAGACGGTGGCGGTGGGCCCGGGCGGCCTTCCCGTGTGGGTAGCGGGGCTTGGCGGGGTGCTGGCGGTGCGCACCGCCGCGGAGCAGCCCTTCATCAGCCGTGATGGAGCGTGCAACACCCGCAACTGGCGCGCGGCGTGGGTGCGTCCCAGTGACGGGCATGTGTTCCTGGCGGGGGATGGCGCGCAAGTGGCCCAGCACACGGGCACCACCTGCATCAACGCAACGCAGGTCCCCTCGTCCAACAATCTCACCGGCATCATCGGCTTCGTGTCAGGGACAACCACCGTGCTCTACGTCGTGGATGAGTATGGGCGGCTTTATGCGTGGACTCCAGGCAGCACGCCGGAGGAGCGCTACAACCTCACTCCGCCTACCTACTTTGGCATCCACGGTCTCTCCTCGTCGCTGCTGCTCAGCGTGGGCGGACTGGAGGACCTTTCCGGGCCGACCATCTCCGGCTATCCCGGTACAGGCGGCATGGGGGCGGTGATGGCCCACACCCTGAACGGCATCAGCGGAACGACTGGGAGCCTGCGCGCGGTGTGGATGAGTACACCCCAGCTGGCCTACGCGGTGGGAGATAATGGGCTGGTCATGAAGTGGAGCGGCGGAACGAGCTGGGACCGGGTCTCCGCGCCCACGGGCGCCACGGCGGCCAACTTCACCAGCGTGGGGATGCTGGACGCGCACTCCATCTATGTCACTGACACAGAAGGCCGCATCTGGCTGCGGACGGCGACGCGCTGGGTGGACCCACCGCTCCGTGACACGGACAAGCCGCTGCGGGACATCGCGGTCACCTCACGCATGGATATCTGGGCGGTGGGAGACGACGGGCGGGTGCTGCACTTCGCGGAGTAGCCCCGCACGGGCTCAGTGCCGCGGCGCGGCGGGCGTGTTGCCGGCGAGCTCACCCGGCAGCATGCGCCCGTCATGAATGCGCAGCGCTCGGCGGGCGTGGGACACCACCCGGGGATCATGCGTGGAGAAGAGGAACGTGACGCCCTTGTCCCGGTTGAGCGCGAGCATCAGGTCGATGATCTGCTCGCTGGTGCCGGAGTCCAGGTTGGCGGTGGGCTCGTCGGCCAGGACCAGCCGGGGCTGGGTAATGAGCGCGCGGGCGATGGCCACGCGCTGGCGCTGGCCGCCGGATAGCTCGTCCGGCTTGTGGTGCAGGTAGGGCAGCAGGCCCACCGCGTCGGCGAGCGCCTCGACGCGCTTGCGCAGCACCTCCTTGCTCTCGGCGTCCTTGCGCACCACGCACGGGAACTCGATGTTCTCGGCCACATCCAACACGGGGATGAGGTTGAAGCTCTGGAAGATGAAGCCGATCTTCCGGTTGCGCACCTCCGCGAGCGCGTCGAAGTCCCGGTCCCCCACCTCCTCGCCATCCAGCCGATAGGAGCCCTGGGTGGCGCGGTCCAGACAGCCGATGATGTTGAGCAGCGTCGTCTTGCCGCTGCCCGAGGGCCCCGTCACCACGGTGAACTCGCCAGCGCCCACGCTCAGGTCCACGCCTCGCAGCGCGCTCACCTTCGTCTTGCCCAGCAGGTAGTCCTTGGTGATGCCCTGGAGCTCGATGAGGTTGTGCGAGGACATGGCGGGGGCTCAATAGAAGAGGCGGGCCTGGAACAGGACGCGGTAGGAGCTGGGCACCAGGCTGAACTCACTGGCCTTCTCTCCCGTCTCCGGCACGGTGGCCGCGAGAGAAGAGGGCCCGGAGAAGGGCACGAAGCCGGACAGGGTGAGCGTCATCCACTCCGTGGCGGACCACGCGACGCTCGGGGACAGCAACCCCGAGAGGTCCTGCAGGTTGGCCACCAGCGTGGCCGTCACCGTGAAGTCGTCGCGGATCTTCGGCTTCTGGAAGGAGAGGAAGGCGTAGTGCCGCGCGATGGGCTCGAAGCGGAAGCGCTGGGGCAGCCCCTCCTCGGAGTTCCCCAGCAGTTGCTCCGTGATGCGGTCCGGATCCACGCCGAGCTCACCCGCGGCGCGCAGCAGGGACAGGCCGTTGACGACGTCCTGGAACTCGGAGCGCTTCAGCCCATCCGCCTGGTACAGGTACTCGACCGAGAGCAGGGACTCGTCGGAGAACATGTACCGGGTGCCCGCGAGGATGCGCGGGCGCAGCCGCCCCTCGTCGAGCCGGCGACGGGAGAACAGGGGCTCGCCGCGCATGAAGCACTCCACCGCGGCCTCGCGGCTGTTCAGACAGCCCGAAGCCGGGTAGTTGCGCGCCGAGCCCCGCCCCACCAGCGCCTCCACGTGCAGCTCATAGTCCTCGAAGAAGTAGCGCGAGAAGGACAGGCCCACGCGCGTCTTGTTCTCGAAGGCGTCACGGTAGAGGTTGGAGTGGAACACCATGAGGTTGAGGTCCGAGTCCGCCACCAGCGCATAGGCCCGGGCCACCATCAGGTAGTGCAGCTCATCGTCCCGCTGGTTCCACGACGGATGAATGAGCAGCGCGCGCGGCAGACCGCTCTCCTGCGCCAGCACGGCGGGGCTGGCCAACAGGGTGAAGGTGTACTTCTCCAGCGGCACCTCCACCCGCAGCATGTACGCGCCCACGCGCTGCGAGGTAGGGTCAGTGGGATCCTTCGGCGGGTTGAGCAGATCCGTGGGGTTGTACGCCCAGCCCGAACCCCAGAGGACGCGCTTCTTTCCCGCGAGCAGGTGCAGCGCGGGCACCACCTCGTGGCTGAGGTACAGTTCGCTCAGCGACACGAAGGGCCGGGCCGCGGTGGCCTCGCGCGGGAACACGCCCACCTCGCGCCCCTGCGCGTCCACCCCCCGGTAGCGCCACGCGCCCTCGAGAAACAGCGAGAGGTCCGCCGCCACGAAGCCACCAGGCCGGTACTCCACGCGCGGCTGCGCGTTCAGTTCCAGCAGCTGCCGCACCTCGGGGTTCGCGTCCGTGGGCAGCAGCCCTCCCACCCGGGAGCGGGAGTACTGCGTGCGGCTCTCCACGTAGCCGGTCACCTCGGCGGCCAGCGCCGCGGCCGGGGTGAGCAGCAGGACAATGGAGAGCAGCAGGCGCATGGGGCTCGGGAACCGGGTTGCGTGGATCTACCCTTGCCGCTAGATCTTCCCAATAGCCAAGAAGAGCGAGGTCCGTGTGAGCGACGATGCCGTGCTGAGCGTGAAGCCCCTGGGAATGCCGTGGGAGACGGCCGACCCGTTCCTCTTCTGCGTCTTCCATGACGACGCCTACCCCAAGGGCAACGAGCAGATGGGGCCCGCCGCCTCGCTCGCTGGCCGGCAGATTGGCCAGGACTTCGCGGGCAAGGACGGCTGGAGCATGTACCACGGTGACGTGGTGCCCGGCTTCCCGTCGCACCCGCACCGGGGCTTCGAGACCGTCACCATCGTACGTCGTGGCTTGATCGATCACACCGACTCGCTGGGCGCCACCGCCCGCTTCGGCCAGGGCGACACGCAGTGGCTGACGGCGGGCGGAGGCATCGTCCACAGCGAGATGTTCCCGCTGCTCAACCGCGAGGCGGGCAACCCGCTCGAGCTGTTCCAGATCTGGCTCAACCTGCCCCAGGCCAACAAGATGGTGGAGCCCCACTTCTCCATGTTGTGGAACAACATCATCCCCCGGCACACCTCGAAGGACGCCGCGGGCCGTGTCACCGAGGTCGCCGTGGTGGCCGGCACCCTGGCCAAGGCGAAGGCCCCACCCCCGCCGCCCAAGTCCTGGGCCGCGCGCGAGGACTCGGACGTGGCCATCTGGACCATCAAGATGGCGCCCGAGGCGAAGTGGACCCTGCCGCGCGCCGCCAAGGGCACCAACCGCCGGCTCTACTTCTTCCGCGGCAACTCGCTGGGCATTGGCAAGCGCGCCATCCCGGTCAAAATGGGCATGGCGCTGCGCCCCGACGTGGACGTGGAGCTGATGAACGGCTCGGTCGAGGGAGAGCTCTTGCTGCTGCAGGGCAAGCCCATTGGGGAGCGCGTGGTGCAGTATGGCCCCTTCGTGATGAACTCGCCCGAGGAGATTCAGAAGGCGTTCCAGGACTACCACCGCACCCAGTTCGGCGGCTGGCCCTGGCCCAGCCACGGCCCTGTCCATTCGAGGGAGCAGGGCCGCTTCGCCAAGCACGCCGACGGCCGCATCGAGAAGATCGGCTGAGAGACGGGCTGAGCGACGGCTACCTCCAGCACAGGTCCGGACTGTCCGCGGTCCGGGCCGTGAGGCCCTTGGCCAGCTTCTGGAACTCGTGCCAGGGCTCCCACTTCGACGGGTAGTGCGTGGACCCGTTGAAGTGGGTGCGCAGCCCCCACGGGCCCGAGAAGTCCGCGTGGTTGCGGTAGTTGTACCAGAGCGCGTAGTCCACCGCGCCCGAGTCTCCGAAGGCCTCCGCCGCCACGCGCATGCCCTCGGCCACCTGCGCCTCGGTCTTCACGCTGTTGACGCGGCCGTCCGCCACACCCACGTTCTGCCAGCCGAACTCCGTGACGAACAGGCGCGTGGTGCTCACGCCCGTGGCGCTGTTGAGCTTGGTGCGGATGTCCTGCAGCGTGGTGCGCGTGGCGTACTTCCACCCGGCGGTGGTGCTGCCGAAGCACCCGGCGCCCAGGTTGTTGATGCACGTCTTGTTGTAGCTGAAGGTGTTGTACGGGTGGACGCCGAACACGTCCCACGGCGGGTTGCCCGGGTAGTTGCGCAGCGCGCCCGAGGCGAACAGCGCCGGCCAGAACGACTCGTTGGTGTACGTGTTGAGCGTGCCGCCCGAGATGATGAGCTCCGTGCGGCCGCTGGCCTGCTTCCACTCCTTCACCCGGCGCACCGCCCAGGCGAACGTGTTGGGCTCCACGCGGAAGCGCTTCACCCCGTCCGGGCAGCCCACCTCGCCCGGCGCGGGCACCTCCATGTTGGGCTCGTTCATCACCTCGATGGCGTCAGCGCGCACCGACTGCCCGTTGTACGTGCCCTCGAAGACGTTGGTGGACCCCGACTTCACCTTGTTCAGGTACTCGTTGATGTACGTGTCCCGGTCGAAGGCGCTGTCCTTGTTCCCGCAGAAGGGCTTGAAGGTGTACAGCGCGATGACCTTGATGCCCCGGGCGTGCGCGTCGGCGACGATCTGCTTGTACGTCTCGGGCTGCACGTTCGGCCAATCCGCCTCGAGCCGCAGCCACCTGGTGCCCAGCTGCTGCATCTCGCAGAAGAACTTCGAGCGCGCGGTGGGCTCGCTCAGCGGCTGATCCCCCGAGGCGTAGATGCCGCCCGTCACCAGGCCAAAGCGGTTGGCGCCGAGGATCAGCGAGGACTGCTGAGAGTCCGTCTCCTCGAGCTCCAGGGGCGTGGGCGCCTCGCCCTCGAGCTCCGGCCCACAGGCGGACGCCAGGGGCATGAGTGACAGGACCGCCAGGGACATGAACCGTGGGAAGAAGGTGCTCATTTCTTCGGCTCCAGCAATTCCAGGTGCTTGGGGGGAGCCCGGCACCGGTAGGTTTTGCCTGGAGGACGAGGGCACCTGAATTTCGTCCCATTGGGATGTTTTGGATGGGCGCCCGGCAGCCGGTTGTTGAGTCACCGTGAGCACGCCGAAGGCCATTCCCTGCGTCCACTACAGCTTCAACCCCTGGTGGGGCTGCACGCGGGTGAGCGCGGGGTGTGACAACTGCTACGCCGCTACCCTGGATGCTCGGGTAGGCGGCGACCACTGGGGCCCGGACGCGCCCCGTCGCACTTTCGGTGAGAAGTACTGGGCCCGCCCCCTGAAGTGGAGCAGGGACGCGGCGGCGGCGGGAGAGCGGCACCGGGTGCTGTGCGCCTCCATGGCCGACATCTTCGATGCCAATGCTCCGGAGGGACAGCTCGAGCGGCTGTGGGGGCTCATCCGCCGGACGCCACACCTGGACTGGCTGCTGCTGACGAAGCGACCCGGGCGCATCGCCCGCGCCCTTCCACCCGACTGGGGCCAGGGCTACCCGAACGCGTGGCTCGGAGTCTCCGTGGAGGATGAGCCCGCCGCGCGCAGCCGCCTGCCCGTGCTGGCGCAAACGCCCGCCGCCCTGCGCTTCGCGTGCTGCGAGCCGCTGCTGGGCCCCGTGGACCTTCGCCCCTGGGCCCACGCCCTCGACTGGGTCATCGCCGGAGGAGAGACGGGACCGGGCGCGCGGCCCCTGCACCCCGACTGGGCCCTGGGCTTGCGCGACCAGTGTCAGCAGACGGATATCCCCCTCTTCTTCAAGGCCTGGGGCGCGGGGCGCGCCGGACGGCGGCTCGAAGGGCGCGTCTGGCAGGAGCTGCCTGCCGCGGCCACGGCTTCCCCGGTGTTCCCGGAACGGCCGTCTGAAAACTGTCGTCAGCAGGCACTCTTCGCGGCGTCCCCGCCCGGCGCTGATTAATGTGCGGCGCCGTTTCGTGTCGTAGCTCCCTCTTCCGCCGTTTTTCCGCTTCGGAGACTTCATGCCGACGACTCCTGCTTATGCCGCCAAGAGTGCCAAAGCCCCGCTCGCCCCTTTCTCGGTCGAGCGCCGTGAGCCAGGCGCCAACGACGTGGCGATCGACATCCTCTACTGTGGCGTCTGCCACTCGGACATCCACCAGGTGCGTGACGAGTGGGGCGGCGCCATCTTCCCCATGGTGCCCGGCCACGAAATCGTGGGGCGCGTCTCCAAGGTCGGCAACGCCGTCAAGAGCTTCAAGGCCGGAGACGCTGTCGGCGTCGGCTGCTTCGTGGACTCGTGCCGCGAGTGCCCCTCGTGCCGCAAGGGCGAGGAGCAGTACTGCGACAGCGGCATGGTGGCCACCTACAACGGCCGCGAGCGCAACGGCCAGCCCACCTATGGCGGCTACTCCACGCTCATCACCGTGGAGGAGAAGTACGTGCTGCGCATCCCCGAGGGGGTGCCGCTGGATCGCGCCGCGCCCCTGCTGTGCGCGGGCATCACCACCTACTCGCCCCTGCGCCACTATGGCTTGAAGAAGGGGGACAAGCTGGCCGTGGTGGGCCTGGGCGGCCTGGGCCACATGGGCGTGAAGTTCGGCAAGGCCATGGGCGCCGAAGTGACCGTGCTCAGCACCTCGCCCTCCAAGCGCGATGACGCGCTGAAGCTGGGAGCGACTCACTTCGCCGCCACCTCGGACAAGAGCACCTTCACCAAGCTGGCCAACACGTTCGACTTCATCCTCGACACCGTGTCCGCGCCGCACGACTACAACGCCTACCTGAGCCTGCTGAAGGTGGACGGCACCATGATTCTGGTGGGCGCGCCCGAGGCCCCCACGCCCCTGGCGGCCTTCCCGCTCATCTTGCGCCGGCGCAAGCTGGGCGGCTCGCTGATTGGCGGCATCCGCGAGACGCAGGAGATGCTCGACTTCTGCGCCAAGCACAACGTGGCCTCGGACATCGAGGTCATCCCCATTCAGAAGATCGACGAGGCCTACGAGCGCATGCTGAAGAACGACGTGCGCTACCGCTTCGTCATCGACACCGCCAGCCTGAAGTAGCTGGCGGCGCTACGGCACCGGCTGGGCGGCCTCAGTCCGCCGTCCAGCTGGGGTCGAAGCTGCCCGCCGTGGGCCGGTCCGTGATGCGGTGCTTGGGGTTGGCGTTGCCCACCGCCGGGAACGCGTAGAGGATGTAGGCGGGGAAGACCGGATCCGCCACGCCCTCGTTGGTGCCGACGATGACCCAGCGGTCATCCCCCGTCACCGCGATGGACGAGCCGGAGGAGACGGCGGCGCCAATCCTCGCCTCCTCCCGGTAGTCCGAGCCGTCCACCTTCACCGAGTAGATGCTCGTCTGCGGCCCGCCGGTCACCCGGGCGCCGTACGCGCCGGGCCGGATGGCGTCATAGCGCCCCCTTCCCCTCCCTTGATGGAAAAAACCTCAGCTTCCCACCCGGGTGAGATGCGCGCGGACACCTCCGCGCATTGGCAGACAATGCCGCACTTACTGTTTAAAACATTTTTATCGCTGTTTCTTAGTTTGATGGTTTTCAGCGATAGAATGTTTTATAAGGTCTGTAATCCGTCCCCGGGGCTCCCTTGAAGGGACCGAGGCCGGGACCCCCATTCAGGCCGAGAGGAAGACGCGCATGTTCAAGAAAGCGGCAGTTCTCGTGGTGAGCTGTGGTGCGGTGCTGGCCGGTTGCGGTACCGACGTACAGAGCGAGAACGAGGAGATCATCTCCAACCTCGTGAAGGCCGGGTACCCCCGCAGCGAGATCATGGTCTCGGAGGACAAGGTGTACGCGGGGCTCGACGCTCACGTGACGATCGAGGCCTCCTACGAGATGCTCGAGGGCCAGGGCGGCAACGAGCAGTACCGCACCAGCAACCTGGTGGGCACCGGCGTGTCGAAGATCTGCATCGTCCCCACCTCGCAGTTCAACGGCTACAGCAAGCTGAGCGCGGGCCTGGACCTGGCGATTGCCAACTACAACGGCCTGAACCTGCGCCTGAAGTTCGTGCGCGGCTCGTTCGCGGACTGCGATGCGACCATCAGCGCGCGGACCACGAGCGGCACCGGCGGCTCGGCGGGCTTCCCCTCGGGCGGCAAGCCCTACGGCACCATCAACATCGGCGTGGGCCTGCAGAACTACAGCGATGACGTGAACGAGCACGTCATCACCCACGAGCTCGGCCACTGCATCGGCTTCCGTCACTCGGACTACTACGACCGGTCCATCAGCTGCGGCTCCGGCGGTGACGAGGGCCAGTCCAGCGTGGGCGCCATCCACATCCCTGGCACGCCGACCGATGCTCGCACGGGCGGGTCGATCATGAACTCCTGCTTCCGTTCGTCCGAGTCGGGTGAGTGGAGCAGCTCCGACAAGACGGCGCTGGACTACCTGTACTGAGAAATGGCGCGGCAGCCCCCGGGTCCTTTGTTGACTGTGTGGGGCCCGCTCCTGGCGGGCACCTTGCTCCTGGGCCTTACGGCCTGTGGAGAGGAGGTGCCCCCTGTTCCTCCGGTCTGCGGCACCGCGAGCAGACCGGAGGTCCGTAGCTTCCTGCAGTGCGGTTCGACTCTCGATTTCACCCCCGTCAACAGCTACCAGGGCGCGTTCTCTGACGTGCTGGACAGGGAGGACGCGGTCGCCCTGATCGATGGGCGCTGCACCGGCACCCTGATTCAAGCGAGCGCGGGCCCGGTGCTGCTCACCGCGGGACACTGTGTCTCAGTCGGAGACCGGCCGTTGCTGGTCTTCAACTTCGAGGCCCAGCCCGACGGCGATGAGCTGATCACCGAGGGCACCGTCATCGAGCAATCGCTCGAACCCGACTATGCGCTGATCAGGCTCGACACCCTTCCCAAGGTGGCTCCGGTCCAGCTGACGATGCGGGCCAGCGAGCAGCTGGCGATCATCCAGCATCCCCGGGGCGTGCCCAAGGTCATCGCCGAAGGCACCTTCCTGGACTCGTGTAACCAGCTTGTCTACTACTCGGACCTGGACACCCTGGTGGGCAGCTCCGGCGCGGGCATTCTCACCCGCCAGGGGTACCTGCTGGGAATCCACACCGATGGCGACTGCGACGAAAAAGGCCGTGGAGCCAACCGGGGTTGGACCTCCGAGGTGATTGTCGGCGCGTCCGAGTACCTGCAAGACACCGACATCGCCGAGCGCTGAGAAGCGGACAGGAGCCCTACCTGGGAGCCCGCAACCGCTCAATCCGTCCCTCGCGGACCCGGGCCACCGGGGTGGAGGTGTAGGGCCTGCCGGGCCGGCCCGAGTGATCGGCCGAGAGGAAGCGCTCCGGCCCTCGGGCGTAGTCCACCGCGATGCGGAACGTCTGGAGCGACTGCCGCACCATCTTCACATTGCTGCGCTGGTCCTCCTCGCGCCATGACAGGGGGAAGAAGACGAAGCGCGAGCCGCGCTGCACCCCCGCCAGCATCAGGTAGATGTTGAAGGTCAGCGTGTTGGGAAAGTTCAGGTAGAAGCGGGGCCGCAGGTACGCGGTCGCGTAGAGGTTGAGGCCCGAGCCCAGATCATACACCCGCCGCCGGGCCGCCCCCGTGAAGAGCAGATTGAACACGTGGTTGCCCAGCGTGCGGAAGCGCGAGTACCCGATGAGCCTGGAGCCCTTCATGAAGCGGGAGCCGAGCATCGAGTCGTGCTGGCGATGCCGCCCCTCGCGCAGGAGCGGAACCAGATCGTTGATGTCCGCCTGATCATCGCCGTGAAGCACCACGACGTAGTCGAAGCCGTGCTCCAGCGCATAGTCGAACGCCACCTTGTGGGAGCCGCCCAGGTTGTAGTTCTCGTCGTTGACGAGCACCGTGCCGGGCAGGTGCTCGAGGGTGGCGAGCGCCTGGGTGGCCACCTCCACGCTGCCGTCCTTGCTCCCGTTGTCGACGATGATGATCTCGTCGAAGAGCTGCTGGACGTCCTTGCCAAAGCGCGCGAGCACGCGGGGAATCTGCTTCTCGCAGTTGTACATCGGGATGAAGACGAGGATGCGTTCGGCGCGGTTCACGGCGGGCCCCTTCGGAGGAAACGGGGCTCCACTACAGCGAGCCGCCGCACCATTCAAGGCGCAAGGTGAGGCAACGCGCGCAAGCCTCGCGCGGCGGGGGGCTTCGCATATAGTCCGCGCGCCCAGCTCCCGGCAGGAGCGGGCCTGGTCACGGAGCGCGGCGGTCGATGCGGCAAACGGAGAGTTCAGGGGCGCCCACAAGGGCAGGCTGGCGAACGCGGGCGGACTGGAAGTGGGCCCTGGCGGCGGTGGGGCTCTTCGGGCTCCTCTTCGCCGTGCTGCGCGTCGCACTCCCCGTCCCGGTGGAGGAGCCCTACCTGGTCCGGGTCTCCCTCGTGCAGGACATGCTGCTGGCGGGGCTCTTCACCGCGCTGCTGTGGCGCGCGGGCCGCTTCGTTCTCGAGCTCCGTCACCTGCTGCCCCTGCCCGCGGACCCGCGGGAGCGCGAGGCCCTCCTGCTCGTGAGGGACCGGGCGGGGAGCTTCGCGCTCCTCTTCGCGCTGTTCGCCACCCCCCTGCTGCTGTGGTTCCTCGGCGAGTATCCCGGCCACCTCTTCTCCGATCAGCTCCAGTCCCTCTACATCTCCTCGCTGCACAGGGTGGATCCCTGGCTCAGCTCGTTCTGGGGGCTGTACGCGGGCGCCATCGACAGGGTGTCTGGCGACCGCTTCACCACCCTGGTGGTGCTCAACATCCTGCTGCTGAGCTGGGTGCTCGCGGACAGCTTCTCGCTCATGCTCCGCTACGGCCTGTCGCGCCGGGTCGCCGTGCCCTTCGTGGTGCTGTTGATGACCTCCATCCCCGTGGGGCTGCTCTCCATCAACCTCTCGCACGACATCCTCGCGGGCTTCCTCAAGCTGGCGGTGCAGGCCGTCTTGCTGCGGGTCTTTGTCCGCGGCGCGCTCCGGGGAGGCCAGCCCGGCACCAGCGTGGGCACACTCGCCCTGCTCGGCGTGCTCGTCCTGTGCTGCGCGTTCCTCCGCGGGGAGAACCTGGCGCTCTACCTCTATATCCCCGCCGTGCTGCTGCTCACCCGGCAAGCGCGGTGGCGCGCGGTGGCGGTGTGGGGGGTATGCATCGTCACCGGGAACCTGCTCTTCCGCCAGGCGGTGGAGCCGGCCGTCCTCCACCCCCTCCAGCTTCAGTCCGACCTCAAGGAGCGCTACACCCTGACGCTGCTACTCAACCCCCTCAGCTTCATGGTGACCAACGACTACTACTCCGCGACGCCCGAGGAGGATCGCCGCATCATCTCCGAGCTCGTCCAGTGGGACTGCGTCGTGCAGCGGAGCACGCCCTATGAGCTGCCGTGCTACTGGGGCTCCGTCGTCGCGCCCGTGACGAAGGAGAAGATCGCCGCGCTGCGCAGGGTGTACGTCCTCGCGGCGCTCAACAACCCGGGGCTGTACCTGGCCAGCCGCAGCAGCACCTTCTTCGCGACGCTCGGGCTCACCCCGTCCCCCATCTACCCATTCCTCCCCGGCCGCGAGAGTGTCCCGGACGCCACCCTCTATGGGCAGCACACGGAGCTGGTCGCCGCTCGGGGCCTGCGCTTCGAGCGCGACAACCCGGGTGTCCTCAGCCGGCTCACCCACCGCCTGCGCGATTGGAGCTTCCCCCATCGGGGTGTGCAGTCCCCCGGCTACTTCATCTGGAACGGCTTGCCGGCCCTGCTGCTCCTGCTCGGGTTGCTCGCCACCCTGCGCAGCCACCCCGTGTCGGCGGCGATCGCGGGGGTGAGTGGCTCGACGCTCGCGCTCTTCTTCATCGCGACGCCCGCCAGCCACCTGACGTACCTCGCCGACCTCTGGGTGTTTGGCTATCTGGCCGTGCCGCTGCTCGTCTTCGAGCGCACCGGGCTGCGCCGGCTGCGCCTGGGGGCCGCGAGGACATGACGCCCGCCGTGCCGCGGAGCGAGCGCCCGGGCGCTGGGCCCGAGGGCAGGTAGCCAGCCCTTGTCAGGCCCGGCGGGGTCCCTGTACAGAGCCGCCTATGACTCTTCAGCTCCCCGCGGGTCAGCGGTGATTCGCGGCCTCATCTTCGATCTCGACGGCACGCTGTGCTTCACGGAGGAGGCGAACTTCGCCGCCTACCGGCGCGCGTTCGCGGACGTGGGGGCGGTGCTGGAGCGCCAGGCCTATGCCGACGCTTTCGGCCTGCGCTTCGACGCCATGGTGCAGCGGGTCTGCCCCGGGCTGACACCGGAGCAGACGCGGCAGGTGCGCGAGGCCAAGGCCGGGTACTACCGGGAGAGCCTGCACCTGGTGCAGCCGAACACGGCGCTCATCGCCTTCCTGCGGAGCATGCGCGGGCACCATCTCACGGGCCTGGTGACGACGGCGGCCCGGCACAATGCCCGGGCGGTGCTCGAGCATGTGGGCCTGGTGGGCGCCTTCGACTATGCCCTCTTCGGGGAGGACGTGCGGCGTGCCAAACCGGACCCCGAGTGCTACAACACGATCCTCCAGCGTGCCGGGCTCGAGGCGCGCGAGTGCCTCGCGTTCGAGGACTCGGAGCTGGGAATCGCTGCGGCCGAGGCAGCTGGCATCACCGTCGTGAGGGTCGTTGCGCCGTGAAGCGTGTGTATCTCCTCCTCGTGCTGTTGGCCTGCGGGCTGGGCCTCAGCGCGCTCTACGTAGACAAGATCTCCCAGGTGTTCCACGAGCTGGGTGCCTGGACGCCAGGCGCCGGGCTGGCATGGTGGGCCATCCCGGTGGCGGTGGCCTGCCAGGTGCTCGCGCACTGCCTCCGGGCGCGCAACGCCCAGGAGCTGCTGCGGGTGGTGCGCCCCAGCGGGTTCATGCCCGTCTTCTCCGGCATGTCCATCGGCTTCCTCTTCAACGCGCTGCTCCCGTTCCGCCTGGGTGAGCTGGTGCGCGCGCACGTCACCGGCAAGCAGCTGTCCATCAGCCGGGGCGTCGTCTTCCTCACCATCCTCTTCGAGCGCGCGGTGGACGGCCTGCTCCTGGGAGCCTGCGCGGTGCTCGCCTGGCTGCTGTGGCCTGGCGAGCGGCCCCCGGTCATGCGCACCCTGCTGCTGCTCGCGGGCGGCGTGGGCCTGGTCTCCGTGGCTGTCTCGCTGCTGCTGCTCGTCCTCTACCGGCAGGACACCCGCCTCCTTCGGTGGCTGGGTCGCTGCACGAGCGCCTTCAACGATCGCATCCGCGACCGGGGGCGCTTCCTCCTGTGGTCCGTCATCTACGGCCTGCACGTCGTGTTTGGCTCCGCGCGGCTGGGGCGCTACGTGGCCACCGCGGCGATGACGTGGGTGCTCTACCTGGCGTCCATGGCCGCGCTCGTGCAGGGCTTCCTGCCCGCCAGCCCGCTCCTGCCCAGGCTGACGGTGGCCATCTCGGCCTACCTCAGCGTGTCGGTGCCCTCGGGCCCTGGCTTCCTGGGGACATTCCACTACTACTTCTCCGAGCTGGCCCGCGGCCTGCTGGGCACCGACGGCGTGCCGCTGGCGCTGTCGCTGGTGTGCTGGAGCGTGCTCATCGTCCCCTTCGCGCTGGTGGGGCTGGGGCTGCTCTTCAGCCTGCGCGCCTCGGAGCGAAGGAGCCTCGAGGCCGAGCCGCTCGAGTCGATGAAGAACAAGCTCCACCGCGACGCGGACATCACCCCGGAGCTGAGCCACTTCCTGGACGAGTACTTCTCCGGCGCGGAGCTGTCGCACCTGCTCAGCGCCCAGGAGATGGGCGGCAGCTTCCGCATCATCAAGACCTTCAAGGGCGGCTCCAACGCCAGCACCCTGCTGGTGTGGGAGGACAAGAAGCTGCAGGTGAAGAAGTTCACCCTGCGCCAGCACGCCGACAAGCTGAAGACCCAGTACGAGTGGCTGCGCCGCTACAGCAACCTGCGCCACCTGCCCCAGGTGCCCCAGGAGACCCACGGCCGGGACTTCTACGCCTTCAACATCGAGTACCGGGAGAACTTCATCCCGTTCTTCCAGTACATCCACAGCGAGAGCACGGAGAAGAGCCGCCGCATCATCGATGGGGTGCTCGACTTCATGTACGGCAACATCTACGAGCTGCGCGAGCGGCTGCACGCCCGGGAGGACCTGGAGCGCTACGTGGATGACAAGGTCATCAACAAGGTGCGCGACGCGGCCGCCCTCAACCTGCAGCTGGCCTCGCTGGTGGAGCTGGACACGCTGGTCATCAACGGCCGCCCCTATGACAACCTGCACGTGAGCGTGGAGCGGCTGCGCCGCAACGCGCGGGCGCTGCAGGAGCTGTCCACCGTCTACCATACGCCCATCCACGGAGACCTCACCGTGGACAACATCATCGTGTCGCGCCAGGACGACCACTTCCTGGTGCTGGACCCGAACAACGAGAACACCCTCTCTGATCCCGTGGTGGACCTGGGCAAGCTCTACCAGTCGCTGCACTCGGGCTACGAGTTCCTCTGCCAGCTGTCCACCGCGCGGGTCGAGGGCAACGCGCTCCAGTTCGAGGAGATCATGTCCTCGCGCTACTCGGAGCTGTTCACCCACCTGCAGCGGGCGCTGAGCGAGCGGCTGCCGCCGGAGACGCTGCGCACGGTGCTCTTCCACGAGGCCGTGCACTACTGCCGGATGCTCACCTACCGGGCGCGCATCAACCCCGCCACGCTGCCGGCCTTCTACGCCACGGCCGTGAAGCTGTTCCACGAGTTCAACGCGCAATACGAGTGAGTGCCATGCCCCTCCGCCCCCTGCATGTGCTGATGCCCATGGCCGGCCTGGGCTCGCGCTTCAGCGAGGCCGGTTTCACCACCCCCAAGCCGCTCATCCCCGTGGACGGGATGCCCATGTTCCTCAAGGCGCTCTCCAGCCTGGATGGATGGGACATGGAGCGCGTCTTCACCGTCGTGCTGCGGCGCCAGCACGAGACAGAGTTCCAGCTGGGCACCCTGCTGCAGAAGCACCTGCCATCCTGCCGCGTGGTGCTGCTGGAGAACATGACGCGTGGCGCGGTGGAGACGTGCCTGGCGGCCGAGCACCTCATGGAGGGCTCGCGCGGCCTGCTGGTGATGGACTGTGACTTGTGGTTCCGCAGCCTGACGTACCGGGACCTGGTGCGTGCGTCGTTGGAGGACAAAGATCCGCTGAGCGGCGGGCTGCTCACCTTCGAGGCGAAGGACGCGCGCTACAGCTACGCCCAGCTCGAGGGCGGGCGGGTGGTGCGCACGGCGGAGAAGCAGGTCATCTCCGATTCGGCCATCACCGGGGCCTACTACTTCGCGACCGAGCAGCACTTCTTACGGGTGGCCAAGGCGCTCATGGCGCGCAACCTCTCCTCGGAGATGAAGGAGTACTACCTGTCGCTGCTCTATAACCTCCTGCTGGCCGAAGGGGGCCAGGTGAAGGCGGCGCGCGTGGAGTCCTTCGCCTCCTTCGGCACGCCCGAGGAGCTGCGGCGTTACGAGGCACGCCAGGGCTGAAGCCCGGTATGCTGCTCCACGCGCAAGCGTCGCCTGCTTGCTGCCCGTCTCTGCTCCAAGGAGTCCAGCGTGCCCTCACTCAGACTTTCCGTTCTCCGACGGGCGAAGAACGTCCTGAAACGTGCGCCGATCCTCCGGCGCATCATCGACCAACGGGACGAGCTGGCTCGGGAGGTCGAAAAGCGCGACGTGCAGATCGCTCAGCTCTCACAGGCCCTGGAGGCTCAGGCCGCAGACTCCACCCGGCTGTCCCAGCAGCTGGGGCTGCGGACCCAGGAGCTGGGGCTGCGGACCCAGGAGCTGGGGCGGCAGAGCCAGGAGCTCAAACGCCTGGCCGAGGAGCTGTCCGCGAGCAAGCTGGCGATCTCCCGGCTTTCGCAGGAGAGCGCTCAGCTGGCGCAGGAGCTCAAGGGCCGGCCGGTGCCGCCGGAAGGACAGCACCCCGCCTTCGCC
The DNA here is from genome assembly GCA_035296065.1 of Myxococcaceae bacterium. Taxonomy (GTDB): domain Bacteria; phylum Myxococcota; class Myxococcia; order Myxococcales; family Myxococcaceae; genus DATHBR01. The sequence continues at coordinate 71,529 of DATHBR010000102.1, read as the reverse complement.
CACTGGGGAGAGGACCAGATCGTCGGCTGGCTCTTCGAGGACAAGCGGGATGGGTTCTACATCGATGTGGGGGCCTACCACCCCAGCGTCGCCTCGAACACCAAGCTCCTCTTTGATCGGGGATGGAGGGGCATCAACATCGACTGCAACCCCTACATGATCGGCCTGCACCGGCAGGAGCGGCCGGGTGACGTGAACCTGCAGATCGCCATCGCCGGCGAGGAGCGGCTGGCGAAGTACTTCGTCTTCAACGACTGGGCCAGCAGCAACACGCTCTCCCAGGACTTCGCGCACCTCATCTCCGAAAAGCAGAGCGTGCAAATCTCCCGCGAGCTGGAGGTGCAGTGCCTGCCGCTGCGCACCGTGTTCGAGCGCTACGTCCCAGCGGGCCAGACCGTGCACTTCCTCAACGTGGACGTGGAGGCAGTCGACCTGGAGGTGATCGAGTCGAACGACTGGTCCAAGTACCGGCCCCTGGTGGTGGCCATCGAGGATCTCGCGTTCCGGATGGACGCTCCGGCGGAGTCCGCCATCTACCGGTTCCTGACCGCCCAGGGATACCGCATCGTCTCGCGAGCCATCTTCACCAACTTCTTCATCGACGAGGCCTCCCGGCACCTGCTCGAGAACTACCCGGAGATGGCTCAGGCGAAGCGGGCCCAGAAGCCGACGGGTTGAGACAGCGCTGCCCCTCCGCCTACTTGAAGGAGGGGATGGGCTTCTGAGCCACGCACACCCCGGGATAGTCGGGGGTGATTTGCACGCTCGTGTCGCAGGCGACCGCCAGCTGAGGGTTGATGCCAGAGCCCTGGCCGCACTTCTCTGACGGGCTCTGGGAGGCGGGGTTACACGGCACCGCGGGCCAGATCGCCTGGAGCGTGTACTGCACGGAACAGCCATCGCGGGTGTAAGTCAGCTCGCCCGTGAGCTGGGTGCCGGGAGCATCTGGGGCCGAGTACACCCTTACCTGAGCATATTGGTAGGTGATGCGGGTCGCTGGCTCCTCCTGGGGCTGCGGCGCCCCCGCGGGCACGAAGCTCCCCGCCTCCGCATCCACGGAGGCTTGAGCCCAGTCCCCGGTGGTGCAGAAGTTGTCCTCCTCCGGCTCGTCCGCCAGCGTTGCCAGCGCGGTCTGCGCGTTGGGCTCCTGCCCCGGGTCGCGGGCCGCGCGCCCATAAAGCCCCTGGGGCCGCAGGGTCAGAATGGCGGAGCCCGGCTGCTTCGGATCGGTGAACTTGAAGACCCCCAGCGGCTCTCCTCTCAGGAGGACGCCCTCGCACGCGGGGGCAAGGGTCTGGCCCTCCTTGAGCTCATACTTCGCATACCAGGGCCTGAAGGTCGCATCCTGCACCTGGCAACCTGCCTGCGGCTGCTCGAACTGGCAGCCGCTGAGAAGCGCGGCCAGGCCCCACCCCACTGCTACTGCTCCAACCCCCTGCTTGCTCATGACGTGCGTCTCTTCCTGGAAGGGCGACCGGGTCTAGAAGGTGTAACGGGCACCGAGGCGGAACTGTCGCGGCGCCTGGTACTGCGTCGGCTTCCCGAAGTTCGGGTTGACCTGGTCCGGCGTCAGGTACACCGGTGACGCCGTATCCGCGGTAGGCGAGCCCGTGTTGATCCGCACCCGCTCAGGCAAGTCACGGGGCTGTCCCCCCTTCAGCGGGTAGACGGACGCGAACGTGTACGACTGATCCACCCGGGTCGCCGTCTGGAAGTTGAAGAGGTTGAACACCTCCAGGGTGACGGACAGGACGCTCTCTCCGGCGAGGCGGTAGTTCAGCCCCACGTTGGAGTCCACGGCGTTGACCCAGGGCGTGCGGCCCGCCGCGCCCCGGGGCAGCACGAAGGACTCGTCCTGCAGGTAGTACGGGTGAGCGCCGAGGTAGCTGATCGGCGTGCCCGAGTTGCCCCGGTAGGACAGCCCGAGGTTGGCGCTCAGCGCGCCGGTGAAACGGAACTCCCTGGCGGCGAACACCTTCACGGCGTGCGTCCGGTCAAAGGGCAGCAGGCCGGTACGGTTGTCCAACAGGTCGATCAGATCGAAGTCCGAGAGCGTGTTCGGATCGAGTTGCTGGGTCTCCGGGCGGAACAGGCCCGGGTAGTTTCCGTACAGCCGGGACCAGGTGTAGCTGGCCTGCGCCAGCCAGTCGCCGGAGAACGCGCGGACCAGGTACAGGGTGAACGCGTCGTAGTTGCGCACCGCCCGGGGAAAGTCCTGCGCGAAGCCCTCGTTCGGGTTGCCCAGGAAGTACGTGTTGCCCCCATCCCGGCTCATGTCCTCGATGACCGAGCTCATGGTGCGCCGGGTGTACGTCGCCCCGAGCCGGGTGCGCGCGAACAGCTCGGTCTCGCCACCCAGCACGTACTCGTCCGAGGCCTGTGGCCGGATGTCCGGGTCCACCGGCTCGTTCTCCACCTTGCCGCCGCTGAAGAGCCGGCTGGGGTTGGGGCTGTCCTCGCCCTGCCCCGCGATGAATTGAGTACCCGAGCAGGTGCTCCGCTGGCTCTGGCGAGTGGAGGGATCGCACCCACCGGCGCCTTCCCTTCCGGCGACGCGGGACACGAAGTAGTTGCGCTCGGGCGGGAAGTAACGGTCCATCGCGTTGAGCGGAACCTGCTCGTAGTAACGGGCAAAGTGGGCGAAGAGCTTCATCCGGCCGTTGCCCAGAGGATCCAGCACGGCTCCCACCCGAGGCGAGAGCTGGTTGCCCAGAATGAGGGCCAGCTGCCCCTGCCCGCCATACAGGGCCTGAACGTCGTAGCGCACCCCGAGGTTCAACGTCAGCCGCTCGTCGACGGTCCAGCTGTCCTGAATGAACCCGCCCACGGTGGTGCTCCGGGTCTTCCCCTCCTGCACGGCCTCTGGAACGGCGGTGTCCGGCGCGGTCTGGTACCCATAACGGCGCGCCTCCGCCCAGCCGTACACGTCGCCCGTGTAGCCCTCGGAGCCGATGATCTGCCCGGTGCGCGGATCAATGAGGCCAAAGAGGTTCGCCGTGTAGAAGTGGACGCCCCCTCCGTACCCTTTGACCTGCTGGTACGAGAGCAGCTCGGTGTCGAGGCCCGCCTTGAGGATGTGCGTGCCCGCGGCCTTGAGCAGGTAGGTCGCCCGGGCGTTGACCTGGTAGCGCTGCAGCTGGCCGTCGCGCAGCAGGTCCGCTCCCCCCACGTCATAGTTGCTCACGGAGCAGGGATCCGCAGGGTTCTCCGCCGTTCCCGTCCATTGGCAGAACGAGGCGGCCTCGCCCGGGCTCTCGAACAGGAGCAGGGAGCGCGGCTCGACATAGGTTGCCCGGGCGAGGCCCGCCAGCCCTTCCCCCTCCACGTCTCCCAGCTCGCTGCCATCGGCTGGCAGCGTGGTGGCCCGCTGGTGGAAGTAGCCCGCGTTGACATCGAAGAGCAGCGCCTTGTCCAGGAACGCCCCCGTGTACTTCATCGCCAGCTGGGTGGTGCCGGCCTGGCTCTGCGTGAGCCCGATGGCGCTCGGGTGCGCGGTGACATCGCGGGAGGACGGCAGGCCACCGCTGCGCGGATCGATGGACAGCTTGCCCAGCCCGCCCGTGCGGGAGGGCGTCCCCAGCAGGGACACCGACACCTGGTGGTCCGGGTTGAAGAGATAGGTCAGCTTGCCCAGGTACTGAATGCTGCTCGCGTCGGCGAAGTAGGAGCGCGAGGCCCCGGGGATCGGGGTGACCTGGGCGCGCCCCTGCGCGTCCCGGAGGATCTGCCCGGCCTCGTCCAGCTGGAAGGCGTTGACGCCCCGGAGGGTCTCGTACCGGGTGAAGGAGGGAGTGACTCCGGCGAAGAACCAGAGCCTGTCCCGGATGATGGGGCCACCCAGGGTGGCGCCGAAGTCACCCAGGTTCCTCAGCTGGTTGGTGGCGCTGATGACCGAGCCCTCGTTCAGAATGGGCGTGCCGCCGGCCTCCAGGCTCCCCGGCGCCCAGGTGCCAAAGACCGAGCCGTGGAACTCATTGGAGCCCGAGCGCGTCACCGTGCTGAGGATGCCGCCCGTGGAGCGGCCGAACTCGGGCAGATAGCCGCCGGTGATGACGTTCACGTCCTGGACGAACTCCACGCTCAGCGGGGTGGCGTTGATGCCGACCGCGGGATCGTTGGTGGACAGGCCGTCGATGACGTAGCCGTTCTCGGGCGAGGTGGCGCCGTGGAGCGACACGCCGTACTGGTCGTTCTGGGCGCCCGGAGCCAGCTCCGCGAGGCTCTCGAAGGAGCGGACCGCGCCGGCCCTGCCTCCGGGGCGGTTGAGCGCGATGCGGCGGATGAACTCCGGATCCACGTTCACGCCCGTGGTGGTGGAGCCCACGTCGATGAGGGGCGGAGCGGCGGTGACTTCGATCACCTCCGTGAGGGTGCCAGGCAGCAGCTCCACCTCCACGCGGAGGGTCTGATTCAGCCGCAGGGCGATGTCCGGGCGGGCAAAGGGCTGAAAGCCGTCCGCCTCGAAGCGCAGGGTGTACAGCCCGGGAGGCAGCTGAGGCAGCCGGTAGTCTCCCTGGGCATCGGTGAGCACGGTCTGCTCGCCCTGCAGTTGGGGCGAGGTCGCGGTGACCACCACATCCGCCAGCGGCTGCCGGGTCTGCGAGTCGCTCACCCGGCCGGTGAGCGCGCTGCTGGAGGACTGCGCCCAGGCAGAGGAGCCCAACACCAGGCTCACCGCTAACACCATCCCCACTTCCCGGAGCACGCGCATGCTGCGATTCATGCCCCGATTCTCTTGGGCGGAGACAAGAAGGCATTGGGAAAGAGCAGCGGTGCTGGATTGTCAACGCAGGCCGGTTCCGTCACGGGGGCCAGCGCCCGCCTGCCCCCACTGCGGGGGCAGGCGCACACGTTCTCCTAGCAAAATGATCAGGGTGGGATTGCCGTGGACGGGCGCCCGGAGGACTTCGAGGGCAGGTAACACAGCCCCTTCCATTCGTATGTGTCCTCATCGCATGGCGGCTTGGCATCCGCTATCCGGTACCAGCACCCACCACGGACCTCGATCTCCCCATTCTTGGTGCACGGAGGCTTGCGCTGGTTGGGGAGTGGCTTGTCGGGCATGGGCATCCCCACCGCTGGTTTCCTGTCATCCGTGAGCAGGGGTGCAGGCTCCAGAACCGGCGTGGCGCTGTCACCTACGGCCACGCTGGCTGCATCATGGGAGTCTCTCGCGGAGGCGGACCGAGCCATCTCCTGCCTTCGGTGCAGCCCCGCCACGATGAGCCCGGCCGCCAGCAGCCCCAGGAGCGCCCCTGCCGCCGCCGCTTTGCGCATGGGTGTGAAGGGCACTGACGGAGCCGGCTCACGGTCGGTTCCGGCCTGAGTCCGCGCCTTCAGCTCGCTCAGCGCGTGTTCGTCTCGGGCGGCGGCGTCCTGCTCGGCGGCGAGCCGTGCACCTCCGGGAGTGCGGAACCGGAGGCGGGGCTCGTCGCACCAGAGGAAGAGCGGTACATCCGCTTCGGGCCCCTCGCTTCGGGCGGCGGAGTCCAGCGCCTCGACGAGTTGCTGCGTCTTACCGCCGAAGCGATCCACCGGGGCGATGGACAGCAGTCTCAGGATGAGGGCTTCCAGCCCCAGGCTCACCCGCGGGTTGAGTTCGCGCGGAGGCCGGGCTCCGGGCCCACCCTGTCGCCATGCCTCCGCGCCTTTCTCTCCGGGCTGGGTGAGCGGTGTGTATTCGTCCGTCACCAGCCGGTAGGCCATCACTCCCAGGGCGAAGAGGTCATCACAGGTGCTGGCCGGGTAGTGCGCCGAGGGGTGGCGCAGGAAGGCATTCACGAAGGCCCACGCCTCCGGGCTGCGGTAGTTCGGAGTGCCCGGTGGCAGCAGCTGCGAGGTCAGCGTGGCCGCGCCTCGGTAGTACCCCGCTCCGAAGTCCGTGAGGAAGACCTGCCCATCCCCGGGCCGCATGAGCACGTTGGAGCCCTTCACGTCCCGGTGCAGGCCGCCGGCGCCATGGGTGGCCTCCAGCGCCCGGGCCACCTGGGCCAGCAAGCTCAGCACCTGGCGCGAGGTGGGGTTGCGCCGCCTCGCCCACTCGTACAGCGGCTCGCCTTCCACCCACTCCATCACCACATAGGGAAACACTCCGTCCGGGTGCTCCCAGGCGCCCTGCTCCTGGAAGCGCGGCACGTGAGGGCTGGAGATGCGCGAGAGCAGCTCGGCCTCCCGTGCGAAGCGCTTGTCGCCTGGGGACATGGCCAGCTTGAGCGCGAACTCGCCGTCCGCCTCGCGGCCCTCGCGCTCCACGCAGTACAGCGAGCCGTACGCGCCCCGGCCTCTCCAGCTCTTCACCCGCCACGGCCCTAACCTCAGCCCCACCGGCAGGCAGAGTGGATCGATCGTCTGCAGGGGCCGCTTCGTCCTCATGAGTGCGCTCCGGCGCGGGGGCGGACACCTCCGCCCTCGCGCCCTACCCTACCTCATGGGTTCAGTCAGTCGCGAGCCTGGCGGCCTCCGCAACCTGCGCTTCGATCCAATCCCGGTAGCCGAAGGTGCTCGTGAACCATGACTCGGTCCCCCCTGTTTCACCCTCTCCGTACCCTCCGACGATGCCCACGAGCCACCGGCCGTTTTCATCCTCGATCAGGCAGGGGCCACCGCTGTCCCCCTCAAAAGCCTTTGCTCCCGGGAAGATGAGCCGAATCTCCCTCTTCTTGTTGTCACCCTTCTTTACCAGGCGAAGGTTGGCCACGACGTTGCCGCCAAATCGGCGCGTTCCTACGTCCTTGCCTCTGGCCGCGGTGGCGCCATAGCCCACCACGACAACTTCCTGGTCAAGCGAGACGTCGGCCCTGCCGAGTTTGACGTCCACCTGCAATTCCTCCTCGCTCTTCAGCTCCTCCTCCTCGTCTTCTGAAGATCTGGGAGGACTACCGGCGCTGAGTGCTCGATCCAGGCGAACAACCGCCAGGTCCGGGATCTTCTTGCCATCCTCGATATAGAAGGTTCCAGGAGTGTATTGAGACGCGTAATCATCGTGGACGATGACGCGCCCCTTGGTTGAGTCCGGATCTCCCTTCCATTTCTTTTTAACCTGATCATAGAAATAGAAGACTCGCACCACCGTCGCTTCTTTCTGACAGCGCGAACGATCAAGAGGCTTCTCCGTGATCTTGCAGAAGCAGTGCGCGGCAGTCAGCACCAGTCTGGGCGCGATCAATATGCCACTGCAGGTGCCACTCGCGCTGAGCACCTTGACGGTTGTCTGATACCTATTGTCGTAATCCTCTCTTCCGGCACCAATCGCATGCATGTCTCGGCTCCCAGAGCGGAGCGTCGCTGCGCCAGGAGCGGCAAGAGTTCCCTTGCCTCTTCGAGAGCGATCACCTGACGCGCACCCGACAGGGAGTACCGCAAGAGACAGCACCACAGCGAACACCACGGATAGGCGGCCTGGCATACCGATTCACTCCTGTAAGCCGGGGGCTGGAGACTCCGCCTTCATGACTTCAGCGCGTACCCAGCCCAGGAAGACGTACACACTCGTGCAGGAGAGTTCTTCCTCGGAGTCCCTGGTCGAGATCCCTGCGAGCCACTGCCCCTTCACGTCTTTTCGAAGACATGGCCCCCCTGCGTATCCAAGGGCCACGAAAGGACTCGGCCGGTCATACAGCACCCTTCCTGCCTCGGGAGCAGACGTCCCAAGGGCCTTATGCCTTCGAACATAGCGGACGCCATAAGTTCCACCTGAGAGCCGGGGGTCATCCTGAGAGTAACCCGTCATGATGAGGCTCTCGCCCGCATGAACCTCTCGATCCGGCAGGAGGATCGATTCCACCTGCTCCGTCACTTGGTTATTGAGGACGATGAGAGCAAGGTCCGCCCGGCTTGAAACCTGGTTGCCCTGAAGATCGGTGCGCAGCTCGAACTCAGGGTGCACCCGAACGGTACCTTCGTATGCCTGGAACTCCATCGCCGTCGTGTCTTCCTTGAAATCTTCGTCCAGCACCGCTCCATAAATCACGGTCGTCGCGAACGCGCGTTGTGCGCACTCTGAAGCGTCCACGAGCAACTGCCTGAGGTCCTCGAGTGCCTGACGCGGCCGACAGACACAATGGGCTGCGGTCAGGACGATTCGCGAATTCAGGAGGACACCACTGCATCGAGGAGCCCGCGCTTTCCCCGATGGATCCTCCGTTGCAATCATGACCGTTGCGGCGAATTGATTCCTGGTGTCCATGTCACCGCCTGTCTGATGCAGGCGATTTTCAAAGACCGCAGGTTCGTCCTTCCCACCCGAGGTGTCCCCCCTAGTGGGGCCTCCACCATCTGGACTTGCAGGGGCTGGTAAAAGTATCCCCGAGCTAGTCGAAAGCCGTGTCATGCGCTCTCTGAAAACGACCAGAACAGCGGTCAGCGACATCAAGAGTGAGAGTGCAATCAACCCACCTCGGTACTGGGCGAGCCTCTCACCGTAGAGTTTAAGTCTCATCAGAAGTTTCAAGCGGCGGGTTCGATTCCTGCCGCCTCCCCCAGGGGTCCCACTCGCGCTGAGGAGTAGGCCATGGATCATGGCTTCACACTTGCGCCGACAACCTCAAGCTTTGACCCGGACCATCCCCAGACGGTTATCTGGTCCACGGAGTACTCTACTTCGAGTAGGCCCGCATCCGTGGACTGCGTGGTGTCGCCACGTCCCGGGCCTTCGACCAGGATGTCGACGGATGCTCCTGCCTGAAGTTGGTAAAGCTCCCCCCATGGCTCAATGAACAGTTTCACGGCTGAGTTGTGGCTGTTGGTAATGCGAGTAGTGAATTTGAGGTTCATGGCCCTCCCAGCCTCAATTAAGGAGCTTCTTCAATTTCTCAAGATATTCGATACGCGGATCCGCTGAAGGATTGCCGGAGTTGTGTCTGCCCACTTCCTCATAGAACTCCTGCCAGCGCTGAATGTCCTGCCGGGTAATTCCTCGTTGCTTCAATTGTTCCGCCGAAGGCATTGGGCCACCTTCTGGATTCTGCGGCGTGGGCCACTTCAAAAATTCGCCGAATTCACGGTTGCTCTTGAAGCCGGTTGGTAGGCCTGGCTGTGAGGGCTTTGCCTTCTCCTGAGCAGGGCTCTGCTCCGAGGGTTGTGGCTTGGCCGATTGCGCTGCTTTGGGAGAGGTGGGGGGCTTTCGAGGACGGCCCGCAACCTGCACTCCATCATCACCAAGCGCCTCCGCAGCGCTCAGCCACGAGTTACATAAGAAGCTGACCAGAAGAGCAGATTGAAGGAGCACTACGGTGCGCGTTCTCAACCGACTTTGAGTGTTCATTGAACAGGCTACCTTCGGGCATGTTCGTCAGCGCCCCAGGTCGGACTGGGTGAAGCGCTGCGGCGGCGCTTCCACCCCGCGCTTGAGCGTCTTCACCACCAGCTCCGAGCGGCGGTTCTTCACCAGCTCGTTGCGCATCACCACCTTCGCTGGCCGCGTGTAGCCCTTCTCGAACTCGGCGTAGTCGCTGAACTCGGCGCTGCGCAGCATCTGCCCACTCGTTCCGAAGTACTGCCCCTTCACTGGCAGCCCGTCCGGCTTGCGCAGCCACAGCTTGATCGCGTCGTACGCCGTCTCCGGCGACTTCGCCTTCAGCTCCAATAGCCACGTGTCTGGCACGTCCGAGGGCACCAGCTTCCCCGTGTAGTCCTTCGAGTAGCTCACCCGCAGGATGTCCGCGTTGTTGAAGTCTCCGCCCTGGAAGTTGTCCCGGTTCGCCACCCGCGTCGCTCGCTTCAGGTTCGGCAGGTACACCCAGAGGTTTTCCCCTACCCGGAGAATCTCCTGCCCCTTCACGCTCGCCGGGTTCTTGAACCACACCCGTGACTTGTCGTCCTCCCCCTTCAGCATCCGCATCTCGTACGAGCGGCTGCTGCCGTCCTCTCGCCAGGCCGTCATCACTGACTCGGCCTCGAAGGTTCGCGGCCCCATGGCCTCGTCATAACGACGCAGCAGTTCCTCCGGTGTCGGATCCGCCGCCTGCGCCGGCAGGGACACCAGCAGCGTCAACACCCCGAGCATCAAGGCTTTCATCCTGCGTTCCTTTCCAAAGACAGTCAGTTCGACCGCAGCGCGTCCACCGGGTTCAGCCGGCTGGCTCTCCACGCCGGCCACACCGCCGCGATGATGGCTCCCACCACCGCCACGCAGAAGGCCATTGCCGCAAAGGGCAGGTCCAGCTCCGGCCTCAGCATCAGCGGCCCACCCGTGCCGATGTTCTCGATCGGAATTCCTCGTGCTCCCAGCACCGCCACGATGAGCGCTCCCAGCAGCACGCCTCCCACGCCTCCTGCTACTCCCAGCACCACCGCTTCCAGCAGGAACAGCCTCAGCACCTGCAGCCGCCTCACTCCCACCGCCAGCATGGTGCCCACCTCCCGCACCCGCTCGAACACGCTCATCAGCATCGTGTTGATGATGCCCGTCAGGATGATGACGAACAGGATGGACGAGATGAGCGCCAGCACGAACTGCTGCCGGCGGATGATGTCTCGCACGAAGGGCTGCAACTCCTGCCACGTGTGCACCTCGTAGCCCGGCCCCAGCGCCGCCCGGAGCTCCTCCGCCACGCTCTCCAGCTCTCCCAGGTCATCCACCGCTACCGCCAGCTCCGTCACCCGCCCCTGCATCCCCAGCAGGTCCTGCGCCAGCTTCAGCGGCACCGTCACCACCCGCTTGTTCTCGAACGGCAGGCTCGACTCGCTCAGCCCCTCCACCACCACGTCCAGGGAGTTGGCCCGCCCCTTCGGGCTCGAGGCCGCCAACGTCACCCGCCCCTTGGGCTGCGTCTGAAATGAGCGCCCCAGCTCGCTGCCCAACAGCGCGTGCGCGTAGTCCTCCGCCGCCAGCACCCGGCCTCCCTCTCGCACCTCGAAGCCGAAGCGCGGCACCGCCTCTCGCTCGTGCGCCACGTCCAGCCCTCGCCCGATGAACGTCGTCTGGGACAGCCCGTTGCTCACCAGCCCCGAGAACACCAGCCGCCCCGAGACTCCCGTCACTCCTGGCACCGCCCGTACTCTGCGCAGCAGCGCTTCGTCGTAGGCCAGGCTCGGCTCGAGCGGCAGCGCGTCCACGCTGCTCATGTACCCCACCGCGTGCACCTGCAGCGCTCCCGTGCGGCCTTTGACGACGTCGTCCACCATCAGCCGCATGAAGCCGTCCGTGAGGCCTCGCGACACCAGCACCGCCGTCACTCCCAGCAGCACCGCCGCCAGCGTAATCAGGCTGCGGCGCCGGTTCCGCGCCACGTTGCGCACCGCCAGCCGCGGAAAGGTGCTCATGTGCTCGCCAGCGCCTCCACCGGCCGCAGCTTCGACGCCCTCCACGCCGGGTACAGCGAGGCCACCGCCGCGCCTCCCGCCGCCAGCCCCACCGCGTATGCCATGTACCCCACCGTGACGCTCGGCCGGATGATGCTGTCCACGTTCGCTCCCGGCGACGGCAGCAGGATGCCCCGGTGGTGCAGGTAGAGCGTCACCGCCCCACCCACCAGCGCTCCCAGCACCCCTCCCACCAGCCCCAGCACTCCTCCCTCCACCAGGAAGAGCACCACGATGTGCCGCCGCCGCATCCCCACCGCCAACATCGTGCCGATCTCCCTCACCCGCTCCAGCACGCTCATCAACATCACGTTCACGATGCTCAGCAGCACCGCCGCCATGAACACCGTGCTCAGAATCCCGAACAGGAAGTCCTGCTGCCCGAGGATCTGCGCGATGAACGGGAACACCTCCTCCCAGGTGTGCACCTCGTAGCCCGCGCCCAGCTCCGCTCTCAGCGCGTCCCGCACCTTGCGCGCCTGCGCCAGCGGCTCCACCGCCAGCGCGTACTCCGTCACCCGCCCCTCCATCCGCAGCACCCGCTGCGCCGCGCCCAGCGGCAGGTAGCCCACCCGCCGGTCTCCCGGCGTCGCCGACACCAGCAGCCCCGCCAGCCGCAGTCCCTCTCCGTTCAGCGCTCCATCCCGGTCCGCCGCCAGCAGCGCCGGCCATTGCTCCGGCGGCGGCGGCGCGTTCGCGTCCATCACCCGCGCCCCCAGCCCGCGCGCCAGGTCCGCGTTGAGCATCAGCTCCGGCGCGTCCACTGCCGACAGGAACGCCCCCTGCCCCAGCCACACCATGCGCTTGGGCGTCACGGCCGGCTCCAGCGCCGGATCAAACGCCAGCAGTTGCAGGAACGCCGTGCGCGGCTCGCTGTCCTCCGCGGCCCCCTCCGGCTCCGGCATGGACAGCATTCCTCCGAACGCCAGCCGCGGCGACACCCGCGTCACTCCCGCCACCCGGGCCAGGCGCTCGCGCAGCGCCGGCGTGTCCTCCATGTCCAGCGACAGCGGCGAGCCCTGCACCTGCGCCAGGTACCCCGCACGGTGCACCTGCACCGCGCCCAGCTGCCCATAGACGATGTTCTCCAGGATGATCCGCTGCTGCCCGTTCACCAGCCCGCGCAGCACCACCAGCGCCCCCACCCCCACCACCAGCGCCACCAGCGCGATCGCCGTGCGGCGGCGGTTGCGCGTCAGGTTGCGCGCGGCCAGGGCAATGAGCTTCACCCGCCCATCTTCTTGAAACCGCCCGGATCCGAGAAGTCACTCCTGCATCCGACATCCGCCCACTCGCATTACAGCGAAAACAGGATTTGACAGGAAGAGCGAAAACGGGTTTATTCTGTTCTTGCCGATTACGGATGTTTCCCGGATTACCCGCCGCCCCCCCTGCTCTCCCCCGGAGCCAGCGATGATCGAAGCCTTCGCGAAGATTGCCGAAGTCACCAAGCAGCTGATGGAGACGGGCTTCGCCCCTCACCACGTCAGCGCCGGGCTGGCCCAGGTGGGCGCCATGGTGGGTGTGGACCGGGTCAACGTGTACGAGAACCAGCCGTTCCCGGTGCGCGGCCGCCTGTTCGCCGATGCCCGCTACGGGTGGAACTCCGCCGGGGTGAAGTCCGTGCAGGACTCGGCCACCCTCAAGCAGATCTCCCTGCGCGAGCTGGCCCCGCTGTGGCACGACCTGCTGGCCCAGGGCCAGACGGTGTCCACCACCCTCATCGACGCGCCCCCCCGCCTGCGCCTGCTGATGATGGAGCACAAGACCCAGTCGATCGCCCTGGCCCCCATTAAGGTGGGCAAGGACATGTGGGGCTTCGTCGGCTTCGATGATTGCCAGCGCACCCGCGCCTGGGGCCCGCTGGAGATCACCGTGCTCAAGTCCCTGGCTGGCGGCCTGGGCACCGCCCTGCGTCACCGCCAGATGCGCTCCAACCTGTCGCAGACGCGCACCCAGCTGGCCGAGATGATGATGCTCAGCGGCACCCGCTAAGCCCCTGTGTAGGCACCGAGGAAGCAAGCGAGCGCCACCCCGGGGGTCCGCAAGCACCCGAGGTCTGATAGCCTGCGGCTCCTTTTTCCTCCGTCCATGGCATCTCTCGACACCACCGCTATCAGCCGCCCCCGCCTCGCCGACGCCATTGAAGGCTACCGCCTCGAGAATCGCGTGGGCGTGGGCGGAATGGGCGAGGTGCACCGCGCCACGCAGCTGTCGCTCAACCGCACCGTGGCGGTGAAGCTGCTCAACCCCGAGCTGGCCAAGGATCCGTCCTTCGTCGCGCGCTTCCAGAAGGAAGCCGCCGCCCTGGCCACCCTGTCGCACCCCAACATCGTGTCCATCGTGGACAAGGGGAAGGCGGCGGACACCTATTACCTGGTGATGGAGTTCGTCGACGGGCCTTCCATGCGCGAGCAGATGCGCGCGCCCCTGCTGTCTGCGCAGGATGGCCTGAAGATGATGTTGGAGATCTGCCGCGCGGTGGACTACGCGCACCGCCGCGGAGTGATTCACCGGGACCTGAAGCCGGAGAACATCCTCTTCGACAAGCAGGCGGGCCTGATCGCCAAAGTCACCGACTTCGGACTGGCCTCGTTCCTGGACGACAACAGCGCGCGCTTCGCCCTCACCAACACCCATGTGTCCATGGGCACGCTGTCGTACATGGCGCCCGAGCAGCGCGTGGACGCCAAGAACGCGGACGGGCGCGCGGACATCTTCTCGCTGGGCGTCATCCTCTATGAGCTGCTGGTGGGCGAGGTGCCGCTGGGCACGTTCGATCCGCCCTCCAAGAGCAAGCCGGACATTGATCCTCGGCTGGATGCCATCGTCGGGCGGTGCCTGAAGCCGGACCCCGACGAGCGCTACCCCACGGTGGCCGCGCTGGTGGCGGAGTTGGAGCCGCTGGTGCCTGGCGTCTCGTCTCAGGCGCCCAAGCCCATCACCCGCTTCCAGCGCTTCAAGCTGGGCGTGGGGCGCGTGGTGCGCTTCACTCTGCGCACCGCCGCCACGCTGCTGGTGCTGGCCGCGGTGGCGGTGCTGGCGGTGGCCTGGCGGCGCAGCGCCGAGCAGCAGGCCCCGGCCATGCCCGGCGCCGCGCTCAGCGGAGACCTGGGCCCGGAGGCGGTGCGCACCTTCCCGGGGCGCCTGGCCAAGGGGCCCGATCGCCGGGTGGAGCTGGAGGCCGGAGGGCCCGACCCGCTGTCCGCGCTGGTGTCCGGCCGGCCCGTGAGCGTCGAGGGCCAGGCCGTGGTGTTCCCCCCCGTGGAGAGCCAGTCTCGCAAGGGGCGCGCCGTGGTGGACGTGGTGGAGCTGGGCGGGGACATCGCCCTGCTCAAGGCGGACGTGCTGGCCCATGTGCCGCCGCTCACTCCCGCCATGCGCGTGCGCACTCTGATCGACGGGCCGCAGCCGGACCCGCAGGTGGCGCTGATGCTCGTGGGCTCGACGGGGCGCTATGTGGCCCTCATTCAGGACGGGGCCGGCGCGCCGCTGGCGCTGGAGTGGGCCCTGGGCGAGCGCCGCGGCACCATGCTGGGCCAGGCCTCTCCCCCGGGCACTACTCACCTGGAGATGGAGGTGAGCGCCGAGGGTGTGCTGCGCGCCTTCGTCGGCACCGGCCGCGACCGGCGGCAGATCGCCGAGCCGCTCGTCATCGGCGAGGAGTGGCAGAAGCACTTCGGCGACGCCGCGCCCCGGCCCGGCGTGGGCTGCATCGAGGGCTCCTGCCGCGTGGAGGGCTTCAGCTACTCCATCAAGCGCGCCCCCGCCCAGGCGCCGGGCTCCCACATGGCCGAGCTGACGCCCAAGCCGGCCGCAGTCCCCGTAAAGGCCGTGAAGCCCGCGCCTCCCCCCGTCCGGAAGCCCCAGGGCAAGCCCGCGCCGCCGCCTCCGAAGGGGGGCAGGCGTACAAAGTAGCGCCCCTGGCGGACACGCCATGCATGTGGATGTAGCAGGGCCCCGGGGATTGCATTATCCCTTCGGGCCTCATGCGCACCTCCCGTGGCTTATTGGCGCTGCTCGCCCTGGTGGCCGGACTCACCGGCTGCCCTCGCCGTTCCCCCTCCACCACTGACGTGCTCGAGACGGCCGCCACCCGCGCCCAGGGCGGCGGTGGCGAGGCCCGCACGTTGGCGCTCGCCGGCTTCCATGCGTACCTGGTGTCCGGGGACGCGGAGGGCGCACGCTCCCGCTTCGATGCCGCCATCGCCAAGGATGCGGCGGACCCCTATGCGCTGATGGGCCAGCACCTGCTGGCGCGCCGGGCCGCCGCGACGGACCGGGCCCTGGCCGCCGCGCTGGAGCTGGTGCAGCGCACGCCCCACCACCCGCTGGCGGTGGCGGCCGCCCGCTACGCTTTGGACCAGGTGGGCCTGTCGCCCGAGTTGGATGAGGCCATTCTCCAGGGCTCGCAGAAGGCGCTGGACGCGGGCGCCGCGGGTGAGGTGGCCCAGTTGCTGCGTGGCGCGAGGATGAGCGTGTTCCTGGTGCGCGGGGACAGCAAGGCCCAGGCGCAGACGATACGCGAGCTGGGCTCCTCCAATGTGGCCACGCTGGTGGGGCCCTTCTCTCCCCTGCACATCGTCACGTTCGATGAGCTCACCCCGCCCGAGCAGACCGGCTCGCTGGCGGGCCCCCTCACCGGCCCCTATGGCCCGCTCACGCCGCGCACCCTGCAGTCCCTGGATGGGCGCCACCGGCTGGAGGGCGAGCCGTCCGAGGCGGACATGTACCTGCTGGCCTTCGACGCCGAGGTGCCCGAGGCGGGCGTGTATCTGGCGCGCGCCGTCTCATCGTCCTCGCACAAGGTGTGGGTCAATGGGGCGCTGCTCATCGAGCGCCGGGCCTTCACCCAGCTGGAGCCCACCATCACCGGCAAGGCCGTGCGCCTGCCCGCCGGCAAGCACCGCTTCATCATCAAGCTCACCAAGGATGGGGCCACGGGCAACATCTCCTTTGGCCTGCCGCGCGCCGATGGGCGCCCGTCCAACGTGCGCTTCACCGCCGCCACCGGGCCCGCGCCCTCGTGGGCCGGCGGCGTGCCCGTCGTCGAGCAGGTGCCCCTGTTCTTCCCCAGCGCCAGGCACCTGGCCGAGGCGCTCGAGGAGGAGGCGGGCCTGATGCTGGCCAGATACCTGGCCATCCGCGACGGCATGGGCCGGGACCATGATGGCGCCCTGCGGCTGCTGGCGGAGCTCGGGTTCGACTACCTGCTGGGCCAGGGCAAGGAGCCGGTCCCTGACGGCCGCGAGCAGGTAGACGAGAAGCTGCTGGAGATTCCGGCGTTTCTGTGGCTGCACGCGGAGCTGTCCGCGCAGGACCGGGCCCGTCCCACCAAGATGGCCCGGGGGTGGGCCACCAGGGACCTGGAGACGCTGCTGGTGAAGGACCCGAGCAACGTGGCCGCGCACCTGCTGCGCGCCGAGCTGGCGCTGGCCGACAGCCAGTCCACCACGGCCATGGAGGTGCTCAAGAAGGTGCAGGAGCACGTGAGCCCCACGAGCTTCCCGTACCACGTGCTCAAGGCGCGCACCGAGCTGGCCCTGGAGGTGGACGCCCAGGCCGAGCAGTCTCTGGCCGCGGCGCTGAAGGCCCAGCCCCGCCTGTGCGAGGCGATGGCGCTGCGCTACACCCTGGCGCGCCGGCGCGATGCCACCGCGGCGATGGATGAGATCGTCTCTGGCTTTACCGGCTGCCACGGGGCGCGCAACCGCGTGGCCGAGCACGTGCGCCAGCGGGGAGACCTGGCCGCGGCCGCCCAGGCGTACGAGGAGCTGCTGGCGCGGGATCCGGGCAACGTGAGCCTGGGGGCCACGCTGGCCAGCCTGTACACGTCTCAGCGCCGCTATGACGAGGCGGCCACCACGCTGCGCGAGCTGATGAAGCTGTGGCCGCGCGCCGCGTTCCTCTACAAGCGCCTGGCGGACGTGCGCGAGTACGCCGGAGATGCCAAGGAGGCGCTGGCGCTGCGCGAGCAGGCGCTGACCATCGATGGCAACGACTTGTCCCTGCGCCGCACCGTGGAGCGGGCGAAGACGGGCAAGGAGCTGCTGCAGGACTACGCCATCGACGGGAAGGCGGCCATCGCGGCCTATGAGGCCTCGCGCGGCAAGGAGAACAGCGCCGCCATGTACGTGCTGGATGCCGGCGCCGTGCAGGTGTTCCCCGGGGGCAACCTGGTCAACCGCATCCACACCATTCAGAAGGCGGTGGAGCAGGGCGGCATTCAGGACATCGCCGAGGTGAACATTCCCGCCGGAGCCCAGGTGCTGACGCTGCGCACCGTGAAGCGGGACGGCACCACCACGCTGGAGCCGGAGGACATCGAAGGCAAGGAGGCCATCAGCATGCCGGGCGTGCAGGTGGGCGACTACGTGGAGGTGGAGTACCTGCTGATGGAGCAGACGAAGGCGCCCGGCCAGCCGGGCTTCACCGCCTCGCCCTTCTACTTCCAGGTCACCGACATGCCCAACGCGCGCGCGGTGTACACGGTGGTGGCGCCCAAGGGCACCGGCCTGCGCGTGGACGCGCACAACATGGCGCCGCCCGCGCCGCCGGTGGTGAAGGGCGAGTGGGAGGTGTTCACCCACGAGCTGCGCAACGTGCCGGCGTACATCCCCGAGCCGGACGTGCCGTGGACCAACAACGAGTTTCTGCCCTTCGTCATCGTGGGCGCGGGGCCCACGGGCAACGAGCGGATGATCTGGGTGTACTCGGACACCTATTACGACAAGTCCAAGAGCAGCTCGGAGATCCGCTCCTTCGCCCGCAACGTCACGCGGGGCAAGAAGGGGCTGGAGGCGGTGCAGGCGCTGCACGCGGAGGTGATGAAGCGCTTCACCGGCCGGGACGTGGGGCTGGCGCAGTCGGCCATCTCGACGATGCCGCAGGACCGGGGCAGCCGGCTGATGATGATGAAGGCGGGCCTGGAGGCGCTGGGAATGACGACGCGCATCGCCGTCATGCGGCCCTTCACCTCGGACCCGGCGCCGTACCTGTTCGCCGCGGACGTGCTGCTGGCCTACCCCGTGCTCCGGGTGCAGCTGTCCGAGGATGAGACGATCTGGGTGGACACCGGCGTGCGCTTCGGCCCGTTCGGCCAGCTGCCGGAGAACGCGCTGGGCGGGCACACCGCGTACGTGCTGCCCGAGCCCGGCCGGGGCCTGGAGGTGCTGAAGACGCCGCCCTGGGTGGAGCCTCCGGCCAAGCAGGTGCGGCTCAACCTGGAGGTGAAGGCGGATGGCACGCTCACCGGCCAGGGCGTGGAGGTGTACTCGGGCTTCGAAGGCGCCAACCTCTCGGATGCCTTCGAGGCCCTGTCGGCCGAGAGCCGCCAGCAGGCCCTGCAGAACGCGGTGTCGCGGTACTTCAGCGGCGCGGACCTCACCCGGGTGAAGCTGGACAAGGTCCAGGAGGTGGGCATGCCATTCACCCTGACCTACGAGTTCAAGGTGCCGCGCTTCACCCGCGTGGAGGCCGACAAGCGCATGGTGCTCTCGCCGCTGGCCTTCCCCACCCGGCTGGGGCCTCGCTACGTGCAGCTCAGCTCGCGCACCACGCCCATCCTGCTGGAGAACAGCGACGTGAATGACACCGAGGTGCACGTCACCCTGCCCGAGGGCATGAAGGTGACGGACCTGGAGCCGGAGCTGAAGGTGGAGAGCCCTTTTGGCACCTTCCGCCGCACCGAGCGGCAGGAGGGGCGCGTGCTCATCATCAACGAGTCGCTGCGCATTGCCCGCACGCGCATCTACCCCAAGCAGTACGCGGCCTTCGCCAGCTTCGCCGCGGACGTGGACCTCATTCAGGGCCGGGACTTGACGCTCAGTCCTTGAAGATGGCCACGCGGGGCGCGCCGTCCATGCCCATGTAGCCGCGGTACATGCCCGGCGAGTTGAAGGGCATGGCCACGTTGCCCCGCGCGTCCATGGCGATGACGCCGCCCTCGCCGCCCGCCTTCACCAGCGTGTCCATCACCACCGAGCTGGCGGCCTCGGGCAGCGGCAGGTCCAGGTACTCCAGGCGCGCGCAGATGTCGCGCGCCACGGTGTAGCGGATGAAGTACTCGCCATGGCCCGTGGCGGACACCGCGCAGCGCGGATCCGCGTAGGTGCCCGCGCCGATGATGGGCGCGTCACCCACCCGCCCATAGCGCTTGTTCGTCATGCCGCCCGTGGAGGTGCCCGCCGCCAGGTTCCCCGCCTGGTCCAGCGCCACCGCGCCCACGGTGCCGTACTTGCCGTCCCAGTTCACCGGCGTCATGGACGAGGGCTGCGCCGGCGCCGCCTTCTCCTTCTCCAGCGCGCGCTGCAGCTGCTGCCAGCGCTCCTCGGTGCGGAAGTACTCCCGCGGCACCAGCTCCACGCCCTGCGCCTTGGCGAAGGCCTCGGCGCCGGCCCCCACCATCATCACGTGCGGGGACTTCTCCATCACCCGCCGCGCCAGCTCGATGGGGTTCTTCACGTGGTGCACCCCGGCGATGGAGCCCGCGCCCCGCGTGCGCCCGTCCATGATGGAGGCATCCAGCTCAATCTGCCCCTCATGGTTGAAGACCGCGCCCTTGCCCGCGTTGAAGAGCGGCGAGTCCTCCAGGATGCGGATGGCCGCCGTCACCGCGTCCAGGCTGGTGCCTCCCCTGGCGAGGATGGCGTGGCCGGCCTCGAGTGCCTCGGTGAGCTTGGCGCGCACCTCGGCCTCGCGCTGCGGGGTGAGGTGCTCGCGCAGGATGACGCCCGCGCCCCCGTGAATGACGATGCCCCACTGTGCCGGCCGGGCCGGAGCGGGCTCGGAGGCCAGCGCCGCCTCCTCCCGGGCCACCCCCTGCTGAGAGGCACAGCCCAGCGGTACCACCAGCAGCCAGGGAAGCGTGCCAGCGGAAAGCACACGGCGCAGCGAGGAGAACAGGGAGGGCATGGGGGCGCCACTTAGCCCAACCCCCGCAAGGGCTCCCAGCGCAAACCGCAAGCACACCTGTGAAGGCGGCCACCCCCTGCCTGCCAGGCTCCTCTACCCACCGCGCACCGTACACACAGTCAAGGCAGCGCCCACAGGCGGGCAGGACCTCAGCGAGGGAATCAGACCATGGCAAAGAAGCTCAAGGGGCTGCGAGTGGCGGTGCTGGCAGCGGATGGCTTCGAGCAGGTGGAGCTCACCCACCCGGTGAAGCGGCTCAAGCGCGAGGGCGCCCAGGTGGAGATCATCTCCCTGCGCTCCGGCTCCATTCGCGGCATGAACCTGCTGGTGCCCGGCAAGAAGGTGCGCGTGGACAGCACGCTGCGCGAGGTGAAGGCGGCCGACTATGACGCGCTGCTTTTGCCCGGTGGCTTCATGAACCCGGACCTGCTGCGCCAGAGCGAGCTGGCCCGGGAGTTCGTCCTGGACTGCGAGCGGCTGGGCCTGCCCATCGCCGTCATCTGCCATGGCCCCTGGCTGCTGGTGTCCGCGGACGTGGTGCGCGGACGGCGGCTGGCCTCGTGGCCGGGCATCCGCGATGACATTCACAACGCGGGGGGCCTGTGGGTGAATGCCCCCCTGGTGCGTGACAGCAACTGGGTCTCCAGCCGCTCGCCGGCGGACCTGCCCGAGTTCGAGAGGGGCATGGTGGAGCTGTTCGCCGAGCACCTGCCCCACGCCCAGGCCGGGCAGCGGCCCCAGGAGAGCGGATGGCGGCTGCCGCGCTGGCTTGCGGGGGGCCTGGCCCTGGCCGCGCTGGGCTATGGGCTCCGGCGGCGCACACTTCCCTTCTCCATACCGGGGGTTTGATCCGCCCACCCTGTTCACTTGGGCTTTGGAGATAACGTCAAATTACGAAGACAATAGAGGGCGGCGAGGTGGGTCGAGGGCGTGAAGCCCCCAGCCCCATTCATCGGGTATGCCGAGCACGACTCCGTCCGAGACGAAACAGGACCTCGCTGCGCCAGCACCGCTCGGAGAGCACGGCGGGCCCGTACCCCCGTCGCGGAGCTGGTTCCTGACGCGCCTGGATGGGTTTCTCTCGGAGCCGCTGCGCCGCGCCGCGCCATCGGAGCTGCTGCGCTACCGCGTCATGGTGGGCGCGGCGCTGGTGCTGCTGATCAGCGCCGTGCTCTACCTGGTGGCCGAGCCCCTGCTGCTGGCGCGCATCTCCACCGGCCTCACCACGCTGGGGTGCCTGGGGACGCTGCTGCTGCTGCGCAGGGCCATCTCGCCCACGGTGCCCGCGGTGCTGCTGTGCGTGAGCCTGGCGCTGGTGCTCGTCGTCTCCATCTTCGAGAACCCGGATCCGGCCGGCAGCAGCCACGCGGCCACCATGCTGCTGCCCCTGCTGGCGGTGTACCTGCTGGGGCCGCGGCTGGGGCTCGCCGTCACCGTGCTGCTGGCGGTGGCGCTGAGCCTGGTGTTCCCGCTGCACTTTCTGTCCCTGCACGGCCCGGGCCCCGTGCAGCTGTCGGAGCGGCAGTTCTGGACGCGCTACATCTTCGCGGCGGTCGCCTTCGTGGGGGCGTGGGCGATCAGCGCGCTGCACAGCACCGCGCGGGAGGCGGCCCAGCGCTCCATGGAGCGCACGCTCAAGGAGCTGCGCGAGAGCGAGAGCAAGCTCACCAGCCTCATCGAGAGCACCGAGGACGTGATTGCCTCGATCGACTTGCAGGGGCGGGTGCTGACCGCCAACTCGGTGGCGAAGGCCGTCTATCAGCAGCGCTTCGGAGTACCGCTGGAGCCGGGCCAGCTGCTCTTCAACCCCTCGGAGGTGGGGCTGTTCGAGCAGTGGGCGCCGCGCATGGCCCAGGTGATGGCGGGCAAGCCCCTGCGCGTCGAGGAGGTGTACACCCACGGGGACACCCGCCTGGTGCTGGACGTCAACATCAACCCCATCTTCGGCGAGGGCGGCCAGGTGGTGGGCATGACGCTGTTCAGCCGCAACATCACCGCGCGCAAGGAGGCCGAGACGCGGCTGGGAGAGATGCACCGCAGCCTGGTGGACATCTCCCGCCAGGCGGGCATGGCGGAGGTGGCCACCGGCGTGCTGCACAACGTGGGCAACACGCTCAACAGCGTCAACATCGCCACCAGCATGCTGGCCGATCAGCTGCGGCAGTCGCGCGTCACCACCCTGGCCAAGGCCACCCAGCTGTTGCGCGAACACTCCCCGGACATCGCCACCTTCCTGTCCACGGATCCGCAAGGTAAGAAGCTGCCGGGCTTCCTGGTGGCGCTGTCGGAGCACCTGATCGAGGAGCGTGAGGCAATGAGCCGCGAGGTGCAGGCGCTCACCGAGAGCGTGGACCACATCAAGTCCATTGTCACCATGCAGCAGAAGCATGCGCGCACCGCGGCCACCCTGGAGCAGCTGTCGGTGCCCCAGCTCATCGACGAGGCGCTGCGGCTGCACGCGGTGTCCTTCGATCGGCTGGGCATCACCATCGTGCGCGAGTACGCGGACGTGGCCGAGGTGGTGGTGGACCGGCACAAGCTGCTGCAGATCCTCATCAACCTGTTGAGCAACGCCCGACACGCGCTGGTGGACAGCGGAAAACAGGACAAGCGGCTGGTCATCCGCATCCGGCGCTCGGAAGATGGGCGGCGGCTGCTCATCGACGTGGAGGACAACGGCGGAGGGATCGCCGCGGAGAACCTGCCTCGTATGTTCACTCAGGGCTTCACCACCAAGAAGACGGGCCATGGCTTTGGCCTGCACATCAGCGCCCTGGCCGCCTCGGAGATGAAGGGCCAGCTGTCCTGCAGCAGCCCCGGCCCCGGCCTGGGCGCCACCTTTACCCTCGAGCTGCCCATGGCGGACGAGGAGGCCTCTTCGTGAGCACTGCCGCTTCTCCCAACCGCCGCATCCTGGTGGTGGACGACAACCGGACCATTCATCAGGACTTCCGGAAGATCCTCTGCCCGCCTTCGGCCAATGACTCGCTGGACGCGATGGAGGCGGACCTCTTCGGGCAGACGGAGACGACGGCCCGGTTGCCGGGCTTCGAGGTGGATTCGGCCTTCCAGGGCGAGGAGGCGCTGCAGCTGGCGCGCACCGCACGCCAGCAGGGCCGCCCCTATGCCGTGGCCTTCGTGGACATCCGCATGCCCCCGGGCATCGACGGGGTGGAGACCACCTCGCGGCTGTGGAAGGACGATCCGGACATTCAGGTCGTCGTGTGCTCGGCGTACGCGGACTATTCGTGGGAGGAGATGATGCAGCGGCTGGGGCTGAGCCAGCGCCTGCTCATCCTCCGCAAGCCCTTTGACGGAATCGAGGTGCGCCAGCTGGCGTACTCGCTCACGGAGAAGTGGGAGCTGCTGCACCGCAGCCAGCTGCAAATGGAGGACCTGGCGCGCGCGGTGGACGAGCGCACCCGCCAGCTGGACGCCGCCCACGCCCGGCTGACGCAGGCGCAGCGCCTGGAGGCCCTGGGGCGGCTGTCGGCGGGCCTGGCGCATGAGATCAACAACCCGCTGAGCTTCATCCTGGCCAACCTGGGCTACCTGCGCTCGACGCTGGAGGAGAACCCGCAGCGGCTGGGGCCCCCGGAGATGCAGGAGCTGCGCGAGGTCTGTGACGAGTCCATCGAAGGCGCCGAGCGCATTCGCCGCATCATCCAGAACATCAAGCTGTTCTCGCGCCTGGACGATGCGCCCCGCACGAGCGTGGACGTGCACGAGGTGCTCGAGCATGCGCTGGGCGAGGCGCGCACCCTGCTGGAGCCCAGCGTGCAGGTGGTGCGCGAGCTCAAGCAGGTGCCCGGAGTCCACGCCAGCGAGACGGGCCTGCAGCAGGTGTTCTTCGGGCTGCTGGCCAACGCGGCCCAGGCGCTCAAGGACAACCCGCAGCCGCGCATCCGCGTGGCCACCCACCTTCAGGAGGACGGCCGCGTGGTGGTGGAGGTGCAGGACAATGGCAAGGGCATCGCGCCCGAGCACTTGAGCCGCATCTTCGAGCCCTTCTTCACCACCAAGCGCGTGGGCTCCAGCACCGGCCTGGGCCTGAGCGTCTGCTACGGAATCGTCACCGGCCTGGGAGGCGACATCACCGCCGACAGCGCTCCGGGCCAGGGGGCCACCTTCCGCGTGCTGCTGCCCCGGGTGCCCGTGGAGCGGATGACGCCGTCGTCACCGGCCCGCGCGCCTTGAGCCCCGGGGCGGCGCTTACATCCAGCCCAGCTCGAGCCGCGCCACCTCGGACATGCGGCTCTGGTCCCAGGGCGGCTCCCACACCAGCTCCACGTTGGCCTCCTTCACCCCCGGCACGGTGAGCACCTTGCGCCGCACGTCGTCCTGGAGCACCGGCCCCATGCCGCAGCCGGGCGCCGTCACCGTCATCTGAATGTCCACCCGCTGCCCACCCTCGGCCAGCGGCGTGGCCTGGCACTGGTACACCAGCCCCAGCTCGACGATGTTCACCGGAATCTCCGGATCGTACACCGTGCGCAGCTGCTCCCAGACGCGCGCCTCGTCATAGGGCGCGTCCGCGGCGGCCGTGGCGTCGCTCGGGGCCTCGTCGGGCCTGGGCGCGTACTCCTTGCCCAGCACCGCCGCGTCCTTCGCGTCGATGCGCAAGAGCTGCCCGTTGGACACCGCCTGCACGGTGACGTTGCCGCCCAGCGTCTGCATCACCCGAAGGTCCGTGCCCGCGGGAATCACGGTCCGGTCCCCGCTGGGGATCAGCGTCGCCTCGCACTCGCGCTCCAGTACCACCAACCCTCGCATGGGCCCTCTCCCTACTCCGTCGAGACCGGCTCCGCCTCACCGCGCAGCGCCGCGCGCAGCGTGTGCCAGGCCAGGCTCGCGCACTTCACGCGCGCCGGAAATTCGCTCACTCCGGACAGCACCGCCAGCTTGCCCAGCGCCTCGGTGTCCACCTGGGCGGGCCCTTCGGTCACCAGCTTGTGCACCTGCTCGAAGAGCTGCTCGGCCTGCTCGCGCGTCATGTCCTTTACCGCCCCCGTCATCAGCGAGGCCGACGCGCGGGAGATGGCACACCCCTGGCCCAGAAAGCCGATGTCGCGGATGACGCCGCCTTCCACCTTCACCGTCACCGTGAGCTGGTCTCCGCACAACGGGTTGTGGCCCTGCGAGCGGTGGTTGGCGCCCTCCACCTCGCGGAAGTTGCGCGGGCGCTTGCCGTGGTCCAGCACCACCTCTTGATAGAGATCCTGCAAGTCCGAGCTCATCCGAACACCTCCCGCACCTTGCGCAGCCCGCTGACGAGCGCGTCCACGTCGCCCGGGCCGTTGTAGAGCGCCAGTGAAGCCCGCGCGGTGGCCGCCACGCCCAGGCACTGCATCAGCGGCTGCGCGCAGTGGTGCCCCGTGCGGATGGCCACCCCCTCGCGGTCCAGGATGGTGCCGATGTCGTGCGGGTGCACATCCTCCATCACGAAGGACACGATGCCCGAGCGTTCGGTGGCATGGCCCAAGAGCCGCACGCCGGGGACGCGGCCCAGCGCCTCTTCCGTGTAGGCCAGGAGCGTCCGGTCGTGCTCGGCGATGGCCTTCATGCCCACCTGCTCCAGGTAGTCGATGGCGGCGCCCAGCCCCACCGCGCCCGCCACGTCCGGCGTGCCCGCCTCGAAGCGGTACGGCACCCGGTTGTAGATGGTCTTCTCCATCGTGACGGAGAGGATCATGTCTCCGCCGCCCTGGTACGGCGGCATCGTGTCCAGCACCGCCTTCTTGCCGTAGAGCACGCCGATGCCCATGGGCCCGAAGAGCTTGTGGCCCGAGAAGGTGTAGAAGTCGCAGTCCAGGTCCTGCACGTCCACCGCGAAGTGCGTCACCGCCTGGGCCCCGTCCACCAGCACCGGGATGCCCCTGGCCCGGGCGCGGCGGATCAGCTCCTTCACCGGCACCACCGTGCCCAGCGCGTTGGACACGTGCGTCACCGCGAGGATGCGCGTGCGCGGGGTGAGCAGGTCGTCCAGCTTGTCCAGCACCAGCTCTCCGCGCTCGTTGAGCGGCACGTGCCGCAGCGAGGCCCCCACCTGCTCGCAGAGCATCTGCCAGGGGACGATGTTGGCGTGGTGCTCCAGCCCGGTGATGAGCACCTCGTCACCGGCGCCAATGTTCTTGCGGCCAAACGTCTGCGCCACCAGGTTGATGGCCTCCGTGGTGCCGCGCACGAAGACGATCTCCTTCACATCCTTCGCGTTGAGGAAGCGGCGGACCTTCTCCCGCGCCCCCTCGAAGGCGGCCGTGGCGCGCTCGGAGAGGAAGTGCACCCCGCGGTGCACGTTGGCGTTGTCGTGCGTGTAGAAGTGGGTGATGGCGTCGATAACGGCCCGCGGCTTCTGCGCGGACGCGGCGCTGTCCAGGTACACCAGCCGCCGGCCCCGCACCTCCTGGTTCAGGATGGGGAAGTCCGCGCGGATGCGCTCGACGTTGAAGCTCGACTGGCTCATGCCTCCACCCTTGCCTGTGCCCCGCCCGGCAACCGGCTCGCCAGGAGTTGCTCGATTCGCGCCCGCAGCGGCTCCAGCGCCACCGCGCCCACCACCTCGCTGGCGAAGGCATAGGTGAGCAGCCGCTCCGCCTCCGCCTTGGGAATGCCTCTCGCGCGCAGGTAGAAGAGGGCCTGCTCGTCCAGCCGGCCCACCGCCGCGCCGTGCGCGCACTTCACGTCATCCGCCAGGATCTCCAGCTGCGGCCGCGTGTCCACCAGCGCCCCCTCCGAGAGCAGCAGGTTGCGGTTCGTCTGACTCGCGTCCGTGTGCTGCGCGTCCTCGCGCACCAGCACCCGCCCGTGGAAGGTGCCTCGCGCCCGGCCATCCAGCACGCCCTTGTACAGCTCGCGGCTGGTGCAGCGCGCCGCCGCGTGGTCCAGGTCCGTGCGGTGGTCCAGGTGCTGCGTGCCGCCCCCCACATACAGCCCGTTGAGCACGCACTCGCCGCCCTCGCCCGCGAACACCGAGCTCACCTCGTTGCGCGCCAGCGCCGCGCCCAGGGCGAAGCTGTGCGAGACCAGGCGGCTGTCCCGCGCCTGGTGGGCGTGGAGGCTCGCCAGGTGGAAGGCCGCCTGGGGCTCCGCCTGCAGCTTGTAGTGGTGCAGCCGCGCGTTCTGTCCCAGCACCACCTCCGTCACCGCGTTGGTGAACGAGGCGCCGCCCCCGTCCAGCCCGGTGTACAGCTCCACGAGCGCCGCCTCGCTGTTGGCTCCGGCCACCACGACGATGCGCGGGCTGGAGAGCACCGAGGCCTCGCGCTCACCCGAGGCCAGGAAGAGCAGCTGCACCGGGCTGGGAGCCACCGCGCCCTGCCGCACCTGGATGAAGGCC
The DNA here is from genome assembly GCA_035296065.1 of Myxococcaceae bacterium. Classification (GTDB taxonomy): domain Bacteria; phylum Myxococcota; class Myxococcia; order Myxococcales; family Myxococcaceae; genus DATHBR01. The sequence continues at coordinate 43,979 of DATHBR010000102.1, read as the reverse complement.
CCCTCCTCCAGCAGCGCCGCGTTGAGCGCGATGAAGGGGTGCGCCTCCACCCGGGCCCGCTGGCCCAGCACCGCCTCCAGTGCCTCGGCGTCCTCACGCACCGCCTGGCGCAGCGGCTTTACCGTGAGGCCCTCGTACAGGCCCTCCAGCGAGGACAGCTCCTGGGAGAGCTGGCCGTCCACGAAGACGAGCCTCGGCCCCGGCAGGCCCAGCTGCTCCACCTTCGCCTTCAGCTCCGCCTGACGGCCTCCCACCATGGGGGTGAAGGGCCGCGAGACGATGGGCGCCACATCCGTGTACTTCCAGTCCTCGTGCCGCGTGGTGGGAAAGCCCTGGCGCGAGAGCTGCTCGAGCCCCTGCTGCCTCAGCGTCCGCAGCCACACCGGCGTGTCCGCCGCCCGCGCCGCCTGAAAGCGCTGGGCCATGTCCACGTAAGTCTGGAGCCCCGGGCTCACGGGCGCGCCTCCCGCCCCGGCGCCGGGGCCAGCTTCTCCACCCACGCGTAGCCCTTCTTCTCCAGCTCCAGCGCCAGCTCCTTGCCGCCGGACAAAACGATGCGCCCGCCCGCCATCACGTGCACATGGTCCGGGACGATGTAATCGAGCAGCCGCTGGTAGTGGGTGATGACCAGCATGGCCCGCTCCTTGGAGCGCAGCCCGTTCACCCCGCCCGCGATGATGCGCAGCGCGTCGATGTCCAGCCCCGAGTCCGTCTCGTCCAGGATGGCCAGCCGCGGCTGCAGCACCGCCATCTGGAACACCTCGTTGCGCTTCTTCTCTCCGCCGGAGAACCCCTCGTTCACCGAGCGGTTCAAGAAGCTCTGGTCCATCTGCACCAGCTTCATCCGCTCCTTGGCCAGCGAGAGGAAGTCCATCGCGTCCAGCTCCTCCAGCCCCCTGGAGCGCCGCTGCGCGTTGAGCGCCGTGCGCAAAAAGTGCAGGTTGCCCACGCCCGGAATCTCCACCGGGTACTGGAACGCCAGGAACACCCCCGCCGTGGAGCGCTCCTCGGGCTTGAGGGCCAGCAGGTCCTTGCCTTCGAAGAGCACCTCGCCCTGCGTCACCGTGTACGTCTCTCGGCCCGCCAGCACCTGCGAGAGCGTGCTCTTCCCTGAGCCGTTCGGGCCCATGATGGCGTGCACCTCGCCTGGCTTCAGCTCCAGGTTGATGCCCTTGAGGATCTCCTTGTCCCCGATGCGCGCGTGCAGGTTGCGGACACTCAGCAGCATGGCTAACCCACGCTCCCTTCCAGGCTCACTCCGAGCAGCTTCTGCGCTTCCACCGCGAACTCCATGGGCAGCTCCTTGAAGACCTGCCGGCAGAAGCCGTTGACGATCATCGACACCGCGTCCTCACGGGAAATCCCCCGCTGCTGGCAGTAGAAGAGCTGGTCCTCGCCAATCTTCGACGTGGACGCCTCGTGCTCCACCTGCGCGGTGGCGTTCTTCACTTCGATATAGGGCAGCGTGTGCGCGCCGCACTGGCTGCCCATGAGCAGCGAGTCGCACTGGGTGTAGTTGCGCGCGCCCTGGGCGCTCTTGAGCACCCGCACCAGCCCCCGGTACGTGTTCTGCCCATGCCCCGCCGAGATGCCCTTGGACACGATGGTGCTGCGCGAGTTCTTCCCGATGTGCACCATCTTCGTCCCGGTGTCCGCCTGCTGCCGGTTGTTGGTCAGCGCCACCGAGTAGAACTCGCCCACCGAGTCGTCTCCCTTGAGGATGACGCTGGGGTACTTCCACGTAATCGCCGAGCCCGTCTCCACCTGCGTCCACGAAATCTTCGAGCGCTTGTGGGCGATGCCGCGCTTGGTGACGAAGTTGTAGATGCCGCCGCGCCCCTCGGCGTCTCCCGGGTACCAGTTCTGCACCGTGGAGTACTTGATGCTGGCCCCGTCCAGCGCGACGAGCTCCACCACCGCCGCGTGCAGCTGGTTGGTGTCGCGCATGGGCGCCGTGCAGCCCTCGAGGTAGCTCACGTGGGCGCCCTCGTCCGCGACGATGAGGGTGCGCTCGAACTGGCCCGTGTCCGCCGCGTTGATGCGGAAGTAGGTGGACAGCTCCATGGGGCAGCGCACGCCCTTGGGCACGTAGACGAACGAGCCATCGCTGAAGACGGCCGAGTTCAGCGCCGCGAAGAAGTTGTCCGAGTACGGCACCACCGTGCCCAGGTACTTCTTCACCAGCTCGGGGTGCTCTCGCACCGCCTCGGAGAACGAGCAGAAGATGACGCCCGCCTTGGCCAGCTTGTCCTTGAACGTGGTGGCCACCGACACCGAGTCGAACACGGCGTCCACCGCCACGTTCTGCATCAGCTTCTGCTCGTGCAGCGGAATGCCCAGCTTCTCGTAGGTGCGCAGGATCTCCGGATCCACCTGGTCCAGGCTGTCCAGCTTCGGCTTCTGCTTGGGCGCCGAGTAGTAGCGGATGGCCTGGTAGTCGATCGGGTGGTAGTGCACCTTCTGCCAGCGCGGCTCCTTCAGCGTCAGCCAGTGGCGGTACGCCTTCAGCCGCCACTCGAGCATGAACTCGGGCTCGCCCTTCTTCGCCGAGATGACGCGGATGACGTCCTCGTTCAGCCCCGGCGGCAGCGTCTCCGACTCCACATTGGTGATGAAGCCGGCGTCGTACTGGCGCTGCGTCAGCGCCTGGATGGTCTCGGTGCTCATGAGCTCACTCCTCCCGTGGCCGGACGGGCGGGCAGGTTCAGCCCCACCAGCCGCTCCACCCGCGGCGTGGGCGCGCACAGGTCCGCCAGCGTCAGCCGCCCCAGCGCGTCCTGGATCGCCTGGTTGATCACCTGCCAGTGCCCCTTCACCCGGCACACCGTGGCCAGCTCGCACGAGGCCTCGCCCTCGGTGTGCTGCACGCACTCGGTGATGGCCACCGGGCCCTCCAGCGCGACGATGATCTGCGTCAGAGGGATGGCCGCCGCCGGCCGCGCCAGCCCGTAGCCGCCCATCGCCCCCCGGTGCGACACCAGCAGGCCCGCGCTCTGTAGCCCCTTGAGCACCTTGCTCACCGAGGGCAGCGGCACCCGTGTGGCCTCGGCCAGCTCCCGCGCCGTGCGCGTGCCGTGCTCCTCGCGCGCCAGCTCCGTCAGCAGCACCAGGCCGTAGTCGGTCATCTTGCTCATCCGGAACATCCGGTTTCCTCTCCTGTCGCAGGGGCGGCCCTGGCTCGCGGCGCCTCTCTACTTAAACAGTACTAAAATGGTCCACATTAAAATCGGGGCCGGGTCCGCCCGCCTGGCTGTCCCTCGGCGCACGGGCTGGAGGGCCTTTGGGGGCCTGGGCGGGCTTGGAGGTTGAAGCCGCCCGGGGGACGTGTGAAGACAGGAGCGTTCCCTCTGGAGGAAGCTCCTCATGCGCCGTCCGATTGCCCTGGTCCTCGCCACGCTCGCCCTGGCCATGGTGGCCTGCGAGAAGAAGACGCAGCCCCCGCCTGCTCCCTCGACGGGCAACACGCCCGCCGAGGTGAAGGCCCCCGCCCCCACGCCCACGGATGCGAACACCATTCTGCTCGGAGAGGTGGGCAGCCTCACCGGCAGTGAGGCCACGTTCGGCATCTCCGCGCGCAATGGCATCGAGCTGGCGCTCAAGGAGGCCAATGAGGCCGGAGGCATACGGGAGAAGAAGCTGGCGGTGCGCGTGTATGACAGCCAGGGCAAGCCCGAGGAGGCCGCGCAGGCCGTCACCCGGCTGATTGCTCAGGACAAGGTGGTGCTGATTCTGGGCGAGGCCGCCTCGTCGGTGTCCATGGCCATGGCGGAGAAGGCCCAGGCGGCCGGGGTGCCGATGATTACGCCCACCTCCACGGCTCCGGAAGTCACGCAGAAGGGGGACTACATCTTCCGCGTGTGCTTCATCGATCCGTTCCAGGGCCAGGTGATGGCGAAGTTCGCCCGGGAGCACCTGAAGCTCGACTCGGTGGCGATCCTCACGGACAACAAGAGCGCGTACTCGATTGGCCTGGCGAAGGTGTTCACCGAGGAGTTCCAGCGGCTGGGCGGGACGATTGCGTCCAACGAGAGCTACTCCAAGGGCGACACGGACTTTCGCGCGCAGCTGACGGCCATCAAGCAGAAGAAGCCGCAGGCGGTGTGGGTGCCGGGGTACTACACGGACGTGGGCATCATCGCCCGGCAGAAGAAGGAGATGGGGCTGGCGGTGCCGCTGCTGGGCGGAGACGGCTGGGAGTCCGACAAGCTGTTCGAGCTGGGTGGCTCGGCGCTGGATGGGAGCTACTTCTCCAACCACTACTCGCTGGACAACCCGGACCCGCTGCTCAAGTCGTTCGTGGAGAAGTACCAGAAGGCCTATGGCAGCCCGCCGGACAGCGTGGCGGCGCTGGCGTACGACGCGGCCCGGCTGGCGGTGGATGCGATGAAGCGCGCGCCGGACCTGTCCGGCAAGGCGCTGCGGGATGCCATTGCCGCGACGAAGGACTTCCCGGGCGTGGCGGGGAAGATCACCATCAACGCCAACCGCGATGCCGAGAAGCAGGCCGTGGTGCTGAAGATCGTCGATGGGAAGACGCAGTTCGTGACGACTGTGGCGCCGTAATGCGGTGGGCCCGCGGCCTGCCGCGCCTGCTGTGGGCCCTGGGCCTGGGGCTGCTGTCCTCGTGTGCCACGTCGCGGGGCAGCGGCTTCGAAACATCGGAGCGGCCGGCCGTGGTGCGCGCAACTCCGGTGGGTGAGGAGCAGTTCCGGCTCGACTTCGAGCCGCTACCTCCGGATGTCACGCTGGAGGCGCTTCAGGTGGAGGAGGTCCGTCAGCTGCTCGCGGACTTCTTCCAGGCGTTTCCCGAGGTGGCCCAGTTCGAGGTGGTTCCGGCGCTGGCCTCACCTGGCGGCTCACCTGCCGCGTGGGAGCGCAGATTGCGCGCGGAGTTCCTCGCCCGCTATGGCCCCGGGCACCTGCCTCTACCGGCCTCGTTGCAGCACAGCCCGCTGGTCATGGCCCTCAAGATGTCGACCCGCTACATGGGGCCGGGGGTTCGCGACGCGGCGCGGGAGATGTTCCGCTCTCCTGTGTTCCTGGCCAGCGTGGCGCTCTCGGTGCTGGTGTACTTCTCCGCCTGGGCACTGCCCGAGCCCATTTTCTCCAAGGCTTTCGCCGCGACTCTGACGGTGCGTCTGGCGATGGTGGTGGGGCTGCTGGAACTGCGTCACGTAGCGCTGGCCTGCTTACAGTTCTACCGGGACGCGCAGGCGGCGAAGACGCTCAAGGAGTTGGAAGCGGTGGCCGAGCGGTTTGGCCGAGCCCTGGGTGGCACGGCGCTGCGGGTGCTCGTCACGGTTGCCAGCTTCGGTGTGGCCCGGGCGCTGCCCAACGTGCCTCCGGGTGGCATGGGTCCCCTGCTGGGCTCGCCCCGGTACGCCATGGCGGGTGGCATGAGCTTTCAGTCCGCGGGCACAGCGCATGTAGTGGCCGATGGCACCATCGTCATCGCGGGTGCGGCGGTGGGCAGCGCGGCCTCGGCTCTGGGCAGCGCTTGTGGTGATGGCTCACAGAAGAAAGACGGCTATCAGTGGCATCACCTGGCGACTGACAAGAACGAGGTCTCGCCAGTCCGAGGTGGACCGTGGACGCCTTACTTCGAGCAGATCTTCGCCAGGGCGGGAATGAGCCTGAACGCGCCGGAGAATCGCGTCTATCTCAAGGGGCACCAGGGTCCGCACCCTGAGGAGTATCACGAGGAGGTCTACGACCGGCTCCTAGCTGCAGTGCGAGACTGCAAGACAGCCGCACATTGCAAGCGCAAGCTGGTGGAGGCTCTCCAAGAACTCGCGGAGAAAGCCTGCACTCCTGGAGCACGCATCAATCAGCTCTTGACGGTGAAGTCCTACGATTAAGGCGTTTTACACTCAAGGTACTTGAAGCATGTCCCGATACTTCAGGCTCCGCGACGATATGAAGATTCCAGGGCGCTGGGCCCTGGGTGCTCCGATCGACCCAGTCGGCAGGGAGATCGATCCCTGGCAGTTCGAGAAGGGCCGGGTTGTGGAGCTGGATTTCACTCCCAGGTTTCCATCACTCGTGAGCGGGGCGCCGCTCGAGTTCAGCTGCGCGGCCTTTGGCATTCCTCTGGTCCATGGCCGCTTCGTTCGGCTCTTCGAGCAACGAGGCTTGCAGCATGAGGTGCAGTTCATCCCTGCGCGTATCGACGACGTCTCAGAGCCGTACTTCATCCTGAATGCCCTGCGTACCCTGCGCTGTATCGATGAAGCCCGCTCCGAAGAGATCGAATACTGGCGGCCTGAGCATGGGGAACCCGAGCGCGTAGGGGAGTATCGGGCTGTTTATGGTCTGAAGATCGACCCGGCGAAGGCCGCGGGCGCAGACATCTTCCGTACCTGGGGATGGAGCGTTGCGCTCATCGCCTCGGAGCACCTCAAGCAGGTGCTGGAGGAGGAGCGCATCACGGGCATGAAGTTCACGGCCGTGTAATGGCCGCGTGATCAGCGCTTCGCGTTCTTCATCGTCTCCTGGATGAGGTCCACGTAGCGCCGGTTCTTCGGGTTCAGCTTGAACGCCTTGCGGTACGCGTCCTCCGCCTGCGCCCACTGGCTCTCGCCTCGGCACACCTCTCCCAGGAAGAACCAGCCCTCTTCCAGGTTCGGATCCTGCCGCATCACCTCTCCGAGTTCCTGCAGCGCCAGCTTGCCGTGCGACTCGGGCTTCATCAGGTAGCGCGCCCACGCCCGGTAGGCCAGGTGCAACGGCCTGGGCTCGATGTCGCACGCGTACTCGAAGTACTCGAACGCTCCCGCGAAGTTGCGCCCCTCCAGCCGCTTCTTGCCCTGGTCGAACTGCGTGCGCCCGTCCAGCAGCTCCGTCTTGATGCGGAACTGCTCCTCCGTCGACGGCCGTCCCGTGGCTCCCCGCTCCTTCTCCCGCGCCGCCGCCCGCCGCTTGCGCCACAGCGCCACCAGGTCCGGCTCCATCAACACGCCGAAGGCCCTCGCGTACGCCGCCAGCAGCACCTCCGCCTTCTCCTTCAGGTCCGCCGTGTTGAAGCGCAGCGGGTTGTGCTTGTCCGCCATCGCCAGGAACGCCTTGCGCAAGGCCAGCGGCTGCACGTCTTCCGGCACTGCCAGCAGCGCGAAGGGATCCTGCGTCCGGTGCGACATGAACGCGCTCATCAGCCCGTTGCGCGCCGCCTCATCGTCATCCGAGAACGGTGTCCCCGACGGCGCCGCCGGCACCACCGGCTCGGGCTCGGCCACCACCTGCACCGGCACCTGCACCGGCGCCGGCCGCGAGTCCACCGCGTCCGCGAAGTCCGCCACTCCCACGATGCACAGCGCGTATAGCCGCCTGAGCACCGTCTCCGTGTCGAACCCCGTGCGCTGCGTCAGCTCCGAGAAGGTCGGCCGCGTGCGCAGCGCCTGCAACAGCCGCGCGTCCTTCGCCGACAGCTTCGGCCCCTCCATCCCGGGCACCTGCGCGAAGCGCCGGTCATCCGTGAACGTGAAGTGCGTGGCCACCGTGTCGAAGGGCATCACGTTCGCCACGCCCGTGAGGATCAGCTGCGCCGTGTTCGTCCGCACGCTCGTCGCCGGCGCATCCACGTCCGCGATCAGCCTGTAGCGCGCCTCCGTCCACCGGAAGCAGTCCAGCAGGCTCAGCCCCAGGTTCGCCTGCAGCTGCTTGTACAAGTCAAAGGGGCTGATCAGCCCCTTCTGCACCAGCAGCGCCCCCATCTCCTGCCCCGTCTGGATGCTCTCCGAGAGCGCCTTCTGGTAGTCCGCCTCGTTCAGCTTCCCCTTCTCCACCAGGAACTTGCCCAGCGTCTCGTGCAGCAGGTTCGAGACGCACGCCACCGGCGCGCCCTCCTCGAACGTGATTCGCTTCTCGCGCTGGCGCGCCTTCAGCTCCAGTGTGCACGTGCGCTCCTCCGCGTCCAGCGCGTGCAGCAGCAACGGCAGCGGCACCTCGGCCAGAGTTCCCTCTCGCTGGCGAAGCACATGGGATGGGGCGGGGAACATCTATCGGGCCTCAGGGGGTGTAGCCCCGAAGTCTACGGAAAACCCGAGAGGGGTGTCACGGATCAACGTCCTCGTCCCCCGGGGCCGCGTACGGGTCCACATCCGGGGTGGTGTAGGGCTCGTACATCGAGGGCGGATTGAGCCGGCTCACCACCTGGTAGCTCAGCGCCAGCCCCACCACCGCGAGGGCCGCGTACAGGGCTGGGCGACTGGGGCGCGCTCGCCAGGCCCACATCCGCTCCCTGCGGCGCTGGAAGCCTGGCGCCGCCACGTACTCCTTCCACGCCTCGTCGCGCATCAGCGCCGCGTCCGCGTCCCGGCCTGACTTGTCCAGCGCCTTGGCCAGCAGCGTGCGCCCCTCCACCGTCCCGTGGCGCCCCTTCACGAAGCGCTCCAGCGCTTGCACCGCGCCCTGGGCGTCTCCGCGCGCCAGCCGCAGCCGGCCCCGCTCGAGATCGATCGCACCGTGGCGGTAGTCCGAGTTCAGCTTCGCCGCCTCGTCCAGCAGCAGCTCACCCCGGGCCACCTCTCCGGCGCCCAGGTACGCCACCCCCAGCAGGTACAGGGTGTCCACGTCCTCGTCCCCTGCCTCCAGGTTCGGCCTGAGCACCTCCACGGCCTGGGCGTACTTGCCCCGGCCGATGCGCAGCTCCGCCAGCTCGAAGCGCGCCCGGCGATCGTGCGGGTTCGCCATCAGCGTGCGCTCCAGCTGCCCCGCTCGCCGCCAGCGGGCCACCACCCGCAGGGGGCTGGGGAGAAGCTGGAGCGTGAAGCGATCCAGCCCCCAGATGATGGCGATCACCAGCACCAGCGAGAGCAACGGGCTCCCGGTGAGGGACGTCAGGACCAGCCACAGCACCCACTTGCTCATGCCACTCCTCTACCTCAAATCAGTTTCGCGGCGATCGCGCTGTGCAGGTCCGCTCCCGCCTCGGTGAGGACGAGCCGGCCTGCCCGCAGCGTCGCCAGGCCGTGCTGTACCAGCCGCGCTACTTCCGCCCGCCGTGGCTCCGGATCCTGCCCGTACGCCGCGCACACCGCTTCCCAGTCCACACCCGTGCGCAGCCTCAGCCCCATCGCCAGCCGCTCGGCGAACAGGTCCTCCGGGCCCAGCGCCTCGCGGCTCGCCTCCGGCAGGGTGCCCTGCTCCACCGCCCGCAGGTACGCCTCCGGGCTGCGCAGGTTCACGTACCGGTGCGGCGAGGGCGTGTGCAGCATCCCCGTCGCTCCCACTCCGAGCGCCAGGTACTCGCCCCCCGTCCAGTACAGCGCGTTGTGCCGCGAGCTGTAGCCCTCTCGCGCGTGGTTGGAGATCTCGTACCGGTGCAGCCCGCCCGCGCCGTACACCTCGCGCACCGTGGCCGCCATCTCCACCACGTCCTCGTCCGGCGGCAGCGCCACCTCGCCCCGCGCCAGCCGCTTCGCCAGCGGCGTGTCCTCCGCCAGCACCTCGCGCTCCAGCGTCAGCGCGTACGTGGACAGGTGCTCCGGCCCCAGCGCCACCGCGCGCCGCGCGTCCGCCTCCACCTGCTGCCGTGTCTGCCCGTGCACTCCATAAATGAAGTCCATGGACACCACCTCGAAGCCCGCGCCGCGCGCCTTGCGGAACGCCTCCTCCGCCCCCGCCCCGTCGTGCGCCCTTCCCAGCGCCTTCAACGTCTGTGCCTGGAAGGACTGCACCCCCAGCGACAGCCGGTTCACCCCCGCCGCCTGGTACCCCGCGAACCGCTCCGCGTCCGCCAGCTCCGGGTTGCCCTCCAGCGAAACCTCCGCCCCCGGCGCCACCGCCATCCGAGCCGCGATGCCGTCCAGCACCTGTGCCACCCACTTCGGGTGCCACAGCGACGGCGTGCCGCCGCCCAGGAAGATGGACTCCAGGGGCTTGTGGCGCAGCTGGGGCGTGGCCGCCAGCCGCGCGTCCAGCTCCGCCAGCACCGCGTGCGCGTAGCGCTCCTCGGGCACCTGGCGAGACACCGCTACCGCGAAGTCGCAGTACGGGCACTTGGCCAGGCAGTACGGGAAATGAAGGTACAGCCCGAAGCGGGCCGCCGGCATCCCCGTGTAGACGTCCGTCGGTGCGAGGGCCGGCATGAGGCGCCTACTTCTTGGCCCCCTTCAGCTGCGCCTCCAGCCGCGCCAGCTTCGCCTTGTACGTGGCCGCCGCCTCCACCGCCGTCTCGGCCTGCATCAGCTTCTTCTTCATCGCCGCCACGTCCGCCTTCAGCTTGTCGCGCTCGGCGATCAGCTCCGCCGGAGCCGGGCCTGCCTCCGCCGCCGGAGGGGCCGCCCGCGCCTGCTCCAGCTCGGACGCCAGCCCCTCCTTCTCCACCTGCGCCGCCTGCAGCGCGGACTCCAGCTCGGACAGCCGCTGCTCCAGGCTCGAGCGCTCGGCCTGCTCGGACTGCAGCGTGGACTCCAGCTGCGACAGCTTCTTGCCCAGGTCTCCCTGGCTGCCCCGCTCGGACTTGAGCGCCGCTTCCGCCTGCGAGAGCTTCTGCTCCAGCTCCTTGCGCGCGCGGGCCGCTTCCTCTTCCTTCTTCTTGAGCGCCTTGACGGCCGTCTCGTTGGCGGCCTGATCGTTGGCCGCCTTCTTCGTCGCCGCCGTCGTCTCGCTGCGCGCCGTCTCCAGCGCGCCCTCCAGCATCTTCAGCCGCTGGGTGAGCCGCTGCATCTTGTCGTCCTGCTCCACCGCCTCCACGCGCGCCGTCTCCAGCTCCGCGTTGGCCGCCTCCAGCTTCGCCGCCAGCTCCGCGGCTTGCGTGTCGCGCTGGGCGCCGCCCTTCTCCAACATCGTCACCCGCGCCGACAGGCCCGCCTTCTCCGCCTGCACCTTCTGCAGCGTGGCCTGCGCCTCGGTGAGCTTGTTGGCCGTCTCGTCACGCTCCGCGCGAACCTTCGCCAGCTCGGAGTTGAGGTGCTCGGACTGCACCTCGGCGTTCTGCGCCGCCTCGGTGAGCGCCGCCGAGTCCGCGTCGATGCGATCCCTGAGCGCCACCTGCTCCGCCTCGCTGGCCTCCAGCGAGCCGCGCAGCGTGGACACCTCCAGCTCCGCGTTCTGCGCCCGCTCGTTGAGCGCGGCGATCTCCGCCTCGAAGGACTGCACCCGCTCCTCGAGCTCGGACACCTTGCCTTCGGCCAGCTCCGCGCGCACGGTGAGCGAGCCGGCCTCGGCGGTGCGCGCCGACAGCGCCGCGCGCACCCCCGCCAGGTCCGCGTCCTTCAGCGAGACGGTGCGCTCCAGCTCGGAGATGCGCTTGGTGAGCTTGCCCTTCTCCGCCTCCAGCGCCTCCACCTGCTGGCGCGCCGCGGCGGTCTCCGAGCGCGCCTCGTCCCGCTCGGCCTCCAGCAGCTGGGCGCGAGACTGCGCCTCCTCCAGGGAGTTGCGGCTCCACTCGCTCTCGCTCTCCAGCGCGCTCAGGCTGCCGGTGGCCTCGGCCAGCGCCGCCTCGAGCTGGCCATTGCGCAGCGCCACCGACTCCTTCTCGGCGTTGGCCGCCTCGAGCTCGGCCGTCATCCGCTCCACGTCCGCCAGCGCGGCCTGGAACTGCTCCTGCACGGCCTCCATGGTGCCCTGGGCCTCGGACTTCTCCGCGGCCAGGTCCGCCACCCGGTCCTGCGCCAGCCCCAGCGCCTCCTTGGCGCCCACCAGCTCCTCGGCCATCGCCGCCCGGGCCTCGCGCTCCACGCGCAGCTCCTCGGTGAGCCGCGGCAGCTCGGACTCCACGTCCGCCAGCGCGCCGGAGAGGTCCTTGCGGTCCGCCTCCATCGCCTGCAGCTCGCCCTCCACCTCGGCCAGCCGCGCCTCGGCCTTCGCCGCGCGCTTCTCCTCGCGCGCCAGCGCCTCGGTGGCCTGCGCCAGCTTCTGGGGCAGGTCCTTCATGCTGCCCAGCTGGCTCTTGGTCTCCTGGGCGGACTTCTGCGCGTCCGCGGCGGCCTTCTGCGTGGCCTCCACGTCCTTCTTCAGCTTGTCCACCGACTGGCGCAGGGAGAGGACTTCCTGCTCCTGGTCGGTATACAGCGTGCGCGCCCGGGCCAGCGTCTCCGTCTTCTGTTTGACGACCTGGCGGAAGAAGTCGAGCTTCTCCTCCGGCGAGGCCCCCATGGGTAGGCGCGGCTCGGCCGGCTCGGCGAAGGGATCGGCCCCGCCCAGGGCCCGGTTCTTCGCGGCCGAAGAGCTCGCTCCCGGCTGGCTCTTGGTGGCAATGCCCGCCGGAGGCGTGCCCGTGGAGGACACCGCCGGGTAGCTGGTGGCCACCGGCACCGCGGCATTGGTCGCCGCGGCCGTCGTCGTGCGACGAGGCGGCAGCGGCGGCGGCGCCGCGGGGGAGGCTGACTTGTTTACTGGAGGGGGAGCCGCCTTCGGGGCTTCACCATCCAGGCTCTCGCGCAGGTCCGCGAGCGGATCCAGCTCTTCCAAAGGCGACGCCATGATGGGCGCAGGTTATCGCCCACCGGGCCACTACTCCAGAGAGACGCTCATTACGCCCCTGCTCGCCCCCCCTCCTGGGGCCCGAACGTGCGTCCGGCTCGCCCCGTCCGGGCCCGGACGTTAGGGAGTGGGAGAAACCTCAAGCCCGCCTTGCTTCCCTGCTGGGCTGGTGCCAGCTTCGGACGCTCCCATGCCCCTTCGCTATACCCTGCCCAATGGCCTCACTGTCGTTTTCGAGGAACAGCACGCCGCCAAGGTCGCGGCTTTCCAGGTCTGGGTGAAGGCCGGCAGCGCGGACGAGCGCCCGGATCAGGCGGGCCTGGCCCACCTGCACGAGCACATGCTCTTCAAGGGCACCGAGCGCCGGGGCCCCGGGGAGATTGCCCGGGACGTGGAGGCCCATGGCGGAGAGATCAACGCCTGGACGTCCTTCGACCAGACGGTCTACCACATCGTCATCGCCAGCCAGTTCGCCCGGACGGGGTTGGACATCCTGGGCGACGCAGTGCGGCGTTCGGCGTTCGACAAGGACGAGCTGGCCCGGGAAATCGAGGTGGTGTGCGAGGAGATCAAACGCAGCCAGGACACCCCGGGCCGGCGGGCCTCGCGCGACTTGTTCTCCACCGCCTTCCAGGTGCACCCGTACCGGCACCCCGTCATCGGCACCGAGCAGAGCGTGCGCAGCTTCACCCGGGAGAAGGTGCTGGAGTTCTACCACCGGCACTACTCGCCCCAGAACCTGGTGCTGTCGGCGGTGGGCGACTTGAACGAGCCGGAGCTTCGCCAGTGGGTGGAGGAGATCTTCGGCGGGGACTGGGGCCGGCCATTCGAGGGCCTGGTTCAGCGCCCGGCCGAGCCGCAGCCCACCGGCCGCCGCCTGCTGCTGCGCCAGGACGATGTGAAGGAGGCCTACCTGCACCTGGGCTTCCTCGTGCCGCAGTCGGATCACCCGGATGTGCCCGCGCTGGACGTGCTGGCGATGCTGGCGGGACAGGGGGAGGCCTCGCGGCTGGCGGTGGAGGTGAAGCGCAAGGCGGGGCTCGTCAATGACATCCACGCCTCCGCTTATACGCCGAGGGATCAAGGCGTCTTCACCGCCTCGCTCACGCTGCCGCCGGAGAACGTGGCCAAGGCGCTGGAGGAGACGCTGCGCGTGCTCTCCGAGCTGCGCTTGAGCCACGTGTCCGCGGACGAGCTGGCCACGGTGCAGGCGCTGATCGAGGCGGAGGCCGTGTACCAGCGCGAGACGGTGCAGGGCATGGCGCGCAAGATGGGCTTCTACCAGTCCTCGATGGGCGGGCTGGACGCGGAGGAGCGCTACTACGAGGCGGTGGCGCGGCTGACGCCCGAGGACGTGCGCTCGGCGGCCGAGCGCTACCTGCGCTTCGACCGGGCGATCCTCACCGGGCTGTTGCCCCAGGGCACGGACTTCACCCAGGCCCAGGCCGAGCGGATTCTGGACACCGCGCTGCACGAGGCGCCCACCCTGCGCCCCGAGCGCCGCACGCGCCGGCCCGGCAGTGAGGTGCCCATGCGCATCGTCCGCTCGGGCACCAGCACCGGGGAGATCCTCCAGGAGACGCTGCCCTCGGGCGCGAAGATCATCGTCCGCGAGGAGCACGGCGTGCCGCTGTTCTCGCTGCGCGCGGCGTTCGCCGGGGGCCAGCGCTACGAGACGCCCGCCATCAACGGGCTGACGACGCTGCTGGGCCGCACCCTCACACGGGGCACGCGCACCCGGGACGCGGAGGAGATCTCCCAGCTGGTGGACGCGTACGCGGGCTCGCTGGGCGGCGCGGGCGGACGCAACTCGACGAGCCTGCGCGGAGAGTTCCTCTCGCGGCACTTCGAGGCGGCGTTCCGGCTGTTCTCCGAGAGCCTCACCGAGCCCACCTTCCCCGAGGCGGAGGTGGCGCGCGAGCGGCGGCTGCTGTTGCAGGACATCCTCACGCGCGAGGACAAGCCCTCGGGGCTGGCGTTCGATCTGTTCGCCAGGACGCTGTACCGCGCGCACCCGTACCGGATGCCCACGATGGGAGACCGCGGCCCGGTGGAGGCGCTGACGCCCGAGGCGCTGCGCGAGTACCACGCCGGGTACATGGATCCCTCACAGCTCACGCTGGCCGTGGTGGGCGACGTGAAGGTGGAAGAGGTGATGGCGCTGGCGCGGGAGTACTTCGGCAAGTCCCGGGGCCAGGTGAAGCCGGCTCGCCCGGTGGCGGTGGATCCGCCTCCCGAGGCTCCGCTCAGGGAGAAGCGGGTGCTGGCGCGGGCGCAGTCGCACATCGTCTATGGCTTCATGGGCGCGCGGCTGAATGATTCGTGGCGGCACGCGCTGGAGGTGCTGTCCACGGTGCTGTCCGGGCAGGGCGGGCGGCTGTTCCTGGAGCTGCGCGACAAGCGCTCCATGGCGTATAGCGTGAGCAGCTTCACCATCGAGGGGTTGGATCCGGGCTACTTCGCCACGTACATCGGCACGAGCCCCGAGAAGGTGGATGACGCGCTGGCGGGCATCCGCACGGAGCTGCAGCGGGTGCGTGACGAGCTGGTGTCTCCGGCGGAGCTGGAGCGCACCAAGCAGCACCTGATCGGCACCAATGAGATTGGGCTGCAGCGCAACAGCGCGCGCGCCGCGTCGCTGGCGCTGGACACCTGCTACGGCATGGGGCTGGAGAACTTCCTGCACTACTCGGACAACATCAGCGCGGTGACGGCCGAGCAGGTGCGCGAGGTGGCGCGCCGGGTGATTGACTTCGACCACAGCGCGCTGGCCATCGTGGGGCCGTGACGCGGCTCAAGGTAGGGCCAGCAGGTCCTTCAGGAACTGCCGCAGCGTGACGATCTTCGGGAGGCTCAAGGCCTGGGCCTCGATCCAGCGGTTGTCCTGAATGGACATCTGCACGGCCTTGCCAGGCTTGAGCACGCCTACGATGCTGGCCACGGTGGCTTTCTTGCGGCCCGCGGGCTTGAGGAACTCCTCCATGTCCTCCTTCGTGAGGGACGAGGCGTTCGATTGGACCTGTGCCACCAGCGACTGCGCGGCGGTCAGCAGGCCCGGGTAATTCAGCGCGGCGCACTCCAGAAGTACGTCCTCCAGAGTGCCCGGATTGAGGTTGTCTGGAAGCACGAAGATTCCACAGCGGGGAGACCCGGTGGAGACCGCTCCGGATTGCGCTGGCAGGTTCAGCCCAAGCGCGAGCTGGTTCAGCTCGGTCTGGAGCTTGTTGAAGCGCTCCACTGGCGTGAGCTTGGAGTCCGCATCGAGAATGATCCCCACCGCGTCAGGGGGCGCAGGTAGGGCGCCTTGCAGGGTGTCCCCCACGGCCTCCTGGAGCTGCGAGTCGCCCCCCGCGGCGTGAACCGCGAGCGAGACCTCCGCGGAGTCGAAGAAGATCGGAACAGGAACCCGGCGAAGCAGGTCCCCTCGATGAGGGAAGCTCTTGGGCACCAGCCTGTCCCAATAAGCGTCCAGCTTCTCAAAGCGCTTGACGCGCTCGAAACCATGCGGCTTCAACAGCCGACCTACGAACTCGACGTCATGCGGACCTTCGACGACGAGGTAGACATAGCGCACGCTCATCTCACATCAAGGCCGCGCTCGTAGCGCAGCCGCTTGAGCATGCCCTCGCCGAAGCGCTTCGCCACACTGCGTCCTTCGGTGCGCTCCAGCCGGTAGCCAACGATGTCCTCTTCCGCGGTGGTGTCCACACCGAGGACGGCATCCACGGCCTCCAGGCTGTGCGTCGTGGCGAAGAGCTGGACGTTGTGCTGCTTGCAGGCGGAGAGCATCCACCGGAAGAGCTTGGTCAGCGCGGAGACGTGAATGGCCGTTTCGAGCTCGTCGATGAGGAGGACTCCGCCTTTGAGTCTGGGGATCGCCAGCGCCATGAGCAGTGCACGACGGATTCCATCTCCGAAAGCGCTCAACGGCGCGAGCCCCGCGACCGAGTCCTGGAGGAACAACATCGGGGAGCCGCGGGGTGCGAGGATCTCCAGGCCCGTGATTCGGGGATCAATCTCTCGCACCAGCTCTCGCACGGATTCTTGAAATCCGCTGATACGTGCATCCGAGAACTCACTGACGAAGCTCGCGCTGATGCGATGCTCGTGAGGATTGATGATCCTTAATGGAACCACCCACTCTTCCTGGTCGCGCACATAATGAATGGTTTCGTGCTCCCAGAGCGTGAAGTTCATCTCATGAGCAATGGCGGCAGGCTCTCCAGGCTTTTTCCGCATGGCCTGAACGCTGATCTCCGCGCCAAACCGCTCGATGCCCTCTTCTACGCCCTGTTGTTGAGCATCTTGATTGCCGGACTTTGGTTCTTCTAGCTGGATGCCCTCAACCTCCTTGTACCGAGCATGCACAATCGTTACCGGATAGGCCCCCTCCGCTGAAAAGCGGGCGGTTCCTTCATAGGGCGCATTCGTGGGGCCATGAGCATGTTGAGGGAAGAGCCAGCGAAGCTGCTCCAGGGGTGTGGTGCGCCTGACCCACAGAACCGGCTCGCGCCGCCCTGCTGCGCGGATCCAAGTTCCCGAATCCAGCGGGTTGCTCAGCAGCGACAACGCCTCCAACACCGTCGTCTTTCCCGAATCGTTGCCCCCCACCAGCAGGTTCACCTGCCCGAACCCGGTCAGCTCGAGTTCTTTGAGCCCGCGCAGTTGGTGAATGATCAGGCGGTCAAAGGGCTGGCTCATGGGCTCACGGACTCAGGCTCGGCACCGGGCTACATACGCGATCCCCATACCGGACTCGAACTTCTTGCTCCACCGGGTGAGAGGCACGCGAGGCCACTTCTGACCAGTCAGAACTGCCCACTCACCGGTTCTGACCAGTCAGAACTGTCCGCTCACCGGTTCTGACCAGTCAGAACTGCCGCTCAATGCTGACCGGTCAGAACTGCCGCTCAATGCTGACCGGTCAGCATTGGACCTCAACACTGACCAGTCAGGGTCAGCCTTCAACCCTAACCAGCCCGGTGTTGGACCCCGGCGTTGCTCCTGGCTCCAGGAGTTTCAGGCACTTGGCCTAGAGAGGTGGAAGTCGTTCAGCGTGGCTTACTGGGGCCTGATGTAGGCACAGCCTTCCGGGGAAGCTCCATGGCAGGGCCATAGCACTTACCCTTGCGGAGTAAGTAGCCGTTCTGCGTACATTCCTCCTCGGTCATCGCGCGGCTCTCCACCCAGCAGGCTCCGTCGATGGCTACCTGCGTACGACCCGGGCATCGGCCCTTCGCGTCGGCACGGACCTGCTGCCGGGGCAGCCCACGTTGAGGCTCGGTGGAAGGCTCCTGGGCAACGGGCTTGTCCTCCGTCGGAGACTGGGCGGTGTCCTCTGGCTCAGCAGGTTCGCTGTCTCCCACGGCGGCGGTGCCCGCATCGGGCGCATGGGCTTGCGAGGCTTGCGGCGGGCTCACCGCTACGTGTCCGGGCGGAACAGGCGCGGGCGGCCTGTTCCACAAGAGCACCGCGCAGACGCCCGCGACGGCCAGGACCAGCCAGGGCGCCCCACCTCGCGCGGGACTCCGTGGCCTGTCGTGGCCCGGCAGCACTGCCGGCCGTGTCTCCTGGGTGGCTGGCGCCGTAGCGGGCGGGAGTTCCTTCACCTGCTCCCGCGCCTCGGCCTCCAGCGCCTCGGCCAGCCGCGCCGCCGTGCCGCGCTCTTCCGGGACATCCGAGAGCAGCCGGCGAATCCACTCGCGCAGCACGGGCTGCAACCGGGGGTTGGCCTCCAGCAGCGCCCGGGGATCCGGGCTCGAGACGCGCCAGCCCCCTTCCCCGTCCTCCCCCTGCTCCTGGACATCCATGGGCGGTGGGTACTGGCCCATGACGAGGCGGTAGGCCGTCACGCCCAGCGCGAACAAGTCATCCGCGGGCGCGGGCGCGTAGTAGCCGTCGCGGTTGCGCGCCAGACTGATCTCGAACGCGCAGGCCTGCGCGGACAGGTAGGCGGGAGTGCCTGGCGCCAGCGCCTGCCACGTCAGCCGCGAGGCCCCCTTATAATGACCGGAGCCGAAGTCGAGGAGCACCGGCGACCTGTCCGACAATTGTACCAACACGTTGTCGCCCTTCACGTCCCGGTGCACGGCCCCAGCGGCATGAATCGCCTCCAGCGTCCGAGCCAACTGCGCCAGCACCCGGCACACCTCCCGGTAGGACGGTTGCTGCTGCGCGCCCCAGGCATACAGCGGCGTGCCCTCCACCCACTCCATGACGAACCAGGCGTACTCGTCGTCAGAGCTGGCGTGACGCAGCACCCCGCTGTCCAACAGCCGGGGAACACCTGGGCAGCTCAGGCGCGAGAGCAGCTCCGCCTCACGGACGAAGCGCGCATTCCACGGGTAGAGCGCTACCTTGAGCGCCACCGGGCCTGGGCATTCGGGGTTCACGGACACGGCCCGGTACACGGTGCCGTAGGCCCCTTGTCCGTGCCTGGCTTCGATTCGCCAGTTCCCCACCTGGGCGCCGGGAGAAAGCTGGGGTAACTGGCCCTCGGGAGTTCGCACCATGCGCGCCGGAAGATACTCGACCCGCAGCTAGCAGTGGGCTCCGCGTGTCACAAGTGCGCGGCGGGAAACCGCTACCCGGCCGGGACACCTCGACATGGAGTTCCCGTGCATCCCGCTCGCATTCAGTTCCCCGGCCCTCACATCGGCCTATGCGTCTCTGACCTGGCTCGCTCCCTCTGTTAGCCCGGGGCACCGGGCGCCGTCTTGCGCGCCACCACCAGCCACGTCACTCCGCCCAGCCGCACCCTGTCCCCCACCCGGTGTTGCTCGCACTCGCGGGCAACCTCCGCCTCCCAGGCCCGCTGCGCATCCAGGGGCAGCTCATCCACCAGCTTCCCCACGGACTTCGTGAAGTCGCGCAGCCAGCGCACCACGCCCGCGCCATCCGCGGCCTCCATCACCGGCACGTGCATCGACTCGACGTGCTCCACCGTGAACCCGCCGCTTGCCAGCACTGAGCGCAGGCGCTCGGGATCCGCGAAGCGGAACACCCCGGGAGCCTCGGGCTCGAGCGGAGGCAGTGAGCGGAAGCGCGCCAGCGCCGCGCGCGGCAGCGACACGTACTCCACCTGCCCCGGCCCTGCCCAGCACGCGCACACCAGCCGCGCGCCCGGCCGCAGCGCCCGTCCTATCCGCTCCACGGCGAGCTCGGGCCGGGCCATGTACATCAACCCCCAGCGCACCGTCGCCGCATCGAAGGACTGCTCGGGCAGCTCCAGCGTCTGCGCATCCCCGGCGCGCAGCTCCAGGTTGGACAGCCCCTGGGCCCGCGCCTGCTCCCGCGCGGCCTCCAACATGCCGTCCACCAGGTCCGTGCCCAGCACGAAGCCCGAGGGGCCCACCCGGCGCGCGGCGCGCAGGGCCGGCTCGCCCATGCCCGAGGCCACGTCCAGCACCCTCATGCCCGGCTTCAGGCCCGCCAGCTCCAGCATCCGCTCGCTCACGGGCGCCGTGAGCCGCGACTCCATCTCGTGGTTACGGCGGAATGCGGCCACCGCCGCGGACCAGGCGCTCTGCGAAGGCGGTTTCTGACTCGTCATGGGGAAGGAACATGCCCATTCCTCGCCTCGGCCGCGACACGGATGTAGCGTTGGCCCCCTCACCAGGGAGCCGGTTCTTCCGATGAAGGTTCTCCGCCTCGACATGACCGCCTTCTGCGGCTTCAGCGATCTCTCGCTCCACTTCACGGATCCCGTGAGCGTGATCGTCGGAGTCAACGGAGCTGGCAAGACGTCGGTTCTCTACTGTCTCGCAGTACTGCTCTCGCAAGTGTCCTCGGGGATCGCTTCGCGCGCGGGGCATGGGCCTCGCTTCTATGAGGCCGACATCCAGAATGGGAAACCTCATACCCTCAACACCATCGAGATTGACTACGGCGGAACGTCCGCGAGCTGGTCCCTGGCGCTCGTGCGCAAAGGATACCCTCGCGACGTGTCGAGCAACCTGAGCGGGCTCAAGGAGATTGTCGCTGGCGTACAGCACCAACTGGCCTCGGGAGCACACCAGCTGCCTCTGGCGGTCTATTACCCCGTCAACCGCGCCCCCGAGGTTCCTGATCGGATCCGCGAGCATCATGACTTCGGCCCCCTCTCCGCCTACGATCAGGCGCTGGGGGGCGGGGGAAGAAACTTCCGGCTTTTCTTCGAGTGGTTCCGGGAACGGGAGGACCTGGAGAACGAGCAGCGCCTGAATCGGGAACAGTACGAGTATCGGGATCCACAGCTCGAGGCGGTGCGGGCTGCCATCACGAAGCTGGTGCCTGGCTTTTCAGATCTTCGGGTGCAACGAGCTCCCCAGCGCATGGTCGTCGAAAAAGATGGGGCCCTGCTCGAGGTCAATCAACTCTCCGATGGAGAGAAGTCCCTGCTGGCGATGGCAGGGGACCTCGGCCGCCGGCTGGCTTTGGCCAATCCCACCCGCGCGGATCCTCTGACCGCCGAGGCCGTGGTGTTGATCGATGAGATCGAACTGCACCTGCACCCTGGCTGGCAGCGCATGGTGGTGGAGCGCCTGCGTCAGACTTTCCCCAACTGTCAGTTCATCTTGACGACCCACTCTCCGCAGGTGCTGAGCCAGATTCCCGCCAGCTCCGTCATCTTGCTCGAGCGCTTCCAGCGCGTTCCGCTGCCCGGGGCGACGCTGGGCCGAGACAGCAACGCCATCCTCGCGGAGGTGATGGGTGTCTCCGAGCGACCGCAGGCCTGGGCCGATCGCATTCATGAGATCGCCCGACTGATCGACCGGGAGGCGCTGCCAGAAGCCCGCAGGGCCCTGGACGAGTTGGCGCGGCAGCTCGGGGAGCAGGACTCAGAGGTCGTCCGGCTCCGCGCGCTCATCGGCTTCCTGGGAGGCTGAGATGCGGTACATCTCGAAGGGGCCTGAGCCCCGAAGCCTTCTGGAACACCGGAAAACCCAGCACGCGACCTATGCCAACCTCAAGAAAGACGAGGTCCGGGAGCAGCTCGTCCGTGAGCAGGGGTTCATCTGCTGCTACTGCATGCAGCGTATCCACCTCGACCCGGGCGAAATGAAGATCGAGCACTGGGCGCCCCAGGGAGCCGCGGCCACACGCCACCGGGAGCTGGACTGGAGGAACCTGCTGGCTGCCTGCAAGGGCAATGAGGGAGCACCCGGGAGGGACCAGCACTGCGACTCCAGTAAGGGAGAAGCGCCGCTCACCATCAACCCCACGGATCGCCGCTGTGAGGTGCTCGTGCGCTTCCTCGCGGATGGCACCATCGAGTCCGATAATCCCGCGGTGCAGGTCGATCTCAACGAGACGCTCAACCTGAACCACCGGCGATTGAAGAGCAGCCGGAAGGCCACCCTCGATGCCTTCCTGCAAGCCATGCAACGCAAGTACTCCGGTGTGAGTTGGCCGGCAGCAGCGCTGACCCAGGAGTTGGCCCATCTCCAGCAGCCAGGGGCCGGGGGGATGCTCCAACCCTACTGTCAGGTCCCCATCTACTGGCTCAAGAAGCGGATGGGGCTGCTCGCTAGAACCACGCCCTGACGCACAGCCAGGTGTGTGAAGCCGCACGCACACTGTCTCCTCAAGCGCTTGAGCCCGCTCCCCCTGGGGCCGGCTCGCCGCGCGGCAGCACCACGGAGAAGGTGGTGCCCTCCTGCGCCGTGGAGCGCACCTGAATGTGCCCCCCGTGGGCGCGCACGATGCTGTCCACGATGAAGAGCCCCAGGCCAATGCTGCGCGCTCCCGAGGCCTGCGAGGCCCCCGTGCCCCGCTCCAGCGGCCGGAAGATGCGCTCGCGCAGCTCGGGCGGAATGGGCTCGCCCCGGTTGTGCACCTCCATCACCACGTGGGCCCCCTGCCCGCGCGTCGTCACCCGCACGGGGCTGCCCGCCGCGCCGTAGGTCAGCGCGTTGGTGAGCAGGTTGGAGAGCACCTGAGCGATGCGGTCCGCGTCGAAGGCCCCGTGGGCTTCTGCCTCGGTCACCACCCGCACCTCCCGGTCGGGGTAGGCCAGCATCACCTCGTCCACCACCTGGCGCGCCAGCGCATTGAGGTCCAACGGCACGCGCTGCACGGAGAGGCCCGAGCCCAGCCGCGCCTGGGTGAAGTCCAGCAGGTCTCTCACCATGCGGCTCATGCGCTCGGCGGAGTCCTGCATGCGCCGCAGCGCCCGCTCCTGGCGCTCGTCCAGCTCCGGGCGGCGCAGCAGCGTCGCGGCCGACAGCACGATGGCGCTCAAGGGGTTGCGCAAGTCATGGGACACGATGCCGATGAGCTGGCGCTCGAAGTCCGCGCGCTCGGTCAGCTTCTGCCGCTCGGCCTCGGCCCGGGCCTCGGCCCGCTTGCGCCGGGTGATGTCGTTGAAGAAGACGGCCACCTGGCGCGCCGAGGGCTCGCCGGTGCGGAACGCGTACACGTCGAACCAGCGGCCCATGGCGGCCGCATGTTCCTCGAAGCGAACGGGCTCGCCCGTGAGCGCCACCTTGCCGTAGATGTCCACCCAGGACGACTCGATGCCCGGCACCAGCTCGCGCAGGGTGCGCCCCAGCGCGTCGCGCATGCCCGTCTGCCGCGCGAAGGCCGGGTTGACCTCGATGTAGCGGCAGTCGATGGGCCGCTGCGCCTCGTCGAAGAGCAGTTGCAGCACGCAGAAGCCCTCGTCCATCGACTCGAAGAGGGTGCGGTAGCGCTCCTCGGCCTTGCGCGCCCGCGTCTCCGCCGCCTGCATCTCCGCCAGCGAGCGCTCGGCCAGCTGGCGCAGGCCGCGCTCGTCCTGCAGGAGCCGGCGGCGCACGTGCGCGGCGCGCAGCAGCGACTGCACCCGCGCCTGCAGCTCCAGGGGCCGGAAGGGCTTGGTGACGAAGTCGTCCGCCCCCGCCGCCAGGCCCTGGGCGATGTCCTCGGGGGCCTGGTTGCCGGTGAGGAACAGCACCGGCAGGGCCTCGGTGTCCGGGTGGCTGCGCAGGTACTGGCAGACCTCCAGGCCGCTCAGCCCCGGCACGTGCCAGTCCAGCACCAGCACCTCCGGAGCGGTCCCCTGCGAGAGCGCCTCGAGCAGCGCCGCCCCATCGCCAAAGTGCTTCACGGCGCACATGGCGTCCAGGGTGCGCCGCACGGCCTCCGCCTCGGTGGGGCTGTCCTCGAGCAACCACAGCGTGGGGCGGAAGTCTGCTGGGGTGGAAGTGGGCGTCATCGCGCGGGGAAAGGGAGCCTATACCATGCCCGCGCGCTCCAGGGGCAGCCGCACCACGAAGCACGCGCCGCGCTCCACCTGCTCGTCCAGCGCGAGCGTGCCGCCGTGGTGCTCCTCGACGATCTGCCGGCAGATGGCCAGCCCCAGCCCCGAGCCCTGCCCCACGTCCTTGGTGGTGAAGAAGGGCTCGAAGATGCGCTGGCGCAGCTCCGCGGGGACGCCGGGGCCGCTGTCGGCCACGCGCACCTCCACGTGGGTGCCGCGCACCGCGGTGGTGAGGCGCACCTGGCCCTCGGGGCTGACGGCATCCACGGCGTTGCGCAGCAGGTTGTGCAGCACCTGCGCCAGCTGGCCCCGGTGC
The DNA here is from genome assembly GCA_035296065.1 of Myxococcaceae bacterium. Lineage (GTDB taxonomy): Bacteria > Myxococcota > Myxococcia > Myxococcales > Myxococcaceae > DATHBR01. Next base: position 20,019 of record DATHBR010000102.1, on the reverse strand, counting down.
ACCCGTACCTGGGGCAGCTCGCCGCCCAGGTACTCCAGCCGCACGCCTGGGGGCAGCGTGCGCCGCACCAGCTCCACCGTGTCGCGCACCACCGCGTCCACGTCGTCCGGGACCAGCGGAGGGCGCTCGCCCCGCAGGAAGGCGCGCAGGTCCGCCTGAATGGAGCGGATGCGCTCGGTGGCGGTGCGCATCGAGTCCAGCGCCTCGGGCAGATCCCCCAGCACGTAGTCCAGCTGCTGCTCTTGCCACAGGCGCTCGAGCCGCTCGGCCAGCTCGGGGTGCTCGCGCAGCCACTCGCGGCACTCGCGCAGGGCCCCGGCGAGCGTCTGCCCGTACTCGCTCACCGGCGGCAGGTTGTTGTGGATGGCGGTGAGCGGGTTGTTGATCTCATGGGAGAGCCGGGCCAGCAGCTGCCCCATGGCGGACAGCTTCTCCGCCTGGGCGATCTGCTCGCGCGCCTGGGTAAGCTCGGCGGTGCGGGCGCGCACCAGCACCTCCAGCTCGGCGTTCCTGCGGCGCAGGGTGAATGCCCAGCCCCGCCCTCCGCCCACGACGAGCCCCGCCAGCAGCGCCGCGCCCAGGCTCATGCCCCAGCCGGTGAGCCACCAGGGCGGCCGCACCTCCACTTCGAACCCGCTCACGGGCCCCCACGGCTGGCCCCGGATGCGCGCGCGGGCCTCGAAGCGGTAGTGCCCCGGGGGAATGGTGGTGTAGCGCGCCGCGCGAGCGGTGGACGGGCGCCACTCCTCCAGCCCCGCCAGGCGCACCGAGTACTCCAGGCGCTCCGAGCCGTGAAAGCGCAGGCTGGTGAAGCGCACCTCCAGCGTGGAGGCGTCATGCTCCACCTGCAGCGGCTGGTCCGGAGCGTGGCGCAGCGCGTGGGGCCCCAGGGAGACCTCCAGCAGCCTCACCTCTGGAGGCCCCAGCGGGCCGCTGTAGCGCGCGCCCTCGAAGCGGCCCAGCCCCATCGAGGTGCCCACCCACACGGTGCCGTCGGCCTCGGAGAGGAAGGAGTTGCCGTTGGTGTCATTGCCGGGCAGCCCATTGTGCACATCGAAGTGGTCGCTCCACCCCGGGGCGCTGACGTCCACGCCGGCGCCAGAGCCCACCCAGAGGCGCCCCGCGGCATCCTCGCCCAGCTGGTACACGGTGCCATTGCTCAGGCCCGCGCCGTGCGTCAGGTACAGCTCCTCGGTGAGGCGCCCGTCGTGGTAGCTGAAGCAGCTGGTGCCCAGCGGCTCGACGTACGCCACGCAGATGCGGCCATCGCGCCGGGCCAGCACGTAGCGCAGCCGCTCCTCTCGCAGGCCCTCTTGCATGCCGAAGCGCCGGAAGGTGCCCCCCTCGCGGACGAAGAGCCCATCACCGGTGGCCCACAGGCGGCCGGCCCCATCTCGCGTCACTCCGACGATGGGCATGCGGGCGCTGGGCGGCAGCACGGTGGTGAACTTCCAGTCGCCGCCCACGCGCTCGCCGCGCACCAGGCCCTGGCTCCCGCCGAACCACAGGGCCCCATCCGGCTCGAGGAGCAGCGCATAGGCGTTGCCATCAGCGATCCCCTCGCGCTCGCCAAAGGTGCGCAGCACTCCGGTGCTCGGCTCGTAGCGGTGCAGCCCCGAGGGAGTGCCCGCGGCCCACACGGCGCCCCCGGGCTCCACCACCAGGGCCCGGAGCACGTAGCCGCCCAGCCCGGGCACGGTGCGCCACTCCTCGGAGGTGGCCCAGGCCAGCCCCTTGTCCGTGCCCACCCACAGCGTGCCGTCCGGCCCGCGCGCCAAGCCCCAGATGACGTCCGAGGGCAGCCCGGTGGTGGTGTCATGCGTGGACCACAGGCCCCGGCCCAGGGCGCGGTGCACGCCCAGGCTGGAGAGCCACAGCGAGCCCTCGCGATCCTCGATGGCATCGCTCAGCGACAGCTCGCGCTCGGACAGGCGCATGGGAAGCAGGCGTGCGTGCCCCTGGTCGATCTCCACCACGCCGCGGCGGCCGGGCACCAGCACCTGTCCGCGCTGGCCCAGGCGCATCCGGGCCTCGACGCGGGGAGCCACCCTGGGGTTGAGCATCCGGTCCTCGAAGGCATCGCCCTCATGGGCCTGGGAGGCCAGCCACCCATTGCCCTGAAGCCACAACTGGCCCTGGCCATCCCTGGCGATGAAGGACAGGTCGCTGCTGGCCAGGGGCACCACGGTGGCGTGCCAGCGCCCCTGGGTGTCACGGCGCAGCAGCCGCGTGCCCGAGCCGACGAGCAGCTCTCCGGAGGGCTCGAGCCACAGCGCCAGCGCGGGGCCGCCGGGCCAGCCAGGGGCCAGGGCATAGGGGCCGCCAGGGGCCGTCTGCTGATACAGCCCCTGCCTGCTGGCGAGCACCAGCCCGCCGTTGGCGTCCACCAGGAAGTTCGAGAGCGCCGCGGGCGCCCCGGGCGTGGGCACGGCGACGAAGCGCGCCGTGCTCCAGCGCGACAGGCCGTGCTGGGTGAGCAGCAGCAGCTGGCCCTGGGCATCCAGCGCCATCGAGAGGATCTGCACCGAGGGCAGGCCGGACTCGAGGCCAAAGCGCTCGAAGCGCTCGCCCTCGAAGCGGTAGAGGCCATCCAGGGTGCTCAGCCACAGGAAGCCCTCGCCATCTTGCAGCACGTGGGCCGCATCCGGGTTGCCGAGGCCCGACTCGGCGCCGAAGCTGCGCACCGCCAGGTAGCCGGGGGGCTCCGCGCCTCGCACTTCCCGCCCCGCCAGGAGGACGAGAATCAGGGCGATCGTGCGCGGGTACGCGGCTCCACATCTCTGCATGAAGCCTGAAGTCTACAGGCTCCCCCGCCCGGGCGAGGAGCCGCACCCACTGCGCACTCGCGGCGGGTGTGCTGAAGTCTTACTGTGCCTGCCATGTCTTCGCGTCGTCCCCCAGGTCCCCGTCCTTTGCTGGGCAGCGTCATCGCGTACGCCCGGGCGCCGCTGGCGTTCCTCGAGGAGTGCACCTGGGACAAGTATGGGGACGTGGTGTACCTGCGCTTCCTTGGCCAGCCGACGTACGTGCTCAACCTGCCCGAGCACATCGAGTACGTGCTGGTGACGAACCAGCGCAACTACGTGAAGGACAAGCTGCAGCGGGTGCTGCTGGAGGAGTTTCTGGGCAAGGGCCTGCTGGTGAGCGAGGGCAGCTTCTGGCAGCGCCAGCGGCGGCTCATCCAGCCGGCCTTCCATCGCCAGCGGGTGGCCGCTTACGGGCAGCTCATGGGCGAGCAGGCGCGGCGGCTGCGGGCCCAGTGGCGACACGGAGACTGCCGCGACATCTCCGAGGACATGATGGGGCTCACCCTGGCCATCGTGGTGCGGAGCCTGTTCGGCCTGGAGCTCGAGGACGGCGCCGCGGCGGCGGTGGCCCCGGCGCTCGACCGGGTGATGAGCCACTTCGCGAAGATGCAGGCGCTGGTGGTGCCCAGCTGGGTGCCCACGCCGGAGAACCTGGGCTACCGGGCGGCGGTGCGGCGGCTGTACCACACGGTGGACGAGATTGTCCGGCGGCGGCGCGAAGCGGGCGGCGACACGGGGGACCTCATCTCCATGCTGCTGCAGGCGCGGGACGAGCACGGCAACCCGATGAGTGATCAGCAGGTGCGCGACGAGGCCATCACGCTGATGCTGGCGGGCCACGAGACGACGGCGATTACGCTGAGCTTCTGCTGGGAGCTGCTGTCCCGGCACCCCGAGGCCGAGGCGGCGCTGCACCGGGAGCTGGACTCGGTGCTGGGCGGCCGGGAGCCCACGGTGGAGGACCTGGCCTCGCTGCCCTTCACCGAGGGGGTGGTGAAGGAGTCGCTGCGGCTGTTTCCTCCAGCCTGGTCACTGAGCCGCGAGGCGGTGGAGGCCGATGAGATTGCCGGCTGGCCCATTCCCGCCGGGGCCATGGTGTGGATGAACCAGTGGACGGTGCACCGGGATCGACGCTTCTACCGGGAGCCGCTGGCCTTCCAGCCTCAGCGCTGGGTGGAGGGGCTGGAGCGGTACCTGCCGCGCTACGCCTTCTTTCCCTTCGGAGGAGGCTCGCGGATGTGCATTGGCCTGAGCTTCGCGATGATGGAGGCGCGGCTGGTGCTGGCCACGCTGGCGCAGCGCTTCCGGCTGGAGCGGCTCACCCAGGGCGAGGTGGAGCTATTGCCCACCATCACCCTGCGGCCCAAGCACGGCATGCCCATGCGGCTGCACGCCCGGTGAGCGGCTCAGAGCGCTGGGCGCATCCACAGGGCTCGCACCAGCGGGGCCTCCAGCTCGCCCAGCTGCTGCTGCCCCATCACCACGCCCACCAGTTCCACCCGTGAGCCCTTGGGGAAGTCCGAGGCCCACTTGCGCTCCTCGTCCAGGAACACCAGCACTCGCACGTCCCCTACCCGCACCACCGCGATGTTCTGCTCCTCGCGCCGCTCCAGCACCCCGCGCAGCACCACCGCCTGGCCCCTGAGCGCCTCGGCGTTCTCCAGCTTGGCCAGGTCCTCGCTGTCCGCGGTGAAGTTCCACGCCGGCTTGTGCGCCGCCACCGCGTCCTCGAAGGAGTTGAGCTCTGGCGCGTCCGGAGGCGGCGGGCTGCTGCCCTGGGCCGCCAGCGCCGCGTCCAGCAGCTTGAGCCGGTCCTCCACCGGCGCCCCGGCAATGTCCTTGCACCCCACCACCCGCTTGCGCACCCCCTGCAGCTGAGCCACCTCCTCCCGGGCCAGCCCCTCGGCCGTCATCGGCTCGGCCAACACCCGGCTGCACCGCTGGAAGGTGGACACCCGCTCCTGGTCCTCGTCGGTCATCGCCGCGGGCTCACCGTCGATCAGCACGCCCGCGAAGCTCATCGTCCGCAGCTCGTCCGCCGTCAGCTCCAGCACCCCGTCTGTCATTGTCCTCGGGGTGGGCGGCGCGCCCGGCCCGCCGGCGAACTCCAGCGTGCCCGTGGCGGGCCTGGGCTGGCATGCCTCCTCACGCAGGCTCACCACCGTGTCCGCCTTGCGCGTCTCCGTCTCCTCGCCCGAGCGCAAAAGCTGCACCACCCCCGTCACCAGCGAGGGCACGCCCAGCGACACCAGCGCGATGCCCCACCCGGTGGCCACCTTGCGGCTCGAGGCCCCATAGCGGCCCTCGCGATCAATGGAGTCCCGGTCCGGCTCGCCCGAGAACAGCGGCCGCGCCAGCAGCAGCCCCAGCCCCACCGCGGTGTTCGCCGCGCCCGCGCTGGCGGCGGGCGCCGCCGAGGGCTCGAAGCGCTCGGTGATGACGTTCTCCACGAACTCCTCGCGCTGCTCGGTGCGGCACACGTCCGAGGTGACGAAGCGCAGCGTCAGCTTCGGCCATTGCGCCTGGGCCGTGGCCGCCAGGGTGCGCTGCCCCAGCAGCTCCTGCTTCGTATAGGTGCGCAACACCGGGCCGCGCTCCACGCGGCGCTCGGCCTGCATCGGTGCGCACCCCACCACCAGCGCCGCCGTCGCGGCCACCCAGGGCTTGAAGCTCATGCTCAGCGCCCTCCCAGAAAGTCGATCACGTCCGGGCAGTCTCTCACCACGGCCGCCACCTCCTCGCACGTGGGCGCCTTGCCCGGGTCCGTGCTGCGCTTCACCAGCGGCTGGCGGCAGGACAGGAAGCGCTCGCGCGAGGGCTCGGAGAAGGCGAACTCCTCCTCGGCACAGGAGGTGCGCTGAAGCAGCGTGGCCTGGCACTCCTGAGTGCCCAGGGACAGCTGCTCGTTGAGTCCGGCGCAGGTGCGCGCCTGGCACAGGCGGGTGACAACATCCTGACAGAGCGCGGCATCCGGCGCGGGAGGGCCTGAGCAAGCGAACAGACAGGCCAGCATTCCAAGCACGAGAAGTCTCATGGCGCTTCCACCATACCCATCCCGGGGATAAAGGGCCCGCATGTCCCAGACCTATCTGTCTCTCACCGTGGAGTTACCGGAGCAACAGTCGGAGGCTGTACAGGATCTGCTCCACGAGTCGGGCGCCACGGGCCTGGAAGTGAGGGACCGGGAGGCGCCGCCCATGCCGGGAGTGCGAGGCCCCAACCCGGGCGAGGCCATCGTCATCGCGTACTTCGACGACATGGACACGGCGGAGACCGCCCGGGCCCAGGTGACCGAGGACTTCTCGGACGCCCGCGTGCTGCTGGAGGAGAAGCCGCAGGAGGACTGGAGCAACGCGTGGAAGGCGCTGATCAAGTCGGTGCAGGTGGGCCGGCTGTGGGTGGGGCCGCCGTGGGAGGCGGAGGGCGCGCCGAAGGACAAGGTGCGCCTGGTCATCGAGCCGAAGATGGCGTTTGGCACGGGCGACCACCCGACGACGTCCCTGTGCCTGGCGGCGATTGACACGTACATGGCCACGCACCCGGGGGCGAGCGTGTTGGACGTGGGGACAGGGACAGGGGTGCTGGCCATCGCGGCGAAGAAGCTGGGCGCAAGCCGGGTGGTGGGCACGGACAACGACGCGATGTCGGTGGAGCTGGCCCACGAGAACGCGGCGGTGAACGGCACGCCGGACGTGGAGCTGTCGGGCAAGGAGCTGACGCAGGTGCCGGGCTCGTTCGACCTGGTGGTGGCTAACATCCTGGCCAACACGTTGATTGCCCTGGCGCCGCTGATCGCGCCGAAGGTGAAGGACCGGCTGGTGCTGGCCGGAGTGCTGGCGCCGCAGAAGGCGGAGGTGGAGGCGGCCTACCGCGCCCAGGGGCTCATCCCCGAGGCGGGCGCGGCGCAGGGCGAGTGGGTGCGGCTGGACTTCCACCGCTAGGGCTCCAGCCGGGGCTCACCGGGGCTGGAGCTGGGAATCCAGCTCCACGGTGGCGGTGCCAATCGCGTTGCGGGTGCGCGAGTACCGCACGTCCTGAATCACCACGCGGTAGCCACCCTCGGTCTGCTCCAGCTGGTGCGTGGGGAAGCGCAGCCAGTTGCTGAAGCCGCGCACCTGAGGCGCCTTGAGCGCCGCCTGCACCGCCGGGTGTGACATGTCCCGTGTGAGCGGCGGATGGCTGACGCGGAACGGGCCCACCGGGCCGGCGAGCCAGTTCACCTCGACGAACTCGTACTGCCCCGGCGTGAGGACGATGACGTCGCGGACGAAGGGGTTGGCCGGCAGCGGGCCCGCCATGACGCTCTCCACCTGGGTGCCGCGCTGGCCCATCCACTGTGCCACCTGACTGGCGGCCAGGCGCGAGCCGGCGAACATGCCCACCAGGTACAACCCCAGCACCACGCCGCACACGGTGGCCACGCGCTCCACGGGCACCGAGCGCACTCCGCGCACGCGCAGGAAGACGATGCTGGCCACGCCCACCACCCACAGCGCCTTCACGGGGAAGGGCACCAGGCCCGAGAAGAACACCAGCCCCGAGCCGGCCAGCCCCAGGACAATCCACCCGGCGATGCTCCAGCGCGCCCGCGCGTCCGCCATGACGACGGCCGCGGCGGTGAGCAGCCACATCCACGGATCGATGATGAAGAGGGAGTCCCCATAGAACCACCGCCCATCGAACGGCATGAGCACGCGCACGCCGTAGGTGTTCATCCAGTCGAGGAACGGGTGGCTGAGCACGGACAGATACGAGAGCAGCAGCAGCGGCCAGAACTTCGCGGGCTCCTTGTCCGGGTGGCGCCGCCTGCGCAGGTGCTTGTCCCAGAGCATGACGGCGCCGGCGAGCATCCACGGCAGCACCGCCAGCGCGAGCACGCCATGCGTCATGCCCCGGCGCAGCCACAGGGAGGCATCATCCCCCAGCACGGTGGTGAAGCCGTCGATGTCCGGCAGGTTCGCGCCGATGATGAGCGTCGCGGTGGCCAGGGGCGTCTTGCGCTTGAGGCCCGCTTCCGCCATCCAGGCGCCGACCAGGGAGTGGGCGAGGTTGTCCATGGAGGGTACTGTGACACCTTCGACCGGGCGTTCAAGCGCTGGACTGGCAAGACGCCGCGCGAGTTCCGCGGCTGAGCCTGGCGTCCTCCGCCTGAAAGTGGGCGTGCCCCGCCAGGAAATCCTCCCGGTTTTCCTCTACCTTACGCGCCATGAACAACCCCCGCCTGCAGGCCCTGTTCGAGGACTACGCCTCCTCCCACCAGCACCCCACCAACCGGCTGACCCACAAGGTCGCCATCCCGTTCATCGTCCTGCACATCGTCGCGATGCTGGACTGGGTGAAGCTGGTCTCGGTGCCCGTGCTGCCCGGGGGCGTGCTCACGCTGGGGCTGGTGGCCTGGGCGCTCGCGGCGGTGTGGTACGTCCGCTCGGATGTGAAGCTGGGGCTCATGGTGTCTGCCGCCATGGCGCTGTGCTTCCCGCTGGGCCGGGTGCTGAGCGAGGTAAGTGTGTGGCTGGTGGTCGCCATCGCCGTGAGCGGCTGGCTCATTCAGCTTGCTGGCCACGCCGTGTGGGAGAAGAAGTCCCCGTCCTTCCTCACCAACCTGGTGCACGCGCTGGTGGGGCCGCTGTTCTTCGTGGCGCTGCTCACCGGCGACTACTCCATCAAGCCGCAGCAGCCGGTGGACGCGTCCGCTTCTCGCGCCTGAGCGCTCAGCTGCCCGTGCGCTCCTCGGGGAACGCCGTCGAGGGCGCCGTCTGGCGCCCCTTGAGCGAGTAGAGCACCACGGGCTCCTTGCGGCCCTTGAGCGGCTCCTCGCCCATGCGCTCGCCCTGGAACTTCGCCGCGCCGCGCTTCCAGGTGCTCTCGCTCACCAGGATGTCCACCCCCAGCACCTTGGTGAGCCCCTCCACCCGCGCCGCCACGTTCACCGGGTCGCCGATGATGGTGTACTCGTGCTGCTGCGCCCCGCCCAGCATGCCCGCGGCCACCACGCCCGTGTGCAGCCCGATGCCGATGCGCAGCCGCGGCTCTCCGTGCCGCTCGCGCCAGGCGTTGAGCTCCTCGAGCTTGGCGCGCATGTCCAGCGCCGCCCGCATCGCCTGCTCGGCGTGGTCCTCCGTGTGGTCCGGCACGCCCCAGCACGCCATCATCCCGTCACCCAGGAACTTGTTCACCATGCCCTCGCGCGCCATGACGATCTGAGTCATGTGCCCGAAGTAGTCGTCCAGCAGGCGCAGCACCGCCTGCGGCGGCAGCGTCTCGCTCAGGCTGGTGAAGTCGCGAATGTCGCTGAAGAGGATCGTCACCTCGCGCTGCACCGGCACCAGCGCCGCGTCTCCCTGCTTCAGCACCCGGTCCACCACCTGCCGGGGCAGGAAGCGCGAGAGGTTGTCCCGGCGGCGCAGCCCCAGGAACATGCCGCGCACCTGGCCATTGGCCCAGGCAATCAACAGCCCCAGCGCGATGTAGCAGCCCACCACGAAGCTGATGCGCCCCGCGACGAGCTTGCCGCTGACGACGCAGAGCACCACGTACACCGCCGAGGAGAGCGCCGTGGACAGCAGCACGTGCAGCCAGCTGTGGCGCGCCACGGAGAAGGCCAGAATCACCGCGCCCGAGGCGGCCGTCATCTCCCCGTTGAAGTCCCCGTTGAGCTGCCACGAGCGCCAGCCCATGGCCAGCATGAAGCCAGCGTCCACCACCGTGGTGGGAATGGGCATCCACAGCGAGTGCCGACGGCTGGGCTGCTGCTTTCGCAGGACGAAGAAGGCCAGCAGCGCGAAGCTCACGTACGCCACCACGAACCCGCCCCGCCACGGGTCGCGCTGCATCGCCTCGCCGAACAGCCGGGCGACGCCCGACTGGCTCACCCCCAGCAGCCCGCAGAGCGCCAGCCGCACCACGCTCACCGCGCGCTCGCCCTTGAGCGAGCTCTCGGCGATGACCTGCTCCTCGTTGGCGCGCGCCAGCTCGAAGCGAGCCACCGTCGTCTCCGAGCCCGGCCTGCGGGCTGCCCAAGGTGTCCGGCCCATCAGCGTCGCGCCTCCCTCAGTGAAACCGCAGCTCGCCGGTGGCGCGCAGCGAGCCGGTGGGCTCGCCGCGGGTGTTACGCAGCACCGGCTCCGCGTGGTGCGCCAAGGCCTCGGCGGGCAGCGCCACCCGTGCGCCTGTGCCCTGCCGCGCCAGCACCTGCCGCAGCACCGCGAGCAGCGCCGGGGGCGAGCAGCGCATGTCCCCGCTCTCCACCTTGAGCGTAATGCCCAGCCCCAGCGAGGGAATGGCCGCGCTGTACACGCCCTCGGCGCCCACCTTGGCCAGCACCGTGCCCTGGCACACCGCCATCAGCTCCGTGCACAGCCGGCCGGTGCCCGCCACCAGCTCCGGGTGGGCCCACATGGCCTCGCGCAGCCGCGCCACCGCGGGCGCTGGCGAGGTGCCCAGCCGCGCGTACGCCGTGGCCATGGCGGACAGCGGCAGGCCGAAGCACACCGCGGTGCACCCATCCACCCCCAGGCGCAGCTCGCCGCGCGCCACGCCCGCCCACCGGCACACCTCCTCCAGCAGCCGCTCCTGCACCGGGTGGCCCAGCCGCTCATAGCCCTGCGTGGGCCAGCCGTGGTGCCGCGCCAGCGCCAGCATGGCGGAGTGTTTGCCCGAGCAGTTGCTCCACTTCGCCGTGAGCGCCACCCCGCCGCGCAGCGCCTCCTCGGCCACCTTGGCGGACAGCGGCGGGTGGGGCCCACAGGCCAGGTGCGACTCCTCGCAGCCGCACGCGCGCAACATGCTCTCGGCCACCTCCCGGTGCACCGGCTCGCTCGAGTGCGAGGCGCACGAGAGCGCCACCTCCCGCGCGCCGAAGCCGAAGCGCTCCGCCGCCCCGTCCGCCACCAGCGGCAGCGCCTGCAGCGGCTTGGCCGCCGAGCGCCAGAAGGTGACGAGCCCCGGCTCTCCCGAGGAGGCCACCAGCCGGCCCTCTCCATCCGTGACGGCCACCGAGACGCGGTGAACGGATTCGACGAAGCCGGAGCGGGTGGATTCGAGGGTGAGCGGGGCCATGCCACCTGGCGCCATAGCACACCCGCACGGGCCGCATGGGTGCTGGTGGGTAGGACGACTTCCTGCTACTCGGAGAGCAGCCAGCCATCCTCTCGCTGGAGGAAACCCTCCCCGTGGTCCGCCTCTTCGTCCCGCTGCCACCCGCGCCCGCCGCCGAAGTGGTGCTCACCGGCGAGCGCCGCCACTACCTCGTGCATGTGCTGCGGCTGGTGGAGGGCTCCACCCTCGAGGTGTTCGACGGCACCGGCCGCGCCTTCGACGCGCGCGTGCTGGGCGTGGACGCGCAGCAGGTGCGCCTGGCGCTGGGGCCCGCGCGCACCGCGCCTCCTCGGCGCGCGGTGAGCGTGCTGCAGGGGCTGCCCAAGGGCGACAAGCTTGAGTGGGTGCTGCAGAAGGGCACCGAGCTGGGCGCCGCGGCCTTCTACCCCGTGGCCACCGCGCGCAGCGTGGTGAAGCTGGAGCCCAAACGCGCCGAGGAGCGCACCGCCCGGTGGACGAAGATTGTCGAGGAGGCCGCGCGCCAGTGCCGGCGCAATGACGTGCCGCGCGTGCACACGCCCGGGCCGCTGCTGGAGGCCGCGCGCTCGCTCACCCCGGGCACGCTGCTGCTGGTGCTCGATGAGGAGGAGACGGCGGTGCCGCTGGGCGAGGCCTTCCGCTCCTGCGCGCCGCACACGCCCGTGGCCCTGGTGATTGGCCCCGAGGGGGGCCTGGCCCGCGAGGAAGTCTCCGGGCTGGTGGCGCTGGGGGCGCGCGGCGTCAGCCTGGGCTCGCTCATCCTGCGCACCGAGACGGCCGCCCTGGCCGCGCTGGCCGTCATGGCCCACCTGGACGGCGAACTCGGGTAGCAGCCAGGGGAGCAGGCGCTCTGCTGTTAAGAGGTGCCGGGATCCGGAACGCATTCCTACGTTTCTTGCGTCCAGGGAAAACAAGAGCCCTGCCAACAGGAGAGTTCCTACATGGGTATCATTGCTTTCATCATCATTGGTCTCATCTCGGGTCTCATCGCGCGCGCCATTCTGCCGGGTCGTCAGAGCATGGGCCTGGTGGCCACCACCCTGCTGGGTATGGTGGGCTCGCTGGTGGGCGGCCTCGTCGGCTCGCTGTTCCGTCGCGATGGGCAGCTGTTCGATCTGCACCCGTCGGGGATCCTGATGTCCGTCATCGGCGCCATCGTCGTCCTTCTGCTGGTGGGAGCCGCAGGCCGTCGCCGCGTGCATGCCTAGTGTGAAGTGCCCTACAGGGCCCCGATGAGGGGCCTGCCGGGCCGTACGAGCCCCTGACGGTTCCTCAACCAAGGAACCCTCGGGGGTTCGCGCTTTTCTTGCTCCAGGGGCGGGGAGACCCTTTTATGTAGCACTTGCCGTAGCCCCCGCCTGGAGGGTCCTTTGACCAAGTGCATGAAATGCGGAGCCCAACTGCCCCCCGTGGGCGAGTGCACCGCCTGCTCCGCCACCGTGAGCCCGCCGGCTCCCGCGCCGGGCCTGCTCGACAAGGACATCAACATCGATCGCCGCCGCACCCCCGAGCGCACCCCCGCGGTGCCCGGCCCCGCGGCCGTGCCGAGCTTCTCCGAGCTGGCCCCTGACGCCACCACGCTCCCCGGCGGCCCCGCCTGGGCCTCTAACCCCGCGCCAGCGCCGGCCCCCTCCACGCCTCCGGGGATGACTCCGCGCTCGGCCACGCCGCGGCAGCCGATGCCCGCCGTGGCCGCCCCCGCCTTCACGGCGCCGCGCAGCCCGACGCCTCCGGCCTTCCCCGCCGCGCCCCAGGCCCCGGTGGCCACGCCGGCGCCCTCGGCCATGGCCACTTCGGCGCAGCTGCCGCCCCGGGCCGAGCCGTCCGCCGCGGCGCCGCCTCAGCTGGTGGTGCCCCCCACCGGAGGCCTGCCGCGCCCGGTGCCCACGCCCGTGCCGGTGGTGACGTTCTCCCCGCCCGCGCGGCCCGCCGCTCCCGCCGCGGAGCTGGCCGAGGAGCCGCAGACACCCCCCACGCCCATGCCGCACGCGGCCCCGGCTGGCGCGGCCGCGGACGCCCGCTTGCGCACCGGCGCCACCGGCGTGCGCAGCGCCTCCCTGGGTGAGCACGAGGTGCACGCCCGGCCCGCCTCGCTCTGGCGCCGCCTGCTGTCGTTCACCATCGACTCGGCCACCATCATCGGTGTGTCCGCGCTCTACATCACCCTGGCCTCGACCATCACCGGGCTCAAGGCGCCCTCCTCCGAGGGGCTCACCGCCCTGGACAGCCTGGCGGCGTGGATGAACGCGCTCAAGTCCGTGCTGCTGCCGGGCGCCATCCTCGTGCTGGTGCTGGCCACCGTGTACTGCGCTGTCGCCGCCTTCCTCTGGAATGGCCGCACCCTGGGCCGCATGGTGCTGGGCCTGCGCCTGGTGGACACACATGGCCTGGCACCCGCTCCCGCCCGCGCCGTCCTCCGCGCCCTGCTCTCTGTCGTATCTTTCGGCCTGTTTCTGGGCGGCTTCTGGATGGCCTTCTTTGACCGACGCGGCCAGACGCTGCATGACAAGCTGACCTCGACCTTCGTCATCCAACCCAGCTGATCATTGATTGAGCCTTGCGGCCGCGGCCGTAAGATGCCGCCGCGTCCCCCATGCCTGCCCGACTCGCTCAACTCCTCGTGGCGCGTGGCCTTCTCCCCCAGGAGAAGGCAGACGCCGCGCTGCGTCACCAGCTGGCCAGGGGCGGCGCGGTGGACACGGTGCTGCTGGAGCTGGGCGCCTTCCGCGAGCCGGACCTGCTGGCGCTGTTGGGCGAGGTGTCCGGCTTCCGTCCGGTGAACCTGGCGGACTTCGAGCCGAACACGGAGGTGGCCACCTTCATCCCTCCGAAGATCGCCGAGCGGCTGTGCGTGGTGCCGCTGTCGCTGGATGGCAGCACGCTGCACGTGGCGTGCGGCTACCCGGTGCCTCGCAAGGAGCTGGACGAGGTGGGGTTTCTGCTCGGCAAGCCGCTGGAGCTGTGGGTGGCCTCCGAGGTGCGCGTCCGCGAGTGGATCGCCGTGGTGTACAAGCAGCCGCTCTTGCCGCGCTTCGCGGACTTGCTGGCGAAGCTGAACGCGCAGGCCACGGGGGCCGCGGCTCCCACGGGGCCCACGGCTCCGGGGCCCGCGGGGCCTCCGCCGCCTCCTCCCGAGGCCATGGAGGAGGAGGGCGGGCTGACCGCCGACATGGTGGAGCGGCTGGCCCGCTCGGTGGCCAGCGAGCCCATTCCGCTGGAGAACACCAGGGGCGAGGGTGCCCCGCCGCCCGCTGCCGCCGCGCCGCAGAAGCCCGCGACGCCCCCGAACGCCGCACCGCCCCCGGGTTCCGCGCCGCCCGCGGGCTCGGTTGCGCCGCCGGCCTACTCCCGCCAGCCGCTGCGCCTCAACATGCCGGCCGGTGCTCCCGCCGCCGCGCCGCAGAAGCCTGCACAGGCGCCCCAGGCTCAGGCGCCCCAGGCTCAGGCGCCTCAGCAGCAGCGGCCCGCGCAGGCGCCTCAAGCTCAGGCGCCTCAGGCGCAGGCCCCTCAGCAGCAGCGGCCCGCGCAGGCCCCTCAAGCTCAGGCCCCGCAGCAGCCCCAGGCTCCGCGCCCGGCGCAGCAGCCTCCCGCCAGCTCGGCTCCGCCCGCGGCGCCGGCCTACACGCGCGAGCCGCTGCGCCTGAACATGACGGCCTCGGCTCCGGCGCCCACGGCGGCTCCGGCTCCCGCCCCGCCTCCCCCACCCGCCGCGGCCTCGGCCCCCGCCTCGGCTCCGGCGCCCAGCGCGGCCCCGGCTCCCGCCGCGTCCCAGCGGCCGGTGGTGCCCCCCACGCCGCCCGTTTACCCCGGCCTCTCCCCCACGAATCGCACCGGGACTCCGCCGCTGGGCGCGCCCACCGCTCCCAAGGAGCCGCAGTTCATCGTCTTCAGTAACCCCATTCCGACGCCGGCTCCCGCCGCCTCCCCGAGGGCCCGGCTCCCCTCACAGCCCGAAACTCCGCCGCCCGCTCCCGCCGCGGCCACGCCTCCGGCTCCCGCCGCTGCCACGGCGGCGCCCGCCGCGCCCAGGCCCGCCGCGCCGCCTCCCGGTCCGGAAGTGCCCGAGTGGACGCTGGCCCAGGCCCGCGCGGCGCTGAAGGACGCGACGCGGGATCGCGATCGGCTCATCGACGTGGCCCTGCGCTTTGGCCGCCGCACGTTCGACTACGTGGCCGCCTTCGCCGTCATCCGCGGCGCCGCCGTGGGCTGGGAGGCCCGTGGCGACGGGCTCACCGGCGAGGGGCTCTCGCAGGTGTCCATTCCGCTGGATGCCGGCAGCGTGTTCCGCACCATCGCCGTGACGCGGGGCAGCTACGCCGGCCCGCTGCCTCCGGACGCGCTCACCAAGCACTACCTGGAGCTGTTCGGCCGCCACTCCCCTCGCACCGTGTTCCTCTACCCGGTGGAGGTGCGGGGCCGCCTGGTGGCCGTGCTGTTCGGTGACTGCGGCCAGAAGCCGATGAGCCAGCGGCGGCTGTCCGACTACATCCTCTTCTGCCAGGACCTGCCCAGCGCCTTCCAGGAGCTCATCCTCTTCCGCAAGCAGCGCATCACCGAGCTGCGCGCCCCGGACATTGGCGAGGACGCGTCCACCGCCATCCCCGCCGCGCCCGCGCCCGCGGTGGTGGCGGGCCTGGGCTGGAGCCCCTTCTCCACCCGCTCCAGCAGCAGCCTGGGCCGTGCCGCGGCCATGCCGCCGCGGGTGATGAGCGAGGAGCGCCCGCCGCCGGACTTCGCCCCGCTGCTCAAGCGCCTCACGGGCCCGGATGCCGCTCAGCGCTCGGGGGCCATGGCGGAGCTGGCGCGCACGCCCGAGGCCAGCGCGAAGATGCTCGCCGCGAACTTCCCGGGCCCCACCGCCTGGAGCCGCTTGCCGGTGGTGGAGCTGCCCGAGGCGGACGAGCTGGGCCCCATCCCCGCGGCGCTCTCGCGCCTGGGCCGGCCCGCCGCGCAGGCGCTGGCGCCGCTGCTGGACTCGCCGGACGCGGACACGCGCTACTTCGCGCTGCTCACCGCGGGCAACCTGCCCTTCGTGGAGCTGGTGGACGGGGTGCTGCGCGGCCTGTTCGACTTCGAGCCGGACATCTCCAGCGCGGCGCGCGTGGCGGCCTCGGCGCTCAAGCACCTGCCGCGCTTCGACGCGGCGATGAAGGATCTGCGCCAGGAGCTGGCCAACCGCGATCCGCTGCGGCGCTCGCTGGCGGCGCGGGCGCTGGGCTCGCTGCATGATCGCGAGGCCATCGAGGGGCTGATCAACCTCACGGGCAGCGACGACGAGATGTGCGCGCAGGCGGGCCTCGAGGCGCTGAAGGAGATTACGCGGGCGACCTTCGGGCTCAACCCGCGCCAGTGGCAGGGCTGGTGGGCGGAGAACCGCACCCGCCGCCGCGCGGACTGGCTCGTCACGGCGCTGCGCCACAAGGAGCTGGAGGTGCGGCTGGCGGCCATCGAGGAGCTCAGCCGCGCGCTCAACGACACGCTGGGCTACTACGCGGACGCCGCCGAGCCGGAGCGCGAGGCCGCCGTGCGCCGCTGGGAAGCCGCCGCCGTGGATCCCTCGCGCGCCCGCAGGCTCGGGGCGCTCTGAGCCTCAGTCCCTGCGGGTGGCCTCGTCGGTGAGCCGGTGCCAGTGCAGGTGCAGCTGCGTGGCCAGGATGAGCGAGTCCGGATCGCTCAGCGTGGTCGTCTCCACGCGCATGTGATTGCGCCAGGTGCCGTGGGTGCTGCCGGTGTCGATGGCCAGCACCTCATCGCCCATGCGCACCAGGATGAGGTGCACGCGCGAGAGCAGCGGCACGGCATTGAGCACGATGCCACAGCGCTCATAGCGGCCCAGGAGCACGCCCTGCTCCAGGCGGCGCGAGGAGATGCGGTGAAACTCCCTCATGCCCCGGGCGTGCAGCACCACCTCGCCCCAGGCATCCTCCGGGCCCTCGTCCTGGCCCAGCAGCATCAGCGGGCCCGCGCGGTGCACGGGGGTGTAGTCCTCACAGCCATTGCGCCGCAGCCTCCGGGGCCGCAGGAGCCGGTCGGCGCTCGGAGCATGCCGCTCGAGGAACTCGCGGGGAGGCAGCGCTCTCCAGGCCTCGTCCGCGCGAGCGGGCCACAGCGGCTCGGAGGGCCCCCGCGAGGGAATGAACAGCAACGCGTAGGGGCCGACCGAGGCATAGAGCATGCCCTCGGCGAGCACCGCCGCGTTGGGCTGGCCATCCTCGGTGAGGAAGGGCCGCGAGGTGTTCAAGTCCCAGAGCTGCACGGCGGGGGCGGCACCGAACTCGACCGTGCGGGCATGCGCCACCAGGTGGCGCAACGAGATGATGTCGTCCGGCAGCCGCAGCCCGCAGCGCGTGTGCCGGCCGATGGTGAGCGAGCGGCCCGCCGGGATGCTCACGGCCTGAACCACACGCCCCAGGTGGTCCACCGCGGCCACGAGCATCGCGGGGCCGAGCACCTGGCGAGCAAGCGCGTTCAATCTGTCATAGGCGACGGCAAACGCCTCGCGCGCGGGCAGCGGCCCCACGCGAACGATCAGGTCGTTCACCGGGTGGACGCGGGTCTTGTCGTCGTCCCGGAGCTTGTACGCACCTGTCTCGTAAAACATGAATTCATATTAGTGATCAGCGCTCAACTCTCATCAGGCCCCTACCTGGGTGCAGCCCACAACCGAACAGGTGGGCCCCTCGGATTGCGGCAGAGCACCTCTGCAGTGTTTTCGTGGTAACGAAAGCCCGTGGAGAAGGGGTTCACAGTCTTCGAGCCGCAGCCGGCCGCGAGTGAGCTCGCGGAGAGTTTCCCGAGCCCGTTCGATGAGCTGGGCCCGCATGCGCTGGCGCGGCGGGCCGCGGAGGAGCTGCAGGCGCACCTGCGCGCGGGCCTCGCCTGCCCGGGGCTCGACGGGCCCGAGGGCGGGAAGATGTTCGGCGTGCTGGTGGCGCGGGAGCCCGGGGGCCGAATCGGCTACCTGCGCTCCTTCTCCGGAATGCTCGGGGGGCGGTGGGAGGCCGAGGGCTTCGTCCCGCCGCTGTTCGACGCCGAAGCCCGGGCGCGGGTGGAGCCTGGGGGCGAGGCCACCGTGAAGGAGCTGCTCGCGCGCCACGAGCGGTTCGAAAGCTCGGAAGAGCTGCGCCAGACGCGGGCCGAGCACGCGGCGCTCGAGGCCCGGCACTCGGAGCAGCTCGCGCAGCTGCGCGCCCGGCACGAGGCGAACCGGAAGCGGCGCCACGCCCAGCGGGCGGAGTTGGAGGCCTCCCCCACCCTCACCGAGAGCGCGAGGCGCGAGGCCCTGCACGCGCTCGATCAACAGAGCCGGGGAGACAAGGCCGAGCGGCGCCGCCTGGAGCTTGGGCACCAGGAGGAGCGGCGCGCGCTGGACGCACGGCGCACCCGGCTGGAGCGCCGGCTTCGAGCCCTCGAGCGGCTGCGCCACGGCTTCTGCCGGAGCCTGATGCGGCGCATCCACGACGCCTACACGGTGGCGAACGCGCGGGGAGAGCGCCGTGCGCTGCGAGAGCTGTACACGCCCGGCGAGCCCCCCTCGGGCGCGGCGGACTGCGCGGGCCCCAAGCTGCTCGCCCACGCCTATGCGCAGGGCCTGCGCCCGCTCGCGCTGGCGGAGTTCTGGTGGGGCGCTCCGCCCGCCTCGGGAGGGCGCGTCGCGGGCGCCTTCTATCCGGCCTGTAAGGACAAGTGCGGCCCGCTGCTGCCGTTCATGCTGGAGGGCCTGCCTGTCACCCGGCCCCGTGTCTTCTCGCCCGTGAGCGCCACGGCCAGCGAGCTCTCCATCATCTATGAGGACGCGTGGCTCGTCGTGGTGGACAAGCCCAGCGGCATGCTCTCGGTGCCCAGCCGGGACACCTCCGTCACGGACTCGGTGCTTGCCCGGCTGCGTGCCCGTTATCCGCACGCCACCGGTCCGCTGCTGGTGCACCGTCTGGACCTGGACACCTCCGGGCTGCTCGTCGCGGCGCTCGACGCCCGGACGCACGCGGCCCTGCAGCGGCAGTTCCTGCACCGCGAGGTTCACAAGCGCTACGTGGCCTGGGTCGAGGGCCCGGTGCGCGGCGAGCAGGGCACCATCGAGCTGCCCATGCGGGTGGACCTGAATGACAGGCCCCGGCAGATCCACGATCCGGTGCACGGCAAGTCCGCCGTCACCGGGTGGCGGGTGCTGGAGCGCCAGGGGACGCGCACCCGGGTGGCCCTGTCCCCGCTCACCGGCAGGACGCACCAACTGCGCGTGCACGCGGCCCATCCGCTCGGGCTGGGGGCGCCCATCGTGGGAGACCGGCTCTACGGCCGCGAGGATGCCCGCCTGCTCCTGCACGCCGAGTGGCTCTCGTTCACGCACCCGCATACCGGGCAGCGCGTGAGCTTCGAGCGGCCCGCGCCGTTCTGACTTCAATCCTTACAGTCACACCTGCGCATACGTACTCCGCACGGCAGGCAGAAGGTGCCCGCGGCGCTCATGTATGCGTCAGCGATCGGGCAGCAGCGCCGGGGCGCGAGCACGGTCTGTCCTGAATTCACAGTAACCCCTAGCTGCATCAAAACACGGTGCTTACCTCGTGCTTGCCCAATTGGGCGCTTTCGCACCGCCCTCCCCGGGACGGTCAAGGCATACAGGAGGAACTCCGTGAAGAGAGTGTTTATAGGTTGGTGGGTGGCGCTCGCGCTCGCTGCATCCGGTTGCGGTGCGGATGGGCGGGCGGGCATGGAATCGAGGCAGGAGTCGAAGGGTCCGCGCTCGGGCTCCGCGTCTCTGTATGAGCTGGATCTGCAGCCTCCGGAGAGCGTGATCAGCGTCTCGCCCGCGGCGGACTCGAACGGCCAGTACCACGGGCCGGTCACCGTCACGATCAGCGCGACGGACGACTCCAGTGGCGTGGAGAGCATCACCTACTCGCTGCGAGGCGCGACGAACGCGGACGCCGTCGTAACGGGCGACGTCGTCACGCTGCCCATCAGCGCGGTGGGCACGACGTCCATCACCTTCTTCGCGATCGATGTCGCGCTGAACATCGAGTACTCGCACACCGTCGACATCACCATCATCGGAGCGCCGCCTCCGCCGCCTCCGCCGCCTCCGCCTCCTCCGCCGCCTCCGCCGCCTCCGCCGCCTCCGCCGCCTCCGCCGCCC
>DATHBR010000101.1:0-112446 GCA_035296065.1 Myxococcaceae bacterium | reverse complement strand
ACTACGAGTGGTGCCTCGAGAAGATGTCCGAGCTGTGCATCAGCGCCGCGCGCGAGGGCCGCAAGAACGACACCGGCCACCACTGGCAGCGCTACCTGGAGAAGAAGTCCGCGCGTCCGGCGGCTGCCGCGGCCCCCGCGGCTGCCCCTGCCGCCGCGCCCCGTGCCGCCGCGAAGGCGAGGAGCTGAGAACATGAGCACATCGGCTCTGCTGGAGGGTCAGTTCACGCTGGGCGTCGAGGAAGAGTTCCAGATCGTCGACAAGGACACGGGCGAGCTGCGCTCGTACATCTCGAAGATGCTGGATGACGGCAAGGCGGTGCTGCGCGAGCGCGTGCGCGCCGAGATGCACCAGTCCGTCGTCGAGGTGGGCACCGGCATCTGCAAGAACGTGCAGGAGGTGCGCGCCGAGCTGACCGAGATGCGCCTGGAGCTGGACCGGCTGGCGCGCAAGGGCGGCATGAACATCGTCGCCGCGGGCACCCACCCGTTCAGCGACTGGAAGAGCCAGGAGATCACCCCCAACCCGCGCTACCACCTGATCGTCGAGGACCTGCAGGACGTGGCCCGGGCCAACCTGATCTTCGGCCTGCACGTGCACGTGGGCATCAAGGACAAGCAGACGGCCATCGCGCTGGCCAACCAGATCCGCTACTTCCTGCCGCACCTGCTGTCGCTCTCCGTGTCCTCGCCGTTCTGGCTGGGCCGGGCCACCGGCCAGCAGTCCACGCGCACGATGATGTTCAAGCGCTTCCCGCGCACGGGCATTCCGCCCACGTTCGAGAGCTACTCCCAGTTCATGGAGTACGTGGACCTGCTCATCCGCACCAACTGCATCGACAACGGGAAGAAGATCTGGTGGGACGTGCGCGTCCACCACGTCTTCGACACGGTGGAGATCCGCATCTGCGACATGCCCACCAACCTCAACCAGGAGCTGGGCATCGTGTCGCTGATCCAGGCGCTGGTGGCGCAGCTGTACCTGATGCTGCGGCGCAACCAGTCGTGGCGCCACTACATGTCTCCGCTGATCGAGGAGAACAAGTGGCGGGCCAGCCGCTACGGCATCCGCGGGAAGATCATCGACTTCGGCCAGCAGCAGGAGCGGCCATTCACCGAGCTGGCCGAGGAGATGATCTCCTTCGTGTCCGAGGCCTCGGACGCGCTGGGCACCTCCGACGAGGTGGCCGCGATCCGCAACATCTTCACGGAGGGCACCTCGGCCGAGAAGCAGCTCGAGGTGTTCAAGAACAACAACAACGATCCGCGCGCGGTGGTGCGCTGGCTCGTGGAAGAGACGATGCGTGGCGTGAAGGAATCGCCCGCCGCCGCCTCCGTCAAGGCCGGGTAGCAGCGCCCCGGCCCCTCTGAGCCGAGGGCGGAGCTACTCCGCCTTCGGCCAGAGCGCGACGGAGGAGCCTACCCAGTTCATGCCCTTGTTGAAGTCCACCCCGAGCATCTTGCCTCGGGACAGCCGCACCAGGTTCATCAGCGGCTGAGGCAGCCGCTGGCCCTTGTCGCGCAGGCACAGCACGCGGATCTCCGCGGCCACGCCATGGCCCTCGGGCGTGTACATCTCCCGGGCGTAGACGATCTTCTTCTGGAGGATCCACCCGTCGCGCTGGTCCGCGGGGATCTGCGCGATGTCCTCGGGGGTGGGGTCCACCTTCACGCCGGCGCCGGCGTACGAGAACAGCGGCTTGAGCACGTAGTTCTCGAGGTCCGCGGGGATCTGCGCGAGCTGCGACACGGGCGTGGCCCTGGGCACGGCCGGGTGATCGAGCAGGGGCAGCGAGAACTTGGACCACATCCAGTACCAGTTGGGGTGCGGGCACCAGGTGACGTCCAGCTCGTCGGTGAACTTGAACGCCATGGGCGGCTTCTTGCGCTCGAGCTCGTCGAAGACGACGCGGTTGTAGATGCGGTGGATGCGCAGCTTGCGGCCGTCCTTCATGCGGAACAGCTGGCGGCCCTCGCGGATGACCTCGGTGACGCAGACGGGATCCACGCCGATGAGCGACTGGGTGGCGACGAAGTCCGGCAGCGTCTTCTGCTGGTTGGGCTCGATCTCCAGCAGGACGACGTCCTCCGGGGAGTGGCCACCGAGCACGGCGCGGCGGAAGAGCGCCAGCGCGCTGTCGAAGTCGTAGCCCTTGGCGAAGCAGTGGAAGCCCTGCTGAGCCTGGGGGAACTTCACCATCTCGTCGATGATGCGCGCCTGAACCATGGTGAAGGCGAACAGGGACGGGAACGCCTGCAGCTCCACCACGCGGCCATCGAACTGGCCGTCCTCGCCGCGCACGACGGCGAAGTCCACGGTCATCACGTCGGGGACATCGTCCTGGTTGGGGACGTTGTACTCGGGCGGGATGACGGCGCGGGCCTTGGCCAGGCGGCTGGGCTCGGCGAGCTGCTCGATGATCTCGCTGGTGTAGCGGAAGATGCGATCGCGGGTGGCGGGCTCGATGAAGAGCGGCGACTCGGCGAGGCGGTACGGAATCGGGCCGACCGCGGCCTGCAACCGATTGCGGTACTGCTCGTAGAACTCTTGGGAGAAGCCCTGGTTGTAGAGGCGGAGGAAGTCGGCGTGCATTTTGGACGCGGAAACTACCACGCGTCCGGCGGCCGACGAGTACGCCCCCGGGGACAGGGAGGGCTCCCTTGCCTGCTCCCTCCGGCTGTCAGAGCTGAACGTTCGGCTCTCAGCGCCAGGGGTCGGCTGTCAGGGTGGACCAGTCCACTCTCACAGCCGAGCCCCACGGCTGTCAGGGTGGACCAGTCCACCCTCACAGCCGAGCCCCAACGGCCAAGTACCCGTCTTTACAAGGGTCGTGCCCGCTAGGCGCCGGGGGGGCGGCTGTCACTGCGAAACGTTTCGCAGTGACAGCCGGGCTCGAAGGCGCCCTTACGGCTGCTCCGATGTGGGGAGACGTGCGGTGCCTGGGACAGGCAGGTAACACCCGTCCTTCCACCTGTAATAGGGCTCCTCACTCAGAGCTGAACGTTCAGCTCTGACAGCCGGGCGGGCTCTACTCAGGCTCCTCGGGCGGGTTCGTCGGCTCCACGAGGCCCGCCTCCAGCCCCCACCTCTCCAGCGGACGGGAGGGGTGGGAGGAGGCGCGGCGGGGGTGCTGCGGTGCAACTCGTGCCCGGGCCCCGCGCAGCCGGCGGCCACGAGCAGGAGGAGAAGGAGGAGAGGAATGGAGTGCTCGAGCCTACCCCGGAAACCTGCTGGAGGCGGAGTGTGGGCTACCGGTGTGGCAGACGCTACGATGGAACGCATGAAGAGCCCCGCCTCCAGCCACCTCCGCTCCTTTCCGCTCCTGGGTGCTCAGACCCTCGTGGCACTTGCAGTCGGCCTGCTGGGCTGCGCCGCCTGGGCTGCGCCCTCGGCCTCCGGGGAGGCGCTGGACGAGCGCCTCACTCAGGCCTGCTCCGCTCTGGATGCGGGGGACCTGGACGGTGCGTCGCGGCACCTGCGCACGCTGCGGGAGAACAAGCCGGGCCTGCCCGAGGCACGCGTGCTGGAGGCGCTCCTCACGCTGCGACGCGAGCGCCCCGCGCTTGGCTGGCACGAGGCGTTCATTCAGGCCTGGAATGACGCGGGCCGGCCGGATCTCCGCGACTCGAAGCTGCTGCCGATGAGCTTCTCCGCCGCGGCCCCGCCCACCGGGGAGAAGGCAGCCCGAGCGGGCGCCGCGAAGCCAGGCAAGGAGCTGCTGCTCGAGCTCGCCCTGGAGCCCAATGCCGCGCGCGGGCGCTTCATCCTCCAGCACCTGCGGGAGCTGGAGCTCCCCGAGCTGATCTTCGCCGCGGACTACTTCCTCGAGCATGAGTCGCTGCCTGCCGAGTTGCGCTCCCAGGCCTCCCAGGCCCTGCGCTCGCGGTTGTCCGAGCTGACCGTGAGCTCGCCTCGGGTGATGCAGTATCCGGCCCTGCTGCTGCTGGAGGGCTCCTCACCGGAAGCGCCCTTCACGGCCGAGGAGCTCCGGGCGCTGGAGGCCATCGCCGCGCTGCCGGACTGGCGGGAGACGGACTTCCATGTGCTCTACCAACACGCGTTGAGCCGTATCCAGGCCACGGGCCACGCGCAGCCCGAGGGCGCGGCCTTCTCGGTCGCGGTCTCGGCGCTGGCGCTCCGGCCCACCTACCTGCTGTACAAGCGGACGGAGGCCTCTCGAGAGGTGCTCTCCCCCGAGCAGCTCCACCGGTTGGGCGAGGCGCTGTGGCGCATGGGGACTCGCCTGGCCGAGGAGTCCACGC
Source organism: Myxococcaceae bacterium (assembly GCA_035296065.1). GTDB lineage: Bacteria > Myxococcota > Myxococcia > Myxococcales > Myxococcaceae > DATHBR01. The sequence goes on along the minus strand of DATHBR010000101.1, from coordinate 108,184 downwards.
TGCTGGAGCAGCTGCTGGCGACGCGGATGATGGCGAACGGAGCTGAGCTGGTAGGCGATGAGGCGCGAGCCCAGCAGGCCTTGGCGCTGCGAGGTAAGGCCAATGCCGCCGCCGAAGCCATGCGGCAGGCGGTGCCTGAGCGCTGGCCCCTGCGGGCCTTCAACCTGGCCCACATGGATGCGCTGACGCGCGACGAGCTGGGCTGCATGTTCCGCTTCCTTCCGCCCGAGCCAGCCTCACACGGCACTCCGTAGAGTGTCAGCTGGCTCCTCCTACTCGCGGCGGGAGCGCTCCAGCAGGAAGGCCACGAGCTCGGGCCAGCCCGCCTGGAGCTTGTCGGGTGAGGCCTCGCCGAACACGGAGATGACTTCCACGGGACCGGGCTTCCCGGTGAGCCGCTCCTGGCACCAGGCCAGCATCGCCTCCCTCAAGCCTCGCAGGGGGCCTTCGAGCTTCTTCACCTCGGGCCGCTCCAGTTGGGTGCGCGCCTCGGCCTCCTTGCCGGTCCGGCAGGCGATCACCGCCGAGGCGAGCGTTGCCATCACATGCGTGTCTCCTGGCACCACCTTCGCCTCGTCCAGCCGCTGCACCGACTGCCACAGCCGGCCGTCCAGCGCGGCCACCAGGGCGAGCGCCGAGTACAACAGCTTGCGAAACCACGGCTGGAGATCATCGCGCTCCTCCAGGCTCGTCAGCTCGCGCTCCGCCGCGTCCAGTTGCCAGAGCTGGAGCCGGCAGATGCCGATGTTGTAGGTGGAGATGACTTTGCTGCGCGCCAGCGAACGCGCCGCCTCGAACTTCTCGAGCGCGGCGACGACATGCCCCTGTGAGAGCAGCCTGTCCGCTTCAGTGGAGAGCTGAGCGCTCCTGCGGTAGCGCGGCAAGAAGATGATCAACACCACCACCAACACCCCCGCCAGGATGTAGGGGGGCTGCGCGAAGAACGCGCCCACCGCCTGCCTCGAGCCAGGTACAAGCTCGAAGAGCACGACGAGCCCTATGCCCAGAATCACGCCCAGCACCGCACCGATGCGCTTCTGCCGTTTGTATCCCATCATGGCTGCTGCGGCCGCCCTCCCCTTGTGGGCCTGAACCTGCCTGGACCGGCTGTCCCTGCGAAACGTTTAGCTCTGACAGCCGGGATTGAACGCTCCCTTACGGCTGCTCCGAGGTGGGGACACGTGCGGAGGCTGGGACAGGCAAGTAACACCCGTCCTTCCACTCGTAATGGTGCTCCTCGCAGGGAGGCTTGGCCCCGGCCAGGCGTCCCCAGCACCCACCGTAGAGATGGGTCTCATGTTTTCCACACGGCGCACGGCGCTGGTCCGGGAGCGGCTTCTTCGGCACCTCGCGGCGGATACCGCGCGCCGATTCAGGCTTCGCTGGCTCCTCGTGGGCCGCGAACGACTCTTCCCCGAGAGCGGATGTGCCTCCGTCCGTGCGCCGTGACTCCCCAGCCACTTGCACCGGCTCGTCCACCGGTACCTCGTAGCCAGGGGACCCGCTTCTGATGGCCAGCGCCACTCCTAGCGACGCCGCAGTAGCCCACCCGAGCCATGCCGCCGCCGAGCGCAGTGCTTCAGGCCGCGGCGTTCGCACCACCGGAGCACGGCCCCGGAGCGCGGCGATGCGGCGATTGCCTCTTCGCCCCGCTGCCTTCTGCGCCTCCTCGAGCGCCTGCGCCACCTCCTCCGCCCTGCCCCGCTCCGAGGGCTGCTCCGACAGCATCCGGCGAATGAGCGCCGCCAGCTCCGGGCTCACCGTCACCTGCGCCTCGGGCCGCACGTGCGCCGAGTTGGCCAGGCGCGGTATTGCCCCCTCCTGCTCCCAGAGCAGGGCCTCCGGCGGGTACTCACCGGTGACGAGCCGGTAGGCCATCACGCCCAGCGCGTACACGTCATCGGCCGGGCCCGGCTCGTAGCGCGCCGAAGCGTGCCGCCCAAAGCGGTACTGGAACAGCTGCGACTCGGGGCTCCAGTAACGCGGGGTGCCCACGGGCATTTTGGGATGCGTGAGCACACGCGCGCCCCGGTAGCAGCCCGAGCCGAAGTCCATCAGCACCGCATGGCCCTCCTCGGCCACCAGCACGTTGTCTCCCTTCACGTCCCGGTGCACGCCTTCCACTTCGTGCGTGGCCGCCAACGCTCGCGCCACCTGCGCCAGCAGCTTCATCGCCTGGCGCGAGGTGAGCTTGTGCCGGCTGGCCCACTCGTACAGGGGCACTCCTTCCACCCACTCCATCACCAGGAAGGGGAACGAAGTGCCTTCCGGAGCCGTCCACGTGCCCGCGTCCAGCAGGCGCGGCACATTCGGGTGGCGCAGGCGCGAGAGCAGCTCCACCTCGCGCTCGAAGCGCTCGTCCCCCGCGCGCAACGCCAGCTTCAGGGCTACAGGGCGCGCGCCCGGTTTATCCACCGGCTCGGCGCGATAGATTGCCCCGTAGGAGCCCTGACCGTGCCGGCGCACCACCCGCCAGGAGCCCACCTGGGTGCCTGGCCTCAATGAGCCGTTATCACCCGCGTGGCGCCGCTCCATTGAAGCCCCTCCTACCGCACAGAGCCCCATCCCACTTCAAACCTGTGGGGTTGTCCAGCGCACCGTGGCACGGCCCCCACCTAAGCCATCTCCCCGAGGGAGAGGAGGCTTACTTCAGCGGACCTTCTTGAGCTCCGATGCGAACGGCTGCGGCTCCAGGAATCCCGTGACGCGCGGATCCTTGAGGATCTCCCCACTCGACGAGATGAACGCCACCGTGGGCAGGCCCTGTACCCCGAAGCGGTCCATCAACATGTCCAGCGCGTCCTCGCTGTTCGTCGCGTCGATCTTGATGTTCAGGAACCGGCCCGACTCCGTAATCACCTCGAGCGCCGGGTACGTCTCGCGGTCCAGCTCCTTACACGCCGCGCACCAGTCCGCGTAGAAGTCGATCATCACCGGCTTGCCCGCGCTCCGAGCGCTGGCCAGCACCTTCTCGAACTCCTCCGTCGAGAACGAGGACTTCTTCTGCGGCATCACGTGGTGCCACTGGAACGTGGGCGTCACCGGCGGCTGCGCCCAGCCCAGCTTCACCCACAGCTGCCCGGTGGAGCCCGCATCCAGCGCCCCACCCCGCATCACCAGCGCCACCACCACCAGCCCCACGCCCAGCGCCTTGAACGAAAACTCGCGCGCGTTCGACTTGAACGACAGGTGCACCGCGCCAAACAGCACGCCCACCATCGCCAGCACCGCCGCGATCGCCGCGCCCGGCGCGCTGCCCAGCTGCGCCGCCATGCCCTTCACCATCCCACTCGCCCAGGGGAACGCGTCCTTCAGGTACGTGAAGGCCAACGCCACCAGCACGATGCCCAGCACGCTCTTCACCCACTCCATCCACACGCCGCCCTTGGGCAGCCGCACCGTGAACACGCCAATCAGGAAGAACGGCACCCCAATGCCCAGCGCGTAGATGAACAGCAGCCCCGCGCCCAGCGCCGTGTTCGCCGTCTTCGCCACGAACGCCAGCAGGCCCGTCAGCACCGGGCCCGTGCACGGCGCCGCCAGGAAACCCGACACGCTGCCCATCAGGAACGAGCCCGCCACACCCGCCCCGCCCACCGACGTCAGCTTCTGCTGCAGGCTCGGAGGCAGCGCCAGCTCGAACGCGCCGAACATCGACGAGGCCAGCACCAGCAGGAACACCGCCAACCCTGTCACCACCCCGGGGTGCCCCAGCATCGAACCGAACGCCTGCCCCGTCTTGGCCGCCAGCACTCCCAGCCCGCTGAACACCACCCCCATGCCAACGATGTACGAGGAGGTAAGCAACAGCGCCTTCCCTCGCCCCTCCGCCTTCCGAGCGCCGAAGACGGAGACCGTAATCGGGATGAGCGGGTAGACGCAGGGCGTCAGCGCCGTGAGCAGGCCGCCCAGGAAGACGATGCCCGCGCCCACGGCGAAGCTGCCGCTCTCAAGGAACTGAGCGGCATCCAGCCCCGCGTTGGGGCCGGTGGGCAACAGCCAGGGAATGAGCGCCACGGCAAGGCCGCACACCGCGGCGAGAATTCCGACTTTCTTCACGGACTACCTCCTGTTGCCCCTCGCCCCCTTTATACACGCCAGGCCGGGGCCTGGTTACTGCGGCTGCTGGGGAGGGGTAGGCACTTTCAGGCCAGCAGAACGCGCGAGCCCCATCACCCCTTCCACAGCCGCGGCGATGTAACCGAACGGGTTGGCCCCATCCACCGCCGTGACGTGCACCTCGCCCATCTTCTGCTGGAAGGCCGCCGCCACCTGGGGCAGCTGCTGCGCCAGCGTCATCTGGATCACCTCCGGGCTGAGCGTGTTTTCGATCTCGCGCATCGTCCGGGCCCGGCCCAGCTCCAGCTCCTGGGAGATGCCGAGCTTCTTGGTCTCCAGCTCGGCGACGGCCAGCTCCGCCTCGGCGATGGCGTGGCGCGCCTGGGCCAGCTGCACCTGGGCCTTGAGCCGCTCCACCTCCTGCATCGCCGCGGACAGCTGCCCCTCGTGCCGGGCCGAGGCCGCCTCGCGCTCGTGGCGGATGCGCTCCAGCTCCACCTCCTGCTCGTGGCGGATGCGCTCCAGGTCCGCCTCGGCCTTGGCGCCGGCCATCGCGCGCTCGTGCGCCAGCTCGCTCTCCGCCATGGCGCGCTCGTGCGCCAGCTTGGCGTCCGCCTGCCGCGCCTCGCTGGCCAGTTGCTCCAGCCGCGCCTTCTCCTCGGCCTGCTGCTTGTGCTGGCGCAGCTCCAGCTCCGCGTTGAGCTTGTTGAGCGCCAGCTCACGCTCGGCCGCCGCCATGGCCTGCTTGAGCGTGCGGTCCTGCGCCAGCTTGGTCTCCGCCACACGCGCTTCGGTGGTCAGCACCTCCAGCTTCGCGGCCTCGTCCGCCTTCTGCTTGCGCTGGCGGACCTCCACCTCCGTCTGCAGCTTGGCCAGCGTCACCTCGCGCTCGGTGGCCGCCTGCCCCTGCTTGAGCGTGCGCTCCTGCGCCTGCTGGGCCTCCGTCACGCGCGCCTCGGAGGCCAGCGCCTCCAGCCGCGCCCCCTCCTCCGTCTCCTGGCGCTTCTGGCGCACCTCTTCGTCCGCCGCCATCTTCGTCAGGGCGATGACGCGCTCGGCCTCCGCCTCCTCGCGCCGCAGGAAGCGCTCCTTGGCCAGCTCCGCCTCGCGCGCCTGCCGCTCCTGCTCCTGGCGGTAGCGCGCCTGCATGTTCTCGAAGACGGTGGAGCTCAGCACCCGCACGTCCTGAATCTCAATCGTGTCCAGCACGACGCCCCAGCCGGCTTCCGTCTTGTCATCCAGCCGGCCCTTGCCGGACACCACCGGGGCGATCTCACGCAGCAGCTCCGTGGCGATGCCCTCCTTGCGCCGGGTGAGGCACTCCTCCACCGTGAGGTTGGCCACCAGGCGCCGCGCCGCGCCCACGAACATCTCGCGCAGCAGCTCTTCCAGCTTCTGGCTCGCCCGCTCGGGGAACGAGAAGTTCAGCATCCGGAACGCCACCAGCGGATCGACGATGCGGTACACCGCCAGGCCCGTCACCTGCACGCCCACCTTCTCGCTCGTCACCTGATCGGCGGTGAAGTGCAGCCGCTGCACGCTGGTGGGGATGATGGCCACCGCGTCGCCCGGCAGCTTGAAGCAGCTGGCGCCCTGCCCGGACACCTCGCGCACCCGGCCGCGCCGCATGTGAATGAGGAACTCGCTGGGCCGCGCCGTAATCAGCCCCCACTTCTTCATCTTCTCCGGGTCCTCCTCCGGCTTGCCCGCCCGCCACCCTGCCTCGTAGCGCCGCTCCGCCGGCGTCAGCTCTCCACGGGCCTCCGCCCGGACGAGCTGCACGCGGGAGTCCGCGCCGTTCACACCGTTGGCTCCGTTGGACTGCCCGTTGGGATTTCCCTGGTGGCCATTCATCCGGTTCTGCTTCTCGTTGGCGCTCATTCGTTCGCCCTCCGGGAAGAGACACACTGCAGAGATGCGGCCAGTTCTCGGATTACGTGTTTCCAGGCACTTACGGGAAACGGGTGCGCCAATCCGGTGCGGTCCGTCCAGAATGGCGCGGGCGGCCTGCTCCACTTCGGCGCACTGGCAGGCACAAGCGCGCGAAGTTGGAGCGGGATGGAGGGTGCGCCGCTCTTATGTTCCCTTGACCGGGAGCCACCTGCTTTTATATGTGACCATTATGGTCCACATTGGTAGGCGGATGTAGGCCCACCGTGAGGCGTCTGGCCCGCGCGCCCGAGATACAAGGTTCTAGAACGATGAAGCTGCCGATCTACATGGACAACAACGCCACCACCCCGCTGGACCCGCGGGTGCTGGAGAGCATGCTGCCGTACCTGCGTGAGGACTTCGGCAATGCCGCGTCGCGCAACCACGCGTTCGGGTGGAAGGCGGAGGCGGCGGTCGAGAAGGCGCGCAAGCAGGTGGCGGAGCTGATCGGCGCGTCCGACAAGGAGATCGTCTTCACCTCGGGCGCCACCGAGTCGGACAACCTGGCCATCAAGGGCGTCATCGAGTTCTACAAGGAGAAGGGTGATCACATCATCACCCTGAAAACAGAGCACAAGGCGGTGCTGGACACCTGCAAGCGCCTGGAGCGCGTGCGCCAGGAGCGGCTGGACGAGCTGAAGCTGTTGCGCCTGGGGCAGCTGGCCGAGCGGGACGTGTCGCAGGACGAGCTGGCCACGCTTGCCATCAAGTACAACCTGGACGAGGACGCGACGTACCAGAAGTGGGCGGCGCGGCCCACCGGCGGCGCGCGCGTCACCTACCTGGACGTGGAGAAGGACGGCCGGGTGAGCCTGGAGAAGCTGTCCGCGGCCATCACGGACAAGACCGTGCTGGTGTCGGTGATGCTGGCCAACAACGAGATCGGCACCGTGCAGCCCATCGCGGAGATCGGCAAGCTGTGCCGCGAGCGCGGGGTGCTCTTGCACTGCGACGCGGTGCAGGGGCTGGGCAAGGTGCCCTTCAACGTGGACGAGATGAAGGTGGACCTGGTCTCCATCACCTCGCACAAGATGTACGGCCCCAAGGGCGTGGGCGCGCTCTACGTGCGCCGCAAGCCCCGGGTGCGCATCGCCCCGCTGATGGACGGCGGCGGCCATGAGCGCGGCATGCGCTCGGGCACGCTGAACGTGGCGTCCATCGTGGGCTTTGGCCAGGCCGCCGAGCTGTGCCGGCTGGAGATGGCCGAGGAGTCCGCCCGCATCCTCCGCCTGCGAGAGAAGCTGCGCACCGGCATCATGAGCCAGCTGGACATGGTGACGGTGAACGGCTCCCTGGAGCACAGGCTGCCAGGCAACCTGAACATCTCGTTTGCCTACGTGGAGGGCGAGGCGTTGATGATGGCCATCAAGGACGTGGCCGTCTCCTCAGGGTCCGCGTGCACGAGCGCTTCGCTCGAGCCCTCGTACGTCTTGCGAGCCTGCGGCGTCGAGGAGGACATGGCGCACAGTTCCATCCGCTTCGGCATCGGAAGATTCAACACCGAGGAAGAGGTGGACTATGTGGTCCGCCTCATGGTGGAGAAGGTGCGCAGGCTCCGGGACATGAGCCCGCTGTACGAGATGGCGAAGGACGGCATCGATCTGAAGAGCATCGAGTGGACGGCTCACTAGCGGGGCTGTTGCCAGGCCCCCCGGTCGATTAAAAGGTTCAGCGAGGAATCCTACTTATGGCTTACAGCGACAAGGTCATCGAGCACTACGAGAACCCCCGCAACGTCGGGACGTTGGACAAGGAGGACCCGAACGTGGGCACCGGGCTGGTGGGTGCTCCGGCGTGCGGCGACGTGATGCGCCTGCAGCTGCGGATCACCGACGAGGGCGTCATCGAGGATGCGAAGTTCAAGACGTTTGGTTGCGGCTCGGCCATCGCGTCCAGCTCGCTGGTGACAGAGTGGGTGAAGGGCAAGACGGTCGACCAGGCCATGACGCTGTCGAACAAGGACGTGGCGCGCGAGCTGTCGCTGCCACCGGTGAAGATCCACTGCTCGGTGCTGGCTGAGGACGCCATCAAGGCCGCCATCGAGGACTTCAAGAAGAAGCGCCAGGCGCGGCAGGCCAAGCCCACCGCCAGCTGAGCGCAGGCCTGAACTCAGGCCAGGAGACGTGCCGTGATGAGCGAGCAGACGACCAGCCCCCAGACGCAGACGCCCCAGCCGGGCTCTGCCCCCATTCCCACCGGCAAGCCGGCGGGCAAGGGCATCGTGCTGGCCGACAGCGCGGTCAAACGGCTGAAGTACCTGCTGGAGCAGCGGCAGACGCCCGATGCGGGGCTGCGCCTGGCGGTCAAGGGCGGCGGGTGCTCGGGGCTTCAGTACCACATGGAGTGGGCGGAGAAGCCGCGCGAGCGCGACAAGATCTTCGAGCGCGAGGGCGTGCGCGTCTTCGTGGACGCCAAGAGCTACCTGTACCTGATGGGCACGGAGTTGGTGTTCGAGGAGACGATGATGGCCTCGGGCTTCAAGCTGCAGAACCCGAACGTGAAGGCCGCGTGTGGCTGCGGCGAGAGCTTCACGGTCTGAGGGCTGACACTCTGAGGCACTCCATGGGGCTCGGCGGACTGCCGGGCCCTTTTCCGTTTTCGCCCGCGAGAGGTGGAACCCTGTGAAGTGTTGGAATTGTGAGAAGGAAACGCGCGGGCGGGCGTTCTGTCCCGAGTGCGGGAAGATCGCTGGCGTCACCCCGGGCGCCACGCTGTTCGACGTGTTCGAGCTGCCGTCCACCTATGACGTGGACATTCCCGGGCTGGAGCAGCGCTTCCGCGACTTGTCGCTGCGGCTGCACCCGGACCGCTTCGCCCAGGCGGAAGCCCGGGAGCGGCGCCTGTCGCTGGAGCAGACCACCACCCTCAACGAGGCCTACAAGACGCTCAAGGACCCGACGCGCCGGGCCCTGTACCTGCTGAAGCTGCACGGGGTGGACCTGGACCGCGAGGACGCGGGCGCCCAGAAGGACATGCCCCTCGAGTTCCTCGAGGAGGTGATGGAGCTGCGCGAGGAGCTGGACCAGGCCATCAAGGCCCGGGATCTGACGCGGGCCCAGGCCATGGCGGTGGACGTGACGGCCCGGCAGCGCGAGGCGCTCACCGAGGCGGCCGACGCCCTGCGCGCCCTGCGCAACACGGACAGCGAGGCGGCCAGTGACGCGGAGTTGGTGAAAAAGGCATCGCACGCCCTGGGCCGGGTGCGCTACTTCACGCGCTTCCTCGAGCAAGTCGAGGCCTTCGAGGAAGAGGTGATGGTGTGAGCAAGAACGGCTACCTGCAGATCCACGATCCGCTCAAGCCCAAGGGGTACGCGGTGGGCATCGATCTGGGGACGACCAACTCGTTGGTGGCCTCGGTGCTTCAGGGCAAGCCCCAGTGCCTGGCGGTGGACGAGGGCGAGGCGAAGCTGTTGGCCTCGGTGGTGCACTACGCGAAGGACGGGGGCGTGGTGGTGGGCGCGCGGGCGCGCAAGCTGGCCTCCGAGCACCCCACCGACACCATCATCTCCGTGAAGCGCTTCATGGGCCGCGGCCCGGATGACCCCGAGACGCGCAAGCTGGGCCACTACCAGTTCACCGAGGGCCCCGGGCGCGTGGTGCGCTTCCAGGTGGCCGGAGGCCAGCCCGTCACGCCCATCGAGGTGTCCGGAGAGATTCTGCGCGCGCTCAAGCGCCGCGCCGAGGCCCACTTCGCCGGCAAGGTGGAGCAGGCCGTCATCACCGTGCCGGCCTACTTCGATGATGCCCAGCGCCAGGCCACCAAGGACGCGGGCCGGCTGGCGGGGCTCGAGGTGCTGCGGCTGCTCAACGAGCCCACCGCCGCGGCGCTGGCCTACGGCCTGGACAAGGGCAGCCAGGGCACCTTCGCGGTGTATGACTTAGGCGGCGGCACCTTCGACGTCTCCATCCTCAAGCTGGTGGAGGGCGTCTTCGAGGTGAAGTCCACCGGCGGCGACTCGGCGCTGGGCGGAGACGACTTCGACCGCGCCATTGCCCAGCGGGTGCTCCAGGCCATGGGCCAGAGCGCGCCCTCCCCCGCCCTGGTGGCCGAGGTGCTCGCCGCCTCGCGCAGGGCCAAGGAGGCGCTCACCGACGCGCCCACGGTGGAGCTGACGGTGGGCGACTACCGGCAGACGCTCCAGCGCGCGGAGTTCGAGGAGTGGATAAAGCCCTTCATCCAGAAGACGGGCCTGGTGTGCCGGCGCGCGCTGAAGGACGCGGGGGTGACGGTGGCGGAGCTGGACGGTGTCATCCTGGTGGGCGGCGCCACGCGCGTGCCCGCGGTGCGCCGCTTCGTGGCGGAGACGTTCGGCCGCGAGCCGCTGGGCGACATCAACCCGGACGAGGTGGTGGCGCTGGGCGCCGCGGTGCAGGCGGACCTGCTCACCAACACCGACCGGCAGGACGAGGTGCTGCTGCTGGACGTCATCCCCCTGTCGCTGGGGCTGGAGACGATGGGCGGCATCGTCGAGAAGCTCATCCCGCGCAACTCCACCATCCCCATGGCGGCCGCCCAGGTCTTCACCACCTTCAAGGACGGGCAGACGGGGCTGGACATCCACGTGCTGCAGGGCGAGCGCGAGCTGGTGGAGGACTGCCGCAGCCTGTCGCGCTTCCAGCTCTCGGGCATTCCCTCCATGCCCGCGGGCATGGCCCGGGTGGAGGTGCGCTTCCAGGTGGACGCCGACGGCATCCTCTCGGTGGCCGCCAAGGAGCAGAGCAGCGGCGTCACCCAGTCCATCACCGTCAAGCCCAGCCACGGCCTCACGGACGAGGAGGTGGAGCGCATGCTGCTGGACTCCATCGATCACGCCGAGGACGACATCCAGACGCGCCTGCTGCGTGAGCAGCGGGTGGAGGCCGAGCGGGTGCTGATGGACGCCACCAAGCAGCTCGGCGAGCACCCGGCCCTGCTCCAGCCCGAGGAACGGGCGGCCATCGACGCGGCGATGGAGAAGGTGCGAGCGCTGGCCCAGGGGCAGGACCACCACGCCCTGAAGGAGGCCATTCACGCGCTGGACGAGGTGTCGCGGCCCTTCGTCGAGCGGGTGATGAACCAGGCCATCCGCCAGGTGGTCGCCGGCCACTCGGTAGAGGAGTACTGAGCGTGCCCAAGGTCCACTTCAAGAGCCCCCTGGATGACGCCACCGCCGAGGTGCAGCCGGGCACCACCCTGCTGGAGGCCGCCGAGCAGTGCGGGGCCCAGGTGGGCCACAGCTGTGGCGGAGTGTGCGGGTGCTCCACCTGCCATGTGTGGATCCGCAAAGGGCTGGATTCACTCTCCGAGCAGTCCGACGAGGAGATGGACCGGCTGGACATGGGCTTCGACGTGCGGCCCTACTCGCGGCTGAGCTGTCAGGCGCAGGTGGGCTCGGACGACCTTCAGGTGGAGATCACCGAGGAGTCCCTGACGGCCTTCCTGGACGAAAACCCCGCCCTGCGGCGCCAGCTGGAGGCCGAAGGGAAATGGCCGCTGAAGAAGTGATGTTGTTCCCGTCGATTCTTGCTTGACGGGGGCGCGCGGGTTCCCTATACGTCCGTCCCCACAGCGCAGCACCCCACCTGCCCAGGTGGTGGAATTGGTAGACACACTAGATTCAGGGTCTAGCGCCTGCAAGGGCATGGAGGTTCGAGTCCTCTCCTGGGCACCATACGAGGGTCCCGGCTTAACCGCCGGGGCCCTTTTTCTTTTCGTGTTACGAAGAGGAGCGTCGACGGTGGCGTGAGAGCGGGTGGGTAGTGTCGCAAGCAACGAAGGCGAAGTTTCAGGAAGCCGGGCCGTTTCAGCAGCACCTCAAAGCGCGGGTCGAGCAGTACCTGGGAGCCAGCGGGCGCTCCCCGCGGGACCTTCCAGCCATGTACGTGAAGACGGCGGTGATCCTCACCTGGCTGGTGGGCTCCTACCTCTGGCTGGTGTTCGGCGCGGCCACCGTGTGGGGCGCGGCCGTGGGCTGCGTGTCGGTGGGGCTGGCCATGGCCGGCGTGGGCTTCAGCGTCATGCACGACGCCAACCACGGCGGCTACTCGGCGCGGCGCGGGGTGAACCGGCTGATGGGGTGGATGCTGGACGTGATTGGCGGCTCCTCGTACGTGTGGGGCTGGAAGCACAACATCTTCCACCACAGCCACCCCAATGTGGCGGGCCTGGACGAGGACATCGACATTCAGCCCCTGTGCCGGCTGGCCCCCAGCCAGCGGCTGCGCACCGGGCACCGCTTCCAGCACCTGTACATCTGGGTGCTCTATGGGCTGCTGCCGCTGAAGTGGCACTTCATCGACGACTTCAAGGACCTGATCACCGGCCGCATCGGCCACCAGAAGATGCCGCGCCCCACGGGCCGCAAGCTGGTGGGAGTGCTGAGCGGCAAGCTGCTCTTCTACGGGTGGGCCCTTGTGCTGCCGGCGCTCTACCACCCGCTGTGGAAGGTGGCGCTGGGGTATGCGCTGGCCTCGTTCGTGCTCGGGGTGACGCTGTCCACGGTGTTCCAATTGGCGCACTGCGTGGAGGAGGCGGACTTCGCGCAGGTGCCCCAGGACGGCAAGCCGTTCGCCCGGGACTGGGCGGCGCACCAGGTGGAGACGACGGTGGACTTCGCGCGGGGTAACCCGCTGGTGAGCTGGTACCTGGGGGGGCTGAACTTCCAGGCGGTGCACCACCTGTTCCCGCGGGTGTGCCACCTGCACTACCCTGCGCTCTCGCGCATCGTCGAGCAGACGTGCCGGGAGTTCGGCGTACGCTACCAGGCACAGGCGAGCGTAGGCATGGCGCTGCGCAGCCACGTACGCTGGCTCAAACGGATGGGGCGGCCTGTCCTCGGAGGTGCGGTATGAGTGAAGGAAACGAGGAGAAGGTCCGCTTCGGGCGTTCGCAGAAGTTCCGGCTGTCGCCCAAGGGCACCGAGGCGATGACGGCCTACTCGGCGATGATCGAAAGCGCCAAGGAGGGCTCGGGGCGCGCCCAGTTCGACGCGGCCCGCGCCGCGTGGGCCACCTCGCTGGGGCTCAAGGCGGAGGATGGGCTGTTCCTGGTGGAGTTCGGCGAAGGCCGCACCGTGCCCGAGGCGGCGCGCAACCTGGAGAGCTGCGGCACCACCGCGAAGGAAGTCAAAGCGGCCGTCGAGCGGCTGATGGGGCTGGGCATGATCGAACCGGTGCCCGCGCCCCCGCCCCCGCCCGCCGCGCCTCCTCGCCGCTACTGGTAGCGGCTTGTCAGCGGGGGACCCAACCCGAAAGCCGATCCGCCCAGCTGCCAAGGGCGGTCTCGTCGAGCGAAAACTCACCCGGGTTGGCCCCTGAAAGATGGACGCTCCGCACGATGAAGCGGAATGAGGTCTCCCCCCAGGGTACCCATAGCGCCGGGATGACGGCACCGGGCTCGGTGGTCACCACCCGCAGCAACCGCCGGGGGATGCGGTTCTTGTTGAAGTCGCTGAAGAGCAGCAGCTCGTATTGATGGGCGACGCCAAACGCAGGCGGGGACCAGGACACCTGCAGGTCCTCGCCTGGAAGCTTGCTGATCCGCAGGTCGTCCACCTGGCTGACCTCGGGCCGCAGCACCTGGCTGACACCCTCCACCAGCTCACGCCGCCAGCCCACCTCGGGCGAGTACAGGTGACTGTCTTCGGCTCTCGCGCTGGCTCGCACCTCGAGGACCCGGACCGGCTCATCGCTCGTGGACCCATACGCAAACGTCAGCGTCCCGAGGGCCGACCACCGCGAACCGATTGCGGTGAGCAGCGGCAGGGTGCTGTCCAAGGCCATGGCCGCGCCCTCCCGCCGCGCGGCGAAGACCTCGCTGCGAAGTGTCGGCTGCCGGAGGTTCATTCCCATCATGGAGATGAGCGGGGCGACGCGTGGCTCATCAATGCGGAAGCTGACCGAAGCGGCCGGTGGCGCCTGCAACGCCAGCTCCACCGGGGAGTAGAAGTCCGGGTAGTGACGCACCTCGCCTGCTCGCACCCCGGTCCAATACGTGAACGTCGTGGGAGCCCCATCCTCCCCGGTCACCTCCAGGAGGTGCGAGCGTTGCTGCTGCACGAAGATGGCATCCCCCGCCGTGGCGCTGATCGAGGGAATCATGATCAGGGTCGGCATGTTTGGCGGGACTGAGCGCAAGAAGGCTCTGCCGGTGGTCTCCCCCTCGGTGACAAACGCCCCATAAGGCGACAGAAAGCGGACGTTCGGGACGGTGATCCTCATCCAATCATACTCGGCGGCGGCGGGAGCGTAGCTCTTCCAGGGCTCCAGCTGGGTGAGGGTGAGCTCCACCCCCTTCTTGATCTGACCTTCCTGCCAGTGGAGATTCCACCCTGGAAAAGGTCTGCCGAAATAGCGCCGCCCCAGGTTCACGTCCCGTTGGCAGGTGGAGAGGCATTGGCCCTCCCAGCAGATCAGGAGCGGCTCGCTGGGCATGTTCTCGTAGACGCGCACCCCAGGCCCGGCGGCCTGCCCCTGAGAGGAGGTGTAGCGGCCATCTCCCCTTGTCCAGACCACCGGCGGGTCGCCGGCGGCCTGCTCCACCGCGCCATCCGAAAGCACGTAGCGATCCATGAAGCGAACGGTGAGCACGGCCCCGGTATCAGCGGCGCACTGGGGCAGGCGCACGGGGGGTGGCGAAGGCTCGGGCTCGGGCTCGGGCCTGCAAGCCCACAACATGACCACGGCGGGAATCACTGCGAGACGCAAGACTCTCACGGCTGCCTCTGAATGCTCTGAGATGTCCGGCCCCGCGAACATCTTGCCATCAAGAGCAGGGCAGCTCCACGGTGAAGGTGGCGCCCTGGCCCAGGCGGCTGTGCACGTGCACCTGGCCGCCCATGGCGTGCACCAGCTCACGGCTGATGTACAGGCCCAGGCCCAGGCCTCCATACTGCCGGTCGGACACGCCGCGCTCGAAGCGGCCGAAGATCCGTGGGAGCACCTCGGGCGCGATGCCAATGCCTTCGTCCCTCACGGTGAGGCGCGCCAGGTGCCCCACACGCTCCACCCGCACGTACACCGGGTGGCCCGCGCCATACTTGGCCGCGTTCGTCAGCAGGTTCACCAGCACCTGATCCAGCCGCCCCGCATCCCAGCTGCCGCGCACCTCGGGCTCGGCCTCGAGCTTCACCAGGCACCCGGCCCGCTGGAACACGTCCGCGACGCGCTCGAGCACCTCGCGGGTGAGGGTGCTCAGCTCCACCTCGCTCAGCTCCAGCTGCAGCCGCCCCTCGGACAGCCGGCCCACGTCGAGCAGGCTCGCCACCAGCGCCTCGACGCGCCCCACCTGCCGCTCGATGGTGCCAAGGCGGGGGCCGCTCTTCTCGCGGGCCTCTGGCGGCAGCGTGCGCTCAAGCATCCGCAGTTGCAGCTTGAGGCTGGTCAGCGGGGTGCGCAGCTCGTGCCCGGCAACGGACAGGAAGTCCTCACGCACCTGCACGGCCGCGCGCTGGGCCTCATAGAGCTTCGCACGCTCCAGCGCCTGGGCCGCCTGCTGGCCCAGGGTGAGCAGGTAGGCCCGCTCCTCCTCGTTCGGGACACGCTCGCGCCTGGAGGCGAGCATGAGCACGCCCAGGGGCCCCGCGCGCCCCGGCAGTGGGAGGACGGCCCAGGACCGGTTCATGCTCACCGCCACGGCGGCGCTCATGCCCGGGTAGCGCGCGAGCATCTCCTCGCGCGAGCCGAGCCACTCGGGCGTGGCCGTGCGGATGACGCTCGTCATGGGCCATGGCGCGTCCAGGGGCACGGAGCCAAAGCCAGCCACCGCCTCCTCGGGCACGCCCTGGGCGTGCAGCAGCCGCAGGGGTCCGCCCTCGGACTCCAGCACGTAGAAGGTGCCCGCCTCCGCGCTGCCGCCCGCGCCGTCCACCAGCTCGCGCAGGCTCACCCGCGCCACATCCTCCGGGGTGAGCGCCTGAGAGAGCGCCGAGGTGACCGCTTGCAGCCGCTCGGCCCGCTGGCGCACCTGGTACTCGGGGGTGACGTCCGTCACCAGCGCCACCACGCCCTCCACTTCTCCCCGGGCGTTGCGCTGGGGCATATAGGAGGCACGCACGTGGCGCGGGCCCGCGCGGGCGTAGGAGATGGTGCGCTCGAAGGTGAGGGTCTCTCCGGCCATCGCCCTCTCGAGAAAGGGCCGCATCTGCTCGAAGGCGCCCTCCCCCATCACCTGGGACACCGGGTGGCCCACCACCTCTTCGCGCCTCAGCCCGAACCACTCCGTGTAGCTGCGGTTCGCGTACGCGTACACGGGCTGTCCTGCCTGTGAACGGACGAAGGAGACGAGCATGGGCAGCGCGTCCGTCACCAGGCGCATCTGCGCCTCGCTCTGCTCCAGGCGCGCGACGAGGCCCGCGACCTCCGACGCCTGCTGGCCGCGGTACACGCGCACCACGTGGCGCAGCACCACCACGTAGGCAAGCAGCCGCACCGCGTGGAACAGCCACCAGATGGCGCCCCACAGCTGGCTGAGCCCAAAGAGCAGGCCCGCCATGGCGAACAGCAGACAGTGGTTGGCGAGGACGAGCTCCTCGGATTCCCCCTTGTGCCAGTAGCGCCGCAGGAAAAACGCCGCCGAGGTGAAGAAGGCCAGGCCTCCGATGAGGTTGGTGAGCTTGGCCCACCAGGTGTAGTCGCCCTCTGGAGAAAAGCCTGGAGGCCAGACGAGGGGAAAAGCGACGAGGGCCACGCACAGCGGCAGGGTGAGCAGGCCCACCACGAGGGGGATCCGCTCGGCGGCGCGCCCCCGTGTCCACCGCGGGGGCGCCCACACGAGCGTGAGCAGCAGGCCTCCGAGCAGGCCCGGAAGCAGGCGCGACCAGAAGAAGGCGGGGCTGGGGTGCACCCAGGCGTGCGCCACGTCCAACAGGCCCATGCAGACCAGGGCCGTGGCGACCCAGAGCAGGTGCGGCGCATGCCCCGCCTGGGGACGGCGCCAGAGCAGCACCGCCGCCATGGCCAGCGCGGTGAACCCGCCCGCCGTCTCGACAGCGGAGTGAATGGGCTCATGCACCCACCGGGCGTCACCCAGCCACTGCCGCAGGGCCAGGGTTCCCAGGGCGGGAAGGGCCACGCACAGCAGCGCGGAGACGGGGAAAGGCCGGCGGGCACTCATTCAGCCCACACTGTGTACGATCCAAAGCTCCGTCAGATGGATTTCTCCCTCGGCCGTGCGGCGAACGACACCCGGCGAGCGGCCTGTGCCGTACGGGTGGTGGAACCGCACATTCTCGACGTACGCCCGGGTGACGGCTGGGAAACGCAGCCCCACCCTGGGATGTCGCAGGCGCGACACGCTCCTCACACACCGCGCTGAAGCCCCGGGACGTCGGCACTGGGATGCATAGGGTGGATGCCCTCCAGGAAGAGGAGCACACCCATGCATCCCAAGTTTCGTCGTGGCGGCCTGACCGCGGTGTTCGTGCTGCTGGCTATGGGGGCCGCCTATGCGCAGGCCACCAAGGATCCGAAGCCTGGCGGGCTGAAGACGCCCACGCCCAAGCAGACCGGAGATCAGACGTACACGATTCCGATCGTGGCCGAGGAGAGCTTCAAGGCCGTGATGGACCGGGATGTGAGCGAGAAGCCCGGCTTCATGCGCCGCCAGCAGTCGCTGATGGAGTCCCGGTACGATCTCTCCAACCGCTCCGCGCCGGTGAAGATGTCCGGAGGGCGCAAGGCGCTGCAGCAAGGCGTCCGCGTCAAGCTCCCCAGCGGGATGAGCTGGGAGAAGCTCGCGGCCATGAGCCCCAACGAGATCCGTGAGAAGGGGCTCTTCCCGCAGGGCTTCCTGCCGCTGCCCCACGTGAAGCACGCGGTGGGCGGACAGGTGTTCCCGCGGGTGCAGATCGACGAGATCCGCAAGCAGGAGGGCCGCTCGCTGGAGCGCTTCGACATCGACTTCGATCTGCCCGAACACTTCACGCCCGAGTTTCCGCCGCCCATCTTCCTGTCGAACCGGCCGGAGCTGGGCGATGTCTCGCAGGGCAAGGTGCTCACCGTCCGCAACTTCTTCGAGATCATGAACGGCAAGCTCACGCCGGTTCAGATGGAGGGCCTGCGCCAGTTGCTCATTCCCCTGCCGCAGGCGGAGTTCAACGCCACCGACGCGCGCAAGGTGGCCGAGGGAAGCCTGGGCGTCACCTGCCTGGACTGCCACGTGAACGGCCACACCAACGCCGCCTTCCACCTGACGCCGGACGTCAGGCCCCAGGCCGCGCGCTTCCGGCTGGACACCACGAGCCTGCGGGGCATGTTCAACCAGCAGATCCACGGCTCGAAGCGCTCGCTGCGCTCCATCGAGGACTTCACCGAGTTCGAGCAGCGCACCGCCTACTTCAACGGCGACATCGCGGACGCGGCCAAGAAGGGCGTGGCCGAGCCGGACCGCCCCACGCAGGTGGCGATGATGGCGCAGATGCAGAACATGTTCGACTTCCCGCCGGCGCCCAAGCTGATGACCAACGGGCGCCTGGATCCGGCGCAGGCCACGGAGCAGGAGAAGCTGGGCGAGCAGGTCTTCTTCGGCAAGGGCCAGTGCGCCAGCTGCCACCCGGCGCCGTTCTTCCTCGATGACAAGATGCACGATCTCAAGGTCGAGCGCTTCTACAAGCCGCAGCAGATCAACGATCAGCTCATCCGGCCGGACGGCCCCATCAAGACGTTCACGCTGCGAGGCATCAAGGACTCGCCGCCGTACTTCCATGATGGGCGCCTGCTGACGCTGGAAGACACGGTGGAGTTCTTCAACCTCGTGCTGGAGCTGAAGCTCGAGCCCAGGGAGAAGGAAGCGCTCGTGCACTACATGCGGGTGCTCTGAGCCCTCCTGGATTACCGGGTCAAGATGACGGCGGCTGCTATCGCCAGCACGAACGTCCAATAGGGCAGCTCGCCGGCCACCTGGCCGTGGTGCTTGCTCGGCTGCCCGGGTCCACCCAGCTGGATCACGGGCTTGCCGTTGAGCTCGAGCCGCACCCCGCCCCCTTCGCGCACCAGGGTCAGCCGGTGCGTGCCGCTGATGAGCTTCCCACTGTGCAGGGTAAGAAAGCCCCCGCTCAGCGTCAGCCGTCCCAGCTCCTCGCCTCGAGAGCTGCGGATGTCGTAGCGATGGGCGACGGTCCCGTGGAGCCCCCAGAGGTGAGCCAGCAGCGCCCCCTCGGGCGTCTCGATGTACCAGTGGGCATCGCGCTGCGTGGCATCGGAGTTCGGAGGCAGCTCCTGCTGCCGCACGCGCACCAGGGGCTGGGGGGCCCCCTGAGCGTAGACGCGCCACGTGAGATCCCTGGACTCGATGCGGAACGCCCCTGGCACGGTGCGCCCGAAAGAGAAGAACGTCAGCGGCTCGGCCCCCTGGGGGATGTAGCGCGGGGGCTGCTCCTCCGAGCGCCGCACGGAGACGAGCGCGCCCTCGGGCCGGGCCTCCGTCACCTGGCGCAGGAGCTGGGTCAAGAGCGGCTCCACCTGCTCGGGACGCACGGCAATCTCCATCCGCGACGCTTCGGTCGGCTCGCGGCGCAGGATGACGGACCAGTCCGTGCGCTCGATGTGCCCGATGTCCGCGTAGGGGTACTCCAGGAAGGGCTTCATGCCCGGCAGGGCCGGCCCGCTCCACTCGACGCGGTTCCTGAAGAAGGAGTAGCGCCCCTGCTCCTCCAGCGAGCGCAGCTTGCGCAGATAGTAGCCGCCCAGCAGCAGGAGCGGCCCGATGATCACCACGAGCGCCACCGGGAGGCCGAAGAACATCAGGCTCGTAAACCCGACCATGCCGATGGGAATGAGCGCCAGGCAGCCCAGTAGCAGGCCGAAGCCCCCCTTGTGCCTGGAGGCCAGGTAGATGGGCAGCGTGCGCAGCGGTGTCTCGGCACCAGCAGGGGCGCGGGGCGCGGGGCTCGCCGGAGTGGGTGGCTCTCTCATGAACGAAGCAGTCAGTCGCTGGAGGCCCCCCATCCTCGCACACCGCGCCGCCGGTACGGCGCTCAGCGCAGCTCCCACCGCTTCCATCCCGAGAAGCCCAGCAATGCCCCGGCCACTCAGGGACACGCTTTGAGTCGCGCCTGGGCTGATGATTCAATGCGGGCCATGACAAAGGTATTCGCCAACGGACGCTCGATCCTCCACGAAGGCGATGGCCTCAAGCACACGGCAGCGGCCCCTGATGTCTGCAAGACGCCGTCGCCGGGTGGCCCTATCCCCGTGCCCTACGTCAACGTGGCCTCCGATAGCGATCTGGCCAAGGGGACCTCGACAGTCTACATCGGGGGTCATTCCGTTGCGCTCGCCAGCTCCAACCTGAGCACAAGCATGGGCGACGAGCCAGGAACGGCGGGTGGAGGGCTCGTCTCGTCCAAGACCAAGGGCAAGCTGACCTGGGGCTCCTCCAGCATCGACGTGAAGTTCGAGGGCAAGGGCGTGGTCCGGTTCATGGACGTCACCCAGCACAACGGCAACTCGTTCAACACCGCGTTCATGTCACAGGGGGGCACGGGATTCGCCTACGGAGACGACTTCGAGGGGCTGTGTCCCATCTGTCAGAGGGAGCCGGAGGAGCACGCGGTGCTCGAGCTGAAGGCAGAAGAACAGAGCCTCGATGTCGCCAATAGGATCCTCAAGGATCTCCAGGCGCGCGAGGAAAAACTGCGAAAGCACTACGAGGACATCGCGAAGGAGGAGAGAAAACGCAGGGACCTTGATACGCAACCCACCAAACCCAAACCGTCGACCATTGCGGAGCAGGATAAAGTGGTCGCGAAACTCAAGGATAAGAAGACGCTCGAGACGCTGGAGCACCATCGCCGCGGCTCTAGCGGGTACATGTTCGGGGTCATGGTATGCATCAACAAAGAGAAATTCGCCGCGATATCGGGCGACGAGACGCCTGACGGGTTCAAAGAGATCGCTGAGAGTCACGGTTGCAAAGTCATCGAGGAGGCAGCCACAATGGATGACTTCCTCGCCATGAACCCCAAAAAAGACTACGCATCCCAAAAAGCGATAGAAGATCAGTGGATTGTTACGATGCGTAAGCACCTCGCAACACCTAAGTCTGAGGACGGATACAACAACCTCCCTGGAGCCTGCGCAGGCGCCAAGCTCATCGGGAGCCGTCACGTCGCGCACTCGATGAGTGAGATGTACTTTTATCCCTCGGGTAAGAAGGAGTTGACCTTTAACGTCATCTACCGCGGCCCCGGCAGGTTCGCTCCAGAGAACAAGGCTTGGACGGCTCCAAAAAAGGAAGAACTCACGGAGGAAGAACTCACGGCTGCATATGGCCCTAAACGCGTCAACATGCGACGCAAGAAGGAGTCTACCGTGCTCTCCTGTCAGTCGTGTCAGGACACGCTGTTCATGGCCCGATGCGACAAAGAGAGACAAACGTGCAAGGGCAAATGACTTGGTCGGAGCTCCTCAAGGCTCCCCCTTCCTTGTCGATGAAGGGCTTGCTCGCGTTCATGGAGCGATGGAGGCCCGGGAGCACTCATGGCTTCGAACCGGCCACGGCTGGCCAGATCGCTGTGCTGGCCCAGCCACATGGAGGGCTTGACGCGCTGCCTCGCGTGTATCGTGAGTTCCTCGCGACCATGGGGGCATCGACCGGCGACTTGAGGCTGATTTGGGGCACGACCTCGATCTCGGTGCTGCTCGAGGATCCCGGAGATCATCAACGACAGCGGCCCGATCCTCGTCGTTACCTCAAGTTCGCCATTGGCGAGGACGACTACAACGGCCGCCATCCGGACGACTTCTTCGATCTGTCCCGTCCGACACCCGACAGACGTGACGCGGCGATCATCCGCATTCGCGAAGAGCGACTGGTGAGCGGCAAGGTCGCAGCCCAGCAACCCTTCCCGACCTTCTCCGACTTGCTACGATCAGTCATCGTGGCCCAAGCCGGCTTGAGCGTCCCGGACCAGCGAACGCCGACCTACAGCCTTGGGCGGAATTCTGAGACTCCGGCCAAGACCTACGAGTTCTTCACACGATTGGGATTCTCGCTCACCGAACTCGGGGCATCGTCGGCGGTCGTTCCCCTCGAACATCCGGAGCGCGGTGCGATCGCACTTATCAGTGGGCCTTCACCATTGCTCCCTGTCACAGGAGTGGAGCTCCGCGCGCGTGACAAGGCCCAGCAGTTGCTCCTCGAGGAGCTCATCAAGGACCACCGGCAGGAGTTGAGCGGCGGTTGACGAGAGGCGCCTTTCTAGCCGTTCAAGCGGGTGTGGAATTGGGGCCGGAAGGCAAGCGCTCACCGCGAGGCGCGTCCGACGTGTCCGGTCTGGACGGGCACCAGGAGCCCCAGCGCTCGCCACGAGGTCCAGCGCTCACCACGGCAAGGGCGCGATTCTGCTAGAGGTTTCGCACCGCCCGGCGCGGGTTCGATTCCCGCTGCCTCCCAGAAGTCAAGTGGAAGGGAGCCACGCGTGCGAGTTTCCGGGTTACCACTGCCCTCTCTCGCGAAGAGGGAGTGGATACTCACCTCACTGCGGCAGCGGCTCCACGGCATCGTGCGTGACGTGGTGCGTGGCCTCGCGCGCCAGGCTGCCGCCCCGCCTCAGGTCCTTCATGCGCAGCTTGCGCTGGTGCACGGAGAAGGCCCCCAGGCTCACGTGGCTGATCACCGTGCCCAGGTGCGTGAGCGTGGAGAACGCCGCCGCGTCCGCCTCCGAAGCTCCCAGGCTTCGCGCCGCCCAGCTCGTCACGAAGTAGTAGAGCCCCAGCCCCGCGGGCACCCCTGGCAGCGCCTGCCCCAGCGCAATCGCCCCCAGCACCACCGCGCCCGCGAACAGGCCTCCGGAGATGCCCAGCCCTCTCAACGCCAGCCCGTACGCCACCGCTGGCGCCAGCACCGGCCCAATCGAGAACACGAGCGCCGCCGCCATGCCCCGGAAGCTGCGCGCCGTGCCCAACCCCTCGCTCATGTGCTGCAGCAGGTTCTGCGCCCGCGGCAGCTTGTGCCGCCGGTGCAGCCACTGCGCCAACGGCTGCGCGTAGTGCGCCAGCAGCACCACCAGCGCCACCAGCCCGATGCACAGAGACACCGCCACCTTCAGCGGCTTGGCGAAGTGCGACATCGTCTGGGCGAACGGCCCCATGAACGACACCGCCACCAGCAGCATCAGCGCCGCGAACTCCAGCAGCTTGCACACCGCCACCGAGCCCAGGCACTGCAAGAACGGCAGCCGCTGCGTGCGCGCCATCAGGAACGAGCGGATGATGTCGCCCAGCTTCCCCGGCAGCGCGTTGTGCGTGAACGCTCCAATCGCCACCAGGTGATAGCGCTCCTTGAAGGGCACCCGCTTGCTCAGCGTGCGCTGCCACTGCAGCGCCCTCAGCGGCAGCACCGCCGCCGACAGCAGCAGGAACGGCACCAGCCACACCAGGTGCCCCGGCAGCTCGCGGAAGAACTCCCCCAGCGGGAAGCGCGGCACTAACAGCGGCCCCGGCCCGCTCAGGTTCCACCGGTAGAACGCCGTGGAGATCAGCGCGGCGCTGATCCCCGCGCCCACCACCCCCAGCAGCACCTTGAGCAGCGTCCGGTCCCTCTGCTGTGCCGGGTGGCGCACTTCAGGCACGGTACGCCCCCGCCAGCCGCTCGTGCAGCCGCACGCAGTGGCTCAGCCCCGACAGATCCACCGGCGCGTTGCGCGGCCAGCACACGATGCTGCGCGTCTCCGTGCGCGTCAGCCCTCCGTGCGAGCCGAACTCCCACGCGAACCCCACCGTGCCCCCCGGCCGCACCGCCTCGCCGAACAGCACCAGGTCTCCCGCCGTGCTCAGGTGCGGCAACTCGCGCAGGTAGTCCGCCACCGCGCGCTTGCTGAACTCCGCCGCCAGCGGCGCGTTTTCGATCTCCTCCGGCCCGTACACCCCACCCTTCACCAGCGCCACCGCCGAGTCCCCCCGCCGCAGCGCCACGATTCCGATGTCTGGGTGCCGCGACGCCCGCGCCACCACGTCCCGGTACTCCGCCAGCAGCTCCCGCGCCTCCAGCGGCTGCCGGTCCCTCGTCAGGTAGATGTGCGCGAAGTTGCCTGACTCGACCACCACTGGCGCATCCGTGCCCCGGTGCGCACGCAGCAGGTTCCCCGGACGCCCGTCCAACAGCGCCCGCTCGATGTCCGGCGACAGCGGCACCGGAGGACCGCGCAGCAGCATGTCCTCCAGCCGCTGCCCCTGCCGCTGCTCGAACGGCAGGCTGTCCACGTGCCCGTGGTCCGTCACGAAGACGATGTCGTACGGCTGCTCGACGACGCGCGACATGGCGTACAGCTCCGCCAGGTACGCATCCACCCGGCCCAGCTCCGACAGCGCGGTCTCCGACAGCGGCCCGCGCCGGTGCGACACCTCGTCATAGTTGCCGAACACCAGGTAGATGGCCGGCACCCCACGCACCATGTCCACCAGCGCCTTGGTGTGCGCGAAGCTCCAGCCCAGCCGCTGCAGCATCACCTTGCTCAGCAAAAAGCCGCTCTCGTGCCGCCAGTCCCCCAGCGCCCGCGCCCACCGCCACACCTCGCGCACCGCGCGCACCGTGTCCCCCGCGAAACCGCGCAGGTACGCCGCCGGGCTCACCGTGCGCGCCACCAGCAGCCCCTCCATCTCCGCCGACAGCGAGCGCGCCATCAGCTTCAGGCTCGCCAGCGTGCTCATGCACATGCGATTTCTCGCGCCCGCCTGGAACAGCGAGAAGTACGTGTGCCCGCCGTCCGCCAGCAGGCTCGAGTCGCAGCTCTTGCCCAGCCGCTGCTCGATGGCCTGCGCATCCCTGGGCGTGTTCATCTGCACCTTGCGCCCCAGCTCGCGGTCGAACCACGAGTACGCCGGCAGGTTCGGGTGCTCCACCCCATACAGCAGCCCCGCCTGGAAGTAGGGCGTGGAGGCAGGCGAGCCCCAGAACGCGTCATCCAGGTGGTACGCCCCCGAGCTCACCAGCCGCGAGAAGAACGGCATGCGTTGGGTGCGCATGGCCTCTTCCAGCACCGTCTTGGGTACCCCATCCAGGTGCACCACGAGCAACCGCCGCCGTCTCCGGGTGGACAGGGCCGGAGGAACTTTCCGGCGAATCCGTTCAGAGAGCGACTGGGCCCACGGCTGCAACTCTGTGGCGAGATCAATGCTCACGTGGCGGGTCTCCGTTCTGACGAGCGAAGATGGCCATGCGGGCTCACCCGAGCCGCTCATGTGGGCAAGCTCCCTCGCGGGGCAGGCAGGCAGGCCGCGCGCGTCTTCTGGTATACTCAGCGTGGCGTCGTTTCAGGCTCTCCTGGGAGCTGCATGATCCTTCCTGTCCTTGTCCTCGTTGTGATGAGCAGTGCGCCGCCGGTGCAGGCCGCGGAGCACACAACGAAGGACCCGGGGCTGGATGCCCTCGCGCTCCCCCTGGTGAGCTTCAACTCGGACCTGGGCGTCACCTACGGCGTGCTGGGCAACCTGTATGTGCACGGAGATGGGCGGGTGCCGTACCAGCACGCGGTGTCCGCGCAGGTGCTCTTCAGCACGCGCGGCCTGCACAGCCACTTCGTGCGTTATGACGGGCCCAGGCTGCTTGGCCCGCTGCGCGTGGAGGCCCGCTTCGACTACTTCCGCGAGTCGCGCAGCCCCTTCTATGGCGCGGGCAACAGCTCGGCGCCGGACTTCGAGGGCAACGAGGGCGACAGCCACTACAACTACACGCGGGGCTCGCCGGGCGCGTCGCTGCGGCTGCGCGGCAAGCCCCTGGGAGACAGCCACCCGCTGCAGCTCTACGGGGGCTACGCGTGGCGGCACACGAATGTGTCTCCGCACAAGGCCTCCATGCTGGCGGAGCTCAACCCGCTCGGCATCGAGGGCGGCACGACGAGCCAGCTGCTCTTCGGCGTGCTGTGGGACTCGCGGGACAGCGAGCTGGAGCCCACCACCGGCGGCATCGAGGAGCTGAGCGTGCGCGCCTCGGGCTACAGCACCGGCAGCAAGTACCAGTACGCCGGGGTGACGCTGAGCGAGCGGCGCTTTCTGCGGCTGTCCTCGCGGGTGGTGTTCGCCCAGCGGCTGACGCTGGACATGCTGTTTGGCGAGGTGCCCTTCTACGAGTGGTGCACCACCGGCGGCATCAGCACCCCGGAGGGCGTGGGCGGCATGAGCAGCGTGCGCGGAATCGAGCGCAACCGGTTCGCCGGCAACATCAAGATGTTCTCCAACTCGGAGCTGCGCGTGCGGGCCGCGGAGATGACGGCGTTTGGGCACCCCACGCGGCTGGGCGCGGTGGCGTTCTTCGACGTGGGGCGGGTGTGGCACCCGGGCGTCACGGACGGCGCGTGGCACCGGTGGCACCCGGGCGTGGGCGCGGGCCTGCGCCTGTCTCGCCGCGCCGCCGTGGTGCGCATGGACTACGCGCTGTCGACGGAGACGGGCAGCCAGCGCCTGTATCTGAACTTCGGGCAGATGTTCTGAGCCAGAAGATGCCCTGAGTCATGGGCCGCGAGCAGGCGGCCTCGGAAGCTCGAGACTCCATCGTGCCCGGACTGCCTCCGGAACGAAGTGCTCGATGGCGTCGAACGACAGGGCGACGAAGGGCATCCGAGGCGAGAGCAGCCCGCGAACGCGCCTCCAGGCGCTGTGAGTGCCCTTCACGTCCTGGCTCCCGATGGCTTCGAGCGTCGCCTCGGTATGTGGCTTCACGTAGCCCTCCACGTGCGTGTCGTAGAGCGTCAGCAGGTCCATGCGATCGAGCTTCAGCAGTTCGATCGTGCGTTGTCCACGCGCGCTTCCGCTTCGCCCCGTGGGTCTCCAGTGGCTGCCATCGAAGACAAACTGAATCGATTCGACCGGATCCTCGCCGCATGGATCGATGAGGGTGGGCAGCTCCCGGCCGGGGGGCAGCTCTTCCGGACGCAGTGGCACACTGCCGGCCTCGAGCGGAAAGAAGTCCTTCTTGGCGGAGCGGTTGCAACCCGGGCAGCTGAAGAGGAGGTTCTCCCACGTCCAGGCAAGCCACCAGTAGCCGGGGTCGAGCGTGCCATTGCGGCGGTCGGCCCGCGCCTTCGGCCGGAAATGCTCGACGTCGTTGTAGTCGTTCTGGATATAGGCTTCGCAGTAGCAGCACCTCATCGACTGCTGTGTCCAGAGGTCGCGCTTCACCACCGAGTACGCCTGGCCGACAGCGTCCGAATCCAGCCCGCCCGCGAGGATAAGCGGGCGCATGCGCCGCAGCTCCGCTTCCCGCACCGGGAGGAGCGAAGCAGGCTCGGCGCCACGCGTGATGCGGATCACGGTGTTTCCCTCGGCACCGGGGGAAGCCCCAGGTCCAGGCCCGCGTCCGTGAGCTTCTTCTGCAAGCCGAGCATCTCGGCCTCTTCCGCATCGGTGCGCGTGGGGTCGCTCGACAGATAGGTGTAGCGCCGCAGCTCGTCGCCCAGATCGTTCGGGTAGAGCTTCTGGATGTTGAAGAAGCTCGAGTAGATCTCGCTGCCCGTCATCAGCTTGGGCGAGGCAGAAGGCGACTCGGCCACGACATCCCTGTCCTCGTTCAGGCGCAGCATCACGATCTCGTGCCGCTCCAGCGCCGGCAGGAGCATGGGCGAGTGGGTCGTCACGATGAACTGCATGCGCGGAAAGACGCGCTTGAGCACGGGGATGAGCCGCACCTGCCAGGTCGGATGAAGGTGGAGGTCGAGCTCATCCACGAGCACCATTCCTTCCATGTCTTCGAGGGCAATGGCCTCGCCGAGATCGAGGTACATCTGCCCGATGAGATCGGCGATCCACGCGATGGTCGACTGGTAGCCCTGTGAGAGCCAGGTGGCGGGCACCTTCGTCTGGGCGAAGGTGAAGTTGTGGGATCTGGCCAGGTCACCCGGCTGTACCACTCCGCCCTTGCCGCGCAGCTCAAAGGCGTCCACGTGGGGCAGGAGGTGGTTGTCGACGAGCACCTTCTTCAGCGCTTCCCTGAAAGGCTCGAAACGTGGCGTTTCAGCGAACTGATTGGCGAAACCCGTGCCCACCAGCGGTGCCTTGCCGAAAAGCGGTTCCAGCCGGTTGAGGACACGGTCCTTCAGCTCCGAGGCGCCGAGCGGTACGGGTAATTGGCGCTGCGTGCCGTAACCCGCGACGAACCAGCCGGGGAAGGACTTCGAACGCGCCTCGGCGATGGGATCCTGGGTCTCCAAAAAGTACCTGAGCAACCCTTCCACGGGCGTGGAATCGTCAATCTCCCTTCCCAACAGACTCCGGAGGAGCACCTCCGTGAACGTGTTGCCACCCATGGGAGAGAACTGGCGTTTGCTGTCCGCAGTGGCCTCCTGCAACGACGGGGAGACGAACCAGGAGGAGCCTGAAAACGTCAACTGATCAGGCTTCACAACGAGTGAGCACTGCAGTTCCTGCTCACGTAGGTTCTCGCCGGACATTTTGGACTCTGGGATGCGACGCCATTTGTCCAGGCGGGTCCCGAACTTGAAACCGGCTTTGATCTCCGTGGCCTCGGTGGGCCGCCGCAGGTCCGGCAGTGACGGCACATCCGCGAGCTGATTGGAGCGGTCCTGGCCACTGGCCGCGAGGGCGATGGACTGGAGCAGCGTGGTCTTGCAGGCGCCGTTCTCCGCGACGAGCGCGGTCCACATGCGCGGCTTGCCTTCGTGCGTGAAATCGAGCGCGAGGTCCCGCATGAGCTTCACGTTCTTCAGGTGCAGCCGGGTGATGTACATGCGCTCCTCCGCGCGCACTTCTAGCGCTCCACGCAGGTCATGTCGCGGAAACGGAGGGCGGCACTCCTAACTGGTTAGGACCGGGCGCTCACTCCTGACTGGTCAGGACCGGGCGCTCACTCCTGACTGGTCAGGACCGGAGGCTCACTCCTGACTGGTCAGGACCGGGCTCCTTCGCTCATTGGGCCAAGACTCGGCCTGCCTCTCTTAGAAGTTTCAAGCACTTGGGGCGATGGACAGAGCCTCAAGAGTAGAGGTGTAGCACTTACCCTCAGAGGGTGTGTAGCCGCTCCTCATACCCTCCTCGACGTCGCGATGCGCCTCGCGCAGCCCGTTCAACGCTCTCCCGGCGGGCTCGAGGTGGGCTGAGGCTTCTTGGACGGCGCGTTCGCAGGGACGAAGCACTTGCCCTGGAAGAGCACCTGGCCGCTCTCCGCACACGCATGGGCGTCTACCAGGGGGCTCACATCGAGCCAGCAGCCCCCGTTGATGGGCACCTGCTTGCGGCCCGGACACCGGCCTCTCTTGTCGGTCCGGAGCTGCCCTGGGCGAGGCTCGGGAGGAGGCTCCTGGGCCAGAGGCTTCTTCTGCGTGGGAGGCGAAGTGGACGCCCGAGGCGCGGTGTCCCCCACGGCTACCGTGTCCGCCCCAGCCATGAGGCCAGACGGTGGGCGCACCGGCCGCGAGTGCCACGAGAGCACCGCACAGGCTCCCACAGCCGCCAGTGCTACCCACGGCTTCCAGGCCCGTGCACGCTCAGGAGGCTTGGCACGCGCAGGGCGATCCTCTCCGCCCGCCGCGGCCTCCAGCGCCTCGGCCACCCGCGCCGCCGTGCCTCTCGCCTCTGGCGCAGCCGAGAGCAGCCGGACAATCACCTCTCGCAGCGCCGGCTCGACGCGGGGGTTGCTCTCCAGCAGCGGCCCGAGGTCCGGGCTCGTCGCCTGCCAGTTGCCCTGCTCATCCTGCCGCGCGGCTCCTCGCTCAGGGTACCGGCCCATCACCAGGCGATAGGCCGTCACTCCCAGCGCGTACAGGTCATCGGCGAGCGACGGTGGGTAATACGCGTCCGGCTGGTGCTGGCCGTGGAGGTAGAACAGCACCGCTTGCGGCGAGAAATAGGCCGGAGTTCCCGGTGGCAGCGACTGCCACGTCAGGCGCTCCGCCCCGGCAAAGTGGCACGAGCCGAAGTCGGTGAGCACCGCGCGCCTGTCCGACAATCGGACCAGGACGTTGTCCCCTTTTACATCCCGGTGCACCGCTCCCTCGGCATGCACCGCCTCCAGCGCCCGCGCCAAGTGCCCCAGCACCCGGCATAGCTGCTGGCTCGAAGGCGCCTGCTGCTCCGCCCAGGCGTACAGCGGCGTGCCTTCCACCCACTCCATGACGAAGAAGGGGTACTCGGGGCCCGAAGGCGGCGGCGGCCCGCCCCGGTCCAGCAGGCGCGGAATGCTCGGGTGGCTCAGCCGCGAGAGCAGCTCCACCTCGCGCTCCATGCGCCAGCCCCACCGTGACAGCGACACCTTGAGCGCACCGGGTTCCGAGCGCCGCCAGCCCGCGCGCTCGGCTTTATAGACGGCACCGTAACCGCCCTGCCCCTGCCAGGCCTTCACTCGCCATGCTCCGACTCGGGTGCCTGGGGCCAGCGGGTGCACGTGCTCCTCCGGGGCTCGTTGCTTCTTCATCATCCCTTGGCGGACGAGGCCACGGAAGGCTCCACTTCCCGCCGCCTCATGCGGCTGCTACGTGACTTGCAGTCCGTCATCAAGACGCAGTCGCTCTGCTATCTCTACCGGTAACACCCGGACTGGTTTCAAGGAGAGCTGACCATCAGCCCTCGGCTCGCCAGGAAGGCCCGCGTCAAACTGGACAGGGGAGCATCCCGTGCGGTCACCCTTTGGATAACATTCCGCAGTTCGGGATCTCCTGGCGACTTGCTCGCTAGAACATCCTTGAGATCCTCGAGCCAGTCGAGGCGCTCCAGCAGCTGATGGTGGTCATTCAGCCCGAGGTCATCAATGGTTGCCTGCGCTTTCTGGCGGGCACCACGGCTGAGCCCCGCGCGCGGTAGAATCTCCCCCGTGACGAAGTCGAACCCGAAGAAAGCCTCAGGCCAATTCGAGGCAGTGGCCGCGCAGGGATTCACATACCCCTGACGCGGAAACTTCTCTCCCTTGAGCTGGTTGCAGTCGTGGCAGGAGAAGATCCAGTTGCTCCACGTGTAGACAAGCTCTGGGTAACGGCTCTTGGGCTTGAAATGATCAACTTCTCCCCTACAGCGCCTTTCGCAGTATCCACAGAGCGAGTGGAATGCGGCCCGGAGAGGAGCCCAGAAGGCATCATCCGTCCAACGCGCATCCCTGGGCCTCGGACCCCGCCCCTGCTCGTAGAACGCCACCCAATGAGGAGTGCACCGGGCGCGAATAGCCTTCAGGCGCCTGGGCTCCCGTCCACGCCGCACGAAATGCATGACCGTCTCTAACGTTTCCCCCGGGGCCTGGTGACCTTCCGGCGTGCACCCGGCGGCTTTCGTTGTGCCGAGGAAGTGCGGCGATTCAGGGCCGCACGCGCTGGGCGCACACTCTTGATTGTTCTTGGAGTGGGCTTGGCTCTCGAGGGCTTCTTCTCACTGAGTTCCAGCCAGGCACTGACCTTGTTCCCTTCCGCGTCAGCGAGGCTCCCGAGCAGTTCCTGGCTGACATTGTAGCGAAGCTGGTCGAGCTGCCGCTGCTCCCCTGCCGAGAGGGATTCTTTTCGGCGAAGCTCCCGGAGCTTCCGCAGGTCGTCCTCGGTGCGCAAGTCCGTCGGAGTAGGAACATCGAGCAGCCTGCGGAGCACCTCGTCGGCTGACCATCCAATGAGGTCCCGTGTGTTGCGAGAGGCCGTTACTTTCCCCTGTGTATTGCGCCGCAGGAGGTGCACCTGCCCCGCGCGCAGCCCCGCCAACATGAGGGGAGAATGCGTGGAGCAGAAGATGGTCAGCCTGGGGAAGTGCTTCGTCAGCGTCGGCAGGATGCGCCTTTGCCAGGACGGATGAAGGTGAGCATCGACTTCGTCGATGATCAGGACACCGGGCTTGTCGTCAAGTGAGCCGGCGTAGTCATAGTATTGCGAATACCCAACCACGAAGTAGGCCAACCACTGAATGAGAGACTGCGTTCCCTGGCTCAGTGCTCCCAGGGGCATGATGCCATCAGGCGTCTCGAACTGTGGGAAGAGCCCCTCCGAGTCCTCGCCAATCCCACGGAATTCAATGGGAAATCCCTCGGTGATCTCCGACGCGATCCTGGCGATACGGCCAATGATGTCGCGGATCCCCGGCTTCTTCTCGCGGTAGGCCCGATAGTCGAGCTCGATGAGGCTCTGAACGATCTCCCTGTCGGTCAGCAGTGACTCCTCGTTCTTGAAGAGATGCTCCCGCTGGTGGCCAGGGCCTTTTGAACGAAAGTCCGTCCCCATTCTCAGGGCAGGCACGTAATACGAGTAGCCAACGGCCTTGAACAATCGCTCCTGGCGGGCGAGGCCCTGTTCCCCTACGGGAAGTTCGCCATCCAGGGCAGTGGCAGGCGCGTGGCCCGCGCTGTACTTCAGCTCGAACCTGCTCTTGTCGCGGAGGAACTTCCGTGGAAGATGAAAGGGGTAGATCAAAATATCCCCCAGCGCGCTCAGCACGGTCGTCTTCCCGGAGTTGTTCGGGCCTACGAAGACGTTGATCCGTTCGTCGAACGCGAACCGGATATCGTCAAATGGGCCGAGGTTCTGGAGGCGAAGGCTGAGGACAGGCACAGGGGCTCCCGCGTCTACTCACCCTATCGTACCCTGGGTCACTGACTCGCTTCGCGATTTCACGTGTGAGCGTCGAGCCAGGAACGCAGCCGGGCGTCCACCTGGGCCTCGCCGCGCAGCCCGGGTTCCACTTCGAGTGTCATCGAGTGGAACCCACGCGCCTCCAGGCCCTTCATCAGCTCCGCGCGAACCTCTGTGCTCGGGGCGAAGAGGACGCAGCCGTCCCCTCCTCCCGCCCCGGACTGTTTGCCCGCGCAGCCGTAGGCCGAGGCGATCGCCAGGATCTGCCGCATCGCCTCCGTCTCCGTTGGCCCCAACTCCTGCAGCAGCGCCTGCTGGGCCGTCACTGCCTCCGTGAAGGCGCGGAAGTCTCCGCCCGTCAGCCCCGCTTCGATCTCGTGCCCCAGCGTGTCCGAGCGCGCCACGAAGACCTGGCGTGCCGCCTCGTCCCTGCGCGCCTCGACTTTGTTGATGAGCACCCGCGTCGAGGCGCTCTCGCCCGTGAAGGCGTACGCCATCGCCACCTTCGGCGTGGCCAGCCGCCAGACGTCCACCGCTGGCGCCTCCAGCAGTGCCGCCCGGAAGCCTCCCGCGCTGGAGGCCGTCATCAGTCCAGACACCTCGTAGCGCCGGTAGCGCAGCACTCCTCCGGCGAAGCTCGCCGCCACGTCCCCACCGCTCCCCTTCCCGCCCTGCCCCAGCGCGTGCGACACCAGCGCCAGCTTCAGCGTGTCGAACCGGTCCTCCAGGATGAAGCGCGCCGCGTCCGCCGCCAGCACCGTCGCGCACGCGCTGCCGCCCATGCCCAGCTTCAGTCCTCCGGGCCCCACCGCTGACGGCGCCACCGCCAACTCGAAGCCCACGCTCTGCCGGCCGTGCGCCCTCAGCGCCTCGTCCAGCGTCCTCGCCACGAAGGCGAACCCCGCTGGCACCTCGCGCTCCCAGCGCACGCCCTTGGGCGTCGTCGTCCCCGCCAGCGTGCCCTCTTCCAGGCACACGTGCACCCTCGCGTCCGCCCGGCGTCGCACCAGCGCCGCTGTTCGGGGCGCCACCGCCGCCACCCTCGCCACTCCGCCCCACAGCACCGCGTACTCGCCCGAGAGGAACAGCTTGCCTGGCGCCGAGAGTGCCCGCTCCATCAGAACAGGTGCTCGCTCTTCAGCACCGCGTCCCCTCCAGGCACGCAGCGAATCACGTCCACCGCTCCGCACGCCCGCGCCAGCGCCTCCGCCGCCACCTCGTGCGCCGCGTCCGTCAGCAGCACCGGGTTGGGCCCCGCGTCCAGCGTGAACCACACCGGCACGCCCTTCTTGCGCTGCTCGCGCAGGTGCTGAATCAGCCCCAGCGTGCTCGCGTTCAGGTAGCAGAGCGGCGGATCCGCCGCGAGCCCCGTCGCGTGCATCCTCCACGCGTTGCGCTCTGACAGCTCTCCCAGCGCCTGTAGGTCCTTGCGCTCAATCAGCTCCACCGCCCGCGGCACCTCCGCCTCCGCGTCCCTCGCCCACGCCGCGTAGTACGGGCTGGTGTCCACCGTGTGCTTCATCCCATCCCGGGACTTCACTTCCTTCTCGTCACGGTTGAGCACCGCCACCACCATGCGCAGCTCCGGCCAGTGCCGCTCATCGAAGCGCTGCACCGCGTAGCAGTCCGCCCCATCCGGCCGCTCGCCCTTCTTCCACTCGCAGAAGCC
Source organism: Myxococcaceae bacterium (assembly GCA_035296065.1). Classification (GTDB taxonomy): domain Bacteria; phylum Myxococcota; class Myxococcia; order Myxococcales; family Myxococcaceae; genus DATHBR01. The sequence continues at coordinate 74,060 of DATHBR010000101.1, read as the reverse complement.
TCCCTGCACGCTGCGGCACGCCGAGCCGCTGCCCAGCCGCGCCAGCACGCTCGCCGCCTTCGGCTCCGCCGGCAGCCCCGCCGCCGCCCGGGCCGCCACCGCCAGCGCCGCGAACCCCGCCGCGCTGCTCGCCAGCCCCGCCGCCGCCGGGAAGTCCCCTCGCGACACCATCCGCGCCGGGCCCAGCTTGCCTCCCGCCTCCTGCCTCACCGCCTCCAGCACCCGCAGCACCCGGTCCCGCTCGCTGCCTTTGGCCGTGTAGCCGTTGAGCTCCACGTGATCGTTGCCGCCCACGCCGAACTCCACCGTCGTCGTCACCGACAGCGGTGACAGCGTCAGCGACAGGCTGGACTGGTGTGGAAGGATGAGCGCCTCGTCCCGCTTTCCCCAGTACTTCACCAGGGCGATGTTGGGATGCGCCAGGGCAGTTGCTTTCATTCAGGCCCTCACAGCGCCCGCGGTCCCGCGAGCTGGCTGCTGAAACACCGCACCCCGAGCCCCAGCAGCTTCGCCACCGCTGGCTCCGGCTCGGGGAAGAGGCCGATGACGGCCCCGCCGTCACCTCCAGCCCCCGTCAGCTTCGCGCCCAGTGCTCCCATGGCGCGAAGCCGGTACACCATCTCCTCCAACGGCGGCGACGACAGCCCCAGCGCCGCCAGCAGGCCCTGGTTCACATTCATCGCATCTCCCAGCCCCTCCAGATCCCCCGCCTCGACGGCTTGAGCCCCCTCCGCCGCCACCTTGCCGATCTCCCGGAACAGCCGCGTGTAGCGCGCCTGCCACCGCACCTGCCGCTCTCGCAGCGCGCCCACCGTCTTCTTCGTGGGGCTGCGATCTCCGGCCAGCACCACCAGCACCTTCAACGGCCGAGGGCTCTGCACCTCGCGGGCCCGCCCCGAGGACTGCCCCGGCGTGCGCCGATAGAGGATGAGCTGCTCTCGCGCGCTGGTGGTGTGGTCCACGCCCGAGGGCGTGCCGTGGAACTCCTGCTCCATCTCCAGCGCCAGCCGGATGACTTCCTTCGCCGAGTCCGCGCGCCCCGCGGCCTCGAGCAGCACGCGCGCGCACGCCACCGAGAGCGCCGCCGAGCTGCCCAGCCCCATGGACTGTGGCAGCTCGGACTCCAGCGTCACCTTCACCCCGGGGGTGCCGCACAGCTTCGCCGCGCGCTGGAAGGCCCGGTTGAGCAGCACCTTCTGCGGCCGCGTCAGCGTCGGGGGCAGCAGCAGCTGGCACTTGCGCGCCGGCTGCCCTCGCGCCGTCACCCCGTGGGACAGCGGCCCCGCCAGCGCCGCGTGCCCGTACACCACGCTGTGCTCACCCAGCAGGATGACCTTGCCAGCTCCGAAGCCCACCAGCGAAGGGGGTTGTGCGTTCATAAAGAGGTGATCAGCTCGTCGTTCCCCTGGCCGCGGCGGCCTCCGCGGGCGGCAGCGCGGCGATGATCTCCCGCGCCTTCTCCACCTTCACGTGCCCCGCCTTCACCAGCTCGTTGGCGATCTTCTCCACCCAGTCGCCGCGCGCCCCCGCCGTCACCGCCACGCACCGCGCGTGCAGCGCCATGTGCCCCTTCTGGATGCCCACGCTGCCCAGCGCCCGGAGCGCCGCGAAGTTCTGCGCCAGCCCCACCGCGGCGAACACCATGGACAGCTCGCGCACCGAGTTGACCCGCATCAGCTTCAGCGCCACCTGCACGCCCGGGTGGACCCGGATGGGCCCGCCCACCGTGCCCAGCGCCAGCGGCAGCTCGATGCGGCCCACCAGGTGCCCCTCCTCGAGGAACCAGTTGGACAGCGGCTGGTACTGCCCGTCACGGCACGCGAACGCGTGCGCCCCGGCCTCGATCGCGCGCCAGTCCTGCCCCGTGGCGATCGCCACCGCGTCGATGCCGTTCATCACGCCCTTGTTGTGCGTGGCCGCCCGGTACGGGTCCGCCTGCGCGAAGCGGCTCGCCTGGGCGATGCCCTCGGCGATCTCCTCGCCCGACATCTCGAAGTCCGCCAAGAGCGGCACCGGAATGCGGCACATGGCCCGCGCCAGCCGCCGGTCCGCCAGGTTCGACAGGATGCGCAGGTACACCTTGCCGCCCGTCACCTGCTCGATGAGCGGCGCCACGCCCTCCGCCATCGTGTTGATGAGGTTGGCGCCCATCGCCTCCTGCGTGTCGATCAGCAGGTGGACAATCAGCAGCGGCTCGCCGCGCGGGCCCTCGGGGGCCGGAAGAACGCGCACCTCCACGTCCCTCGCCCCGCCGCCCCGGCTCACCATCGCCGGGTGGAAGCTGTTGGCCAGCGCCAGGATCTGGTCCTTCGCGTCGAGGATCTTCCGCGTCGCCTCGGCCGCGTCGCCGTAGCGCGTCAGCTGCACCTGGCCGATCATCGTCGAGGTGTCCGCCTCGGCGAGGAAGCCGCCGCCCTCGCGGACGATCTTCGCCGCGAAGGACACCGCCGCCACCACCGAGGGCTCCTCGACGGCCATGGGCACGATGTAGTCGCGCCCATTCACCATCATGTTCAGCCCCAGCCCCAGGGGCAGGCTGAAGGTGCCCACCGCGTTCTCGATCATCTGGTTGGCCAGCGTGGGCTGCAGCGTGCCTACGCCGCGCAGCGAGTCGAGATCCTCGGTGGTGAGACGGAACATCCGGCTCAGCTGCGCGAGGCGCTCCTCCATCGGCAGCTTGTGGAACCCTGAGAGCCTGGACGTCACGGTGTCAGACATGTTCTTCCTTCCAAAACAGCGGCGCGAAGCCAGCGCCCCTCTACAGTGCAGCGAGCCAGTCCTTCAACTCCCCTGTTACCACCACCGGCCTGCGCCTCAGTTCACCACAGCTTCGACTGCCCGTGAGAATGAAGGCCTGCCGCAGTCCCGCGAGGATGACCTGAAGCGCCCTGTCCGCGCCATCCAGCCCGCCCGCCTGCTGGGCTCGGAACAGCGGTAGCGCCATGCCGGCCAGGTCCGCGCCCAGCGCGAGCACCTTGGCCACTTCCAAACCCGTTCTCACCCCGCCGGATGCCACCAGCCGTACGTCCGGGCCCACGGCCCGCCGCACCGTCACCGCGGCGGCCGCGGTGGGAATGCCCCAGCTGGAGAACTCGGCGCCCAGCTCGGCGAGCATGCCCGAGGCGCGCAATTGCTCCACCCGCACCCACGAGGTGCCGCCCAGGCCGGACACGTCCATGTTGCGCACGCCGATCTCCTTGAGCCGGCGCGCCACCTCGGGGCCAATGCCACACCCCGTCTCCTTCACCAGCAGCCGGTCTCCGAAGGCGCGCACCAGCCCCTCGACGACTTTGTAGCCGCCGCGGAAGTCGCGATCGCCCTCGGGCTGGGTGAGCTCCTGGCCGGCGTTGAGGTGCAGCGCCATGGCGTCCGCGCCAATGGCGTCCGCCAGCTTGCGCACCGCGTCCGTGCCCATCTGCACCGCCTGGTACAGGCCGATGTTGCCCAGCAGCACCACGGTGGGCGCCACGTCGCGCACCTGGTACGAGACGGCGCGCTCGGTGGACTCGATCATCGCCCGCTGGCTGCCCACGCCGAAGGCCAACCCGTGGCGCTCGGCCACCATGGCTAAGTCGCGATTCACCTCGCGCGCCCGCTCCGTGCCACCCGTCATCCCCGTCACCAGCAATGGGGCGCGAAGCCGCTTTCCCAGGAAGTCCGTGGAGAGGTCCACGTCCTCGACGGCCATCTCCGGCATGGCGCAGTGCACCAGCCGCACGCACTCGAGCAAGGTGCTGTTGCCGGCGGGCTCCACGTCTCCCGTGGCGCACAGGTCGAGGTGGGCATCTTTCCTCTTCGCTGTCGTTTCATCGCCCATCGCGTGGAGCCCCCTGCTTACCTGGTGCGGATGCGCGGCTAAGTGCCTGAATGGTCGGGGGATTCTGTAGCAAGTGGTGCCGCCTGGGCGCAAGCTAAAGGGGGGCGAGCGGTCGGGGAGTCCCATTGAATGGACGGCACGGGGCCCTGAGCGGTAATCAAGGCTCGTGAGTACCATGCCGCCCAAGGTGGTTGTCTTCCTACACAGCGGGGACTACGACCGGGTGCACCAGGGGCTGTCCATCGCCGCGGCGGCGGTGGCCTCGGGGCGCCGGGCCGAGGTGTACCTGTTCTGGTGGGCCCTGGAGCGCTTCCTCAAAGATCAGCTGGATGAGCCCGACTTCTCCCCTTCCCGGGAGGAGGTGGCGGACCGCTTCGAGCGCCGCGCGATGCCGACCCTGCGGGAGCTCTTGGGGCACGTGCGCGAGTCCGGGCTGGCCACGGTGCAGGGCTGCACGGGCTCGCTGGCGGCGCTGGGCGGCGAGCCCCTCGCGGACAAGGAGACAATCGATGGCTGGGTGGGGTGGACCGCCATCCTCCAGCGGACCGCTGGAGTGGTCGATCGCTTCTACCTGTAGAGGCCCCGCCCGCGCAGCCTACCCCGCGGCCTTGGCGAGCACGGGCTGCTCTTCCGGGGCCGCGGGCAGCGAGTCCAGCGCGTCGAACTTCTCGAAGGGGTTCTCCAGCATCTCGCGCAGCGTGGTGGCCAGCACCCCGGCGTGGAACCCGTCGATGAAGCGGTGATCGAACGAGGCGTTGATGTTCATCACCTTGCCCACGACGATCTTCCCGTCCTCCACCACCGGGGCCTCCTTCACGGCGCCAGGCGCCACGAAGATGGGCACGCGGGTGTAGGGCACCAGCGGCACGTACGCGGTGTCCAGCCCCAGCGAGCCCACGTTGGTGATGATGACCGAGCCAAACGCGTCCTTCGGCATGCCCAGCCCGCTCAGGTCCAGGTTGAGCGTGTACATGAGGAAGCCGATGAGCCAGGTGAACATGTTGAGGAACATGTAGGGGATCTTCTGGATCGTCCCCTTGCCCTTCTCCAGGGCCACGTCGCGGCGCTCGCGCACCCGGCGCACCGCGTCCTCCATCTCCACGGCGATCTCGCGCAGCGTCTTGGTGTCCGCGTCGTTGATCTTCGCCGAGGTGAGGTCCACCTTGCCCCCGTCGGTCTGCACCACCAGGGCGGAGATCGTCACCTGCTCGCGCAGGTAGATCTTGTTGAAGCGCAGCACCGCGTTGGCCTCGGGGCAGCGGCGCAGCGCCTCGCCCATGGCCTTGGTCATCAGGTGCGTCACCGTCAGCCGCACGCCGGTGCGCTGGCGGAACGCCTCGATGTAGGCCAGGGCCTTGTCCATGCGCACCGTGAGGGTGCCGTAGACGGTGGGATCGTACGTCGTCTTCCAGCTGCCGATGGCCAGCTTGCGGAAGCTCGAGATGTCCGTCTTGGGGGTGAGCTCCAGGTGCGGCATGTGGCGGTACCCTCGTCGTGGGCGGTGCGGGGGCCCCAGCATCGCCCGTTTTCCGGGAGCACAGGTAGTCCCCGGCCCCCGGGGGCGGGGTGAAGGCCTGCCTGCCCTGCTCCCAGGCATGGAATGCGCACGGCTATTGACGCCCCGGTGCTGGACGTTAGGCTGCGGCGCTTTTTTGCAGCCTTGGAGGTCGTACTCGTGCTGGTTGCCCTGATCCTCGTTTCCATCGGCTTCGCCATTACGCTTGGCATGCTGCTCTTCGGCTCCAACCGGGCCACTGTCGCGGCTCCCGCCCCCCGGGCGGAGCTCAGTGACGGCTCGCCCCGGCCCGTGCGCCCCAGCGCCGAGGCGGAGCTGGCGCGCAAGCAGAAGGAGCTCGACGAGCAGCGCTCGCAGCTTCAGGACCTCAAGGAGCAGCTCAAGCAGACCAAGCGCAAGCTGTACGAGCAGAAGGAGGGCGAGAAGGGCGAGCGCGACCTGACCAAGGCCCGCACCGAGGTGGAGCGCAATGCGTCCACGCAGCTCGAGGTGGTGCGCGGGGAGCTGAACCAGGCGCTGGCGGAGATCGAGCGGCTGCGCGGGGAGCAGGGCGGTGGCAAGGCCCGCCGTGGCCCCGCCCCCGGCACCGCCGTGACGGTGACCGCGACGGCTCCGGCCGCTGCTTCGGCCGCTGCCCCCGCGGCGGCTCCGGCCATCGGGCAGATCTCCGCTCCGGCCCACGAGGGTGAGCGCGTGGTGACGGCCGCGGTGCAGGTGGTGCCCGTCGCCGAAGCCGCCGCCGCCGCCCCCGCCATGGAGAAGGATCGGGGCCCGCGCCGCTACCGCGAGCTCAACGACGCGGACCGCGAGAAGATGGAGCGCCTGGAGCAGAGCGCCAAGAAGGACCGCGAGCGCGCCGTGGAGCTGGAGCGCGAGCTGCGCAAGCTCAAGGGCGGCCGCGAGACGCAGCAGCGCATCTACACCGCCACCAAGGGCGAGCTGGACCTGGTGAAGGACAAGTTCAAGGCGCTGGAGAAGCGCCTGAACCGCACGCTGCTGGAGCGCGACCTGCTGCGCCGCGCCATCAAGGACCTGGAGAAGAAGACGGGCATGCTCGCCGACCGCACCGAGCTGACCCCCGAGGAGGTCGCCGCCAGCGATCAGAAGAGCGACGAGGCCGCCCGCGAGCGCGCCAACGCCGAGGCCCAGCGCGCCGCGCAGCAGGCCCAGGCCGAGGCCGAGGCCGCCAAGGCGTCCGAGGCCCCCGCCGCGGCTCCCAGCGAGGCTCCCGCCGCCGCTGCCGGCGAGGCGGACAAGTCCTCGGCGCCCAGCGCCTGATTCAGCCCCGTTGACTCAGCGGGCCCCTCCTTCCACCGCGGTGGGACGAGGGGCCTTGTCATTTCAGTTCAGTCCCGCGGCACCGGCATGAACACCAGCGGCCCCGAGGCCATCCGCGCCGCGCCGCCCGTCGTGTCCACGCCCCCCGTCACCAGCACCGCCCCGTCCGGCAACAGCGTGCACGTGTGCAGGTGCCGCGGGGCCACCTGCTCCATCCCCAGCACTCCGCCCGTCACGTTCGGCGTCGGGGTGATGAGCTCCACCACGCCCGAGCTCACCAGCCCGCCCTCCCCGGGGCTCTGCCCTCCCATCGCCAGCACCCGCCCGTCCCCCAGCGCCTCGGCGCAGATGGCCGCCCGGGCCACCGTGGACGGGCCCACCGAGAGCCCCGGCGTCTCCCCCGTGAAGTCCAGGATCTCCGTCAGCGCGATGGGCCGGGAGCTGGGGTCCGGCACCCCCGCCGTGTTGTAGCCCCCCAGCACCAACAGCTTGCCCGCCGTGTCGTAGGGCGCCAGGGCCGGGCTCTGCCGGCCCTGCCTCAACTGCAGCGTCGCCCCCGTGGGCGCGAACGTCGTGCCGTTGAACGCCAGCGTCCGCACCTCGCGCACCAGCCGCGTCCCGTCCGAGCCCCCTGCCACCACCAGCCGCTGGCCGTCCGGCAGCGCCCTCACGCTCGCCCCCACCCTGGGCATGGGCGTGGGCACCGCGAAGCTCTTGCTCGCCGCCGGCTCTACCCCCTCGGGCGTGGCGAGCGGCGTGCCGCCCTGCCCCGTTCCTCCCACCAGCAGCACCCGCCCTGAGATGTCCACCGCCGCCACGTGCCGCGTGCGCGCCTCGGCCAGCTCGAACTGCTGCGTGTCCTGCGTCGTCGGGTTGATCACCACCACGCTGCGCAGCGGTGTGGCGCCCGTGCCCGACTGCACCTCGCCCCCCACCAGCGCCACGCGCCCGTCCAGCGTCAGCGACGCGGTGTGGAACGCCCGCCGGGCCCCATCCGCGCCGACCTGCGGCACGTAGGTGAGCGTGCGGGCCATCGGGTCCAGGAACTCCACCGAGTTGAGCGTCTCGAAGCCTCCGGCGCCCGCCACCCGGACGCCTCCCGCCAACATCACCCGCCCGTCCGGCAACAGCGTCGCCGTGTGGCCGGCTCGCGCATCCTCCAGCTCCAGGCACGAGCCGGGCAGCTGCGAGCTCTCCACCGGCACGAAGGTGTCCACCCGCCGCAGAATCACCCGCACCGGATCCGCGGGCGCCCCCTGCGCCGGCATCTCGAAGGGGCCCGAGCGCCCCACGGACACCACCCGGCCCGAGCTCGACGGCTCTCCGGTGTAACCCCTCACCTCGAACATGCGCCGGGCGCCCGGGGGCACCGCCGGCACGTCCTCGGGCCGCAGGTTCACCGGGGTGACGCGCTCGATGGGGGCGCTCAGCCCCTCTCCCGTCACCCGCAGCCGCAGGTGGGTGACGCCCTGCAGCGGAGAGGCCCCACTGCAGGTGGTGGTAATCAGCTGGAGCTGCGGCGCGGCGCCCTGCTCCTCACACGCGGAAGCAAGGGCCAGCACGGCGGCCAGGAGGGCATGACGAACGGTACGGAGCCACATTCGCGGGCACGGTATCAGCTTGCGCTCCGGGCGGCGCGAGCGTAGCGATGCGGCTGGGGCGCTGGACGGCCCCCTGTCTCCTCTGGCTCTCAACGATGAAGCTCTCGCTCGCTACGCGCATCTTCCTGGGCTACGCCGTGGTGCTCGTCACCTTTGGCGCCGTGTCCCTGTTCAGCGTGGCGGAGCTGCACCGCAACCAGCAGGAGATCCGCCTCGTCAGCCAGGGCTACCTCCAGCTGTCCCAGGACGCCGCCGCCCTGGAGACCTTTCACACCAACCAGGCCAAGGACACCGAGCGGCTGCTGGACGAGCAGAGCGTGGAGACGCGCCGCGCCCTCATGCGCCTGTCTCGCATGTACTTCCCCCCGCTGATGACGCAGCGCCTGGCCACCGCTCGCGCCAAGGCCCGGGACATCCTCACCTTCGCCCCCACCGGCGAGGTGCCCTTCGTCAGCGGCCTGGAGACGCGCTTCGCCGACATCGAAACCCAGTACGCCAACCACCGGCGCATGGCCGAGGCCGTCTTCACCACCCTGGGCGAGGAGAACCCGGACCGCGCCCGCGTGGCCCAGACGGCCGCCGAGCTTCACCAGCTGGAGGCCAACATCGGCCGCGAGCTGCGCGTGGTGCGCGCCGCCCTGGACAACCGCATCCGCCTGCGCGTGGACCGCGCCGAGCAGCGCGAGCGCGGCACCGGCCTGGCCATCATCACCCTGTCCCTGGTCGCCATTGGCGTGGGCCTGGGCGCCACGTGGCTGTCGGCCCGCACGCTGCGCCCGGTGCGCACCCTCATCGAGGGCGTCTCGCGCATTGGCCGCGGCGACTACACCGCCCAGCTGGGCGTGCAGGGCGATGACGAGGTGGCCGTGCTCGCCCGCGAGTTCGACGCCATGGCCCGCTCGCTCCAGGCCCGCGAGTCCCAGCTCAAGGCCCAGGCCGAGGCCCTGGCCCGCGCCGAGCAGCTGGCCGCCGTGGGCCGCATCGCCGCCCAGGTGGCTCACGAGGTGCGCAACCCCCTGTCCTCCATTGGCCTCAACGTGGAGATGATCGACGACGCGCTGGCCCGCGCCTCCTTCCGCACCCCCGAGGAGTCCCGCGAGGCCAGGGACCTGCTGGGCGCCGTCACCCGCGAGGTGGACCGGCTCACCGACGTCACCGAGCAGTACCTGCGCATGGCCCGGCCGCCCAAGCCCACCCTGGTGTCCGAGGATGTGACGGCGGTGCTGGGCAGCGTGCTGGACTTCTCCCGCGAGGAGCTGGAGCGCGCCCGCGTGGAGGTGGTGCGCGCGTTTGCCCCGGACACTCCGCCCGTGCTGGCCGACGAGGGGCTGCTGCGCCAGGTGTTCCTCAACCTGGTGCGCAACAGCCGCGAGGCCATGCCCGAGGGCGGCAAGCTCACCGTGTCCACCCGGGGCCTGGAGCGCGAGGTGGAGATCCTCTTCCAGGACACCGGCCGCGGCATGACGGACGCGGTGCGCCAGCGCCTCTTCGAGCCCTTCTTCTCCACCAAGGAGGGCGGCACCGGCCTGGGCCTGTCTGTCAGCCAGCAGATTCTCCAGGCGCACGGCGGCTCACTCTCCTGCCAGAGTCTCCCCGGCCAAGGTGCGACCTTCGTGTTAAGCCTCCCTCGCGCATGAGCTTCACACCCTTCCGAGACGTGCTGCCCTCTGGGCTGCGTGTAGTCACCGTTGAGACGCCCCACCTACATACCGCGCTGCTGGCGGTGTACGTGCGGACTGGCAGTCGCCATGAGAGCGAGGCGAACAACGGCGTCAGCCACTTCCTGGAGCACCTGTTCTTCCGCGGCAGCGAGGGCTGGCCGGACACGGTGCGGATGAACTCCGCGGTGGAGGAGGTGGGTGGCAACCTCAACGGCGTCACCACGAGGGATCACGGCTACTACTACACCCCCATTCACCCGGCGCACCTGGCCGTGGGCATGGAGATCATCGGGGACATGCTCACCCGCCCCCGCCTCACGGACATGGAGGTGGAGCGGCAGATCATCCTCGAGGAGATGCTGGACGAGGTGGACGAGAAGGGCCGGGACATCGACATCGACAACCTGTCCAAGCGCCTGCTGTTCCCCCGCCACCCGCTGTCCTTGAAGATCGCCGGCACGCGCGAGTCTGTCTCCGCCCTCACCCATCCGCAGGTGCTGGAGCACTTCGCCCGCCACTACGTCACCGGCAACCTGGTGGTGACGGCCGCCGGCCGGGTGAAGCACGCGGAGGTGCTGGAGCTGGCCGAGCGCGCCTTCGCCCGCCTTCCCAAGGGCCTGCCCACCACCGAGGCGCCTCCGCCCGAGTCCGAGTCCGGCCCCCGCTTCCACTTCGTCACCCATGACGAGTCGCAGACGGAGTTCCGCCTCAACTTCCGCACCGTGCCCGAGCACCACGAGGACTACCCGGCGCTGCAGCTGCTGCGGCGCACGCTGGATGACGGGCTGTCGTCGCGGCTGCCCTTCGAGATCGTCGAGAAGCGCGGGCTGGCCTACTCCGTCCACGCCGCGCTGGACGCGTTCCACGACACGGGCCTGTTCGAGATCGACGCGGCCAGCGCTCCGGAGAAGGCGCCCCGGGTGGTGGAGGAGATCCTCCACGTGCTGGGCACCCTGTGCACCCAGGAGATCGACGCCGAGGAGCTGGCGCGCGCCAAGCGCCGGCACCGCATGCTGCTGGAGTTCTCTCAGGACTCGCCCGGCGAGCTGGCCGGCTGGTTCGGCGGCACGGAGCTGTTCCGCGTGCCCGAGTCCTTCAGCCTGCGCGCGGACCTGGTGGATGCCCAGTCCGCCGCCCGCGTGCGCGAGGTGGCCCAGCGCTACTTCACCCGCGAGAACCTCACCGTCGTCGCGGTGGGCCAGAAGAAGGGGCTCAAGGCCCTGGAGAAGGTGGTGGAGGCCGCCGACGGCCTGCCCTCCTCCTCCCGGCCCGTGAAGCTCAGCGCTTCCCGCGCATGATGACGATGCCGCTGCCCCCGGACTTCTTCTTCTTCGGGGCGGCGCGCGCGATCAGCGACTTGATGGCCACGTACTTGGGGTTGCCCGGCTCGCGCTGAAGCGCGTCGTCGATGAGCTTGCGGGCCACGTCCAGGTTCGTGCGGCTCTCGACGTAGATGGAGGCCAGCGTCACCTTCTCCTCCACCGAGGCGCCGCCCATGCGGTACAGCCGCTCCAGCGTCTGCTTCGCCTCGGCCTTCTGCCCCGCCTCCTGCTGCATGCGCCACAGCCGGGAGAGCGCCGGGAAGAAGCGCGGATCCGACGTGAGCGCGTAGCCATAGTGCTCCTCGGCGCCGCGCTTGTCGCCCTGCTGCTCCAGCACCCGGCCGCGCACGTACAGCGCGCGCGCGTACAGCGCCCGCTGCTTCAGCGCCTTGTCCACCAGCTGCTGCGCCTCGCTGAGGTTGTTGAGCAGCAGCTTCGTCTCGGCCAGCTGCGACAGCGCCTCCACGTTGTCCGGGTGCTCCTCGGTGAAGCGCGTCAGCTCCGCCTCCACCTCCTGGTGGCGCTCGAGCCTCGTCAGGATGCGCGTGCGCAGCATGACGACCTCGGGCCGCTTGGCGTCCTTGCCGACGATGCCCTCCAGGTCCTGCAGCGCCTCGGCCGCGAAGCCGCTGTTGAGGAAGTAGCGCACGCGCAACAGCCGCGCCTCGAGCAGCCCCGGGTTCTCCTCGATCAGCCGGTCCATCAGCTTGGCGGCCAGCAGCTCCTCGCCCTTGATGAGCAGCGCCTCGGTCTCCACCACCTTGGCGTCCGGATCGTCCGGCCGCTCGCGCTGAATGGGCTCCAGCGACTTGAAGGCCCCGTCCGTGTCTGCCAGCGTCAGCTGCAGCCGCGCGAGCTCCAGCAGCTCCGGATCCGTGAGCTGCTCGCCGTCACGCAGCACCACCAGCGTGGCGATGGCCTGCTCCACCTGGCCCTGGCGGCGGTACAGCTCGGCGATCTGCTTCTGCAGCGCCGGATCCGCGCCGGGCACGATGGCCTCGGCCTCCTTGATGACCAGGATGGCCTGGCCCTCGTCTCCGGCGGCGCGCAGGGCCTCGGCCATCAGCAGCAGGGGCTCGGGGTTCTCCGGGGCGGTGTTGGCCGCCGAGCGGAACGCCTTGGCCGCCCGGGCCGGCTGGTTGGCGGCCATGAGCGTACGGCCCTCGGCCAGCTTGGTCTCGTAGCCACTGGCGCGCGCCTGAACGGCGGCCGTCTCGGGGTCCTTGCAGGCAAGGGAGAGCAGCAGGGAAAGCAGGGGGGTCAACCGCAGAATTCGCAAATGCATCGCTGAGCCGCAGGGTAGCGGATGTTATCCTCCTCCGTCGATGGACCCCTTCGTGCGGCGCCTCGTCGAGAGGCTCCATGACCCAGCCCGGCCGCTGTCGCGCAACCGGCACTTCCACACGTTCGACACCCCCGAGGGTCGATCGGCGATGAAGGTGTCTCGCCGGCTCAAGAGCCTGCAGCGCGACATCGTCGCCTGCCTCAAGGAGGGGCGCCGCGCCCGCTTCTTCCGCCAGGCGGGCCCCAATGGCGAGAACCGCATCGAGCTGCTCATGGAGCGCATTCAGGGCCGGCGCGTCTCTCACCTGCAGGACGCCGAGTTCGAGCTGCTCGCTCAGCTGCCCGGCGTGCGCGAGGCCCTGGAAGAGGTGCTGGAGCCGGCGGCCTGAGAGGCCGGCTCGCGGGCCGCTTCAGGGCTCGTCGGGCGGCGGGGAGTCCTCCACCACGTGGAGCCAGCGCTTCATCACCTTCTGCTCCGCCTGATCAATGTCCTCGTGCAGCGCCTGCCACACGGCGTCGAAGGCGCCAATGTCCCGCAGGGGTCCCGTGCCCTCTCCCTGTGCCGCGCGTTGGAGCGTCAGCTCCAGGAATCGGACGACTTCCTCGAACCCTTCCGGCACATCGATGGTGATCTTCGGCATCCGCTGCCTCCCTGCGCCCACCCAACTCACCAGATTGTACCACTGATGGCGTCAACCCGACTTCTGGGAGCGGATCCCCGCCTGGAGGGGATACAGCCATACTGAAATGGCCGAAGGGCCACTTTTCAGCCGGCGGGTAGATCGGCGAAGGGCCCCGGCTCAGCCCAGGGAGGCGGCGCGGGGCTCCTGAGACATCCCTGTCACCACGGGAGCGGGGTTCAGGCTCTGGATGAGCAGCGTCTTGAGCGCCTCGGTGAGATCGTCCCCCATGGCGCTGGCGCCCGCGGGGGCTCCCTGGAGCGACTCGGGCACCACCTCGCCCAACACCACCAGCGGCACGCGGATCTCCCACGCCAGGTAGGTGGCCAGCCGCACCGCCGCCTCCGAGTTGTCCATCAGCAGCGCCCCCACGGCTCCGGCGCTGAAGGGGCGCCACAGCGGCTTGGCCGCCTCGGCCGGGGGCAGCACGCAGAAGTCCAGGTGCAGCACCTCGCTCAGGTCCAGCCGCCCCAGCGTGCCAAAGCCGCTCTTGACCGCCGTGGGCTCCGCCGAGATGGCCGCCAGCCCCGGCAGCCGCGCGAACAGCCGCCGCGCCGCCGCCGGGCCGTTGCCGCAGATGAACACCTTGGCCGTCACCACCTTCTGCGGCGTCTTGCCTCGCAGCACCCGGCTGCGCAGCGCGTGCAGCTCCGCCGGGCCCAGCAGCGGCCCGCCGCCCGGCTCCTCGCCCTCGGCCACCCGGGCCACGCCCTTCTGAATCAGCGTGTTGAGGACGCCCAGCACCTCCAGGTCCGTGGCCGGCGCCAGGTCCAACACCTCGCCCAGCGAGCGCGGCTGGCGCAGCAGGTCCACCACCTGCGCCGTCACCGGGTGCTGGTCCTGCGCCAGCTCCGCCTCCGGCGCCAGCGCCAGGCGCACCGTGCGCGCCGGCAGCGAGGGCAAGAGCCGGTTCACCTCGTCCGCCTGCCGCATGCCCTCCATCAGCGCGTCGTCCATGCCGCGGGTGATGCGCGGCTTGCCCCCGCTGGTGCCCGGCGCGAAGGTGAACGAGCCCTCGTTCCACGTCAGCATCCGGAACAGCGCCTTCTCGCCCTCCACCCGCCCCAGCCGCGCGTTCACCGGCCGGCCCTCGCCGACGATGATCTCTCCGCGCTCGTTGCCCCGCTCCAGGCTCAGCTTGCCGCTGCGCTTGTTCATCCCGAGGATCTGCATCAGGTCCGGGATGCCCAGCTGGCTCAGCGAGCCTTCGATCTCCTGCGCGTCGTTCTTGAGGTCCTTGGCCGCCTCGCTGCGCCGGAAGATGTGCTCGATGCGGCCCAGCACCTCGTCCAGGTTGAAGGGCTTCTTCAGGTGCGCGGCCACCCGCAGGCCCCGCAGCCGGTCCACGTCCAGGTTGGTGGTGGTGAGCACCACCGGGATGTCCTCGGTGCGCGGGTTGGTGCGCAGAATCTGAATGAACGTCCGCGCGTCCAGCAGCTTGCAGTCCTCGTCGAACAGCACCAGGTCCGGGTGGCGCAGCACGCAGACTTCCAGCGCCCGGGCTCCGTCCGGCGCGTAGTGCACCTGGTAGTTGCGCTGCCGCAGCGAGCGCGTGAGCATGCGCACCGCCTCGAGGTCGGGATCCGCGATGAGAATTTTCCGAACCTGGGCCACGGGGCGCGCTCGCTAGTACGGCTGCAGATCGTACTCGGACTGCAGCTTGGTGATGAGCCCGTCCACCACCGCGGTGTCCGAGGAGTGAAAGCCCCACGTCACGCCCTTGCCCCGCCGCTGAATCAGCGCGTAGGAGGCGTGCTCCGAGAGCCAGAACAGGAACTCGTGCCGCGCCACCCGCTCGTCTCCTTCGAGGAACACCGGGGTGAGCGCCGGGTGCGACTCCAGATCCAGGCGCCGCCCCAGCACGTAGATGCGGGAGCTCAGCTCCGGCGGCGCCGACTCCAGCCCCGAGGCGATGGGCAGGTCCGAGCGGATCTCCGGCCCGCCCACGTACAGCAGGCCGCGCGCCCCCGGATCTCTCAGCAGCTCGCGGGCGATCTCCGACTGAAGCTCGTCGAACAGCGCGTCGGACACCTTGCCCCGGCGCGAGGGCTCGGCCCGCTCGTCCGCCGGCAGCCGGGGGCTGGTGGGGCTGCCCAAGAGCAGCGACACCTCGTCCCAGAAGGGCAGCCCGTCCAGCAGCAGCCGCCGCTGCAGCGAGGCCCGGCGCTCGTCCATGCGCCGCCGGCACCGGTGCACCAGCTCGTCGAAGTCCTCGCCGTCCTTGGGGAAGGTGCTCGCCCCGCCCACCAGCGCCAGCGGCAGCTTGGCCTCCACCTCCTGCACGTCCGGCTCGTCGCGCACCGCCGCCATCGCCCGGCGCACGAACATCAACGCTCCGAAGAAGTCCGTCTCCGGCAAGAGCAGGTAGAACTCCTGATCGCTCGCCTTGGCGATGACGTCCGAGTCCCGGATGATCTTCGACAGCGCCCGGATGATGCCGCGCACCGCCTTCTTCGCGTCCGCCGCGCCCAGCCGCACCCGCACCAGCGGCAGGTTGTCGATGCTGAAGGTGAGCAGCGAGAAGGTGCGCCCGTACCTGCGCGCCTTGTAGATCTCCTTCGAGGCGTAGTCGGTGAAGTAGCTCAGGTTGTAGGCCGCGGTGTCCTTGTCGCGCAGGCCCAGCCGCTGCAGCGCCAGCATGCGCCGGCCGTTCTTCACCCCCACCGCCGCGAAGTCGCCAATCACCCGCGCCTGGCGCAGGTGCTCGGACAAAAACTCGCCGCTCAGCGGATCCGACAGCTGCGCCAGCCCCATCAGCTCGCCGGCGGCCACCAGCGGCACGTACAGCACCGGCGAGCGCTCCTCGCGCGAAAGCCACGGCGAGGCCTCGCGCAGCCGCGCCCCCAGCGGGCCCTCGGGCCTCATCTTCTCCACCAGGAAGTGCCGGTCCAACAGCCCCCGGTACGCCCGCAGCACCAGCTCGCCGCGGTCATCCACCACCCACAGCGCCGCGCTCTGCGCGTCACACACCGCCGCCAGGTCCGCGATGACGCGCTCCTGCAGGCCCTCCAGGTCCGGGTACGCCAGAAACTCCAGGCAGCGCCGGTGCAGGTTCTGGTAACGGGCGAACTCCAGATTTTCGTCCTGCAGCTGGGTGCGCTCGCGCCGCAGCGCCACGCGCCGGAACGCCCCGTCCACCGCCAGGTAGAGGTTGGCCGCCTCGATGGGCTTGGTGAGGCAGTCAGCGGCCCCGGTGCGCAGCGCCATCTCCGAGTCCTTCACGTCCGGCCGGGCGCTGATGAGGATGACTTCCTGGTCCGGCACCCGCTCGCGCAGCCTGGTGGTGAGCTCGAAGCCGTTCATGCCCGGCATCATCACGTCGGTGAGGACGAGCTCGAAGCGGCTCAGGGCGGCGGCCTCCAGCGCCTGCTCGGCATCCGCCGCCGGGACGACGCGGTAGCCCCGGTGCGTGAGCATGTCGGTGGCGAGCTCGCGGAAGACGCCGTCGTCATCGACCAGGAGGATGGTGCCTGCCACGGCGGGGGGAGCCTCGGAGCCAGGGGAACACAGAGGTTACAGAGCGCCCGGAAGGGCTACAACGCCCTCGAAGACGAAGGTGGCCGGGCCCCGGAGCCGGATGTCGGACAGGTCGGCCGGGACGCGGATGCGCAGGTCGCCTCCTGGCAGGGTGACGCGCAGCCAGGCGTCCGCTGGCATCCGCCTGGCCAGCACCGCCGCGGTGGCCGTGGCGCAGGCCCCGGTGCCACAGGCCTGTGTCAGCCCGCAGCCGCGCTCCCACACCACCAGCGTGAGTCCGTCCGGGTCCACGCGTACGAATTCCACGTTGGTCCGGTCCGGGAAGCCCGGGTGGCGCTCCAGGGTGGGGCCCAGGCGCTCCGCGTCATCCAGCGGGTGGTCCAGGAGCACCAGGTGCGGGTTGCCCATGCTCACCGCCGTGCCCTGAAGGCCCGGGTGGCCCGGCACCGGGGCCTGGACGAAGGGCTGGCCGGTGGCGCCCGAGGGCAGGTTGGGAGCCACCAGGCGCGCGGGGCCCATGGACACGTCCACCTCGTCCACCCCGGTGGGCCCGTAGCTGGGCACGCACGAGAGGAGGCCCGCGCCCGTCTCCACGGCGATGCGCTCGGGGCGGGTGCCCGAGTGGTCCACCAGGTACTTCACCGCGCAGCGCAGGCCGTTGCCGCACATCTCGGCGATGCTGCCGTCGGCGTTGTGCACCACCATGCGCGCCACGCCCGCCTTCGAGGGCAAGAGCGAGAGCACTCCGTCCGCGCCAATGCCCCGGCGCCTGTCACACCAGCTCACCGCGGTGGCCGCGTCGATGTCCACGCCCGTCTGGCGGCGATCCAGCACGACGAAGTCGTTGCCCAGCCCGTGGTACTTGAAGATGCGTTCGGTGTGCGCCACGGGGTTCATCCTAATGCCCTGGGCCACGGAAGGCAGGCTCCTTCACCGGCTCGCGGTTTTGCCTGCATGACTTTTCCCCTCATCGGCTCCTTTTCCGCGCGGGGGCGCGTGCGCTCCCCCGGCTCCCCGGTTTCTCGGAAAGGCACTGATGACTCGCATGGCAAAGGGCTCCTGGCTGTATCTGACTCCCGTACTTTTGGCGCTCGCGGTGGGGTGTGGCGGCCCGCCTGAGCAGCAGGAGGACACCACTGGCGAGGCTCAGCTGGTCAGCTCCCTGGCCCAGGCCCTGTCCGCCGCCGATGTCACCTCGGTGCTCGTCACCGTGTCGGCCGCCGACATGCAGCCGCGCACCGAGCCTCTGGTGAAGACGAACAACCAGTGGAGCGGCACCCTGGGCAAGCTGCCCGCGGGCACTGGCCGCACCTTCTCCGCCGAGGCCTTCAACAGCAGTGGCACCAAGCTGTACGCCGGGTCGGCTACCGGCGCTGTGCTGGCCCGGCAGACGACCACCGTCTCCATCACCCTGCAGGAGGTCAACCCGCCAGCGCCCTTCGCCAACGCCGCGCCTGTCATTACCTCGCTGTCCGCCGCTCCCGGCAACGTCGAGCCCGGCGGCACCGTGGTGCTCACCGCCTCCGCTTCGGATGCCAACGCGGGCGACACCCTCACTTCCGCCTGGAGCGCTCCCTCGGGCAGCTTCGCCCAGTCCGGCAACCTCTCCACCTCCTGGACGGCTCCCTCCGCTGCCGCCACCGTGCCTCTCACGCTTACGGTGACGGACTCCAAGGGTGCCACCGCCAGGATCACCTTCAACGTCAACGTCAACGCGGGCAAGGGGGACGTCACCGTCAATGCCTCCCTCAACACCTGGCCGCAGGTGAGCAACATCTCCGCCAGCGCCACCGCTCTCGAGGTGAACGAGTCCACCACCGTCTCCACCACTGCCTCGGACAATGATGGCGACAGCCTGGCCTACAGCTGGACGGCCTCTTGCCCCGGTACGTGGAGCAATGCCGCCTCCGCCACCGCCCAGTTCACCGCCACCGCGCTGCCCACCAGCAGCGTGTGCAACAACTGCAACCTCACCGTCACCGTTACCGACTTGCGCAACGGCCAGCCCATCGGCGGACAGACGACGGGCACCCTCTCTCTCTGCGTGGGCCCCAGGAGGACCGCCCTCTTCCCGCCGGACATCACCGAGACGTTCCAGTCCTCCGCCTCCGCCTCCGCCAACGGCTCCGTCACCTTCCGCCTCAAAGCGGTGGACCCGCAGGCCAGCGCCCTGAGCTTCTCGTGGGCCAGCACCACGGGCACCCGCGGCACGCCCACCTCCAGCGCGGGCGCCAGCGAGGTGGTGTGGACCGCTCCTGCCTGTGCCCCCTCGGCCACCACTCCCACCGTCACCGCGACGGTGAGCAATGCCCTGGGCGCCTCGGCCTCTCACTCCTTCACCGTGACGGGCCTGCCCTCCTGTGCTTCCCAGGCGGCCTCCGGCTCCGTCCTCGCTGGCGGCGCCTACCATTCGCTCCGGTTGAAGCCGGACGGCACCGTCTGGGGTTGGGGCCTCAACGTCTATGGCCATCTCGGGGATGGGACCACCACCAACCGCGCCTCCCCGGTGCAGGTGCCGGGCCTGAGCGGCGTCACCGCCATTGTCGCAGGCCAGAATTACTCGATGGCGCTGCGCCAGGACGGCACCGTCCAAGCGTGGGGCAGAAACGACGCCGGCCAGCTCGGGGATGGGAGCACCACCGACCGCGCCTCCCCGGTGCAGGTGCCAGGCCTGAGCGCCGTCACCGCCCTTGCCGCAGGCGTGCAGCACACGGTGGCGCTGCGCCAGGACGGCACCGTCTGGACCTGGGGCCGTAACGCCGAAGGCCAGCTCGGGGATGGGACCATCACCCAACGCCTCTCCCCAGTGCAGGTGCCGGGCCTGAGCGGCATCGCCGCCATTGCCGCGGGCGCGCAGCACACGCTCGCACTGCGCCAGGACGGCACCGTCTGGGCCTGGGGCTTCAATGACTATGGCCAACTCGGGGATTGGACCAGAACCAGCCGCGCCTCCCCGGTGCAGGTGCCGGGTCTGAGCGGCGTCACCACCATGGCCGCAGGGGGAGGCCACACGGTCGTGCTGCGCCAGGACGGCACCGTCTGGACCTGGGGCCTCAACAACTACGGCCATCTCGGGGATGGGACCACCACCAGCCGCGCCTCCCCGGTGCAGGTGCCGGGCCTGAGCGGCGTCACCGCCATTGCCGGAGGGTGGATCCACACGGTCGCGCTGCGGCAGGATGGCACCGTCTGGGCCTGGGGCTACAACGGTTACGGCGAGCTCGGGGATGGGACCACCACCGATCGCGCCTCCCCGGTGCGGGTGACAGGCCTGAGCGGCGTCACCACCCTTGCCGTGGAGCATGACCACACGCTCGCGCTGCGGCAGGATGGCACCGTCTGGGCCTGGGGCTACAACACGTACGGTGCGGTCGGGGATGGAAGCACCACCCACCGCACCTCTCCGGTGCAGGTGCAGGGCCTCTAACGGCGGCGGCGCTTCACTCCTGCCCGCCCGGCTTGGGAGGCTTGACGGGCGGCAGGGTGCCGGGCCGGCGAGGCACGGCCGGTGGGGCCGCGGGCCGGGCCACGGGGGGCGCCGCCGACGGAGTGAGCACCGGCGGGCCGTTGGGGCTGGGGTTGAGGATGGGCCGGCCCCCGGCGGTGCGCGGCTCGGGGCCCAGCACCGGCGGCACCTGCGAGGTGCCCGGAGTGGGCGTCAGCATGGGCCGGCTGCGCGGCTCGGGGCCTAGCGCGGGTGGCACCTGCGCGGAGCCTGGCAGCGGCGGCAGCAAGGGCAGCTCGTCCCCGGAGTTGGGCCCGGGGGCCAGGGGCACCGGGGTGGGCCGCGTGCCCGCGCTGGTGCCCTTGGTGACCGGGGCGGAGGGGAGCGGCGGCCGGGTCGCGGGGCGCGCGGCGGCGGGCGGAGCGGACGGAGCCGGAGCCGGGGCGGGGGTGGCCTTGGCCGCGCGCCGCATGGCCGCCTCGAGCTTCTCCTCGCGATCGGCCAGGCTTGCGCGCAGCCGCTTCACCTCGGCCTCCAGCTCCTCGCCGCGCTCGCGCAGCCGCTCCAGCTCCACGGCCAGGTTGGGATCCTCCGCGGCGGGCTTGGCCGCCTCGGCCGTCTCCACGCGGGCGGTGAGCTCTCGCACCTGGCGCTCCAGCCGGGACTGATCCTCCAGCAGGATGTTCTTCTCCGCGCCCAGGCTCTCGGCCCGCTCGCGCAGCAGCGGCAGCTCCGCCTGGAGCGCGGCGAGGCGCTCGGAGAGCTCCTTCTCGCGCTGCTGGGCCTTCCTCGCGGCCTCGGCGGCCTCGTGCTCGCGCTGCTCCGAGGCCCGCAGCGCCTCGGTGGCCTCGGTGGCCTCGCGCGCGCGGCGCTGAATCGCCTCCTGGGCCTCGCCCGCCGCCTGCGTCTGCCGGCCGCGCTCGGCGCGCTCGGCATCGAGCAGCCGGGCCGCGTCCGCCGCCGCCGCCTCGAGCGCCGCCACCCGGCCCTCCAGCCTCACGCGCGCCGCGCGGGCCACGGTGAGATCCGACTGGAGCCGCTCGCGCTCGGAGTTCACGGTGGCGCGCTCGGCCTCCAGCCGGGTGAGGCGCTCCTTCTCCGCCTGGAGCGCCTCGGTGGCCTGGGCCAGCTCCGCGCGGGCCGTGCCCAGCTCCGTGCGCGTGGTGCTCCACTCGGTGCGCATCGTCTCCAGCTCGCCGCGCGTCGTCTCCGTCTCCGTGCGGGCCGTACTCAGCTCCGTGCGGGCCGTGCCCAGCTCCGTGCGCGCCGTCTCGAGGTCCGTGCGCGTCGTCTCCAGCTCGCCGCGCACCAGGCCCAGCTCGGCGCGCACGGACTCCAGGGTGGCGCGCTCGGCCTCCAGCGAGCTCTCCGCCGCCGAGGCCCGGCCGGCGAAGCGGCGGGCGGACTCCAGCTGCACGCCCAGCAGCTCCGCCTGCTCGTGCTCGGAGACCAGCCGCGCCCGGGTGTCGGCCAGCTCCGCGTCGAGCCGGGCGATGTGGATGTCGCGTGCCTGCAGCGCTCCCCCCATGCGCTGCAGCTCCATGCCCAGCCGCACCAGCTCGTTGCGCGCGGCCTCCAGCTGGGCCATGCCCGCGAGCAACGCCTGGCGCTCGGTCTCCCACGCCGTCTCGCGCTCCAGGGCCTGGGCGCGCTCCTGCTCGCGCGCGGAGGTGAGCTCCTCGAGCGACTGCTGCAGATCGATCATCCGCGCCTGCCGCGCCTCCAGCGTCGTCTGCTGCTCGCGCTCCGTCTCCTGAAGGGCGGTGCGCTCGGCCTCCAGCCGCTCCAGCGTGGCCCGCAGCTGCTGCTCCCGGGCTCCGGCCGCCGTGAGGCTCTCGGTGCTCGCGGCGCGCTCCCGCTCCAGCTCGGCGCTGAGGCTCTCGGCCGCGGCGCCCTGCTCGGCCAGCCGCACGTTGAGCGCCTCCAGCATGCGCTCCTGCTCCGCCGCCGCGGTGCGCGCCTGCTCCAGCGTGCCGCGCAGCTGGGCCGCCGCCTCGCGCTCGGTGTTCCAGCCGGTGCGCGCCTCGGAGAACAGGGCGGCGATCTGCTCGCGCTCCCGCTGCTCGGTGTCCAGCGTCTCCTGAAGCTCCGAGAGCGAGGCCTCCACGGCGTTGCGCTCCTTGCGCTCCGCCGCCAGCGCCGTGCGCAGCTCCTCCAGCCCCGCCTCGCCCGCGGTGCGCCCCTGGCGCTCGGCCATCAGCTCGGCGCGGGTGTCCGCCAGGGTGGTGTCCAGCTCGGCGCGAGCCTGCCGCTCCGCCTCGAGCCCGGCCTGGGCCTGGGCCAGCGCGGCCTCCCGCTGGGTGCGCTGCTCCTGCTCAGCGGCCAGGTCCTCCCGGAGCCGGGCCAGCAGGGCGTCCGCCTCGGCGCGCCGCTGCTGCTCGGCGGTGAGGGCCGCCTGGGTGGCCGCCAGCGCCTCCACGTCCTGCGAGCGCGCGCTCTGCTCCGAGTCCAGCCGCGTGCGCAGCGCCGTGAGCGCCTCGTCCAGGCGCGTGCGCTCCTGGCGCTCGGTGGACAGCTCCTCGCGCGTCTTCGCCAGGGACTCATCGGCGCGCGCGCGCTGGGACTGCTCCTCCGAGAGCGTGCCCCGGAGCTGCTCCACCAGCGTGTCGGCCTGGGCGCGCCGGGCCTGCTCCTCCGTGAGCGCCGCCTGCGTCTGCTCCTGCGTCGCGTCCGAGCGGGTGCGCTGCGCATCCAGCTCCGTGCGCGCCTGCGTCAGCTGCTCCTCGAGCTGGGCGCGCTGCTGCCGGTCAGCCTCGATCTGCGCGTGCAGCTGGGCCAGCGCCTCCACCGAGAGGGTGCGCTCGGTGCGCTCGGTGTCGAGCTCCGTGCGCAGCCCGGCCAGCGCCGCGTCACTGCTGGCGCGGGCGGTGCGCTCCGCCTCCAGCGCCTCGCCCGTCTTCGCCGCCTGCGCCTCGGCCTGGGAGCGCGCCTGGCGCTCGGTGTCGAGCTCCGTGCGCAGCCCGGCCAGCTCCTGCTCCAGCGCCTCGATGCGCCGCTGCCCGGCCTCGAGCTCCGTGCGCAGCCCGGCCAGCTCCTGCTCCAGCGCCTCACCGCGCCGCAGCGCCTTCTCGCGCTCCGTGCGCAGCTCGGCCAGCTGCTGATCCTGCTCGCCGCTCTGGGCCTGCGTCCGCTCGTGCTCCGCGCGCAGCGCCGTCAGCTGCTTGCCCAGCGCCTCGCTGTCCGTCCGCGCCTGCTCGTGCTCCACGCGCAGCCCGGTGAGCTGTTGCTCCAGCGCCTTGCCGTTCGCCTGGGCCTGCTCGTAGTCCGCGCGCAGCCCGGTGAGCTGCTGCTCCAGTGCCTTGCCGTGCGACTGGGCCTGCTCGTGGTCCGCGCGCAGCCCGGTGAGCTGCTGCTCCAGCTGCGTGCTGCTCTGCTGGGCCGCCTCGAGCTCGGCGCGCAGTGCCGTGAGCTGCTGGTCCAGCTGCGTGCTGCTGCGCTGGGCCGCCTCGAACTCAGCGCGCAGCGACGTGAGCTGCTGCTCCAGCGTCTCGCCGCGCTGCTGGGCCTGCTCGTGCTCCGCGCGCAGCCCGCCCAGCTGTTGCTCCAGCTCGCCGCGCCGCTGCTGCTCGGCCTCCAGCGTCGCCCGCGCCGCCTGGAGCGCCGCCTCGGCCTCGGCCACCTGCCGCGCCAGCGCCTCGCGCGCCGCCGCCAGCTCCTGGCCCTGCTGCTCGGCCTGGGCCAGCGCCACCGAGGCCTCGGTCCTCGCCGCCGCCTCGGTGCGCACCTGCTCCTGAAGCTCCGTAAGCTGCAGCTCCACCGCCTCGCGCGCCGCCGTCTCCTTCGCCAGCCGCGCGTTGAGCGCCTCCGCCTTGCCCCGCTCCTCCCCCACCGCCTGCGTGAGCCGCTGCTCGGCCAGCTCGCGCTCGGCCTCCAGCGACAGGCCAAACGCCGCCGCCGCCTTCTCGCGGTCCTCCTCCAGGTCCGCCATGCGGCCCCGGGCCTCCAGCAGCGACTCCTCCAGCTTCTCCGCCGTCGCGCGCGCCTGGGCCTCGGCCTTCTGCACCGCCTCCAGCTCCGCCTTCAGCCGCGCCGCGCCCGTGCGCGCCGCCTCCAGCTCCGTCTCCAGCGCGCGCAGCTCCGACTCTTTGCCCGCCAGCCGCCCCTCGGCCTCCTGGCGCCCGGCCTCCGCCGCGGCCACCCGCTGCCGCCCCTCCTCCTGCACCCGCGCCGCCCGCGCCAGCTCCGCCTCTCTCACCACCAGCGCGTCCGAGGCCTGCCGCGAGGCCTCCTGCACTTTGGCCAGCTCCGCCTTCAGGTGCTCCACCGCCGCCAGCGCCTGCGAGTACTGCTCGGCGATGCGCAGCTCGCGCTCCCGCGCCGCCTCCGCCTGCCGCCGCCGGTCCTCGCCCTGCTCCTGCGCCCGGTCCGCCGCCAGCCGGTCCTTCTCCCTGTCGATGCGCAGGTTGGACAGCTCCTCCTGCAGGTCCCGCACCTGGGAGTACGCCTGCGTCAGCCGCTCGCGCGTCTCCTCCAGCCCCGCGGCCACCTCCTCGCGCCGGGCCCGCTCCAGCCGCTGGGCCTCGTGGGCCGCCAGCACCTGCACGCTCGCCTCGGACTGCAGCCGCTGCACGCCCTCCAGTTCCAGGCGCTGCTGCGTCAGCCGCTTCTCCGCGTCCCCCAGCCGCTCCTGGGCTACCTGCAGCTCCAGCTCGCGGCGGCGCAGCTTCGCCGCCAGCTCGTCCCGCTCGCGCGTCGCCTCGGGCGTGCCCCGCGCCTGCTCCAGCTGCGCCGTCAGCCGCGCCACGTCCTCGCGCGCCACCTCCAGCGACGGCTTCAGGGAGCCCACCTCCGCCTCCCGGTCCGACAGCTCCGCGCGCAGCTTGGAAACCACTTCCTTCAGCTTGCCGGTGCGCTCCTCCCAGCCCCTGGCGCGCTGGGCCACCTCCTCCAGGCGCCCCCGGGTGAAGGCCAGCGGCTCGGGCGGCAGCTGCACCCACGTGGGGTCCACCACGCGCGCGGGCTCCTGCCCCGCCACCACCATGAAGTAGGCCGCCTCGCTGCCGCGGATCAGCGAGCCGTCCACCTGCAGCCCCTCGCCCTTCTCGAAGGCCAGCTGGTAGCCCAACAGCGGGCTCTGCGTGGCCACCTCCACGTGGGCAAAGTGCGGCGAGAGCGCGTCGAGCAGCTGCCCGTACGTGGGCGGCACCGCCTCCTCCACCTCCATCAGCTGCCACAGCGCCAGGCCGCCGCTGTTGGAAAGCCCGCCCACCAGGTAGCCCTGCCGCGCCACCAGCCGCGCCAGCTCCGCCAGCAGCGCCGGGGCGCGCACGTACGGGGCCAGGTCCGCCACCAGGACTAAGTCGAAGCTGCCCGGCTCGAGGTCCTCGTACACGTTGGCGCGAAAGCGCAGCGCGGGGCCGCCGTGGGCCTTCTGGGCGGCCTGCACGGCGGAGAGGTCCGCGTCACAGGCCACCACCACGCGGGCGCCGCGCTCGAGCAGGAAGCGGGCGCTCTCGCCGCCGGTGGAGGCTACAGCGTCCACCTCCAGCACCCGGCGTCGGGCGACGAGGCTCTCCGCGAAGATGTACCGGGGCAGCAGTTCACTGGGCCCCAGGCGGCGGAATGTGGGATGCATGGGTGGGTTGGTGGGTGGGAGTATAGCCCCGAGCAGGCGAGTCCCAAGGAAAGCACCACGCCGGGCGCGGGCGGTACAGGCTCGGACGATTGGAGGGCAGGCGACATGAGAGAGACACCGGGGCAGGGCTTCGGCACGCGGCTGATGCGGGCGGTGAAGCAGTTGGTGGTGACGCTGCTGGTGGTGGGGCTGGCGGCGGGGGTGGCGTTTTTGCTGTCGCAGCTCAACGCGCGCACCTTCACGCTGCAGGTGCAGGGGGGGCAGCTGGTGGTGATGAAGGGGCGGATGCTGCCGTGGGGGGCGGTGCCGTACCAGCCTTCAGACAGCCGGCTGGCGGACACGTACGCGCCCATCGCGCTCGAGGGCCACGCGGTGACGAGCCTGGTGGCGCAGCGCTTCACCGAGCGGGACGAGCTGGACCGGGCGCTGTTCCCGGTGCTGGAGGCGCTGGCGAGGCCGAGGATTGCGACGGATGAGCCGGCGGTGGTGGAGCGCGGGGTGTACTACCTGCGGCGTGCGGAGCGGCTGAGCGGGCTGAGCGAGGAGCAGCGCACGGCGCTCAAGGGGATGATGGCGGAGGTGGCCTACTACCAGGCGCGGCAGAAGCTGGACGAGGCGCGCCGGCTGATCGCCGAGGCGCTGGGGCAATTGAAGCTGGCCTCGGAGAGCGACAACCGGCACTCGAAGAGCGCCACGCAGATGCTGAGCAAGGTGACGCCCTCCACTACAGCGCTGGAGCAGGCCCTGCGCGAGGCGGTGCACACCCTGAGCACCCCGAGGGAGAAGGAGGCCCCGGAGCCGGCGCCCCCGGCGCCCACGGGCACGGAGCCGCCCACGGGCACGGGGCAGCCGGGTGGCACGGGCGCGGGGGTGCCGGGCGGTGACACGCAGGCCCGGCCGGATACGGCGCCTACGGGGACGGATGCGGGTGGTGGATCGCAGTGAGCCGAGGTTGAGCTGGAGAGGCCATGCAAGTGATTCACCGCGTAGCCCCTGCCGATAGGTGGAAAGCATTAAGAACTCTCCAGTTACCGGTCAGTCGCTACGCGGTGTCCCCTCTACCCGTGTTCTATCCGGGCTAGTCGCTCAGGCGAGTTGTGGCTCTTCAAATTTCTGAAAGCAAGCCGACATGGCCCTGCTTCCTATTGAGGGCATTGCCCCTGCGCTTCAGGGAAAATGTATGCCGCAGTTCCCTCGTAGGAGTAACTATAATATCGCCCGGCATTGAGAACCTCCTGCCACGAGAGCGTATAGAAATGATCCTGCACCTTATTATTCCACATCCTGTACATGGGGCATGTCCCCGCCCATTGCCAAGAATAGACATAGCAGGTTATGCCCTCACTCCTATAGCCGTACCAAGCAATAGCCTGATCTCTCTCTTGCCAGGAAGTCGTGTAGAAGTGGTCGCCCGTGCTCCCGTTGTACAGCCGGTACAACGGAACTGACCAAGCCTCCTGAGTAGGCAAACACTTACCGGCCACGCCCTCGTACGCATAGCCATGAGCTGACATCGCTCGCAACGCTTCATTAAAATCCGCTGTATAGAAGTGGTCGGAGACACGGTTGTTGTACAACCTATACAATGGCACAGTATCAGCCAGAACAGTGCCCGACAGAAGCAATCCGATGACGATCAGCCGATGCATTTTCTCCTCCGACTTGAGGCTTTCGAATGAAGCAAACATCAGGCTTCAACCTCAAGGGACCTGAAACTGCGATGCACTGACTAAGGCGTCAGCTACCTTGAAGGGCAAGAAAAAGTCTACTTCTCCACGCCCCCAGGTTTCTTGATTCTCAGAATCTTGCGAGAGAATGCTTCGAATGCGCGAAGATTTTAATCTTCGATTAGCTCCCCCCATTGCTCGAGCCCCGCAGTCTCCCCCGCCGTCGCTGGCAGGTATGGGAAGTGCTCGCGGGATATCTCCTTGAGCAGGCTGCTCATCGGCACGGGCTTCCTCAAAGGGATTTGATTCCTGAGAACAGCTCCTGCTACCCCTGAACAGCTAACCCGAGGTTTCGCATCTCCGCCTCGATAGTCTCCCGATAGAAGGGGATCTGCTCGTGCTCGAGCGCTGACTGAAGAACTTCTCCTGCCCGTGTGGCATTGCCCTGGTCCAGCAGTTGCTGCGACTGGGTGAATGCTCGCATCAGCCGCTGCGATCCTTCTCGGATACGATGCCGAATTTCGACAATCAGTTCAGCCTGACCACTCTCTATTGCCAGGACTTGCCGCACCTCGTGCTCTTGGAAGCCCACCTGAGCCGCGGCTCGGCGCACGGTCGCGAGTTCTTTCGCGGTGAGCTTCGTCCGGTCTGACTTGAGCCGTGCTTCCAGCTCACGCATGACCTGCCAATCTTCGGATTCGGGTCTCACTACCTTCGCCTCATCAGGGGTGTGCGGACCGAGAAACCATCACGGCGGGTTCGAGGTGGGCTCGCGTCCGGCTGGATACGAGGGCACATAGCAAGCCCCCTTCCACGCATACGCCTCCTCTTTGCCCTCCTCCTTGCAGGGTGGCTTGGCGTCCGGCACCCGGTGCCAACAGCCGCCACGGATCTCCACTTCGCCCATCCTCTTGCATGGAGCCCTGTTCTGGCCGGGAAGTGGCTCCTCGAGCATTGGCAGCGCCACTGCCCTCTTCTTGTCCCCGGCCAACACAGCTTCCCGAGGCGCGGCTGGAGCGGTGCTGGCACTGTCACCCACCGCCACGCGGCCTCCCTTGTGGGCCTCTGAGTCCGCAGAGGGCTGGCCCGCTTGGTGGCCTCGGAGCCACACCGCCACGGTGAGCCCGGCGAGCAGCAGCCCGGCCCCCACTTCCGCGCTCCGCCCCGGTGCCAGTCCCCGGAGCCACGCCTTCCTACCGTCGGCCCGGGCCCGGCTACGCGCCTTGCGCTCCTCCAACTCGTGCGCCTCTCGGGCGGCGGCGTCCGCCTGAGCGGCGAGCCGGGCGCCTCTGGGAGAGCGCAGCCGGGGCCCGTGCTCGTCGCTCCAGCGGAACAGCGGCTCATCCGCTTCGAGCCCCTCGCCTTGCGCGGCGCCTTCCAGCGCCTCGGCGGCTTCCCGCGTCCGGCCCTCGAAGCGCTCCGCGGGCGCCACGGCCAGCAGCCGCTGAATGAGCGCGTCCAGCCCCGGGCATACCCGGGGGTTGAGCTCTCTCGAAGGCCGCGCTCCGGGCCCACCCTGGCGCCACACCTCCGAGCCGCTCTCTCCGGGCTGCGTGCGCGGCGGGTACTCGTCCGTCACCAGCCGGTAGGCCATCACTCCCAGGGCGAACAGATCATCACACGGGCTGGCCCGGTAGTGCGCCGTGGGGTGGCGCCGGAACGCATCGAGGAACGCCCACGCCTCGGGGCTGCGGTAGGCCGGAGTGCCCGGGGGCAGCAGCTTCGAGGTGAGGGTGGCCGCGCCCTGGTAGTGCCCGGCTCCGAAGTCCGTGAGGAAGGCCCGCCCGTCACCTGGCCGCACCAGCACGTTGGCGCCCTTCACGTCGCGGTGCACGCCTCCGGCCGCATGGGTGGCCTCCAGGGCCCGCGCCACCTGGGCCAACAGCACCAGCACCTGGCGCGAGGTGGGGTTGCGCCGGAAGGCCCACTCGTACAGTTCCTCGCCCTCCACCCACTGCATCACCACGTAGGGGAAGGCTCCGGCCGGGTGCTCCCAGACGCCGTGCTCCTGGAAGCGCGGCACCGAGGGGCTGGAGATGCGCGAGAGCAGCGCGGCCTCGCGTGCGAAGCGCTCATCCCCGGGGGTGATGGCCAGTTTGAGCGCGAACTCGCCTTCGTGTTCATGGCCCGCGCGCTCGACACGGTACAGGGTGCCGTACGCGCCTCGGCCTGCCCAGCTCTTCACCCGCCACGGGCCGACGCTCAGCCCAACGGGCAGACAGAGCGGATCCACCTCGTGCAGCGCGCGCTTCGTCCCCATGGATGCTCTCCCGCGTGGGAGCGGCTCCTTGCGCCCACGCGCCCTACCCTACCTCACGGGTCGCCAGCGCGCCTCCTTCATGCTTTGTTCTCCACGGCGAGTCGCGCCGTACGCTCTTTCCGGCGAGGAAGCCGGCTCCTTCGTAAACTTCACTCCTTTGCCGAAAGGAACGCTCGCGTGCGGCTCGCAGTCTTCACTCTCATAGGCATCGCTACCTTGCTGATGAGGTGTGCCTCGGGGCGTGCAGCCACCGGCAGCCACGACGATGGCTCCTACTACCTTCAGGGCGGTGGCCCCTCCGCTCTCCAGTCCTCTGCCGAGCAGGAGGCACCCTCCTCCGCGTCCTCTGGGCAGCGCAGCACCACAGTTACACGGCGAGCCGTCCTCGCGGCCATGAAGGACGTGGTCGACTCCCCTGGTGGCCTCGCCGACTCGCGCTCTCTCCTCGTGGCCCGTACCGCTAATCTCGCCCCCAGGGTCAATGGCGTGTTTACCCGCTATGCCGTGTATGGATCCAATCAACTGCCCTGGCTCAACCGCGCCCTTTCGGGCGCCTCACGCCTGGCCCACTCCTCTTCGCAGGTGAACGATCCCGACATGGAACTGGGCCTGCTGCGCCTCACCGGCCCACGGCTCGAGGCCGCCATGTTTGGCTCTCTGCTGCTCGCCGCGTGGCTCGACTTTCTCCACCTGGCTGAGATCGTGCTCCAGCAGTGTCCGGCCTACAGCGTCGAACGGCTCTTCAGGGACCTGGAGCGCGTACAGAAGCTGATTGCACCCACTATGACGGCCCAGGACCTGCCCAAGGGCGTACGCGAAGCGCTGGGCGAAGGGCCTGAAGTCGACGGTATGCACGTGACCGGAAAGACTGGGGCTGGCATGGCCGAGCCACCAGGACATCACGTCCTGCCACGAGAGCACCGAGAGTGGTTCGAGAAGCGTGGCTTCACTGGCGAAATGAACATCGACCAGTTCTGCATCAAGCTAGAGCCGGCGTTCCACCAGGCACTTCATGGCGGTGGTAACTGGCGCCTGGGCCGCACCTGGCCAGACGAATGGAACCAGATGATCATGAAAAATCTGCGGAAAGCCGAGAGCAATGCTGGCGGGATGTTGACGCGAAATGAAGTCCTCAATCTCGTTGCGGAGCGCATGAGGGACTACGACATCCCAATAAGATTCGTTCCCTGGAGTGGGCGATGACGGACGGGCGATCCTGGGAGGGCAACTGGAAAGCCCGCCTGTATGAGCGGGTTCGCCTGCGGGGCTTCGCATCCCTCACCGGGTTTGCCGAGGCGCGCCCAGCCGTCCCGCTCTATCTGTTGGCCAAGGAGCTGGGTGGGCATGACGTCGCCGCGGTTCAAGTATTGAAAGGACTGCTCGCCGAGGCGGAGCAGCGCAAGCAGGTTTCACGCTTCGTGCGCGATGTGCTGGTGCGCATGTTGGCCCAGAGTCTTCCGGAGGGTTGGCCCGCCGTAATGGATGACCAGGCCCGCTTCGCGGTTGCCAAGGCGCTCGGCTCGTGGTCCGCCTACACCCCGGAAACTCATGAGGCTCGAGCTGACAGGGCGAGCGCGGCGCTCCTTGCATCGCCGCCGCCGCCCGGCTGGCGTCCGCTCGGTCCCGACGACGAGCTGCTCCGCACGCTCTTGCCCGACGAGGAAGTCTGACCTCGCGGTTCCTGATTCGTCTCCAGGCCATGTTGATGGACTCGCTGCTCGAAGACGTCTCCCGCCATCATTTTCCTAACCCTCCCGCTTCGCCCAGCGAGATCAAAGCCTTTGAGCGTCAGCAAGGCTGGAGCCTCGATCCGGATCTGCGTGCATTCTATCTTCACTGCAACGGGGCGACGCTCTTTCAGCGCCCCAATTCGCCCTGCCAGCTTCGCTCGTTGTCCCAGATCCGCCGAGCCCGTATCGATATGCGTGCCTCGGACACCGACGATTGGGGCCCGGCCTCCTGGTACGTCATCGCGGACCTTCCCGACAGCGATCGTATCATCATCGATGTGAGCGCCCCCATTAACGGCCGCTACCCCATCATTGATGGCTTCCATGAAGCCATGCTGGGCCCAGAGGAGTGCAAACGTATCGCAGGCTCTTTCGCTCACTTCCTGGAACAGATACTCCTTCATGGTGGGCGTGCATTCTGGTTGGGTACCTCACCAGGCTGAGCCACCCGGGCTACGGTTGAAGTGGATAATCCATGCAAGTGACTCCCCCGCTCCAAGTCATCGAGGCGCATAAAGGCGGTGTCTGGTCCATCTGCGTGGCCCAGTCCGGTCTGATTGTCACAGCGGGCGGCGATGGGCTGCTCAAGAGCTGGGGGCTCGAGGCAAGCACCGGCGAGCTGCTCCCGCTGGCACAGGCTGTCACTCCGCACACAGAGGTACTGCTGGCCCGCCAGAGCCCCCGGGGAGTCCTGCTCTCAGCAGGCCATGAGGGGGGGCTTGCGGCCTGGGAGCTGAATCCGAACTCGGGCCACCTGCGGCAGCGTCAACAGCCTGCCTTGCCGGATGATCGGCAGCACTACAACGACCGGCTGCTGGAGACCGCTTCGGGCCACCCCAGAACCCACGGAGGTGAGTCACCTCTTCTTTGAAGGGACTCGACCCTTCACCCCGCCCTCGGGGAAGGAATAGGCAAACTTGACTGGAGTGAGCTGGCCATTCTCGACATCCCACGGCCAAGACACCCTTTCTTCGCCGCCCTCGACGTGTACCTCTCCGTCCACGTCACGGACCTTCATCGAGTGAACGACAAACAAAGCCATCTGGCTCTTGTTCCGCCTGGCGAACTCCACCTCGTTAGGCGTCAAGAGGATGGTGGAGCCGGCCGTCTGGGTGCCTTTGACCTCGATATACACCTCGCGCTCCCCGTCCCAGCCCAGGAAGTCGTAGGGACGCGTGCGTGAGACATCCTTGAGGTCGGTGAAGCCGCGCTCCTGCTGGAAGTAGTCCCTTGCCCGCTTCATCGCGTAGTCCTCGACCGCTTTTCGGATCCGCGGGTCGGAAGAAAAGCCCTGTCCAGGGGAGCGGTCGTCAGCGGCCCATGGAAGCGCCAGGGGCTTGGCATTCAGTGGAGGGGAGAACGGGAGCCGTCCCTCTCCGATCCACGCGAGCCATGACGCGGGGGCGCTGCGCAGGGCCTGATCTGAAGTCTTCGCCTCACGGCGTGAGTGCAACCAGGCGAGCGGGACTGGCTCTGAACCAAGAATGCGAAGCTTACAGCGCAGGTTTTCGACGCGCTGGTCCTTCTCTGTAAAGAAAGCACGCTTCAGCGCTGTCAGAGCGCAGAGCCCCGTGAAGGTGACGCTGCCGACTTCGTGCTTCACGAAATGAAGGATGGGAGGCAGCTCGTCACGTGCTCCGGCCTTGTAGGCATCCCAGATCTGCTGGAGGACCTTGTTGCCCTGAAAGTCGTACACGCGCTTTGTTGAATGAAGTTTGGCATCTCCCCAATAGGTGATCGTTCCCTGCAGCGGTTTGATGTCCTCCTTCCATGGTTTGTAGGTGCCGCCCTGAGCTGTCGCCTTGGTCACCAGCACCAGGAAGGCGGGGAGCTCCGTAAAGGGCTTTCGGGAGAGGTACCAGAGCGGTCGAATCCCCGGGGCGTTCGCCATCCCGCTCTCCGGCAGATTGATCCACCGCATGAACTGGTCGTCGGGGTGCTTCGACTTTGCCGTGTTCCGATAGGTGCTCCCAGGCGTAAAGGCCTCATCCCGGACCACGAACCTGCGCGGCTCACCGCCCATGAGCAGCCCCGGTGCGCGCGTCGTTGGCCTCGCCGAAAGACATTGACCGGACCTTATTCGGACCCGCCAAAACTGTAAATCGATCAAATCGGGATAGCGCATGAAGCCGGGGGATGGGCTTCGGGCTCAGGCCACCCTGCTGGAGGGAGCATCAACTGCGAACTCCCGACAGCTGGTCAGCCTGTGGGACAACGGCGCCCCAATGAACTTCACTCCCTGGAGAGGACGATGAGCGGCGGAGGTTCCTGGGAGGGCAACTGGAAGGCCCGCATGTACGAGCGGGTCCGGGAGCGGGGTTTCGCTTCGCTCACGGCTTTCGCCGAAGCACGCCCTGCCGTCCCGCTGTATGCGCTTGCCGAGGAGCTGGGGGGCGACGACATCAACGCGGTGCAGATACTCACCGGGCTGCTTGCCGAAGCAGAGCAACACAAACGCGTCACCCGCTTCGAGCGCGATGTACTTGTGCGCCAACTCGCCCAGAGTCTTCCCAATGGCTGGCCGGCTGCGATGGACGATCAGGCCCGTTTCGCGGTCGCCAAGGCACTCGCGCGCTGGATCGGTTACACCCCCGAGGCTCATCAGGAACGTGCGAGGCGCGTCATGGCAGCGCTCCTCGCCACACAACCTCCGCCCGGCTGGCGCCCGCTGGGCCCCGACGACGAGCTGCTGCGCACGCTCCTGCCCGACGAGGAAGCCTAGCCTCGAGGCTCCCGCCGCCGGGCGGAACTCCCGGCGGCGGACGCTCTCTCACCGCACCTCAGTACTGGAACTGCACGACACCGCTGGCGCGAGCGTTGTTGCTCTTGATCAGCTCCGGCAGGAACAGCCCGGGGTCGGCCACCGCGCCCACGTGCCCGGGCTCGGCGCTGGCAGGGCCCACCACCGACTGAACGACGAAGTCCGGCCCCCAGCCAATGCCAATGAGCTTGCCGGCGCGCGAGTTGTTGCTCTCGATGAGCTCCGGCCAGTTCTGGCACGGAGCGGCCACGGCGCCCAGGTACCCAGGATTTGTCACATCGGGTGGCCTCATGTGCGCCCCTTGCCCCCGCGCTGGCGCAGCTCGGTCCAGGCCTGATTGAGGCGGCGCGTCTCCTCCGCTGCGAGCTCCTGCAGCTTGGGCCCGAGCTGCGCGACCTTGTCCGGGTGGTACTGGGTGATGAGCGCCAGGTATGCGCGCTTCACATCCGCCAGCGGCGTGCCAGGCGCCACGCCGAGCACCTCCCACGGGCTGCTGGGGGCGGGCCTGGGTGCGGCGCGAGGCCCGGGCTCAGGCTCAGGCTCAGGCTCAGGCTCGGGCTCGGGCTCAGGCTCGGGCTCGGGCTCGGGCTCGGGCTCGGGCTCAGGCTCGGGCTGCTCCTCCGTGAGCGGAGCGGCCCCGAGCTCCTCGGCGCACGCGGTGCACAGCAGCAGCTCACGGGGCCCCGGACTGGCGGCCTTCAGGGAGCCCGGGGGCTGAGGCAGCGTGTAATCACCGAAGCAGTCGCCACACACCATGCGGCGGCAGTGCTCGCAGCGCGCGGCGCACTCGGCCTTCGCGAGCGAAGCGGCGCAGTGGAAGCACCTCTCGGGCAGCGGGGCCTCCTCGCCGCAGCTGGTGCAGAAGGCCCAGGTGGCATCGAGCCGGGCCTCGCACGACAGGCACGCGGGAGCCTCCGGCTCGGAGGAGGGCTGCCAGCGCTGCTCCGTGGCGCACCAGGGGCAGAAGGGCATCAGCCACGCCACGCGGCCGTGGCACGTGCGGGAGCGGCAGTCGAAGGCGAGCGCATAGCCCTGGGCGGAGTCCTCGGGCTCATTGTCCTCCTCGAAGGACTCGCCGCACGCCCAGCACGCGTTGAAGGCATCATGAGAGGGGGCGCCGCAGGCATCACACGAGGGGTTGCCGTGCTCGGCGGGCCAGTCCATCTGCGCGCCGCAGGAGGGACAGCACCGCATCCACCGCACGGCCAGCGAGTGCGAGCAGGCCGCCTGCGCCGCCCGCCTGCGCCGGCCGGGAGGCTCGGGGAAGGAGGGCTTCTGTCCGCGCGCGATGAGCGAGTCCCACCAGCAGCTGGCACAGGTCCTCGCGTGCAGACACTGCTTGCACACGGCGTCGCCGCACAGGTGGCAGCTGCCCGCGATGCGGCGGCCCCCCAGCCCCAGCAGGGCGGGCGTCAGGGGCTCCAGGCAGCACGGGCACGCGGACATGTGCGGAGTATAGGGCCGGGCCTCAGGGTCCGTAACGCATCTCACCCTGAGTGCAGACGGAGAACAGCTGGCGCAGCTCCTCCACGTACTGGGAGCGATTGATGGCGAAGCAGTTGTTGTGGTCGCCGCGGGGGAACTGGACGAGCCGGACGTTGCTGGCGGGGTACGAGGCCAGGCGCCTGGCGTGAGAGATGTCGACGAGGCTGTCGTGCTGGGCGTGGAGAATCAGCGTGGGCTTGCGCCGCTGCCGGAGCTTCGCCTGGTGATCGAGCCGCTGCTGGCACACCGCCTGAAGCGCGCTCAGGCTGGTGCCCAGCTCCTCGGGGCTGGCGCGCAGGAGGATGCGCTCCAGCGGCACGGCGATGCCACTGTCCACGACCAGGCCGGCCACCTCGGGGTAGCGGTGCGCGAACTCGACGGCGAAGATCGATCCCACGGAGCGGCCGTACACGATGAGCTCCTCGGGGCGGCGGCCCACCGCCTTGAAGATGGCGTCCACGTCATCCAGCATCCTGCCCAGCTGAGGCACGCCCGTGGACGCCCCATAGCCGCGGTACTCGGCGAGGAAGCAATCGGCTCCCAGCCCCTCGAGCAGCTCGACGAAGTCGGGGACGTAGTCAGCGACGACCTCTCCATTGCCGTGGAACTGCACGACGGTGAGGGGATGCCCCTTGCGGCTGGAGAAGCACGCGAGCCGCCCCTGCTCCACGTCGACCCAGGTGGGGTGGGCGACGGCATCGGGGCGGGGGAAGAAGTAGCGCTCCGAAATCAGCGGATGATCGAGCACGGACATGACACGAGCGTATACCCGCGCCCGGACTGCCCCAATCGCGGTAACTGTCAGCTCCCCGCGGAGCGTTCAGCAGGCGTAGCGACACCCGCCCCTCACCGTGAGGAGCTTCACGGCCGGTTGGGCTGCCGCCAGGCAGCTCAGTAACGCGCCTGGGTGTCATCTGGACAGGGCATGCTGTGCGGGCATCCGCACTGGATGGACCCGCGAGGACAGGAGCCATGCCGCAGCCAGAGCTCGTACACGCCTTCCTCTCCGCCCGGGAGGGCGCCTCCTCCTCCGAGGAGCCAGGAGCCGACCTGGCCGCACGGCTCGAGCGGGCGTGGGAAGCAGCGCGCACCGCCTGGCCCGAGGTGTGGCTCGACAGCGTCCACTTCATCGCCCATGTGGCCCGTCACCTGCCGGTCTCCAGCTCCAGCGAAGCGCTGCAGTCGCTGCACCTGGGAGACCTCTACCTGGCCTGTGCCTGCGCGCACGCCGTGCCCGCGGCGCTGACGGCCTTCGAGGCTCACTTCCTCCGGGAGGTGGACGTGGCGGTGGCGCGCATGAAGCTGCCCGCCTCCACCGTGGACGAGGTGCGCCAGCAGCTGCGCCAGAAGATGCTCGTCTCCACTCCGGACGCTCCCGCCAGGCTCGCCGCGTACCCGGGCACCGGCCCGCTGGCGGGCTGGGTGCGCGCCGCGGCCTTGTGGCTGGCGCTGGATCTCCAGCGCCGCGGCTCGGGCGAGGCGCATGCGGATGACGCCTCCCTGCCCTTCCTCGTCGAGCCCGGGGACGATCCCGAGCTGGCCTACCTCAAGAGCACCTACCGCGCGGAGTTCAACGAGGCCTTCGCCCAGGCGCTCACCGCGCTCGAGCCCCGGCAGCGCAACGTGCTGCGCCTGAAGTACCTGGACGGGCTGAGCATCGATCAGCTCGGCGCCCTCTACGGAGTGCACCGCGCCACCGCGGCCCGCTGGGCCCTGTCCGCGCAGCAGGCCCTGCTCGAGCAGACACGCCTGCGGCTCACCCAGCGGCTGCGCCTCACCCACTCGCAGGTGGACAGCGTGCTGCGCCTCATCTCCAGCCAGCTGGACGTCAACCTCAGCCGGCTCTTGCGCTCGCGCCTGGACTGAACCCCCCATGCCCTGCCTGGACGAAGCCACCTTCATGCAGTTGATGCTCGGAGGCCTGCCGCCCGAGCGCGCCGCGGAGCTGGACACGCACCTGGACACGTGTCCGCCCTGCCGGCGGCTGATGGCCCGGGCGCTCCAGATCCGCACGGCGGCGCCGGCGGGAGCCCCGAGCACCCTGGCCACCTCTCCGCCTGTCTCCCGGACCGGGCCGGCCGAGAGCGCTCCCCTGGGGCGCGGCACGGCGGTGGGGCGCTACCTGGTGCTGGAGCGGCTGGGCGCGGGCGGCATGGGCGTGGTGTACGCGGCGTATGATCCCGAGCTGGATCGCCGGGTGGCCCTCAAGCTGCTGCGCACCGGAGGGCTGGGGCTGGAGCTGGAGGCGGGCCGGGCGCTGCTGCAGCGCGAGGCGCAGGCCATGGCCCGCGTCTCCCACCCCCATGTGGTGCCCGTATATGACGTGGGCACCTTTGGCGAGCAGGTGTTCCTCGCCATGGAATTGGTGGAGGCGCAGACGCTGCGACAGTGGCTGAGCGTGGCGCCCCGCTCCTGGCGCGAGGTGCGCAACGCCTTCGTGGAGGCGGGGCGCGGGCTGGCCGCGGCGCACGCCGTGGGCCTGGTGCACGGAGACGTGAAGCCGGAGAACCTCTTGTTCGGCAAAGACGGCCGGGTGCGGGTGACGGACTTCGGCCTGGCACGCACGGCCACGCAGGCGCGCGAGGTGCCGCGAATCACCGGCGGCACTCCCGCGTACATGGCGCCCGAGCAGCAGGACGCGGCGGCGCGGGTGGATGGGCGCAGCGATCAGTTCAGCCTCTGCGTGGCGCTGTACGAGGCGCTCCACGGCGAGCGGCCCTTCGCGGGCACCACCGAGGAGGAGCTGGCGGCGGAGAAGCGGGCCGGGCGGGTGCGGCCGCTGCCCCGGGGCTCGGCGGTGCCGGCGTGGCTGCACCGCGCGGTGCTCAGAGGCCTGGAGCCGGAGCCCTCGCGGCGCCACGCCTCGATGGAGGCGCTGCTCACGGCGCTGCTGGCGGATCCAGCGGCGCTGCGGCGCCGGTGGCTGACGTGGAGCGCGGGGCTGGCGCTGCTCCTGGGCTCGGTGGTGGCCACCCACGCCCTGCACACGCACCAGGCCCGGGCCTGCGCCAGCGCGGCGCGGCGCGCCATGGCCAGCGTGTGGAGCGAGCCCCAGCAGCAGGCGGTGGAGCGGGCCTTCCTCGGCACCCAGCGCCCCTTCGCCACCTCGGCCTGGGCGCAGGTGCGGCGCTCGCTGGACGCGTACACCTCGGCCTGGGTGACGACGCGCACGGCCACCTGCGAGGCCACGCGGGTGCGCGGCGAGCAGTCCGAGCAGGTGCTGGCCCAGCGCATGCGCTGCCTGGACGGGCGGCTGGCGGAGGTGACGGCGCTCACGCAGGTGCTGGCGCAGGCGGACGCGGACGTGGTGGGCCGGGCGCTGCGCGCGGTGGAGTCTCTGCCGGCGCTGGCGGGCTGCTCGGACGCGGCGGCGCTGGCGGGCCGCGAGGAGCCCTCGGACGCGCTGCGGGCGGCGCTGGTGCGGGCGCGGGCGCTGGAGGCCGCAGGCCGGTACGCGGAGGCCCTGGCCATCGCCGTGCCCGCGACGGAGGCGGCGCGCCAGGCGCAAGACAGAGCCGGCAGCGCGCACGGCCTGCTGGCGGTGGCGGAGTTGCGAGAGCAGGCCGGAGACTACCGGGGCGCGGAGGAGGCCCTGTTCGCCTCGCTCTTCGCGGCCGAGGCCGGAGGCCACGACGCGGTGGCGGCGCGCGGGTGGACGCTGGCGGTGCGGCTGACGGGCGAGCGCTTCGAGCAGTTCGCGCTGGCCCACCGCTGGAGCGAGCGCGCGGACGCGGCCCTGCTGCGGCTGGGCGGGGACGACGCGCTGCGGGCGCGGCTGCACGTGAGCGTGGGGCGGCTGCTCTATGTCCAGGGGCGCTTCGGCGAGGCGGAGGCCCAGCACCGCCAGGCCCTGGAGCTGCTCGAGCGCACGCTGGGCCCGGACAGCCTGGCGGTGGCGGACGCGCTCTTCAAACGCAGCGCGGCCCGGGCGGCGCAGGGGCGCCCGGACGAGGCGCTGGAGCTGGGCCACCGCGCGCTGGCGCTGCGCGAGAAGGCGCTGGGGCCCGAGCACCCCGAGGTGGGGCTGGGGCTGGCGGAGCTGGCGGAGGTGCGCTGGTACCGGCGCGAGTTCGCCGAGGCGGAGCGGCTCTCGCTGCGCTCCATCGAGGTGCTGGAGCGGGCGCTGGGCCCGGAGCACCCGGGGCTGATCAGCGCGCTGAACACGCTGGCCACCGCGCGCATCGATCTGCGCTGGAAGCCCGCCGAGGTGCTGCCCATGCTGGAGCGCGCCCTGCGGCTGATGCAGGCCAGCGGCGGCGCTGACAGCTCGGACTCAGCGGTGCTGGCCAACAACATCGCCACCGCCATGGCGCGGTCGGGGCGCTTGAAGGAGGCCGAGCAGCTGCTCCGCGAGGCCACCTCGCGCCTGGAGCGCAAGCTGGGCTCCGAGCACCCCACGCTCGTCGTCATGCTGTTCGGCGTGGGAGATGTGCTCCGGGCGCAGGGCCAGCTGGCCCAGGCCCTGCCGCACTACGAGCGGGCCGCGGCGCTCCAGGGCGCGCTGGAGGACGATCGCCAGGGCATGTGGAGCGCGACGCTGCTGTCGCTGGGGCGGGCCTACCTGGACCTGAAGCGCCCGGCTGAAGCGGTGGCGCCGCTGTCCCGGCTGATCGCGGGTCGGGAGCACGCCCACATCCTCCCCCTGCAGCGGGCGGCGGGGCATTTCTTCCTGGCCCAGGCGCTGTGGGACTCGGGAGGAGACAGGCAGCGGGCGCGGCAGCTCGCCACCGAGGCCCGGGGCCTGGTGGACGCCAAGGACCCCGCCAACACCCGGTTTTTCAAGGATGTGGACGCCTGGCTGGCCCGTCACTCGCGCTAGGCAATAACGGTAATGCGACAATTTTCGGGTGACTGCGTTCTCTCTAGTGAAGGGGCAGATCCCCCTGCCCCACACCCCAGCACCTTGGAGAACCCATGCACACCCCCCATGTCATCACCTCCCTGCTCGTCTCCGCGGCCCTCGGGCTTGGAAGCCAGGCGCACGCCTCTAATGATGAGGAGAAGGCCTCCGGCAACGCGGAGCGCCCGCTGCGCATCCTGCTCACCAATGATGACGGCGTGTCCGGGCCGGGGATGCTGCGGCTGCGAGACGTGCTGTGCGCAGCGGGGCACCAGGTGTCTGTCTCGGCGCCGGCGGCGGACCGCAGCGGCACCAGCGGGGCGCTGACGTTGAACCTGGCCATCCGGGCCACGCGCACGCAGTTTGTGTGCAATGGCACCCCGAGCAGCAGCTGGGCGGTGGGCGGCACGCCCGCGGACGCGGTGCTCTTCGGCCTGGCGCAGGCGGGGGACCAGCGGCCGGACCTGGTCATCTCGGGGATGAACTCGGGGCAGAACGTGGGGCGAGCGGTGAACCACTCGGGCACGGTGGGCGCGGCGGTGACGGCGGCCGAGGAGGGCGTGCCGTCGATCGCGGTGAGCATCGGGCTGAACTTCGCGGATGCGGGCACGAACTTCTCGCAGACGACGGCGGCGGCGCCGCACGCGGCGGCGTACGTGAAGGAGCTGATCGATCAGCTGCGCGAGACGGCGAAGAAGGGCGAGCCGCTGCTGCCGGACCGGGTGGCGCTCAACCTCAACTACCCGGTGGTGCTGGACGGAAACGGGCTGTTTGATCCGGCGTTGGTGGGGCAGCCGCGGGTGACGGTGGTGGGGCACGGCGAGGTGGTGCGCCCGCGCTACCTGCCGATCCCGAGCGCGCCGGGCATGTACGCGGCGCTGGGCAGCATCTGCGGGCTGCAGGTGCCGTGCGACGCGGAGACGGTGCGTGACGCGGACACCACGGCGCTGGCGGAGGGAGCCATCTCCGTCACGCCGCTGGCGGTGGACGGAGCGGTGAACCCGCAGCTGGGCGCGCAGATCCACTCCCGGCTGCGCCGCTAGCGCCTGTGCCTGCAGCGTCCAGCGTGGTGAGCTGGGCGCTACACCCTTCCCAAGGAGCATCTTGTGATCCGTGCCGCGTTGCTTGCCCTGCTGTTCACCCTGACTGGCTGTGCCTCCGTTCTGCCCCAGTACAAAGACAAGCTGAGCCAGGCCCGTGTCACGAGCGAAGTGGCGGACCTTGGCGTCTACTACAAGGGGATCAAGGGCACACCGATGGTGGCCCGGCGCACCTCGCTCAACGTCAACCTCGAGACCGACGCGGTCGACGCCATCAAGGCGCAGGCGCGGCTGCAGGACATGGTGAAGGCCCCTGACTTCCACGCCCACCTGCGGGACACCTTCGTCGTACAGGTGGCCAAGGCGATGCCCTTCCCCGTCTCCGCCGAGGCGAGCGGCGCGGACACGGGCATCGAGGTGACTGTCTACGCCCTCGGGATGGGAAAGGGCACCCAGCAGGGCAGGCAGACGTGGACGGCCGCCGTGAGCACCCGCGTCATCTACCTCCCCGAGCGCAAGGAGGTGTGGAGCACCCGCTCGATCGTGGAGTTCCCGATCGGCGCGCCGGGGCCGGGCGGCATGCAGGCCCCCAATGACTTGTTCATGGCGACCACCTTCATGGACATGCCGGATGACCAGGTCAAGGCGTGGGTCGGCGCCGTCGCCGCCGAGGCCGTGCGCAAGAGCGCCGACGCCTTCGTCGCCGCGCTCGACAAGACCGGCTCCTGAAGCCGGGACGCAAGCACCCCTCCTCGGTTGCATCCGCCCGCACCGTCTCGCCGCTGCCATCCTTATCCAGCCATAATCAATGATTAATTGGATTCCTTGAGTTGCCGTTTTTATACCCGCGCCGCCTGAACGCGCTGGCCCCGGCCAGCTCCTCCGGACTCTCAAACTCAAGGACAAAGACCATGTGGAACAAGCAGACGGTGTGGGCGGCCTGTGGCGCGCTGGCGATGGCGGCGTGCGGTGTGGAGCTGCCGGAGGACGAGGCTCCGGTGCTGGAGCAGGTGCAGCGCGAGCTGACGGCGCCCGCCTACAGCACGCTGCTGGCGCTGCCGGGCACGATGGAGGGCTCGCCGCTGATCGCCAGCAACAACCCGGAGAGCGTCAGCCGCGAGGGCCTGCTGCTGGCCACCACGCAGCTGACCCCCGTGGACCCCAACACGGTGAAGCGCACGCTGAACAACACCAACTTCGACTCCACGTGCCCGGCGGGCAGCCTCAAACAGTTCGTCTTCTACATGCACCACCTGAACCAGCTGGGCGCGGGGGCGCGCTACTACGTGTTCCTCGAGCCGGCGACGTCGGGCACCTCGGTGAGCTTCAACGCCTACGGCGCGGCCATCAGCCAGCTGGACACGGGCACCAGCACCGGCAGCGCGGACTCGCTGGATCCGGGCAAGAGCCCCTCGTACAACGTGTCGCTGGCGCAGCTGACGGGCACGCTGCCGGTCGGGGTGCGCACCGCCTATGGCTCGAAGTTCATCAACCTGACGAGCTCCACGCTGCCGTACGCGCAGACGATCAGCAGCCGCTACACGCTGGTGAACCTGGCGGCCAACGCGGGCAGCTCGGTGGACGCGCGCGTGCGGGTGAACGCCAACGGCTGCCTGCGGCTGCGGGTGGTGGCGGCCACGGCGAACAACGCCTCCGAGGCGCTGGCGGACGCGCTGGGCAAGAAGCAGTTCGCCTGGGGCAACGTGCCCACCACGTCGACCGTCCCGGGTGGCGCGCCGTGCACGGATTCGCAGAGCATTGGCTGGGGCCGTCCCGCGGGCATCTACCAGTACGAGCGGTGGGCGGGCTCGACGAGCGTGTCGCTCACCTCGGCCAACTCGGTGCGGGGCTGGAAGTGGCTGGCCGCGCCGGTGAACACGCAGCTGGCTGACGGGCAGTGCGTGCCGGCCACCAGTGACGTGTCGCCCTCGAGCAACGCGCAGCGCGCGCCCGCGCTGGGCTACTACTCCACGAACACCTCGGGCCAGACGGAGCTGCGCGACAGCGACGCCTACTCCACGGGCAACTACGGCGCCGAGTACCTGCTGGGCTACGGGGTGACGAACAGCACGGGCCAGTGCGTGGTGGCCTCGCTGCAGGTCAGCAGCTACCCGGGCACCAACACCTGCGCCTCGACGACGGTGGCCAAGACGCGGCACTACGACGGCGCGGCGCAGGTGACGGAGAACGGCACGAAGCTCTCTCCGGTGCGCCTGTTCACCAAGTGCCCCACCGGGCCCCACTTCACCACCATCGCCTCCAAGCAGCTCACCGCGGGCCAGACGGTGAACTGGAACGTGAAGATGTTCATCCCGGGGCTCATCTCCATTCCTCAGGGCGTGCTGCTGACCTCCTGCCCCTGCGGGCAGACCTGCTGACAGCGGGCTTCGCACCCGGCGGCGCTCAGGCCACGACGTGAGCCAGGAAGGGCGCCGTGCGGCTGCCGGCCGAGGCGGCGACTTCGGCGGGGGTACCAGCGGCCACCACCCGGCCGCCCTCGTCCCCCGCCCCAGGCCCCATGTCGATGACCCAGTCGCTGGCGGCGATCACCCGCATGTCATGCTCCACGAGGATGACGGTGTTGCCCGCCTCGACCAGGCCGTTGAGCTGGGCCATGAGCTTGTCCACATCGGCGGGATGCAGGCCGGTGGTGGGCTCGTCCAGGATGTAGAGCGTATTGCCGCGCTGCACCCGCTGTAGCTCGGTGGCCAGCTTGATGCGCTGGGCCTCGCCGCCGGACAGCTCGGTGGCGGGCTGGCCCAGCCGCAGGTAACCCAGGCCCACCTCGCGCAGCACGGTGAGCGCGCGCAGCACGTGGGGATCGTCGGCGAAGAAGGCATGGGCCGCATCGACGGTCATCCCCAGCACCTCGGCGATGTTCCTTCCCCGGTACTGAATCTCCAGCGTCTTGGCGTTGTAGCGGGCTCCGTGGCAGGTGGGGCACGGGGCGTAGACACTGGGCAGGAAGAGCAGCTCCACGCTGACGAAGCCCTCGCCCTCGCACGTCTCGCAGCGGCC
This sequence comes from Myxococcaceae bacterium, assembly GCA_035296065.1. Classification (GTDB taxonomy): domain Bacteria; phylum Myxococcota; class Myxococcia; order Myxococcales; family Myxococcaceae; genus DATHBR01. The sequence goes on along the minus strand of DATHBR010000101.1, from coordinate 29,603 downwards.
CTTGGCCACGTTGAACGAGAAGCGCCCCACATCGAAGTGCCGGGCCCGGGCGGCCGGGGTAGCGGCGAACAGCTTGCGCACGTTGTCGAACAGCCCGGTGTAGGTGGCCAGGTTGGAGCGCGGCGTGCGGCCAATGGGCTTCTGATCGACGCGCACCAGGCGCTTGATGGCGGCCAGGCCCTCGACGATGCGGCCACCGGTGGTGAGCACCACGGTGCGCTCCAGCTCCTCGCCCTCCTCTTCGTCGGCAGAGAGCTTCTGCCCCAGCTGCTCGGAGACCAGCTCCACCAGCACCTGACTGACGAGGCTCGACTTGCCGGAGCCGGAGATGCCCGTCACGGAGGTGAAGACGCCCAGCGGGAAGGAGACGTCCAGCCCCTGCAGGTTGTTGCGGGAGACGCCCTCCAGGCGCAGCCAGCCGGCGGGCTTGCGAGGCGTGCGGCGCCGGGTGGCCTGGGGCTCGAAGAGGTAGCGCCGGGTGCGTGACTCCTGCACGCCCTCGAGCCCCTCGAGCGAACCGCTATAGATGACGCGGCCGCCCTGCTCGCCCGCGGCGGGCCCCACATCGACGATCCAGTCGGCGTGCCGGATGACGTCCACCTCGTGCTCCACCACGAAGAGCGAGTTGCCCGAGAACTTCAGCTGATCGAGCGCCCGGAGCAGCGCCTCGGTGTCGGCCGGGTGGAGCCCGGCCGAGGGCTCATCGAGCACATACACCACGCCGAACAGGTTGGAGCGCACCTGGGTGGCGAGCCTGAGCCGCTGAAGCTCGCCGGGCGAGAGCGTCGGAGTGCTGCGCTCGAGCGAGAGGTAGCCCAGCCCCAGCTCGGTCAGCACCTGGATCCGGACGAGCAGATCCTTGGCGATGCGCTGAGCCACCAGGGCCTTCTCGGGGTGCTCGCGCGTCAGCCGGGCGAAGCCAGGAGCCGTGCCCTCCACGGTGGGCCGCAGAATCTCCGCCACGCGCTTGAGCGGCAGCCGGGAGAACTCGCCAATGTCGAGCCCCGCGAAGGTGACGGACAGGGACTCGCGGCGCAGCTTCTTGCCCTGGCACAGCTCACACTCGCCGCTGACCATGTACTGAGACACCCGCTTCTTGATCAGCGCGCTCTGCGTGGTGGCGAAGGCCTGCAGCACATAGCGCCTGGCGCTGGTGAAGGTGCCCATGTAGCTGGGGGGCTCCTTGCGCTTGAGGGCGCGGCGCGTCTCCGCCGGGGTAAAGCCCGCGTACACGGGGACGGTGGGCTGCTCGTCGGTGAAGAGGATCCAGTCGCGGTCCTTCTGAGGCAGCTCGCGCCAGGGCCGGTCCACGTCGTAGCCAAGCGTCACCAGGATGTCGCGCAGGTTCTGCCCGTGCCAGGCCGGGGGCCACGCGGCCACGGCGCGCTCGCGGATGGTGAGCGAGTCATCCGGCACCATGGAGCGCTCGGTGACCTGGTACACGCGGCCCAGGCCATGGCAGCTGGGACAGGCGCCCGCGGGGGTGTTGGGCGAGAACGCATCCGAGTCCAGGTGAGGCTGGCCCGGAGGATAGGTGCCCGCGCGCGAGTACAGCAGGCGCAGCGAGTTGGCGATCGTGGTGACGCTGCCCACCGAGGAGCGCGACGTGGGAGCGCCCCGGTGCTGCTGAAGGGCCACGGCGGGGGGCAGGCCTTCGATTGAATCCACCTCGGGCACTCCCGCCTGATCAATGAGGCGCCGGGCATACGGGGCCACGGACTCGAAGTAGCGCCGCTGCGCCTCGGCATAGAGCGTGCCAAAGGCCAGCGACGACTTGCCCGACCCAGACACCCCCGTGAAGACGACCAGCGCGTCCCGGGGAATCTCCACGTCCACGTTCTTGAGGTTGTGCTGGCGGGCCCCACGCACCCGGACGACCCGCGTCCGCGTGTCGTCTGAAGCCTCTGACGCGGGCTGGCGACGCGGCTTGAGGACTCTCACCCCGTGAAACTGGGGGCCCCCCGCCACCGCCGCACAGGGGCCCCGCTGGCCCGCCTGCTAGCCCCTCGAGAAGCGAAAATCCAACACTCCAGAACGCGTCACTTAGAGCGTTGGCTACTGATCATAGATTGCAAGGTCCGGGCCTGAGTGGGCCCAATATCTCGCGTTGACATACCGAATCCCCCCCCATACCTTGTGCCCCGCCGCTGACAACCCCCACGGGGTTGTGGGAACCAGCGGAATCCGAAAACCCAACCTAACGCGGTGCGGCGAGTCCCCCTCGGTCTCCGAACGGGAGGGGTCTGTCTGCCGTCGCCTCCGTGGAGTGTGCCGCTCGTGACTGTCGAAATCCCGAAGCCCGCGTCTCCGGCCATGCCCGTGTCGATGACCTCCCCTGAGCCGTCCTCCGCGCCGAACCCGGCCGAGGAAGCCCCCACGACGATGCGGGTGCGCAAGCGCAACGGCAGCGCCGAGCCGGTGGACCTGAACAAGATCGTCCGGGCGGTGGGCCGCTGCTGTGTGGGGCTGACGCGGGTGGACTCGCTGCGCGTGGCGACCAAGACGATCAGCGGGCTGTATGACGGGGCGACGACGAAGGAGCTGGACCGGCTCTCCATCCAGACGGCCGCGGCGCTCATCGTCGAGGAGCCCGAGTACGCGCGCCTGTCGGCGCGGCTGCTGGCCACCTACATGCAGAAGGAAGTCAGCAACCAGGAGATCCACTCCTTCTCCCAGTCGGTGGCGGCGGGGCACAGGCACGGGCTGATCGCCGACCGGCTGCTGCAGTTCGTGCAGACCAACGCGCGCAAGCTCAATGCGGCCATTGATCCGGCGCGCAATGACTTGTTCGAGTACTTCGGCCTGCGCACGGTGTACGACCGCTACCTGTTGAAGAACCCGCAGACGCGCGAGGTGATCGAGACGCCGCAGGACTTCTTCCTGCGGGTGGCGTGCGCGCTGACGGACTCGGCCAAGGACGCCATCGAGCTGTACCGGCTGTTCAGCTCGCTGGAGTACCTGCCCAGCTCCCCCACCCTGTTCAACGCGGGCACGCGGCACGAGCAGCTGTCCAGCTGCTTCCTGCTGGACTCGCCGGCGGACGAGCTGGACGCCATCTACAAGAAGTACACGGACATCGCGATGCTCTCGAAGTTCTCGGGCGGCATCGGCGTGGCGTACCACCGGGTGCGGGCGCGCGGCTCGCTGATCCGCTCCACCAACGGGCACTCGAACGGGATCGTGCCGTGGCTGAAGACGCTGGACGCGTCGGTGGCGGCGGTGAACCAGGGTGGCAAGCGCAAGGGCGCGTGCTGCGTGTACCTGGAGACGTGGCACGCGGACATCGAGGACTTCCTCGAGCTGCGGGACAACACGGGTGACGAGGCGCGGCGCACGCACAACCTGAACCTGGCCAACTGGGTGCCGGACCTGTTCATGCGGCGGGTGGAGGCCGACGGCGACTGGTCGCTGTTCGATCCCAAGTCGGTGCCGCACCTGACGGACCTGTACGGCGAGGCGTTCGAGAAGGCGTACGCGGAGGCGGAAGCCAAGGGGCTGGCGGCGCGCAAGGTGAAGGCGCGCGACCTGTATGCGCGCATCATGAAGACGCTGGCGCAGACGGGTAACGGCTGGATGACCTTCAAGGACACCAGCAACCGCAAGAGCAACCAGACGGGCAAGGACGGCAACGTCATCCACCTGTCCAACCTGTGCACGGAGATCCTCGAGGTGACGAACGCCTCGGAGACGGCGGTGTGCAACCTGGGCTCGCTGAACCTGGGGCGGATGGTGCAGGACGGGAAGTTCGACTTCGATCGGCTGCGGGCCAACGTGGCGCTGGCGATCCGGCAGCTGGATCGGGTGATCGATCTCAACTACTACCCCATCCAGACGGCGGCGGACTCCAACCGCCGGTGGCGCCCGGTGGGGCTGGGGCTGATGGGCCTGCAGGACGTGTTCTTCCTGCTGCGGCTACCGTTCGACGCGCCGGAGGCCCGGGCGCTGTCGAAGAAGATCTCCGAGGAGATCTACTACGCGTCGCTGACGGCCTCGTGTGACCTGGCGGAGCAGCACGGGGCGCACCTGGCGTTCCCGGAGACGCGGGCGGCCAAGGGCGAGCTGCAGTTCGACGCGTGGGGCGTGGTGCCCGAGGACACGGCGCGGTGGAACGCGCTGCGGGCGCGGATCCAGAAGGTGGGGCTGCGCAACTCGCTGATGATCGCGATCGCGCCCACGGCGACGATCGCGTCGATCGCGGGCTGCTACGAGTGCATCGAGCCGCAGGTGTCCAACCTGTTCAAGCGCGAGACGCTGTCCGGAGACTTCCTGCAGGTGAACAAGTACCTGGTGCGCGAGCTGCAGGCGCTGGGGCTGTGGAACGAGTCGATGCGCTCGCGGATGAAGATGTCCGAGGGCAGCGTGCAGGACCTGACGGAGCTGCCGGCGGACCTGAAGGCGGTGTACCGGACGGCGTGGGAGATCCCGATGCGGTCGCTGATCGACATGGCGGCGGACCGGGGGGCGTTCATCGACCAGAGCCAGTCGTTGAACCTGTTCGTGGAGGCGCCGAACATCGGCAAGCTGTCGTCGATGTACTTCTACGCGTGGCAGAAGGGCCTGAAGACGACGTACTACATGCGCTCGCGGCCGGCGACGCGCATCGCGAAGGCGACGGTGGGCACGACGCAGACGGGCATGACGTCGAACGCGACGCCGAACATGCCCGCGGCGCAGGCGGCGCCGGTGGTGCCGGCTCCGGCGCCGGTGGTGCAGGCGGCGCCCCCGGCCCCGGCGTACACGGAGGCGGAGGCGGTGGCGTGCTCTCTGGAGAACCCGGAGATGTGCGAGGCCTGCCAGTAAGCCACGCGCGGTAACACAACCTCGAGGGGGGTGAGGGTTGCTCGCCCCCCTGCCCTATCTCATTACCTTGTAGAGGAAGCCCAAGATGCTGCTGGACCCCGGGATGAACCTGACGTTGCGGCCGATGGCGTATCCGGCCTTCTTCGAGATGTACCGCAACGCGATCAAGAACACGTGGACGGTGGAGGAGGTGGACTTCTCCACGGACCTGGTGGACCTGCGCAGCAAGATGACGGAGGCGGAGCGGCACCTGATCCACCGGCTGGTGGCGTTCTTCGCGACGGGCGACTCGATCGTGGGGAACAACCTGGTGTTGAACCTCTACAAGCACGTGAACGCGCCCGAGGCGCGGATGTACCTGTCGCGCCAGCTGTACGAGGAGGCGCTGCACGTGCAGTTCTACCTGACGCTGCTGGACACGTACGTGCCGGATCCGGCGGATCGGGCGAAGGCGTTCGCGGCGATCGACAACATCCCGTCGATTCAGCGCAAGGCGCGGTTCTGCCTGCGGTGGATGGACTCGATCAACGACCTGACGGAGCTGAAGACGAAGGAGGACCGGCGGCGGTTCCTGCTGAACCTGATCTGCTTCGCGGGGTGCATCGAGGGGCTCTTCTTCTTCGCGGCGTTCGCGTACGTGTACTTCCTGCGGAGCAAGGGGCTGCTCAACGGGCTGGCGGCGGGCACGAACTGGGTGTTCCGGGACGAGAGCACGCACATGCAGTTCGCGTTCGAGGCGATCAAGGTGGCGCGGCAGGAGGAGCCGGACCTCTTCGATGCACGGATGCAGGCGGACGTGATGGAGATGATGCGCGATGCGGTGGAGTGCGAGACGCTGTTCGCGCAGGACCTGCTGAGCGGCGGAGTGGCGGGGCTGTCGGTGCAGGAGATGAGGCAGTACCTGGAGTACGTGGCGGACCAGCGGCTGATGATGCTGGGGATGCAGCCGATGTACCGGGTGAAGAACTCGCTGGCGTTCATGGACCTGCAGGACGTGCAGGAGCTCACGAACTTCTTCGAGCGTCGGGTGAGCGCCTACCAGGTCGCGGTGGGCGTGGGCGCGGCGACAGACGTGGTGCTGGACGCCGCGTTCTAAGGCTTGCCTCAGCACATATCAGCCTGCACATCACACCTCAGCGCAAGTATCGTCTGCCCGAGTAAATACTATTTCACGCGAAATCAATTATGACTCAAGTCGAAGTTGTGGCCCTTTGGACAGGGCTTATTTCAGGAATCGTCAGCATTGTTTTATCGATAGTCGCCATTGTTTTTTCTGTTTTAGTAAATCAACGGTCCGACAAGGTCAGCGATCAAACAATTCAATCCCTTGAGCGCATCGGAACGACTGTCGAGAGGCTCTCTGAAGACACTCGTGTTCTAATCAAGAACGCCTGGGAAAAACTACTGGGAGGATTTGGATCTCCCCCTCCATCACCAACCGACACCACTAGCACAGCCAAAGAGGTAGCATCTGGCTTAGCTGCCGAATTTCGCGCTGAACTCAATGCAATCCGCGCAGACACAAAGAATACAGGCACCCTTCCTGCCGAAATGATGGAACAAGTCAACCGTGCCATAAGCAGACTTGAATCATCCCTTACTGCTCAAATACGCGCAGAGCAGAGACGCTCCGATCGATCAACGAGCAAACTCGACTTTGCGATTGCAGCGCTAAACTCCATAACACCTACAGCACGGGAACTTGCAAGAGCCATTCAACGGGCACATCTAACATCTAGTCAATACCGCAAGCTTAGTGAGGGACCTCTCAGTGAAGCACTTGGCGAACTAAGGGGTTGCGGCTTACTGATTCCAGTGACCCCTGCCGTCAAGGGAGACGAGAATCCAGTCTACTATTTTCCTCCAAGCATCGTGGACGTTATCCGTTCGGCCCTGCTAATGTTTGCTCCCTCGGAGAACACTTCAGCCGAAGTGATTGCGCGAGAGCTATCGGCCGTTGGATACACGTATCACGCGGCCCCCAAGAAGCCTAGTCAACAAGACTAGCAGCTCGCGTCGGGTTGACGCGCTCTCCTATGGTTTGCTACACGCAGGACACAAAGGGTGACATGCTCTATAAGTACGGGATTTGAGCCGGCACCAAAGCAAAGAGCGTCTCAATCGCTTGGTCCGAGTGCTACCTGGTTTGCCAAAGCTGCGAATCCGCCGATGGCCTTACCTGCCTCGTTTGGCGGGGCCTGCCGCGTTGAAGTAACTCCAGAACTGGTTCAGCAACGAGACGGTCGCCGGTTCGCGGACTGCGCCCCAGGCAACCCGAAGAACTAGCGAGATGAACGCATATTGCTGCGGTGAGCGGTTTGGCTGCGGGCTCCAGCCGAGAACGTGTGCACGGCACCGCGCGCGTTCCGCACGCTGCAGGTGAAGAAGCATCCATCGATGCCACCCTGCCAGCCGTTGGCAATGCTGTCAGGGGCGAGCGCCTCCATGGCCTCCAGAAAGGCTAGGCCGTGCTCCACGGAGAGCGGCGCCTGCTCGATGCGGCCCTCGCTCTGAACGCGGACGAGTTCCCCTTCATCATCAAAGAGCACCTCGATCACTGCCTCCGGATCGAAAGCGGGCTGGCAGTGAACCTTGTACCGGGTCGTCATCAGCGCTCTCAGCAGGGGCTCGCCACCAGAGTGCGGCGCAGAGCCCCTCAGGTCAACCACCTGGCGACAGCAGCGACAAGGGCCGTTGAGAGACGGAAGTGCACAAGAGCCACCCATGAGGTAGGGTCGGCATAGCCCTACCGGAGGCATATGATGGCTCGGCTCCCACCGAACACCCGTGTTCCTGAAAATGGCGCAGTCGTCGGCTCCTGGCTCGTGCAGGAACGTGTCGGCAGCGGAAGCCATGGTGTGGTGTTCCGTGTCGTCCACGCTGACCGACCTGACGCCGACAGCTTCGCGCTCAAACTGGCCAAAGAGCCGTCAGATGAGCGCTTCGAACGAGAAACGCACCTGCTCTCGCGCATCGATCACCCCTCGGTGCCTCGTCTCGAGGACAAGGGCATCTGGACGAGCCCTCGTGGCCACCGCTACCCCTACATCGTCATGCAGTGGGTGGAGGGAATGTCCCTCTATGAGTGGGCGACGGAACATGGCCTCACCCTCCGGCAGGCAATCGGGCAGCTGGCACAGCTGGCTCGAGGCCTGGAAGCCACGCACCAGTACGGTGTGCACCGGGATGTAAAGGGCAGCAACGTGCGGGTGACCCCCGAGGGCCACGTGATGCTCCTGGACTTCGGTAGCTGCTGGTACCCAGAGGCCCCCGATCTGACCGGGGGGGCCATGCCACCAGGCACCAACCGGTACCGCAGCCCTCAGTTGCTGTTCGTCAAGTTCGCACGGAGACGCGGGGCCAAGGGGAGCTACAAGGTTCAGCCGGAGGATGATGTGTATGCCCTGGGCGTCACCGCCTACCGGCTGTTGGCGGGCGCCTACCCTCCGCGCGACACAGATTCCAGCTCTGAGGAGGGCTCTGACCCGCTTCCGTTGTCTGCGCCCAGAGGGTTGGCCGAAAGGTGCCCCGAACTCGGTGCGTTGATTCTGCGGATGCTTTCCGAGGATCCAATGGCCCGGGGCAGCGCCGGGCAAGTTGCCGAGGAGTTGGAGCGGCTTCTCAAGCAGTCCAGCTCAGCGCTGGACCTGATCTGGGTGGAGCGCAGCGTTTCAGAAGAGCCTACGGAGGAAACCGGGCGTCCGACCCCGTCGAATTGGGCCGCGCTAAAGAAGTGGGTGCCCCACTCGGCTGCCATCGCGGCCGTCATCGTGCTGCTGCTGTGGCTACTGCCGCCCAACGTGGAGAGGCACGAAGTGACTTCCGCGGACGGGCCTCAGAACATGCCGCCGACCGCGGGAAAAACGGATGCAGGCACCGTGGGAACAGGAGATGAAGCGTTGGCCTCTGCGACACGGGCCGAAACGGCACCGGCCTCCGCAGGGACGGTCTCTCGCAAGATGCCCGATACCCCACTTCCAGGACAGCGGCGTCCCCCCTGCAATCCGCAGGACACGCTCGTGGAGCTCAAGGGAGGGTGTTGGATGCCTCAGAAGGGAGTGCCGATGCCCTGTGCAGTCGATTGGTACGAGTACAACGGGCGTTGCTATGCCCCGTTCATGCGTACCGAGCGCGCCCCCACTTCCGAAGATCCTCAGTAGCCCTGGTCGTCGGTCTACTGCCCTTTGAGCCGGTCCAGTTCGGCCTGCAGCTCCGCCACTCGCTGCTCCGCCTTCTGACGGCGGAGGGACTCTTCATCAGCTCGCTGGGCCTCTTCATCGGCTCGCCGGGCCGCTTCATCAGCTTGCTGCTGAAGCCCTTCCACCCTGTGTTCCAGCCGGGAGATGAACTCTTCGTATTTCAGCAGGGCAGAGCCCGCGTAGAAGCGCTGCCGATCGTCTTCGCGCCCAGGCAGCGAGGCAACCACGCGCTTGCGTGCCTCGTCGCTCAGCGCCTCCCACTCTTCCTGAGTGGGGGCATGAGGAGAGCCTCCTCCGCTGCCTGGCGTGCGCTGATGCATCGTGCCCCAAGCGTGCTGCGTGCAGCCGCCCGGGTCAACTGCCCCTGCTCTACTTGCCCTTCATCCGCCCGATGAAGGGCAGGTTGCGGTACTTCTCCGCGAAGTCCAGGCCGTAGCCCACGACGAACACGTCATCGATGACGAAGCCCTTGTAGTCGATCTCGATCTTCGTCCGGGCCCGCGACGGCTTCTCCAAGAGCGACGCCACCTTCAGCGACGCCGGGTGCCGCGCCCGCAGGTTCTCGAGCAGGAAGCTCATCGTCAGCCCCGTGTCGATGATGTCCTCGATGATCAGCAGGTGCTTGCCCGCCATCGGCTTGCTCACGTCCGTGGTGATGCGCACCTCGCCCGTCGTCTCCGTGCCGCCCTGGTACGAGGACACCCCCAGAAACTCCATCGTCAGCGGCAGATCGATGGCGCGCGCCAGGTCCATCGCGAACACCGTGGACCCCTTCAGCACGCACACCAGCGTCAGGTCCTTGCCCTGGTAGTCCCGGGTAATCTCCGCGCCCAGCTCGCGCACGCGCGCCTGGACCTTCGCCTCGTCGATGAACGTGCCCACTTCGTTCTCGTAGAAAGCCATGGCTCGCCTCCTTACACGTACGCGTTGTTCATGATCTCCCCGAAGCCGCCGCCTCCGGGAACGATGTACTGCCGGTCATCCAGGCCCCGCTCCTTCTCCCAGTGCGTGCCCGGCTCGGTGCCGAACACCTCCGGCGGAGACAGCCCCCGGTCCAACCGCAGCGCGTAGATCGTCACGTCCGGGTGCTCCGTCGTCATCCGCCGCAGGTACTCCGGCGTCACGATCAGGTTCAGGGTGATGATGCGCCGCGGCTTGCCCGGCACCTTGTTCTTGTACAGCGAGATCGCCGTCGACAGGCTGCCGCCCGTGGCCCCCATCGGATCCGGGAACAGCACGAACGCGTCATCCACGTCCCCGCCGATCTTCGCCCCGCCGATGTTCGAGCCCACCACCGCGTGCTCCGCGTCGATCATCCGGCTCATGATGATGTGGTCCTGCCGCACCAGCGACGGATCCATCGTCACGTTCATCAAGTCGTACGTCACCTGCGACGGCAGCGTGCCCGCCCGGGCGATGTTCACCGTCACCACGCGCGTGTGCGGATCAATCACCTCGCCCTGAAAAATTCCCTGCGGCGTCGAGTCCACCATGCGCGTGGGCAGCGCCACCATCTTCCGGGGGAACTCGGAGTTGATCACCACCTTCACCAGATCCGCATAAAGCAATTCCACGAGTCTGTTGATCTGGGGCTGCACCGTGCCCTTGGCGCACAGCGTCGCCAGCTGCGAGAGGAGAAAAGGATTTCCCACCAGGTGCACCTGCGCGCCATACCGGTGGGACATCTCGTTCAGCTTCCACGGCACGTTCGCATAGAGAGTATCGCGCATCGAACGAACTCCTCGGTTCAGTCGAACAGCTTCAGTGTCTGCGGCGGAGTGGCCTGGGTGGGCTCGGCCACATGGCACTTGCGGCACCGCGCCTCGTAGGCCCCCGCGGCGCCCACCACCACGCGCTCGCCGCTGGACACCAGCCGCTGCGAGCGGTTGGCGGGGTTACCGCACACCACGCAGATGGCCAGCTCCTTCGTCACGTACTCGGCCACCGCCAACAGCTGCGGCATCGGCTCGAAGGGCCGGCCCTGGTAGTCCTGATCCAGCCCCGCGCAGATGACGCGCAGCCCCTTGGCCGCCAGCGCCTCGCACACCTGCACCACCTCGGGTCCGAAGAACTGCACCTCGTCGATACCGACTACCTGTGTCTCATTGGACAGGTGGTAGAAAATTTCTTCAGCCCGTTCGATCGGGGTGGACGTCAACTTGTGCTGCGAGTGGCTCACCACCTGCGCCTCGTCGTAGCGCACGTCCAGCTTCGGCTTGAAGACCTGGACAGGCTGCTTGCCGTACATGGCGCGCTTGACGCGGCGGATCAGTTCCTCCGTCTTACCGGAGAACATCGAGCCGCAGATGACCTCTATCCACCCGATATCTTTGGGGAATTGGTGCACGGGATGACCCTCGTCCGCAGGGTCCGGGGGCGCGCGGATACTCGGTTACCCCCCCTGGAGAGTCAATGCCCGCGTGATCCTCTGATCCGTCTTCCCACGTCCCCCCGCCCCGCCCGCCATGCCTGCCCGCCTGCCCTCGCCGGGGAGCCCCACGGGGCTGGCAAGGCTCTTGAATAGGGTAGGCGCAGCAACGACTTCGGGGGAGGTGGAAGGTGGCAGCGACGATACAGCCGCAGGGACGGGGGTTCTGGCCGGTTCTGGGTTCCTTCTATATGTCGCCGGCCTCGGTGGCCCTGCTGGTGCTCAACCTATTGGATGGGCTCTTCACGCTGACTTTTCTCCAGCTGGACGTGGCCGAGGAGCTCAACCCGCTGATGCGCGAGGCCTATGAGTTCTCCCCCATGCTCTTCATGGTGGCCAAGCTCATCATCGTGAACGCGGGGCTGACGCTGCTGTGCCTGCACCGCGCTATGCGCGCCAGCGTGCTGGCCATCCGGGCCGGGGCGGTCATCTACGCCGTCATCAACGTGTACCACCTGGCCTTCTTGACGCATATGCTGCACCACTGGCCCCACCTTATCTGACAGACGTGTAACGTCCTGAGTGCGAGGGGCTTGATTTTAGGTGGCGCTCTGACCCAGGCTTCCCGCCAACACCGCTCTTTCGGGTTCTGGTGGGGGGCCAACATGAACATCACCGACGTCCGGGTGTTTCCCGTCGCAGAGGACAAGCTCAAGGCCTATGTGACGATCACCCTGGATCACTGCTTCGTCATCCGGGATTTGAAGGTCATCCACGGCGCGTCCGGGCTCTTCATCGCGATGCCGGCGAAGAAGCGCAAGGACGGGACTTACAAGGATATCGCGCACCCGCTCAACGCGGACACGCGCACGGAGATGGAGCGGGTGATCCTCTCCGAGTACGAGCGGCAGACCCAGAATGGGCTTGTTGTCTCCAATACCCTGATGTCGGCCGAGGCTGACTAAGTCGCTTCCCTTGCGGGCGCGGGCACGCTAGTAGCGCCCGCATGCAGCACGCGCGCGACTTCAAGGTGTTCTCGGGCAGCTCGAATCCAGGGCTGGCCCACCGGATCTGCGACTACCTCAAGCGTCCCCTGGGCAAAGCCCAGGTGGGCCGCTTCTCGGACGGAGAGATCCAGGTCGAGATCGGCGAGAACGTGCGCGGGCACGACGTGTACATCGTCCAGTCCACGTGCCCGCCGGCCAATGATCACCTGATGGAGCTGCTCATCTTCTGCGACGCGCTGAAGCGGGCGAGCGCCGCGTCGATCAACGCCGTCATCCCCTACTACGGGTATGCGCGGCAGGACCGGAAGGTGGCGCCGCGCACGCCCATCACCGCCAAGCTGATCGCGGATCTGCTGGAGGTGGCGGGGGCCACGCGGGTGGTGTCCATGGACATGCACGCGGGGCAGATCCAGGGCTTCTTCAACATCCCCTCGGACCACCTGTACGGCTCGCCGGTGTTCCTCGAGGACATGCGCAAGCGCTTCCCGGACACCGAGGAGATGGTGATCGTCTCGCCGGACGCGGGCGGTGTGGAGCGCGCGCGGGCGTATTCCAAGCGGCTGAACACGAGCCTGGCCATCATCGACAAGCGGCGCCCTCGCCCCAACTCGTCCGAGGTGATGAACATCATCGGCGACGTGAACGGCAAGGACGCGGTGCTGATCGACGACATGGTGGACACCGCGGGCACGCTGGCCTCGGCGGCCGCGGCGCTCAAGGAGAAGGGCGCGCGCTCGGTGATGGCGTACGCGGTGCACCCCATCCTCTCCGGGCCGGCCATTCAGCGCATCCAGGAGTCGGTGATGACCGAGGTGGTGTTCACCGACACGGTGCCCCTGTCGCCCGCCGCCCAGGCGAACGCGAAGATCCGGGTGCTCACCACCGAGCGGCTGTTTGGCGAGGCCATTGCCCGCATTCACCGGGCTGACTCGCTCAGCTCGCTGTTCGTCTAGACGCGCGCCTGGCTGGCGGGCGGCTTGACTCCGCGCCCGCTGGCTGGCATGTGCCACCCCAGTCCACCGGTCTCTTCATCAGGCGCCGTCTTCGGGGCCCACCATTGGGGTGGGATGCCGCGGGGCGCCAGGGGGCCGGCTGGCTACTCGCAGTCCTATTCCGAGGCATTTCCCATGGCAGTCGACAAGAGCTCTCTCGAAGCGAAGTCCCGTGAAGGCGCCGGCAAGGGCGCGGCCCGCAAGCTGCGTGCCCAGGGCCTGGTGCCCGCGGTCGTCTACGGCAAGCACCTGAAGGCGCCGGTGCACGTGGCGCTGGACCCCAAGTCCATCCGCCAGTCCATCAACACCCCGCACAAGCTCAACACCCTCATCACCCTGAAGACGGGCGAGGACTCGCACCAGGTGCTGCTGAAGGACTACCAGCAGGATCCCGTCACCCGCGAGATCCTGCACGCGGACTTCATCGCCGTGACGGAGAAGGAGCCCGTGAAGGTGAACGTGCCGCTGGTGCTCGTCGGCAAGGCCGTGGGCACCGCGGACGGCGGTCTGCTCACCCAGATTCGCCGCGAGCTCGAGGTGTGGGCGCTGCCCGCGGCCATCCCGGAGCGCATCGAGGCGGACGTCACCCCGCTGAAGATCGCCACCGCGCTGCACATCAACGACATCAAGCTGCCCGAGGGCGTGTCGGTGAAGACGAACGTCAACTACACCCTGGCCACCGTCTCCGCGCCCGAGCGCGAGGACGCGGGCGTGGCGGCTTCGGCGGCCGCGGCGGCTGCGCTGGCTCCGGCGGCGGCGGCTCCGGCGGCGGGCGCCAAGGCGGGCGAGGCCAAGGCGGGCGACGCCAAGGCGGGCGATGCCAAGGCGGCGGCGGCCCAGCCCAAGGCGGCGGCGAAGAAGTAGGCTTTCGGTCCGGCTCGTCCGGCGCGGGGCTGGCCTCTCAGGGGCCGGCCCCGTTTTTTTTGAGGAGGCTCCGATGAAGCTCATCTGCGGGCTGGGCAACCCCGGGCGCGAGTACGAGCGGCACCGTCACAACATCGGCTTCATGGTGGTGGAGGCGCTGCTGCCCCGGGCTCGAGGGGAGCTCAACCAGGAGAAGTTCCAGGCGCGGGTGGGCCAGGGCACGCTGGGAGGCGAGCGCATTCTGTTCGTCGAGCCGCAGACGTACATGAACCTGTCGGGGCGCTCGCTGTCGGAGGCGGCGCGCTTCTACAAGGTGGCGGTGGAGGACATCCTGGTCATCCACGACGAGCTGGATCTGCCGTTCGGGCGGCTGCAGCTGAAGGCGGGCGGAGGCACCGGCGGCCACAACGGGCTGAAGAGCTCGGTGCAGAGCCTGGGAGCCGACGGCTTCATCCGGCTGCGCTTCGGCATTGGCAAGCCCGAGGGGCCCAACGCCAAGGAGCGCGTGGCGGGCTACGTGCTCTCCAACTTCGATGATGGGGAGCGGCGCCAGCTGGAGGAGTTCATCGGCCGGGCCTCGGACATGGTGGAGACGTGGGCCCGCGAGGGGCTGGCCACGGCCATGAACCGCTTCAACCGCAAGGCCTGAGCCGGAAGAGCCGACCCTACTCCTGGGGTAAATTCAACTCAGAGCGTATCACTACAGGACAGCGCAGGGCCACACTACCCATGGGGGCTGTACGCCCGGTGAGGGTGTCTGTCATCATTTCCTCCCCCCTCGAGGCCATGGCGCACGAGCGAAACGGAGGAAGTCGATGCTCACGTCGCTGCGAACCCCCCTCATGCTGTTGGCAGTGTGTGGCGTGTTGTCCTGCGGAGAGCGTCCCGAACGCGGCGCTCTGCCTGGCGTGGAGCCCGGCGCGCAAGCCCAGGCCCTGGGAGCGAAGCCTCCCGCGGCCGGCAAGCTGCGCCGCGGAGGCCCCAACGCCCTGCCAGGCCGCTACATCGTCGTCTTCGATGAGGCGGTGGAACGCGGCCTCCGGGCCTCGGCGGTGGAGGTGAACCGCGCCGCCCAGCGGTTGACTCAGGAGCACGGCGGCAGCGTGGGGCGCGTGTACGCGCACGCGCTCAAGGCCTTCTCCGTGTCCCTGTCGGAGGCCCAGGCGCGGCGCATGAGCCAGGATCGTCGCGTCCGCTACATCGAGCCGGACCACGTGCTCACCCTCAATGCCACCCAGCTCAACCCCACCTGGGGCCTGGACCGCGTGGACCAGCGCGACCTGCCGGTAGACAATCTCTACACCTACAACCACACGGGCCAGGGTGTGCACGTGTACATCCTCGACACGGGCGTGCGGGGCACTCACGCCGAGTTCACCGGCCGAATGGGCCCAGGCTTCGACGCCGTGGGTGATGGGCGGGGCACCTCGGACTGCAATGGCCACGGCACCCACGTGGCCGGCACGGTGGGCGGCACCACGTACGGCGTGGCCAAGGGCGTGACGATCCACCCGGTGCGCGTCATCTCCTGCGAGGGCCAGGGCACCCTGGAGCAGGTGCTGGCGGGCATCGACTGGGTCACCGCCAATCACGTCAAGCCGGCGGTGGCCAACATGAGCCTGGGCGCCGACGCGGTCCAGGCGCTCGATGACGCGGTGGCGCAGTCCAGCGCCATGGGCATCACCTACATCATCGCCGCGGGCAACTCGGCCGTGGATGCCTGCCAGAAGTCGCCCGCGCGCCTGCCGCAGGCGCTGACCGTGGGCGCCACGGACTACTTCGACACCCGGGCCTACTTCTCCAACTTCGGCACGTGCCTGGACCTGTTCGCGCCTGGCAATGACATCGTCTCAGCCTGGTACACGGGCGACAGGGCCACCAGCACCATCAGCGGCACCTCCATGGCCGCCCCGCACGTGGCCGGCGCCGCGGCGCTCTACCTGGAAGCCTACCCCCACGCGCTGCAGGCCGAGGTGAACGAGCAGCTCGTCGCCCGCTCCACGCGCGGAGCCATCGTGGATCCCGGCAACGGCTCGCCCAACGTGCTGCTGCACACCACCTGCATGGGCACGCCCGGCGACCTGGCGCCCCAGGTGACGCTCACCGCCCCGGAGGCCGGCGCCACGCTCACCCGGGTGGTGAAGCTCTCGGCCCTCGCGTCCGACGACGTGGCCGTCACCCGGGTGGAGTTCTACGCGGGCGCGCTGCCGCTGGGCACCGACACGACGCCCCCCTACGAGCTGAACTGGGACACCAACAACGTGGGCAACGGCTCGCACACCGTGAGCGCCCGGGCCTTCGATGCGAGCTGTAACAGCCAGGTTTCCTCCGTCACCGTCAACGTCCAGAACGCGGGCAAGGCGGCCTATGACGCGGTGCTGGGGGCCCCGGTATGCGCCGAGCCGAGCAGCCAGTGCGACTCGGTGGACCTGCTGACCGGCCGCGGCCCCCTGGGCCCCGAGCCCCATGCGCCCAACACCCTGAGCGGCTCCTGCGCTGACGGCGCGGAGGGCCAGTACCAGCTCGATCCCTCGCTCGACATGCTCAAGGTGTACCGGGATGACGGCACCGTGCTGGCCGCGGGCAAGCAGGTGCGCATCCAGGCCATCGTCTGGGGCGGCATCGATGTCTCGTTCGATCGGCTGGAGCTGTACTCGGCGGCGGATGCGCTGGCCCCGGTGTGGACGCACATCGCGACGCTGCGGCCCGCGGACCTCGGCCCCAACTCGCTGGGCACCACCTTCGTGCTGCCCTCGGGCGCCAACCTGCAGGCGATCCGGGGCGTCTACCGCAATGGCGGCGTGTCCGGCCCCTGCACCACTGGCGGCATGAGCGACCACGACGATCTGGTCTTCTACGTGAGCCACGAGCCGGACACCCAGGCGCCCAGCGTCACGCTGACGGCGCCCGCCGCGGGAGCGACGCTGAGCGGCACCGTCACCCTGTCGGCGGCGGCGAGTGACGACTTTGGCGTCTCCCGCGTCGAGTTCTATGCGGGCACCGCGCTGCAGGGCACCGACACCACGGCGCCCTTCAGCCTCTCGTGGAATACGCGGCAGGCGGGCAACGGTCCCCAGGCGTTGACGGCGCGGGCCTATGACGCCGCGGGGAACGTGAGCCGCTCGGCGGCGGTGAACGTGACGCTCTCCAATGATCTCACGGCGCCCACGGTGGCCTTCTCGGCCCCCGCGGACGGCGCCACCGCGCTGGGCACGGTGACCGTGTCGGCGACGGCCAGCGACAACGTGGCCGTCACCCGGCTGGAGCTGTACGAGGGCGCCTCGAGGCTGGGCAGTGACACCTCCGCGCCCTACTCCTTCACCTGGAACACGAGGCAGGGGCCCAATGGGGCGCGCACCCTCACCCTGAAGGCCTATGACGCGGCGGGCAACGTGGCCACCGTGGATCGAACGGTGACCGTCGATAACGACATCACCCCGCCCGCGGTGGCGCTCGCCACGCCCTACACGGGGCAGGCGGTGATCGGCACGGTGACGATCTCGGCCGACGTGAGCGACGATCGGGCCGTCTCCCACGTCGTCTTCTACGTGGGCACGATCAACGTGGGCACTGACACCTCGGCTCCCTTCAGCGTCAACTACAACACCCGCTTGCAGACCAATGGCGCCAAGTCGATCACCGCCCGGGCCTTCGACAGCTCGAACAACCAGGCCACCTCGGCGGCGGTGAGCGTGACTTTCGACAACGATCTCACCGGCCCCACCGTGGCGGTCGTCACGCCCTCCGCGGGCGATAAGGTGAGCGGAACGGTGACCCTCACGGCCGAGGCCAGCGACCCCGCGGGCATCTCTCACGTGATCTTCTACGTGGGCAGCACCAACGTGGGCACCGACACCTCGGCCCCTTTCAGCCTCGGCTACAACACCCGCCTGCAGTCCAATGGCACCAGGCCGATCACCGCCAGGGCGTATGACAGCTGGAACAACCTCACCACCTCGACGGCGGTGAGCGTGACGTTCGACAACGACTTCACCCCTCCCACGAGCGCCATCACCTCACCGATCAATAGCGCGACAGTCTCCGGGGTGGTGCCGCTGCAGGCCACCGCGTCGGACAACGGGGGTGTCGTCACCAAGGTGGACTTCTACCTGGGCAGCACGCTGCTGGGCACTGACACCACGGAGCCATTCACCTGGAGCTGGGACACGTCGAAGGCGGCAACGGGCACCCACACCGTGAAGCCGCGGGCGTGGGATCCAGCGGGTAACCAGGCTTTCGGCACCAGTGTTCAGGTGACGGTGACCCGCTGAGCCCCTCGCCCGTGAGCCTCACGCCTTAGCGGGGCCGGCGCGTGGACCTGCGCGCCGCCTTGCCCCGCGAGGAGGGCTTGCGCGCCACACGCGCCGCCTCGAGGGCCGGAGCCCGGATGGGCGACATCCCCGGCAGCTTGATCGTCGGCAGCCCCGGAATCGGCAGCCGCGGCACCGGGAAGCTCACGATCGGCTGGGTGGACTTGAGCTGCTGGGCGTAGGGCCGCAGCAGCGCCACATCCAGCCCGTCGCTGGGCAGGTTCCGGTACGCCGCCTCGTGCTGGCCGAACTCCTCGTACCAGAACTCCTCGGCGATGACGGCCTGCTGCTCGCGGTTGAACTTCTTCAGATCATTGCCGCGGTCGCGCAGCATGGCGTTGGTCACCGTGTAGCCCTCGCTGCCCAGCTGCGCCTCGATGGCCTGCACCATGTACACCGGGCCTTTCGTGACGCCCTGCCACACGTGCCCCAGCTCGTGGATCAGCGTCTTCATGTCGATGATGTCCGACGAGGCGAAGTTGATGACGTACATCGTCGTGAAGGGCCGCCCGTCGTTCACCAGGTGGACGAGGTCCGCCGGCAGCGAGGCCACGGCGACCTTCACCCGGTTCAGGTCAATCGTGTCGCCGAATACCCGCCGAGCCTGGCGCCTCTCCTCGGCCGTGAGCGCGCGGTGGCCGCCCAGCACATCCAGCAGCGTGGCCAGGGCCAGGCCCGCCACGCCCCCGGCCGTCTCCAGCGCCGCCTTCATGATGAGCAGGGGGCTCTTGCCCAGGGCGATCAGCCCCTCGAAGAAGCCCTTTCGGAACTGCTCGGCCACGTGGAGGACGATGTCCGCCACCGCCTGGCCCAGCTGGAGCCCCGCCGCCAGCAGCCCCTCGAGCACCATGCGCACGGTGCTCAGCTGATCCCCCACGAAGGCAACCAGGATGTCCGCCGCGGTGCGGAAGGCGCGATAGAGGCCCTCGGCCATCCGCTTCAGCGTCTGCCCGGCCAGGTGGGCAATGTTCCGGGCCAGCTCGGCCAGCGCCTTGCCCGCCTGCTGCAGCCCCCGGAAGACGTGCTCCAGGGCTGTCGCCGCCAGGCTCACCGCCCCGTCGATGATCTCCCGCGCCTGCCGGCCCAGCTGCGCCAGCGCCCGCGCCGTGGCCTGAATGACGGAGGCCACCTGGTGGGCCACCGCCGAGAGGATCTGCGCCACGCGCCGGCCCGCCTTGAGCACCTCGTCCACCACCTCCTTGACGGTGTGGGCCACCTGCGTGGCCGCCCAGGCCAGCACCTCCGTCAGCGAGCGGCCCGCGTCCAGCACGCCGCGCACGAACTTGCGCAGCACGGCCGCGCCCTTCTTCGCCGCCTCGGCGAGGAGCTCTCCAATCCGCCGGCCCGCGGCGATCAGCCCCTCGACGAAGTCGGTGATCTTGTCCACGGTCCAGCTGACGACCTTGCCCACCGCATCGGCCAGCGCCTTGCCGGCCGCCGCCAGCGCATCGCCCACCGTCTTCACCGCGCCCTTGAACCAGTCGACGATCTTGCCGAAGAACTCGGCGCCCGGGACCTGGGCGCGCTCGGTGCGCAGCACCTGGCCGGCCCGCTGAAACCACTCCGCCACGTCGTCCAGGTCACCGCCCGCGTCGAAGTAGTCCTTCATGAAGGCCCGGGCATCCGCCTTCGCCATGCCGCCGATGTTGTGAATGACGAGCGCCCCCTTGCCCTGCAGGCGGAAGGCACGGCTCATCAGCTGCCGCTGCTGGGGCCCGGCCTGGCGAGCCCATGCGATCAGCGGCTCGGACTCCTGCTCGCCCTCGGCCTCATCGCGCCAGTTGGCGATCACCCCACGGGTGAAGTTGAGCGCCCGCACCTGCGAGGACTGGAAGAGCGTGTCCACGCTGGGAACCAGCTGGGCGCGCTGTAGTCCCAGCCCGCGCACCTCGTCCCGGGCCGAGTCGGCGGTGTTCAGCCGGATAGCGGTCAGCTTCTGGGCGATGCCGGGGGGAAGCTGCAGGCCAACGGCCTCGGCCCCCACGGGCGGCTGGGAGCGCTGGCGCCTGGAGCGGGGCTGAGAGCTGGAGGAGGAAGAACGCTTGGAGACGGACATGAGGGGACCCTCGGAGCAATGGGGAGGCTTCAGCGCCTCTCAGCCAGCGCTTGAGTCCGAAGGGGCCGGATGTGATGGGCCGGTGCCGACGGGTGGGATAACCCACGCCATTGCCGCGCCAGCGGCTCCGTGGGCAGGCAGCCACACGGGCCCTGGCTCGCGCTCTGCCCTGGAGCCGAGCCGCCTATCGCCTTGACTTGGGGTAAGCCCCCTCGTAGAAGGCCCCTCCCCGCTATCAGGTGGTAGTGGGGATGTTCTTTTCCATCTTCCCGTGTTGGTTCGCACGGGACGAAGCGCGATGGTGACAGGCGCGCAGGCTTCCTGTCCCCGGAGTACGGCCTTTGAAAGGCCGCACATCCGTTTCCCCGCTCTCCGGATTGGCCGGAGGGCACTCGACCCCAAGGGGAGAGAAACATGGCTGAGACACAGGCCGCGGTGCGGCTTCGTGAGTATGAGACCATCTTCCTGGTCAAGCCCGAGCTGACCGACGACAACGTGGACCGCATCAAGGAGCGCGTCCGCGGCATCGTCAGCCGCGAGGGTGGCAAGGTTATCCGCTTCACGGTGTGGGGGAAGAAGAAGACCCTGTACCCCGTGGGCAAGCAGCCTCGCGCCATCTACGTGCACACCCACTTCCTGGGTAACTCGAAGCTGGTGGCCGAGGTGGAGCGCAACCTTCGCAACATCGACGAGGTGACGCGCTACCTGTCCGTGAAGATCGCGGACGAGGTGGACCCCGAGTCGCGTCCGGTGCTCGAGGACGTGAAGATGGCCGGCGACGTCGATGAGACGCGTCCTGGCGCCGCTCCGGAGCGCGAGGGTTTCCGCGCTGAAGTGGCGGACGAGGTTGTCGACACCGAGGAGGAGGCTGCCGAGGAGGCCTGAGGGCCCCCCGGTCTTCCACGGACTTAATCGAGTTCGAGGACAAGAACGCTCATGAACGGTACGGATAACAAGACGGCTCCCTCGGGGGGCGCCCGCGCTTCTGGCGGCGGGTTTGGTGGTGGCGGCAACCGCGGTGGCGGCTTTGGCGGCGGTGACCGCGGCGGCTTCGGCGGTGGTGATCGCGGCGATCGCGGTGGCCGTGATGACCGCGGCGGCGGCCGTGATGATCGCGGCGGCGGCATGGACGACGACAAGCGCGGCGGACGCGGCTTTGGCCGCAAGAAGGTCTGCCGCTTCTGCGCCGAGAAGAACGCCAAGGTGGACTTCAAGGATCAGGCGACCCTGAAGTACTTCGTCACGGAGCGCGGCAAGATCATTCCCCGCCGCATCTCCGGTAACTGCGCCAAGCACCAGCGCGAGGTGGCGGTGGCCATCAAGCGCGCCCGCGGCCTGGCGCTCCTCCCCTACAACGCGATGGTCGGCTAGTCCCGGCCCTTCGGAGAAATTCACATGAAGGTCATTCTTCGAGAGGACATCGACGGCCTCGGCAAGTCCGGGGAGCTCGTCACCGTGAAGGACGGCTTCGGCCGCAACTTCCTGCTTCCGCGCAAGAAGGCGGTGCTCGCCAACGAGCAGAACATCCGCCAGCTGGAGCACGAGAAGGGCGTCATCACCGCGCGCAACGCCAAGCTCAAGGGCGCCGCCGAGGAGCAGGCCAAGAAGCTGGGCGCCGTCAAGGTCACCATCAAGCGCAAGGTGGGTGAGCAGGACAAGCTGTTCGGCTCCGTCACCGCGCTGGACATCGCCGAGGCGCTGGCCGCCGCGGGCCAGCAGGTGGACCGCCGCGGGCTGCACCTGGCCGAGCCCATCAAGACGGTGGGCAACCACGAGGTGGAGCTGCGGCTTCACCGCGACGTGGTGGCGAAGATCAAGGTGGACGTCGTCGCCGAGTAGCGCGAAGTCCCACCTTTGAATTCAGGCCGTCCGGGTACATCCCCCGGGCGGCCTTCTTTTTTGCGCTGCGTCCCGGCCCGGAGCAGGCTCTGTGCAGGCAGGGGGCCGACCCACACAGGGGGCGGATTCACCCATGTCAGCCCTCCCTGTAAAGTGAGTCCAGTCCATGTCGAACGTCCTCGATGGTCGGGAAGGCCGGCGGGTCCACGAGGATCTCGCCGCGGAGCGTGCGGTGCTCGGCGCAGTGCTGGCCGACAACACGCTGATCGCCAGTGTGGCGGAGGCCGTCCACCCGGACGACTTCTCCAGCCCCGCTCATGCGGCAATTTTCGCCGCGATGCTCAAGCTGGACTCCACCCAGCGCCAGGTAGATCACCTGACGCTGTCGGAGGAGCTCAAGGTGATGGGCCACCTCGTCACCGTGGGAGGCCCCGCGTACCTGATGGCGCTGGACCAGGGCGTGCCCATGGCCCACAACGCCGTGCAGTACGCCAACATCGTCAAGGATCAGGCGCTGCGGCGGCGGCTGGTCGCGGTGGGCCGGGAAATCGTCGAGATGGCCAGCCAGGAGACGGGCGACGTCGAGGTCATCCTCGATGAGTCCGAGCGCCGGCTGTTCGCCCTGGCCGAGAACCGCCGCGAGGGCGATCTCCGGGCCGTCAGCGACCTGATGGAGCAGACGCTCGATCTGCTCGACAAGATGAAGGCCTCGTCCTCGGGCGTGACGGGGCTTTCCACCGGCTATGTGGACCTGGACATGCAGCTGACAGGCCTGCACGCCGGCGAGCTCATCATCCTGGCGGCGCGCCCCGGCATCGGAAAGACGTCGCTGGCGATGAACATCGCCATGCACGCGGCCTTGAACAAGGAGGATCCGAAGGCGGTGGCGATCTTCAGCCTGGAAATGCCCGCCGATCAGCTGTTGATGCGCCTGTTGGCCTCCAGCGCGCGGGTGGACATGAAGAAGCTGCGCGGCGGCCGACTCACCCCGCACGATGAGGAGAAGTTCCAGGAGATGGCCGGCACGCTCTACAACGCCCCCATCTACATCGACGACTCGGGCGGCCTGTCGCCGTTCGACTTGCGCGCCAAGGCACGGCGGCTCAAGCAGAAGGATCCGCGGCTGTCGCTGATCGTCATCGACTACCTGCAGTTGATGCACCAGAAGGGCAAGGTGGAGAGCCGCCAGCTCGAGGTGAGCGAGATCTCCCGCAGCCTCAAGCAGTTGGCCAAGGAGCTGGAGGTGCCCGTCATCGCCCTGTCTCAGCTCAACCGTAAGGTGGAAGAGCGCAAGGGCGGCCAGCCCATGCTCAGCGATCTGCGTGAGTCCGGCTCCATCGAGCAGGACGCGGACGTGGTGATGTTCATCCACCGCGAGGAGCCAGAAGAAGGCGCGGAGGGGGGCGGCGGCGGCGAGCGCACGAACACCGCCATCCCCGTGGAGCTGATCGTGGCCAAGCAGCGTAACGGCCCCATTGGCTCGGTTCCGCTGGTGTTCCTCTCGGAGTTCACCCGGTTCGAGAGCCGCGCCCGGGGCGACTTCCAGTAGCCGCGCGAGCCCTTACGGCAGCTCGCGCACCTGCTTGCCGAACGGCGCCAGGGCCAGCATGGCCAGCTTCACGTGCTGGATGGCGAACGGGATGCCGATGATGGAGATCGCCAGCGGCAGCGCGAGCGCCAGGTGGCTGAGGAAGATCCAGATTCCGGCCACCAGGATCCAGAACACGTTGAGGATGCAGCCCACGGCGCTACCGCCTGGCGCATCGCTGATGTCCTTGCCGAAGGGCAGCAGCCCCAGCCCCGCCAGCTTGAAGCACTGAAGGCCAAAAGGAATGCCGATGACGGTGAGGCACAGCAACAGCCCACCGATCAGGTACTCGATGGCGATGATGAAGCCGCCGCCGAGCACAACCCACAGGATGTTCAAGATCAGGCGCATGGCACTCGCAGAAAGGTAGCTACCGCGTCAGGGGAGGAGTCCCGATCCACCTCACTCTGGATACGGGGCCAGCTCCCAACCATTGCACCGTGCCAGGTTTCCCGGTGTCCGGCGAGGCTTGCGTGCCCTGCCCTACCCCACTGCCGTGCGCAGGTAGCCTGCCACGTACGCCTTGGCCCGCCGCGCGGCGGCCTCCACCGGGCGCCCGCGCCCCAGCTCCACCGCGAGCGCCGAGCCCAGCCTGCAGCCCGTGCCCCGAAGCCCCGGGTGCCGGCGCAGGCGCTGGCCCTCGAGCAGCCGGGTGCGCCCTGGCAGGCACAGCACGTCCACCGCGCCGCGCGCCCGGTGGCCGCCCTTCACCAGCACCGCGCCAAAGCCCCGGGCCACCAGCGCCTGGCCCGCGTCAGCCGCCTCCTCCACCGTGCGCACCGCGGGCAGCCCCAGCAGCCAGGCGGCCTCCTCCAGGTTGGGGGTGAGCACCACCTTCGGGCCCGCCAGCCCCAGGTAGTGCCGCACCGTGAGCCGGGACAGCAGCTGGCCCCGGGAGGTGCGGACCACCGGATCCACCACCCACCAGGCCTCGGTGCCGCTCAGCGCCTGGCTCAGGGCCTTCAGCCGCGCCGCATCCGGCACCATGCCCAGCTTCACCGCGTGCACGGGCCCCAGCTCGCGCGCCGCCGCCACCTGCGCGCGCAGCAGCCGCGTGGGCGTGGCCTGCCAGAGAAACGTGGTGGTGCCCTGCGCCGTCTGCGCCGTGGGCACCGCCACCGCGGCGCCTCCCAGCGCGCGCACGGTGGCCGCATCCGCCAGCAGGCCCGCGCGGCCCGTGGGCTCATGGCCCGCCAGCAGCAACACGCGAGGAGGAGCGCTCACCGCCGGTAGTCACGCGCCTTGTGGACGAACACCTTGTAGACGCCCGCGTGCACCGGCAGGTTGTTGAGCATGTACTCCGGGTGCCACTGCACGCCCAGCGCGAAGGCGTGCGCGGTGGACTCGATGGCCTCGATGACGCCATCCGGCGAGGTGGCGCTGGCCACCATCTGGTTGCCCACCTTCTTCACCGCCTGGTGGTGCGTGGAGTTGACCATCAGCTGGCCCTTGCCCACCGCCTCCGCCAGCAGCGTGTTGTCCTTCACGTCCACCGGGTGCTGCGGCTGGGTGCGGTCGTGCTTCTGCTCGTGCTCGCGGGCCTCGGGCACCTCGCGGCCGATGTCCTGAAACAGCGTGCCTCCCTGCAGCACGTTGAGCAGCTGCATGCCGCCGCAGATGCCCAGCACCGGCATGTTGCGCTTGAGCGCCGCGCGCATCAGCGCCGTCTCGAACGCGGTGCGGCCCTCCTTCAGCGGCCCCATGCCCTCGCGCGCCGTCTCGCCGTAGGCCTCGGGCGGAATGTCGAACGCCCCTCCGGTGACGAGCACCCCGGAGACGCGGTCCAGGTAGGCCTCCACGCACGTGGGATCGTCCGTGTACGGCAGCACGAAGGGCAGCCCTCCGGCGCGCAGCACCGCCTCGGCATACGTCACCTTCAGCTCATACCGGGCGAACGGGGTACCTGGAGCAGCCTCGCTCAGGTCAGGGGTAATGCCGATGTTGGGCCGGCGCGGCGGCTGGCCATGTCGCGGAAGATGGTTCATGGAGTGTTCGCGAGGCTAGCCCCCCGCAGGCCCGTGTCAAACGCGGCGGACAGGCGCCGCACCTGTTCGGAGATATCCGCGGCGAGCAGCGCGTCCGACGCCACCGCGGCGCAGTGCGCCCCCGCCGCCGCCACCTGGGCGATATTGGAGAGCCCTACCCCGCCAATGCCCACCACCGGCAGCGGGCACTCGCGCACCACCGCCGCGAAGGCCTCCACCCCCAGCACCGGCGCCGGCACCTGCTTCGTCGTGGTGCCGAAGACAGGCCCCACCCCCACGTAGTCCGCTCCCGCCGCCTTCGCTGCCCTCGCCCCCGCCGCGTTGCGCACCGTCACCCCCACCAGCCGGGCAGGCCCCAGCAGCTCTCGCGCCGCTTCGGGAGGCAGATCCTCGTCTCCTACATGCACCCCATCCGCCCCCGACAGCAGCGCCAGGTCCACCCGATCATTGAGCAGGCACAGGGCGCCGGCGCGGTGGCAGGCGGCCACCACCTCGCGCGCGGCGGCCAGGGCCTCGCGGGGCGGCGTGCGCTTCATGCGCAGTTGCAGCACCCGGGCCCCACCCGCCAGCAGCCGCGCGGCTTTCTGCGCCAGCGGCAGCTCGGGGCGCACCGAGTCGTCACATAACAGGTAAGGGCCTTGGGGAAGCAATGGGCGAGCGGGGACGTTCATCGGCTCCAGGGTGTGGCGGGCGGCGTTGACAGGCTGTGGCTCTGCTATAAGGTGGCGCGCCCTTTTCCAAGAGATTCCGAGGATTTGAACATGGCTGACACGATGGACCCGAAGTTCCTCGATAAGCGCACCATGGAGCGGTACCTGCGCACCGGCCAGCTCGACGACAAGACTCTCGAGCGCTACCTCAAGGGCCTGCCGGACGTGGCCGAGAAGGCCGCCACCGTGGAGACGGCCATCGACGCCGACGACATCGACGCGGACGATGACTACGAGGACGAGGACGAGGCGGATGACGCCGACGCCGACGACGACACCCCCGAGGACACCCAGGCCCCATGACGGACGAGAAGCGGGGCGAGACTTTCGTGATGCGGGGTGAGGCTCGCCCCGCGGGCAGCGAAGGCCCTATCGCCTTCACCACCTTCATCATCGGTCTGGCCTCCACCGCGCTCATCCACCTGGGAGACACGGCCAACCCCGAGACGGGCCGTGTCGAGCGCAACCTGGAGCTGGCTCGCGAGAGCCTGGACCTGCTGTCCATGCTCCGGGAGAAGACGCGCGGCAACCTCACGCCCGAGGAGGAGCAGCTGTTCAACACGCTGCTCACGGATCTGCGCCTGCGGTTCGTGGAGGCAACCAAGCGGTGAGCGCTCCCGCTCGTCAGCCTCCGGCCCTGCCCCGCGGCGTGAGCATCGCCGCGGTGTTGTGCCTCATCTTCTCGGGGATGACGGGCATGTACGCGGCCATGGAGGCCTCGAGCCTCATCAACCTCTCCCAGTCCAAGGAGAACACGCTGCAGGGCATGTCGGGCCTGGGAGATCCCGCCCTCATCCAGCGCATGGAGAAGGTCGTCCACGCGCAGACCGCCGCCCTGGAGCCCATGCGCGAGCCCCGCTCGCTGGTGCTGGGCAGCCTGGCGGTGACGTGTGCCTTCGCCTTCGTGGCGGCCGCACGGATGCTGCGGCCCGCGGGGCTACCGCGCGAGGGGATGCGCCGGCTGCTCGGGGGCGCCACCATCATCGCCGCCCTGCTGCGCATCATCGATGGCGCCCAGTGGCTCGTCGTCGTCAACCGCGCCAATGCCGCCACCGTCGAGGCCATGAGCATGCCGCTCGAGAAGCTGCAGTCTCCCGCGGCGGACCTCATGCGGCAGCTCATCCCCCACATCCCTCCCGCGCTCGCCCTGGCCCACACCTTCTTCATCGCCGGGGCCTTCGTGGTGATCGGCCGCTACTTCCACAGCGACCGCGTCCGCCAGGCCGTCATCGCTCACGACGGGCCCGCCGAGTAGCTACGCCGCGTCCGGAGTGACGCGCGACAGCTGCGGGCTGGGCAGCAGCTCCTCCAGCCGCGCCTCCCCGTCCATCGCGTCCAGCGGGAGCTCCAGGCTGGTGGTGATGCGCGGCAGCCTCAGCAGGTCCTCGCGCTTGAGGCCGAACACGTACGCCAGGTGCCCCAGCGGCCAGCGCGAGCGCATCTGCTTGAAGGCCGCGTCATCCATCTCGCTGGTCGCCTCGGGCAGCTCCACGTCCTCGTACACCAGCTTGTCCCCGCCCACCCGCCGGCCGTTGCCGTACGCAATCACCTCTTCGTACGCCTCCGGATCGAACACGTAGGCGTGCACCGTGGCGTTGGCCACCCGGGACAGCTGCCGCGCCAGCGCGTGGTGCTCGCTGTACCAGTGGGCCCTCTGGCGCTCGGCGCCGTGGCTTCGCTCGTACGCCAGGCGCACCAGCTTGCGCCGGCGGTGCACCGACACGCGCAGGGCACCCGGGCCGCCGAGCACTCCGTCGCTCACCAGCGCTTCACGCGCCAGCCGCACGAGACCCAGGCCCAGGAAGGATTCGAGACGAACGAGATAACCGCCATGCGCTTCCAGTGGACGCCCCCCGAGAAAGGCGCGCGGCGTATAGCGGTCTACTCCCGCCCTGGCAACTCCTTAGCCCCGAAAGTCCGGAGATTCCTGGGGGCTCGAAGTATTATGTCCCCCTTGTACAGCTCATTGCTTGCCAAGGGGGTCGGGGCTCTTACGTTGGGTTCATGAGACTCGACAAGTTCACGGTCAAGGCGCAGGAAGCGATTCAGGAAGGCCAGGGGCTGGCTCGTCGGGCGGATAACCCGAATTACGAGCCCGAGCATCTGGCGGCGGCCCTGATGGGGCAGAAGGACGGCATCGTCGAGCCGATCCTGCGCAAGATTGGAGCGGACCCGAAGCTGTTCGCCGGCCGGCTGGGCGAGGCGCTGCAGAAGCTGCCGCGCATGCAGGGCGGCGAGAGCGGGATGCTCAGCCAGCGGCTGCTGAAGACTTTTGACAAGGCGGAGGATGAGGCCAAGGGGCTCAAGGACGAGTTCGTCTCCTCCGAGCACCTGCTGCTGGCGCTCACCCACGACAAGGGCGCGGTGGGCGAGGTGCTCAAGGCCTCGGGCGTGTCGAGAGACCGGGTGCTGTCTGGCATCAAGGACGTGCGCGGCTCGGCCCGCGTCACCAGCCAGGACCCCGAGGCCACTTATCGGGCGCTGGAGAAGTACGGGCGAGATCTGACGGAGTCGGCCCGCGCGGGCAAGTTGGATCCGGTCATCGGCCGCGACGAGGAGATCCGCCGCTGTATCCAGGTGCTCAGCCGGCGCACGAAGAACAACCCGGTCCTCATCGGCGAGCCGGGCGTGGGCAAGACGGCCATCGTCGAGGGCCTGGCCCGGCGCATCGTGGACGGGGACGTGCCCGAGGGGCTGAAGAACAAGCGCCTCGTCGTGCTGGACCTGGGCTCCATGGTCGCGGGCGCCAAGTTCCGGGGCGAGTTCGAGGAGCGGCTCAAGAACGTGCTCAACGAACTGGCCAAGGACGAAGGCGAGACCATCGTCTTCATCGACGAACTGCACACCATGGTGGGCGCCGGCAAAGCCGAAGGCGCGATGGACGC
>DATHBR010000100.1:0-11920 GCA_035296065.1 Myxococcaceae bacterium | reverse complement strand
CGGCCTCGATGGCCTCGAACTCCTCGTCCTTCGCCAGCTTCTGCTTGAGGATGTACTCGCGAAGTCGGGGGATGGGGTCGTTCTTGCGCTCGTCCTCCACCTCCTGCTTGGTGCGGTAGGTGGCGGGGTCGGCCATGGAGTGGCCGCGGAAGCGGTAGGTGTTGGCCTCCATCAGCACCGGGCCATTGCCGGCGCGGATGTACGCGACCGCGTCCTTCACCGACTCGTACATCTTCAGCACGTCCATGCCGTCGGCGGCCTCGTGGCGCATGCCGAAGCCCTCGCCGCGCTTGTGGATCTCCGGCACCGCCGAGGTGCGGGCAATCGCCGTGCCCATGCCATAGCGGTTGTTCTCGCAGATGTAGAGCACGGGGAGCTTCCACTTCACCGCCATGTTGAGCGTCTCGTGGAAGATGCCCTGGTTGGCCGCGGCGTCACCGAAGTAGCACACGGTGATGCGGTCCTCGTTGCGGTAGCGGCTGGCGAAGGCCATGCCCGCGGCCAGGCCAATCTGCGCGCCGACGATGCCGTAGCCACCGTAGAAGTGGTTCTCGATGTCGAAGATGTGCATCGAGCCGCCCTTGCCCTTGCTGTAGCCGGTGCCGCGGCCGAACAGCTCCGCCATCACCATGCCCGCGTCCGAGCCCCGCGCCAGCGGCTGGCCATGGTCCCGGTACGCCGAGAGCATGTAGTCATCCGGGCGGATGGCCTCGTTGGCACCTACCGCCACGGCCTCCTGGCCAATGTAGAGGTGGCAGAACCCGGCGATCTTCCCCTGGCCATAGGCCTGGCCCGCGCGCTCTTCGAAGCGGCGGATGAGGTACATCTTCCGGTACATCGTCAACAGCAGGTCCTTCGAGTAGGAGCTTGCCACCGCGAAATGCCTCCATGGAGGTCGCCCGCCCTGTCGCGGCGGGGGATCAAACGCCGTGCGCCTCATAGCGCGCGGCAGGGGGACTTCAAAGTCAAAGTGTGGCTTGGGCGCACTGCGTCACGGCGCTAACAGGAAGTGCGGAATGGAGATGACCCCTTCCAGGAGCTGAACCGGGCGGCCCGAGTGGTCGGTGGCCAGGTGGATGACGGTGGCCTCGGGGAACTTGTGCTTGTAGTCGTTGACGTGGGTGGGTTCGTTGTCGAACGCGGCGATGAGCTGGCCCAGGGTGCCCAGGTGGGTGTGGGCGTCGCGCTTGAAGGCGTCATCGTTCATCCGCGGCGAGGGCTTCATGATGAGGTGGACGAGCCCCTGCCCCGGCAGCGCCATGCCCGAGCGGCGCATGGCCTCCACGGTGCCCTGGCGCATCTCCTCGGGGCGTCCCGTCACGTAGGCCAGCTGGGCGCCGGTGGCCACCACCGCGTGGGTGAAGTCGGTAGCGCCTTGAATGGCCACGTCGTCCACGCAGTAGTCGCTGGTGAAGAAGCGCTCCATCCAGAAGGCGCGGGCGTCGGTGTAGTGGGCCTCGATCTGCTCGGCGCTCAGGCCACAGTTGCGCATGGCGGCCTTCATGTCCCAGCCGGTGTCCCAGTGGCTGGCCAGACAGGCGCCCAGCGGAGTCAGCCCCCTGGCGACGCCAAACTCGCGCAGGATTCGCGCCTGCCGGGGACGGTTGTCGAAGAGCGTGGAGTCCAGATCGAACGCCAGCACGGCCTTGGAGCCGAGCGAGCGGGCCCTGGCCAGAATGTCCTCGAGGGTGGCCTGCCAGCCCTCACGGATGCGGTGTCTCAGGTCGTCATACGCCATGAGCGGCCAAGGATATACGCGGCGTTCGCGCTTCGCTCGTGTTCTCCAGTGGAAGCTTCTGGCGGGCTCCACGCTCTGGAAATTCCGAGCGCGATCCAACCCAAACGGGGAGCCACAAGGAGGAGCAGTGGCAACTGACTGCCACCGTAAGGAGCTACACCCCCATGCGCATCACCTCGTTGGCTGCCTCCTCGTCTCTCGCTCTGGCCCTCGCACTCACCGTGTTGACGGCCCCCGTCTCCGAGGCGCAGGCCGCCGACCCTTTGCAGGTTCAGTTCTTCGCGGACAAGGTGGATTACACGCGCGGCGAGCAGGTGCTGATGACGCTTCAAGTGAAGAACACCTCCGCCCTACCGGTCGTGATCAACTTCTCCAACGGACAGCAGTACGACTTCGCCGCGCGCGATGCCAACGGCACCACGGTCTGGACCTGGTCGAACGGAAAGAGCTTCTCGCCCTCCGGCTCGCAGCGGACGCTGGCGGCGGGCGCGACGTGGACCATTCAGGAGACCTGGACCTTCCTCAACAATGACGGCCAGGGCGTGTTCGACGGTGCCTTCACCGTGAGCGGGACGATGCTGGGCAGCTACATCGGCAAGTCGGGCGCCAAGACAGGCGAGCAGGCCATCACGCTGACGACGCAGGACCCAATCCAGGTGGCCTTCAGCACCGACAAGAGCGTGTACCGCCGCACGGACAAGCCGGTGTTCACCCTGACGGTGACCAACGTGGCCCCCTATGCCGTGACGGTGCTGTTCGACACGGCCAAGCTGTACGACTTCAGCGTGGCGAACGCCTCTGGCGCCGCCGTGTGGACGTGGTCGAACGGCAAGAGCTTCGATCCGAATCCCCAGGAGCTGGTGCTGGGCGCGGGTGAGTCCGTGCAGTTCCAGCAGACGTGGTCGCTCGTCAACAACAGCGGCTGGGCCGTGTCGGACGGGACGTACACCGCGAGCGGCACCTTCCTGGGCAACTACTACGGCAAGACGGGTCCCAAGGACGGCCAGAGCCAGATCCAGATCCGCACGCTGTTCTAACGGGCAGAGGCGGCGGCTCCGAAAAAGCGCCGTTGGAGGTTGGCGGGCCTACGCGGTGGGTGGCACAGTTGTCCCGCGCTCATGCACCCACCGCCCAGCTCCTCGACTTCGCCTCAGTCCTCCGCGCCCCTGGACAACCGCTTCTTCGGCCACCCCCGTGGCCTGTCCACCCTCTTCTTCACGGAGATGTGGGAGCGGTTCTCGTACTACGGCATCCGGCCGCTGCTCGTGCTCTTCATGGCGGCGGCCATCACCCAGGGTGGCTTCGGCTTCCGGCGTGAGGAAGCCTCCGCCATCGTCGGCATCTACGCCGCCTCGGTGTACCTGGCCTCGCTGCCAGGTGGCTGGGTGGCGGACCGGCTGCTGGGGCTGCAGCGCGCCATCTGGTACGGCGGGTGCCTCATCGCCGCGGGGCACATCAGCATTGGCCTGTCCGACTTCATGGGGCGGCCGGTCTTCTTCCTGGGCCTCATCCTCATCGTGCTGGGCACCGGCCTGCTCAAGCCGAACATCTCGGCCATCGTGGGCGAGCTGTACCCCGAGGGCGGCGCGCGCCGGGACGCGGGCTTCTCCATCTTCTACATGGGCATCAACATCGGCGCGCTGCTGGCGCCGCTGATCACCGGCTACCTGGGTGAGAAGGTGGGCTGGCACTACGGCTTCGGCGCCGCGGGCCTGGGAATGATCCTCGGCCTCATCCAGTACCGGCTCAGCGCCAAGTGGCTGGGCTCGCTCGGCACGGCGCCCACCCGTCACCCGGATCCCGCCGTGCAGGCGCGCCAGGAGCGGCAGGTCAAGCTGGTGATGGGCGTATTGCTGGGCGTCCTGTCGCTGCTGCTGGTGCTGGGAGTGGCCGGAGTGCTGACCATCAACCCCGTCACCGTGGGCCAGCGCATGGGCCAGGCCATCGCCGCGCTGGCGGTGCTCTACTTCCTGTACCTGTTCACGTTCGCCGGGCTGACGGGCTCCGAGAAGAAGCGCGTGGTCGCCATCCTGGTGCTCTTCGTCTTCGCCACCATCTTCTGGGCGGCCTTCGAGCAGGCCCCCACCTCGCTCAACCTGTTCGCCGCGGACTTCACCGATCGCACCGTGTTCGGCTGGGAGATGCCCACGCTGTGGCTCCAGTCGGCCAACTCGTTCTTCGTCATCATCTTCGCGCCCGTGTTCGCCGCCCTCTGGGTGGCGCTCAGCCGCCGCGGGGGAGATCTCTCCAGCCCCGCGAAGTTCACCCTGGGCCTGGCGTTCGCCGCGGTGGGCTTCGGCGTGATGATCTTCGCGGCGCAGAAGATTCAGGGTGGAGGCGTGGTGAAGGTGTCTCCGTGGTGGCTGATCATCAGCTTCTTCTTCCAGACCCTGGGAGAGCTGTGCCTGAGCCCGGTGGGCCTCAGCTCGATGACCAAGCTGGCCCCGCGCAAGTTCACCGGCCAGATGATGGGTGTGTGGTTCATGGCCGCGGCGCTCGGCAACCTCATCGCCGGTCTGGTGGGCGGCCACGTCGACCCCAAGAACCCCGCCGAGATGCCCGCCCTCTTCACTCAGACGGCGCTGTTCCTCGCCGGTGCGGCGGTGGTGCTCTGCCTGCTGATCATCCCCATCCGCCGGATGATGGCCGAGACGCAGCCCGAGGGGTAAAGCCCCCCCGGGCGCCAGCGCGGGTCAGCCCCGCTCAGGGAGCGATTCCCACCGAGCGGAACAGCGCCGCGCTCTCGTACAGGCGGTCGCCGCGGATCACCTGGCGCACCTTGCGCAGATCGCCGATGAACAGCGTGGGGTCCCCGTCCACCAGGATGAGGTCGGCGACGTAGCCGGGCAGCACGCGCCCGTACTCCTTCTCGCGCTTGGTGACCTCGGCGCCGCCCAGCGTGGTGATGCGCAGCACCTCCTTGGGAGGAATACCGGCCGCGACGTACAGCTCGAGCTCACGCACCAGCTGCAGGCCCGAGATGCCGTCCGTGCCCGCGACGACGCGCACCCCGCCGCGGTGCAGCAGCCCCACGAAGTCGATCATCCGCTGGTAGGAGTCGCGGTAGCGCTCGGGCCGCTTGGCCACATCCGGCAGGCCCCCTCCACCCGAGCGAATGCCCCGCTGCCAGGTGGGAGGCATCCGGTCGAGGATCGCGCTCGCCCCCGCGTTCCAGTGCCCCGGATGGTTGTGGAACAGGTCCTCGAAGGTGGACACCGTCGGGTCCACCACCACGCCCCGTTCCCGCAGCAGCGTGACGAAGTCGCGCACCTCGCGCGAGCCCAGGTCCAACGCGGCGGCGTGCTCCGCCACGGCGGTGAAGCGCGCCGGGGTGCGCGTGTCCTGCACCTTGTCGAACAGGAAGTTGAGCAGCAGGAAGTTCACGTGCTGGATCTCATCCGCACCGGCCTCGACGAACTGCCGCGCGGTCATGAACGCCGGCACGTGTCCGCTGAGCCGCAGCCCCTTGGCGTGGGCCAGCTTCACCATGGCCGGGACGAGCTCCGGCTTGATCGAGCTGTAGATCTTCACCTGCTCGAAGCCGTTGGCCGCATAGTGATCGATGGCGGTGCGCGCCTCCTCCTCGTTGTCCGCGAAGACGCGCGTGGGCCCGGAGTAGGGGCCCCGGCCATCGATGAAGCCTGCCTTGATGACGCGCGGGCCCAGGTCCTTCCCGTTCTCGATCGACGTGATCAGCTCATTGAGCACCTTCTCGTCATTGGCCAGGTCGCGCACCGTCGTCACGCCGCCCGCCAGGGCCAGTGGGCCACTGGCCCCTCCCGTGAAGTGCGCGTGCATGTCCCACAGGCCCGGCATGAGGAAGCGGCCCTGCGCATCGAGCGTCCGCGCGCCCTGGGGCACCGCCACCTTCGCCGTGGGGCCCACCGCCGTGATGCGGCCCTTGGTGACGATGACCGTCTGGTCCTCCTCCACGGCGAGCGTGCCCGGATCGAAGACGCGCGCGTGGGTAATGGCCAGCGGCCGGTCCAGCTTCGTGGTGAGGGACTTCGCTCGCGCCTCCGCGAGGCGGCGCTCCTCGAGCTTCTGGGCGGCATCCAGCTGGTCCGTGGTTTCCTCGAAGCCCTCGCGCACCAGCTTCGACCACGGCGAGACAGAGGCGAAGAAGCGCTGCTTGTCATCAAGCCACACATAGCTGGGCGTGAGGCTCAACCCCGTCATCGCGTAGAGCTGCACGCGCTGGCTGCCCGCCTTGCCCTTGACGTTCAGCGCCGCACCCACCGCGCTGACCTGGACCTCACCCGAGGGCAACAGCGCCAGCCGCTGCCCCTTGGCCTTGAGCGCCGCGCGAACCATCAGCACGCTCTCCTCGGGCGTCGACTCGAGGCTCAGGTAGAAGACCGGCCCCGCCACCTCGCGCTGCTCATCCTCGGCCGAGTTCTTCCAGCTGTGCGTGGTGCCCTTGGCGCTATAGCGCTCCTCGACCACCGCCTTCATGTAGTCCACGCCGCGGGTCTCGCTGGAGGCCAGCGTCCCATCCGCGTTCACCCGGTACACCGAGTCGAGCACCGGCCCACGGCCGCGATCGTTGAACTCGAAGTGAGCCTTCACCTCTCCGTTGGGCAGGTATTCCACCTGCTGGTACCCCGCCACCTTCCCCAGCATCAGCGCGGTGCTGCGCTCGGTCGCGGCCTGCGCGGCCGAAGCCACCGTCAGCAAGAGTCCCACCAGCGCCCATGGCGCCAAGCCCCATACCCTCGTCATCTCGTCGCTCCAGTCCTGTTCGCTGAACGTCGGGCGCATCCTATGAGAAGCGCGACGAAGGGGGACGACCGCGTAGGGGTGTGGAAGACTCGGGGCCATGAAAATCCCCTCCCCTGTGCTCCTGGGATGTCTGCTCGCGTCGGCCTGCGCCACCTCCTCTACCTCCGCCGAGGGCAAGGCCTTCCAGGACAAGGCCGCACAGGAGCCGGGCGCGGTGCGCACCGACTCGGGCCTCATCTACCAGGAGACGCAGGCGGGCACGGGCGCCACCCCCCGCTCGCGGGACGTCGTGAAGGTGCACTATCGCGGCACGTTGATCGACGGGACGGAGTTCGACAGCTCTTACAACCGTCGCGCGCCAGAGACGTTTGCGATCAATGAAGTCATCCCGTGTTGGACCGAGGGCCTGCGGCGCATGAAGGTGGGCGGCAAGGCGCGGCTCATCTGCCCCGCGGAGCTCGCCTACGGACATCGCGGCGTCCCGCCCGTCATCAGGGGAGGCTCCACGCTCGTCTTCGACGTGGAGCTGCTGGAGATCCCCCAGCGGCCGTAGCCCCCGCCGCGCTCAGGGCTCGGTGCGCAGGCGCATCAGCCCTTCCTGCGTCACGGAGGCCATCAGGCGCCCCTCGCGGGTGAAGATCTGCCCGCGCGCCAGGCCCCGCGAGTTGCCCGCCCACGGGCTGTCCATCGTGTACAGCAGCCACTCGTTCACGCGCAGATCCCCGTGGAACCACAGCGCGTGATCCAGGCTCGCCATCTGCAGCTTCGGGTTCACGAAGCTGGTGCCGTGGGGCTGCATCGCCGTGGTCAGCAGGTTGAAGTCCGAGGCGTACGCCAGCACGTACCTGTGCACCTGCGGATCCTCCGGCATCGCTCCGTTGGCGCGGAACCACACGTGCTTGATGGGCTCGGAGGCCTGGGGCTCGAACGGATCGTAATACGTCACCGGACGCATCTCGATCGGCTTCTCGCAGAGGAACTTCTCGCGCGCCCGCTCGGACATGCGGTGCGCGTGGCGGCGCAGCAGCTCCAGGTCCGAGGACAGGCCCTCGGGCCCCGGCACCTGAGGCATCTTCGCCTCGTGGGTGCTGCCCTCCTCGCGCCCCTGGAAGGACGACATCATCGTGAAGATGGGCTGGCCCTTCTGAATGGCCACCACGCGCCGGGTGGTGAAGCTGCCACCGTCACGCACGCGGTCCACCGTGTAGACGACGGGCAGCGAGACGTCTCCGGGCCGCAGGAAGTAGCCGTGGATGGAGTGCACGTGCCGCTCGGGCGCCACCGTCTGGCTGGCGGCCGACAGCGACTGGCCCAGCACCTGGCCTCCGAACAGCTGCTTGAAGCCCAGGTCCTGGCTGCGGCCACGGAACAGATTCTCCTCGATGGGCTCCAGCTTCAGGAGCTCCATGAGGTCTTCGAGAACGCTACTCATCTTGAGGGGTGCTCAGGCGGCGGTACGGAACGGCTGGGGACGAGGCGGCATACTCGACTGCGAGTCGAAGCGCAGCATCCTCTTGATGCCGTTGCGGTCCAGCACCAGCCGCACCATCTGCACGGAGACCTTCTCCTGGTCCGCCTCATCCGTGGTGAAGCGGAACGCCACGTCCACCTGGTAGCTCTTGGCCGCCTTCACCCGGCCCACCGAGAAGTCCTCCAGGTCCACGTACTCCAGCGCCAGCTCCGGATCGTCCATGTCGCGCAGGAAGTGCTCGACGTTGAAGCGGATGATGTCCGTCACCCCGGCCAGGCCCCGCTCGGTGCGCGGCAACAGCTCCGCGTCCAGGACGATCTCCTTCTGGTAGCGGATGACCGTCTCGGAGAGCTCGCCCTGGGACACGGTGATGAAGTCATCCTGGCAGCGCAGGGCGGCGATCTCGGGCGGCACCTTCACCGTGCGCCCGTAGTCCACCCGCTCCTCGAGCGTGCCCAGGCACTTCTTCGTCACCGGCTCGACGATCTCCGCCATCCGGTCGAACAGGTGCATGGCGGCGAACTTGCTGAAGATGCGGCGCAGGCCCTCCTTGACGCGGTCCTTCACCATGTAGCCCACCACGGCGATGAGGAAGAAGTTGAGGCTCACCTGCGTGAAGCGCAGCTGCGCCCAGAACGCCACCGCCGTGGCGAACGCCATCGCCAGGCCCGCGGCGATGGCGAACAGCACCTCTTCCCAGCCCTGGCGCTTCTGCTTCCGCCGCGCCGACAGGAAGAGGATGTTCATGCAGAACTTCTTCAGGAACCCGATCCGGTGCATGTACTCCTCGTTGTCACCGGTGGGGCTCAGCACGCTGCGCAGCTTGTTGTCCTTGCGGTACGTCTCCTCGCGGATGACGCCCGCCATCAGCGCCCTGCGCGGCTCGATGTAGACGCCCGAGCGCGGCAGCGCGTCCATGTCCGCCACGGCCTTGCGGAAGTACTGCTCCACCGTGAGGCTCATGTACTCGTCCACCAGGCGCATCGAGGCGCGCGTCTTCTCCTGCAGCCGCAGGCCGTTGACCGCCTTGGTCCACGCGCGGAAGCGCTCCAGCACCTGAGCCACCGCGTCGTGCGAGCCCAGCACCTGGCGGTTCATCGTCGCGCACGCGCTCTCGCTCAGCACGGCGGCCGCCAGCGGCTCGCACTGCGACTCCACCTGCTTGGCGAAGCGGCGCAGCGCCCCGCGGAAGATGCAGCACAGAAGCTTGGCCTGGTAGACGAGCTCCACCTCGGTGCCCATGCCCGTGCGCAGCCACGCCTCCAGCCGCGCCAGCGGCGAGCTGTCCAGGTGGAGCAGCTCCTCCAGGCTCATCACCGGCGTGGTGAAGCGCACGTAGTTGTGCAGGTCCGCGTAGAAGTCCGCCCGGGGGTACGTCTCCGCGTCGATGTTCAGGCTGTTGGGCAGGAACAGGTACATCTCGACGAGGTAGCGCGTCTCGTCGTCGGCCCCCGACGGCTGATACTCCAGCTTGATCTCGAACTGCTTCCGGTCATGCACTTCCAACCGGTTCTGAAGCAGCGGGGCGGATTCCAAGGGCACACCCGCACTTTACGTCACACCCCCTGTCACAAAGAAGGCAGGGGCCCGCTAGTGAACTGTCCACGACGTTATGAGACGCGGCAAGCCACCAGTGGTTGCTGTCGGCCGGTTGGGGCTGGCCAATGGCCGCTGCCGACCGGCAGGGCTGGTCAGTAGAGGCCCCATTAAAACAGTTCTTGTAAAAACGGGTACTTGGCCAAATGCAGTGCCCGGCGCTGACTCCTGACTGGTCAGGACCGGTAAGCGGCCACTTCTGACTGGCAGGGTGGATCGGAATACGCTTTGGCCAGGCCAGCCCCTGTGAAATCGACCACTTGCGCAGTTGCAGTCCCCGACGCTGACTCCCCACTGAGTGGGAACCGGCCTACGCCCTACTGGCGCTGCTCTTAGCCGAAGGCGTAGCGCACCCCTGGCGGGACCCATGAGCGGTCACTGCTCACCGCGCCCTGAGAGCCGGGCACCGCGAAGCAACCCCCCGTAAGCTGGTAAGGTGCTACCCAGGAGGTTCTGTTGCCTTGCTCCAACCAGGAACCCTGACCCTGCTGCTGCTGGTGCTTGGGACGGCGGCACGAGCGCAGCCAGCGTCAGGCCCCACCCCTCGTCAGCGCTCGCTCACTGTCACCGGCAACCCCACCGAGCCCGTGCCCGAGGTGCATGGCGCCCAGGGCGCTGGCATCACCTTCCACTTCGATGGGCCCATCCTCGAAGGGTCCGTCCGGGTGGACGAGGCCCGCGTCCGCGTGGTGGACGTGGGCAAGCGGTCGCTGCTGGTTGTACCCCTCGCTCCGCCCCGGGCGGATCAGCCCATGGAGGTGTCCGTGCTGTACGCGGACGGAGAGCCCCGGCGCGCGGCGTTCGTCATTGTCGCGCACCCCTCCGAGGTGGACACGTGGATCGAGGTGACACGGCGCGCGCAGTCTCAGGACGCGACCTGCCAGGCGCGGCTGGAAGAGCTGCGCGCCCGCTGTGGCGCTCACAGCCCCACCGGCTTCCTCCGCGCGGGCCTGCTCACGTCGACGGGGATTCAGGCGCGGGCGTTTCAGGCGCAACCGGCCAGCGAGGGCAGCCTCGTGGTGATGAACGGCGTGGCCTATCTCGGGCAGACCTGGGTGCTGGTGGAGGTTGAATTCCAAAATGACACCGGGCAGGCGTGGGCGCCTCGCGGGGCGACGCTCACCGGTAACGACGGGCAGCCCGTCTCCGTGCATTGGGTGACGGCCGAGCCCGCGGAGGTAGCCCCTGGCGCGAAGGGCCGCGTGTGGGTGGAAACGGCGGAGGTGCCCCCCGCTGGCGCGGGGGTAGAGTTCGTCCTCGAGGTGGGCGGGGCGGATGGCCGTGTCCTCCGGGTGCCTCAGGTGAAGCTGCCGCCCCGCAAGCAGGAGGGCAAGCGATGATCCGCTTCTGGCTCGACAAGCAGGTGCCGGCGGGCACGATGATTGACGGGTGGAAGGTGGTGCGGCTGCTGGGGGATGGCGGCTTTGGCGCCGTGTTCCTGGTGGAGCGAGACGGCCAGCGCTACGCGCTGAAGCTCTCGCTGCGCCGCGAGGCCAGCCGCGACGATCAGCGGACTCACGCTCGCATGATGCGCGAGCTGTCCATCCTGACGATGCTGGAGCACCCGAACATCCTTAAGCCCCTGGCGTTCGGCCGGTGGGGGGATCCGCGCAAGGGCCACGCCTACTTCGTGATGGACCACGTGGTGGGCTGGACGCTGGCCCAATGGGTCAAGCGCATGCACCCCACCTTCCGGGAGATCATCCGCGTGTTCCGGAAGCTGGCCGCCGTGCTGGGGTACCTGCACGGCAAGGGGGATTTTCCACCGGGACCTGAAGCTGGTGAACGTGCTGTTGCGTAAGAGCGACGGGCAGCCGGTGCTCATTGACTTCGGGTGTGCCACCCATGCCCAGGTCGAGGAGCTGACGGACAGCCCGGCGCCCCCAGGCACCCCGCGCTACCAGCCCCCGCAGGTGGGGCGCTTTGTACGGGAGAACCGGAACAAGCCCGAGGCACGCTACCCGTTCCAGGTGGCCGACGAGCTGTTCGCCGTGGGGGTGATGCTCTACGAGGTGCTCACCGAGCCTCGCCCATCGGAGCAGAGCGCCAAGCCGGTGCTCAACAGCCTGTGGGAGCGCCCCGCCCCCCCGCATCAGAAGAACCCCCGGGTGCCCATCGCCCTGAGCGAGTTGGTGATGGAGCTGCTGGAGCGTGAGCCCTCCAGGCGCCCGGAGAGCGCGGAGATGCTGGACCGGGAGCTGGCCGACCTGGAGGCGCACCTGGGGCCCGAGTGCGACGAGAT
Organism: Myxococcaceae bacterium; assembly: GCA_035296065.1. Classification (GTDB taxonomy): domain Bacteria; phylum Myxococcota; class Myxococcia; order Myxococcales; family Myxococcaceae; genus DATHBR01. The sequence goes on along the minus strand of DATHBR010000100.1, from coordinate 151 downwards.
GGCCCACCTGGGGGCCTGGGCGCTTCGTCCGCGGCCGGGGTGAGCACCGCAGGGCGCTTGGCCGTTGCTTCGGAGGGAGGGCTCACCCCCTTCGGAGCGCGGGACGTGATTCAGCAGATTCTGCTGCTGCGCAAGCCCCTGGACGTCGTGT
>DATHBR010000099.1:0-69334 GCA_035296065.1 Myxococcaceae bacterium | reverse complement strand
CCACCGCTTGCCACCAGGCCACCAATAACGAAGCGCAGGCGCCCGGTCAGGGTTCCTCCGAGGTGGGCTGCCGGCCGTTCTCGACGACGGGCCCGTAGCACCGCTCTTCGTGCTCATACTCACCCTTGGCACAGGGTGGCTAATGCGCCAGGGGCCAATCCGCGAGCCGGTGGCGGGGGAATGCACCTGGGAGGTGAGCATAAGCAACCCTCGGGGGAAGTGGGCAGCCGCGCACCCTACCTCACGGGGTGGCTTGCTCGCCACCCTCAGGTCCCGGTACCGGACACTGCTACAGACCTGGAGCGGTTTTCTTGCCGAGCCTGTAGCGGCTGGTAGCTTGCCCGGGCTCATGACAGCGCGGAACAAGGTCCTCATGGTGGCGGCGGTGTTGGCCGGGGTGCTCTCCCTGGCCTCCGTGGCCGATGCCCGGGGCTTCCGGCGTTACCTCAAGCTGCGCCAGGACGTCGAGGCGCTGCAGGAGCGTAACCGCTCCCTGGCCCAGCAGAACGAGGGCCTGCTGCGTGAGATCAACGCCCTGCGCAAGGAGCCGGCCGCGCTCGAGCGCGCCGCTCGCGAGGAGCTCGGCTACATCAAGCCGGGCGAGCTTGTCTTCCACCTGGAGGCGCCATGAACGCGCTGTCGTCCGTTCCACTGCTGCCCAAGGTCGTCCGTCAGGCGGTGCGCTCCATTCCGGCCGCCTCCGTGCTGCTGGTCTTCGTGCACCTGGCGCGCAACGGCTTCCGGGGCCTGCACACCCTGGGGTGGACCGAGGCGTTCCTGGTCACCTTCCTGCTGGTGGGGCTGGGGCTCACGGCCCTGCGCCGCCTTCGCCGCAACGCGCTGGGCGCGCTGGTGGAGATGCGCGACGATCTGGAGCTGGGCGGCGGGCTCATCGCCACCGCCTTCATCATCGTGGCCATCGCGGGCCCGGGGCTGTTCCCCATCGTCTACCTGCTGATGGCGTTCCTGGTGGCGTTCCTGCCGCGCAACGCGGGGCTGACGCTGCTGGGCGTGGCGCTGGTGTTCGACGGCCTGGTGACGCTGGGCGCGCCGGGCGGCGGCAACGGGGCGGAGTTCGCCACGCACGCGCTGTTCCTGGCGCTGTTCGCGGGCCTGTACCACGTGGTGCTCTCGGCGCGCATGGCCGTGGCCCGCCAGGCCGAGAGCGACGCGGTGCAGAAGCGCATCAAGGAGGTGGAGGAGCGCGCGCGCACCTTCCGCCTCATCAGCTCTGGCACCAACGACAGCTTCACCGGCGGCATCAACCAGGACGAGAAGTGGCTGGTCGCCTCGGTGAAGGAGATCGAGGGCGCGGTGGGCGCCGCCCTGGAAGTCGCCGAGACGGCCCTTCGCACCCACACGTGCGCGGCGTTCCTGCTCACCACCGATGACCGGAGCCTGAAGCTGTATGACTGCCGCTCGTCCTCCGAGCGCGTGCAGCGCGAGCGCTTCCACGCGGGCGAGGGCATCATCGGCGGGGTGCTCAAGCGCCAGGCTCCGGTGCGGATGAACTCGCCCAACGGGCTCAAGGGCATCACCTACTATGACGGCGCGCCGCAGGTGGCCGCGGTGCTGGCGGTGCCCATCCTCGAGGCGGGCGGCCTGGTGCGCGGCGTGCTGGTGGCGGACCGGGTGATGAACGAGCCGTTCACGGACCAGGACGAGCGGCTGCTGACCGTCATCGCCGGCGAGGTGCTGCGCGCGATGGAGGTGGAGCGGGTGCTCTCCTACATCCGCAAGAGCCGGGACGAGAAGGACAGGTTCTTCCGCGCCATCGAGGAGCTGAACCGCGCGGGCAGCCCCGAGCAGGTGTTCATCGCGGTGCTGGAGAGCGCGCGGCAGCTGGGCAGCCTGGACTTCTGCGCGGTGACGCTGGTGAGCGAGGTGGAGGGCAAGCGGATGCACCGCGTGGCGCGGATGACGGGCGTCACCGCGTCGGGCAAGGCGCTCGAGGGCCGCGCGTTCCCGGACAACAACGGCCTGGTGGCCAACGTGGTGCGCTACGGCGCGCCGCTGCCGGGCCGCGACATCAAGGCCATGGATCGCCAGGTCATCTTCGACGAGGAGACGCAGATCCGCGGCCTGGGCGCGCTGAAGATCTTCCCGCTCACCGCGGGTGACCGCATTCTGGGCACGTTGGTGGCGGGCTCTCGCAAGAAGGCGCTGGATCAGGACGTGCTGCGGATGCTGGAGGTGATGGCGATCCAGGCGGCGCAGGCGGTGCTGCGCGCGCAGCTGTTCGAGCAGATGGAGCGCATGGCCACCACCGACGGCCTCACGGGGCTGCTCAACCACCGCACTTTCCAGAGCAAGGCGGACGAGACGCTGGCCCAGGCCAAGCGCTACCAGCGCAAGCTGTCGGTCATCCTCACGGACATCGATCACTTCAAGAGCGTCAACGACACGTACGGCCACCCCACGGGCGACGCGGTGCTGCGCGGCGTGGCGAAGATCCTCAGGGACAAGGCGCGCGACACCGACATCGTGGCGCGCTACGGCGGCGAGGAGTTCGCCATCATCATGCCGGAGACGGACGCGCAGGGCGCCAGGGTGATCGCCGAGCGCATCCGCGAGGCGGTGAAGGCCGAGGTGTTCCAGACGGAGATGGGGCCGCTGAAGGTGACGATGTCGCTGGGCATCGCGACGGGGCCGGATCAGGGCTACGAGAAGCAGCACCTGATCGATCTGGCGGACCAGTGCCTGTACCACGCGAAGCGGCACGGCCGGAACCAGTCGGTCACCGTGGCGCAGATGCAGGGCGGCAAGAAGCTGACGGTGGCGGAGGCGGGGTAGGTGCAGGCGGCTGTCCCGCTCGCGGTGACCACCAGCGCGCAGCCCCGCGAGCCGCTCGTCGCCCGGGCCCAGGCCGCCGCTCGCGCCTGGGGCGTGCCGTTCTTTGCCCGCAGGCCCAAGGAGAGCGTCTCTTCCTGGATCGGCTCGCGCGCCGAGGCCCTGCTCATCTTCGGGCATGACGCCGTGACGCTCTGGGACGCGGCGGGCCACCACGGCTTTCACGGCGGCATGGCCCACCTGCGCCGCCGCCGCATGGCCGCTGGCGAGACGGATGACACCTTCGTGCGCATGACGCAGCTGCGCCCGGGTGACGCGCTGCTCGACTGCACGCTGGGGCTGGCTCAAGACGCGCTGGTGGCCTCGCTGGCGGTGGGGCCCTCGGGGCGGGTGGTGGGCGTGGAGAAGAGCCTGGCGCTGTACGCCCTGGCCTCGGCGGGGCTGCAGAGCTACTACGATCTGGGGCCTGACTCGTGCCGCGTGGAGGTGGTGCACGCCGATGCGCGCGAGTACCTGCGCTCGCTGCCCGCGAGTTGCTTCGATGTCGTCTTCTTCGATCCGATGTTCGCCCGGCCTCAGAAGGCACAGCCCGGGTTCGACGTGCTGCGCCGCTTCGCTGACCATTCCCCGCTCACCCGCGAGACCCTGGAGGAGGGGCGGCGCGTGGCACGGCGCTGGGTCGTCGTGAAGGGCTCCAAGCACTCGGATGACCTGCGCAAGCTGGGGCTCGGCCGGGAGCCCGGCTCGAACTTCACCGATGTCGTCTGGGGGCGCGTGGGCCCCGCCGTACCGTCGGAGCCGTGAGGGATGATGGCGCTCATGCACGTCCTCACGGAAGCCGATCCCGAGCTCGACCCGGACATCTCCAGCGGTGACACGGTGGGCACCACCCGCGCCGCGCTCGATCTGGGCCTGCCCGTGCACTTTCTGCCCAGGGTTGGATCACCGGACTCCGAGGACGATGTGCTGGGCGGCCTGGCCCCCGTGGCCCAGCCTGGCCCCACCGTGTGGCTGGGCTACATCCCCACGCCCGAGCGCTACGCCCAGGTCTTCGAGGCCGCCCGCGAGCGGGGGCTGCACCTGCTCAATGATCCCGAGGCCCACCTGCGCGCCCTCGAGTTCCCTCGCGCCTGGCCGCACCTGCGGGGCCTCACTCCGGACTCGTACGTGATCGAGTCGCCAGCCCAGGTGGAAGAGGCGCTCGACGCGCTGGGGCTGCCCGTCTTCATCAAGGGCACGGTGCTCAGCCGTAAGTCCTACGGCTGGAAGGCGTGTGTCGCGGAGACTCGCGAGGAGGCGCGCACCCTGGCGGAGAAGCTGCTGCGCACCGCGCGCTTCAGCCGCGAGCGCGTGGTGCTGCGCCACTTCGTCCCGCTGCGCCGCACGGGCGAGGTGATGGAGGGCTTTCCCTGCTCGCGCGAGTACCGCCTGTTCCTCTTTCGGAACGAGGTGGTGGGCGAGGGCTACTACTGGCCCTTCGGCGATCCGTTCGGCCCGCTCACCCCCGCGGAGCTGGAGCAGGTGAGGGGGCTGGCGCGTGAAGCGGCGCGGCGGCTCGCCGTGCCCCTGCTGGCGGTGGATGTCGCCCAGGCCGAGGACGGCTCGTGGCTCGTCATCGAGGTGGGCGATCCGCAGTTCGCCGGGCTCAGCCACATCTCTCCGCGCGGCTTCATTCAGCGCCTGCACGCGGTGCTGACGGGAGCCTGAGCCCCAAAAAGCAACCGCCCCCGAGCGTGAGCTCGGAGGCGGAGGCACAACAGCAGCGCTGAGGAAGAATCAGCTGCCGCAGCCGAGCAGGTAGCTGTTGTCCTTCACCTTCTCGCAGGTGGCCTTCTCGGCACAGTCGGCCAGCTTCTCGAGGGCGTCGGCCGCCGCGTCCGTGCACTCGGCATCGCCGTCGCCGTCACCGTCGTCGGTGTCCGGGATAACCACGCCACACTCCTCCTGACGGTCAATGAGGCGGTTGCCAGCCTTCTCGCACGCATCGGAGCAACCGGTGGAGAACAGCGCGGCGGCGCCCAGCAGACCAGCGAACAGGAGATTCTTCATGTTTTCCCCCTCCAAAGAGGATTGAGCTCCAGCTGGTGATTCCAGATCTGGATATCCGAAGCGCGGGACCCCCCTTGCTCGGATGGCGCGCACTTCACATTGATTTAGCGGAAGCGTCCAGGTTGATTTGTGACAGCGCCGAGATTCTACCTGGCGCCGAAGCTTTCACCCGAGCCGCAACGTCACCTACTGCGCAGGAAACAGCTTCGCGCTGCGGATACGTACTTTCAGCAATTGCCCCGCGCGAGCCTCCTGTGCCGGGCCCACCACGCGCAGCAGCGTGTCTCCCACGGGGAAACGGTACTCGGCGGCGTAGCCCAGGAACAGGCGCGCGGAGAGCGGCAGCGCGGTGCCCTCCTGGCTGAGCTCCAGATCCTCGGGGCGGACCACCAGCGTGCCGGGCCCGGTGCTGGCGCGCAGCTCCTCGGGCAGGGTGAAGGCGATGTCCCGGCCCGCGCAGTGGAACACGCCCTGCCGGGTCTCTCCGGCGAAGACGTTGGCGCCGCCGACGAAGCCCGCGACGAAGGGCGTGGCGGGCTCGCGGTACAGCCGCTCGGGCGCGTCCACCTGTTCAATCACACCCCGGTTCATCACCGCGATGCGATCCGAGAGCGCCAGGGCCTCGGATTGATCGTGGGTGACGAAGATCATCGTCGTGCCCAGCCGGGCGCGCAGGGCGGCGATCTCCGCGCGCAGCTCCTCGCGCAGGGCGGCGTCCAGGTTGGACAGCGGCTCGTCCAGCAGCAGCACGCGCGGGCCGAAGACGAGCGCCCGGGCGAGCGCCACGCGCTGGAGCTGGCCGCCGGACAGCTCGTGCGGCATGCGCGCCGCGAGCGCCTCGAGCCTCACCCAGCGCAGGGCCTCGCGCACGCGGGTGGCGATCTGCGCCCTGGGCACGCGGCGCAGGGCCAGCGGGTAGGCCACGTTGGCCTCCACCGTGCGGTGCGGCCACACGGCATAGCTCTGGAACACCATGCCCAGCCCGCGCTTCTCGGGCGGAATGAGCACGCCGGGGCCTGCCACCGTCTCCCCGCCAATGCGGATGACGCCCGAGTCCGGGTGCTCCAGCCCGGCCAGCATCCGCAGAGTCGTCGTCTTGCCGCAGCCGGACGGGCCCAGCAGCGAGACGAGCTCTCCTTCCTGAATGTCCAGGCTGAGGCCGCGGACCACGGGCGTGGCGCCGTAGGACTTCACCAGCTGCTGGAGCGAGATGGCCGCCATCACCGCGCCTCCGTTGGGCGGCGCCGGACGAGCGCCAGCAGGGCCTGCCCCGCCAGCACCAGCGCCACGAAGGCACAGGCCAGCACCGCCGCGGCGGAAGGGTCCGCGTAGCTCTGCAGCTCGAACAGCAGCGTGCCCAGCACCTCGGAGCCAGCCGGGATGAGGAGGACGGACATGGTGATCTCCGTGGCGCAGGCGAGGAAGGCCAGCACGAAGGCGGCGACGAGCGCGGGGCGCAGCAGGGGCAGGGGCGCGTCGATGAAGGCGCGCAGGGGGCCGGCGCCGCTGACCCGGGCGGCCTCGGCCAGGGAGGGATCCACCTGGGCCAGGGCCTCCGAGCTGTTCTGCGCACCCAGCGCCAGGTACTTCGCCGAGTAGGCGATGAGCAGCAGCCAGGGCGTGTGCGCCAGGGCGAGCACGAAGGCGACACGGTCGAACAGGATGAAGCGCAGGTCCCGCGAGAACGCGAGGAGCAGGGCGAAGGCCAGCACGGTGCCAGGCACGGCGTAGGGCCACACGGCGAGCGCCTCGAGGCCAGCGCCGAAGCGGCGGAACTGGCGCCGGAGCACCGCGCCCGCCAGCCCGAGGGCGCAGACGAGCACCCCCGCTCCCGCGGCGAGCAGCAGGCTGCGCCCCGCGGCGCGCAGCGTCCTCGGCTCGAAGAGCACGCCCGACCAGTGCAGCAGCGTCAGGCTCTCCCACGCCAGCTCCGCGCCGAAGCTGCGCTGCACGGAGGTGAGGACGATCGCGCCCAGCGGCAACAGCACCAGGAGCACTCCCGCCGCGCCCACCGCCACCGTGGCCAGCCGCCGGGCGCGCCCCAGGGGGAAGAGGCGAACAGAGACGCCCTTGCCCGCGTTCAGGCGCACGCGGCCCGCGCGGCCCAGGGCCCAGGTGGCCCACAGCGCCAGCGGAGTGAACAGCAGCAGCACGGCGGCCAGCGCCACGGCGCGGGCCAGGTTGTCCTCGCCGCCCAGGAGGATGAGCTCGTAGATGCGGGTGGTGAGCACGCGCGTCGGTGGAGAGGCCGACACGCCCAGGATGTACGGCACGCCGAAGGAGGAGGCCGTCATCAGGAACACCATCACCGCGCCCGACAGCAGCGAGGGCAGGGCCAGCGGCACGGTCGTCGCGAGCAGGGCCCGAACGGGAGAGGCGCCACACACGCGCGCGGCCTCCTCCAGCGCGGGATCCACCCGCCGGAGCGCGGCGGCCCCGGCCAGCAGCACGAGCGGCAGCCCGGACAGGCCCTCCACGAACGCGATGCCGGCGGCTCCATAAATGTCGAGCGTGCCCTCACCCAGCAGCCGGTTGAGGTACCCGGCCCGGGGGCTGGCCAGCAGCAGCCAGCCCATGCCCCAGATGAATGGCGGAATCGCGGAGGGCAGGGTGAACAGCGCCGTGAAGACGCCACGCAGCGGCAGATCCGTGCGGAACAGCAGGATCGCCAGGGGCCCGCCCGCCGCGAGCGCGAAGGCCGCGGCCCCCAGCGAGATGACCAGGGTGCTGCCGAGCGCCCCCAGCTCGGCCGAGAGCGCGGAGAGCGCCGCGCCGCTCATGGCCCCCGCGCCGCGCAGCAGCAGCAGCGCCACCGGACCGATGGCGAAGAACAGGATGGGCACCAGCCAGGCGCCAAGCCCCATCCACCGGGAGGCGGGAGCGTGCGCGCTCATTTCGAGAACGCCCGGCTGAAGAGCTCCTTGATGTCGCCGCCCCGCGTGAGTGCGCGCTCGACGAGCTCGGGGCTCCAGGGCTGGGCCCGGGCCATCAGCGGCTCCAGCGCCAGCTCGCCGCGAGGCCCTGGCAGCCGGGGATCCACCGCGTGCAGGTCTCCCTTCTCGACGATGATGCGCTGGCCCTCGGGCGACAGCAGCACGTCCACCAGCGCCTTCGCCGCCACGGGGTTGCGCGTCGTCTGGAAGATGGCGACATACCCGGGAATGACCACCGCGCCATCCTCGGGCCACACCAGCTCGATGGGGCTGCCCCGCGCCCGCGCCGTCAGCGCGTTCTCCAGCAGCAGCACGCCCGCATCCGCCTCGCCGCTCTCCACCTTCTGCAGCACCGCGGCGTTGCCCCCCGCGACGAAGGCCCCACGCTGGCGCAATTGCTCGAAGAAGCCCTCGCCGTACTTCTCCCGCATGAACACCGCCCAGGTGAACGCCGTACCCGAGGTGAGCGGATCCCCCAGCGCGGCGCGGCCCTTCCATCGCTCGCTGGCCAGGTCCGCGAACGAGGCCGGGGCCGCAGAGCCCTTGCGGTGCACCAGCACCATGGTGGACAGACGGGCCGCCGCGTAGCGCCCATCCAGCTCGACCAGCGAGCGCGGCACGCGCAGCACATTGGGCGAGGCGTAGCGGGCCAGGGCGCCCTCGCGCGCGAGCCGCTCGAAGAGAAACGGATCCGCGGTGGCCAGCAGATCGGCGCGCACGGCCCCCGCGGCACGCTCGGCCTCCAGGCGGCTGGCGACCTTCTCGCTGCCGGCCTGGTACCAGTGCACCTGTACCCGGGGCAGCTTCTCCTTGAGCAACGGCTCGAACGCATCGAGCACGTGCCGGTACATGGACGTGTAGACCCACACCTCGCCCGAGGGCTCGCCCTCATGGGCGGTCGCGGCGGGCGCATCCGCTGGCGCGGCGGACTCGATGCGGCACGCGGCGAGGACAACGAGCGCACAGGCCAGGCCGCCGGCCCGGAGCACGGAAGAGGGAAGGGACATTCGCGAAGCAATTATGTGGTACGGCGGGGCAGGTGCCAGCGCGCTTTACTCGTACCAGGTGGGCACGATGCGCGCGACGGCCGGATCCGCCGCGACACGGCAGAGCCGGGCCCACGTCTCCTCCGGCAGCGCCCCCGTCTCACGGCACCCCTCGGGCATGGGGATGAAGTAGAGCGCCTCCTTCGTCAGGTCGCACCGTGCGCGCCCGGCGCCGCCCACCGGCCCCTGAAGCTCCGGCGCCAGCTCGCGCACGCGCTGGATCACCTGCTCATCCCGGGGCAGGCACAGCTCCACCGAGCCATCGTTCTGGCACGCCGTGGCCCGGGTGAAGGCCAGCTTCCCGGAAGGACAGTCTCCCGCCTCGGCCCGCGGCGGCGCGGAATCGGAGGCACAGCCTCCCAGGGCCGCGCAGAGTGCCCAGCCTGAGATCGTCCATCGCATGAAGGAAAAGGCGCGAAGAGTTTCCCCCTTCGCGCCCAGGCCTCACGGAGGGCCGTGACCCTGCACCTTGGAGTTCAGCTCCACCGCGGTGGCGTAGACCTGCGCCCAGGTGCGGAACTTCCAGCGATCCACCATGCCCTTCTGATCGTTGGCGTAGTTGAACAGGTCCTCGCGGAACAGAGAGTCCGCGGCCTTGCGCGCATCCCCGCTCAGCGGCGTGCCCTTCTTGTCGTAGTAGCGCAGCAGATCGTAGCCGTAGTCGTGCGTCTTGGCCGCCGGATCGAACTCCTTGTCCGGGCCGATCTTCCCCGGCGCCGAGGCCGCGCCGTGCGGATCCTGCATCCGCGTGCCGTGCTTCGTCTGGATGGCGTAGGGCTTGTAACCCATCACCTGCTCGAAGTCGGCCGGAGGCGGACGCGCGCCGGTGAGGTACTCGTTCATCAGCTTGCCGTGATCGCCCGCGGGCGCGGCGGACACCGCCGCCGTACGCTGTACGGACGCGGGGCTCTCGAACGAGTCACGGACGACATTGCGCGCCGGCTCGGCGATAGGCTTGCTGGTGGCGGCGGGGGCCGTGACCGGGGTGCTGGCCGGGACAGGGCGGGCGACGCGATCATTGCGGATGATCATGGGAGTCTCTCTGGGAAAGCTTTCTCACATTGTCGGAAGATGTGTGCACGAAGTTGCGTGGCCGTGACGGAGACGGACGCCACGAGGAGGAACGCCTGTGAAAACGAACCTTTACGAGCAGGGGATGGGCCACCTGGAGCGGGGCGAGGTGGAGCAGGGGCGCCGGTTGCTGGAGCAGGCGCTGGAGGCCAGCCCCGGAGATGTGCGGGTGATGCAGGGCCTGGCGCGGGCGCTGGACATGGCCGGAGAGCGGCTCGAGGCGAGGACGCTGTTGGAGCGGGCCAACCTTCAGGCGCCCACGGAGCCGGGGCCCGCGTGTGATCTCTCGATGATGTACCTGGAGCACGAGTCCGACGCCCGGGCCGCGCGCCTGCTGGAGCCCGTGCTGGCCGCGCACCCCGAGAACCTCACCGTCCACCTGCACCTGGCCATGGCGCTGGCGAAGAGCGATCCGGGCCGCGCGCAGGGCCACGCGCGGAAGGCGCGCTCCGCCGTGGAGCCCGAGCTCCGTCAACAAGCGGACATGCTGCTGCGTGCCCTCGAGTCGGTGATGCCTGGCTGACTGGCCGTCCTTCTAAGTCTTTGAGAATTGGACGGTTTTGACCCAGCGCGGCATTAAGCCCGACTTGCAAGGTAGTGCGCAGAAGGTACACAATCCGCGTTCTTCGATTTTCTTCTCGTGCTCGCCTTTCCCCTGTTCCGTGGAGGGACACTCATGTCCATTTCTTTGATGAAGACGATTCGTGCCGGCGCGGTGGTCGCGGTGGCTGTCGCCGCGCCGACGGCGCTGGCGGGTAGCTCGGGCACTGGCGATGTGGCTTGCGGCAGCACGGCGGCGGGCTGGAACGCCCCCGCGGGCTCGCTGGTGCTCAGCCGTGGCAACGGCGGTGGCCCGGTGGCCGCGGTGCTGGACGCGGTCGGCGAGTACCGCACGCACTCGATGTTCTCTCACGGCCCGGGCGGGGACGTGACGCACGAGACGATGTACACGCCGGGCACCAACGGCTGGCCCACCTACTGCAGCACGCCGGTGAAGGCGGGCGAGCTGATGACGGGCTTCCCGGGCGCGGCGCGCATCAACCAGGGCGCCATCTACCAGTTCCTCTATGGCGGCGGCGGAGCGCCCCAGTACCTGTCCTATCAGCGCACGCGCAGCGAGGCGGGCTATGACACCAAGGGCGAGGCGATCTCCAACTGGCTCATCAGCTCGATGCCCACGGTGACGACCACCTCGCGGCAGAACGGCGGGCAGACGTTCCAGCGCTACAACGGGCCCAACGGCTACCCGCTCAACTACACGCTCTACCAGTACCGCGATCTGGAGAACGTGCACCTGGGCGGCGCCGGGTGGAACAACGGCATGGTGTGCTCGACGATGCTGGCGCACGCGCAGTACCGGGCGGGCTTCGGCGCGGTGACGCCGTACGTGTACAACCACTCGCTGCTGCAGACGGCGGGCAACCAGCTGTACAGCTCGGTGCAGGACGAGTGCAACTCGGGCATCGGGTTCTGGGGCGGGGTGGGCTCGACGATCAGCTGCTTCGAGAACATCTGTGACGACGCGGGCCGCCAGGTGCGCAACTGCATGGCCGCGGGCCGCTGCGACACCGACAGCAGCACGGTGTGGAACAACATCTCCAACGATCCGAACACCGTGGCGCGTTCCATCAGCCCGGACCGGCTGGGCGGCTGGAGCGGCCACCCGTACACCGGCACGGGCGTGAGCGTGTGGGCGTATGACTCGTCCAACACGGTGCAGTGGAACTCGGGCGGTAACGTCTACGGCTGCTGGTTCTAAGCCTTGGAAGCAAACGCGAGCAGCAGGCGCAAAGTAGGGGCAGCCACCCTGGGAGCAGCGGTGCTGGCGGCCCTCGTGGCGTGGCTCTTGTGGGACAGGACTCCCGAAGCGCCCCCGCCACCGCCGCCGCCCGCGATGCCGGGCCCGACTCTCACCGAGTCCGGGCCCGCGCCTGTCACGCCTCAGCCTGAGCCCGAGCCGGTGGCTGCCCCCGAGCAGCCGCCCGCCCAGGCGCAGGCCGACGCGCCGGTGATCGACGAGATCACCGTGGAGAAGAAAGAGGTGTGCGAGGGCGAGGAGAACCTCGTCACCGTGCGCGCCCACACCGGCAACGGCACCGACGGGTTTCTGAGCTACTCGGTGGGTGGCCGCAGGGGCCAGCAGGTGCCGCTGCGCTCGTGGATCGCCGACGAGGGTGAGAACCCGAAGCTCGAGGTGAGGGTGTTCGGGCGCAACAACGTCGTCACCGTCGCCCAGGTGCCCCCCTTCGTCGTCAAGCCGTGCAAGCCCGCGCGCTCGGCGTTGATCACCTCGCGGCTGCGGGCGAACACCTGGAGCGAGTTCGACTTCGAGGTGAAGCTCAACGAGAGCACCACGGCGGAGAATCCGGCCGCGTCCGTGCTCCCGTTCAAGCCGGTGCGCTACGAGTGGTCCTTCGGCGATGGGGGCAAGGCGACCACCCAGCTGCCGTACGCGAACCACAACTACGAGGAGCGCAAGCAGGACTCGCTGTACACGCACCTGCTCGTCGAGGTGAAGGTGTACGGCGAGACGGGCGAGCCGGTGGTGGGGCGCACCTCGATGCAGCTGCTCAACCCGGCCTTCGAGGACCTGGCGACCAAGGGAGTGGTGACGCTGCTGGTGCAGCTGACGCCGCGCTTCCCGGAGCTGGGCAGTGACGGGGTGGTGCGCCAGAAGGTGCGCCTGTTCCACCACCAGGATCGGCCCGTGTTCATCCACAACGCGGTGCTGTTCCGGCACAGGAACACGCCGGGCGAGCCGGTGCGCGAGCAGGTGGTGGATCCGTCCGGGCTGCTGGGCACCAGCATCGTCCCCCCGGGCAAGGGCATCGAGTTCGAGGCCCGGCTGGACACGCGCAAGGACGCGGACGTGTTCTCGCTGGAGCACTACGTGGAGGGCAAGGACTCCGAGGGACGCCCGGCGCGCGGCGCGTTCTCGGTGATGCGGCCGCCGAAGCTGCCCACCCGGGAGAACAGCATGCCCGTGGAGGATCCGCTGCTGAAGGAGAAGATCCTCGCGGCGCGGAAGATCCTCAACCGCCCCTATGTGACGGACGAGGATCTCTGGGCGCTGCAGCGGGAAGGGAAGTTCGCGGAGCTGGAGGCCCGGTTCCAGGCCTCGCAGGCCCAGCCGCCTCCGAAGGTGGACCCGCGCGATCAGGTGTCGAAGGACCCCGGGCCGCCGCCCGAGGGCCCCACGACTCCTGGTGGCACGGGGGATGAGCCCAAGGACGCCACCCCCGGTAAGCCCTCTTCGAAGCCCTCGGGGCGCTGAAGGGGTTAGGCGCGGCCCTCACCCTGGCGGCGGCGCGCCAGGCGAGAGGCGAACACCACCGCCAGCAGCGCCAGCAGCGACGAACCGGCGCCCGTGTCCGAGCACCCGCAGCCGCTCTCCTCGACCACCGCCAGGCCCGTGCCCTTCAGCGCCACGGTGGCCTCGGCGCCGCTGGCGCCGGTGAGGGTGATCGCCGCGTTGGAGCTGGCCTCACCCGAGGCCGTCGGCTTGAACGTCACCGTGAACGAGGCGTTGGCACCCGGGGCCAGCTGGGTGACGTTGCCCTCGATCACGAAGCGCGGATCGGCCGCCTGGATCGAAGCCACCGACACCGCCTGGTCCCCCAGGTTGCTGAGCACCACCGTGAGCGGGCTGCTCGACTGGCCAGCCGTCACCGCGCCGAAGTCCAGGCTCTCGGGCGTCACCGCGAACAGCTTGGACACCGCCTTGCCCGACAGCGTCACCGTGGCCGCCGGCACCGCCGGATCCCTCGCGCCGAACGACATCGTCGCGGTGGAGTTGGCCGCCGCCGCCGTGCGGTAGTTCACCCGCACCGTCATGGAGCGGCCCGGCTGCAGCGTGCCCGCCACCGGCGTGAAGAGGAAGTCGCTGGCGTTGGCGCCGCTGAGCACCGCGTCATTGAGCACCAGCGCATCCCCCGACAGGTTGATGAGCGTCAGCGTCTTCGTCGCCGAGTCCACCACCGGCAGCTTGTTGGCGCCGAAGTCCAGGTGCGTGGGCGACACCGCCAGCAGCGTGGACAGGCCCACGCCGCCCAGCTTCACCTGCGCCTGGGGCGCGGTGGAGTCATCGCTCACCACGTTGAGCACCGCCTCCTGGTCCGCGATGGCGCCCGCCGTCAGCTTCACCTGCAGGGACCGGGACTCGCCCGGCGCCAGGGTGAAGGGCGTGGCCGGAGCGTTCACCAGCGAGAAGCTGGCGGCGTTCGGCCCGGCGAAGGCCACCGTGGTGACGGTGAGCGGCGAGGTGCCCGTGTTCTTCAGCTCCGCGGTGCGCTCGGCCGAGGCCTTGCCCACCAGCTGGCCGCCGAACTCCAGCGAGCCCGGCATCAGCGCCACGGAAGGAGACACGCCACGGCCCGTCATCGGGACGACGATGTTGGCCTGGGCCGGATCGTCCGACATCACCGTCAGCGCCGCGGTGGCGTTGCCCAGGCGGGTGGGGCTGAAGGTGACGGACACCGTCTGCGAGGCGCCCGGCGCCAGGCTGAGCGGCAGGGCCACCGAGCCCCGGGTGAAGAGCGCCGCGTCATCGCCCGAGAACGAGAGGTTGCTCACCGTGAGGGCCACGGAGCCCGAGTTGGTCAGCGTCACGTCCCGCGAGGCGGTGCGGCCAGCGCGCACATTGCCGAACGCCACCGCCGCCGGAGTGAGGGCCAGGGTGCGCGAGGTGCCGTTACCGGTGAGCACCAGGCTCACGTTGGAGCTCTGCACGTCGTTGGAGATGACGGTGGCGCGGGCCGAGCGGGCGCCGATGGCCGACGGCTGGAAGGCCAGCTCCACCTGCGCCGAGCTGTTCGGCGTCACCGTGATGGGCAGCGCGGTGGTGACGATGAAGTCCGAGGCATCCACACCCGAGAAGGTGATGGCGCTCACCACCAGGTTCGTCTCGCCCGCGTTGAGGATCTGGATCGCCTGAGCCACCACGCCAGAGCCCACGTTGGCATCGCCGAAGTCCATCGCGGCCGGCGTCACCGCCACGCGCGAGCCCACGCCGGTACCGGACAGGGCCACGCTCAGGGTCGCCGCGCCAAACGCATCGCTGGCCACCTCGAGCGTCGCCGCGCGAGCCCCGTGGCCCGACGGCGCGAAGCCCACGTTGATGATCGTCTCGGCGCCCGGCGCCAGGCTCATCGCCCCGGCCCCCGCGTCGAGCGCGAAGTCGGCCGCGTTGGCACCCGACAGCGTCAGCCCCGAGATATTGAGGGTCGCATCCCCCTGGTTGGACAGCCGCACCGTGGTGGAGCTGGCGGTGCCCAGCGCCACCTGGCCGAACGCCACCGCGTTGGGAGCCGCGTTGATGCGCGGCGCCACGCCAATGCCCTGCAGCCGCAGCTGGGCCGGAGCGGCCGGATCATCGCTGAACAGCTCCAGCCCGCCGTTGGCCGCGCCAGGCAGGGTGGGGTTGAAGGTGACGGTGAACTGGGTGCTGGCACCGGGGGCCAGCGTCGCCTGGCCGTTCAGGCCCGACACCTCGTAGGGCCCGGACACGCCAAAGCCGTCGAGGTTGAGGCTGGTGGTGCCGGTGTTGGTCAGGGTGACCTGGGCTCCGGCCGAGGCGCTGCCCACCAGCACGCGCTGGAAGTTCAGCGTCGAGGGAGCCAGCACCGCCTGGGAGATCGTCCCGTTACCGGTGAGCGTCACGCTGGCCGAGCGCGGAGCGCCATCGCCCTGCACCAGCAGCGAGCCGGCGGCATTGCCCGTCGTCCGGGGCGCGAAGGCCAGCTCGAGCGTCAGGCCCTGGCCGGGAGCCAGGGTGGCCGGCAGCGTGGGCGGGATGAGGATGAACGGGCCGGCGACGGTGACGGACTGGATCACCATCACGTCCGTGCCGTTGTTCACGAGCGCCACGTTCCGCGGAAGGGTGGTGGTGCCCACGCGCTCATCGCCGAAGGCCAGCGACGCCGGGCTGATGGACAGCGCGCCCTGAATGCCCATGCCGTCCATGGTGACGGTGGTGGGGCTGGTGGGCGCATCGCTCACCAGGGTGAAGCCGCCGCTGGCCGCGCCCGCCGCCGTGGGCTGGAACGACAGCTGCGCGGTGATGCTGCCACCCGGGGGCACCGTGGCCGGCAGCGCCAGGCCCGCCAGGGTGAAGGGCCCGTTCAGCAACAGCGACTCGATCGTCAGCGCGTCGGTGCCGGGGTTGGTGATGGTGATGGTGCTGGGCGGCGTCTGCGCGCCCACGCGCTGGGAGCCAAAGGCCACCGAGGTGGGGCTCACGGCGATCGCCGACATGGTGCCGTTGCCGGTGAGCGCCAGGGTCGCCGGCGGGCCCGGCGGCACGTCGCTGGTGATCGTCACCGCGCCGCTCGACGGGCCCGTGACGGTGGGGTTGTAGGTGACACGGAAGGTCGCCGAGCCACCCGCGCCGATGGTCGCCGGCAGCGTCAGGCCCGACACCGTGAACGGAGCGGACGTCGACAGCGCGCTCACCGTCAGGGTGTCCGTGCCGGTGTTGGCCAGGGTGACGGTGGTGGGCGCGCTCGAGGTGCCCGCGCGCTGGTTGCCGAAGTTGATCGAAGTAGGGGACAGCGAGATGACCGGCGCGATGCCCGTGCCCGACAGCGCCACGGTGCTGGGGCTGGTGGCCGCGTCGCTGACGATCGACACCGTGCCGGGGGCCGCGCCCATCGCGGTGGGCGAGAAGCGCACGGTGAAGGTGAGGCTGCCGCCCGCCGACAGGGTGGCCGGCGCGGTGAGGCCCGTCACGCTGTACTGCGGGCTCACGGTGAGGGCGGAGATGTTGAGCGTCGCGTTGCCCGTGTTGGTGATCGTCACCGGGCGCGTGGCGCTGTTGGTGCCCACGCGCTGGTTGCCGAAGCTGAGCGAGTTGACGCTGAGCACCGCCGTCGACTGGACGCCGGTGCCGCTCAGGGTGACGACCGTGGGGCTTAACGGATCATTGCTCACCACGGACAGGCTGCCCGAGGCGGCGCCCTGCGCCGTGGGGGCGAAGGTGACCGTCACCGACGCCGACGCGTTGGGCGCCAGCGAGAAGGGCAGGGGCTGGCCGGAGACCGCGTACGCCGCGCCCGTCACGTTGAGGGCCGTCACGGTGACATTGCTGGTGCTGCCGTTGGTCAGCTGGACCAGCTGCATCGCCGAAGTGCCCACGCGCTGGGGACCGAAGGCCAGCGTGTTGGGGCTGGCCGACAGGCCCTGGCGCACCTGGAACGCGACGGCGCCGCCGTTGAACGCCGTCCAGACGCCCGTGCCACTATTCTGCGTCCACTCACGCACCTGCCAGTGGTAGCTGCCGCTGGCCAGGTTGCTCACCGTGATGAAGGGGTAGGGCTGCTCCAGGCAGTCCGGCTTGGCCATCGCCGCCGACTGGTGCGTGGGCACGCCGGTGAACGGCGTACCCAGCGGCTTCAGCTCGAGCTCCAGCCGGTAGGTGAGCGACGCGCTCTCGCACGTGGCCGCGCTGGAAGAGGCGGTGATCTGCACCGTCGGCGTCTTGGCGATACCGCCCATCGCCAGCGCGGTGGCGTCGGAGTTGCGCTGCGTCAGGTTGACGAGCACCTCCGGGTGTGAGGCCCAGGCCGGAGCGGCCACGAGCAGGAACAACAACGCGAGTGAAACCTTGTTCATATGCCCTCGTCACAGGGCGGTCACGGACCGCCCAGGAGGGGGCAAGAACCCTGAGTGTCCACTATCAGTCAAGCGGCCCCCAGCCAGGGTCCCTGAGACCCTCTCCCGGGGTGAAGGGCCTTCACCGCCAGACCATGACTCAAGCGCTGCTGACGTGGGGAGGCCAGACGGCCGAGCGCTCGTCGGCCCACCGGAGGTCGCCCGCGTAGCGGCGGATGCGCCGGCCGTCGTCGACGATGGCGAACAGGTGCAGCCACCCATGATCCACCAGCCGACGCACCTCCGGGCGGGTGGAGAGCACTCGGTTCATGGCCTCCTCGGGCGCTTCGATGAAGACGCTGAGCCGCAAGGGCTCGTGGACGAAGCGCGCTCCGTCGTGGACCGATTGGAGCGGCAGGCCCGTCTGGAGATCGCCGCCATGGCCCTGCAAGACGCCCAGCCGGCCGACGACGTTGTGCAGCACCTTGTTGCCGCAGCCGAAGGCCGCGTTGTTCACCGTGGAGCCGAAGTACTGAAGGTTGATCCAGCTGGCGACCACCATGGGCGCCGTCATGATCAGCTCCAGCACCGAGCCCGTGGTGTCCTGCCTCCAGTCATACGAGTGCAGGAAGGCGCGGCCTCCGAGGTTCAGGCCCCGGGTGCGCGCACGCGGCGCGGCGATGAAGGCGGCGTTGCCGGCCAGGCCCCACTCGGGCCGCACCTGGGCCCAGTCCCGGCCGCGGCGGCGCACCGCCTGGTCGATCGCGCGCGTGCCCGCCAGCCCCAGCCGCGGTGCCCGCTCGGCGCGAGCCTGCCCGGACGCCCGCTCGAGCCAGTCCTTCAACCGGCCCAGGTCCGCCGCGTGGGACGCGGGCACCCTCTCCACATCGAAGAGGCGGATGTCGTCCGTCGTTGTGTCGTGCAGCGCCGCGAGGAACCAGGTATCGGCGGGAATCTCCAGGCCTCGATCGGCCAGGCCCGCTCTCACCTGGGCATCATTGAGGATCGCCGCCGCGAAGCGGGCATTGGCCTCGCCCGTGTTGCCGCCACAGGCGCCGCAGTCGAGCCCCGCCGCGTGCGGGTTGTTGACGGTGGTGCTGCCGTGGCCGCACAGCATGACGAGCCGGGCAAAGCCCCAGCGCAGCGACATCGCCTTGAGCACCGCCTCCGCGCTGGTAATGCGCGAGCCGAGCGCGAGGCCCGTCTTCCGTCCCCCATGCTCGTCCGGCTCGAGCCGGGGGCCCAGCCGGCCGAGCACCTCCGGCCCGAGCCCCTGCGTGCCTGGCTGAGCTCCACCCGGGGAGAGCCCCAGGCTGTCTCGGACGAGCGAGACCGCATAGCCAAGCCCGGCCGCTTCCACGAAGGAGAAGCAGCTCACCGCCGAGGCCCTGAACGAGGACCAGATCGTCTGGAGCTGGCGGCGCATGAGCCGCAGCCCCGTCAGGCGCTCCTGCTCGGCCTCGGTGGCGCCGGCCACCGCCTCGCGCACGATGATGCTGGGGTTCAGCAACACCGGGCACTGGGCCGTGCCTCGCTCGCCGCCCAGCGGCACGTACTCGATGGGAAAGCCGAAGAAGCCCGCGAAGCCGATCGTCTCCGTCTCGGGCGCCACGGACTCCAGGGCCCGGCGGTACACCTCGGAGCGCACGTCGATGCAGAACGCGGCCTGCACCGGGGGCCGCCCGGCCGCGGCCACCGGCCGGTCTCGCCCGAGCTGCGACGTCAGCTCGCGCTGGAACGCCAGCTCATAGGCCTGATGCAACACCAGCTCCGCGCTGTCCCGGGGCTCGGGCACGGCGTTGGTTGCCAGGGCCGCCATCCGCTCCACCGCGGCGCGCCACTTCGGGCGCGCCTGCGCATCGAGCTGAAGCGAATGAAGGGCCCACTCCCAGGTGAGCCGGATGGCCAGCAGCTCGATGAGCCCGTTATCCCAGCCACCGGCGAGCTCCGCCCCCCAGCCCCGATAGCGGGTGTAGGCCGCCCAGCCCCCCACGCTGAGCAGGGCGCGGTGCAGATAAGGCTCCGCGGCCCGGGTGGGCACCTTGAGGGACTCCAGCACCGTCGCGATCACCTGGACCGGATCCTCCGGCAGCTCCGCCACCCGGGCCCGGAACCCAGACAGCCCGAGCACCTCGGGGGTCCGATCATGCAGAGCGGCGGCCCGCCACGCGGCGTGGAGCGGCAGCTGCCTCCAGGGCATGGCCCAGGGGGCCTGTCCCTGGTCGAAGTAGGCGGCGCACCACCGGGACAGCTCCGCCTGCACGGTGTCGGCCCACGTGGTGCCCTGGACCTGGTCCAGCACCTCGGCCAGCGTGGCCGCGTCGGGCCTCGGGGCAGGGCTCTCCTGGGCCGCGGCTTGCTTCACCGCCTCCAGCGTGAGGCGCGCGCCTGACTGGGTGATGGCGCGCGCCAGATCCGCGTCCGTGATGCGCCCCGTGGCGAGGGCCTCGCGGTAGAAGGCCCGAGGCATCAGCAGCGAGACGCCGGCGATCCGCTTCATCAGGCCGTGCGCCTCCGGGAACGTGTGGCCGGTGAAGCCGAGGAAAGGGTTCACCGCCACGAAGCTGTCGAGCGGCCAGAGCGGCGCGATCCGGCCGCAGGCGTTGCGAATGGCCTCGTCGAGGCTGAGCGGGCGAGGCTCCGTGCGCACAGGCTCCACGGCGGTGGGCGCGGGAGCGGGGGCATTGAAGGACGTCTCTCGAGCGATGGTCACTTCGGTCATGGCCGGGATCCTTGCTGACGGGTGCGTGGCTCGACGGGCCACAGCCGCCGGACGAGCTGGTCCGCGCGGGTATTGAGGTAGAAGCCATTGAAGAGGTGGACGTAGAAGGCCTGGAGCCGCGGGTGCGCCGGGCCCTCCTTCAGCGCCGCCTGCAGCACCATGACGGCGCCAAAGCAGAGGGCGATCAGGCCGGCCAGCATGAAGCCGAACGCGCTGGCCGCCGGGGCCGCGGGGAGCACCGGCCCGAGCACGTGGCTGGCGCCCCGCTGCAGCGCGAAGTAGGCCAGGCAGACACCGAGCGCGAGCCCCAGCGCGCGCAGCGCCACGAAGGGCGTGCCGCGGGACTGCACGGCCGTGAGCACCAGCGGGGACAGGCTCATCAGCAGCACCGCGCCCAGCGCGACAGTGCCAGGCGCCTGGGTGACGGGCAGCCCCAGCACCGCGCCTGCGCCCACCGCCAGCACCATGGCCGCCACGGCGCCAAGCGCGGTGGCACGCACCCCCGGGCTGGCCGCCTGCCCACCGATTCGTGCCCGGCGCAGCTCGTCCACGGCTCCGCCCGCGGACAGGAAGGCGTGCGCCTTGTAGAGCGAGTGCGCCACGATGTGCAGCACCGCCGCCGGGAAGGCGCCCAGCCCACACTGCAGCAGCATGAAGCCCATCTGCGCCACCGTGGACCAGGCCAGCGAGACCTTGATGCTCGTCTGAGTCAGCATCACCGTGATGCCGAACAGCGCGGTGATGGCGCCGATGAGGGCCAGCGTGTGCATCGCCGCGGGGGACAGCACCAGGAGACTGGCCATCCTCACGGCCAGCAGGCCTCCGGCGTTGATGATGCCGGCATGGAGCAGGGCGGAGACGGGCGTGGGCGTCTCCATCACCTCCGTCAGCCAGCCGTGCACGGGGACCTGGGCGGACTTCAGCACCGCGCTGGCCACGAGCAGCAGCGCGGCCGCGGCCACCGCGGGGCTCACCGCTCCGGCCTCCCGAAGGGCCCGCGCCTTCTCGAGGAGGCTGCCGAAGTCCAGGCTGCCCAGGGCGCTGGCGATGAGCACGATGGCCCCCAGCAGGCAGGCGTCCCCGAGCCGGCTGATGATGAACTTCTTACGCGCGGCCAGCTGGGCCCGGGGCCGATCCGGGTAGAAGACCAGCAGCCGGTGCAGGCACATGCTGGTGGCCACCCACGCCACCGCCAGCATGGCCAGGTTGCCCGCCACCACCAGGGTGAGCACCGCCGCCAGCGTCGCGGCCAGCCGTGCCATGAAGCGGCCATGCCGTGGATCCCCGGCCAGGTAGTGGCGGCTGTAGCCCGTCACCACCAACCCGATGAAGGACACCACCAGCAGCATCGTCCCCGAGAGGGAATCCACCCAGACCGACAGCTCCAGGCTGACGCCGCCCGCGGGCACCGCCGCGAACACGTGTGAGATCGTCCCGCTCGTGGCCAGCGCCACCGCCGCCAGCACCGCGCAGCAGAACGAGAGCGCCGCCGCCGACACCGCCAGGAGCACCATCAGCCTGGGCCGGCGATCCGCCCAGCTCCCGGGCACCAGGCCCACCAGGGCCAGCGCCATGGGGCCCAGGGCGATCAACCAGGCAAGCAACACATCCGTCATCCGCATCTCCAGTCACCTCGAACCTGGAGCAGACGGTACCCAGCTGGATGCCTTCTGAAAAATACATATATTGGGACGTATCGTTCTATTAGATGGAACCAGCATGGCCTTCCTGAACTTCCACCACCTGCGCTACTTCTGGGTCATCGCCCGCGAGGGCAGCCTGACCCGGGCCGCCAGGAGGCTGAGCGTGTCGCAGTCGGCGCTGTCCACGCAGCTGCGCCAGCTGGAGGAGCAGCTGGGCTCTCCGCTCTTCGAGCGGCGCCACAAGAAGCTCGAGCTCACCGAGGCCGGGCGCATGGCCCTGGAGCATGCCGAGACGATCTTCCGCACCGGCGAGGAGCTGCTCGACACGCTCCAGGGCCGCTCGCGCACGAGCCGGCAGGTCCTGCGGGTCGGCGCCATGGCGACGCTCTCACGCAACTTCCAGCTCGAGTGGCTCCGGCCGCTGATCGGCCGCGAGGACGTGGAGATCGTCCTGCACTCCGGCAGCCTCCGGGAGATCCTCGCTCAGCTCGACGCGCTCACGCTGGACGTGGTGCTGTCGAACATGGCCGTGCCGCACGACGCGGAGACAGCGTGGACCAGTCACCTGCTCGCCGAGCAGCCCGTGAGCCTGGTGGGCCGTCCCGTGAAGGGCAACGCGGCCTTCCGCTTTCCCGAGGAGCTGCGCACCACGCCCATTCTGCTGCCGAGCCTGCAGAGCAGCCTGCGGGTCGCCTTTGATCTGCTCATGGAGCAGGCGGGCTTCCGGCCCCGCATCCTGGCCGAGGTGGACGACATGGCGATGCTGCGGCTGCTGGCCCGGGAGAGCCCTGGCGTGACGCTGGTGCCCCCCGTCGTGGTGCGCGACGAGCTGAGCCGCGGCGTGCTCGTGGAGCGCTACCGGCTGCCCACCATCCGCGAGAGCTTCTACGCCATCACCCGGCGCCGCCGCTTCCCGCATCCGCTGCTGGCGGGCCTGCTGTCCCGCGCCAGGCTGTGAGCGACGGTGAAGCTCACTCCTTGCCGGAGCCCTTGGGCGGGCCCTCGCTGCCCAGCGGCGACAGCTTCCCGGACAGCGCTCCGGCCTGCTCGTGCGGCATCAAGTCCCGGGGCGAGCGGTAGTACTGCATGGGCGAGTAGTGCAGGAAGTTGGAGACGCGGCTGGTGTACAGGCACGCGTACTGCTCCACCTGGTAGCCGAAGCGGCTGTTCTCGTTGCCCTCCTTGAAGAGCAGCCCCCAGTACGGGTTGAAGCCTTGCTCCACGTCCTGCTCCAGCGCGTCGGCGATCTCGTTGGACTCCTTGAGCGCCCGGCGCACCAGATCCAGCTCGCCCTTGAGCCGCCGCCGATCCTCGTCCGCCCGGGCCCGCTCTGGAGTGCCCGGCGCCGCGTCACGCTCCAGCCGCCGCTCCAGCGTGTTGAGCTCCGTCTTGACGGCGTTCACCTCGTCGTCCAGCCGCGCGCGGGTCAGCTCCATCTCGGACAGCCGGGAGATCTCCTCCCGCCGCGAGTCCGTGTAGGTGATCTCATCCTCGATCTCCTGGACGATCATGCACGTGCGCCACAGCGAGGACTTCTTCGACTTGAGGATGTCGCCGTAGATGTGATCTCCCACGTACAGCACGTGCTCGCCGCGGTACTGGGTGAACTCCTCGAACTGCACCAGGTTGCCGCCCGAGTACACCTTGCCGCGCTCCAGGCTCTTGGCCTCGCCCACCACGCGGCCCTCCTCGGTGGAGCTGTCCAGCTCCAGGAACGGCCGCTGCGCGGTGAAGAACCCCGGCTTGCCCGCCGCGGTAACCACATAGTCGAAGTAGTTGCGCCAGCTGGGGTACTCCGGCACCTGCCCGTCCAGCAGGTAGCTCATCACCGCCTGGGTGTAGTCCCACGCCGAGTTGGTCAGCAGGAACAGGCGCTTGCCGCCCGAGCGCAGCTTGTGCAGCGTCGGCCCCAGCTCCGGATCCAGGAAGATGTAGCGCGACAGCTCCTTGCGCACCTCGCGCTTGAGCGAGTTGTCCCGGTGCACCGTGTCGATCGCCTCGCGGATGTCGTCGTACAGCTTGGCGTAGTCCACCCGCTGGCCCAGCGACTCGAGCAGCTCGATGATGCCCGCGTACAGGCACGTCTCCGGCAGCGCGAACAGCGTGTCGTTCCACGCGAAGCGCGGATCGCTGGGGCGCACCCGCTTGTGGCGGTACAGCTCGCGCTTCACCTCTGTTTTCAGCGGCCGCAGCCCGTGCCACACCCGCCCCACGTGGCCAAACCGGTCCATCTTCAGGATGTTGCCGGTCTGCTTGTCCACCGCCAGCCCGCGCATCACGAAGTGGTGATCGTAGAGCAGGTGCCCAATCACCGGCGGGTAGCCGTACCGGCCCACCAGCTGCGCCAGCGTCATGTCGAACGAGAGCTGCTCCATCCGGCGCATGTGGTAGATGGCCAGCGTGTAGTCCATGTCGAAGCCGATCAGCTCCACGGACCCCATGCGCAGGTTACGGTTGACGAACACGTCCCGCGCCCGCGGTGCCTCCTGCCGCTCGCGGTGCGCGGTGAGCAGCCGGGCGAGCGCTTCATCGGTGAGCAGCTCCTGGGCTCGTCGGGCCGCGGCCTCGGCGTGGGCCCGGGTCAACGAGGAGCGGAAACTGCCATGCAGCGGATCCGGGGCAGGGCCCCCGGGGATGGGACTATTCGCGGGTACGGTAGCCAAAGCCTCCCCAGCATGACACGGGCGCACCCCGCTGACACCTGGCAGCCCCGTGTCCTCCTTGCGGGTATCCGAGGGAGCGTGGCACGCTGCGGGGCCCGATGCGGTCCCCCGACAGACGCCAGCCCTCGGACGCCGAGATCCATGCGCGGCTGTCCGCTCGAATCGAAGCCCTGGAGGACCGGGTGCGGCGGCTCGAGCAACACGTGCGGCGCACCGCGTCAACCTTGAGGACCCCCGCCACCACCAGCGCCAAGGTCGCGCAAGAGCGCCCGCAGCGCCCGCGCCCCCGGTGCCCCGGCTGCACGCTGGAGCTGCCTGGCGGCCGCCGCAAGGAGACGTGCGTGTGGTGCGGGTTTCACTTCTCCGCCGTGCGGCGGCGGCGGGCGAGCAAGCGATGAGCGCTCCCTACCGGCTCATCGGGCGGCTCGAGGCCAGCGATCTGGCGGATCTGTACAAGGCCTCGCACGAGCCCACGGGCGACGTGGTGGTGAAGCTGTTTCACCCGAAGACCTCGGACGCCACCTACGCACGGGTGCTGGCGGAGACTTCGCGGGTGCTCAACCCGCTGAACCCCGCGGGCATCGTGCACTACGTGGACGTGGGCTTCGTGAAGCAGCGGCTCGCGGTGGTGCGCGAGCACGTGGACGGCTACACGCTGGGCACCGCGCTGCAGCGGCTGAGCACCAAGGAGGTGCTGCTGCCGGCGCCCATCGCGCTGTACCTCGTCGTCCAGCTGCTGGAGACGGTGCAACGGGCGCACGAGGCCAGCGTCATCCACGGCGCCATCACCCCGGGCAACCTGCTGCTGTCGCGCGACGGCCTGCCGCACATCTGCGACTTCGGCGCGCTCAAGGCCCTGAGCGCGGTGACAGAGCTCAAGCAGAGCTTCGTCAACCGCGGCCGCAGCGCCTACCGCGCCCCGGAAGTCACTCGCGGCGAGGAGCCCACCGCGCAGTCGGACATCTACTCGCTGGGCGCCATCGCCTACGAGCTGCTCACCCTGCGCGAGGCCGTCGTCTCGGGCGGTGGGGTGAGCACCCGCAGCGGGGCGCTGCCGCCTCCCAGCCGCATCGATCGCCGCATCAACTCGCGGCTGGATCCGCTCGTGCTGCGCGCCCTGGATCCGTTCCCCAACCGGCGCTTCCGCTCGGCCGGGGAGTTCGCCGGGCAGCTGCGCAACTTCCTCGCCGCCAACGGCGGCATGCCCGGCACGGAGGATCTGCGCCGCTTCGTCCGGGAGCTGGTCCCCAATGAGGTGAACCTCTCCACGCTGGGGCCCGCGGCGTTCCCCGAACCGTTCTCGCTGGCCCCCGTGTCCGGCGCCGAGATCGCCCACCTGCGCGCCGAGGCCCCCGAGGTGTCCGTCGTCGCTCGGCCCTCGTTCAGCCGCGCCCTGAGCGAAGAGGAGTTCTCCTCGGCGGCCACGCAGGAGGGCCTGCCCGCCTTCGCGGACTACGTGCCCGAGCCCGCCGCGGAAGCCACCCACGCGGGCGTGGCCGAGCCCCTCCGCATGGCCCCGATCGAGCCCCCCTCGGAGCCCGGCTCGGAGCCCACGCGCGTGGCTCCGCCCGAGTCCGCGAGTAAGCCGGGCGAGGCCGAGCCCACCCGGGCCGGGCCCCTGGATCAGCTCTGGGACGCGCCTCCAGGTGCCGCGCCGCCCAAGCCCCGCAAGCCCATTGGCTCGATGGGGGGCACGCCGGGCGCCAAGGAGGGCACCTTCGTCGGCCGCAACCCACGCATGAAGTGGGTGGAGGATCTCTCCGAGGAGCGGACGGCCATGGCGGAGGAGCTCCAGGAGCCCAAGCCCAAGGCAGAGCCCGCGCCCGCGCCAGCGCCCCCGCCCGCGAAGCCCGCTGCGGCGGGCCGGGCCCCGGCGGTCTCCTCTCCCGGGCCCCGCCGGCCGCTGCCGTCGCTCGTGCGCACGCCGCCTCAGAAGGAGGAGGCCGCACCCAGTCCGGGCACCCGGGATCGGCCCGAGATCCCCATGCCGCCGCCCACGGCGGGCTCGGTTCCCATCGCCAGCACGGGCCGGCGCCTGTTGACCGAGGAGCGCAACCTCCGGGCCTATGCGCAGCGCAAGCGTCAGGCGCTCGCCCTGGCGGCCTCCCTGGCGGTGGTGGCCGTGATCGCCTTCGGCCTGGCCATCTGGCAGCTGGGCGATGCGCCCCCCGAGCCCGCCGAGCTCCCCAAGCCGGTGGATCCGCGCGCCGAGGCCATCATCGGCGCGGTGGACCAGTACGAGGCCGAGCCCCCCAAGCCCAAGGCCGATGAGCCCAGGCCGGATCCCAACTCCGGCTTCCTGACCCTGCGCACCAACGTGCCAGCCCGTGTCATCATCGACGGCACCGTGCTCAACAAGCGCCCCCCGCTGACGAGGTACCCCGTGAAGGCCGGCACCCGGCACATCGTTCTCGAGGCCATTGGCACCAAGGAGCGCGCCGAGTTCGACCTGCGCTTCGAGCGCGGCAAGGTGCAGCTTCTCGAGCAGACGTTCGCAGTCACTCCGAGGCGTTGAGCATGGACCGCACCCGCGTCTATGTCGTCGAGGATCAGCCCCTCCTCCTGAAGAACCTGGTCAAGGTGCTGGGCACCTTCCCGGAGCTGGAGCTCGTCGGCACCTCGCAGGACGGAGAGGACGCCGTGGAGGACATCATCCGCGTGCGCCCGCAGCTGGTGCTGCTGGATCTGGAGCTGCCCGGCCTCAACGGCATCCAGGTCACCCAGCGCGTCAAGCGCCGCGCCCCCGAGGTGGAGATCCTCATCCTCACGTCCTTCGAGGACGAGCAGAAGGTGTACGAGGCCATCCAGGCGGGGGCCTCGGGCTACCTCGTCAAGCGGGTGGGGCCGGAGAAGATCCGCTCGGGCATCCGCGACGTGATGGAGGGCGGCACCGTGCTCGAGCCCATCATCGCCAAGAAGTTCTGGAACTACTTCCAGTCCATTCAGGCCAGGCCCGCGCAGAAGCCAGAGAACCCCTGGGGGCTGACGCCCACCGAGTTTGACGTGCTGCGCTATGTGGCCAAGGGGCTGTCCAACGCCGAGGTAGGGCAGGTGATGACGCTGGAGCGGCGCACCGTGCGCACCCATCTGTCCCATATCTATCGCAAGATGGGCGTCAACTCGCACGTGGAGGCAGTCGTGATGGCTCTTCGTGCGGGCGCCGTGGATCTTTAGCGCCCTCTGGGAGCGGGGTGGGTATACGCTCCGGGGCCATGCCCAAGGTCTCTTCGCGTCCCCCTTCTCGCAAGGCCGACCCCGCGCTGCAATCCCTGCTCGATGTGCACGAGGCCCAGCTGTCCAACGGCCTGCGCGTGCGGTTGCTGCCCAACCCTCTGACGCCCGTGGTGAGCCTGTACACCTTCTTCCAGGTGGGCTCGCGCAACGAGCGCCCCGGCATCACCGGGATCAGCCACCTGTTCGAGCACATGATGTTCAACGGGGCCAAGAAGTACGGCCCCAAGGAATTCGACCGGGTGCTCGAGTCCAACGGCGGCCGGTCCAACGCGTACACCTCCAATGACATGACGGTGTACTACGACGACTTCTCGTCCGACGCGCTGGAGACGGTGCTGGATCTGGAGTCGGACCGGATGCGCTCGCTGCGCATCTCGGACGCCACGCTGAGCAGCGAGCGCGAGGTGGTGAAGGAGGAGCGCCGCGTGCGCGTGGACAACGAGATCACCGGCATCCTGGACGAGGAGCTGGGCACGCTCGTCTACAAGGCGCACCCGTACCGCTGGCCCGTCATCGGCTGGATGGCGGACATCGAGAACATCTCCCGCCGCGACTGCGAGGAGTACTTCCGCACCTACTACGCGCCCAGCAACGCGGTGCTCTACGTGTCGGGCGACATCGATCCGAAGAAGACGCTGGCGCTCATCCGCCGCTACTACGGCGACATCCCCAAGGGCCCCAGGCCGCTGGCGGTGATCGACGCCGAGCCGAACCAGAAGGGCGAGCGCCGCGCCGTCGTCCGCCACCCGGCGCAGTCGCCCTCGGTGATGATCGGCTTCCGCGGCCCGCGCGCCACCGAGGAGGACACGCTGGTGCTGGACATCATCCAGTACGCGCTCAACAAGGGCGAGGGCAGCCGGCTGGTGAAGGGCCTCGTCTACGAGCAGCAGGTGGCCGTGTCGGTGATGCTCGACTGGGGCTGGCGCATCGATCCCGGCACCATCGTCTTCTACCTGGAGCTCAAGTCGGACTCGGACCCGCAGAAGGTCGAGGCCGCGCTGTACACGGAGCTGGAGCGCGTGGCGCGCGAGGGCCTCACCGAGCGCGAGATGCAGAAGGCGAAGAACAACCTGCGCGCCGATCAGCTGCGCGAGCTGGGCACCAACACCGGCCGCGCGCACGCGCTGGGGCACTACGAGGCGCTCTTGGGCTCGTGGCGCGAGCTGCTCACGCTGCCGTCCCGCTATGCCTCCGTCACGAATGAGCAGGTGAAGGCCGTCGCGGCGAAGTACTTTGCCCCCGAGCACCGCTCGGTGGTGACGCTGGTCCCCGAGTCCGAGTCCGCCGCCGCCTGAGCCCCAGAGGATTTTGAATATGGCTTCACGTTCCCCCGCCTCTTCCAAGAAGGGAGCGGCCTCCCGTCCGCTCAAGCTGCCCACCGCCACGGAGACGACCACCTCCAGCGGGCTGCAGGTGCTCGCCGCCGAGCGCGGCCCGCTGCCCCTGGTGTCCATGCGCCTGGTGCTGCGCGCCGGCGGCGTCACCGATCCGAAGGACAAGCACGGCCTGGCCGACTTCACCGCGCGCCTGCTGCGCCGGGGCACCGCGAAGATGAACGCGGACGCCATCGACGAGGCCGTCGAATTCGTGGGCGCCAGCCTCGCCGCGGGAGTGAGCGAGGATCTGATGTCGCTCTACATCACCACGCCCGCCGAGCACTTCCCGGCGATGCTCTCGGTGCTGGGGCAGCTGGTGCGCGAGCCCATCTTCCCCGAGAAAGAGGTGGATCTGGCCCGCGAGCGCTCGCTGGCGCAGTTCGCCAATGATCTGGACGATCCCAGCACCATCGTGGACCGGGCCTTCACCCGGGCGCTGTGGGGAGAGCACCCGTACGGGCATGACGTGGGAGGCAGCTCCTCGCACGTGCGCACCTTCACCCGTGAGGACGTGGTGCGCTTTCACCGCGAGCGCATTGGCCCCAGGGGCGCGCTGCTGGTCGTCGTCGGCGCGGTGAAGCCCGAGCTCGTCGCCGCCGAGGCCGAGAAGGCCTTCGCCGGCTGGAGCCAGCCCGAGCAGAAGGAGCCCATCACGGTGCCCGCCATGGAGCGCGTGGCCCAGGCGGGCCGCATCATCCTGGTGGACAAGCCGGATCAGTCCCAGTCCCAGGTACGCATTGGCGGCCCGGGCTACCGCATTGGCCACCCGGACTACTTCGCCGCCACGGCGATGAACATCGCCCTGGGCGGAGGCTTCACCTCGCGGCTCGTCAACGCCGTGCGCGTGGAGCGAGGCCTGTCCTACAGCGTCGGCAGCTACTTCGACACGATGAGCGCGGCGGGCGTGTTCGCCATCTCCACCTTCACCAAGACGGCCTCCACCCGGGAGATCATCGACGTGGCGCTGGAGCAGGTGGCCCGGGTGCGCGCCAGCGGCATCACCACCCGCGAGCTGAAGACGGCGCAGACGTACCTGGCGGGCCTGTACCCGCTGCGCACCGAGACGAACGAGTCGGTGGCGTCGATCATCGCGGACATCCGCGTGCACGGGCTGGGCGAGGACTGGGTGGAGCAGTTCCGCGACAGGCTGCGCGCGGTGACGCCGCGGCAGGTGAAGGCCGTGTCCGCCAGGTACCTGTTCCCCGAGCCGCCGGCCATCGTGGTGCTCGGCAAGGCCTCCGAGGTGAAGAAGCACCTCAAGGGGCTGGGCACCCTCTCCGTGGTCCCGGTGTCGGAGTTCGAGTGACAGAGCTCCGCGTTCTCCACGAGGGCGCGGGAGTGCTCGTGGTGGACAAGCCCGCTGGCGCGCTCGTCATCCCCGGGCGAGGCGAGGGCGGGCCGTCCCTGCGTGAGTTGCTGGAGGCGCAGCTGAGCCGCAAGGTGTTCGTGGTGCACCGGCTGGATCGGGACACCTCCGGGGTGTTGGTGTTCGCCCTGGACGCCGAGCGGCACCGGGCGCTCTCGCAGGCCTTCGAGGCCGGTAAGGTGCGCAAGCGCTACCTGGCCCTGGTGGAGGGCCGCGTGGAGGCGCCCCAGCTGGTGGACGCGGCGATGGCCCAGGGGCGCAAGGGCCGCATGCGGGTGGCGCGGCCGGGCGAGGAGGGCAAGCCCTCGCGCACGCGCGTGAGGCCCGTGGAGACCTTCGCCCGGGCTTCACTGGTGGAGGCCGAGCCCCTCACGGGCCGCACCCATCAGATCCGCGTGCACCTGCTGCACCTGGGGCACCCGCTGCTGGTGGATCACCAGTACGGCCGGGACGAGCCCCTGTCGGAGAAGGAGCTGGGCGGGGAGGGGGAGGCACCGGTGCTGACGAGGACTCCGCTGCACGCGGCCCGGATCGAGTGGCCCGCGCTGCCAGGGGTGGAGCCCCGCGCGGTGGAAGCGCCCCTGGCCGGCGACATGGCCCGGGCGCTGGAGCTGCTCAGGGGGCCCGCGAGTCCAGCCGGAACTCGTTCGAGCTGACCGTGCGGCCCATGCAGTCCACCATCTCGATGAGGACGTTGTTGCCCCCGGTGGCGTCGATCGTCACCTGCTGCATGAGCACCCCTTGCACGAAGGGACCGCTCCATTCCGGCTCCAGCTTCCCTTTGTTGGAGCGCAGCAGCACCCGCCCCTGAAAGCGCTGCGCGTCCTGCCCCACCGCCCGGATCGTCACCATGAAGGGCTCGTGGCGGACCTGCGGCCCGATGGGATCTATCTGGAACGTCTCGAGCGCCAGCGGCCCCGTCACCTCGAGAGCGCCGGGAAGCACTAACTGCTGCCCATCCGTGAGCGACACGCGCACGTCGTGCGTCCCCACGGGCAGCCCCGCGAACAGGTGAGTAACGAGCCGCTGGCCCTGGTTCTCGATGCTCCCCACGGGGAGCTCCCGCCCTCCGATGCCCAGCTGCACCAGCTCGACCAGCTGCGCCGAGTCCCTGCCGTAGTCCAGTTTGACCGGCAGCGCCCCATCCAGCTCCACCGAGAGCAGCACACACTCACTCGTCGAGATGCGCTGGGGCGAGATGGAGACAATGGCCGACGCGGGTGGCTCGGACGAGCTACAAGCACACAGCCAGAGCGCGAGCACGAAGGTCCACCGAAGCACGGGGCCATCATACTCCGGCGAGCGCCGAGTTCGCCGGCCGCTCACGGGGTGCCCCTCACTTGGGCCGGACGCGGAAGGCATTCGAGATGCCCTTGTTCCCCAGCGAGTCCTCGATCAGCAGGACGATATTGCCGCCCGGCTGCTCCAGCGTGAGCTCCTGCTGAACGACGCCGCCAGAGAAGGCGTGGGTGGTGAGGGGGGCCGCACCCTTGGTGGCGCGCAGCAACCCGCTGCCCTGGAAGCCGCTGGCCTCCGGGCCCAGGGCGCGGACGGTGACCTTGAAAGCAACGTGCGCCTGCTGCTCGCCAATGGGATCGATCTGGAAGCCCGTGAGGCCTCCCCGGACGATGACGTCCTCGTCCCTCAGCTCCGTTTGGGGCACCACGGAGAAGGCCTGCTCGCGCACCGCCTCGCGGCCATCCTCCATCGCCACCTGCACGTCATAAGCGCCCTGAGCCAGCCCCGTGGGCACCGCGGCGATGAGCTTGCCGTCCTGCTGGGAGAAGGCCGCGTCCGTCTCTTCTCCCGCGATGAACAGCTTCATTCCCCGCGAGGCCAGGTCCGCCGTCCGCGAGTGGTAGTCCACCGTGATGGGCAGCACCGCCTGCACCTCGATAGTGAGCACCGAGGGGCCACCCTCGGCGACACGCTCGGGCTGCACGGACACGATGGAGGGGGAGGGCAGCGTCCCGGGCTCACACGCTCCGAGCAAGCTCGCAAGGAGCAGCACACCTGTGGCTCGCGTCATGGATCGTACCTCACGCCAAGGCTGACACCGACTCCACCCAGTTGGGCTTCCAAGCTCGCAGTATGGGCCGGCCCGTACTCTCCGCGCAATTCCATCAGCGCGCTCATGCGCCCGAAGCGGTATGCCCCCTGCGCGGAGACGAAGGCCATGAGCCCCACCTTGCTCTCGTGGAAGCCGGGCTGAAAGTCGCTGGAGACGGCGTGGCGGAAGGGCATGAGGCCCAGGCCCGCGCGCCCGTACAACGTGAAGGCAGAGCGCCCCAGGAGCGCCGCGCGCGCCGAGGCCAGCAGCGGGCCCGCGAGCACGCTGGAGCGCACCGTGCCAAAGCCGTCGATCCGGGCCTCCAACGAGGCCTGGCGCAGCCCCAGCTCCAGCTCCGCGTCGAGCCGGCCGTTCCACACGGGCAGCTGGTAGGACACGCCCAGGGCCGCCAGGGGCCCGCTGTTCGCGCCCCCGGCGAAGAAGCCGCCCACCAACAGGTGCATGGACAGCGCAGAGGTCCTCACCAAGGCCACGGGAGCGGCGGGCGGCACCTCGGGCTCCAGCTCCTCGCCCGTGACGGAGGCCTGCGCCCGCGCGGTGTCCTTCGCCCCGCGGCGCCGCACCTCCACCGAGATCGTCTGTGCCCCCTTGTCCGGGCTCACCCGGTAGAGCAGGGCAGTGCCCGCCTGGGGCTCGAGGCGCGCGCCCTGGGGGACGAGCTCCACCACCGAGTCATCCACCTTGCCCTCACCGGCCACCACCAGCCAGCCGCCCGAGCGGGGCAGGGGCTCCGGCGTGAGCACCGCCACCAGCGGCTTGTGCGGCGGCACCTCGATGGGCGCGAGCCGATCCGTCTTCAGCTCTCCGCGCGTCGCCAGCACCCGGGCCTGCTCCACTCCCGGCGGCACCTCGACGGGAACCTGCGCCTTGCCGCGGCGGTTGGCCTTCACCGGCCCGAAGCGCAGGCCGTCCAGCTCCACCACCACCTCGGCGCCGGGATCCGTGGTGATGGGCATGTCCGTGCGCCCCACCAGCGGGATGCGCACCACCGCCACCTCGGGCGCAGCCTCGCCGCCCTCCACCCAGAACAGCAGAAAGGCCGCCAGCGGGTAGCGCACCTCGGGCGGCGTCCACTGAAACGCGCGCACCGGGCCCCCTTCCACCACCGCCTGCGCGAAGCTCCCGGACGAGGCCGCGGCCCTCACCGGCCCGCTGTCCTCGGGCACCCGCACCTCGAGCGTCACGCCCGTGTCCCGGCCCAGCAGCACCCGCGCTGGCTCCGCGCGCACCTCGGGCGCTGCTGCCGCCGCGACCTCCGGTAGCGCGATTACAGCCAGGCAAAACAGGAACACAACGCGCATTTGGAATACCCAGCCCAGTTCACCGCTGGCTGGGCCCGAGGTCAATCCTCGGATGAAGGCTCGGGAAGTTGCGCCTCCGGAGTCCCTTCCTCTGTAGCCGAAGGTAGGAGCGGCTTGTCCGCGGGGCTCGAGGACTTGGCGTTGGGAGGCTGGAAGGCGGGCCGCTCGTTGAGCCCGCCGCCGCGGCCGTGCACCAGCGTCTTGGTCTCGGACTTGAAGGCGATGTCCGCCTTGTCTCCGCGCACCCCCGTCACCAGCCCCAGGCCAAAGGTGGGGTGCTGGATGACCTGGTCCACCTTATATGTGTCCTTCGGGCTGTACTTCGGAGCGTTGGCGATGTCCTTGCCCGCCAGCTGCTCCTCGAAGGAGATGACGACCTTCTCGGGCTTGGGAGCCGCGCGGGTGCCGCCCGCGGCGCTGGCCCGGGCCGCCGCCGTGGGACGATCCGTTGTGCCCGGAGCGCCGCGGTAGGCGTGATCGCCGTTACAGGTATTGCAGCGCACGCGGACGATCTTCGGCCCTACCATCGCCAGAATCGTGTGCGCCAGAGTGAGCTTGCAGCGAGTGCAGAACGAGTCGACCTCGCCGCCGACCTTGTGAGTTGCCATGGGGCGCGCAACATAGCGACCCGTACCGAGTCCGTACAACCGTGTCAGAGTGCCTGACACTTGTGCCCCCGAACTGGGCACGTAGAGTAGCTACTACCCACCATGGCCAACGAGAACGCAGACCAGAGGCCCAAGGAGCCCGGGCTCCTTCACCAATCGATCGAGAACTTCGGCAAAGGCGCCGTCTCGATCATCAGTGACGTGGGCGGCGTCACCTACCTGGGCATCCAGGTCGTCCGCTGGACCTTCAAGCGGCCCTTCCGGGTCCAGAACTTCTTCGCGCAGCTGGACTTCGTGGGGGTGGGCTCCATCTTCATCGTGGCGCTCACCGGGGTGTTCACCGGCATGGTGTTCGCCCACCAGTCCTCGCGCGCCTTCGAGCTGTTCGACGCCGAGAGCATGGTGGGCCCCACCGTGGCGCTGACGCTCACGCGCGAGCTGGCCCCGGTGTTCTCCGCCCTGATGGTCACCATGCGCGCGGGCTCGGCCATGTGCACCGAGCTGGGCACCATGCGCGTCACCGAGCAGGTGGACGCGCTGGAGACCATGGCCGTCAACCCCATTCAGTACCTGCTCGTACCCCGTGTCCTCTCGGGCCTCATCATGGTCCCAGTGCTCGCCATGGTGTTCAACACCACGGGCATGGCCGGCTCGTACTTCGTGTCGGTCGTCGCCAAGGGCATCTCGGCCGGTACCTTCCTCAACCGCACCCAGCAGTGGCTGGATCCCATCGATCTGTACGAGGGCCTCATCAAGGCGGCCATCTTCGGGCTCTCGGTGACGCTGGTGTGCTGCTACAAGGGCTTCAACGCCTCGGGCGGCGCCAAGGGCGTGGGCCAGGCGACCACCGAGGCGATGGTGGCCAGCGCCCTGTCCATCTTCATCCTCGACTTCTTCGTCGGCGTGATGCTGCACTAAGCGATGCCTGGCGCCTCTGCTCCCGCCGCCCACGAGCGGCCGATGATCCAGGTCGTCGACCTGCACAAGACGTTCGGTGCCCAGAAGGTGCTCACCGGCATCAACGTCACCATTCCCGAGGGCAGCACCTGCGTCATCCTGGGTGGCTCGGGCTCGGGAAAGACGGTGCTGATGAAGCACATGATCGGCCTTCTCAAGCCCGACAGTGGCCAGGTCGTCGTGGACGGGGAGGACCTGGTGCCCCTGGGCGACGCGCAGCTGGAGCAGGTGCGCCGCAAGTTCGGCATGGTGTTCCAGGCCGCCGCGCTCTTCGACTCGATGACGGTGTTCGAGAACGTGGCCTTCCCGCTGCGCGAGCACCGCGGGAACATGCCCGAGGAGCAGCTGCGCGAGCTGGTGCGCGCCAAGCTGCAGCTGATGGGAATGACGCCCTCGGTGGAGAACAAGTTCCCGGCGGACCTGTCCGGCGGTATGCGCAAGCGCGTGGGCCTGGCGCGCGCGGTGGTGATGGACCCGAAGATCGTCCTCTACGACGAGCCCACCACCGGCCTGGACCCCATCACCACCGACTACGTGGACGAGATGATCCTGGCCGCCCAGCGCGAGCTGAAGGTGACCAGCGTCGTCATCAGCCACGACATCTCCTCGGCCTTCAACGTGGCCGACTACATTGCTTTCCTCTCAAAGGGGTTGATCGTCGAATTCGGCCCGCCCGAGCAGCTTCGCGCCTCGGAACATCCGGCGGTGAAGCTGTTTCTACAAACGTGGTTCGGTAACAAGTAGGCCCCAGGGTGGGAAATGATGGCACCCGGGCCCCAAACGGCTAGAGTCACTGCGGCCGGAACCCCTCGGAGTAACTCTCGGTGAAGAAGCTCGTCACGCCGTTCCGTGTAGGACTGCTGGTGCTCGCCGCGGCAGGCTTCTTTTTCGCGTTCTTCGTGTTCGCGCGAAAGGGAGGCCTGGGCGAGGACGAGTCCACCAACGTCTGGGCGTACTTCCGGGACGCCTCGGGCCTGAGCCCCAAGAGCCGTGTGCAGATCGCCGGTATCGCCGTGGGCGAGATCAGCGGCATTACCCTCGAGGGCACCCGCGCCAAGGTGTTCCTGCGCATCCGCAAGGATGTGGATGTGCGCGAGGACGCGGTCATCACCAAGCGCTCCGAGTCGCTGCTGGGTGACTACCTGCTGGACTTGAACCCCGGCACCGAGCAGGCCCAGCCCATTCAGAACAACGGGCAGATCCGCCGCGTCATCGACACCCAGGGCATGGAGGCCGTGTTCGAGTCCCTGAGCCAGATCACCGCGGACATTCAGCAGGTGACAGGCGCGCTGCGAGACGTGCTGGGCGGAGAGCGGGGCGCGGGCTCGCTGCAGCGCATCGTCGAGAACCTCATCCGCCTGTCCGAGTCGGTGGACGCCACGGTGCGCTCCAGCGGCGAGCGGCTCAACGCCATCCTGGTGAACTTCGAGGGCGTGAGCGCCGACGTGCGCGGGGTGACGAGCGAGAACGAGGCGGAAGTTACCCGCATCATCGACAACATCGAGATCATCACCAAGGACGTGCGCGAGGTGCTCGGTGGGGTGAAGAAGATCGTCGGCAACAACGAGGGCGATCTGAAGGAGGGCGTGGCCAGCCTCAAGGAGACGCTCAACAAGCTGGACAAGACGCTGGGCAACCTGGAGGAGATCTCCGCCAAGGTGAAGGGCGGCGAGAGCGTGGTGGGCGCGCTGCTCACCGACGAGCGCATGGGCCAGAAGCTCAGCGAGACGGTGGAGGACGTGTCCGACTACGCCAACCGCCTCACCGGCCTGCAGACGGAGGTGGGGCTCCAGGCCTCGTACCTGGCCGCCCAGGGCCGCTCGAAGAACAGCCTCTCGCTGCGCATCATCCCCAAGCCGGACAAGTACTACCTGCTGGAGATCATCGACGACCCGCGCGGCCTCGTCGAGGTGCAGGTGGTGCAGAACAACCCGCCCGAGTCCGGCCAGCCCGTGGTGCAGACGCAGAAGATCACCCGGGAGACCTTCAAGATCAGCGCCCAGTTCGCCAAGCGCTACTACTTCACCACGCTGCGCTTCGGCCTGATCGAGTCCACCGGTGGCGTGGGCGCGGACCTGCACTTCCTGCAGGACGCGCTGACGCTGAAGCTGGACGCCTTCAACTTCTCGGCCGAGGAGCTGCGCTACCCCCGGCTGCGCGCCACCGTCCGGGCCCAGGCCTTCGATCACCTCTTCGTCATGGCCGGCATGGACGACATCCTCAACGCCCGCCAGCGTGACTCCGCCACCAACCGCCTGCTCGCCGGCCGGGACTTCTTCTTCGGCGGCGGCCTCTTCTTCACGGACGACGACTTGAAGTCCATCCTTCCGTCCGTGCCCACGCCTTAGCGCCGGTGGCTTGACCCAGGGCGTCATTCGTCGTACCCCCGCTAGCTCCGGCCCTCTCAGGAAGCTCCATGTCCCTGCTCGTCGTTGGCTCTGTCGCGTTGGATTCGGTGGAAACCCCCTTCGGTATCCGGGAGGAGGTGCTGGGTGGCTCGGCGACCTTCTTCTCCACCTCGGCCTCCTTCTTCAACCCCGTGAAGCTGGTGGCGGTGGTGGGGGAGGACTTCCCCGAAGCCCACGTGAACTTCCTCAAGTCCCGCGGCGTGGGGCTCGAGGGGCTCACCCGTGAGAAGGGCCGCACCTTCCGCTGGAAGGGCAAGTACGGCTTTCAGCTCAACGAGGCCCAGACGCTGGACACCCAGCTCAACGTCTTCCAGAGCTTCTCGCCCAGGCTGCCCGAGTCCTACCGCGACGCGCCCTACGTCTTTCTGGGCAACATCCACCCCGAGCTCCAGTCCCAGGTGCTCGACCAGGTGAAGGGCCCCAGGCTGGTCGCCGCCGACACGATGAACTTCTGGATCACCGGCAGCCGCCCGGCGCTGCTCAACACCCTGAAGCGGGTGAACCTGCTCTTCGTCAACGACGCCGAGGCCCGCCAGCTCTCCGGCGAGCACAACATCCTCAAGGCCGCCCGCGCCATCCTTGGCATGGGCCCCAGCCGCGTCGTCATCAAGCGCGGCGAGTACGGCGCGCTGCTCATCGAGCGCGAGCACGTCTTCTCCTGCCCCGCCATGCCCCTGGAGGACGTGTTCGATCCCACCGGCGCCGGTGACACCTTCGCTGGCGGCTTCATGGGCACCCTGGCCACCGCCGACCGCCAGGAGCGCGACGTGCTGCGCCGCGCCATGGTCATGGGCAGCGTGATGGCTTCTTTCACCGTCGAGAAGTTCAGCCTCGACCGCCTGCGCGGGTTGACGCAGCGCGAAATCCACCAGCGCTTCAGTGAATTCAAGCGGTTGACTCACTTCGACGACCTTGGCCCCTTGGAGGGCTGACAAAGCAGCTTTCCCGGACTTGACGGGTACCAACACGAACCGTAGTGTGCGCCCACACTGTCTTTTTTCCAGGCTGTCGGACAAACGGGAGCCGGGCGCATGGGTGCAGCAGTAGAGGAAGTCGGGTCGATGGAAAACCGGAGGTCCGCACGGGTTCCGTCCCGGCTGCGCTGCTGGTGCGAAGGCAACAACGTCACGCTGTACTCGCGGGTGGGCAACCTGAGCGAGGGTGGGCTGTTCCTGCGCACGAGCACGCCGCTTCAAGAGGGCGCTCGGGCAACCGTGCGCCTGGGGGCGGGCGAGGACGCGGGCCCCGAGCTACATACCTCCGTTAAAGTCGTGTGGACCCGGCGCAGCGGACATTCGTGGCCTCCGGGCATGGGGCTGGCATTCGAGGAGTTGGATGCCGCGAGCCTCGAGCGGCTGAGGCAGATCATCTCCAATGAGCGGGCGCGCTGGCCGGGCGCCTGAGAGGCTTGAATGCGGATCGCCGTCATCTCCGACATCCACTCCAACATCGAGGCCCTGACGGAGGTGCTTCGCACGGCGGACCGGCACAAGGTGGACCGGATCGTCTCGCTGGGAGACATCGTCGGCTACGGGGCCTCGCCCAACGAGTGCTGCGAGCTGGTGCGCTCGGTGACGGAGGTGACGCTG
Organism: Myxococcaceae bacterium; assembly: GCA_035296065.1. Classification (GTDB taxonomy): domain Bacteria; phylum Myxococcota; class Myxococcia; order Myxococcales; family Myxococcaceae; genus DATHBR01. Next base: position 29,920 of record DATHBR010000099.1, on the reverse strand, counting down.
CTGGGCAACCATGACGCGGCGGTGGCCGGGCGCATGGACTACTCGTACTACTACGACGCGGCCCGCCATGCGCTGGACTGGTCCGCCAGCGTGCTGTCGGATGAGAACCTGTCGTGGCTGCGCAGCCTGCCGTACACGTACCGGGTGGGCGAGGTGGGCTTCTGCCACGGCTCGCCCATCGAGCCGCGGGCGTACGAGTACATCTTCGCGCTGGAGCAGGCGCGGGAGCTGACGCCGTACGTGGCGGAGCTGCCGGAAGTCACCTTCATTGGCCACAGCCACCTGTGCAAGGCGTTCGCCATTGGCAACGGCGAGGTGAACGACGTGGTGGCCCAGAAGTTCGGCATCCGCCGGGGCTACAAGTACATCATCTCGGTGGGCAGCGTGGGCCAGCCGCGGGACTACGACAACCGGGCCTGCTTCGTCATCTGCGACACGGACGCGCGCACGGTGGAGTACACCCGCGTGGAGTACGACATCGAGACGTCCGCGCAGAAGATCTTCGACGCGGACCTGGCGCTGAACTTCGGCAAGCGCCTGTTCCTGGGCGTCTGAGGCGGCTATAACCGCGCGCCGTGCTTAATCACGGCCCGTCCTCCCAGAGTCGGCCCCTCGTGGGGCTTGTCTTCACCCTCCTGATCGCGCTGGTGCCAGCGGCGTGCACGAAGTCTCCGGGGCCTGAGTCTCCGGAGTTCGAGCAGGCCCGCCAGCGCTTCAACAAGCTGTATGCCCAGAAGCTGGACGAGGCGTTCCTCGATCCGGGCATGGACAGCATCGAAACGCAGCTGCAGTCGGTGCCCGCCGACAGCATCGACGCGCAGCCGGCCAAGGAACTGCTGCAGCGCATCCGCGAAGGGCGCGAGCGCATGCAGGCCGCCGAGCAGGAGAAGGAGGACGCGGTCGCCGCGGCCCGGGAGGTGGACGACTTCCAGGTGGACCCCACGGTGCGGGTGCCTCCGCTCGTGGAAGCGCCTCCCGCTCCCAGCGCGGCGCCGGACGCGGGCGTGGGGCCGGGAGCTGGCCCCGTGTCGGGCAGCCCAGCCTCCGAGCTGTCGTTTGGCTACCAGCGGTGCTTCCGGCGCGCCGAGCCCGTCAACGTGGACGGCAAGGGCCAGCGGGACGCCTGGGAGCTGGAGGACCGGCTGACGTGCCGTCAGGCGTATCCCTCCTCCGTCGATCAGATCCTGCTGATCGAAGACGGCAAGGTGCTGACGGTGTTACCGAAGAGCGCCATCCGCGTCACGTATGTGGGCCCGGATGCTGGAACGCCTCCTGGCCGTTGAGCTGGTCGCAAGACGCCAACCCCTCTAGCCCCGAACAGCCGAGCTCCGATCGCAATGAACGAGCAGACTTTCATGAAGTTGATGCAGATCCTGCCCAAGTCCGCCCTGTCCTCGCTGGTGGGGCTGGCCACACGCGTACCGGCGCCCGCGCCGGTGCACCGGGCGGCGATGAAGGCCTTCGCCAGGGCGTACAAGATCGACATGGAGGAGGCGGAGCACTCGTTCGAGCGCTACTCCACCTTCGCGGAGTTCTTCACCCGGGGGCTGAAGCCGGGCCTGCGTCCGGTGGACGGGGGTGAGAAGGTGGTGGTGTCGCCGGTGGACGGGCGGGTGTCGCAGGTGGGCTACGCCGAGCACGGGCGGTGCCTGCAGGCCAAGGGCATCGAGTACACGGTGGACGAGCTGCTGGGAGACAAGGCGGCGGCGGAGCCGTTCCATGGCGGCGCGTGGACGACGCTGTACCTGTCGCCCCGGGACTACCACCGGATCCACGCTCCGCTGGGCGGGATGATCACCGGCTACGCGTACATCCCCGGCGAGTTCTGGCCGGTGAACCCGGCCTCGGTGAAGAACAAGAAGTCGCTGTTCTGCGTGAACGAGCGGCTGGTGACGTACCTGGACACGGTGGCGGGCAAGTGCGCGGTGGTGAAGGTGGGCGCCACGTGCGTGTCTCGCATCAAGGCCGCGTATGACGAGGTGCTCACGCACGACGGCAAGCCGGGCAAGGTGCACAAGTACGACGCGCACATGCCGGTGGAGAAGGGTGGGGAGCTGGGCCGCTTCGAGATGGGCTCCACCGTCATCCTGCTGTTCGAGCCCAAGCGGGTGAAGTGGGCGGACAGCCTGCAGCCGGAGGCGGTGGTGCGGCTGGGGCAGCGGATCGGGGAGATTCCGTGAGCCAGAAGATCAACGGCGTGAAGGGGATGAATGATCTCCTTCCCGGCGAGCTGAGCGGGGACATGGCCCCCGTGGAGACGTGGCAACACGTGGAGCGCACGGCGCGGGAGCTGTTCTCGCGCTTTGGCTACGGAGAGATCCGCACGCCGATGGTGGAGGACACGGCGCTGTTCGTACGCAGCGTGGGTGAGGAGACGGACATCGTCGGCAAGGAGATGTACACGTTCCTCGACAAGGGGGAGCGCAGCCTGTCCATGCGGCCCGAGGGCACGGCGCCGGCGGCGCGGGCGTACATCGAGCACTCGGTGTTGAACCAGGAGCCGCTGACGCGCTGGTACTACATCGGCCCGATGTTCCGGTACGAGCGGATGAAGACGGGCCGCTACCGGCAGTTCTTCCAGATCGGCGCGGAGGCGTACGGCTCGAAGGAGGCGGCGCAGGACGTCGAGGTGATGGACATGGTGGTTCAGCTCCTGGAGCAGCTGGGGCTGAAGGACGTGTCGCTGAACATCAACTCGCTGGGCGACGAGGCGTGCCGGCCGGCGTACCAGCAGAAGCTGGTGGAGCACCTGACGGCGCACCGGGAGGAGCTGTGCGGGGACTGCCAGCGGCGCCTGGAGACGAACCCGCTGCGGGTGTTGGACTGCAAGAACGAGAAGTGCCAGGCGATCGCGAGCGCGGCGCCGGACGTGCTGCGGTTTTTGTGCGAGCCGTGCAAGGCGCACTTCGAGGACGTGAAGCGCAAGCTGGACGCGTTGGGAGTGCGGTACGTGGTCAACCCGCGGATGGTGCGCGGGCTGGACTACTACACGCGCACGACGTTCGAGTTCATCGCGGCGCACCCGGCGCTGGGCACGGCGAGCACGGTGGGCGGGGGAGGGCGCTACGACAAGCTGGTGAAGAGCCTGGGCGGGCCGGACGTGCCGGCGGTGGGGTTCGGGCTGGGGCTGGACCGGCTGACGCTGCTGTTGCGTGAGGGTGGGCAGCAGTACAGCGCGCCGCCGGACGTGTTCATCGCGGTGGCGGACGAGGGCTCGGCGGACGAGGCGCTGAAGCTGGCGAGCCGGCTGCGGCGCGAGGGCCTGAAGGTGGAGTTCGACACGCGAGGCGGCAGCCTGAAGAGCCAGATGAAGCGCGCGGACAAGACGAAGGCGCGCTACACGCTGGTGCTGGGGCAGACCGAGCGCGAGAGCGGCAAGGCGCAGCTCAAGCCGATGGCGGGCGGAGAGCAGATCCCGGTGGCGCTGAGCGAAGTGGCCCAGAAGGTACGGGCCGCGGCGGCGCAGGCCCCGAAGAGCTGAGCCAGGCCGAGAGAGTCCGTCTCTGGCGCTGCCTGCCCGCGCTAGCATGAGAGGTATGCTCTCGGTTCTTCTCCTCTTCTTGGTGGCGCAGGTCCCTGCGGTTCCAGGCGAAACCACGCTGGTTTCGTCTTGCAAGCAGCGCATCCTTTCCGCGTGCGAGGCGCTGAGGCAGGTCAACCCTGGGAAGGCTGCCGAGATTGAACAGGCCACCGCAAGGGCGGCTCTACGATTGGAGACACTGAGGGCCGCGGAGGAAGAAGCACGGGAGGGTGAGGGCTCCGAAGCGACGCAGGCTGAGGCAGATACCGCGCCAGAGCCCCCGGAGTGCAAGGGCCAGAACCATCACGTTATCTCCCGACCCATCGCCAGGAAATTGAAGGAGCATCAGACGCTCAGAGGGCTCTACGAGCCGAGGGACGAGCGGTTCAAAGCCAGAGCCAAGGACGAGGAATCCCACTGCGGCTACCAGACCTGGCATCGCGAGGTGGACGCCGAGGTCATTGAATGGCTCGAGCGCAATGCTCGGGCGACGCCGAAGCAGTTCGAGCAATACCTGCGCGAGATCTATAACCGCCCGGAGCTGCGCAAGAGGTTTCCCAATGGCTTCTGACTCGTCGACCCAGGGGCGCTTCTTCGAGCTCAAGGACGACATGTTCGGGCGCTGGGACACCCAGTTCCTCAAGGCCGATTCCGCGAATATCGGAGAGGCCCCCCGGTGCCCGGCGTGTGGCGAAACCCTTGGAATGAGGGAGTGGCTCCCGCCCTACCAGGTCGAACTGGAACTGCATGGCGAACAGTGGGGTGACTTCGCGAAAGGCGGCAGCAACGGCTTCCTGATCTCCGAACACATGGCCAGGTCCTTTCGAGCCGAAGAGCTGAGCGGTCTCCTCGGGTTCCATCCCGTGGAGGTGGTACGCCTCCGGAAAAAGCGAAAGCGTCTCGTCTCGGCCGTCGTGCCCAGCTACTGCATGGTGACAGCCTGCCTGGGTCCCGGCGCGGTGGATGAGGCACGGAGTCAGTTGCGCCGCACGGAACCTGTGAAGTGCTCCGAGTGCCGGTCCACGGGATTGGACTCGATCCACGGCTACACCCTGGAGCCAGGTACTTGGAAGGGAGAGGATGTGTTTCACCCCCGTGGAGTCCCGGGCAGTCTCGTCGCCTCCGAGCGCTTCGCCGAGTTCGTCCAGCGCCACGGTCTGACGAACATGAAGCTGATTCCGACGGAAGAGTACACCTGGGATCCGCTTCGCAAGGGGCCACCTCCAGCCCAACCTGCGGTTCCATGAAGCCGCAGCTCACCATCATCGCGGGCCCGACGGCCTCGGGGAAAACGGCGCTCGCGGTGGAGCTGGCCCGGCGCACCGGCGGAGAGATCGTCAACGCCGACTCGCAGCAGGTGTACCGCTTCTTCGACCTGGGCACGGCCAAGCCGTCCGCGGAGGAGCTGGCCGCCGTACCGCACCACCTCATCTCGGTGGTGGACCCGCTCGAGCCGTTCTCGGCGGCGGAGTACCAGCGCCGGGCGGACGCGGCGATCGAGGACATTGCCTCCCGTGGCCGCCCGATCTTCGTCGTGGGAGGCACCGGGCTCTACGTGCGCATCCTGCTGCACGGAGTGGTGGAGGCACCGGGGGCGGATCCGGCGCTCCGGGCCTCGCTGGAGGCCCTGGCCGCCGCCGAGGGCCGCGAGGCCGTGCACCGTAAGCTCGAACAGATCGATCCCGAGACCGCGGCGAAGCTGCCCCCGCAGGACATGGTCCGCGTCATCCGAGCCCTGGAGATCCACGCTCGGACGGGCGTCCCCGCCTCCCAGTGGCGCCGGGAGCACGGCTTCGCCCCGGACCGCTACCCGTTCCGGCTGTTCGTGCTGGAGCCCCCGCGTGAGCCCCTCTACCGCGCCATCAACGAGCGCACCCAGGCCATGTTCGCCCGGGGGCTGGTGGAAGAAACCCGGGAGCTGCTGGCGCGCGGCTTCGCGGACGCGGCCCCCATGCGCAGCGTGGGCTATGTGCAGGCCCGGGCCGTCGTCGAAGGCCGGATGACCCGGGAAGAGGCCATCCAGGACACGGCCCAGGAGACGCGCCGCTACGCCAAGCGGCAGCTCACCTGGTTCCGCAAGGAGCCCGGTGCCGTGCACCTGGCTCCACCGTATGACGCGCTGCGGAACCCGGGCGTCTGAGCCGCTAGCTCACGAGGCGTAGCGATCGTTCTCGAGGGCTTCAGGGCCCTGCGGCATCCGGGCTGGCGACGCCGTGGGCACCGAGGGCACCGGATCGTGCCCCATGAGCTGGCGCAGCAGCCGCTCGGGCTCCACCGGCTTGGGCAGGAACGCCTCCGCCCCCGCCGCCAGCGCCCGCTGCCGCACGTGCGGACGGTTCAGCCCGCTCATCACCACCACCCGCGTGTGCCGCGTTAGCGGGTGCTGCTTGAGCCCCTCGCACAGCCGGAGCCCGTCCACCCAGTGCAGCACCACGTCCAGCAGGATCGCCGTGGGAGGCCGCCGCGCCACCGCGCAGAACAGCGCCAGCTCGTCCGCGAACGACACCACCGTGGCGCCCGTGGACTCGAGCAGCTGCGTCATCGCCTCGCGCTGATCCGGATCGTCATCCACCACGTAGTACAGGTCCGGCTCCAGCGCGGGAATGGCCGTGGGCACCGGCTCCATCGTGGTGCGGATCCACGAGCCCACCACCTCGCGCAGCCCCGCCCACCGGGCCGAGGCCAGCAGCGCCAGCGGGGTAGGGGCCGCCAGGCCCAGCACGCCTCCGCTGTACACCCCGCCCACCGAGCCCCGGCGCCGTGCCGCCAGGAACGCCTCGGGAGCCCGCCGCCCGGCCCGCCTCAGCCAGGCGATGGACCGGGCCCCCGCGGCCGCGTCCTCCATCAGCTCCGAGAGCCCCTCGCGCACGTAGCGCTTCTCCAGCGCGGAGACCTCCAGGCCGCCATCCAGCAGGCCCACCGCCGCGCGGCTGCACGTGGCCAGCGTCTCCGAGAGCCCAATCTGCAGCGGGTGCCCCAGCGCCGCCGGCCCCACGGCCACCTGGCCCGGCGCCACCACGCAGCGCCCCGGCCCGAACGGCAGCCGCGTCGTCTCCAGCGCGGACAGCTCGAAGCCTTCCTCCACCAGGCCGTCCCGCGCCGCCATCATCAGCGCCTGGCACAGGTCCGCCGGAGTCACCGCCGGGCCAAACGCCAGCGCGTACACCGAGCCCGCGCCCGGCAGCAGGAACAGCCCATCCACCGTGGGCAGGGGGGCGATCCACAGCCGGGCCAGCGGCGCGATCGTCAGCCGCGTGGTGCTGTGCCGCAGCCGGGCCTGCACCGCCGCCACCGTGGGCGCCGGCTGGAAGCCCGGGAAGAACGCATCCCCCATGGAGCTGCCGGCCCCCGTGGCCAGCGCCACCGCGTGGAAGCGCTCGCCGCTGCCCTGGGCGCGCACCACCAGCGGGCCGCTGTTACGCACCGCCGCCGGAGCATCCGGCGCCGGCAGCTGGTGCTCCACCCGCTCCACGTGGCGGGGCACGAACCGGGCTCCCTGGGCCGTCGCCGCGGCGGTCAGCGCCTCGCGCACCACCGCAAGGCCCCCCGTACCGTTGGGCCAGGTGTCCACCACCCACAGGCCACCCGGAGGCGCCGGCAGCAGCTCGCGCCGCCCCTGCGCCAGCACCTCCACGCCGCGCAGCTCGTGGGCGCGCCAGTCCATGGGCACCCGGCACCCCAGCGCCGCCAGGCGCGAGCGGCACTCCGGCGTGAGCACCACCGGCGGCGGCACGCTCTCCGGCTCGCCCTGCGAGTACACGCGCACGTCCAACGAGATGCCCCGGGCCCGCCCATTGAAGAGCAGCGAAGCAGCCAACCCCGCGCCGGCGATGCCACCGCCGATGATCGCCACCCTCGAACCGCCCACCAGCCTGCTTCCGCTCATCCGCGCCCTCGCTCGCCCTGAGTCCGCTGCCCGCTTCCAGAATCCGTCTTCAGTGCCGCTGTGCCACCGCCGGCAGGTGGACCGCCATCGAGGCGCCGTACACCACCACCCGATCGCGCCCCTCTCGCTTGGCCACGTACAGCGCCGCGTCCGCCGCCTTCAGCAGCGCGTCCGTGTTCTCCCTCGGCGAGTCCGCCGAGTAGTCCGCGATGCCCACGCTCACGCTCAGTCCGAAGGGGGCCGGTCGGCCATCGCTCTTCTGGACAATCACATTGCGCAGCCCCGTACGGATGCGCTCGGCGAACGCCGCCGCCTCCATGGCCGTCTGGTGCGGCAGCAGCGCCACGAACTCATCTCCGCCAAACCGCGCCGCGAAGTCCGAGTCCCTCAGGTTGCTCTTCAGGTGCGAGGCCAGGGCCAGGATCGCCCGGTTGCCCACGTCATGGCCCATGCCGTCGTTGATGGCCTTCAGGTGGTCCAGATCAATGACGACCACCGACAGCGGGTACTGGTAGCGGGTGGCCCGGCGGAACTCCTCGTCCATGCGCAGGGTGAGCGCCCGGAAGTTCGCCAGCCCCGTGAGCGCGTCCGTCTGCGCCAGCACCCGCAGGCGGTGCGCCTGCTCGCTCTGGCGCAGCGCCCGCTCGATGCGCGCCAGCAGCTCGCGCGCGCTCGCCGGCTTGTGAATGAAGTCCACCGCGCCCATGTCCAGGCAGCGCTCCAGGGTGGCCTCGTCCGAGTCTCCGGTCAGGAAGATGACCGGCACGAAGTCGGTGCGGACATCCGCCTGAAGCGTCTCCAGGACCATCAGCCCATCCCCGCTGGGCAGAAAGCGATCCAGGAGGATCAGGTCCGGGTGGTGCTCACGCGCCAGCTCGATGCCCGCCTGGGCATCGGACGCCAGCAACACTTCGAATCGTGACACGAGCAGGTCCGAGAGACTCTCTCGAACCCCCGCATCGTCCTCGATGATGAGGATGATGGATCGTTCATTCCCTCGGCGCCGTTCCATGCAACGCTCCGCTGCGCAGGCCTGACTCGAACTGGTAGGCCGAAGATCTCGAGCGCCACGCCCTTGTGTGTGCTCTTTACGCCCTTGCGCCCCGCGCGCGTCCGCCGCCACCCGTAACCGCGAGCACTCTTCGACCTTCGCAACCTTCACCCGAGACCTCCGGCTGCCAAGTCCGTCCGTTCCTTTTTTCCGGTGGTTCTCACCGGAGGAGCACAGGACAGGGGAGCAAGCTGCGTGCCCCCGGGGAAACCTGGTCAGTCAGAGTGTTTTCAGGCGGTTGCGCCACCTTCCATGGATTCAGGTCTTACCTGGACGGAAGACGTTCCAGCATCGGAACCCACGTACCGGTAGGAATTCCCGTGTTCCGGCGAACGGATACCCGACAGAAGTCGGTCGTTAGCGTCGGGTAATGAACTGCACCCGGCGGCCGCCGCCCCCGCCGCCCATGGTGGGGTTGGGGGGCTGCTCGAGGCCGAACTGCCACCAGGTGGGCTCGTAGGGCTTCATCTTCAGCCGCTTGTCGTTCTGCAGCTGGGTGAGGCTGCCCTTGAGCTTCTCGTCCGAGGGGTTGATCTGCACCGCGCGGGCGAGCACCTGCTGGGCCTTGTCCTTCTCTTTCATCTGCAGCAGGCACCAGGCGTAGGCGGCCCACACCACGGACTCCTTCTTGCCCGTCTTCACCGCGGCCTCGAACGCCCCCGTCATGGCGGTGAAGTCCTTGCGCTGGTAGTGAAGAGCGCCCTCCATGGCCTTGGCCATGTAGTTGCGGGGGCTGGCCTTGCGCAGGTGGGGTTTGGCGCCGTCCAGGTCCTTGGCCATGTACTTGAGCATGCCAATCTGGGCGTGAATCTCCGGGCCCACCATCAGCTGCCACTTGTCGTAGACCAGGCCCTGCTCCAGCGTCTTCACCGCCCGGTCCACCCGCGCCAGGGCCTCCTTCTGAGAGGCAGGCTGCCCGGCAAACTCCTTCTGCACCGAGTCCATCAGGCCCTGGATGCGCTTGGCGACCCAGCGGGCCAGCAGAATGAAGGTGATGAAGAAGGCCAGGACTCCCGGGATGATGCCGGCCCAGACGGAGAAACCGGCCGCCCGGATACCCAGCGTCACGAGGATGCCGACACCCAGAGAGATAAGAAGATTGTACATGCGCGGTCCCTCTAGTCATTTGGGCGCGGCGCCGCAATCTTCCGATGCACAGGAACGTCCGGCGCGGTATACGTCTGCCCGTCGTCCGAACCCCAAGAGGGCCCTCTGTCGAAATTGGTAGACGAGGCGGACTCAAAATCCGCTGCGGCTGACCCCGCGTCCCGGTTCGAGTCCGGGGAGGGCCATTCGAAGTGCTGGCAGCTCGACCAGGTGGGAGGAACCCATTGAAGGTGTTACTGGTCGAGGACGATCCGAGCCTGCGCGAGGGGATGGAAGAGGTGATCTCCGAGCTCGTGGGAGTGCGCACGGTGGCCTCGGTGGACTCGGCCCTGGCGGCGCTGCGCGCGGAGCGGTTCGATCTGGTGCTGGCGGACCTGCGCATTGGCGGAGCGGCCACCGGGGGCCGGACCATCCTGGAGGCGGCGCGGCGGCAGCTGCAGCCGGTGGCGATTGTCAGCGCGGCGGCCCCCGAGGAGATCCGCCGGGCGCTGCAGCCCTTCGAGGCGGATGCCCTGCTGGGCAAGCCCTTCCAGCTGGAAGAGATGACGGAGCTCGTCGAGCGCTTCCTCTCTCTGCGCACCGAGCTGGAGCAGCTGGCCTCGCAGCGGCCCGGGGAGGGTGTGTGGACGCAGGCGTCGGCGGGAGGGCAGGTGGCGCGGGCTCCGGCGTCCGAGGGCCAGGCCTGGTGGGTGCGGCTGCCGGCGGGAGCGAGCGTCACCTGGCCAGTGTCCGAGGGGCGGATCGGGTGCCTGATCCTCGAAGGAGATCTAGAGATAGCGGGCGAACGGCAGCAGGCCCCGCGGTACTTCTTCCTGTCGGCCGACCAGTCCCAGGAGGCCCGGACGGAGAAGGGCTGCCTGGTGGTGGCCCTGGCGCTGGGCAGTTGAGGAGACGGGACCTTTGCCCGTGAGCTCTCTCTGGCCTACACCTCTGGATCCGGCACTGCTGGGTCGCCCCTCGCGGCGGGCGGCCACGGCGGCCATTGAAGCGCACGTGGCGGTGCTGCGCGGCGAGCCACTGAAGGCGTCGCTGGCCAATGCACTGCGTGAGGCGGAGGGGCTGGGGGGGCAGGAGCGGCGCTTCGCGGCCCTGGCGGTGAGGGAGCTGTCGCGGCATCAGCGGCTGTTGGATCTCGCGGCGCGGCTGCTGGGGCATCCCCCGAGCAAGGTGGGGCTCACCGAGGACCAGGCGCTGGTGCGCTACGCGCTCTGGCGCCGGATCTTCTGTGGTGAGGGCTGGGCCCGAATTGGCCCCGAGGTCCGGCTGCCCGGGCCCGTGCGGCCCAGGACGATCAAGGACGATCTGCTGTCCCGGGTGGTGGAGTCTCCGCTGCCGGAGCCGCCCCAGGCGGACACGGCCGCGGAGCGGCTGGCGGCGCGCTACTCGTTCCCCAACTGGCTGGTGGAGCGGCTGGCCACGCTGCACCCGGAGCCCGTGCTGGAGGCGCTGCTGGCCGCGCTGGACGAGGAGCCCGCGCTGTTCTTCCGGGTGCGGCCCTCGGGCACGCGGGCCGAGGTGCTGGCCCTGCTGGCCGGGGAGCAGGTCGCCGCCGAGCCGGTGGCGCTGGCTCCGGATGCGGTGCGGATCACCGACTCGAGCCACCGCGTCTTCGAGTCAAAGGTGATGAAGTCCGGCCGGCTTCAAGTTCAGGACGTGGGCAGCCAGCTGATCGCCGAGGTGTGCCGGCCCGCCGGAGGCTCGCTCGAGGGGCAGATCGTCGCGGACGTGTGCGCGGGCGCGGGCGGAAAGACGCTGGCGCTGGCGGACATGGTGGGCGCCTCGGGGCGCGTGCTGGCGGGCGATCGCTCGCGGCGCAGGCTGGCCCAGGCGCGCGAACGGGTGCGGGAGCTGTCAGTGCGCAACGTGGCGTTTCCGCACCCGCTGCCGCTCAGCGAGGCCCAGGTGCTGCTGGTGGACGCGCCGTGCAGCGGCACGGGCTCGCTGGGGCGGGAGCCGGATCAGAAGTGGAAGCTCAGCCCCAAGGCGATCTCCGACTTCCAGTCCACCCAGCTCACACTCCTGGAGGAGGTGGCGCGGGAGGCGCGGCCCGGGGCGCTCATCGTCTACGCCACCTGCTCGCTGCTGCCCGAGGAGAACGACGAGGTGGTGCGGCGCTTCCTGGAGAAGACGCCGGGCTTCACGCTGGAGCCGGTGGGGGAGGTGGTGGGGGCGGAGCGGGCGGCGGCGCTCTGCGACGGGCCGTTTCTGAGGCCGATTCCGCCCCGGGTGCCGGGCGGGGGCTTCTTCGCGGCCCGGCTACGCAAGGCCCAGGGTTGACAGTGCCCGACGCGCCACGCTACGCACGCTGTCAGCTCTCGCAGGAGTATCCCGTCTTGGCAGATGGAAAGCAGCCTCCCCAGTCGTCGGATGTGATGCGGCAGATTCAGCAGGCGTTCCAGGCGGCGCAGGCGCAACTGGCGCAGCTGCGCGAGTCCGTCACGCACACGGCCGAGCTGGCGCGGTTGAATTCGCAGGGCAATTACCTGCAGATGGAGAAGGAGAAGGCGTACCGGGAGCTGGGCGAGGCGGTGTTCAAGCAGGTGCAGAAGGGCAAGCTGGAGCTGCCTGCCTCGCTTGCCTCGACCCTCAAGGCGGTGGAAGCGGCCGAGCAGAAGGCGGCGGCGCACGCGGCCGAGATCTCCGATATTCTCCAGGAAGGAGTGGAGGTGGCGGCGCGGTTGAAGGGGAAAAACGACGGCAAGGCGCAAACAGCACTAGCGCCCAAACCGAAAAAGAAGTAGAAGGTCGCCGCCTTCAAACGGTGCTCCCCAGAGCACCGGCGGCACAGGAAGTTTCGGGGCTATAGCTCAGCTGGGAGAGCGCTTGAATGGCATTCAAGAGGTCACCGGTTCGATCCCGGTTAGCTCCACACTGAAGAAGCCCGCCAGCTAACCCTGGCGGGCTTTTTTATTTCCGGCCTCTGGCCGCCCGCGCAGGGGCGAGAGAGGAGCACGGATATGAAGCGTCAGCTCCAAGAACGGTACAAGCAGACGGACGCGGCCCGCGAGGCGTTCTGGCGCACGCTGGGCGCCCTGGATCCGCGGACGCTCACGCCCATCGCTGGGGGTGATGAATGGCCAGGGCGGCGGCAGGCCTGGCGCCTCATCCACCGGCCCGCGGGCAGCACGCTGCTGGTGACGGATGGCATGTCCGACTTCGATGCCAACAGCGACGAGCCGTCCGTAGGGTTCGAACTGGAGCTGGCGCTGGAGACGGACGAGCCGCTGGGCCCGATGGCGCACAGCTGGCAATACCAGGTGCTGGCACGCGTGGGAGACGAAGTCACCGGGCACGAGCGGCTGAGGAAGTGGCTGCAGCAGGGGATGATGTCGATGGAGGTCTCCGGCGAGGACATGCCACCGGAGCTCGTGACGCAGGAGGGCCGCGTCGGCGTGCTGCTGGGAATCAAGCCGAGCACCCTGCCGCTGTCCTTCGACATGCCCGAGGGAAAAGTACGGCTGGTCACCATCCAGGTGCTGCTGCCCACGGAACTGGAGTTCCTGCTGGCCGAGGGCAAGGGCGGCTCGGAAGAGCTGGCCCGGCGCTTCATGGCCAGCGGGCAGGAGCACCGGGTGCGCGCCCAGCGGCCGTCCGTGGTGTAGCGGCGCGGAGTGGGGACAAACGAAAGAAGCCCGCCAGTCACCTGGCGGGCTTCCTCGTGAAGTGGCTCGCGGCCGGCCTTACGCCTTGCCGGCGAAGACGTTCATCACGTCCTTGAGCAGCTTGATCGACTCATCGCGCGGGCGCTGGAACGCGTTGCGGCCCATGATCGAGCCGAACCCGCCACCCTGGTGGATCTGCTTGATCTCCGCCAGCAGGTTCTCGGTCGTCTTGGACTCGCCGCCCGAGAAGATCACGATGCGCTTGCCGTTGAACGCCGAGCGCACCACCTCCCGCACCCGGTCCGCCATCGTCTCGGTGGGGATCTTCGCCTTCTCGAAGGCATCCTTCGCATCGCGCTGCTCGATGTGATTCTTCGGCGGCTTTACCTTGATGATGTGCGCACCCAGCTGCGCGCTGATATGCGCCGCGTACGCCACCACGTCGATGCCCGTTTCGCCATCCTTGGACAGGTTGCCGCGCGGGTACGCCCACAGCACCGTGGGCAGGCCGTAAGACTTCGCCTCGGCGATGATTTCGCGCAGATCCTGGTATTGCTCGTTACGCGCGCCCGAGCCCGGGTAGATGGTGTAGCCCACTGCTACGCAGCCCAGCCGCACCGCGTCCTTCACTGAGGACGTGATCGCGGACATGTGGTGCTCCACCTTGGCCAGCGTGTCCGAGTTGTTCACCTTGAGGATCAGCGGAATCTCACCCTGCAGCTTGCCGGCCACGGCCTCCAGGAAGCCCAGCGGCGCCGCGTACGCGTTGCAGCCCGAGTCGATGGCCAGCTGCGCGTGGTAGTCCGGATCGTAGCCGGCCACGTTGGGCCCGAAGGAGCGCGCCGGGCCGTGCTCGAAGCCCTGGTCCACCGGGAGGATGACCAGCTTGCCCGTGCCGGCCAGCATGCCCGTGTTCAGCAGCCGCGCCAGGTTCGTCAGCGTGCCCGGGTTGTCGGAGGGGTACCACGAGAGGATCTGCTTTACGCGATCGGTGTAAGCCATGAGGGTCCTCGGTTCGGTTCCGGTGCCACGGCGGGGAGCCGTGTCATTCGTAAACGGCGCGGATTGTGCTTCCCGTCCTGCGGAGCGCAAGGAGATCCGGAGAAAAAGTGTCGGCACCCATACGCGAGACGCCCTTCTGTCACGGGCCTCACCTCCGAAGGGGAGGGGACGTGTAAAGAAGCAATGACGCAGCCCCCGCGAACGGGGATGCTGCGCCGCCGCGGTCCGTTCGAAGCAGGAAAGGGCCCGCGAACGAGGCCATCGGTGAACAGGACACTGCTGGGACAAGTGGTGGGAGTAGGGCTGGCTCTGGCCGCAGGCAGGGCAACCGCGCAGAGCGCTCCAGGGGTGCCGGCGGCCCCTGCTCCAGCGGCGCCAGGAACGAGCGCTCCGGCAACCACGGGCGCTCCCGCGACGGGGCCGACGGCTCCGAATGCGCAGGGCGAGGCGGCCCAGGACGCCACGCAGTCCACCCAGGAGGCCGCGGCGGGCACCCCGAGCGGCGAAGGCTCAGCGGCCCCCCGGAGCGGCGAGCCCCTGACGCTGAAGCAGCTCGTCGAGCGCGCCCGCCGCACGGACGCCCGGGTGGAGGAGGCCGAGGCGGAGCTCAAGCGGCTGCAGGCGCTCCAGCGGCAGGCCCACTGGGCCTGGTTCCCCAGGTTCGAGACGGTGGTGGGCTTTGGCGGCCCCACGCCCGAGGCGCGCAACGACGGGCTCGGAGGCCCGCCCACCACGCAGGCCTCGCTGGAGGGCGACTGGAACTTCGGCGAGCTGGGAGTCACTTTCCGCGCCGAGATCAACGCCCTGCTGCCGCTGTACACCTTCGGCAAGCTGTCCGCGCTGGAGAAGGCTGGAGACCAAGGCCCCCTCATCGGCGCGGCGCTCCGCGAGCGCGCCCAGGACGAGGCCGGGTTCCAGGCAGCCCAGGCCTTCTACGGCTACCAGCTGGCGCGCTCGGGCCTGGCGCAGCTCGACGAGACGGCGAAGCGGCTGGAGGACGCGGCCAAGCGCATCAATGATCTGCTCGCCGAGGAGTCCGAGCAGGTGTCCAAGGTGGACACGTACAAGGTCAACTTCTTCCGGCAGGTGGTGGCCGCCCGCCGGGGCGAGGCCGAGCAGGGCCGGAAGCTGGCCCTGGAGGCCCTGCGGCTGCTGTCGGGCGCCAAGCCCGGTGAGCCCCTGGAGATCGCCGCGGTGGATCTGCCGCTGGACGCGGCGCAGGAGGAGTTCACCGCGCCCCAGCTGGAGCAGGCCCTGGCCCTGTCCGAGCAGCACCGGCCCGAGCTGAGCGCCATGCAGGCCGGCATCACCGCGCGCGAGCAGGAGGTGCTCATCCGCGAGCGCGCCTACTACCCGGACCTGGGCCTCATCGGCTTCGCCCGGTTCGCGTACACCTCCAACGCCACGCCCCAGCGCAGCCCGTTCGCCTACGATCCCTACAACGATTCCAGCGCGGGCGTCGGCCTGGCCGCCCGGGGCACCTTCGACATTCCCATGAAGAATGCCCAGGCGGATCAGGCCCGCGCCGACCTGGAGAAGCTCAAGGCCCAGCAGCGGCTGCTCCAGTCCGCCATCCGCCTGGAGGTCACCAAGGTGCACGGCGAGCTGCTGGCCGCGCTCGAGCGCGCCCGCGCCTTCACCGAAGCCGAGAAGAACGCCAAGCGCTGGGCTACCGCCGCCTTCGCCGCCTTCGACCTGGGCACCGGCGACACCCGGGATCTGGTGGAAGCCTTCACCGCGCTTGCTCAGGCGTCCGGCGACAAGGCGAAGGCCTGGCATGACGTGCGCGTGGGAATAGCCGCGTTGGAGCGCGTCACTGGCACACCATCTGCATCGAAGTGAATAACGAATGGGCTCCCCCTGTCGGAGCCTTCGACACTCACTGGAGACTCGAAAACGATGCTCGCATCCCTGATCGCTGTGTCGCTGCTCGCCGCCGCACCGGCCACTCCCCTCGAGATCGTCAAGTCCGGCAACGTGGATGTACAGAAGGCCGCTACCGCGCCCGGCGCCACCGTGGAGCAGCTGGCCACCGTGGTGGAGAAGTTCGTGGACTTCGAGGAGCTCGCCAAGCGCGCCCTGGGTAAGGAATGGGACAAGCGCACCCCGGCTGAACAGAAGGACTTCTCCGAGACGATGAAGGGCCTGCTGCGCGCCTCCTACGCCCAGAAGGCCATTGGCCAGGCCAATGCCCAGGTGAAGTACGGCAAGGAGACCCTCAACGGCTCCGAGGCCACCGTCGCCACCACGCTCACCGTGAAGAAGGACCAGGTCCCCGTCGACTACAAGCTCTACAAGTCGGCCAAGGGCGGCTGGCGCATCTATGACGTCGTCACCGACGAGGTGTCCCTGGTGGAGACGTATCAGGCCCAGTTCCGCAAGCTGCTGGCCGACAAGGGCTTCGACGGCCTGCTCTCCACCTTGAAGAGCAAGCGGGCTCAGCTGGAGAAGTCCGCGGCCCCGGCGGCTCCCACCAAGGGCACCGCCGCGCCGAAGGCTCCGGCGCAGGGCCCTACCGGCAAGAAGGCGACCCCCGCCACGGGCACGAAGGTCGCGGTCCGCAAGTAACCGCGGGGAGGGCTCAGCGCGCCCGCAGCTCGGGATAGTCCGAGAGCGCGCTGACGAGCCCCTGGGCCAGCGGGATCGCGGGCGTGAAGCCCAGCTCCCGCGTGGCCCGCTCCGTCGAGCAGGTCCACGCCGGGCACCGCATCTCGCGGACCTTGTCCCGGCTGAGCATGGGCACGGTGCCACGCACGCGCGCGGCCAGCTCCGAGCCCAGCCCCACCACGTAGCTGACCGTCTCGGGCACTGGCACCACCGCGGGCGGCTTCGCGTGCCCCAGCGCCGTGGCGAGCTTCGCGCAGACCTCTTCCCACGCGTACTCCGTGCCGTCCGACACCGTGTACACGCCGGTGCTCGGATCTTCCGTCTTCAGCGTCTGGCCGCGCTCGGCCGCCGCGAGCAGCGCCGTGCACAGATCGTCCACGTGGATGACCGAGTAGTGCTTGGGCCCGAAGCCGCTCTTGAGCACCAGGCCCAGCCGCGCCATCGGCAGAATGGAGGGCAGAAACTCCTGATCGCCCGGCCCGTACACGATGGGCGGGCGCAGCACGACGCAGGGCACGCGCCCGGCGTACTCACGCAGCGCCTGCTCACCGCCCAGCTTGCTGCGGCCGTAGAGCGAGACAGGGGCCGCGGGCTCCTCCTCGCGGCGGGGACGCCCGGGCACCGACGGGCCACCGGCCGCCAGCGACGAGCAGTACACGAGCCGGGGCGGGGTGGGCAGCTCCGCCAGCGCCCTCACCAGCCGCCGGGTGCCCTCGGCGTTGCCCTGGAAGTAGCCCTCCCAGTCCTTGGACTTGGTGACGCCCGCCAGGTGCAGCACGCAGTCCACGCCCCTGGCCGCCTCGGCGAGTCCCTCGCCGGTGAGCAGATCGCCCGAGGCGAAGCTCGCGCCCAGCTTCTCCAGCGCGCCGCGCTTGGAGGTTTTACGGACCAGGACGGTGAGCTTGTCGCCGCGCTCGATGATGCGACGGGCCAGGCGCTGGCCGATGAAGCCCGTGCCGCCGGTGAGGAGGAAGTGCAAAGCGGTTCTCCGTGGGCTCAGAGCGGACGTTGATAGATGCGGTGCGTCTTCGAGCGCTGACCGCCCATGGACTCGATGGCGCGGTTCACCAGGGTGTTGTCCTCGAGCGTCCAGGAGATCTCTCCGCCCTCGTACCCCAGCGCCTTGGCGGTGCGCAGCGTGTCCAGGTACAGGATGGCGTCCAGCCCGCGGCGGCGGTAGCCCTCCTTGATGCCCAGGGTGATCAGCCGCAGCCGGCGGATCTTCTTCGAGGCCAGCACCAGCTTGGCCAGGCCAATGGGCAGGCCGAACGTGGTGAGCCGCCCGTTGGCGGCCTTGAGCGCCTCGTTGGCGTCCGGCAGCGTCATGGAGAAGGCCACCGGCTCGCCCTTCACCTCGGCGATCAGCAGCAGCTCCGGCCGGACAATGGCCTTCATGTCGCGCGCCAGGTGATCGAACTCGCGGTCCGTCATCGGCACGAAGCCCCAGTTCTTCTCCCAGGCGGCGTTGTAGATGCCCTTGATGAGGCGCACTTCCTCTTCGAACTTCTTCAGATTCACCGAGCGCACGGTGATGCCCTCGCGCTGGCGGATCTTCTCGGCGATGCGCACCACCTTCTCGGGCGGCTGCACCGAGGCGGACAGCTCGAAGGACCACAGATCCTTGGCCTTGGTGAAGCCGTTGGCCTCGAGCAGGGCGGGGTAGTAGGGCGGGTTGTACGTCGTCATGATCGCCGGGGGCCGGCCCGCGCCGTCCACCAGCATCCCCACCTCGTGGTTGGTGGAGAAGTTCATCGGCCCCAGCACCGTGTCGAAGCCCTTGGCGCGCAGCCACTGCGAGGCCGCGTCGAACAGCGCCCGGGCCACGCCCGCGTCATTCACGCACTCGAACAGGCCGAAGAAGCCGTGGTTGAGCTCGTGAAACTCGTTGTAGTGCGGATCCTTCACCGCCGCGATCCGTCCCACCACCTCGTTGCCCCGCCGCGCCAGGAACAGCTCCACCTCGCCGAACTCGAAGAAGGGGTTCTTGCGCTTGTCCAGGAAGTCCCTGCGCTCCATCTCCAGCGGCGGCACCCAGTGCGGATCGCCCTGGTAGATGCCGTACGCCATGCGGATGAAGGCCGTGGTGTCCGCGCCAGTGCGCACCGGCGTCACCGTCACGTCGGCGGGCACCGGAGGCAGCGACACGGAGGACGAAGGCTCGGCGGGCAGTGCCATGAGGGGCTAGTTCCTTTCGGCCTGGGAGCCGTTGCTGCTGTCGTGCCCGTTCTTCATGAAGAAGTGGGCGCCCTTCTCCAGCAGCAGCCCCGGCAGCTGGCCACGCTTCTCCCACAGCTTCATGGAGGCGGGGCCCAGCTTGCGCAGGTCCGCCGGCTGCAGGTTGGCGGCGCGCCACGTCAGGTGCTCCACCGCGTCGAAGAGCTTGCCGGCCATCTCGCGCGAGGACATGCGCGAGAGCTGCTCCAGGGTGAGCCCCGAGCGGGACAGGTCGCCCGCCGAGCCCGCTGCCCACTTCTCCGAGGCCTTGTTGGAGCGCACCGCGGTGCCCGGCCGGGCGATCTTCACCGGCTCGTACATCGTGGGGCGCGTCTCGGGGATCACGTCCAGCTTGCGGCCGATCTTCTCGAAGGTGTCCAGCACCTGGTCCAGCTGCGAGTCGGTGTGGGTGGCCATGAAGCTGGTGCGGATGAGCGCGTGGCCCGCCTCGACGGCCGGGGGAATCACGGGGTTGGCGAACACGCCCGCCTCGTGCAGCGCCTTCCAGAAGCGGAAGCACTTCACCTGCTCGCCAATGTGCACCGGCACCACCGGCGTCACCGACACGCCCGTGTCGAAGCCCATCGCCCTGAAGCCGTTGTGCATCTTCTCGGCGATGTCCAACAGGCGCGCGCGGCGCTCGGGCTCCGCCTCGATGATCTCCAGCGCCTTGAGCGCCGCGGCCACCGAGGCCGGCGTCATGGACGCGGAGAAGATGAGCGGGCGGGCCTTGTGGCGGATGTAGTTGATGACGTCGAAGGGCCCGGCGAGCACGCCGCCCAGCGAGGCGAAGCTCTTGGAGAAGGTGCCCATCACCAGGTCCGTCTCGGCCTCGAGCCCGAAGTACTCGGGCACGCCGCGGCCCCTGGCGCCCAGCACGCCCATGGAGTGCGCGTCATCCGTCATCACGCGGGCCTTGTACTTCCTGGCCAGCTCGACGATGCGCGGCAGGTTGCAGATGTCTCCCTCCATGGAGAACACGCCGTCGGTGACGATGATCTTCGCCCCCTCGGGGTCGGCCGCCTCGAGCAGCTGCTCCAGGTGCTCCATGTCGTTGTGGCGGAACTTGCGCTCGGTGGCGAAGCCCAGGCGGATGCCGTCCACCAGCGAGGCGTGGTTCTGACGGTCCGTGAAGACGGTGTCATGGCGGCCCAGGATCGACGACAGCGCCAGGTTCGTCTGAAAGCCCGTGGAGATGACCAGCGCGGACTCGCGGTTGAGGAACTTGGCCAGCTTCGCCTCCAGCTCCTCGTGCAGCGCCAGGGTGCCGTTGAGCAGGCGCGAGCCGGAGCAGGTGCTGCCGAACTTCTCCACCGCCTTGATGGCCGCCTCCTTCACGCGCGGATCGGCGGACAGGCCCAGGTAGTTGTTCGAACCCACCATGATGATGCGGCGGCCGTCGATCTCCACCTCGGTCGCACCGTGTGAAGCCTCAATGGCCCGGAAGTAGGGGTAGAGGCCCGCGGCCTTCGCGATGCGGTAGTCCTTCCAGTTGCGGCACTTGTCGAAGACGTCGCTCATGGTGTTCCTTGCTGTCTGCGTCGGGGGTCCGGAGAACAGAGCCGAGGCGCACATGTGATGGAGCGCGCGCCGGCCAGTCGCACTCACTGTGCTGCGTGCGACCTCGTCGGTGCGACGCGGGGCGGTGAATAAAGAGGGTTGTCCGGACTGTCAAGGTGACAACTTTCGACCCCATGGCATCCATGTCAGGGTGGCGGTCCGTGCTGACCCCCTCTGGGGCCCGCGGCGTGAGGTGTCTAACGCGTGGCGCGCGGGTGCGCGTGGCCTTTTGCGTCATGCGCCGTACGAGCGCCAACCCCCTGGAAGTCCTGCGGCTCTGGATTTGTTGTGAGCACCCTGAGACAGATGTTGGCCGCGAGTTTGCTTGAAGCGACGGCGAGAGGTGGTCCGGGTGCGGAAACTGCGTCAGCAAGGGTTCGAACGATTCATGCGGGTGGCGCTGGGGCGGCCGTGGCGGGTGCTGGCCCTGTTCGTGCTGCTGGGCGTGGGCGGCGCGGTGCTGGCCTCGCGGCTGGAGTTCCGTGGCTCGTTCGTGGAGCTGCTGCCGCAGGGCGCGCGTGAGGTGAAGGATCTGACACGCGTGTCGCAGAAAGCGGGCGGCGACGGGTATCTGGTGCTGCGCGGGCGGGGCGCTGCCCCCGAGCAGCTGAGGGCGTTCGCGGCGGAGCTGCAGCGCAAGCTCGAGGCGCTGCCGCAGGTGCGCTACGTGGAGCACCAGTACGACGTGGGCTTCTTCGAGCGCCACGGGCTGCTGATGATGCCGCCAGAGCGGCTGCGCGAGCTGCACGCGGATCTCTCCGCCCGGCTCCAGTACGAGCGGCAGCAGGCCAACCCCCTCTACGTGGAGCTGGTGGAGCCCAGCGCGCCGCTGAGCTTCGAGCAGATTCAGGCCAAGTACACGCTGGAGTCGCCGGTGAAGGCGTACCTGTCCTCGGCGGACGGCACCGAGGTGTACTTGATGATCAAGCCGTCGGGCACGGCGGGGGACCTGAGCTTCGCGCGCCAGTTCGTGGAGGACGTGAAGGCGCTGGCGGCCGAGGTGGCCCGGGGCTACCCGGGCGTGGCGGTGGACGCGACGGGCAACTTCCAGAACCGCATCGAAGAGGACGCGGTGATGCAGGCGGACCTGGCGCGCTCGGGCATCCTGTCGGCGCTGCTGGCCGCGGGGCTCATCCTGCTGGCTACGCGGCGGTTGACGGCGCTGGCGGTGGTGGGCCTGCCGGTGATGGTGAGCGTCATCCTCACGTTCGCCTTCGCGCAGCTGGCCATTGGTCACCTGAACGTGGTGACGGGCTTCCTGGTGGCGATCCTGATCGGCCTGGGCATCGAGTACGGCGTGCACCTGTCCATGCGGTACTGGGAGGAGCGCGGCGACAAGGACGTCACGACGGCGCTGCGCGCCACGGTGCGGGGCACCTTCTCGGGCGCCATCACCTCGGCGATCACCAACGCGGCGGCCTTCTTCGTGCTGCTGTTCGCCCAGTTCCACGCGTTCAACCAGTTCGGCCTGCTGGCCGGAATGGGCGTGCTGCTGGCGGTGCTCGTCACCTACGCCCTGGGCCCGTCGCTGCTGGCCATCGCCGAGCGCCTGCGCCCCGGGCGCGCTCCTGCCTTGGTGGCCGTAGTGCCCGAGGCCGCCTCGGAGCCCTCGCCCGCGGCGGGTGGCAAGCAGTACCGGCGCTGGCCCACGTCCGTCATCACCGGCTTGGCGCTGGCGGTGCTGGCCTTCGCGGGCTTCTCCACCTTCGTGGCGCCCCGGCTCGGCTTCGAGACGGACATGCGCAAGCTGAAGGGGGACTCGCCCGCCTCGCGCCTGGACGATCACATCACCGAGCAGCTGGGCGCGCCGCTCAACCCCGCCATCCTCCTGGTGGACAACCTGGAGCAGGCCCGCGCGGTGCGAGACATCGTCACCGAGGTGCAGGCGCGGCACGGCGCGGACTCGGTGTTCCTGCGCTCCACCTCGCTGGTGGATCTGCTGCCCGGTGACATGATGACGCGGCAGGAGGAGATCGTCCGCCTGCGCGCGCTGATGGCCCGGGTGCCCGAGCAGCTCGGCCAGGACGCGCGCCTGGCCCGCTTCAACACCCTGCTCGAGGCCGAGCCCTATGGCCTGGAGCAGCTGCCGGTGGAGGCGCGCCGACGCTTCGAGGCGCTGGATGGGCAGGGCATGTTCCTGCTGCTGTTCCCGTCGGTGTCCAACTACGACACGCGGGATCTGCACCGCTGGGCGGGCCAGCTGGACGAGGTGGTGGAGGGCGCCCGGGCCCAGGGCATCGATCTGGCGGTGCTGGACAGCAACCGGATCGCCTCGCGCATCTTCTCGCTGGTACGAGGCGATGGGCCCTTCATCCTGGGCGCGGCGGCGCTGGTGGTGTTCCTGGCCATCTTCGCCAGCCTGCGCAGCCTCAAGCGGGCGCTGCTCGTCGCCGGGCCCCTGTTCCTGGGCATGGTGTGCCTGGCGGGCGGCATGTACCTGTTCGACGTGCAGCTGAACTTCATCAACGCCGTGGTGCTGCCCAACCTGCTGGCCATCGCGGTGGACAACTCCGTGCACCTCTACCACCGGTATGAGGAGGAAGGCCCCGGCTCGCTGGGCAAGGTGGTGCGCAACACGGGCCTGGCGGCGGTGGTGGCCACGCTGTCCAACGCCGCCGGCTACG
The DNA here is from genome assembly GCA_035296065.1 of Myxococcaceae bacterium. Taxonomy (GTDB): domain Bacteria; phylum Myxococcota; class Myxococcia; order Myxococcales; family Myxococcaceae; genus DATHBR01. Next base: position 6,747 of record DATHBR010000099.1, on the reverse strand, counting down.
GCGCGCTGCTGGTGGCCAGCCACCAGGGACTGCGATCCATTGGACAGATTGCCCTTCTGGGCGTCGTGTGCACCTTTCTGGGAACGACAGTCTTCTTCCCGGCGCTGCTGGCGCTGATCGAGCGGTGGAAGGGCCGGGGGGCAGCAGGGCAGGCGGGGGAGGGAGCGGTGGTTCGGAGCCTCGATATCCGTACGAAGAGCGAGCCGGAGGTAGCACCCGGGGAGAGTAAATCCGCATGAGAGCTGCTCTGCACAGCCCTCCGTGGATCAAACAGGGCCCCAAGGTCCGCCTGCGGCCTGGAGATCTCGTCATCATCGCGGGCTGCCTGCTGGCGGCCGGGGTGCTGCTGGGCCCGGGGCGCTGGGCGCCTGGGGCGCTGTACTCCGGCGTCTGCTTTGGCCTGTTCGGCGTGGGGCTGATGGTGCTGCGCGCGGTGCACGCCACCTGGCCCCGGCTGCGGCCGGTGAAGTGGCTCGCGGACTTCTGGCTGCTGCCCGTGGCGGCGGTGGGCCATGAGCTGCTCAACCCGCTGGTGGACTTCTTCAACCCGGTGCTGCGTGACGCGCAGGTGGCCCGGCTGGAGCAGCAGCTGTTCGGCACCCAGGTGTCCGTGGTCGTCTCGGAGGCGGTGCCCGGGTGGCTGCATGACGTCCTGATGCTCTGCTACTACAGCCACTTCCTCTGGGCGCCGCTCTTGGGCGTGGTGCTGTACCGGCAGCGGGTCCGGGCCTCGTTCGACGAGCTCATCCTGGGGCTGACCCTCTTCTTCGGGCTGAACTTCGCCAGCTACGCGCTGGTGCCCGTGATTGGGCCGCGCTTCTTCCTGATCGACGCGTTCTCCGGGCCGCTCACCGGGCCGCTGCTCACGCAGACCCTGGACCAGATGATGCGCTCGCCCGCCTTCGCGCGCGACTGCTTCCCGTCGGGCCACACCGGGGTGACGCTGCTGCTGTTCTTCTATTCGTTCCGGTACGCGCGCAGGTTCTTCTGGATCATGCTGCTGCCGGGCCTGGGCCTCATCACCGCCACGCTGTCGGGCCGCTTCCACTACGCCACGGATCTGTTGGCCGCGGTGCCCATGGTGGTGGTGGTGGCGGGGCTGGCCCTGGCCCTGTCCCGCTCGGCGGTGCGCCGCCGGAGCTTTGGAACCGAGCGTTCCGTGTCCATGAACGCTATCGTGCGCCCCTAGCCCCGGCGGGCCTTCACCTCCGCCGGTTGCCAGGAGCCTTTCACCATGAGCCGGCCCGCCGCCGCCGAACGCGTCTCGCGCTTTGGCACCACCGTCTTCTCCGAGTTCAGCGCGCTGGCCCAGAAGCACGGCGCGGTGAACCTGGGGCAGGGCTTCCCGGACTTCGACGGCCCGGACGAGGTGAAGGAGGCCGCCCGGCGCGCCATCCATGACGGCGTCAACCAGTACGCCATGGGCATGGGCTCCAAGGACTTGCGCCAGGCCATCGCCGAGCACGCCCAGCGCTTCTACGGGCAAGAGGTGAACCCGGACACCATGGTCACCGTCACCAGCGGGGCCACCGAGGCCATTCTGGATGTCATCCTCGGCCTGGTGGATCCCGGCGACGAGGTGATCGCCTTCGAGCCCTTCTACGACTCGTACGACGCGAACATCACCTTCGTGGGAGCCAAGGCCCGCTATGTGCCGCTGCGCGCCCCGGACGCCCAGCACTCCGAGTGGTGGCTCGATTGGGCGGAGCTGGAGGCGGCCTTCACCCCGCGCACCCGGCTGCTGATCCTCAACACCCCGCACAACCCCACCGGCAAGGTGTTCACCCGCGAGGAGCTGGAGCGCATTGGCCAGCTGTGCGCCCGCTTCGACGTGAAGGTGCTGTCCGACGAGGTGTACGAGCACATCGTCTTCTCGCCGGCCCGGCACGTGCGGCCCGCCACGCTGCCGGTGCTGGCCGAGCGCACCGCCACGGTGAGCAGCATGGGCAAGTCCTTCAGCCTCACCGGGTGGAAGATCGGCTGGGTGATCGCGCCGCCCGCGCTGCGTGACGCGGTGCAGCGCGCACACCAGTTCGTCACCTTCGCCACGGCCTCGCCGCTGCAGGCGGCCACCGCCACGGCGCTGCGGCTGCCGGACCGGTACTTCCAGGAGCTGACGGCGGCGTACGTGGCGCGGCGCGACAAGCTGCTCAAGGGGCTGAAGGAGGCAGGCCTGCCCGCGCACGCTCCCCAGGGGAGCTACTTCATCCTCACGGACATCTCCCACCTGGGCTTCCCGGACGACATGGCCTTCTGTCGGCACCTGGTGACACAGGTGGGCGTGGCGGCCATTCCCCCCAGCGTCTTCTATTCCCCCGAGCACCGCTCGCTGGGGCAGGGCTTCGCGCGCTTCGCCTTCTGCAAGACGGACGGGGTACTGGACGAGGGAGCCCGCCGCCTGCGTGAGGGGCTCGCCAAGCAGCGCTAACACCCGCGGTCCGCTCGGCTTGCGACCCCTGAGTGCGGGTGCTACATCCGGCGCCATGTCTGTGCGCACTTCGACCAAAACCGTCGCTCGCTCCGTCTCCCGCCAGTCCCCGAAGAAGGCCGTTGCTCCGGCCAAGGGTGGCAAGGCCTCCAACAAGCTCGCCAAGACCGCCAAGAACGTGGTCAAGGCGGGCAAGAAGGCCGGCAAAGCCGTCGGCAAGGCCGTTGCGAAGGCCGCGAAGACGGTGGCCCCGAAGAAGAAGGCCGCCGCGCTGAAGACGTACGACGCCAGCTCCGTGAAGGCCACCGCCAGGGCCTCCGAGAAGTGGGCCAGGGATGAGCTGGCCCAGGTGACGGCGAAGATGGCGCTGCGCCGCAAGCAGTTCATCACCGACTCGGGCGTGCCCATTCCGGACGTGACGACGCTGGCCGACCGCAAGGACGAGCAGATCGATCGCATTGGCCTGCCGGGGCAGTTCCCGTTCACCCGCGGCGTGCAGCCCACCATGTACCGCGGCCGCCTGTGGACGATGCGCCAGTTCGCGGGCTTCGGCTCGCCGGCCGATACCAACAAGCGCTTCAAGTACCTCATCAGCCACGGCATGACGGGCCTGTCCACCGCCTTCGATATGCCCGCGCTGATGGGCTACGACGCGGACCACTCCATGAGCCGCGGCGAGGTGGGCAAGGAGGGCGTGGCCATCTCCTCGCTGAAGGACTTCGAGATCCTCTTCGAGGGCATCGAGCTGGACAAGGTCTCCACCTCGATGACCATCAACGCGAGCGCCATCGTGGCGCTGGCGATGTACATCGCGGTGGGCGAGAAGCAGGGCGTTGCGATGGCCAGGCTGAGCGGCACCATCCAGAACGACATGCTCAAGGAGTACATCGCGCAGAAGGAGTGGATCGTCGCTCCGCGGCCGGCCGTGCGCATCGTCACGGACATGATCGAGTTCTGCACCCAGAACATGCCCCGGTGGTACCCGGTGTCGATCAGCGGCTACCACATCCGCGAGGCCGGAGCGACGGCGGTGCAGGAGCTGGCCTTCACGCTGGCCGACGGCATCGGCTACGTGGAGGAGTGCGTCAAGCGCGGGCTGGACGTGGACGCGTTCGCCCCCCAGCTGAGCTTCTTCTGGGACGTGCACAACGACTTCTTCGAGGAGATCGCCAAGTTCCGCGCCGCGCGCCGCATCTGGGCCAACGTGATGCGCTACCGCTTCGGCGCGAAGAACCCGCGCTCGTGGCAGCTGAAGACGCACGCGCAGACGGCCGGCGTGTCGCTCACCGCGCAGCAGCCGTACAACAACGTGGTGCGCACCTCGCTGCAGGCGCTGGCCGCGGTGCTGGGTGGCACCCAGTCGCTGCACACCAACTCGCTGGATGAGACGTACGCGCTGCCCACCGAGGAGTCGGTGACGATCGCGCTGCGCACCCAGCAGCTGATTGCCCACGAGTCCGGCGTGGACCGGGTGGTGGACCCGCTGGCGGGCAGCTACTACGTGGAGTACCTCACCGACGAGATGGAGAAGCGGGCGATGGAGTACATCCGCCGCATCGACGAGATGGGCGGCATCATCCGCGCGGTGGAGGAGCAGTACCCGCAGAAGGAGATCGGCGAGAGCGCCTACCGCTTCCAGCGCGAGGTGGAGCAGGGTGACCGGCTGATCGTGGGCGTCAACGCGTTCAAGTCCGAGAAGGCCGCGCCGATCGAGCTGCTGCACATCGACGAGAAGGTGGCCGAGGATCAGAAGGCGCGGCTGGCGCAGGTGAAGGCCGAGCGCGACAACGCGGCGGTGCAGGCGGCGCTGGCCAAGGTGGAGGCGGCCGCGCGCGGCACCGACAACATGATGCCGCCGGTGCTCGAGGCGGTGAAGGCCTACGCCACGCTGGGCGAGATCTGCGACGTGTTCCGCAAGGTGTGGGGCGCCTACCGCGAAGGCGGGATGTTCTAGGCGCGCGAGCCCACGGGCCTGGAAGGGGCACGCATGTCAGCCAGACGCAAGCCGTGGAGCCTGGCGGTTCTGGTCTGGGTGCTCCTTCAGGCGTGCGCGACGCCACCTGGGATCGTGCCGTCTGGCGGTGTGCCTAACACCTCCGATCGGGTCCTACTGTGCGGCAAGCCCGGTAAACCCAAGAGCTCGGCGACGAAAGCTCCGCGTGAGGCGACAGGCCGCGCTCGTAGCGTGGCGCCTTCCTACAAGCTGGGCGAGAGCGACGGAGGGCCAGGCCTCTGGGAGAAAGCTCCGCTGCGCCCCAAGGGCGCGGGATATCAGAAGGAGATCACGGGAGCCCCCGAGGGCGTGGAGTACGCGGTTCCCGCCCGAACGCCGTCCGGCAAAGTTCTGTTCGACGGCTACAGGGACGGCAAGTTGCTGGATGCCAAGGACTGGGAGCAGTGGCCCCCGGCCAATACAGAGTTCTGGCGGCAAGGCGTGCTCGAGGATGCCGAAAACCAACTGGGAGCCGCGCGAGGAACTCCTATCGAGTGGCACTTTCCCAATGAGGAGAAGGCGCAAGTGGTGCGGAAACTTCTAAAAGAAGAGGGCATTGGCGGAATCGATGTGAAAGTGACCAGGAAGAAATAACTCCCCCATGGGAACGAGGCCCCTGGTCATCGGAGCGGTCGCATGCCGGACGAATTCTATTTAGGAGCGTACTGGAAGCATCGATCGTGCACGTTGCGCGAGTACATCGCCGGATGCAGGCGCTTCATGACCCAGCTGGTGGCGCTTCACCCGTGCTTCCAGGAGTTGGTCATGACGGGGAAGGCCCCCGATGCGGGGGTGAGGCTCCTGCCGGACTTGAGCAACCTGGACGAGTTGGTCTTCCAACTCGCTCCTCGTAACAATGACCTCTTTACCCACGCCAACCCCGATGGAAGTCCCACTTTGGACTCCGAGGGGGGAATTGGCTTCGCGACGAGTTACTGGAACGAAAAACAACGCGCGGAGGAGCAGGTCACCGTCAGTATTTCCACGGGAAAGGACTCTCCCTGGCTCACCAACGCCGTGGTCCTTCACCTGCCTGTCAGCGTCAGCGAATTCCGAGAGCACCAGTTCGTGAAGAAGCTCCTGGCAACCACCGTGGAGTGCTGGGAGCCCAGCAGGGCCGTGGTGACCTCTCATGCCTTCAGCGAGAAATTGGGTGGGAAAGGTGGAACCCAGACCATCGGGTGGATGACCTGGTTCAAGGACACCACTGTGGCTAAGGCCCTGCCGAAGAAAGCCGAGCGCGAGACGCTGGCCAACGGTGTCCTGGTGTCCACCACGCGCGAGGTGCTCTCTCCCGAGAATCCGCACCACGTGGCAACCGCGCTTCAGATCCGTGACGCCCTGTTGAAGCGTGGTTTTCTCCAGTGACGCGTGTTTGAGTTACGGGAGCTCGGAGGTGGGCGCCCGGCCCGGAGGAATGTGCGGGACGTAGCAGCGGCCTTTCCATTCGTAGCTCAGGCTTCTGCAGGGCGGTTTCATGGTAGGCAATTCAATCCAGCAGCCTCCATTGATGGTGACCTCTTCTGGAGGCTGGCAGTGGGGCGCTCGGCGCTGGCCATCGAAGGGTTCCAGCGGAATGGAGCGCCCCAGACTCTTTCTGGCCGAGGGGACCTCTTCCATTGCGACGGGAGCCGTCAGGCTGGTGTCTCCCATTCCCACAGGGGCAGGGGCAGGTAATAGCCGCTCGTGGGCTGCTGTTTGCCACCCAACTCCCAGCGCCCACCCGAGCGCTACCGCGATCAGGGCTCCGACGAGCACCGCGTAGGCGACCACCCAGGCGGGGACCCGGACCGGCGCGAGCAACCATATGGCATGTGCCCGCGCCTGCTCCCGCGCCGGGGACGGCTGGTGCACTGGAGCCTCCGCCGCCGGGCTCGCGGGTGGCCTGGGCTCGGCGGGGCGCGGGTCCTCGCGGGGCGCGAGGCTCCTGGTGGTGTGCTCGAAGGCTTCCGCCAACTCGGGCGGGGTAAGGCGCTGCTCGGGTTGCCGCGAGAGCATGCGCAGGATGAGGGCACTGAGCCCCGGCTCTACCTGGGGGTTGAGCTCTCTGGGGGCAGCGGGTGGCGTCCATACCAGGCTGCCGGGCCCGGTCTCCTCCTCGCGCACGTCCAGCGGGGGCAGGTAGGTGCCTGTCACGCAGCGGTAGGCGCTCACTCCCAGGGCGAACACGTCATCCGCGGGTTGGGCCTTGTAGACGGCCGGTGAGTTGCGCGGCCGGTGCAGCTCGAACTCCCAGGCCTCGGGGCTGCGGTACTGCTCGGTGCCTGGCGGCAGCCCGTCCCGCGTCAGCGGCTCGGCGCCCGCGTAGTTGCCCGCGCCATAGTCC
>DATHBR010000098.1:0-12228 GCA_035296065.1 Myxococcaceae bacterium | reverse complement strand
CTGCGCGGCCAGCTCCCGCGTGGGGCTGAGCACGAGGGCGCGGATGGGGCGCCCGCGGGCCGGCGGAGGCGGGCGGCCCTCGGTGAGCCGCTGGAGGATGGGCAGGGTGAAGGCCGCCGTCTTGCCCGTCCCCGTCTGGGCGCAGCCGAGCACGTCCTTGCCGGCCAGCACATGGGGGATGGCCTGCTGCTGAATGGGGGTGGGCGTGGTGTAGCCCTCCGCCTTCACGGCGCGCAGCAGGGTCTCGGCGAGCTTCAAGTCATCGAAAGTCATAGGTACTCGTGTTGGGGGTGATCCCCGGAGGGCCCGGGACGGCAAGGGACTGCGGAAGACCGTCGGGCCCGGAAAAAAAGAAGGCGCCCCCGGGGGAGGCGCCTTCCTTCAACAGCCTGGAACTGTCAGGCCGTGCAGCACGCCACTACTTGCGCGCGGCCTGCTCGGCGGCCTGCTTCTCCTTGTACTGCGCCATCAGGGCCTCCGCCTCGTTGCGCGGCACCGGCGTGTACCGGGCGAACTCCATGGTGAACTCGCCCTTGCCCTGGGTGGCCGAGCGAAGGTCCGTGGAGTAGCCGAACATGGTGTTCAGCGGCACCTCGGCAATGGCCGTCACGTAGCCCTGGTCCGTCTCCGTGGAGAGGATGGTGCCACGGCGCTGGTTCAGCTGACCCACCACCGAGCCCTGGAAGTCCTCGGGCGCCTGCACCTCCACCTTCATGATGGGCTCGAGGATGACCGGCTTGGCGGCGGCGTAGCCCTCGCGGAAGCCCATGATGGCGGCCGTCTTGAACGCCATTTCGGACGAGTCCACCGCGTGGAAGGCGCCGTCGTTGATGACCACGCGCACACCCACCACGGGGAAGCCGATGAGGCTGCCCTTCTTCACCGCCTCCTGGAAGCCCTTGTCGCACGCGGGGATGAACTCGCGCGGAATCGAGCCACCGACGATGTCGTCCACGAACTCGTACTGCTGCACGGCGTCGGCCGGCAGGGGCTCGAGGTAGCCGCACACGCGCGCGAACTGACCGGAACCACCGGTCTGCTTCTTGTGCGTGTAGGCGAACTCGCCCTTCTGGCTGATCGTCTCGCGGTAGGCCACCTGCGGCTTACCGGCGATCACCTCGCAGTTGTACTCGCGGCGCATCCGCTCGATGTAGATCTCCAGGTGCAGCTCGCCCATGCCGCTGATGATCGTCTGGGCGGACTCCTCGTCGCGGTGCACGCGGAAGGTGGGGTCCTCCTTGGTGAAGCGGTTGAGCGCCTTGGAGAAGTTCGCCGTGGCGCTGCGCTCCTTGGGGCTCACCGCCAGCGAGATCACCGCGTCCGGCACGTGCATGGACGTCATCGTGTACTGCACGGTGCCGTCGGTGAACGTGTCGCCCGAGGCGCACTCAACGCCGAACAGGGCGATGATGTCACCGGCCTGGCCCTCGTTGATGTCGTTCATCTCGTTGGAGTGCATGCGCACGATGCGCGGCACCTTCACCTTGCGCTGGTTCGCCTGGTTGATGATGAAGTCGCCCTTGGTCACGCGGCCCTGGTAGACGCGCATGTAGGTCAGCTGGCCGTAGCGCCCATCCTCCAGCTTGAACGCCAGGCCCACGAAGGGCTTGGCCGGGTCGGACTCCAGGATGACCTGGGCCTCGTTGTTCTTCTGGTCCAGGGCGATGTTGGTCGCTTCCTTGGGGTTGGGCAGGTAGCCGCACACCGCGTTGAGCAGCAGCTGCACGCCCTTGTTCTTGTACGCCGAGCCGCACATGACCGGCGTCATCTTCAGGGCGATGGTCGCCCGGCGGATGCCCGCGCGCAGCTGCTCCTCGGAGATGGGGGCGTCAGCCAGGAACAGCTCGCCCAGCTGGTCGTCCACCTCGGCCACGCCCTCGATCATCTCCTGGCGGCGCAGCTTGGCCTCCTCGAGCATGTCGGCGGGGATGGCCTCCTCACGGATGGTCTCGCCGCTCTCGCCGTCGAAGTAGAACGCCTTCATCTGCACGAGATCGATCAGGCCCTGGAAGCGGTCCTCGGCGCCGATGGGGAACTGGAGCTTCACCGGGTGGTGGTGCAGCTTCTCCTTCAGCTGGCCGGCCACGCGGTCATAGTTGGCGCCGGCGCGGTCCATCTTGTTGACGAACGCGATGCGCGGAACCTTGTAGCGCTTCATCTGCCGGTCCACGGTGATGGACTGGGACTGCACGCCGGACACCGAGCAGAGCACCAGGATGGCGCCGTCGAGCACACGCAGAGAGCGCTCCACCTCGATGGTGAAGTCCACGTGTCCCGGGGTGTCGATCAGGTTGATGTTGTGCTCGCCCCACATGGCGTAGGTGGCGGCCGACTGGATGGTGATGCCCTTCTCGCGCTCGAGATCCATCGAGTCCATCTTGGCGCCGACGCCATCCTTGCCACGCACCTCGTGAATCTCGTGGATCCGGCCCGTGTAGAACAGGATGCGCTCAGAGAGCGTCGTCTTGCCCGAGTCGATGTGGGCGGAGATGCCGATGTTGCGAATCTTTTCGATGGGTACGTTGGAGGCCACGATCCGGTCCTTCTTCTATTGAAAAACGCCTGGGAGAACAGGGCAGGCGGGGCCTCTACTTCCCACGGGTTCAAGTTTCCAGCCAAATCCGCATCAGGAGGGCACCTACAGCTCCCACCCCCGCCTACCGATTTGGCCTTCTACCTTATATAGAGGCCGCCTTGCCGCCGCAGGACTGCATTGGAACTGCGGCTTTCCGAGGTCTCTACAACCATGGGCGCAGCGGAAAACTTCTCCCTCGCGCGGGCCTGGCTGCTCGCTTTCAACGCGTACGACGTGGAGGCGCTGGTGGCGCTCTACGCCGAGGACGCCACCCACACCTCACCGAAAATCCGGGTGTTACACCCGGAGACGGGGGGCAAGCTGGTGGGCAAGCAGGCGCTGGCGAGGTGGTGGAGGGAGGCGATCGCCCGGCTGCCGGGCCTGCGCTACGAGGAGACGGCGCTGACGGCGGACGCGGAGCGCGTCTTCATGGAGTACCTGCGCCACGCGCCCGGAGAGCCGCCCATGCCGGTGGCCGAGGTGCTCGAGGTGAAGGGCGGCAAGATCGTCGCCTCGCGCGTGTACCACGGCTGAGCGGGTGGCTCAGGCCTGGGCGCTGTTCCAGCGCTCCAGCATCCGCAGCGAGCTGCGCAAGTCCGAAGAGGCCTCCTCCGCGGGGGCCTGGCGCGCCCGCTCCAGCCGCTCCTGAAGCCGCTGTCCGGCCTGCGCGGCCTGCTGGCTGCCCGGTGGCGCGGCGCGCAGCTCCGCCAGCTCCACCGTGGCCCGCAGCAGCGAGGTGAGGGCGCGCAGGGCGGGCTCGGCGGCCAGCTCGGGCGTGGCCTCCAGCTCGGTGAAGCCCTGGCGCGCCACCGTGAGCTTGCCCTCCAGCGCGTGCGCGGCGGCCAGGTACACCGCGAAGCGCAGCGCGTGCGAGCGGGACACCGGCTCCAGCACGGCGCTGGCCGCGCCCAGGTGAGCGCGCGCCTCCTCCATGGCGCCCAGGGCCAGCAAGGCCCGCCCCAGCTCGCCCCGCGTCATCCCCTCCAGCAGCCGGATGCCCAGCTGGCGGCCCATGCGCTCGGCGGCCTCCAGGTGCTCGCGCGCCTCGGCGGCCCGGTCCTCGCCCAGCAGGATGCAGCCCAGATCCATGCGCGCGACGATGTGGCCCATGTGGTAGCCCACGCTCACGGCCTTGGAGATGCCCTCCTCGAGAAACGGCATGGCCTCGACGGCCCGCCCCGCCTCGCCGATGGCCAGGCCGCAGTTGACCAGGAACATGGCCTCGAACGTCGTGTCTCCCACGGCGCGGAACAGCTCCAGCGCCGCGCGCAGGTGCGGAATGGCCGCCGCGGCGCCCTGGCGGCTCTGCTCCACCAGCCCCAGGTTGCCCAGGGCGTAGGCCTCCAGCCACCGGTTGCCTTGCGAGGGCAGCTGCAGCGCCTGCTGCACCAGGCTCCACGCCGCGGCCGTGTCGCCCTCGTGGCGGGCCACGATGGACAGGTCCACCAGGGCCTCTTTCTTCCGGGCCACCGCGCCCTGCGCGTGGAAGGCGTCCCGGGCCGCCTCCAGATCCTGCCTCGCCAGGGCCAGCAGTCCGGCCTCCATGCGGGCCCGGCCCCGCACCGCCAGGCCCTCGGCCCGCAGCTGCGCGGCCACCGGCAGGGAAGCGGCCAGCTCCAGGGCCAGATCCAGCCGTGGCAGCAGCAGGCCCGCCGGCCCCCGCGCGGCCACGTCCGGCTCGAGCGCGATCAGCCCGGAGAGCGCCCGGGAGACGGACTCGGCGGTGTTGGGCACCGCCATGAGGCTGCTGTCACAGGCGGCCAGCAGGTTCTCGCGCTCCAGCGCCAGCCGGTGCAGGGCCTCCAGCCCGCCGCCGCCGCGCACCTGATCTCTCAGGGCGCGCGCCTGGGTGACGTAGTAGTCCGCGTGCCGGGTGAGCGTGGAGGGGCCGCCGAGCTGCTCGGCCAGCCGGGCGCTGGCGTACTCGCGGATGCTCTCGTACATGCTCAGCCGGGGCTCGCCCCCGCCGCTGTCGGGCGCGGACATCTTCAGCAGGGACTTCGAGCGCAGCAGCTGCAGTGTGTCCAGCAGATCCGGCCCCGTGCTCGGCAGCATGAGCACCGCCTCGGCCGCCTCGAGCGTGAAGCCGCCGTGGAACACCGAGCACTGCGCCAGCGCCGCCTGCTCGGTGGCGTCCAGCAGCGTCCAGGACCAGTCGATGGCGCCCCACAGGGTGGCCTGCCGGTGCGAGGCGCCGCGCAGGCCGCTGCGCAGCAGCTCGAAGCGGCGCGAGAGCCTGTCGCGCAGCTGCCGCACGCTCAAAAGGTGCGTGCGCGCGGCCGCCAGCTCGATGGCCAGGGCAATGCCGTCCAGCCGCCGGACGATGTCGGCCACCAGCGGCGCCTCGGCCTCCGTCAGCTCGAAGTGGCCCCGGGCGGTGTGGGCCCGCTGCACGAACAGGCGCACGGCCTCGGAGCGGGCCAGCTCCTCCAGGCGCTGCTCGCCTTCGGCCGGCAGCCCCAGCGGCGCCAGGTCCAGCAGCTTCTCGCCGGTGAGCCGCAGCGCCTCGCGCGAGGTGACGATGAAGCGCGAGTGCGGCGCCAGCGACAGCCAGCGCCCCACGGTGCTGGGCATGTGCTGCATGACCTGCTCGACGTTGTCCAGCAGCACCAGCGCCGCGCCGCAGCCGGCCAGGGCGCGCCCCAGCCGCTCGGCCGGATCGCTCGTGTCCGCCTCGCGGGTGAGGGCCACGCCCAGCGCGCGCGCCACGGCATGGCAGATGTCCTCCACGGTGCGCGCCTCGGTGAGATCGCACAGCCACACGCCGCCGTCCCACAGCCTCGCCTCGAGCTGGGTGGCGCCAAAGTGGGTGGCCAGCCGCGTCTTGCCCATGCCGCCGGGGCCCAGCAGGGTGATGAGCCGCACGCCCTCGTCCAGCCAGCGCCGCATGGAGGCCAGCTCCGCCTCGCGGCCGATGAGCGCGTCCATCGCGCTGGGCACGTTGCCCCGGCGCTCCTCGGGCACGCGCAGGCCGGCGAAGCGGCGGTCGGCCAGCGAGGCGGGCAGCACCTCCACCAGCGGCACCGGCTCGGCCAGCCCCTTGAGGCGGAACTCGCCCAGGGGCCTGGACACGGGCCTGCCCAGCGCCTCCAGCGCGGAGGACACCTGCTCCCACGCGGCCCCGCTCACCAGCACCTGCCCGCCGTGGCCCGCGTCCGACACGCGCGAGGCCACGTTCACCATACGGCCGAAGTAGTCCACCCGGCCGGTGCGCGGATCCACGCGGTACTCGGGCTCGCCCACGTGCAGGCCCATGCGCACGCGCAGGCCCCGGTGCAGCAGCCCCCGGGGGCCCCGCTTCTCCGCGGCCTCGGCGTGCTCCAGCAGCTGCGCGGGCCAGGGCACGCGCAGCAGCGCCTCCTGCACGTCCAGGCACCAGCGCAGCGCCTCGCCCACCCACGAGAAGGCGACCATGAAGGAGTCGCCCTGGGTCTTCACCTCGTAGCCCGAGGTGCGCGAGAGCAGCTCGCGCATCAGCCGATCATGCAGATCCAGCGCGTCACGCATGGCGTCGCCGCACCGCTCCCAAAGCCGGGTAGAGCCCTCGATGTCCGTGAAGACGAGGGCGACCGTTCCGGTGGGCACTGTCGCGGGGGAAGCCTGGGGATGCATGGGGCACGAATCAGTGGCGCATCCTCCCGAATCCGGCCGGGTGTCGCCAGGCTCCGTGAGGTTGTGCGGCACGCACTGTCCTGCACGTGAACAAGCCGTGGGTCCCGTTCACACACCCGTGACACCGTCGTGCAGCGGACGCACGCGGACCGCGGCGTCTCATGTCCAACGCTGGGAATGTTTTGCAGCTGGAAGACTCACAACCTGATTGGACGAGAAGGACTGCCGGTTTGCGATCCCCGACACACAGTCTCGTGCAGCAGCGTCCGTCTTCGAGACTTCCCCCAAGCCCCCGGAAGAGGGAACCATGCTCCTGTCACCCCGTGATGCCTCACTCATGGCCGTAGTCTGTTGTGCACTGCTGGCGGGCTGCGGCCCGGTGGATTCGAATGAAGAGCCCCTGGCGCTCGACCAGAACCTGGATGAGCAGCAGGCCGACAATGGGCTGTCGCTCAACGGGCTGTCGCTCAATGGGCTGTCGCTCAATGGGCTGTCGCTCAACGGGCTGTCGCTCAACGGGCTGAGCACCGACAGCTTCAAGTCCTGGTTCCAGGGCAGCCCGGCGCTGAGCAGCTCGGTGATGCGCTACCTGGTCCACTGCGCCTTGCCAGCGGGCGAGTCGCTGAGCTTCACGGATGCCGCCACGGGCCGGCGCTACACGTGGAGCGGTGGGCTGGGAGTGGCGCCGGACTGGGCCAGTGGCCGGCCCGCCACGCTCGTCGAGCAGCAGCTCGTCTCGGCGTGCCTGGCCGCGCACGTCAACAAGTACGGGCTGCAGATTCCCCTCTCCGTGCTGGGCCGCGACGCCAAAGGGCAGCTCATTCCCTTCACGCTCTCGGAGCTGAAGACCTTCTCGCACCGGGAGGCGTGCTTCTTCGGCAACCTCTTCACGGGCCAGGGCGTCCATGTTGGCAGCGATCGCGGCAACCTCAACGCGCGGCAGAGCTCCGCGCGGGAGTGCACGCTGTCGAGCAGCACGGACGAAGCGCGCGTCACCGGCTGCGCGCCGCTCGTCTACGTGGGCTCGTGCAGCAGCTTCTGCACGCTGGATGTGACGAGGACGTTCTACACCTCGTGCCGCTTCAACGACGTCACCTACCGGCCGCTCACCACGCGGCTGCGCGAGGAGGACATCTATTCCTGCGGGGATGGCACCTGCCAGATGACCGAGAGCTGCGGCACCTCGCGCACGGCCGCCAGCTGCCAGGCGGACTGCGGCGCGTGTCCGTGAGCCGGGCTGACGGCATGGCCCCTTGACGCATGGCGCCCGCGCTGATGAAAGCTCGGCGCCATGAGCCTGCGAGCCTGTGGTGCGCTGCTGTTGCTGGTCTCGGCGTGCGTGACGACCGAGCCTGGCCCCCGGGAGCCGGTGGCGCCCAGTCAGCGGCTCGCCAACCTGGAGCGGGCCGCGGGGCTTCCATGGAGAGACGAGGGACGGTGCGTCGTCCAGGAGGCCTCCCACCCTTGGCCCTTGGTGGTGGAGCGGTGCTACCACGCGCTGGACACCCGGAAGGTGCGGTTCAACGACAGCGAGAGGCGCTGCGCGGTGGCCTCGGCGGGAGCCGCCGCGGTGCCGGTGATGGTGGGAATGTGCCTGTTGTCGCAGCCGTACCTGTTAGTGGGCGCGGTGGTCGTTGTCGGCACGGTGGCCGTGGCCGCCGCCATCGCGGCGGAGTTGGAGGCGCATGAGCGCCAACGCAGGTCGCGGCCTGGCACCGAGGATTCAGTAGCTACCGAGAGCCCTGGGCCTCGAGCGCAGCCCTCTTCCCAGGAGCCCGTGGCGAATGGCCAGCCTCGTCCAGGAGGGTTGGGCAGGGACTGGCTTCCCCCAGGGCCCCCCGAGGCTCTGGAGCCACAGGAGCGCCGGTCGGATTGCACGCCCAGAAGGGTGCCGCCCAAGGGAGGGCACCCCTTCCATAACGCGTGCGCCGACAACATTCCGTTCAACGCCTTTCGTGGCGCCAACGCGCTCGTCAACGGCAAGGCCTTCGACGCGCTGCAACCCGCCACTCGCACGCTCTGGGAGGTCAAGACCGACAACTTCGACACGTATCCTCCTGCCCTTCGGGGACTCGTGCTCAGAGATCAGGTGCCGAAATTGCTGATTGAGCTCGACCTTGCAAGGGCCTGCGGCTTTGACTTCCGTGTCGGTGTGCGCAGTCCCGCGCACAAAGAGGCACTGGAACGCGCGGCTCCAGAGCTCGAGGGCCTCATTGTCGTCATGGACTGGTGCTGAGATGCCTGCAACGCAGGAAGAGGACATGGGCATCATCGTCTACGCGCCCGCGCTCGTGGGGAACGATGGTCGCCCCGTAGCCATGGTTCATGGGATGGAGCGTGCGTTCCCTGGCTTACGGCTGGAGTGGATGATCTCTGATACGGGGCAGTTCATCCCAGTGCCTGACCGAGACGCGAAGGTCGCGCAGGAAAGGCCTGACGGCGGATTTCCGCTCCTGAGCAATGACGATGAGAGCAACCTCGTGACGGTGACGGCATGGGAAAAGCCCGCGGCCGGCTCGCCACGCGGTCAATCCCTGCTTGAAGTTCACGCACGGCTTCCCTGGGCTCCAACTGCCATCAAGGTGGCACCAGCGGTGTTGGAAGCTGTTGCGGAGGCCGCGCATGCATTCTGGGGCCATGCGACTCCCTCTCGCGCAGGGCTGGATATTGCGCGTCAGACGAAGAATTGGGCGGCCAACCCGCAACCTCCGCCCCGAGGGTTGCCGGCGCTCAAACGCCCCTGGGAGATTGCTTCACCTGAGATACCGCAGCGCCTCGGGTGGTTGAACTACTGGTCGGCCGCTGCTGCGCGAGCCATGGGGTTTCCTGATCCCCAGCGCGACGAGGAGTGGCTCTCGCGCTCGCGGCCTACCGCTTCGGGCGGGTGGATTGTTCGGCTGACAGAGGCTCCGCTGGAACTTGATGACCCCACGCACTTGAAAGCGCTCATGCGCGCGTATGAGCGCTTTTCGGAGATTGGTGGGCGTGTCATCCAGCGCTGAGGCGGTCCGAGGTGGGCTCCCGGCCAGGGGGAATGTGAGGTGGTGCGTTCCCGGAGAGCCGTCGGACTGACGTAAAGTCGGGCCATGACACAGCGCGGGATTGACGCCAGGCGAAATGAGTTCAGGCGACGTACGCAGACGCTGATCTCGTTGCTGTTGCTGGCGTCACTGGCGGGCTGCGCCACGCAAGACATGTCAGGCCGGCGCTCCACCTTGCATGACAGGCGAGGAGTGTCCGGCTTCTCGCAGGACAGTGGGAGCGGGGGGCGTGGCTGCTGGACAAAGGCAGATGACTTCGAGCGTCTCCAGGAGGCGGCAGGGCTGGAGGAGAAAGACTGGCACGAGGCCGGGGAGGAACTGGAGGAAGGAGATGTACGAGCGCTGAGGGAGGTGCTGCTCCGCACGAAGATAACCCTGGGAAACTTCGCCCCGCGCCGCGCCCTCTTCTTCTTGCTGGGGCAGGTATCCGCCCAGAAAGAGGAATTGCTGTACCCGCGGTTACTCGAGCGTGTGCGTGCACTGCGCCTCCTGGTGGTGATGCGGCCGGATGGCTACCTGGCCAGGGCGCTGGACGGGGAGCCGCTTCAGCGCATGGGTCGGTTAGAGGTACGCGAGGGCCGGCTAATGGCAGGCCGCTTCGAGGTGGGAACCTTCTATTGGAACAAGGCGGGTGTCTTCTACACGGTGGATGGCTCACTGAGTAGGCCTGGCATCATGATGGGAGAGTTGGGGCTGGAGCGGGACTGGGCCAGCGCGGCTCTCGACGGGGCAGAGGACGCGCTGCTGGAGATCGCCCAGGCTCTGGGCCAGCTCATCAGCTCGCCCGTGAGGAGCGTGCAGGGGCTGACGCAGTTGCCGTCAGCAGTAGCCGCGTTAATTGCCTCCTCGCCCGAGTACTTCGCGCGCTACTCTGCCATGCCGTTGCAGGAACAGCTCCGCGAAGCGGCGCGTCTGTCCACGCACCTGCTCACGCTGTACGGAGGCGCGGCCGGTACGGCGACGCGCCTGGGGACGGCAGGGACGAGGCTGCCGGTGCTCTCATTGACGGCGGAAGGGGCGCTGGCCCTGGAGCAGGTGGCCGTGCCAGTAGGCGCCACGGCGGCGGCACTGGGAACTGGCGCTGGCGCCGTTTATGTTCTGACGACTTCAGGCTCTGGTCCCGGTGACGCCAACCCAGGTAAGGCGGCGGGTTCAGGCTTCAAGTCCTTCACGGAGGGCAACTTTCGCGAGAACCTGGCGCGCCTGACAGGGAAACTGCCCGAGGACGCGCATGCCCATCACGTGTTCCCCAAGGCACTCGCGGAAGAGTTTCAGCAGTTGGGAATCAATATTAACGATCCGAGATTTGGTGCCTGGTGGAATAAGTCTAGCCATCTCAAGATGGCATATGAGTACACTCTACAGTGGAGAGAAGCTCTTTCTCTGCATCCCACCCGCGAGCAGGTCTTTCAGCGAGGCAGAGAGCTGGCAAATAAGTATGGATTCCAAGTCAACTACTAAGGTTTTCCCCGGCTTCGACAGGGTGTTTTGTCTTGGCGATGCGGGGAACAGTAAGGCGTTCAGAGGCAGGATGGCGGTAGAGACCGATACTTTTGGCCTGGTTCGCGCCGAGATGCAGCTGGCCCAACCTCTCGAGGTCACATGGGCAATGGGAGGCGCCGAGCCCGGTGACGTGATCTGGACGACCCATGCGGTTCCAATCCTCATCTCCGAGCGCGTGGTGCAACTGCTGCGAACCCATGCCTTCACCGGGTGGTCGCTCTATCCCGTCGTCGTCCAGAACAAGCAGCGGCAGCCGGCTTCTCACTTCAACGGTCTTGCCGTCACGGGACGTTGCGGCAACCTTGAGCACTCCATGAGTGTCGAGGTGCCTCGGATCTTTCCCGGCGGTGTCTTCCCCGTATGGAAGGGCCTCCTGTTCGACCCCGCCTCGTGGGATGGCTCCGACTTCTTCATGCCGGCGCAACGCTTCGGGTTCGTGTTCGTGGTGGAAGCGGTGAAGAAGGCGCTCGAACGGGCGAAGGTCCGCAACCTGCGGTTCACACCGCTGGATCAGTTCGAAAGATCGTGGACGATCTGACATGCGGTTCTTGGGGTCACGGCGGCTCGGAGGTGGGCTCCCGTGCTGGCGGAATAGGGGCGACATAGCAGCGCCCTTTCCACTCGTAGCTCATGTCTCCGCACGGCGGCTTCACTGCCGATATTTCCACCCAGCAGCCCCCGTTGATGGTGACCTCTTCGGGAGGCTGGCAGTGAGGAGCGCGCCGCTGTCCAGGGAGGGGTTCCTTCGGCATGGAGCGCCCCAGGCCCCGTCTGCCTGAAGGCTCTTCCTCCAGTGCCACGGGAGCCGTCAGGCTGGTGTCGCCCATTCCCACGGGAACAGGGGCAGGCAGTGGTTGCTCATGGGCTGGTGCCTGTCGCCCAGTTCCCAGCGCCCACCCGAGTGACACCGCGATCAGGGCTCCGACAAATACCGCGCAGGTGGCCACCCATGCGGGGACTCGGATCGGTGCGAGCAACCACACGGGGTGTGCCTGCGCCTGCTCCTGCGTCGGCGGCCGTTGCCCTGGAGCCTCCGCTGTCGGGCTCGCGGGTGGCTTGGGCTCGACGGGGCGCGGTTCCGCGCTGGGCGCGGGGTTCCTGGTGGCGTGCTCGAAGGCTTCCGCCAGCTCGTGCGAGGTGGGGCGCTGCTCGGGCTGCCGCGAGAGCAGGCGCAGGATGAGGGCACTGAGGCCCGGCTCTACCTGGGAGTTGAGCTCCCTGGGTGCACGAGGTGGCGTCCATACCAGGCTGCCGGGCCCGGTCTCCTCCTCGCGCACGTCCAACGGGGGCAGGTAGGAGCCTGTCACGCAGCGGTAGGCGCTCACCCCCAGGGCGAACACGTCATCCGCGGGCTGAGCCTTGTAGACGGCCGGTGAGTTGCGCGGCCGGTGCAGCTCGAACTCCCAGGCCTCGGGGCTGCGGTACTGCTCGGTGCCTGGCGGCAGCCCGTCCCGCGTCAGCGGCTCGGCGCCCGCGTAGTTGCCCGCGCCATAGTCC
>DATHBR010000097.1:0-3588 GCA_035296065.1 Myxococcaceae bacterium | reverse complement strand
ATGCTGACGCAAGACCCTGCGGCGTTCTACCCTGCGGCGGTTCGTCTTCTGCGCCGGCTCCGCCGCAGAAGAGCGCTGCGGCGGGCCCTCCGCCCGACGCGCCGACGGGCCCCTGCAAGGACTTAGTTCGGATGGCTTAGGCGCCGATGACGCTGCCGGAGCACCTGAAGGCGATCCTGGCGTGTCCGATCTGCAAGGGAGCGCTAGAGCTCCACGATGACCGGGACGAAGCCTGGTGCGTGCCGTGCCAGCGCGTCTGGCCCATCAAAGACGGAGTCCCGGACCTCGTGCTGGAGAGCTCAAGTCCGCTCAGGCGCTGAAGCGGAGGCGGCGAGGCTCGAGGCGAACGAGCGAACCTCCTCGAAGACGCGCTCGTCCAGGCCCGTACCGGCCTCCGCCACCGGCGTGAGGTCCACCATGCGATGGGGCGCCTGGGGATGTCCCCAGCGCTCCATATCGATGCGGAAGAAGAGCCCCAGCGTTGGCGCCCCCACGGCCACGGACAGATGCATGGGGCCGGTGTTATTGGTCACGGTCAGCCCGGCGGTCCGCATGAGCGCGGCCAGCTCATCCAGATTGGTGGCAGGCGCCATGCGGGCGCCAGGAGCCCCCTGAATGACACGCTGAGCGAGCTCCTCTTCGCCAGGGCCCCAGGTGACGATCGGCCTGCGGCCCGAGGCGAGCAGGGCCCGAGCGGCGGCGGCGAAGGCCTCGGGAGGAATGCGGCGCCAGCCCAGGCGCCCACCGGGATTGACGACCGCGCAGGGCTCCTGGGCCTCCTGCCGCAGGTACTCGCGGAAGGACTCACTGACGTTCGGCTCTCGGAAGGACAGGGTCTCCACGATGGGGCCCTGGACAATGGGCGTGAGCAGATGGGCGCGCTGGGTCGCCTCCCGGCGCGTATCGGTGCGGGCGCTCACGGAGACGGACTGAAGCAGGGACACGGGCCACACCTGAGGCCCAATGACGACGGCCCAGGGGCCCACGAGGCGCGAGACGAGGGCCGAAGTCACGGAGGGCGCATCCCAGTTGGCGCAGTCCACCACCGTGTCATAGCGCTCGCGGCGCAGGGCCCGGATGCCAGGAGCCAGGGCCCCCAGCCACAGCAGCCGGCGATCGAAGGCAATGACGGCATCCGCGTCCGGGTGGCCCGAGAGCGCGCGAGCCACCTTGGCGTGCACGAGCACATGGATCTGGGGCGCGGGGCTGGGCAGGGCCTTCAGGGTGCGCAGCAGCGGAGTGGTCAGCAGGGCCTCGCCCACCCGGTTATCCGGGCGTACGAGGAGCACTTTGCGAGGGGAGGGCAGGGGCGAGCCAGGCGGTCGCCGGCGGCCGGGCCGCCATAAAAGGACGGAGGCCACGAGCGCCAGCATCAGCTTCGCCCACAACTCGAGCCGCTTGTACCAGGGCATGGGGGGGCGGACCTTACCAGAGCAGAAGCGCGCAGGCGGCTTGACCTGATGGCGAAAAGCCCCTAGCAACTCCGCAATGCTCAAGAGCATGACCGGGTTTGGAGCGGGCCGCGCGCGAGTCGGGGACGAGGAGTTCTCTGTCGAACTGCGCTCGCTCAACCACAAGTTCTGTGAAGTGAAGGTCCGCCTTCCGAGGGAGCTGTCCACGCTCGAGCCGATCGTGGTGAAGCAGGTGAAGGACCGGCTGGCCCGCGGCGCGGTGGATATCTTCGTGAAGCGCCAGACGGCCACGGCCTCTGGCACGGTGCCGGTGATCGACGTGGTCCTGGCCAAGGAGTACGCTCGGGCTTTCCGGGAACTGGCGCAGGCGCTCGGGGCTCCGGCTGAAATCACCTGGGCCCAGGTGGCGACGCAGCCCGGGGTGATGAAGCTCGAGGAGAAGGGCATCGACGTGGAGTCGGCCACTCAGGCCGTCCACGAGGCCCTGGGGCAGGCGCTCAAGGCGCTGGAGCAGATGCGCCAGACCGAGGGCGAGTCCATCTACGCGGACCTCGACGCGCGCATGAAGCTCATCGAGGGCTGGAGCCGCGAAGTCACCGCGCTGGCGCCCCGGGCCGTGGAGGAGTACCGCCAGCGCCTGGCCGAGCGTGTGGCCGAACTCGCACGGGGCGTCGCGGTGGACCCTCAGCGGCTCGCGCAGGAGGTGGCCATGTTCGCCGAGCGAACGGACATCGCCGAGGAGTCGACGCGGCTGGCCAGCCACCTCGAGCAATTCCGAGCACTCATGGCGAGCGGCGAGCCCGCTGGCCGCCGCATGGATTTCCTCGTCCAGGAGATGCACCGCGAGGTGAACACGACAGGCTCCAAGAGCCAGCACGCGGAGATCTCCGCGCGCGTGGTCTCGATGAAGGCCGAAGTCGAGCGCATCCGCGAACAGGTGCAGAACGTCGAATGAACGATTCCACGCCCCTCCATCCCGGTCTGCTGCTCGTCCTCTCCGCGCCTTCCGGAGCGGGGAAGACCACTCTGGCTCACCGCCTGCTCAAAGAGCTGCCGAGCGTGCACTTCTCGGTGAGCGTCACCACGCGCCGGCCTCGAGGCAAGGAGCAGGACGGTGTCGACTACCACTTCGTCGACGTCGCCACCTTCCAGCAGCGCATCGAGCGGGGAGACTTCGTCGAATGGGCCGAGGTCCACGGCCACTTCTATGGAAGCCCTCAGTCGGTGGTGGACGAGGCCCGCGCCAAGAGGGGTGTGGCCGTCTTCGACATCGACGTGCAGGGCGGGCAGGCGATCAAGCGCAAGCACCCTGATGCGGTTCTGATCTTCGTGCTGCCTCCTTCCATGGAGGAACTCGAGCGGCGCCTGCGCGATCGGAAGACGGACTCGGACGAGACGATCCGCCGGCGGCTGCTGGCTGCTCGCTCGGAGATCGAGCGAGGAATCGCGGCCTACGACTACATCGTGGTGAACGACGATATAGAACGCGCCTTCCAGGAACTGCGCTCCGTGGTGGTCGCGGAGCGGTGCCGCAGGGGCCGGGTGGACCTCTCCATGCTGAAGCTGGAGAAGCCCTCCCCGGAGCCGGGGCGCTGAAATTCAGCGGAAATAGATCGGCGGCACCTGGAGGTTTACCCCAATACCCAGGGACGAGAGGGTTGGCCGCTGGGAACGCAAATGTTCGATTGGGCACTTGCGTTGATCGGCGAGTTGGTAGATAAGCCGGTCACTTCGCGGCTTTGAGCGGCTCCGCCGATCAGGCCCCGGAAGACTCGACCCAGGGTTGAGAGTTGGTATCTGGCGGGCGTAGTGGTGTAGGTGGGTGATTCTGCTTCACGGGAAGCAGGGCCAGTGTTGAACCCGGGTCAACGGAATGAAGTCGATTCCAAGCCTGTTGACACGAGACGCGGCAGTGAAGTAAAAGCCGCGCCCCCTCGACCGGATCAGCGACGCGAGACGCAGCGCTGAGCCGGAACAAACGAGGACGATTCACAGTTGAATATCTCGACCGAAACTGGTTGACGGGGCAGAAGGCGGTGAGGTAGAAGCCGCGCCCCTCCTCGAAACGGAAGAACGAAGCCACTGGGCGGGTTCTGAAGAGACGAGGACGCAGAAAGCGGAAACGAAGTCGAAGTTGACAAGGTCCGCGGGTTGAAATAGAAGAATCGCCCCCGGA
>DATHBR010000096.1:0-68664 GCA_035296065.1 Myxococcaceae bacterium | reverse complement strand
CGGCGCAGCTCCACGAGGAGCGTCTCGAGGCCACAGGGGGGGCACTGCCGGAGCACCCCGTCGGCCAGCTGGAGGAAGTCCACCCACCCGGCCAGCAGCAGGGCGCCGGACATGGCCGCCTGGAGCCGGGGGCCGCTCATGTGCAGCAGGGCCAGCTCCATGTGGGGGTCATCGACTTCCGAGGCCGCCTCCGCCAGCGCGGTGACGGTGCCGAGCGCGCCGTCAATCCAGGGCAGCTGCTGAGAGGCATAGTCGAGGTGGCGGAGGAGGATGCCGTTGTTGCCGCTCAAGCCCCGGTTGCCCAGGCCCGGTGGACGGCTCGCCAGCTGCGCGAGCGTCGCGGCCAGGGCATCGCGGGTGACCCGCACCTCGTCCACGGCAGCCAGGACGGCCTGACGTGTCTCTTCGCTCGTGCCTCCCACCTCTCCCGCCGCGCGGCCAGGGCCCGCCCGCGTCACGGTATGACGTGCGGGCCGGCGGCGGTGCAGCCGCTGGGGCTCCTCGGGCTCTGGCAGTGAGGGCTGCGAGGAGGCCAGCGCGTGCGGCGGCTCAGCCACCCCGGGCTCAGTGGCTCCGGGTGGCGTGTAGCGCAGGGGGGCTCCCCGGCTGGGCGCTGGCGGCAGCGAGGCGCAGCCGGAGGCCAGCACGGCGCAGGCCAGCACCAGTGCCCTCCACCTGGAGAGCAGGCCGTCAGCGCGCATTGTGCCACCTCACGGCCGAGTCAGGAGCGGGCGCGGCCTGGGCCGACGCGCCCAGCCCTTCGGCTTGTGCCAGCAGCAGCAGCAACAGCGCGGGTGTCATGGGGACCTCCAGGGGCGGAAGTCTCCTGCCTACCATTCAGATCCGACAAACCAGCGCAACCAGAATAGCCTGGACCAAATGCGGGGTGGACCCGGGGCCGCAGCAGAGCGGGATTGCTCACTCCTGCGCCCGCTCGAGCCCCCACTCCTTCAAGCGCTTGAAGAGCGCGGAGCGCGCCAGGCCCAGCCGCTTCGAGGCCTGCTCCTTGTGGTAGTTGCAGCGCCGCAGCGTGTTCTCGATGAGCTTGCGCTCCACCCGCTGCATCATCTGCTCCAGCAACACGCCCTCCGGCAGCTCCAGCCGCTCCAGCTCCGGCAGCTCCGCGTCCCGGGGCTGCTCCAGCCTGGGCTCGAAGAGCAGATCCCTGGTGTCGATCTTCGAGCCCTTGCCCAGCAGCAGCGCGTGGGCCACCACATTGCGCAGCTCGCGCACGTTGCCGTGCCAGCGGTGCTGCTCCAGCGCCGCTCTGGCCCCCGTGGTGAACAGTACCATCCGGTCCCGCGGCATGTACTCGCGCAGGAAGTGATCGGCCAGCAGCCGGATGTCTCCCCGGCGGCGGCGCAGCGGCGGCAGCACCACGGGGATGGCGCACAGCCGGTAGTACAGGTCCTCCCGGAAGCGCCCCTCGCGCACCAGCGCCGGCAAGTCCCTGTTGGTCGCTGCCACCACGCGCACGTCCACCTGGACAGGGCGGCTCGCGCCCACCCGCTTGAGCTCACCGCGCTCCAGCACCCGCAGCAGCTTGGCTTGCAGCTCCAGCGGCAGCTCTCCCAGCTCGTCCAGGAACAGCGTGCCGCCGTGGGCCTCCTCGAAGGCGCCCTTGTGCCGCTCTACCGCGCCGGTGAAAGCCCCCTTCTCGTGGCCGAACAGCTCGCTCTCCGTCAGCCCCGCGGACAGGGCCGCGCAGTTGACCGGCAGGAACACCCGCTTGGCCCGGGGCGAGCACGCGTGCAGCGCCCGCGCCACCAGCTCCTTGCCCGTGCCCGACTCGCCCAGCAGCGTCACCGCCGAGCCCGACTTCGCCACCTGCAGGATTTGGTCCACCAACTGCCGCATCTCCGGTGAGACCGGGGGTTCGGTTCTGACTGGTCAGAACCGGTGAGCGGCCAGTTCTGACTGGTCAGAACCGGTGAGCGGCAGTTCTGACTGGTCAGAACCGGTGCACGCATAGGTGGACCTGACAAGTCGTGCTGCCGCATACGACTGCTTGAGTCGGCGTGTATCCCCACCGCTGTAGGCGGGCCAGCCCCCGGCTGCCCAACTGGGCGCATGGGCTCCGATCCGCGCGCACGGACTGTCCTCGCCACCTGCGCTGAGGCAGCCTCACGTCAATTCAATGGGTTGCAGAAGTCGCCTCTCGCGGACGCCCCGCGTAACCGCTTGGTACTTCAGCGCTTTTTTAAATCGGCTCTCGCCACGGCCGAATCGTCCGCGCCCACGGACGGCTCGGAGGGGCGAATCCGCGCAAGTGCGCGTTTTTCCAGGCCCCAGCGGCTGGCGTGCTCCGTGCTCTAGAGGCCCTTCGGCCGCCACTGAATCGGCCGGGACGCATCCCGCGTCTCCAGGGGAAACCTCACATGTTCAATCTGTTCAAGAAGCTGGAAGCCGCGACCGCCACCACCACCACTACTACCACCACGGCCGCCACGCCCTTCATCACCGAGGGCATGACGCTGGAGCAGGTCCGCGTGGCTTTCCTTCAGTTGATGGCGGACGAGAGCAGCAACCATCACCGCATGGGGCAGCTCTACAACTACGTGGTGGACACCAAGCTGGCCGAGGCGGCCGGCTACAAGGAGTCCCGCGACTGGTTCACCCGGCACCTGGTGGACCTGTCCCAGGCGACGCTGAGCACCTACGGCGCGGTGGCCAAGGCCTTCACTGAGCCGGTGGCCCGCCGCTTCGGTCTCACCTGCCTGGCGCTGCTGCTCACCTACAAGGAGGCCGCGGGCCTGGAGCTCAACCACGAGGAGCCGGGCAACACCCCCATCGAGGTGCCCGAGCAGGACGGGCAGGTGAGCCTCAAGCCCTTCTCGCAGTGCAGCGTGGACCAGATGCGCCAGGCGCTGCGGCGCAAGCGCAAGCCGACCTCCACCCGGCCGCTGCCTCCGGAGGCGCAGGTGCTGGCGGGCCGCTACCGCGAGGTGGTGACGAGCCACTTCCCCACCGGCGCGCTCATCCAGGTGCAGGTGCGCAACCAGAAGGGCAAGGCGGTGGTGGACTTCAAGGGCATCCCCCTGGAGCAGGTGGCCAAGCTGGCCGAGGCGCTGTCGGCGGAGTTGCCCCCGGCGAAGGAGCTGCGCCTGGTGGAGAACGTGCTGCCCGTGGCGTGAACGCCGGGGCCTGAGTGACGTGGCGGCCCTCTCCCTTCACGGGGGGAGGGCCGTTGTGTTTCTCGGCCACCCGGTGACGCTTGTATCGCTGGTGGGCTCCGCTAGGGTGCTCCTCCGTTGGCCGGTGAAGGGGGGAGCGTTGCCCTTCGCTTCAGCCGTGAGCAGCTGCTGCGGGCGCTCGCCAGAATCGGCGTGCCGTGCCGCCCGGCATCGTGGCACTGCTCCGCAAGCCCTTCGGGCACTCCCAGTTGCTGGAGCTGCTGCGGCTCCACTGCGCTACACCCTTCATGTCGCCGAGGCGGTAGCACCCGGGAGCGTGAACACGAAAGTGCTGCCCTCGCCAGGCTGACTCTCGGCCCAGATCCGCCCCCCGTGCGCTTCCACGATGCCCTTGGAGATATAGAGGCCGAGCCCCAGCCCTCTGCGGTCTTCGCCGCACGCTTGCCAGAAGCGCTCGAACACCGTCTCCAGTTGATGGCTGGGAATGCCTGAACCGGTGTCCTTCACGGAGAAGCGAACGTCCTGGCCCACCGGCTCCACTCGAAGCGAAATCCTGCCTCCTGCCGGAGTGAACTTGATGGCATTGCTCAGCAGGTTGGCGAGCACCTGCAAGATGCGCTCATGGTCAAACTTCGCCATCAGCGTGTCGCCGCGGAGCTCCACTTCGAGCGAGAGGTTCTGAGAGGTGGCCAGCGGCTGGAACGCCTCGACGGTCTCCCGCACGAGCGCGGTCGCATCCTGCAAGGCGGGGGCGACACGAATCCGGCCCTCCTCGATGCTGGCCATATCCATCAGGTCGCCGATCAGCCGGTTCATCCGCGCGGTGAATCGCTGGAGCTTCTCGGCGGCGAGTCCGGTCCTCCGGCCCACCTCGTCTTCGGTCGCATCCCGCTTGAGCAGGGCCGCCTGCAAGGCAATGCCTCCGAGGAGCGTGCGCAAGTCGTGGCTGACCATCCCCATGAACTCATCCCGCGTCGCAATCCCTTCATCGGCGCGTGTGCGCTCCATCAGCAGCCGCAGGTCCGTCTCCTCTCGTTCCAGGTGCAGGAGGGCAGCCAGGGCACGTCTGTGCTCGGCACGCTCGTCTTGTCGTTCAGCGTCAGCCGTCGCACGCTCCCCCTGCAAGGCCGCGTCCTCGTGTACCCGCTCCCGCACGACGCGCTCATGCGTTTGGGCGGACGTCTCACTTCGCGACAGCCGCACATCCGCGTTTTCGCGGGTCGCTCGGATGAATTCATCCGTGCTTTCCCGCGCGTGTTGGATGGCGGTATCCGCGCCCTCTTCAATAGCGGTTTGCGTGGCGGCGTACGCATGGTCGGACTTCTCCCGCTCAAGGCGCAGGCCTTCATCGTTGCTGGCACGCTCAGGTTGCGGTCTCTGGTCCTTGGTCGGCATGGAGCGGGCCTCCTTCGCGGCACACGCCTGGGAAGAATAACACACGACAATCCGGGGGCTTAGGGGGTCTCGCCCCGCTGGGTGATGATGTCCGCCTCCGTCACCATGGTGGGCGGTAGCGGGCCCTCGCTCGTGGGCCCCAGAACGCCGCGCTTCATGCTGGCCCCCGTCAACGAGCTGAGCACCTCCTCGAGCGCCTCGGGGGCTCCGTAGGGGGCGCCGAGCGCGGCGAGGCCCTCGCGCAGATCCGCCTCCAGCGCGGCCGCAGAAGGGTAACGATCTTCCGGCTTGCGCTGGAGCAACTTGCGGACGATGGAGCGCAGCGGATGCGCGTCTGACGGCGGAGGTGGCAGGCTGCGGACGATGACTTTCCGCAGGCGCTTGCTCCCGGTGCGCTCGTAGGCTGGGACGGTCCTCTCCCCAAGCCTGGATTGCGCCAGCTCTTCGATCAACGGATGCGACAGATCCACCTCATACGAGAGATCGCCGTGTGAGAAGACAATCACCCCTGGGACGCTCCAGGGCTGCCGGGAAGTAGCCATTCGGGATCGACTCCTGGCGGCGCGCGAGAGGGCGCCACACCGGAGCGAGATACTACCCAGCATGTGCCATGGGAGGGAACGACGCTGAGGGTTGGGAGCGGCGCGGTCCGTGGCTACAGCGTCAGCGGATCGCCCAGCAGCCGTTCGGAAGATGAGAAGACCGAGCTTCCGGCGCGCGGTCCCTGCCCAACCCGCGGGGGCTGCACCGGGCCCGGCTCACCTCCAGCGCTTAGCCACCCGCGTGGAGGACACCTTGGCTGCTACAGCGGCGCCTGGCTTCGAGCCCTCCATCTTTGGCGAGCCCAAACCGTCCGAATTCTCCAGTTCGATGCAGATCGGCACGATGCGCCCGCCGGGAAGGTGGGCGCGGATATAGCGGCCATAGATGCGATCTCCCGTCGTCCACAGGTGCCCATCTACCCGCGTCCCCACAGGCTCCTTCCCTTCTGGAGGAGGGATCACCGCGCCCGTGACGGGCCCATCTTTATAGGTGGCAGTAGGTTCCTCCAATGCATCTTCCAGGGTCCACCCCTTGGTTACATCCATCACGATGGAGGGCCCATAGGCGTTTACACCCCAATCGAGTTCCTGCCTCATCGCCTTCAGGGCTTCCTCGGGGCACGGCTCGGGGTCCGGGCGCGTCTGCACGCCAGTGCACCCCGCTTCAAGCCATGCGACCGAGGCGACGAGTCCAGCGCACAGCTTCACCTTCGAGAGCACGCGCCGGCTGCTGCCCTTCTGGACCTGCTGCGGGTGGGGTACGCCGGTGGTGAGCGTGGGTGAGTTGTCGGGCAGCTTCACGGACGGATTGGCCTCCTGCTGGGTAGGGAGAGGGGAGGCTAACCGAGTGGGACGGCTTGTCGGCTTTTCGGCCAGCGGGCTGGAGGCGGGGGGCCGAGCCTCATGCGCGCTCCTGGCCACGGAGGGGCCCGGTTGCGCGGGCCTGTGCGGCAGGGACGCGGCCACGACTGCCACGAGGACAGAGAGCGCCAGCGACCGGACGAACACTGGGCGCAGCCACGCACGGCGCGAGCTGTGCCGCGAGGCGGCTCCCACGGCAGAAGGCGCGGGCGCCGCGTCCGCTGGCGCTCCCTTCTCCGGGAGCGATAGCTGCGTCGATGCCGGGCGAATGGAGAGCTGGCGCCAGTCTTCCCCCTCGAAGCGCTCCAGGTCCACCAGCGGGCGCCGCGCATCCTTCGCCGTCGCGGGCCGTTCCTCCAGGTCACGACTGATCAGCTTCATCGCGTAGGCGCTCAGCTCCATTGGAACGCGCCCCTTGGTCTTCCGGTGGGGGGTGGGCGGCTCGATCAGCGGGTTACCGAGCAGAGGCCGCGTGTCGCCGCGCGTCGGCGTGGGATCCGTCAGCACGTCGTACAGGTTCGCCCCGAGCGCGAAGATATCGTCCGTGGGCTTGAAGGCGTAGCGGGCCCCGGGCTTGAGGCGGTTTTCATCCCAGAACTTCTGAGCCTCGGGGCTGCGGTTGCGCGGTGTTCCCGGGGGCAGCGGCCCGTCCGTCAAGTCCTCGGCGGTCACGTAGTCCGCCGAGCCAAAGTCGATGATCACCGGCTCTCCCTCCTTGGTGACCATGATGTTTCTCAGGCTCAAGTCCCGGTGGCACATGTCGTGCCGGTGGATATGGTCCAGGGCATCAAACAGCTTGAGGAACAGGACGATGACTTCATGCGGCGTGGGGTTGGTCCGCTCTACCCACCGGGCGAGCGTGTAGCCGTCCACGAAATCCAGAACGATGTAGAGCAGGCCCGAGCGCGCATCCGGCCATCGGCCTTGAGCCCACATGCGGATGATGTGCGGGTGATTGAGCTGCTGCAGACAGGCCGCCTCGCGCCGCGCGCGTGCGTCCGTCTGCTTCGGATCGAGGCTGCGCTCTGTCTGACAGGCCAGCTTGAGCGCGAAGCGCTGGCCGTCCTTCTCCACCTCGTAGACGACGGCATACCCGCCCTTGCCGATGCGTCGGACAACGCGCCAGTGGCTCACCATCTGGCCGGGCTTCAAGTCCAAGGGATCAAAATCCGCGAACATGCCGCGCACCTCTCGTCAGTGGCTACAACTTCACCTGGGAAACGGACAGACAGCGGCTCCCGTCACCGCTGCACACCCGCGCCGCGTGCGGCGCCTCTAACCATTCTTCGGGTTCCTTACGCATCGGCATCTCCACCTCGACGGCCACGCTCATCACCCCGCCTGGGGGGATGGCTGCCTGTACGGGGTGCACCACGCGAGCGCGGCGGGGCTCGCCTCCTGGGGGCGTTACCTCGGCCCACGCGGGCGTCCACGGCTCCTGCCCGGTGTTGCGCACTTCGAGCACCACCACGCTCCACGTAGGCCCCCCAAGGCCCCAGCACGCGACAAGGTGAAACTCGCCCCCGCGAGCGAGCGTGCACTCTTGGCTAAAGTCCTTTCCCCTCATGCCTCGCTTGTCCAAGAACCCCGAGAGCGCCACGGCCGCCGGGCTCAGCGCCGTGGGCCGTGCCTTCAACGCCCCCCATTCCTGGGCTTGCGCCTCGCACCGCTCGCGCAGGGTGGCCAGCTCCTCGCGGCACGCCTCGAAGGTCTGCTGTGGGCGGCTCACGTTGACCAGGCCATCCGCGGTGCCCGGCTGCCCGGTGAGAAGGAACACGACGCCCGCGGGCGAGCCTTCGCGGTAGGTGACTCGCAGCGCGAGCCGGTCGCCTGGCGCGAGCTTCACGGCGGGCGAGAGCGTCACGCCTTGATCACTCACCTCGAAGACGGCGAAGCGGGCGCGGTCCTCCACCTGGACGGACTCACGCAGGATCGGGGCTCCCAGCAGGATCGCCGTGACGGTGCCAGGCGCCACGTGGATCAGCGGGGACTCACCCGCCTTGCCCGTGAGAACGACGGAGCGCCCGGAGGGGGTGGCCTGCGCCGTCGCGGTGAGGCCCACCAAGAGGGAGGCGAGCGCCAGAGGGGGTGTGAAGGGTCGGAACAAAGCGGGGGAACCTCCTGGGTAGGCCCCCACAGTAGCAGACAGCAGAGGGCCCCACGCCGAAGTCAGGCGCGCCGCACGGCCCTCCGGCGAGAGTCTCCTCCATGAAGAGTTCAGCGCTCAGCGGTTGCAACCACTTGGGCAGCCCACTCAGTCGTGGAACCGGTCGTCTTCATGATCGAAGTGAGGCTACCGGCGCGTAGCAACCGCACCAAGGCGGCATCCTGTCCAATGAGGCTGGGAACATCCCAGGGAAAGGTGAGCAAGGCCCCCTTCTCCTCCCGAGCGTCAGGAAGAGCCATCAAGGCTTCCAGGTAGCGCGAGTAGGTGTCGAAAAAGCTATCCACGTTGGAGGCCACGGGAAGCGCATAGGGCTCCTCATTCACGTCCACCATCACCACGGGCTGGCGCCCCTGCGCATCTGCCAGGGAGGGCACCGTGGCGTAGTAGCAGGCAGTGAATGGCTCGGCCGCGAAGAGGAAGGTCGGCAACGCCAGGTGCTGGCGGTAGCCCTGGCTCCACCAGACATTGTCCTCTTCCACCTTCCGGGCCGTGTCGTCGTAGCGACGGACAACGATTCCCGCCACATCGGTGGCGAAGGCGCCAAAGCCCAGCTGGGCGTAGACGGTCTGAAGAATCCGGTCGAACGGCAACCCCGCGACGAGCATACCCGCCAATGGGGGAGTGCGGCCGGGCGGCGCCATCTCTACCTTGAGCTCCAACCGGCGGCACACCTCGATGAGCCGTTGCAGGCCGGGCAGAGCGCTCGATTGGCTCATCAGTTCCATCTCCACCTCTTGGCCCGTGGCGTCAGGACGTACGCGGCGGAAGTGGAGGTGCGCTCCACGGCGGCCGAGGGAACCACCTTCACGGTGCGAGTGCCGCGCGGTGCTCCAGAGCGCGGTGAGGTGGCCCTCCCCGTGGACGCGGCCGGGCGCTCGGCGCGCACTCAGGGCTCGGCTCAGCCCGCCGACGCCTGGGTCAGCTGCTCCACGAAGCGCACCTCGGTGAACCCCACCGAGAGGAACAGGGCGCGCAGCGAGCGCTCCGCGGACAGGCGCGCGCGCTCCTTCAGCCGCGGGTCGGCGCGCACTTCCTTCTCGAAGGCCTGGCGGGCCCGCTCCAACAGGTGCGCCGTCTCCTGGCTGTTGAGGTTGGAGTCGATCACCTCCGTCTCACCGGGCTTGAGCTCCACCTTGATCTCCACCGGGGGCAGCACCACGTCCACCTGGGAGCCCGACACCCGCAGGGACGAGGTGTCGATGCGCTGGAAGTTGTAGCCCAGGTGCACGTCGGCGAAGACGATGGCCCGGCCCCGGGGCGTGCGGATGGAGTAGGCCGCCCAGTTGATGACGTCCTTCCACAGTGCGTCCGTGGCGCCGGGCTCGGGGCTGAAGGTCACCTTCTTATAGAGGGACACCTGCAGCGTCTCCAGGCGGGTCACCTCGCGCATCTGCGTCACCAGGGCGGGAGGGTCCGGCAGCTGCCGGGCCGTGGGACGCAAGGCGAAGAAGGTGCCCACCGCGCCCAGGGAGACAGCGAGGACGAACAGGAGGATTCGCAGAACGAGGCCCATGCCCCCAAGTCTACTCCGGCTGACAGCGAGCCGCGTCTGGGGCACGGTGCGGGTGAACAGATGGAGCTTCAGGACGAAGAGATCGAAGCGCTGGGCACCCAGGGCTTCTTCACGAGGGCTGCCTTCCTGGGGGAGGAGCGAGCACACGCCGTCCACGCCGAGGCCCTGGCGCGGGTGGCGGCGGGCACGCTGCGTCCGGCGGGCATCCGGCGCGGAGCGGACCGGGCCGATGACACCTCGGTGCGGGGGGACTTCATCACCTGGGTGACTCCCGAGGAGCAGGGCCCGGCGTTGGGCGCGCTGAGGACGGCCTTCGAGCAGCTGGGCCAGGCGCTCTCGGCGGGGGCCTACCTCGGGCTGGGGCGCTTCGACTTGCAGCTTGCCCACTACCCGGGCGAAGGAGCGCGCTATGTCCGCCACCGCGACGCCTTCCCCGGCCAGGCCAACCGCCGGGTGACGGCGATCTTCTACGCCAACCCGGACTGGCGGCCGGAGCACGGCGGCCTCTTGAGGCTGTACCTGAAGGAGGGGACGTTGGAGGTAGCGCCCACGCTGGACAGGCTGGTGGTGTTCCTCAGCGAGCGGCTGGAGCACGAGGTGCTGCCCACGCACGCGCCTCGGCTGGCGCTCACCGCCTGGTACTACGGGAGCACGGCGCCATGAGCCTGGCGCTGTGGGACGCCATCGTCGAGCGCACGGCGAAGGCCCTGGCCAGCGGCGCGCTGGTCCCCATCCACACCGAGGTGGAGCGCGTCGAGCAGGGCGGTGTCCCGTTCCTCGTCCGCGTCGTCTCCAACCTGGAGCGCAAGGCGCGGGCCGCGCAGCCGCCCAAAGAGGCCGGGCCGCCGAAGAACCCCTTCCTTCCTCCTTATGAGGAGGACCTCTATGTGGGCCCCCTGCCGCCCGCGCACGAGTGCCTGCTCAACAAGTTCAACGTCTTCGAGCACCACGCGCTCATCGTCACCCGGGCCTTCGAGTCGCAGGACTCGCTGCTCACCCCCGCCGACTTCGAGGCCCTGCTGGCGGGCATGGCCGGGTTCGACGCGCTGGCCTTCTACAATGGAGGTCGGCTCGCGGGGGCCAGCCAGCCCCACAAGCACCTGCAGCTGGTCCCGGTGCCGCTGGCCGCGGGGGAGCACCGCACCCCGATGGACGAGGCCATCGCTCGAGGGCGGCTGCCGTTCCGCCATGCCCTGGGCCCACCTCCGCGCGAGCCCGCTCAGGCGCACGCTACCTATATGGAGCTGCTGCGCGCCGTGGGGTGCGAGCGCCCAGGCGAGCACTACAACCTCCTGGCCACCCGTGACTGGATGCTGGTGGTGCCCCGCTCTCACGAGTGCTTCGAGAGCACCTCGCTCAACGCGCTGGCCTTCGCCGGATCCCTGCTGGTGAAGAATCGTGAACAGCTCGAGCGGGTGCGCGCTGTAGGCCCCATGGCGATGCTGCGCGCCGTCACCGGCACCGCCGCCATCTAATCCCCTGAAAATCCGGCAGCTTAGAAGGCAGGTATAAGCCGACCCATGGTTTTATCAAGCCGTGAGAGTGGAAAAGTACACCCGGAGCGATTGACCTTTGAATCCGATTTATTCATAAATACGTAAAGTTCTGAGGCGGCTGGAATTCCCCGCCTCCCCCTCAGTAACCCCCCGGAGTGCCCCCATGAACCGCGCAAATCTGTTCAGAGCATCGCTGGTGATGGTTGTCACGCTGGCCGCCGCGTGTGGCCAGGAAGTGCCGGTGGAGGAGCAGGCCAGCCACCTGGCGTCACGCGAGGACGCGGTGGTGTTCAGCTCCAACCAGGCGCTCATCCTGGGCAGCACGGTGTCTGGCGGCGCGAACAGCCCCGAGGCCGTGGCGGCGCAGAAGTTCGGCTACACGCCGCGGGTGGTGTCCGACGCGCAGTGGGCGGGGATGACGGCGGCGCAGTTCGCCACCTACCGCATCATCATCCTGGGCGACAAGGCGTGCGCCAGCGAGAACGCGATGGCGGCGGCGGTGGCCAACCGGGCGGTGTGGGGCCCGGTGGTCAACGGCAACATCCTCATCGCGGGCACGGCCCCGGTGGCCAACGGCGCCACGCTGGTGACGGAGCGGGCCATCCGGTTCGCGGCGTACGCGCCGGGCAAGACGGGCCTGTACGTGTCCTTGAGCTGCTACTACCAGAATGCCGCGCCCGACACGCACGTGGCGCTGCTCGAGCCCTTCGGTGACTTCAAGGTCCAGGGCGGCGGCTGCCACAGCACCGCCCACATCGTCGGGTCGCACCCGGCGCTGGACGTGCTGTCGGACGACCACATGTCGCACTGGCCCTCGTGCTCGGTGAGCACCTCGTTCACCAGCTTCCCCATCGCCAACTTCACCCCGTGGTCCGTGGCGATGTACCCCCCGCCGGGCGAGATGGGGACGATGGGGGTGGGCGTGCAGGAGTACGTGGACGGCAGCTTCGGCGCCCCCTACATCCTGGCGCGCGGCGCGACGCTGATGGGTTGCGGCGACGAGCAGCTGCAGGTGGGCGAGGAGTGCGACTTCGGCTACGAGGCCAACGGCCAGTTCGGCGTCCAGTGCTCGGCCACCTGCCGGCTGAACTGGTGTGGTGACGGCATCGTCAGCGCGGGCGAGCACTGCGATCCTTACGCCGCTGGCAACACCGAGGCGTGCCCGCGCTCCTGCCGCCGCATGAACGGCAACCCGCCCCCGCCCCCGCCCCCGCCGGCGAACCTGCCCCCGGTGGCCGCGTGCAAGCACCTGACGCTGAACACCCCGGCCGATGCGTGCGGCGCCAGCGGCTCGGTGGACAACGGCTCGTACGATCCCGAGGGCGGCCCGGTCAGCTGCACCCAGAGCAGCAACGCCTTCGGCGTGGGCAACCAGAGCGTCACCCTGACGTGCGTGGACGCGCAGGGCCTGAGCGCCTCGTGCAACGCCAGCGTCAACGTGGTGGACACCATTGCCCCGCGCATTACGTGCCCGGCCTCCAGCACCTTCGAGTGCGGCGTGGGCACGGCCTCTCCGGAGAGCAACCCGGCCACGGCGACGGACAACTGCGGCGCGCCGTACGTGACGTACACGATGGAGGGTGAGGCCTTCTCGCTCGGCTCGGCGCGCTCGGTGCGCTGGATCGCCGATGATGGCAGCCACGAGGCCTCGTGCACCAGCGCGGTGACCATGGTGGACACGCTGGCCCCGTCGCTGTCGCTCAACGGCCCGGCCCGCCTGCGCCTGGAGTGCAACGTGGACAGCTACAGCGAGCAGCGCGCCTTCTCGCATGACGCGTGCGCCGGCAGCCTGTCCGACCGCGTGGCCATCAGCAGCACGGTGAACACGGCGGCCCGGGGCCTGTACTCGGTGAACTACCGCGTCACGGATCCCTCCGGCCACTCGGCGCAGGCCAACCGCGAGGTGGAGGTGGTGGACACGCGCGCTCCGGCGCTGGCGCTCAACGGCGCGGCCTCGATGGCGCTGGAGTGCGGCGTGGACAGCTACACGGAGCCGCGCGCGGTGGCCAGCGACGTGTGCGCCGGTGACCTGAGCGGCGCGGTGGCCATCAGCGGCACGGTGAACACGGCGGCCAGGGGCCTGTACGCGGTGAGCTACCGGGTGGCGGACGGCGCGGGCAACGTGGCCACGGCGACGCGCAACGTGACGGTGGCGGACACCAAGGCCCCGGCGCTGGCGCTCAACGGCTCGAGCATGGTCGCGCTGGAGTGCGGCGTGGACAGCTACACGGAGCTGCGCGCGGTGGCCAGCGACGTGTGCACCGGTGACCTGAGCGGCGCGGTGGCCATCAGCGGCACGGTGAACGAGGCGGTGCGCGGCTCCTACCCGGTCACCTACCGGGTGACGGACGCCTCGGGCAACGCGGCCTCGGTGACGCGCAACGTGAGCGTGAATGACACCCTGGCCCCCAGCATCGCGCTCAACGGCGCGGGCACGGTGGCGCTGGAGTGCGGCGTGGACAGCTACACGGAGCTTCGGGCGGTGGCCAGCGACGTGTGCGCTGGTGACCTGACGGGCTCCATCGTCACCACCGGCGCGGTGAACGCGGCGGCGGTGGGCAACTACCCGGTGCGCTACACGGTGAAGGACGGCGCGGGCAACGCGGCCTCGGCGGCGCGCTCGGTGAGCGTGAGCGATACGCTGGCGCCCAGCATCGCCCTCAAGGGCGCGGCCTCCATGAAGCTGCCGGTGGGCAGCACCTTCATGGATCCGGGCGCCACGGCGACGGACGCCTGCTCTGGCAACCTGACGGGCGCCATCATCAAGAGCGGCACGGTGAACACGGCGGCACCGGGCCTCTACACGCTGACCTACTCGGTGCAGGACGCCATGGGCCTGAGCGCCTCGGTGACGCGCAACGTGACGGTGGAGCAGGCGCAGAGCTGCACCGCGGTGTCCGTCAAGTCGCCCCGTGAGATCTGGCCGCCGAACCACAAGATGTGGTCCTTCAACCTCTCGGAGTGCGCGGTGGTGCAGAACCCCTGCGGTGGCCCTGTGGACATCGACGCGGTGGGCACCATCACCTCCATCTACAGCGACGAGCTGGAGGACGCGCAGGGCAACGGCGACGGCCGCACGGTGGAGGACATCGTCATCACCGGCAACAGCAGCTTCCAGCTGCGCGCCGAGCGCCAGGGCAAGGGCAACGGCCGCGTGTACGGCGTGAACTTCAAGGTGACGGACAGCTCCGGCGCCGAGCAGACGGCCAGCTGCAAGTTCATCGTGCCGCACGACCAGTCGGGCCGCGGCGCCCTGGATGACGGCGCCTCCGCGGGCTACACGGTGTTCGCCCCCTCGCAGCTGGCGGGCCGCTAGACAGTCCGGAGCTCCCGCGCTCCCCCGGGACCCGGCCCCCTCGAGAGAGGGGTGGCCGGGTTCTCCATTTCAGGAGGCCAGAGGCTCAGGCGAGCATCGGCGGCTCGAGCTCCACCTTGAGCCAGCCGGGCTTGCGCAGATCGAAGTTGCGGTACGCGTCGATGGCGCTCGTCATCGGCTCGACGCGCGAGAGGATGGCGGTGGGGTCCACCACGCCGGTGCGCACCAGCTCCAGCAGCTTGGGGATGTACTTGCGGTGGTTGCAGTTGCCCATCTTCAGCGTGAGGTTCTTGTTCATCGCCATACCGATGGGGAACGTGCGCGCGGTGTGCGGGTAGACGCCGATGATGGACAGCGTGCCCGCCTTGGCCAGGCCCTCCACGGCCCAGTTGAGCGCCTGGGCGGGCGCATCGCCGGGCACCCAGTTGGCCCCGTCCGGGTTCGTCTTGGGGGCGACCTCCTTCACCTCGCGCTTGAACTCGGACTTCTCGGCCTTGGCCTCCTTGGCCGCGGGCCCGTGGTGCGCGTGCATCGCGTCCACGCCCACCGCGTCGATGGCCCGGTCCACGCCAATGCCGCCGGTCAGCCGCATCAGCGTCTGCACCGGGTGCTCCTGATCGAAGTTGATGATCTCCGCGCCCTGCGCGCGCGCCATCTCCAGCCGGTCCTCCAGGCAGTCGATGGCGAACACGCGGCCTGCGCCCAGCAGCTTGGCGCTCACGATGGCGAACTGGCCCACCGGGCCGCAGCCGAACACGGCCACGGTGTCCCCGGGTTTGATCTCCGCCAGCTCCGCGCCCATGTAGCCGGTGGGGAAGATGTCCGAGAGGAGGATGGCCTGCTCATCCGTGACGCCCGGAGGCACGCGCACCAGGCCCACGTGGGCGAACGGCACACGCACCTTCTCGGCCTGCATGCCGTGGAAGGGGCCGGACAGCTCCGGGCCGCCGTAGAAGGCCGTGCCCGCCTGAGCGCCGTTGGGGTTGGCCTCGTTGCACTGGGCATAGTAGCCGGCGCGGCAGTACACGCAGCTGCCACACGCGATGGTGGACGGGATGACGACGTGGTCCCCCACGCTGAAGTTGCGCACGTCCTCGCCCAGCTCCTCGATGTAGCCCACGCCCTCGTGGCCCAGGATGGTGCCCGGCCGCATGCCCGGCATCGTCCCGCGAATCATGTGCAGGTCCGTGCCGCAGATGGCGCTGGCGCTCAGCCGCACGATGGCATCCGTGGGCTTCTCGATCCTGGGCTCCTCCACCTCGTCGAGTCGGATGTCTCCGATTCCGTGGAAAACGACGGCTTTCATGGCGCGCGGCTCCTTCCCCCTGGGGGCGCTTGGCTGGGTGCGAGCCCGCCCGGACGGCGAGCCCTGCCCTTGCAGCGTGAGCATCCGCTCCGGGAGGGGCAAAGCGCGCGGCGTTGCCCCTGCTGGAGGGCAGGGAAGGGAGCGGGCGCTACCGGCCCACGTGAAAGGCCAGCCGCTTGCCGTAGACGCTGCGGAAGTTGGCCACCTCGCGCTCGGCGTTCCACAGCTCCAGGTCCACCGGCTTGCTGGCGTTGAGGTGCAGCGTCACCCCGTCCTTCGCCTTGGTGGCCTTGAGGGACTTGATGGGCTGCTGGTGGCTGCGGTCCAGCGAGTCGGCCACCCGCAGCAGGGTGGCGAGCTTGCGCACCGTGCGGCCCTCCGAGGGGCTCAGGCCCTCCATGGCCGAGTGCGCCGCGCTCGGCGCGCTGCGCCGGTGGTAGCGCGCCACGCGGGCCACCAGCTCGCGCTCGCGCTCGGCCAGCCCGGGGATGTCCGCGTTGTGAATAAGGTAGTACGTGTGCTTGTGGTGGCGCTCGTAGCTCACCGCGTGGCCGATGTCGTGCAGCAGCGCGGCCACCTCCAGGTAGGGCCGGGTGGACAGCGGCAGGTTGTGCAGCGCCGCCAGGTCATCGAAGAGGGTGAGCGCCAGCCGGGCCACCTGGCGCGAGTGCTTCTCGTCGAAGTAGAAGCGCCGGCCGATCTCCAGCGCCGCGTCCGACAGGGTGTGGTCCGCTCGCGAGGCATCCTGGCGGTAGAGCAGGTCCACCAGCAGCCCATCGCGCAGGCCCCGGTTGACGGCCGTCACCGCGTCCACGCCCAGGTGCTTCACCACGCCCTCGAGGATGACGGCGCCCGCGACGACGATGTCCGCGCGCCGGGGATCGAAGCGCTTGCGCCGCCGCTCCGGAGGCATGTCCGCCAGCGAGTCCACCGCGTGGCTGAGCTGGCGCGCCGAGGCGTGGCTGGCGCTGTCTCCCGAGGCATAGGACACCAGCACGTTGATGGTGCCCGAGGAGCCCAGGGCCACCCTGGGCAGCCCTTTGAGCTTCTCGGGCAGCGTCTTGCGGACGACGTCCGCCACGAAGCTGCGCATCAGCCGCAACTGCTTGGGCGTCACCGCCTGAGCGGCGTTGAACACCTCGGTCAGCCGCACCGAGCCCAGCGCCAGGCTCCACAGCTTGTCGGGGCGCTCGCCGGTGGCGGTGGCCACCTCGGTGGAGCCGCCGCCAATGTCCACCAGCAGCGAGCGGGCCTCGGGCGGCTTGCGGTGCAGCACCCCCAGGCAGATGAGGCGCGCCTCCTCCTTGCCGCTCACCACCTCGAGATCCAACCCGGCCTCCTCGCGCACGCGGCGGACGATCTCGCTGCGGTTGCGCGCCTCGCGCAGGGCGCTGGTGGCCACCGCGCGGATGCGGGCCTTGTGGCGCCGGCACAGCGCGGCATAGCGGCGCAGCGTGGACAGCAGCCGAGCCGCCGTCTCGGGGGGCATGGAGCCGGTGGCGAAGACGCCCTCACCGGGGCGGATGGGATCCCTCTCCTGGTGGAGCGTCTCGAGCGCCCCATCGGGGTCCGGGCGGGCAAGCTCCAGGCGGACCGCGTTGGTGCCGACGTCGATGGCTGCGAGAACGGGCTGAATCGTCGAAGGGGGCATAGGCAAGGCAGGCGCAGTGTAGCGGCAACTCCCGGGGTATGGGGTCCATGCCGGAGAACCTGCCTGGAGGGTTCTAAGTGACACCTCCGTGACGTGACGAGGCCATTTCCGTGCAAGAGTCTGTCCTCGTGGATCTCAACGACCCTCAGCTGTTCATCAACCGCGAGCTGTCGTGGCTCGCGTTCAATCAGCGCGTGCTGGCGGACATGCGGGACGCGAGCCTGCCCATCTACGAGCGGCTGAAGTTCTTTGCGATCACCGCCTCGAACCTGGACGAGTTCTTCATGGTGCGGGTGGCGGGGCTGAAGCAGCAGCTGGCCAGCGGGGTGGCGGAGACGGCGGCCGACGGCATGTTGCCGGCCGATCAGCTGGCGGCCATCAGCGACCGGGTGCACGCCATGGTGGACGAGGTGTACCGGCTGTGGCGCGAGGAGCTGCTGCCGAAGCTGGCGAGCCACGGGGTGGCGGTGCTGACGCGGGACAAGCTGAACGCGGAGCAGAAGGCGGCGGCGAAGACGTACTTCACCTCGTCGGTGTTCCCCGCGTTGACGCCGCTGGCGGTGGACCCGGGACACCCGTTTCCGCACCTGCGCAACAAGTCGCTGAACGTGGCGGTGCTGCTGCGGCGCGAGGGCCCCAAGCGCAAGCGCAACATGCGCGAGACTTCGCTGGCGGTGGTGCAGGTGCCCAGCGTGCTCAGCCGGCTGGTGTCGCTGCCACCGCCGCAGGGAGTGATGCTGGCGGTGCTGCCGTTGGAGGAGCTGATCTCGCTGTGCGCGGGGGACCTGTTCCCGGGCTATGCGGTGGAGCAGACGGCGTCGTTCCGTGTCACGCGCAACTGGGACCTGAACGTGGACGAGGAGGAGAGCGCGGACCTGCTCTCCACGATTCAGGAGGAGCTACGGCGTCGGGACCGGGGCGCCGCGGTGCGGCTGGAGCTCGACGCGGCGGCGAGCGCGGAGCTGGAGACGGCGCTGACGGCGGCGCTGAAGCTGGGCACGCCGGACGTGTACCGGCTGCAGGGGCCGTTGCAGCCCTCGGACCTGATGACGCTCACGGACCTGGACGTGAGGCCGGAGCTGAGGGTGGAGCCGTTCGCGCCAGCGGTGCCGCCCGTGCTGCGCGACGAGGAGTTGGTGCTGAGCGTGATCGCCAAGCGGGACATCCTGCTGCACCACCCGTACGAGTCGTTCGATCCGGTGGTGCGCTTCCTGGAGGAGGCGGCGGAGGATCCGAACGTCCTGGCGATCAAGCAGACGCTGTACCGCACGAGCGGAGACAGCCCCATTGCACGGGCGCTGACGCGGGCGGTGGAGAACGGCAAGCAGGTGGCGGTGCTGGTGGAGATCAAGGCGCGGCTGGACGAGGCGAACAACATCGCCTGGGCGCGGCGGATGGAGGAGAACGGGGTGCACGTCGTCTACGGGCTGATCGGCCTGAAGACGCACTGCAAGGTGGCGCTGGTGGTGCGGCGCGAGGGCCACGGCATCCGGCGGTACGTGCACCTGGGGACGGGCAACTACAACCCGACGACGGCGCGGCAGTACACGGACCTGTCGCTGTTCACGGCGCGGCAGGAGATCGCCGATGACGTGACGGCGCTGTTCAACATGCTGACGGGGTACTCGACGGCGCCGCAGTGGAAGCGGCTGTCGGTGGCGCCCATGGGGTTGCAGGAGAAGGTGCTGGGGCTGATCCAGCGCGAGACGGACAAGGCGCGCAAGGGAGAGAGCGGGCGCATCGTGGCGAAGATGAACTCGCTGGTGGACCCGAGCGTCATCCGGGCGCTGTACGCGGCGAGCCAGGCGGGGGTGCGCGTCGAGCTGCTGGTGCGAGGGGTGTGCTGCCTGCGGCCCGGGGTGCCAGGGGTGAGCGAGAACATCCGGGTGCTGAGCGTGGTGGACCGGTTCCTGGAGCACAGCCGGGTGTTCGCGTTCGGCGAGGGGGCGCAGGCGGAGGTGTGGATGTCGAGCGCGGACTGGATGCCGCGCAACTTCGTGCGGCGCATCGAGACGATGTTCCCGGTGGAGGACCCGGTCATCCGTCAGCGGTTGCTGGACGAGGTGCTGGGGGTATCGCTGAAGGACAACGTGAAGGCGCGAAGGCTCCAGCGTGACGGTACGTACGTGCCCGTGGGACAGGACGGGGCGCACGTGCGCAGCCAGATGGTGCTGCTGGAGCTGGCACGGCGCTCGGCGGATCCGAAGCCTATCGAGTCGTTGATGCGGCACGCGGCGGCGCCGGAGCTGCCGGCCGAGACGCTGCGCGCGCCCACGGCGCCCGTAACCCCGGCCAGCTGACGCCCGGCCTCAGCTGGCTGAAGTGAGAAGAGCACAGATGGGCAGCTGGCCCTCCTGTACAGGAGGGTGCCCGCCTGGCCACCTGTGAGGTAGGCTCCCTCTTGAGGTCTCAGCCCCACGTTGGGAGAAGCTCATGGACACGCCATCGTCGGAACGGGATGCGGGGCCTATCGCTTCGCCGCTGGGTCCGAAGGTAGGCGCCTGGCGCCTGTACGACGTTCAAGGCCAGGGGACCTACGGCATCGTGTACCGCGCCAGGCCAGAGGGACAGCCCCTGGCCGAGCCTGTCGCCCTCAAGCTCTCCATCTACCCGGGAGATGCGCGCTTCGAGCGCGAGGTGGAGCTGCTCTCGCGCATCCGTCACCCGAGTGTGCCGCGGCTACTCGACTCCGGGCTGTGGCAGTCTCCGTCGGGAGACACCCATCCCTTTGTCGTCATGGAATGGGTGGAGGGCGAGCCGCTGTATGCCTGGGCCGCGCGGCGCAACCCCTCCTCGCGCCAGGTGCTGGCGCTGCTGGCCCAGGCGGCTGGCGCATTGCAGGCCACCCACGAGGTGTGCTCCGTGCACCGGGACGTGAAGGGCGACAACATGCTGGTGCGTCCCTCGGATGGCCGGCTGTTCCTCACTGATCTCGGAGCGGGGTACTTCGCCGGTGCCGCCAGGCTAACGCCGCTGCACGTGGTGCCTGGCACCCCGGAGTACCGCAGCCCCGAGCTGTGGGAGTACGCGCTGCGTGGCAAGCCCGGCGCAACCGTCTTGCCCGTGGCCCGGCCAGAGGATGACGTGTTCGCCCTGGGCGTCACCGCCTACCGGCTGGTGACCGACACGTACCCACGCTCCATCCATCCGGACAGAGTGCCTCCCAGACAGCTCAACCCCCGGGTGGATGCACAGCTCAACGCGCTCATCCTCCGCATGCTGTCGCTGAAGCCCGAGGAGCGTGGCACCGCGGGCGAGCTGGCCGCCGCCATGGAGCGAGGCATGAAGCACGCCGGGCCGGCCGCGGATGAGCCCTTGTTCGAGTGGGAGACGCTGAGGCCCTCGCAGTGGACGAGAGAGGAATTGGCCGATGCCGGGCACCTGGGCCACCGGCCACGCCGCAGAGGCCGGGAGAAGGTGCTCGAGGTTGGGCAAGCGGACGCCGTCAAGCGTGG
This sequence comes from Myxococcaceae bacterium, assembly GCA_035296065.1. Lineage (GTDB taxonomy): Bacteria > Myxococcota > Myxococcia > Myxococcales > Myxococcaceae > DATHBR01. The sequence goes on along the minus strand of DATHBR010000096.1, from coordinate 47,828 downwards.
CCAGGTGGAGCGGCGGAAGGCCGACGAACAGGCGCCCGCCGTCCCGAGGGTGAAGTCCCGGAGCTGGGGGCCGTGGCTGGCTGCGCTGCTGGCGCTGGGGCTGTGGCCCGAGAAGTCAGGCTCGCTGCGTACCGGCTCGCGGACCACGGAGGCTCAGAACACGTACAAAGAGGAGGGGGATCCTGCCTCCCTCGGAGAGAGCGTACGGCGCGCTCCCACCACATCGGCGAAGCTCCCGGACAGAGACGGCATCTCCGAGGAGTTTCCTGAACAGCCCTTACCCGGTCAGCTCAAGCCAGATGCGAAGGGCCGGTGTCCCAAGAAGCAGATCGTGATCAACGGAGGGTGCTGGTTCAAGGTGGCAGTCGACCTCGGGGATTGCCCTGGGGTCGGGTATGTATATCAAGGGGCTTGCTACGTCCCTGGCCGCCCCACCGGACGAGTGCCGACCGCCGCGCCCCGTGAGAGATAGCCTCCGCTCACTTGTCGTTCTATTAGACCACTGGCTCTCGCCCTGCGCGTGACAGGTGTCCGTGGGCCTCCTGGTCGAATCGCCGTAGCAACTCGTCCCGGCCCCTCTTGCCATGCTCCAGGAGGTAGGCCAGCTCCGCGGGCAGCAGCGCCTTGACGGTGACGAGCCGCACCTTCCCGGCCGGCATGGTGAAGTCATGGGGCAGTGCGCTTGTCGTCATGCCCAGCAGTACACCCACCCTGCCGTCCTGGGTGACGAGCGGCTGCGGCATTCCTCTGCCGGAGACTTCCATGGACATCAAGCCTGTTTCCACCTTCTCCCGAACGCGTTCGTGCTCCGCCACCTCATCCGCTACCCGCTCCAGGAGCAGCAGTGGCCAGCTCGCCTCGGCGCGCTCGAGGAACTCGTCCGTCTCCAGGGCCAACTCCAGGCCGAAGCCCACGGACAGCTCCGCGCGATCCACGAAGAAGTCCGAGAGCCCGTCCGTCACCAGCAGGGTGCGTCCACCTGGGCGATGGATAATGCGCCAGACCTGGCGCCGGGCGGGCCATGCGCCACCCACGACGATAGGGATGATGGCCTCCTCGTCCAACCGTCCGAGGGTGCGCCAGAAGGCCTCGCGGGCAGCGTCCGTCTGCTGTCGCAACTCGATGAGCCTCCGGTGCCGTTCACGCTCCTCCGGACTGACGGCGCTCGGGCCAGTCACTTCCTTGAACTTCACGCCCGTGACGCCCGCGCGCTCCAGCGCCTCCTTGATTTCCTCGGAGACGATGAGGGCCACCGTCCATCCCCAGGTGCGGAAGACCTTGGCGTCACCGACCTTCGTTGAGTCGATGCGCATGCCGTACACGTCCCGGTACTGCCCAACTTTCTCGGGCCGCCCATCTTCCGGCGTCCAGTACTCCACCTCCGTGGAGGCCTGATCATCGATGCACCGGATGAGCCGTGTGGCAACGAGGATGCGGAACGGGTCTGGCTGGCCTTGAATGTCTACCGGAAGCAGTTGCACGTCGCGCGGGGCCAGCTCGGAGAAGACGGAAGCCACTCGTGCATGAATGACCGGGATGCTGAAGCCCGCGAGGGTGAAGTCGAGTGTCCGGCCTGGATGACTGATGGGAATCTTCAAGTGTCCAGCATTTGGGACAGGTAGGCCCAGCCTGAAGACCCAAGGATTGTCCAGCTCCTTGCCCTGTGAGTCCGTGGGATTACCAAGATCCCACCCCTCGGAGCCCGCGACGTCCTGCGACAGCTCGAAGTACCTCATTGGGATTACGGTCCTCTCAATCACGGGCTGCGGGTCACCAGCTTGTTGGAGGAAGGTGGAGAAGAGGCTCGCCCTGACCTGTTTCGAGGCGGACCACGCGGGTGGTACCGCAGGCGGTGAGCAGAGCCAGTAGCATGACCGCAGCGGTGAGACGTGCAGTCATGTGGCTCCCTCTCGGCGTGACGGCAGTCAGGCTACATCAGTCGTAGCGGTAGGACAGCCGCATGTAGAAGTAGCGGCCCATGAAGTCATAGGCCGTCGGGTCCGAGGCCGCCGTGAAGCCGTTGGCGATGAAGGCCGGCCTTGCGTCGAACAGGTTGTTCACCCCAAGCCGCGCCGTCGCCGGGCCGAGCCGCGTCTGCCACTCGTACGCCACGCTGGCGTCGATGGCGGAGTAGTCCTTCACCTGCCGGGAGACCGGCTCGGCAGTGCCCTCTGCCCTCGCGCCACAGTTGTTGTTCTGGCACTCCTTGAAGCCGTTGATGAAGCGCAGGGTGAGCCCAGCGCTCAGCGCGTCTCGCGACCAACTCGCGCTCACGTTCGCCTTCAAGTCGCTGTTGACGCCCAGATCATAGGTGCCCCTGGCCTGGATGAGGTCTCGGCTGTTCAGCCTGCGGTCGAACTTGTGCAGCCAGGTGGCGTCTCCGCGCAAGCCAAGCCTGCCCACCTGGGTCTGCCGCTGATAGCTCAACGAGAGATCCATGCCCCCCAGCCGATCCCCGCCGAGGTTGGTCTGCCCGTCTTGGATGAAGGCGATCTCGCCCGTGGGGAAGCGGTTGATGCGCTCGCACAGCTCCGAAGCTCCTCCCTCGCTCGGATAGCAGCTCTCGAGGATGGCGTCCGCGCCCGGCGCCGCGATCGCCTGGTCAACGCCGATGTTGAAGTAGTCCGCCGTTGCCGTAAAGCCCTCGAGGAACCGGGGCTCGAAGGCCAGGCCCACCGTGAGAATCCTCGCGGTCTCGGGCTCGAGCTCCGGATTGCCGCCGCCGATGGCGAGCTGCTGCGCGCGGCTGTCGAACAGGTCGTCCGCAATGCCCTGCGCGTCGCACACCGCATCGACGGGGGTGCCCTGCTCGCGCAACATCCCCTGGCGCGGCGCCGAGCATGGATCCGTCGCGCGCGGGAAGCTGTCGAACGGGCCCGCGTACAGCTCCGCCAACGAGGGAGCACGGAACGCCGTGGAGTAACCCGCGCGCACCGTCACGTCCTGAATCACGCTCAGGCGGGTGCCGAGCTGGTAGGTGAAGTCCGTCCCGAAGTTGTCGTAGCGGAACACCCGCGCGCCTCCAGAGAACTCCAGGATGTCCCGCGCCTGTCCCTGCTCGGAGGCCGGCGCGCCCAGCACGGGCACCGAGAGCCGCGCATAGGCCTCGTTCAGGTAGTAGCGGCCCTCCGTGGGGGCGCCCCGGTTCCCCGTGGTGTCTCCCTTGGCCGTCAGCGGATCCGGGATGTGCGCTCCGCTCTCGCGGCGGTGCTCGTAACCCACCGTCAATGCCGAGGCCCGAGCGCTCGGCGTCAGCTTGAACAGCTCACCCGAGAGGTGGGCCGTGAGGGACTGCTGCTGATCGAAGCCACGGGCGGTGCCCCGGTAGCCCAATGCTTCCACCATCTCCCGGGTGATGCTGCCCGAGCCACCGAACAGGTTCAGCGGGACGCAGTCCCCGATCGGCGCCGAGGGCGTACCGCAGCGCGCCTCGCCGGTGTCCGCGTCGATGAAGCTGGGGCCCACCGCGTCGCGCAGCCGGCTGCGCTGCACCAGGCCCTGCTTGGTCTCGATGCCCTGGGTACGGCCATGGTTGAAGGCCAGCTCCCAGGTGAAGCCTCCGAGCGGGCCGAAGCTCTCCTCGGTGAGTCTGCCCGCCAGGCCCGTGACGATGCGAAAGGTCGTCAGGTCCTGCGTGTACCGGCGGTTGCCGAACTCGACCAGGCGTCGCCGCGCATCCGAGATGTCGCGGCCGAACGGGTTGTAGACGCTGTCCGCGCTGAGGATGAGAGCCTCATCCCGGGTGCTGAGCGGCTCGGGCGACAGCTGCTGGGCCGACTGCCGCTGGGTGTACAGCGCCTCGAAGAAGGCCTGGGTGTGCTGGCCAAGGCGGAGGTCTCCAGCAGTGGAGGCGTGCACCCGGCGCTGCGGCGTGACGAGGTAGTTCTCGAGCTGGTAGTTGTACATGTCTCCACCCACCTCCTCGAGGCCCGAGGCGTTGAACGGGCGCCACTCTCCCGTCTCACGGTCGCGGGTGATGGGGACAGCCGGAAACCCGGGTCGGGGGAAGGGGAAGCCTCCCTGGGGAACGGTGAAGACGCCCTCGGGAGTCGAGCGGCTGCCCCCCACGTAAGCCTGCCGCTCCTGGAAGTCGTAGGACGTGTCGAACCGGCTGAACTCCCGCGCCCCCGCGGACACGGCTTCTTGCGAGTAATAGCCTGCGGTGAAGAGCAGGCCCCCGCGCTCGGCACGCTGGCCCGTCGTCACGCTCACGTCGTACAGCAGGCCATCCCCCCGCGAGGAGAGGCCCGAGAAGAGCCGGGCCTCGGTGCCCGCGTACTCCCGGCGGGTGATGATGTTCACCACACCCCCGATGGCGTCCGAGCCATACAGCGCCGAGCCCCCGCCCTGGGAGATCTCGATGCGCTCGACGGCCGCCAGGGCAATGGAGTTCAGGTCCACCGAGGCATCCGCGCCAGTGCCTCCCGCCACGTAGCGCCGCCCGTTGAGCAGCACCAACGTGCGCTCGGTGCCCAGGCCACGCAGGTTCACGCGGGTGGCTCCGCTGCCCCCGTTGTTGACCTGGGTATTCGTGGCGTTGGAGTGCTCCGGCAGCCGCTGCAGCAGCTCGCCCAGGGACGTGAGCCCGCTGGCCTCGAGCTGCTCCCGCTCCAGCACTGTCACCGGTGATGCGAGTACGCGGCCTGGAGCCAGCACCGCAAACGAGACGACGAGCAAGGCCACAACGTGCAGTCGCATGAGAACTCCCCCTGGGTTCTCATCATGGCCGGCTTTGGCCCACATGCTGTAACCAAAACGTGGGAGGGGGGCGTCGTGCCGCCTGGCTCACCTGCGCCGGCGCCGGCCCATGAAGCTGGCGAAGGCCTCGGTGAAGCGCGCGAAGGTCAGCCCCAGCACATCCAGCACCCAGGCCTGCAGCCCCGAGCGGGCGCAGTCCTCCAGGAAGACGCGCCGGGACTTCTCCATGTGCTTGTCCAGCCACGCGGTGGCCTGCGCCGCCACCGCCTCGTCCTCCACGTCCACCAGCGTCTCGAGATTCACCAGGGACAGGGGATCCAGGTTGAAGCTGCCCACCAGCAGCCGCTTGCCGTCCACCACCGCCGCCTTGGCGTGCAGCGTGGACTCGGTCCACTCGTGGATGTGCACCCCCGCGCGCAGAAACGAGCGGTACAGCCGCATCGTCGCCGCGCGAGCGAACGCCACGTCACTGCGCCCCGCCAGCAGCAGGTGCACCGCCACGCCCCGCTTCGCCGCCCGGTTGACCGCCCTCATGAAGCGCCGGTCCGGCAGGAAGTACGCGTGCGCGAGCACCACCTTCTGCTTCGCCCGCGTCAGCGCATCCAGGTAGCGGTGCCTCAGCCTTCGCCCACCGCCGAAGCCCGACAGCAGCACCTGCAGCGGCCCGGACACCAGCTGCATCGCGCCCGCGTTCAGCCTGGCGCCCAGCTGCGCGCAGATGTCTCCGCGCAGCTCCAGCGCCAGGTCCGCCCAGCCCGGCTGCTCGTCCACGTCCATGTACTCGTCGCCGATGTTGATGCCGCCCAGGAACGCCACCCGGTCATCCACCAACAGAATCTTCCGGTGGTTGCGCCAGGCCCGGCCCGTGAAGATCGACAGCAGCGGGTTGTACACGCGCACCTTCGCGCCCGCGGACCTGAGCATCCGGGTGATGGGGCCACTGTCGCCCACGCTCCCCCAGCCATCGATGATGACCTTCACCTCCACGCCCCGCTGCGCCGCGTTCGCCAGCTCCGCCAGGAAGCGCGAGCCCACGCCCTCCCGGTCGAACGCGTACACCTCCAGGTGCACCCGCCGTGTGGCCGACGCGATGGCCGCCAGCATCCGCGGATAGGCCTCGTTACCGCCGTCCAGCAGTGTCACCTGCGGACCGCGACTCCCCGCCAGAGGTGCCTCCAGCGGGGGAGCCAGCATGGGTTCAGGCCTCAAGAGTGTTGAACCTGGAACATTTTTTGCGCGGGCAGAAGGCGTCGGCACGTCAGTCGTCGTGCTTGCGCGCTCCCTTGCCCTTGCCCTTGTGACGGCACTTCTCGCCGTCCCAGTACTGGTTGTTGTCGCAGCTCGAAGAGAGGTTGGACTTCTTGGTCTTCACCGGAACGACGACGGCGGGCGTACGGACGATGCAGCCGCCCAGCGAGAGGGCGGCGATGACAGGCAGCAGGAGTCGAAGGGTCATGGCGCGCAGCCTACCCAGAGTCCGTGCGGTTGTGAGCGCCCGCATGCTGATTCGGCAGTCAGACGAGCGGGGCTGTCGACGGTCCGCGCACAAGTCGCTACGGTACGGGCCGTGGTCGCTCCCGAAAAGGAAAAGTCGGACAAGACGCCGCAGCGTCACCGCAAGGTGGGCGCATATCGCGTGCTCGGAGAACTGGGCCGTGGCGGCATGGCAGTGGTCTATCGTGGCATCCACGAGCAGATCCAACGCGAGGCGGCGCTCAAGGAGCTGCTGCCCGAGGGTCAGAAGGACAAGGAGACCCTGTCGCGCTTTCACCGCGAGGCGTTGGCGCTGGCCGCCTTCCGCCACCAGAACATCGTCACCCTGTACGATCTGGTGGAGAAGAACGACAGCCTGTTCATGGTGATGGAGCTGGTGGACGGCCCCACCCTGCACGAGCTCATCAAGGACGGGCCGCTGCCCGCGGACGTGGCCGCCGTCATCGGCGTGCGCATCGCCAGCGCGTTGGACCACGCGCACTTCCGCCACATCATCCACCGCGACTTGAAGCCGTCCAACGTCATGCTCACCAAGGCGGGCGAGGTGAAGCTGATGGACTTCGGCATCGCCAAGGACGTGGACCTGGTGGCGCTCACCCAGCAGGGCATGGCGGTGGGCACGCCGGCCTATATGTCTCCGGAGCAGGTGACGGGGGCGACGCTGGATCCGCGCACGGACATCTTCTCGCTGGGCGTGCTGCTGTACGAAGCGCTCACCGGGGCGCGGCCCTTCCAGGGCCGGACGGCCGGCGAAATCTTCGCGAAGATCCGCGACGGCTCGTACACGCCGCTGCACAAGGCGGCGCCGCACCTGCCCAAGCCGCTGGCGAACATCGTCAAGCGGGCGCTCGAGGTGAAGCCGGAGAGCCGCTTCCCGGACGCGGCGGCCATGCGGCGCGAGCTGGATCTGTTCCTGGCGCGCGAGGTGCAGGTGTCTCACCCGGCGCTTTTGGTGTCCTTCCTGCGGCAGCGGCAGAAGCTCACCGAGACGGAGGCGCTGGCGCACCTGTCCCAGGCGGAGCTGAGCATCCTGGAGGCGGGCTCCGCCGAGCGGCAGTCCCGCGCGGGGCTGGCCCGGTTCAAGTGGGTGGCGGTGGCGGCGGTGCTGGCGCTGGCAGCGGCCACCGGCGTGTACTTCACCCAGGACCTGTGGGCGCCCGTCGTCGAGCAGAAGATCAAGCCCGAGCAGCCGCCCGCGCCGGCGCAGCGCCCCGCGCCCTCCAACAAGCGCTAGCCAGGGGCCAGGGCAGGGTATGGGGCCAGCCGTGCTGAGACCCGGCATCTACCTGGCCCACAAGCCCGTGGGCGACACCAGCTTCTCGCTGGTGCGCACCTTCATGGCGGAGCTTCAGGCCGCCAGGCCCGGCAAGCGCACTCCCGTGTGTCATGGCGGCACGTTGGATCCGTTCGCCGAAGGGCTGCTGCTGCTGCTGGTGGGCCAGGCCACGCGGCTGATGGACCTCATTCACCCCGTGCCCAAGCGGTACGTGGCCGAAGTCATCTGGGGCGCCGAGACGGACAACGGCGATCTGCTGGGCCGCGTCGTCTCCCAGGGCAGCACGGCCCACCTGACGCCGGAGGCCCTGGACGAGGCGCTCGCGCGCTTCCGGGGCTGGCATGATCAGGTGCCGCCGGCCACCAGCGCCAAGAAGCTCGACGGAGAGCCCGCGTACAAGAAGGCCCACCGGGGCGAGGAGGTGGTGCTGCCGCCCTCGCGCGTGTACCTGCACCAGGCGCGCTGGCTCTCGCACGAGCTGCCGCGCCTAAGCCGCCTGGAGCTGACGTGCCGGGGCGGCTTCTACGTGCGTGCGCTGGCGCGGGAGCTGGGGCGGGCGCTCGGCTGTGGGGCGCACCTTTCCCGGCTGCACCGCACGGCCATTGGCCCCTGGGAGGACCCAGGCCCGGGGCAGCGCGTGGGGCTGCACGGGCGCCAGGTGCTGCCGTGGTGCGCTGCCCGTGAGCTGTCGGACGCGGAGGTGGGAGTGCTGCGCGCCGAGCAGCCCATCGCCCAGGGCCGGCTGCTGCCGCCAGACTGGCCACTGCCCCGGGGCTATCCGGATCCCGAGGCTCCTGTGCGCGGCTTCCACCAGGGGCGCCTGCTGGCGCTCCTGCGGGCGCGCGGCGATGAGCTCCACGGTGTGGTGGAGCTGCGCGGCGGGCTCTAGGCCTTGTTCTTCTCGTGCGTCACGGTGACGATGGTGCCGATGCCGCCGCGCACGAAGAAGTCGCCCACCACGGTGAGCTTGCGCGGCTTGATGGCCTTGATGATGTCGTCCGCGATGGTGTTGGTGACCTTCTCGTGGAAGGCACCCTCGTTGCGGTAGGACCACATGTAGAGCTTCAGGCTCTTGAGCTCCACGCACAGCTCATCCGGAACGTAACGGATGGTGAACTTCGCGAAGTCCGGCTGCCCCGTCAGCGGGCAGAGGCAGGTGAACTCCGGCACGTCGAATGCAATCTCGTAGTCGCGATCAGCGGCCGGGTTGGGGAAGGTCTGCAGGTTCTTGGAAGGCTGGGTCGACATAGCGGGTGTCGTCTAACACACAGACTCACGGATGCATGACTTCCGTGTGCGTGCTCGCCCGCCCTCCAGGCTGAGGCACTGTCGCGCCCCCAACGGCTGCAATGTCGGATGCGTCGTAAAAGCCAGGGGGGAGGGTTGTGGAGTCCGCTCAGGCGCCCTAATTCGGAGGGGCCCCACCCATGCTCCCCCCCGACCTCGAGAATGTTATCTCACATCTGCCCCAGGCCGTGGCCCGTGTAGGCATGGATCTGCGCGTGCAGTGGCTGGAGGCCGACTTCGCCAAGAAGGCGGGGGTGGCGCCGGTGCCGGGGCAGAACCTCCTGGAGGTATTGGAGTACGGGCGGAGCCGGGACGCGCTGGAGCGCGCCATCCGCGCGGGCCGGTCCCACGAAGGGCACGTCATCACCCAGGCGATGCGGCAGGTGCGGGTGCTGGTGCGCCCCACGCGCGAGGGCGAGGAGCCGGGCCTGTGGCTGCTCTTCGAGCCCTCGGGGCTGGATGACGAGAACGCCTTCTCGCAGGTGGTGCAGGAGGTGGCCCGCGCGGTGGGTGAGACGCTGGAGGTGGACAGCGTCTGCGCGGCGGCGGTGACGGCCCTGGTGCGCTGCGCACGGGTGCGGCGCGCCGAGGTGTTCCTGTGTGAGGAGGGCCAGGGAGGGCTGCGCCGCGCGGCCGTCTCGGACCTGGCCGACCAGGACTCTCCCGAGGACACGTTTGATCCGACGGCGGATCCGTTCCAGCAGGCGCTGGGCACGCGCCGGGCGCAGATTGGCATTCAGCGCGGCTACGGCGACAGCATGGGCTGCATCTTCGCCGCGGTGCCGCTGTGCGCGCCGCGGCGCACCGTGGGCCTGTTGCTCCTTTATAAGGAGCCGGGCGCCTCGTTCTCCGCGAAGGAGCTGGACCTGTGGACGGCGGCGGCCGGGCAGCTGGCCGTGGCGGTGGAGAACGCGCGGCTGCTGCGTGAGGCGCAGGCGGCGCTCCGGGTGCGCGAGGAGTTCATGTCCATCGCGTCGCACGAGCTGAAGACGCCGCTCACCCCGCTCAAGCTCAGCCTCTTCACGATGGAGCGGCGCATTACGGCCGGGCAGCCGGTGGAGCTCTCCAGCGTGCTCAAGTCCAAGCGGCAGGTGGACCGGCTGGCGGGGCTGGTGGATGACCTGCTGGATGCCTCGCGGCTGGAGCTGGGCAAGCTGGAGCTGAACCGCTCGCCGCTGGAGATTGGCCAGCTGGTGGCCGAGGTGGTGGATCAGTTCCGCCACGCCTTCGAGCGCCCCTTCACGGTGGACATCCCGCGCCGGCGGCTGTGGGTCCAGGGAGACAGGGATCGGCTGGAGCAGGTCATCGTCAACCTGCTGGAGAACGCGCACAAGTACAGCCCCGCGGGCGAGCCCATCCACGTGGAGATGGAGGAGCAGGGCGGCGAAGTGCGCATCCACGTGAAGGACCACGGCATCGGCATTCCGGGCGCGGATCAGGCGCAGGTGTTCCAGCGCTTCTACCGGGCGCGCAACGTGTCGCACCGCAACTTCGGTGGGCTGGGGCTGGGGCTCTTCATCAGCCACTCCATCTGCAAGCTGCACGGAGGCAACCTCAGCCTGTCCAGCGCCGAGGGCCTGGGCTCGACCTTCACCGTCGCCATGCCGTGCATGTCCGTGCGCGAGGTACGCGCGCTGCCGCCGCGCGTGCTGCTGCTGGACGAGGATCGCCAGCAGGAGGCCGAGGCCGAGCACGCGCTGCGCTCCGAGGGCTTCGAGGTGCTCACCGTGCGCAACGGGCACGATGCGCTGCGAGACGCGGCGCACCTGCCGGTGGACCTGATTCTGTTGTCGGCGAGCGCCTCGCAGAAGGAGGTGGGCATCTTCCTGGAGACGTTCGCCACCCTGCCGCGCGCCCGGCCGGTACCCATTCTGCTGGCGGGCTCGATGCTGCCGCCCTGGGCCTGGGAGGGCACGGTGCTGTGCTCGCGGCCCTACCGCGCCGACGAGCTGATCGCCCGGGTGCGCAACACCCTGGCGCTGACGCCTGATCCGGGCTGGCCCGTGGCCGAGGAAGTGAATCCCCGGCTGCCGGAAGAGCTCAACGCGGGGCTGTGAGGGCAGGGGCTCGATGACGACGGGCCCGCTCAGACGACGTGAGCGACTTCTTCGTTGAGGTTGCGCACCTTGAGCTCCTTGAGCAGGCGGTAGAGGCGCTGAGAGATGATGAAGAGGGGGTGGGGCCGGAACAGCCCCTGGCGCGTGCCGAGCAGCCCTTTGAGGGCCTGCCAGTCCAGCGGCTGGAGGCTGGAGCGCGCCACGTGAAGCGGGGAGAGCACTCGCCGCCCCAGGACGTGGCCTTTGGGGCAGCGGGTCTCATCGGGCTCGGGGGCCAGGTAAGTCCTGCCGAAGTGGGTGGGGGGGGCAGCCTCCACCGTAGCCGAGGGGATGATGAGCTGATGCCAGGCGTCGGTGGGTCTGCCGCCCTTGCTGAGCACCGGGCGCAGCTCGAAGCCGGTGATGCGGTGGGCCCGCATGGCCTTGACCAGGCGCGAGGAGACGACGAACTCAGCGCCAGGAGTGAGGGCCAGATCGCGGCTCTTGGGGATGCGGCCCACGTTCAAGCGCAGCTCGCCGAGTTGGGGCGCGCCCGCGCCGCACAGGGGGCAGGCGCGAGCCTCATCATAGCGGGTGCCGCACTCCTCCCCAGAGGGCATGAAGAAGGGCCAGAACTCGACCTTGAGCCACTCGGCGGCTTGGAGCTCTCTGGCGGTGTAGTGGACGGTCAACTCGCTCATGGTGAACAGGGTCGTGCCCCGCGCCCGGTACTCGGCTTCAACGGCCCGTAGCTTTCCCACCAACGGTTCTCGGACATCCAGGTGCAGCCTGACCGTATCGAGCGGATCCAGGCCCTGGGTGGCATACCCGGGAACATGCAGCGCGGCTTTGGCCCCGGACAGGCGAAGCTCAAGGAGTTCACGCATGGTCAGAAGTGCACTCCAGGCAGAGGGTACTTCGAATACACCTCCTTCATGATCTCCTCTTGCACGTCAAGGTCGGGCGCCTTCGAGCTGTAGGCATGCTCTTTGCGGAACGCGTTGGTGATGAGCTGGTGATAGGCCGGATCGACCTTCACCGTGGGGCCGTCCAGAGGTCCTCCGAGATACTTGGGATGGACATGGTGCTCCTGTGGAGGCCTGCCCTGAAGGTGGGGAAACTTCTGCCTAGCCTCCGCCAGCCCCTGGTCAAACCGCTGCCGGGCCACCTTGGGCTCGAGCCAGCGTGTCATCGCGGCTTGCACGGGCGTGAGCTTGCGCGGGGGCTGCGCCTGGGCTGGAGCCTGAGCTTGCGGAGGACTCTTGGAGTCTGGTTTGGGGGCGGGAGCAGTGCGCTGGCCGCGTGGTACGCGAGGGCAAGCCGCGAAGGGTTCGGAGACTTCGGCCTCTTGGCGAGCGCTGTATAGCGCATGTGGCTTTGGTGCGGTGGCACAGGCCAGGAGCACGGCCCACCCCGCCATCCAGGAAGTCAGCACCAGGGGATTGCGTTTCATCGCGGCTCTCCGGGGAATTCACTCCAGCGGCAGCAGTACCATGCCCTCGCGGCAGATGGAGCCCAAGTCCGCGCTCCGCTGCTGCGGTACCTCAAGAATGGGAGGCTTGAGCAAACTGAGCCTTCCGCGGACGCATCCGCCAAGAGATGATGCAGGCGGAATCTCCCGCGCCCATGCGCAAGATTGCGTGAAGGGACGAACCCTCGAGGAGCGCGTGCACCCGTTGGCCCCAGGCACTCGAGTCGGAGCGTGGCGAGTGAGAGCCTGGCAGGGCCAAGGCGGCTACGGCGCGGTCTACCGAGCCGAGCGCGTGGGCTGGAGGCGCTCGCAGCCCGGGGCGCTCAAGGTGGCCCTGTCCCCGTGGGGCTGGCGCATGGAGCGCGAGGTGGAGTTGCTCTCGCGGTTGAGCCACCCCAGCATTCCGCGCCTGTTGGACCCGGGCGGGCCGTGGCCGCCCTCGGGTGTCGAGCACCCCTTTTTCGTCATGGAGTGGGTGGAGGGCACGCCCCTGTATGCCTGGGCTGAGCAGCGCGCCCCTTCGTGCCGACAGGTGTGCCGAGTGCTGGCGCACCTGGCGCGGGCGCTGGAGGCGGTGCATGCCGCGGGAGCGGTGCACCGGGACGTGAAGGGGGACAATGTCCTCGTCCGGTTGTCGGACAGGCGCGCGGTGCTCATCGACTTCGGCTCGTGCCACTTTATTGGGGCCGAGCGCCTGACGTGGCAGTCGCTGCCACCGGTGACTCCGGCGTATCTGTCGCCCCAGGCGCTGCTGTTTTACCGCCACAGCCTGCGCTATCCGGACGGTTATTACCCACCCGCGCCAGCCGATGACCTGTACGCGCTGGGAGTGACGGCCTATCGCTTGGTGATGGGCCAGTACCCTGCGCGCGTCGATGCCCGGCAGGATGAGCAAGGCAGTTGGCGGGTGATGAGCCCGGACCCGAGGCCGCAACTGGAGAACAACCCCAGGGTAGAGCCGCCGCTGCGGGAGGTGATTGTCCGCCTGCTGTCGGAGGCGCCCGAGGCAAGAGGTTCGGCGGCGCAGGTGGCAGAGGCGTTGGAGGCTGAGGCCAGTGGAGAAGAGCGCCCCGAGAACTCCAAGCCCCCTCCGCGCCCCCGGGCCTGGAAGCCTCGGCTGGCCCTCGTGGCGGCGGGCGCCTGCACGGCGCTCTTCTGGCACTCACAGCCGGTGCGCCCACTATTTGGCCTCACGGACGGGAGTGCGCCACGGGCGTCAGCCTCGGGGGCTTCAGACGCGGATACGGCGGCCGTGGGGGACACTGCGTCGCCCACGCCGCAGGCGCCCACGTCGCCGCCTGCCACGGAGAAGGAGCCCCTTGCCCAGGAACCTCTCCCCGAACCGCGCCCAGGGCAACTACGGCCCGACAAGAGAGGCCAGTGCCCAGGCCGCAAACTGGTACCCATCAACGGAGGCTGCTGGGTGGAGTTGCCCCAGATGAGTCCCGAAGAGTGCGCGGAGATCGGCTACGTGCTCTTCCAGGACAAGTGCTTTGTCCCCGCGAACGCGCCTTCCAAGAAGCCTCAGCCTACCTCTCGCCCGCCCGAAGAACGTTGAACGAGCCCTTCGCGATGCTCGGTTCAGCAGCGGCGATCTGAACCAGGAGAGGGGCTCGCATCCTGTACTGAAGGGCTAGACTGGTCTCACTTCGCGGAGACTTTGTATGGAGGCGGCGGGAATCAAAACCGCGCCGGGCGGTGCAAAAACCTCAGCAGAATCGCGCCCTTACCGTGCAACCGTCCGGAATGATTCGGAGTCCTTATCCTGCCGCGTCCCGTGTCGTTCCGTCCTGTCTCATCCCGTTCCGCAGGCTACTGCGACATACGTGCAACACGGTGGAGGCCTAACCTCACGCCCAAGGGCACATGGGGCTCCTCCACAGCTTTCGGGCACTGGTGTTCAATGCGCAAATCAGAGCCACTGTCCGACACCTTCTGTCCGGCGTACTGCTATTTTTACTGTCCATCAATAACGAATCAGCCACCACACAGCTGGGGAAGCCGAGAATGGGACGTAAAAGCCGAGAGAAAAGAGAGCGCAGAGCCGCTTGGGAGGAAGCAGAAACACTTGATGAAGTTGTGGAAATTGCCCCTGGAATCATTGAGGCTCGAAAAGGGCGTCTCGTTTTCAGGTCAAGTACAATGTCTCCGGACGAGCACCGAGTCTTTCTTGAAGAATTGAAGGAGCAAGCAAGAGAGCTGCCGGCCCAAATTGACGCTCGGGTCCGACAGTTACAAAGCCTCCTCTCCAGCGTCCCAATCCTTCAATTACTCACCAACTTGGCGGCAGAGACATTCGCCAACAATCCCGAAACCTACAAAGAGTACGAAGTATCCAAGCCGGCAATTCTAGTCGAGTACGCAACTTGGCTTGCAATCACAAGCGGCAAGCCCTACCGATTTACCGCCCACCCCTTGGACTGGGAGCAATACGCCAAAATACGCACACTCTTAGAGAGCCTCATTCAAGACACCATTGCGCTATTCGAGCTGCGCCCATTGCTAAAGGGAAACGACACTCCAGGCAAGCTGGATCAAATCATCTTCAGAACCCAGACGGAACATCTGCTGGTTCGGCAATATGCCTATCCGCACCATCAAGCCACTCTTCTGAAGAGACTTTTTGCGCCTTTCGACCCTCGCCTCAAGGACGCGGTTGGTTTTTCCATCGAAGAAGCCTTGGCCTTAGTTGATGCTATCTCTTCGCTAATCAACAATCGCCTGAACGAGCACGTCAAGCGCGCCGCAGAAGCAACGAGAAATTGGCTCTTGGCGCTTAATTCTAATGACGCCTTGGCAAAGCTCGATGACAAGGAGAAAAGAATTGTCGAACAACTCCGCGATCACTCAGACCCGAAAAGTAAAATTCAATCGCTAACAAGTTCCTGGCTTGGATACTCAATGGAGCTGGTGTTCATTGTTGCTCCACGCCAATTATCACAGCGCACCGGGATCAGCGAAAGGAGCGTCGAGGCCTTTTTGACAGCTTTTTCCCTCGGGTTCAGCGAGCCCCCCATAGGCGACAATCGCCCGAGCGTGTACGAACCGCTTGAGCGCTCTCCTCTAATAGGCCTGGGCAATAACTCCTGGAGTGCACATCTAGCACCTAGCCTTTTGCTCACAGCTATCCAACCTGGGCTGGAAAAGGTGCTGCGCTCTACTGGCAAGACGTGGCATGCCTATGAACGCCATCGCGCCAGTCTTGTCGAATCCGACGCTGTGGAACTCCTATGTTCAGTTTCCTTCCGTGCCAAGAAGGGTCAAAAGCTCTTCTATCAGTTTGATAACGGCCATGGCGTGCAACGGTTTGAGCTCGATGGTCTTGTGACTATCGACACGGTTGCCTTCATTGTGGAAGCCAAAGCCGGACTGATGAGGGCTCCAGGGCGTCGCGGGGCAGAAAAAGGCGTCGTAGAGGATCTGAAAAAGATAGTCGGAGACGCGCATGAGCAGGCCCTTCGTGCGATCCGGTACATTAATGCCTTTCCTGAAGTCAGCTTTGAAGATAAGTCCGGCAATCCAGTGCTGACCATTCGTCGCGCAGATCTCACAAGGATCATACCAGTAGCCGTGACTTTGGATAACCTAGATGCTTTTGTTACCCGCATTGCAGATTTGGAACCTCTGGGCATTATTCCGGCGGGCGTGCTTCCCTGGGCAGTATCCCTGCAAGACTTACGAGTCATTGTAGAACATGTGGAAGGAGCAGGTCAGTTTGTTCATTATCTGGAACGACGGCAAGAACTTGAGAGCACGAGTGTCACAGCCCACGACGAACTTGATTGGCTTGGGAATTACATGAAGGAAGGCTTATATTTCAAGGAGACCGATAGCCAAATGCCGCTTGCACTCGGAAGCTTTACCACCGAGTTCGACGAATATTACATGCATCAAGCTGGTGTCAGACAAACACCAGCAACTAAACTCCGACAAAAGATGCCCGCCGAGATTCGCGAGCTAATGCTTCAACTCGAAAAGACAGCACCTCATGGTTTTGTAGAGGCCATCTGTCTCATGCTAGGCGGTGACGAAGATAGTCGCCAGTTGCTCGCGGGTATGATTCGTCAGCGCAAGAGCATGGCTGCCAAGAAAGAATGGTCTGGCTGCCGCATACAGCACGGCGATAGCGTAATAGCGTATGTCTCGGCCAAGGCACCATCACGCGAGATGCTTGAAGCCTACACCACTGTCGCCAAATACGAAGCAAAAGCAACCTTTGCCGTTGGCATTTGTCAAGCGCTCCACTCGCCAGAGGCATTAATGGTCGCTCTTGAGCGTGGCACTTGGACGCCAGACCCACAGAAAGAGCATCTAAGCATATCCATGCATCGTGCGGTTGGCAGCCGCGTAGAACGTGGACCGGCAAGAAGGAAGAGATAGATTCACACTGCGGCCAATAGGCGTCAGGTGTCAGTTTCGTCTGGTGGAGGCGGCGGCAATCGAAGCCGTGTGGGGAAAACCGGCCTGCCCTGAAAATCGGATCATGACATGGAGGTAAGGGCGTCGAAGCCCGCGGGGGTGATGCCCGCGCGCTCCAGCGCCTGCCGCGCCCGGGGGTGGAGGAAAGTCTCCAGCTCCACCTCGCGTTGGGCGGAGTAGCCGCTCTTGAGCGCCTCGGGCCGGTAGCCCGGGTGGCACATCAGCTCGGTGACGCCCGAAGTGGGCAGCGCGGCCACCGCGGCCTCGAAGCGCTCCAGCGTCCAATACGCCTCGGCTCCCGCCTCGCCGATGAAGTGCGCATTGGTCGCCACGCCCTGCGCCTGGAGCTCCCGGCGCATGGCCTCGTTGATGGAGCGCACCGGCACCCCCGCGGCCCGCGCGGCGCGGCTCAGCCCCGCGAGCACGTTGGGGTGAAGGTGCAGGTGCTTGTGCACGTCCACGTGGGTGGCGGGGCGACCCAGCAGCGCGGCCATCCGCTCCAGCTGCGCGCGAGCCTCGGCCTCCACGGCCTCCACCGGCAGCGTGGACGCACGGGGCTCGGAGAAGGCTCCGTTGTCCAGGAACTCCTTCGGGAAGCCCGGCGACACGGGCTCGCCACGCGCCAGGTTCAGGTGCAGGCCCAGGCTGAGCCCCTGCGCCTGCCGCGCCGCTTCCTCGGAGTAGGGCGTGTTCACCATGAAGGTGGCCGAGGAGACGACGCCCTCGCGCATGGAGCGCAGGATGCCGCGGGTGACGGCTGGGTCGTAGCCCAGGTCATCGGCGTTGATGATGAGGACGCGAGCGCTCATTGGGTGGCTCTCTCTCAGGGGCGGGGGTTGGCCTCGAAGAAGCGCCACATCTCCCGCGTGGCATCGAGATCCAGGGTGGTGTGGCCGAAATCCGGAGGCATCAGCCCGCCCGGCCAGGTGTGGCCTCCGCCCTGAATGGTGCACAGCGTGGCGGTGGCGCTGCAGCCGGTGTGCGTGCGGCAGGTGCTGTCGCCCTTCTGGTACGTCTGCTGGAGCGGGCCGCCGCAACCGTTGAGCCCCGCGAAGCGCGCCACCGTGGCCGGAGCGGACGCATAGGGGCGGCCGAACGGGATGACGCCTCCGTCGAACGGAATGGTCTGATCCGAGGTGCCGTGGAAGTGCATCACCGGCACGGGGCGGCTGGGCGCGCAGGAGATGTTGTTCTCCATGCCCGCCACGGGGGCGATGGCGGCGAAGCGCTCGGCGCGGTCGCACGCCAGCCGGTACGAGAAGAAGCCGCCGTTGGACAGGCCCGTGGCGTACGTGCGCCGGGTGTCGATGCACACGCGCTTGTCCAGGTCCGCGAACAGCGCCTCCACGAAGTCCACGTCATTCACGTTGTAGATCTGCGCCGGGCCGCAGCACCCGCCCGCGTTCCAGCTGCGCGTGTCGCTCAGCCCTGGCCCCGCGTCCGCGCTGCCCAGCGCCTCCGCGTAGTTCACACCGAAGGGGTAGATGGCGATGAAGCCCTTCTCATCGGCCACCTGGGACATGCGGCTGAGCCCCTCCTGCTCCAGCGCGTCGGAGCTGTAGCCGTGGAAGGCGACGACGGCGGGCGTGGGCCGCGTCGCCACGTAGCCCGGGGGCACGTGCAGCTTGTAGGTGCGGGTGCGCCCGGCGTGCTGCAGCGTCAAGAGGTGATCGCCCGGCCCCACGGTGAGGCCGGTGCACGAGGTGCGCTCCGGGATGGGCGGGTAGCCACTGTCGGGACGGGTGCCCGCGTCAGGCGTGGCGGGGGGCTGCTCGGAGCCGGAGTCGCAGCCAGCGGCACCGGCCAGCAGCAGCACGGCGCCGAGACAGAGGAGACGAGAGGAGCGTGGCATAGGCCGGGGGACTCTAATCGCTGGCGGTGCAATGCGCCGCCAGAGCGTCCGCGCGATCCGGGAAACAGGAGGCCAGTTCACGCTTCACCCGGCTCACCAGTCCGTCCTGGCGGGGAAGGCCGGAAATTTGCCCGGGAGTGTATCCGGCCGCACGCTCCGCGTCCGCGACGACGGAGGGCTCACCGCATGTGGGGTCGGCAGGTACTTCTTCTGGGAGCAGCGCTGGTGCTGGGGGCATGCACCACGGTGGACATGGCGCGCGCGCCCTCGGCGCGGGGCGGGCGGGACGTGTTCGTCTCCACCGCGGACGTGCCCGGCCCCTACAAGAGCCTGGGCGTGGTGCAGGCGACGCGGCGCGGCGTGCTGCTGTTCGGCTTCGCGGATCCCGCGGGCACGGACCTGCAGGCGAACCTCGATGAGCAGCTGCTGCCCCAGGTGCGCTCCATGGGCGGAGATGGCGTCATCAACGTGCGCTTCCAGCAGACGCAGTACACGCTGCCCACCCGCATCCTCTTCGCCCTCTTGTTCTTCATCCCGCTGCCGAACGAGGCCACCATCTCCGGCGAGGTGGTGAAGCTCGAGCCCGGCGCCGCTGCTCCGGGCGCTGGCGCGGCCAGCACCGCTCCCGCCTCCCCGCTCTGAGCCCTTCTTCCCCCGCTGGAGACGCTTCGTGAGACTCCTCCTGCTTCTCTCCCTGGTCCTGGCTACCGGCTGCGGCGCCACCGTGCGTGGCTCGCCGCTGTCGCACCGTCCGCCCGATGACGGGCGCGGCATCTACCTGAGCACCGGCGGCGCCCCGCGCGCCTACCGCACCCTGGGCTTCGCGCAGGTGACGGGCTACGGCGTCACCGTGGCGGGCGTGTCCGACATGGGCGAGGCGGGCCTGGACGGCACCATCCGGGGCACGCTCTCGCAGGTGGCCTCGCGGATGGGCGGCGATGGCGTCATCCACATCGAGTTCCTCGACGAGAACCCGCCCACGGACGCCGACCGCATCTCGGATCTGTCCGAGTCCGTCTCCAATGCCCTGAGTGGCAGCGGCGGGGGCGTGAAGACGCGCAACCGCGCCGTCGTCGTCACCGGCGAAATCATCCAGTTCCTCTCCTCACCGTGAGGCCTCTTCCCATGCGTCTGCTGCTTGCTCTGTCGCTCATGGCCCTCACGGGCTGCACCGTCATCAACACCGCCGCGCTGCCGTCCGAGCGCGGAGGCCAGGAAGTGTTCATCACCGCGGGCGACATCCCCGAGCCCTACGAGTCGCTGGGCGTGGTGCAGGCCACGCGCTCGGGCGTGCTGCTGTTCGGCTTCGTGGACGTGGTGGGCACCGACATCGAGGCGGGCCTGCGCGACGTGCTGATGCCGCAGGTCCGGGAGATGGGCGGCGATGGCGCCATCAACGTGCGCTTCCGGCAGACGCAGTACCTGCCGGTGTCCCAGGTGCTGGGCGCCATCTTCTTCATCTTCCCGCTGCCCAGCAGCGTGACGGTGACGGCCGAGGTGGTGAAGCTCAAGCGCCCGGGCGCGGCGGGGCTGCCGGCGCTTTCCCCCGCGCCTCCTGTCGCCGCGCGCTGAGGGCGGGATGGAGAGCGCCGACACGCTGCTGCTGCTCGTTCACGCGGCGGCCACGCTCTTCATGGTGGGGCTGATCTGGTTCGTCCAGGTGGTGCACTACCCCCTCTTCGCGCAGGTGGGCTCAGAGGCGTTTCCCGCCTACGCCATCTCCCATTCACAGAGAACCACATACGTGGTGGTTGGCCCCATGCTGGTGGAGCTCATCACCGCGCTGCTGCTGGTGTGGCGGGGGCCTGTGGCTGGGGCGCCCCCGGTGCTGGCCTGGGTGGGGCTGGGGCTGGTGGGGGTGCTGTGGCTGTCCACGATGTTGCTGCAGGTGCCGCGGCACTCGGCGCTGGCGTCGGGCTTCCAGCCCGAGCAGTGGCGGGGGCTGGTGACGAGCAACTGGCTGCGCACGGTGGCCTGGACGGCCCGGGGAGGCCTGATCCTCTACATGCTTGCTCGCGCCATGCGGGGTGGGCAGTGGTAACCTCTGACAGAGCCGGGAGCCCGCGGGGGCGCTGCCCGGTGTGATGCTTCTCGTCATTTGCTTCGTGGTGGAGGGACGTTGGGCACCGTCCTCAAGGGTGGAAATGTCGTCGAGCTGGAGCCCGCCGTCGTCGAGCGGGTGGACCTGCGCATCGAGGGCGAGCGCATCGTGGCCCGTGGGCCCGATCTGCAGCCCGCGCCGGGTGACGAAGTCGTGGCCCTGTCGGGCAAGCTCGTCTTCCCGGGGCTGGTGAGCGCGCACCACCGGCTGCACATGTCGCTGGGCCGGGGCATGCCCGAGCCGCAGCTGGAGGGCTACCAGGACGCGCTGGAGAAGGTGCGCTGGCGCTACGAGGCGGCGCTGGACGGAGACGCGGTGCAGGTGGCCGCGTGCGCCAGCGGGCTGGAGGCGCTGCAGTGCGGCACCACCACGGTGTTCGACTTGCACTCCTCGCCCAAGGCCATCTCGGGCTCGCTGATGCGGGTGGCCCGGGGGCTGCACGAGGTAGGCGTGCGCGGGGTGCTGAGCTACGCGGTGACGGACCGGATGGGGGCGCTGGGGCGCGAGGAGGGCCTGGAGGAGACGGTGGGCTTCACGCGCAAGGCGCAGGGCCGCTTCCGGGGCCAGGTGGGCTCCGCGCCCATGTTCACCCTGGGCGCCGACGCGCTCGAGGGGCTGAAGGAGGCGGTGGCCTCGACGAACACGGGGCTGCACCTGCCGCTGGCCGAGGATCCGCTGGACGAGAAGCTCTCGGTGGAGCGCCACGGGGACACGCCGGTGGCGCGGCTGATGGGCAGCGGGCTGCTGTCTCCCAAGAGCCTGATGGCGCACGTGGGGCACCTGGCGTGGGCGGACCTGGCGCAGGTGATCAGCACGGGGGCGTGGCTGGTGCACACGCCGCGCTCCAACCAGCGGCTCGAGGTGGGGTATGCGCCGGCGCTGAAGTTCGGCGCGCGCGCCACGCTGGGCGCCGACTGGCTGAGCGCGGACCTGTTCGCCGAGGCCCAGGCGGCCTACCTGCGCTCGCAGGAGGCGGGGCAGCCCATCGACGTGCTGCGCTACCTGGCCAACGGCCACCGGCTGGCCACGCAGGCGTTCGACACGCCGGTGGGGCCGCTGCGCGAGGGCGCGCTGGCGGACCTGCTCATCCTGGACTACCTGCCGGCCACGCCGCTGACGGCGGGCAACCTGGCCTGGCACGTGGTGTTCGGCCTGGGCTCGCGGCACGTGGAGGCGGTGATGGTGGACGGCACCTGGCGCATGTGGGCGCGCCGGCCGCTGTCGGTGAACCCCACGGTGGTGGCGGACCAGGCGCGCGAGGCCGCCGCGGCGGTGTGGGCACGCATGGCGGGCGGCTGACACGGGCGGCAAGGCGCGCTTGCCTTCCAGGCGGGCGGGCCACTAAGAGGTGGGGCCATGCTCATACCCATGTTGGTGACGGGCTTCTTCTCGAGCGCCGTGCCGCAGACTGGCGAGACGGCGCCCGACTTCACGGTGACGGACACCGACGGCAAGCAGCACACGCTGTCGGAGATGGTGAAGCGGGGCCCGGTGATCGTGGCCTTCTTCCCCAAAGCCTTCACAGGGGGTTGAACGCGCGAGCTCTCGGCGTACCGGGACCGGTACGCGGACATCGAGAAGCTCAACGGCCAGGTCCTGGCCGTCTCAATGGATGACGCGGTGGAGTTGAAGAAGTTCAAGGAGTCGCTCAAGGCGCCGTTCCCGTTCATCGCCGACCCGGAAGGCAAGGTGGTGAAGCAGTACGACGTGAAGACGCCGGTGGTGGGCTTTGCCCAGCGCTACACGTTCGTGATTGGCGAGGACCGGAAGATCCTCAAGGTGGAGTCCGGCAAGGACGCCATCGACCCGAACGGGGCCATCGTGGCGTGTCCGCTGCGCAAGCCGGGCTCGAAGCAGGACGCGGGCGTGCCGTAGTGCCCGGGGCTTCCCCGCTGGGGGAAGCCCTGTGCCCAACCTACCCGGTGGGAGGGTAG
The DNA here is from genome assembly GCA_035296065.1 of Myxococcaceae bacterium. Lineage (GTDB taxonomy): Bacteria > Myxococcota > Myxococcia > Myxococcales > Myxococcaceae > DATHBR01. The sequence goes on along the minus strand of DATHBR010000096.1, from coordinate 25,260 downwards.
CCTCGACGCAATGTCAGAGGTAGGATGCATGCTCGGAGTATGAACGAGCACGTCGAGGGGCAGTGGGGTGAGGGGCAGGTTGCGACGTCAGAGGCGGGGCCGCATCCTGAACATATGAGCGAACAGCCGCCACGGCGCAAAGCCACCTACGAGGACCTGGAAGGGGTTCCCGAGAACCGCGTGGGAGAAATCGTCGCGGGCGAGCTCTATGTGAGCCCGAGGCCACGGTCGCGGCATTCCCGGGCCACTTCCCGGTTGATGGGTGAGCTGATTCCCTTTGACCGTAACCCGAAGGGGCAGGGGCCGGGTGGCTGGGTAATCCTCTTCGAGCCCGAACTGCATTTGAGCGGTGATGCGCTGATTCCGGATCTGGCTGGGTGGAGGCGCGAGCGGATGCCGGAGATGCCCGACACGGCGTCGTTCGAGCTCGCACCGGACTGGGTCTGCGAGGTGTTGTCTCCCTCTACCGAGGCTTTGGATCGAGCCCTGAAGATGGGCTCGTACGCACGTGAGGGTGTCAAGCACCTGTGGCTCGTGGACCCGCGCCTGCAACTGCTGGAGGTGTACCGGTTGGAGGACGGGAGGTGGTCCCGCACGGGCGCTCACGTGGGAAATGCCACGGTGCGCGCCGAGCCCTTCGAGCAGCTGGCCCTGGAACTCAGCCCGCTGTGGGAGCGCTGAGCGCCAGCCGGCCTCCTTACATCATCGCGCTCTGGCCCAGCTCCACGCGGGGCAGGGGCATCCGCAGGCCGAGCACCCGGCGGAAGTGCGCGAACGTCTCGACCAGGCCCTCCTCCAGCGACACGTGCGGCTCCCAGCCCAGCAGCGTCCGGGCGCGGAAGATGTCCGGGCGGCGCTGCCTGGGGTCGTTCTTCGGCAGCGGCTTGAAGAGGATGCTGCCCTGCTCGTCCGACGCGGTGCGGACCGCTCGCGCCAGCTCGAGGATCGTCATCTCGCGCGGGCTGCCCAGGTTCACCGGCAGCACGACGTCGGACTGCGCCAGCCGCACCAGCCCGTCCACCAGATCCCTCACGTAGCAGAACGAGCGCGTCTGCGAGCCGTCGCCGAACACCGTGAGGGGCTCGCCGCGCAGGGCCTGGCCCACGAAGGTGGGCACCGCGCGCCCGTCCTCCAGCCGCATCCGGGGCCCGTAGGTGTTGAAGATGCGCGCGATGCGCGTACTCACCCCGTAGGTGCGGTGGTACGCCATGACCATGGCCTCGCTGAAGCGCTTGGCCTCGTCGTGGCACGAGCGCGGCCCGGTGGGGTTCACGTTGCCCCAGTAGTCCTCCCGCTGCGGGTGCACGAGCGGATCTCCGTAAATCTCCGAGGTGGAGGCCTGCAGGAACACCGCGCCCTTCTCGCGCGCCAGCCGCAGCCCATTCTCGGTGCCCACCGAGCCCACGCGCAGCGTCTCGATGGGCAGGTGCGTGTAGTCCGCGGGCGAGGCCGGCGAGGCCAGGTTGAACACGTAGTCCACCGGCCCCATGAGGCGAATGGGCTCGCAGATGTCGTGGCGCACACAGAGGAAGTTGCCCAGCTCCGGCAGGCCCGCGACGTTGCGCTCCTGTCCGGTGATGAAGCTGTCCAGGCAGATGACCTCCTCTGCGCCGTCGCGCAGCAGGCGTTCGCACAGGTGGGAGCCAATGAAGCCCGCGCCACCCAGCACCACGATCCGCTTGCCGTTCAGGTCTCGCATGAGCACAAGGTTGGCCAGCGCCGATGATTGGGAAGCGGCGCTGGACCGCGGGGCGAGCCGACGGTTCGTCCCCTGACACGCCAGGCGCCGCCAGCGTTCGGCCAAGCACACCCAGGACTAAGAGGACCGCATCTTCGCGCTGCCGTAGGCCGCCGCCGGCTCCACCGGCTGGGCGCCGTGCGTGGCCTGGCGCACGTGCATCAGCCCCTGGACAATCTGGCTCATCCGTTCCACCGAGCGGATGAGCGCCTGCGCGGCATCAGCGGTGATGGTGTCCTCGTGCTCACCCTGGAACTGCTGCAGCAGCTCCTCGGCGTTGAGCTGGATGACCGTCAGCGGATAGAGCAGCTCGGTGGCAACGTGCTCGAGCACGGCATCATCCGCGACGACACTGGGCGGACGCTGGGCGTCAGCCGTGGCGTTCAGCACTGGCATGTGGTGATCCCCCCGCGAGCAGCGCTCTTCCTGACGCTCTGCACGCATGGCCGTGTCACGGAGAGGCGTGACACGAATTGATCTTCAACCATTGCAACGAGTGAAGCGAATAGACCCCCGGGGCATGTGGCTTCCCCTGCGACACCGGCCTGACTTCAGGCCGAGCGGGACGCGGCGTGCATGACGGGCGCGGGCACGGGCGTGGGGCGGCTGCGCACGGGGGGGCGCACCCCGGCGCGGCAGGCGAGCACCGCCAGCTCCGTGCGGTTCTCCGCGCTGAAGACGGACAGGAGCGCGGAGACGTGCGCCTTCACGGCCCGCTCGGAGATGCCCAGGTGGGCGGCGATCTTCAGGTTGTCCGAGCCGGTGGACAGGTAGCCCAGCACGTCGCGCTGCCGCGGCGTCAGGGCGGACCAGCGCTGGCGCTGCTGCTGGGACTCCGCAGGCGAGGCGCTCTCCTCGCTCCGGGCCGCCACGCCCGCCACCGCGGTGAGCAGGTGGATATCCAGCTCCAGGAACTTGGTCGGCCGGGTGGCCTCTTCGGCCATGGACGCGCTGGAGGCGCCCGCCCCGAGGATCATCGCCGCGCACCCGGGGGCACGACGGCGCACCTCCTGGAGCAGCGGGAAGGGAGCATCGGAGCTGTGCTCCATGTCAATCAGCACCAGGCGCGGTGGGTACAGCTCCAACGCGCTCAGCAGCTGGGCTCCCACCGCGTACTCGGTGAGCTGCTGGAACCCATGGGACTGAAGGAACTGGGTGACTCCCTCGCGGAACAGACTCCGGTCCGACAGGATGGCGATGTTCGACTCAGGCAAGATTGACCTCGGGGTGATACCCGGGTCATTGCAATTGGTGTTCCCGATAGGACAGTACGCACGGGCCGCGTTTTTTGCGCATGGCCTGCGTCCGAGGGCCTTTGGACCGCAAATTTTGCGCGGGACCCGAGTTTTACAGCGTGGTTGGGCAGACAACGGGGGAGCCGTGGGCCTGGCCGCCTGGTGTCACGGGCGCACCGGGGGTGTGCGTTGCCCCACCCGGGCGCTACCTTCTGAGGCGGGAGCAGGTGGCTCCTGTGGTAGGACAAGCGCACCGGAGCAGAGGTGACGCGATCAGTCGCGGCGGGGCTCCGGACCGCTGCCCACGAGGGAGGCGCTTGATGCTCAAGCCTGGAGACATGGCCCCGGACTTCACGAGCCAGGACCACACCGGCCAGACGCACCGGCTGGGGGATTACCGGGGAAAGACGGTGGTGCTCTGGTTCTACCCGAAGGCGGACACACCGGGTTGAACGGCCCAGGGTTGCGGGTTCCGCGACCAGAGCGAGCAGTACAAGCAGAAGAACGCGGTGATTTTTGGCATCAGCTTTGACTCACAGAAGGACAACAAGGCCTTCGCCGAGAAGTTCGGGTTCAACTTCCCGCTTTTGAGCGACACCGACCGCAAGGTGGGGCTCGCTTACGGTGCGTGTGATGACGTGAAGGCGGGCAGCGCTCGCCGGGTCGCCGTCATCATCGGGCCGGACGGGATGGTGAAGCGGTATTACCCGAAGGTGGACGCGCGAGCGTTCCCTCAGCAGGCGCTGGACGAAATCTAAGGCCTTCGTGGGGCGCGCCCGGGCTTGCCACCCGGGCGCGCTCCGCTTCCTCTTCACTTCGCTGGCAGGGCCACCGCCGCCACGCCGCGCACCGGGCCTCCGGGGGCCTGCAGCACGGCCACCGCGCGCAGGTGCTCGCGCTTCCAGCCTGGGCCGAGCTTCAGCCGGGCTTCGGAGACGAAGCCGCCGTCCACCCAGCTCCACCAGCACCGGGGTGCGCGGGGTGGCGGTGGCGATGAGCAGCGGCAGGGCGAGGAGGGCGGCGTTCATGCCTTCCGGTACGGCGCGTGGAGCACCCGGGTTACATGCGCCCGCGGCGCCCGGCCTGGCTCAAGGGGCGTAGCTGCGCGTGGGCAGCCGCGAGCGCACCAGCAGCGCCACTCCGGCCAGCACCAGCCACGGCAGCACATGGCCGAGCGCCACGTGGCTGGCGCTGCCATCCGCGCAGTGCAGGTGCAGCACGAAGAGGCTCACCCCCGCGGCGGACAGCCCGGCGGCGAGCGCCCGCACGGGCTGGAACGCGGAGCGCACCAGCAGCACGAGCGCCACGATGAGCGGAGGCACCGACAGCACCACCTCCGTCACCATGCACCCCAGCAACGCCGCCAGGAACCCGCGCACGCTCGCCTGGCCCGAGCCTCCGAGAATCTGCAGCAGCGCCACCGTCACCGCGCTGGCGCCCACCAGCGCCCAGGGCATCCGCCGGCTGGAGGGGGCCAGGGCGATGTAGGCCCCACCGCCCACCAGGCCCAGGATGAGCAGCGCCATGAGCGCCACCACCCACGCGGGCGCCATGTTGCCCACCAGCCCCGAGCGGCCCAGGGCCAGCACCCCGCCCACCATCACCACGGCGTACACCCCCAGCAGCACCAGCAGCTCCCGCCACCAGGGCGTGGGGTGGGGCTGAGCCCGTAGCTCACTCAGGGATTTGGTGCGCGCCGCCTCGAGCTTCTTCTCAGCCGGAGGCGCAACCGGCGCCGCGGCCGGCGCGTCGAGCACCCCGAAGCCCTCGGTGAGGGCGCGGCAGTCCTCGCACGAGGCCGCATGCGCGGCCAGCTCCGGCGGCAGCGGCCCGCCCAGCGCGTCCATGACACGAGAGCACTCGGGCGTCATTCCTTTGTCTCCTCGCGCAGGCCGGCCAGCAGCTCCCTCAGCCGCGCATAGCCCCGGTGGGCGCGCACCTTCACCGCGGACTCCGTCAGCCCCATGGACTCGGCGATCTCCGCGAAGCTCATCCCCTCGAAGCGGTGCAGGACGATGGGCACGCGCTGGCCCTCGGGCAGCATCTCCAGGGCGCGCTGCACGGTGCGCTCCAGCCCCGAGTCCCTCGGGCCCGGCGTCTCGGCGGCCACGGCCGCGGGCAGCTCGCCCTCCTGGGTGAGCTCCTCGGGGCGCTTGCTGCGCCGTTGGTTGTCCCGGGCCGCGTTGGTGGCGATGGCGTACAGCCACGGCTTCACCCGGGCCCCCGGCTGGAAGCGCCCACGCGCGCGCACCAGGGACAGGAACGTCAGCTGCACCAGGTCCTCCGCCGCCGAGGCGCTGCCGGTGAGCCGTGTCAGGTACCCGTGCACGGGGCGCGAATAGCGCTGGAACAGCGCGTCGAACGCCGCGGCCTCGCCCTGACAGAACCGTGCCATCAACTCCTCGTCGGAATCCCCGGCGCTGGAGCTTCGCGCCGGGTCCATTCCTGTACGCGGAAGGCCAGGTTCGGGTTTCACAGAAGAGGGGGACGCCTGGCTGCCTGGCCTACTGCCGCTTGAGCATGGGCTGAGGGGCGGGCGCGGTGGTGGGCAGGCGGTCCGCCGCGGCGGCCAGCGCCTCGCGCACCTTGTCTCCCGCCCTCTTGCGCGCCGCCGCCGCGCCCCAGAAGTTGGTGGGGGCGTTGAGCGCCGCCTGGTCCTCGGGCGTGTACTTCTTGAAGGAGTACTTCACCGCGTCGGACGGGGTGCGCAAGTCACTGACGATGCGCATCCACGAGAGCACCTTGAGCGAGTAGTAGCTCAGGTCCACCTCCCACCAGAACCAGCCCTGGTTGGCGGTGTTCTGGTGGTAGTGGTGGTTGTTGTGCCAGCCCTCGCCCAGGGTGATGAGCGCCAGCACGAAGTTGTTCTTGCTGGTGTCCGTCGTCTTGTAGCGGCGCTTGCCGAAGATGTGGCTCAGCGAGTTGATGGTGAAGGTGCCGTGCCACAGCAGCGTGGTGCTCACGAAGAAGCCCCACACGAGCATGGAGAAGCCGCCGATGAGGTACAGCGCCACCGCCAGCGCGATGGGCGGCAGCAGGTAGAAGCGGTTGAGGAAGCGCAGCTCCGGAAAGCGCGCGAAGTCCTTGATGGCCTCGAACCGCGTCTCGCTGTACTTGTCGCAGAGGATCCAGTTCATGTGGCTGAACCAGAAGCCCTTGTGCACTGGCGAGTGGATGTCCTTCTCGGTGTCCGACTCGCGGTGGTGGTGCCGGTGGTTGGCCGCCCACCACAGCACGCCCTTCTGCGTGGCGGTGGTGCCCACGAAGGCCAGGATGAACTGGAAGACGCGGTTGGTCTTGTAGGCGCGGTGGCTGAAGTAGCGGTGGTAGCCCGCGGTGATGCCCCACATGCGCACCACGTACAGCCCCAGGCACACCAGCACGTCCACGGTGTTGAAGCCCACCATGAGGACGAACAGGCACATCAGGTGGACGCCGAAGTAGGGCACGGACGACAGCCAGTTGATCTTCTCGTCGGACGCCGGAGCGGAGGTGTGAGTCATCAAGAGGAGCCTCAGCGGAATGCAGACCGGGCTGGAAAGTGCTCAGTCTCTCCCCGCATCAACACCCCCCTCTGTCATGGCACTGTCAGGAGGACGCAGATTGCCGCAGGGCGGCCAGCCAGGCCTCGAACTCCGGGAGGTTGCGCAGGGGCCTCAGGTCCTCGTCCGCGGTGGCCGCGGCCGCGTCGCGGTAGCCCAGCTCCTTGGCGCGGTGCAGCAGCCGCAGTGCGTCAGCCGTGTTCTGTGCACGGGCGAACGCACACGCCGCGTCATAAGCCACGGTGGGGCTGGGCACGTGGACCAGCGTCGCCTCGCCCATGGCCCCCGCCTCCGCGTAGGCGCCGCGGATGAACAGCGTGCTCTCGGCGCAGGCGAACGCGACGGCCGGCTCGACGCCGGTCAACTTCAGCGCCTGGTCCACCTTGCCCAGGCGGATGAGGCAGCCGGCGTATTCGTGCAGCACCGTGCGGTTGTTGCTGTCGCGCCAGGCCTTCTCCCACAGCGGCAGGGCGCGCGCGTCGTCGCCGATCAGCGAGAACGCGGCGGCCAGCGCCTGCGCCTCCACCGGCTCGCGCTGCACCTGGGAGAAGTGGTCCAGCGCCATGCGTCCCTGGCCCTCCTTGAGCGCCACCCACCCCAGCGTGTGGTGAGCGCGGCTGACCAGCTCCGGGTTGAGGGGCGCATCGGGCTCCAGCACCGAGGTGGCGCGGCGCCGCGCCTCAGGCAGCTCCCCCTGGGCCAGCGCCCGCTGGGCCTGCTCGAGCTGCCGCATCACCGGCGCCAGCTCCTCGGGCGTGGCGGTGTTGGCGCGCAGCGCCTCGCTGATGGCGCGCAGCGATTGGAAGCCCCACAGGCCAAAGAGCACCGCGAACAGCAGGGAGAAGGCGCCGCCAGAGCGCAGGCTCCAGGCCACCGCCGCCACGGCCACCAGCAGGGCCAGCCCATGGGCAATGACGACGCCCGCCCGGCCCAACACATGGCCCAGCAGCGCCAGCAGCGCCTTGCCTCCGTCCAGCGGCGGCAGGGGCAGCAGGTTGAAGACGGTCCAGATGATGCTGACGACGAAGAACCAGTAGAGGAAGAAGTCGAGCGCCAGCCACTGGCCCTTCAGCAGGAAGTAGCCGCCGCCCGTCACCCCGCCCAGCACCAGCGTCAGCAGGGGGCCCGCCAGGCTCACCATCGCGTTGCGGTACCAGAGCAGGGGGCCCGCGGCATCCGAGGTCGTCTGCCCTCCAAAGGAGACGAGATCGATCCGGGGCTGAAAGCCGTAGGCCCGCAGGGACAGGGCCCGGCCCAGCTCGTACACCAGCATGACCGTACCGATGACGAGCATCCAGGCGAGCACGCCCAGGGCCCTGGCCTGGGAGTAGCCCGCGCGGCTCGAGTCCGCCAGCCGGTCCTCCAGCCAGGGGGGCCCGTGGTGGCGCATCTCCGGCAGGAAGATGAACAGGCCGAACAGGCCCGACAGCAGCAGGTGGAAGAAGTGGATGTGGACCGGGATGCTCCCGATACGAAACCGGAACATGGGGCCCCACCTTAACCGTTGGGATACCACTGCGCAGGGGTTGCTCGGCCACTGCACCTCGTGAGCGCAATCCGCTAGGTTCCCGCCCCCCATGTTGCAGATTGGCCCGTACACCCTGCCCAACCCCTACATCCTGGCTCCCATGGCGGGCGTCAGCGAGCGGCCCTACCGCGTCATCGCCTTCCGGATGGGCGCGGCCCTGTGCCCCACGGAGCTGGTGAGCTCGCAGGGGCTGATGCGCGCCAACCAGCGCACGCTCAAGTACCTGCGCTTCGATTCCAAGGTGGAGCGGCCCTACTCGCTGCAGATCTTCGGCGGCGACCCCGAGGCCATGGCGCTGGCGGCGGTGATGGGCAAGGAGTACGGCGCTCAAATCATCGACATCAACATGGGCTGCCCGGTGAAGAAGGTGACGAAGAACGGCGCCGGCAGCGCCCTGCTGTGCGAGCCGCTCCGGGCCGGAGAGATCGTCCAGCGCATCCGCGCGGCCACGGGGCTGCCCGTCACCTGCAAAATCCGCTCGGGCTGGGACGAGAAGAGCCTCAACTACCTGCAGTTGGCGGGCACGCTGTTCGAGGCGGGCTGCGCCGCGCTGGCCATCCACCCGCGCACCCGGGCCCAGGGCTACTCGGGCAAGGCGGACTGGAACGTCATCGCCGACCTCAAGCGCCACTTCCTCGACCGGGTCATCATCGGCAACGGCGATGTGAAGACGCCCGCGGACGCGCACCGCATGCTGGACGCCACGGGCTGTGACTTCGTGATGATTGGCCGGGCGGCGCTGGGCAACCCGTGGATCTTCCGCGAGCTGGCCGGGGGCGAGCCTCCCACCCCAGAAGAGCGCTGCCAGGGGGTGCTGGAGCACTTCCGCGAGCACGTGGCCTTCGTGGGAGAGCCGCTCGGCGCGGTGCGCTCGTTCCGCCGGCACATGGGCTGGTACGCCCACGGGCTGCGTGGCTCGGCGGCCTTCCGCGCCGACGTCAACGCCCAGGAGACGCCCGAGGCCGTGGAGGAGGCCGTGCGCCGCTTCTTCCTCTCCGCCCAGGTGGACGCCAGTGCTCCCGAGGAGGAGCAGGACGTGGACTACCGGGCCGCGCTGGGCTGAGCCGGCACGCTCTCGGGCGGGATGAGCCTTTTGCCCTGGGCCACGGCCCGGAAATAGGCGCAGGCGGGGGTAGGGCGGCGCTCCAGCGTGTCGAAGTCGACGTGGTACAGCCCGAAGCGGGGGCCCCAGCCCTCCAGCCACTCGAAGTTGTCCAGCAGGCTCCAATAGAGGTAGCCGCGCACGTCCAGGCCCTGGGCGCGCGCCTCGAGCACCTGCGCCAGGTGCTGGTGAATGTACTGGGGCCGGCGCTGGCCGCCGCGGTCATCGATGCCGTTCTCCGTTACCCACACCGGCAGCCCATAGCGGCGCACCTCGCGCAGAATCTGCCCGAAGCCCTCGGGGTACTCCTCCCAGCCGATGTCCGTGAGCCCCCGCTTCAGCCGGTCGCGGAACTTGAACTCGAGGAAGGGCGGCCGGGGCACGAAGCGCAGGTGGGCGCGCGAGTAGTAGTTCACCCCGATGAACTCGCACGTGCCCTTCGCCTCGGGAATGTCCACCTTGGTAGAGGCCACGCCAGGCATCGACACCCGGAGCTTCCCGGTGACGAGCGCCTCGTGGAAGGCGTGGTTGTACGCGTGGGAGCCCAGCCGGGTGAGGGCGCGGTCCAGCGGGTGCCACCACCGGTCCGGCGCGAAGCAGAGCATGTTCTGCGAGATGCCCAGCTCCACCTTGCCCAGCACCGCCTGCAGCTCCTGGCGCGCGGCCACGTGCGCGCGCACCATGTTCTCCAGGGCCAACATCGTCTTCGGCCCGTCCGCGATGCCCGGCGGCAGCACGCCCTGCAGGTAGCCCCCCAGCAGCACCACCATGGGCTCATTGAGGGTGATGAGGAGCGCATCCAGCCCCTTGAGCACCGGCGCGCACGCCCGGACATAGGCGCGGAAGGCCTCCACGCTCCGCGGCGTGTGCCAGGGCGTAGTCGGGTGGAACCAGGTGGGGTGGGTGAAGTGGTGCAGCGTCACCACGGGCCTCAGGCCCCGGGCCTTCATCCGCAGCAGCCGCTCGCGGTAGGCCTCGAGCGCCGCGCCGTCGAACTTCCCCCGCTCCGGCTCGATGCGCGCCCACTCCAGCGACACGCGGAACGCCGTGGCCCCCACCTCCAGGGCGAGCCCATAGTCCTCTTCGTAACGGTTCCAGTGGTCCACCGCGCGGCCGCAGCGCACGTGCGGCTCCTTCAGCTTCCCGGCGCGCTCCCACTGGGCCCAGTCGTTCTCGATTCCGCCCTCCACCTGATAGGCGGAAGTGGCCACGCCGAAGGTGAAGCCCTCGGGAAACGTCTTCTCGTCGGCACTCATGTGCCGCGCACCCTAGATGCCGGCCCGAAGGGGCGCCAAGCGCCGCGTGCACCCCGCTGCCGCGCGCTTCCCGGCACCCTCGCGACGCTGCTGCGGAGCCGAATTCTCGGCCTGCGCGCGATTCTCTTCCCGAGCCGAGTTTCTGGCCCCGCAGAGGGCTCGCTCGCTCGCTGACAGACCGGCTTCAGCTCATGCGGACGCGCGGAGGGCCGAAAAATCGGCCTGGCCACACGGTGCAATACGTCACCATGCGTTGACACACACGACCTTCGCCTTTACCATTCGTCTTAAGCACTCGATCAGATTGTCTGAGTGCGTGGCCCCACCCCCTTGGGTGCGGGCACCAACTCAACGGAGGGTTTTGCATGGCCACCAAGAAGAAGACCGCGAAGAAAGCCGCGAAGACCACGAAGAAGGCCGCTGCGCCGAAGAAGGCTGCGGCCAAGAAGGGCGGGGCCGCCCGGAAGACGACCGCGAAGAAGACCAGCGCTCGCCGCAAGACGGCCAAGACGGCCTCCAACACCCCGGCCCCCACGGCCTAAGCGGTTCCCACGGGACGTTAGACTCCTTCTAGACTCTCGACTTCCCGTGAACGGCTCGGCGGACTCCGCCGAGCCGTTTTGCTTTTTTGCGTCAGGAGGCTGTCCCTCATGTCCCTTCGGCCCGCGGAGCTGGAGCAGGTGGTGGCGGAGGTGAACGCGCGCCTGGCAGGCGCCGTGGTGCAGAAGGCATGGTGCCCGCTGCCGCGCCTGGCGTACCTGGAGCTGCGGGTGCCGGGGCGCTCGTTCTTCCTGTGCCTGTGCGCGGAAGGGGAGCTGGCGCGGCTCTCGGTGGCCGCTGATCGCTTCCCCACGCCCGGAGAGCCCGCGCCCTTCCAGCGGTGGCTGCGCCAGGAGCTCACCGGCTTCAAGCTGCGCACGGCCCGGTGGCGCGAGGCCCAGCGGGTGGTGGAGCTCGACTTCCACCGCGAGGAGGACCAGGACATGCGGCGGCTGGTGCTGGAGTTCTCGGCGCCGGGCGGGATGCTGCTGCTGAGCCAGAGTGGCCGGGTGTTGATGCTCTCGGGCGAGGGCCTGGCGCAGCGCCGGGCCCTGCACCCCGGAGCGCAGTGGACGCCGCCGGAGCCGCTGGCGGCGGACCAATTGGAGAAGGCGCGGGGGGCCTCCTCGCGCCTGGCTCCCATGGAAGGGGACTTCGCGCCCTATGCGGAGGCCGCCGAGCGGCTGCTGGGAGAGCGCGACCGAAAGAGCCGGGCGGAGTCCATCCGCCGCCGGCTGGCGCAGCCGTACCGGGCCCGGCTCAAGCGCTCCTCGCGCACGCTGGACAAGGTGCGGGCCGAGGCCGCGCGAGGCCCCGAGGCCGAGGAGCACCGCCGGGTGGGCGAGCTGCTCACGCAGAACATGCACCGCCTGCGCCGGGGCGTCACCGAGGTGACGCTCACCTCCTATACGGAGACGGGGGTGGAAGAGGTGCAGGTGAAGCTGGACCCCAAGCGCACGCCGAAGGAGGAGGTGGACTGGCGCTTCCACCAGTACAAGCGGCTGCTGCGAGGCGTGGAGCAGGCGCGCCGCCGCGAGGCGGAGCTGGCGCGCGAGGTGGCCCACGCGAAGACGGCGCTCGAGCAGCTGGAGCGCATGGACGAGGCGGCGCTGCTCTCGCAGGCCGAGGTGCTGCACGTGCCGGCGGGCGAGGAGGGCCCGCAGGAAGGCCGTCCTTATAAGGAGTACCTGGGCCACGGGGGCCAGCGCATCTGGGTGGGGCGGGGCTCGGAGGCCAATGACGAGCTGACCTTCAAGGTGGCGCGGCCCTACCACCTGTGGCTGCACGCGCGGGGGCAGCCGGGCAGCCACGTGGTGGTGCCGCTGGAGAAGGGCATGGAGGTGGCGCAGGAGGTGTTGCTGGACGCGGCGCACCTGGCGCTGCACCACTCGGGCGCCAAGGGCGAGCCGCGAGGCGAGGTCAGCTACGTGCCGGTGAAGTTCCTGCGCAAGGTGAAGGGTGGAGCGCCAGGCCAGGTGCTCTACAGCCGCGAGAAGACGTTCATGGTGCGCATGGAGTCCGAGCGCCTCGAGCGCCTGCTGAAGACGCGCCACACGGAGCCCTCGCCCGGATGAACCCTCCGCAGAGCCACGCATGCGCGCGCTGCCCCAAGCTGCTGGGCAAGTCCTGCTGCGAGCCGCGCGGCACCGAGTCGCTGGCCCTGTTGACGCGCTCGGACGTGGAGCGCATTGGCGCCCATACGCGGCTGGCCCCGCGCCGCTTCGTGCGGGAGGAGCCCCTCTCCGCGCAGGAGACGGCGGACTTCGAGAACCGCTGGCCGCTCTACCGGGGCTACTTCCTCGGGGGCCCGGTGAGCCTGACGCTGCTCGCGCGAGAGGGCGCCTGCGTCTTCTACGACCGCGCGACAGGCTGCACGCTCCCCGCCCAGGTGCGCCCGCTGGCCTGCCGGCTCTATCCCTTCGAGCAGTGGAGCGACGGCAGCTGGAGCCTGGCGATGGGCCGCTATGGCGACTTGCAGCAGGCGCGCGAGCAGGGCGGAGCGTGCCTGGTGGTGGAGGAGTCCGAGTCCATGGAGCAGGTGTTCGCCGCGTTCGGCACCTCGCGAGAGGTGGTGGAGGCGCTGGGCGCACAGCTGGTGGAGGAGGCCCGGCGCCATGGGCGCGGTTGACGGCCTGACGGAGAGCGGGCGACCGGAGCGAACCGGCCTTGAGTCCGGATGGGTGACGGGTACGATGCAGCGGATTGATGCCTGAGTACACGCGCCAGATGTCGCTCTTCACCCTCTCGGGCAGCCCCACGGCGGCGGTGCGTCCCGCGCCGGTGGCCCTGCCCGTGCCCCAGCCGCCGGTGCGCAACCGGCTGGTGGAAGAGGCGCCTCGCGTCGCCAGTGAGCGCGACGAGCTCTTCGTCCGGGCCGAGGCGCTGGCCTGGCGGCTGTCGGCGGAGCTGGGCCTGCCCGTGCGCCTGTCGGTGACGGACAACCGCTCGACGATGGTGTCCTTCCGCCGTGGCGCCAACGTGCTGCAGCTGCGGCTGCACCACATGTTCCTCGACGCGCCCGAGCCCGTGGTGCGCGCGGTGGCGGACTACGCCGGCCGGGGGCACAGGGGAGCAGGCGGGCTGTTGGACGAGTACATCCGGGGCCAGCAGCCGCGCATCCGCCAGTTCCGCCGCGAGTCGGACGCGGACCTCAATCCCCAGGGGCGCTGCTTCGATCTGCAGACCATCTTCGAGGCGGTCAACCGCACCTACTTCCAGGACGGCATCCAGGCCCGCATCGGCTGGGGCCGCATGCCGCCGCGGCGCCGGCGCAAGTCCATCCGCCTGGGCGTGTACGATCACCAGACGCGCGAGATTCGCATTCACCCGGCGCTGGACCGGGCCGAGGTGCCCGCCTTCTTCGTGGAGTTCATCGTCTTCCACGAGATGCTGCACCAGCTCTTCCCCAGCACGGGGCGGGGCGGGCGCCGGGTGCACCACCCGCGCGCGTTCCGCGACCGTGAGAAGGCCTTCCCGCACTACTCTGCCGCACTGCGCTGGGAGCGGGAGAACCTGGGCGTGCTGCTGAGGGGCTGAAGCCCTCTTTTGCCTGCTGGCCCTTTTACCGTTTTACCGTGCGCCGGGCCTGCGGTGCGTGCTTGACCGCGCGCGGGCCTCCCCCCATCCTCCCTGCCCCTATGCGACGAGCGAAGATTGTCTGCACCCTCGGTCCTGCCAGCCAGAGCCAGGAGATGTTGGAAGCCCTGATCGAAGCGGGCATGGACGTAGCCCGGCTCAACTTCTCCCACGGCAGCCACGAGCAGCATCAGGAGAACATCAACAAGCTGCGCGCGGCCTCTCTCAAGGTCCGCAAGGCGGTGGGCATCCTGGGCGACCTGCAGGGCCCGAAGATCCGCACCGGCCGGTTCATCACCGGCAGCACCGAGCTGAAGGAGGGGAAAACCTTCTCCATCACGATGGACGAGAGCGTGAAGGGCACCGATGACATCGTGTCCACCACGTACCCTCACCTGGCGGCGGACGTGAACCCGGGAGACCGCATCCTGCTGGATGACGGCCTGCTGGAGCTCAAGGTCATCGAGACGGACAAGAAGATGGTGCTGCGCACCGAGGTCATCGTCGGTGGCGTGCTCAAGAACAACAAGGGCATCAACCTGCCCGGTGTGGCGGTGCGCGCCGACGCGCTGACGCCCAAGGACCGCGAGGACCTCGTCTTCGGCATCAAGGCCGGCGTGGACTTCCTGGCCCTGTCGTTCGTGCGCCAGCCGGCGGACATCGAGCTGGCGCGCCAGGCGATGGCCGAGCTGGGCCGCTCGGTGCCCATCATCGCCAAGCTGGAGAAGCCCGAGGCCATCGCCCGGCTGGACGCCATCCTGGACAAGACGGACGGGGTGATGGTGGCCCGCGGCGACCTGGGCGTGGAGATTCCGCCCGAGGAGGTGCCCGCGGTGCAGAAGGACATCATCCGCCGGGCCAACAGCCGGGGCCTGCCGGTCATCGTGGCCACGCAGATGCTCAACTCGATGATCGACAACCCGCGGCCCACGCGCGCCGAGGCCAGCGACGTGGCCAACGCGGTGTTCGACGGGGCCGACGCGGTGATGCTGTCGGGCGAGACGGCCAGCGGCAAGTACCCCATCGAGTCGGTGCAGATGATGGAGCGTATTGTTCTGGCGGCCGAGTCCGCCTCTCGGGTGCACAGCTTTGGCCGCGTCATCGACGCGCCGGTGAACCTGCCCTCTCACTTCCCGGACGTGATTGCCCGGGTGGCGTGCCAGGCGGCGGCGGCCAGCGGCGCCTCGCTCATCGCGGCCTTCACGCTGTCGGGCGTGACGGCGCGGCTGCTGGCGCACTACCGGCCGCCGGTGCCCATCGTGGCGTTCAGCCCCAACCAGGAGGTTCGCCGCCGGCTGGCGCTGGTGTGGGGCGTGGTGCCGCGGGTGCTCGAGCCCATTCAGGAGCCGGAGGCGATGGTCAAGCGCGTGGAGGAGGAGCTGCTGGCGCGAGGCCTCGCGCGGGCCGGTGAGCGCATCGTCATCGTTTTCGGAGCGCCGGTGGGGCAGCCAGGCAAGATCAACAGCCTGCGGCTGCACACCATCCAGGGCTGAGCGCCCCCGGAGCGCGGGTTGCCACGGCAACCCGTGCTCCTCCGAGAGGTCAGCGGGTTGTCTACTTCACCGTGCCCAGGGCCTTCCGGGGAATCTCCGCCTCGATGAAGATCTTGAGCAGCTCCGCGTCGAGCTGGCCGCCCTTGGCCTCCTTGGAGAGGATGTCGAGCGCCAGCGTGTGCGGCACGGCCTTCTTGTAGGGCCGGTCCGAGGCGGTGAGCGCGTCATAGATGTCCGAGATGGACATCATCCGCGACTGCACGGGAATGGCGCTCTCGGGCCGGGCGTGGGGGTAGCCGGTGCCGTCGAGCTTCTCGTGGTGGGCGTAGGCGATCTCCGGCACGCGGCGCAGGGCGCGCGTCCAGGGAATCTGCGAGAGGAAGCGGTAGGTGTGCTCCACGTGGCTCTCGATCTCCTTGCGCTCCTCGGGAGACAGGGTGCCACGGGCGATGGACAGCGAGCGGATCTCTCGCTCCTGCAGCAGCTTCTGGACGTTGTCCCGGTCGTCGTTGAAGGTGAGCTTGCTCAGCTCCGTCAGCCGCTCGAAGCCGCCCTGGGCGAGCACGGTGGGGCGGTTGCAGGTGAGGACGAACTCGAACACCTCGTCCAGGCGCTTGAGGTCCCCGCCCAGCCGCTCATCCTCCTCGGCGTCGATCTCCGCCATCGCCTTGTCGCCGCGCACCTTCACGGCGGCCAGGCGGCGGCGGTAGCTCTGCAGCTGCAGATCCTTGCGGGCGATCTGGAAGCGCGAGCGCAGCATGTCCATCTCATGCGGGTAGAGCTTCTCGGCCTTGACGAGCACCGGCTCGCGCACGCCCACCTTGCCGAAGTCATGCAGCAGCGAGGCGTAGCGCAGCTCCTGAATCTCCACCGTGGAGAAGCGGGTGTTGGCATAGGCGCCGGTCTCGTGGTGCTCCAGCGCCTGGGCGAGCGTCACCGTCAGGTTCGCCACGCGGCCCGAGTGGCCCGCGGTGGTCGGATCCCTGGCTTCGATGGCCACCACGGAGGCGGACACGAAGCCCTCGAACAGGCGGTTGATCTCCTCGTGGAGCAGGGCGTTCTCGATGGCGCCGGCGGCCTGGGCGCCCAGGGCCAGCAGCAGCTCCTCGTCCTCGGCGTCGAAGATGCGGCTGCCGCGCTTGTTGAGCGCCTGAATGACGCCCGTCACCTCACCGGTGGCGTCGCGCATGGGCACGCATAGGATGGTCTGCGTGCGGTAGCCGCTGGAGATGTCGAAGGAGCGGTTGAAGCGCTCATCGGCATAGGCGTCCGGAATGTTGATGACGGCGCCGGTGGCGGCCACCTGTCCGGCGATGCCGCTGCCCACGGGCAGACGGATCTCCTTCTTGGCGCCCTGAGCCACCTTGCTCCACAGCTCGTTGCGCTCGCGGTCGAGGATGAAGAGCGAGCAGCGGTCGGCCTCGACGACCTTGGAGGCCTCGTAGATGATGAGCGGCAGCAGCAGGTCGAGATCGCGCTCGGCGCTCATCGCCTTGGTCACGTCGAGAATGGACGTGAGCTTCTGAAGACGGCGGGTGAGGGCGTTTTCGTCGGACGTGTAAAGCACCGGTGAGCGACTCCGGAGTGGCGGGTGAACCAGGTAGGTTCTGCGTTGTAGCACGATGCGTGAGAAGCCAGCCTGTCCGGCCGCTCCTCCCATTGGGTAGCGAGCTGTCGACCGTCATGCATCGCGGGAATGCCCGGTACCACTGGAAACCCGGAGCGACTAAGAAACGGAGCCGCCATGAGCCGCCCTTTGCGAGTGTCCCCGTCGCTGCTTTCCTGTGATTTCGGCCGTCTGGCCGAAGAGATTCGCGCCGTGGAAGCCGCGGGCGCCGACTGGATTCACGTGGATGTCATGGATGGCCGTTTCGTGCCGAACATCACCATCGGTCCGGTGGTGGTGCAGGCCATCAAGCGAGCGGCGAGCCGGCCGCTGGATGTGCACCTGATGATTGTCGAGCCGGAGAAGTACATCGACGCGTTCGCGAAGGCGGGGGCGGACATCCTCACGGTGCACGTGGAGGCCAGTGCGCACCTGCACCGCACGCTGCAGCAGATCCGTCAGGCGGGAGCCAGGCCGTCGGTGGTGCTCAACCCGTCCACGCCGCTGTCCGCGGTGGAGGAGGTGCTGAGCGAGGTGGAGATGGTGCTGGTGATGAGCGTGAACCCGGGCTTCGGAGGGCAGAGCTTCATCGAGAGCACGGTGGACAGGGTGCGACGGCTGCGGGCGATGATCGACGCGCGCGGGCTGAGCGTGGACATCGAGGTGGACGGCGGCATCAACGCCGAGACGGCGCGGCGCGTGGTGGAGGCGGGCGCGACGGTGCTGGTGGCGGGCTCGTACGTGTTCGGCGCGAAGGATTACGCGCAGGCGATCCGCTCGCTGCGGCCCGCCTGAGGGCGGGGCTTAAGAGGCCCTGGCGGCCACGAGCCGGGCAATGCGAGGCATGAAGGTGGCGGTGAAGGGCTTCACCTCATAGGCCTCGGCGCCGAGCTGGAAGCACTGGTGGCGCATGTGCTGATCATCCACGGCGCTGAGCATGATGACCGTGCAGTCGCGGGTGAGCGGGTCCTGCTTGAGCTGAAAGAGCAGCTCGCGCCCATCGAGCCGCTGATGGATGTCGAGGATGATGACCGCGGGCCTGTGCTCCCGCGCCAGCGCGAGGACATTCTCCGAGGTGGTGTCCGAGATGCAGTTCAGGCCGGAGCGGCGGCCTTCGCGCTCGAGTGCGGAGACGAGCAGCGGCTCATCGTCGGCGATCAGGATGGTGGGCAGGGGCATGGGATGTCTCATCGGAGCTTTTCGACTCTGGGACAGAGCAAGCCGCGTTCCCCCAGGAGCCTGAACAGATCCAGCGGGTTGCGAGCAGAGCAGCCGGGGCAGCAGGGCCTCATGAGTCGTTCTGGACCCCAGACTCTCAAGAGCTGAGAAGGGAACGAAAAGCAGATCCTGAGGCGTTGACTCAGCCGGGCGGGTCGGGTACATCCGCCGCACTCTGACGGGCCCGAAGTCGTACACCGTCAGGGCGTTACACATCGGGGAGTGGCTCAGCCTGGTAGAGCACTTGGTTCGGGACCAAGGGGTCGCAGGTTCAAATCCTGTCTCCCCGACCATTCAAAGGGCGCGGAATCCTTGGAGAAATCCTCGGGTCCGCGCCCTTCGTTTTTCCGAGGCCAGCTCGATGGTCGCATCGAGTTCGAACCAAGCACCATGTCCGCCACTTCGGCTGCGATGAAGCAGCGCGCCGACCCAATGTGTGCGGCATACCGTGGGTTGAGTGCTGTGGCGGTAGATATCAACCCGTTTCTGAGCTGGCTCGGCCGGTCAAGAGCGCGACTTACCCGGCTGCCGCACAGAGGGGATTCATCAAAGCAGCTCGGCAGGTCATGAGCGCGCTTGCCAGACCCACGCAGGCCGCTGGCAAGTTCCCGCCCATTCTCCTGCGGATGCCTGGAAGCGCTGCCTGGCTCAGTACGGGGCTGATGCCAAAGTGGTCGAGGCGGCCGCTGGCGACAATCCCACCGGAACCGCTGAGATCATCTACGCGGAGTTCCATGTGTTCGCCCAGGCCGGAGTTGGAAGAAGGACCGGGCCTGGCTATGAGCAGAGCGTCCCCTCAGAAAAGGCTCCTGTTCCAGCCTGTCAGATCCGCCTTCCTCAAGAGCATGGAGCACTCGGCGCAGAAGTCCCTGGCCGAGCGCCTTGCTCCGTTGCTGTCGTCAGGCCCCATGATGCAGCGGATCCTCGAGAAGTCCCTGGACTCCACGGCCTTGTAAAGCTGGTCGCGTGTCAGCGGGTAGCAGCAGTGGAACCCTCCGAGATTGAAGGCATATTGTTTCGTCAAGTCCGGGAAATGCTTCAGTCCCAGGCCATGCGCGATCTCATGGATGAGCGTCTCCTCCATGTCGCCACTGCTCACGGTGACATAGGCGGACCTATCCACGGCAGGCCCGTACACCGTCGCGGAGCTTGCACCGCTGGTCCGTGGAGGCCCGATATCGGCTTTGAAAAACCTCCGTACGATCAGCACCATGTTGATCCGCGGCTCGAACCCACCCAGCAGGTGGCTCGCGGGTACGACGCTCAGCTCGATCTTGGCGGTGCCCTCCTTCGTGATCAGCCCACTGAGGTCGAGCCGCACCGCATTGAACATGACCAGGGACTTACCGTCGGCATCCGTGCGGCGCACAGGCTGAATCAGGTTGTTGGCGATGACCGTGGGTTTGGTTGCGCCAGGCAGTGTGATGGTCGCCTTGCGCAGCCAGGAGGCCTGAGTGCTGACGGTCGTGCCGGGGTGGTAATACAGGTCTCGTGAGAGCGCGACGCCGGTGCTCTTGTCGGGCGCTTCCTCGATGGGAATGACAACCTCCTTCGCGCTGTCTCCGGGCGAGAGCGTCCTTTCCACGGAGACGCTCAACTCGCGCACCGAGCCCGAGGCGGTTCTCTCCGCCGCGAAGATGGAGTCAACATAGATGATTGGCAGCGTGTATTGGGAGCGATCCGGGAGACGGGACTGTTGGATGCCGGCCCGGATGGCCGTCTGCAACTGCGCCATGTGCGCGCTGTCATCCCCGGCGAGGGGAGTGTTTGCTCCAAACTCGAAGCTCGGAAGCGTGTCCGTCTTGTGCAGATGTTGCAGCCGGATGCCGCGGTCCTGGAACTTCTCTTTGATCCTCCCCATGATCCTGTCGGAGATGGGGCGTGTCGCGCCGCGACTGACCATCTCGAGGCAGTAGATGAGTCGCTCGGTCTTCACGACCTGGCTTCGCGCCTCATTGAGGCCCTGCCTGACGACGAAGCGGTATTCGTCTCCGCCCGCGACTGGGAGTGTGAAGTCGTCCTCGGGCACCTGGACCGAGAGAGAGGTAGGCGAGTAACTCTTGCTCGCGGAGGCATCGACCATGGTGAAGCGTTTGGTCCGAAGCTCGCTGCTGTCATAGGTGACATTGGTGGTCTGGGAGGTCGGCTCGAGACGAACAATCACCGGGTCCGAGCCCACTTCGGCCAGGGAGATACGGATGCCGACCTGCCGCCCCAGTCTGGAAGTACTGGTCACCGCAGACCCGTCTACCCATTGAGGCTGCCTGGGGAGATTGACGAACTGGGTGATTGGCTCGGCGGTCGTCGAGTCTCCCTGGATGAACTCGATCTTGATCGGTTCGGTGAGCGGGACCTGGAACTTACGCGGGGCGGGAGGCGCGTGCTTGAGGCCTTGTGCGCCACCGGGTGCACGCGAGGCCGCGGAAGCGCGTAAGGGCTTGGAGAATCCCGCGACAGCCAGTGCTGACGAGGGGCCAACCCCTCCCGAGCCCGCGGGAACCCGTGCGGAGAAGGAAGTGGCGGAGGGAGCAGGAGGGCGTGAGGCTTCGGGCGAGCCCGGGCTCGCGGGGGCCTGCGCGGCTTCAGGAGGACCCAGGACAATCAGCCTGCGTGACCGGAGCGCCTCGGCGATCCGCTTCTTGCGCTCTTCCGCGCTCGCGGTGCGCACCCCCGTTGAGAGCAACAGGGAGGAAGTCTCTCCCAGGGCCTCGTCGATCTCCCGAAGCGCCAGCTTGTGCGTTTCCATCCAACGCTCGAGCAGCTGGAGGGCCGCCGGGAGGGAGACATGCCGGCGCGTGTCCTTGGCTTCCTCGTCATGCCACCAGACGACGAGATGGAAGGCGGACTTACTGGAGAGCCTCCATTGTGCGCTGCGCGAGCGGGCCATTCTCGAAGTATAGGCCTGAGCGGAGCGGGACGGAGATCCTCGGGGCCTCCAGCCTGCTTACTTTCGGGACTGGCTATTGTGCGCCGCGTCGCACTCTTCGCAGCCAGCGCCCGCCGGGTGGAGGAAGAAGAGCGGCTCTCTGTCCAGCCGATCGACGGCAAGCCGCACCAGGTGCTTCGCGGGCATCAACCGGGACTGTGCGTAGCCAACGGGGCCGTCCGTCTGCAGCCCCGCGGCGCGCAGCACCGGGTCCATCAGCGCGAAGCCCTGGCAGCAGTGATCATTCTCGCCATAGTCGACCCGGACAGGCCTCCCATCGCGCAGCTCGGTGTAATAGCGCGGGACCCGATAGGGCACACGGGCGATGACCTCCGCCAGGTGAAGCAGGGTGTTGGCGTCATGGCCAACGCCCAGCAGCAGCACCTGCCCATCCAACTCATGGACGACATGGATGGGGCTTCCAGGCGATGAGGGAGGCACCGTCAGCGGCGCGGAGACGATCTCCTCGGCCCGGGGCCCAGCCGCCGCGAGTCCGAAGCCGTGAGCGCTGCGCAGCACCCCCGGCTGGCGCCAGAACAGCTCGGGCAGGATGCCGAGGTCCGCCGCCGCGGGCGAGGTTCGCGCATCGAACGGCGTGTCGTCATCGCCGCTGGTCGAGGGCAACACGAGCGTGCCCTCGGGGCCGAGCGCGTCGCGCAGCGCGGCGATCAGCCCCAGGGGACCGCCCTCCACCGGCCGCACCGCCCGGAAGGACGTATGGACGAGCAAGACGCCACCTTCGCGCACGCCCAGCGCGCGCAGCTGCCCAACGACCTGCGTCCTGCCAAGCTCGGGCCGCTCTGTGCCATGGGTGTTCATGGCCACCCAGCTTAGCGCCGATGCCGCGCGGTGCTCAGCTGTCTTCACGCGCCTCGCCCAGCTCGCGCTCGGCGATGTTGGCCAGGTCCTCGAGCATCCGCCGCTCGGTAGCCCCCAGCTGCCGGGGGCGGTTGTCGAAGAGGCAGAGCGTGCCCACGGCATGCCCTGCCGAGGTCCGCAGCGGAATGCCGGCATAGAAGCGGTACTGGTACTGGGTGAAGAGCAGGTTGTCCCCGAAGCGCTCGTCCTGCCGCGCATCCGGGATGACCATCACGTCCTCGCCCAGAATGGCATGGGCACACAGGGAGATGTCACGCGGGAGGATGTCCGGCCCCTCGCGGTTGATGCCCTTGCACACCTGTTGGTTCCGGTCGATGAGGTTCACCGCGGACACGGGCACGTCCAGCACCCGCGCGGCGATGCGGGCGATCCGGTCGAAGCGATCCTCGCGTCCGGCCTGCAGCACTCCCAGCTGCTCGAGCGCCGCCAGCCGCGCGGGCTCATTGGTGGGCATGTCCGCCGGGATCCAGCGCAGGCGCGTGCGCAGCACCCAGGCGCGCGTCTTGGTGCGCACGTGCGCGGGGCTGAAGGGCCGCAGCAGCCAGTCCGTCACACCCGTCAGATAGCCCTTGGCGAGCTCCTCGGAGCGCGCGGAGTCCGCTACCAGGACGATGGGCACGTCGCGCATGTTCTGCTCCATCATCGCCCGCACCTCGCGGCAGTACTCCAGCCCGTCCTGCACGCCTGGGCCGTGCTCGATGAGCACCAGCGCCGGGTGCTCCTGCAGCAGCAGCGGCGGCAGCTCGGACACCGAGCCGACCTCGATGCAGGACATGTCATCGGCCGCCAGGGCCTCGCGCACCAACCGGGCCGTGGGCTCGTCGCGGATGGCCAGCACCGCCCGCTGCGCACGCTCGCCGGGGGACAGTCCGGTCCGCAGCACCACGGAGGTGTCCTCCGGACGCGGCTTGACGGGCGTCGACTTGCTCGCGGCCAGCTCGATGATCTGCCCCTCGGCGGCGGCGAAGATCTCCAGCTTGCTGCCCTGCCGTGCCGCCCGCTCACGCGCCGCCTCCACCACCCTGTCCAGCTGCTCGTCGGTGCGCATCGGATCATGGTGAAACAGCCCCAGACGCTTGACTCCCGCGTCGCAGGCGATGTCCACCAGGTACTCCACCGTGCTGTGGCCCCAGCCGATCTTGTTCGGGTACTCGGCCGCGGTGTACTGCGCGTCGTGCACCAGCAGATCCACCCCGCGGATGAAGGCCACGTGCCGGCTGTCCTCGGGGTGGTGCCAGCCCTCGGAGTGGGCGCGCCCGCAGGCCTGGGTGCGGCCATGAGGCTCGTGGTCGGTCATGTAGGCGAAGGAGGCGCCGCCCACTTCGATGCGGTAGCCCAGCGTGAGCGCCGAGTGGTTGAGGTAGCGGCTGGTGATGAAGGCGTCGCCCACCGGCACCGTCTGCTCGAGCAGCTCGTGGTAGCGCAGGGTGGCGCCCAGCGACTCCAGGGGCACGGGGAAATAGGTGTACTGCATCTGCCCGGCGAGCGTCTGTTGCAGCTCACCCCCCATGCCCTTGGGCGCGTAGATGTCCCACTCGTTGCCGGGGACGAACAGAGGCGCGAAGAAGGGCAGCCCCTGGATGTGGTCCCAATGGGTATGGCCGATGAACAGGTGCCCGCGGATGGGCCCGGGCCCCGCCATCAGCTCCTGGCCGAGCGCCTGGGCCCCCGTGCCACAGTCGAACACCAGGCACACCCCCTCCGGGGTGCGCACCTCGACACACGAGGTGTTGCCGCCATAGCGCAGGGTAGTGGGGCCGGGCTTTGGCAAGGAGCCACGGGTGCCCCAGAAGCGAATGCGCATCCCCAAGTGCCTCCAAGGTGCCCCCTTCGAATGAGCACCTGGGTACATTCTGCCTGATCCGTATGACGTATGTTCCCGGGGGCCCTGCTTCTTGCCGCTCTCTTCCCTGGTTGCGCGGCAGGAGTGGTATGACGCGCTCCATGAAGCTGATCATTGGATTGCTCGTTGCCGTTACCCTGACCGGCTGTGCCTCGAGCCAGCCCGTCCCGGAGCCCACCGTGAACCCTCCTGCTCCGCAGGCCCAGTCCGCCATGGAAGTGACGGGCGCCGTGTTCTATCGCGAGCGCATCGCGCTCTCCCCCGAGGCCGTGCTCCAGGTGGAGGTGGTTGAGGCCGGCGCTCAGGGGGGCAGCGAGTCCATCGTGGCGCAGCAGACGTACTCGAACCCGGGCCAGGTGCCCCTGCGCTTCTCCGTGACGGTGCCCGGTGAGCGCTTCCGCTCCGAGGCCACCTACCTGCTGCGCGCGCGCATCACGGATGGCTCCCGGAGCTTCTCCGCCGCCCAGGCCATCCCCGTGCTGACGCAGGGCAACCCCAGCCAGGACGTGCAGGTGCTCGTGCGCTCCGGAGGGTGAGCCCGGCAGGAATGGTGCTCATTGCCGTGAAAGCGGTTTAAGTGGTATTGCTAGAAAATCAAGGGCTTGGGTCTTAGCGAGAGATCCATGTCAGCCCGGTTTGCTTTCTGTGCAGCCACACCCGCTTTTTCATCGGGAAACGGAGCATCACCTTGAAGACTCGACTGACGATACCGGGCCTGCTCGCCCTGGCCCTGATGGTACTTCCCGGTTCCGCCCTGGCGCAGGTCGCCGTGGGCGGACAGGTGCTGTTCTCGGATGGGGCGGCGGCCGCCAACGCGCGGATTTACGCCAGCTCCACCTCGGGTAACGGCTCGTATAACGTCACCGCGGATGCGTCTGGCAACTACGTGCTGTACGTGGCGCCCGGCACCTACAACCTCAGTGTGGAGTTCTCCACGCAGGGCTTCTACGGCTCGCAGAGCATCGCCACCGAGCGGAGCATCACCACCAGCACCCAGCTGAACGTGACGCTGGGGGACATCGTGCTCAATGGCCGCGTCATCAACAGCGCGGGCCAGCCGGTGCCCAACGTGCAGGTGTCCGGCTCGACTTACGGCCAGAGCACCTACGGCAACCTCTACGCCTACTCGGGCGCTGACGGCCGCTTCGTGGTGCGCATTCTGGCGGGCGTCTACTCCAGCATGCAGCTCAGCCCGTCCTCGGGCAGTCCCTACGCCACGACGGTGCTGCCCAGCGAGACGTTCTCCGTCTCCACCAGCCGGGACTTCGTGCTGAGTGAT
>DATHBR010000095.1:0-12825 GCA_035296065.1 Myxococcaceae bacterium | reverse complement strand
CTACGCCAGCGCCACCTCGGCGGGCGCTTCGTCCAGCACCACGGCGGATGCGTCTGGCAACTACGTGCTGTACCTGCTGCCTGGCACCTACAACCTCAGCGCGGAGTTCTCCACGCAGGGCTTCTATGGCTCGCAGAGCGTTGCCACCGAGCGGAGCATCACCGCCAATACCCAGCTGAACGTGACGCTGGGGGACATCGTGCTCAACGGCCGCATCATCAACAGCGCGGGCCAGCCGGTGCCCAACGTGCAGGTGTCCGGCTCGACTTACGGCCAGAGCACCTACGGCAACCTCTATGGCTACTCGGATGCGGATGGCCGCTTCGTGGCGCGCATTCTGGCGGGCGTCTACTCGGGCCTTCAGCTCAGCCCCGCGAGTGGCTCCGGCTACATGCAGACGAGCCTGCCGAATGAGACGTTCTCCACCTCCGTCACCCGCAATTACGTCGTCACCGACGTCGATGAGTGCGGCTACAACAATGGCGGCTGCAGCGCGAACGCCACCTGCGCCAACATTCCCGGCTCGCGCACGTGCACCTGCAACCCCGGCTACTCGGGCGATGGCCTCGTCTGCGAGGTGCCTCCCGGCCGCGTCATGATCAACGAGATCCTCGCCAACGAGCCGGGCTCGGCCTCCTCGGGCGAGTTCGTCGAGCTGGTCAACGTGGGCGGCTCCGCCGTCAACATCGGCGGCTGGACGATCTGGGACTCCACCTCGGTGCGTCACACCTTCGCCGCGGGCACCATGCTGGCTCCGGGTAAGGCCGTGGTGGTGTTCGGCAGCGCCTCGGGCATTCCCGCGGGCCTGACCAACGCCGTGGCCTCCAGCACCTCCAACCTCAGCCTGGGCAACACCGGTGACACCGTCGCGCTGAAGAACGCGGCGGGCGGTAACGTCGACACCTTCATCTACGGCAGCTCGTTGGCATCCGCGGATGGGGTGTCGATGAACCGCAGCATGGACACCAACCCGAACGCGGGGTTCGTGCTGCACAACGCCATGTCCGCCCTGGCGGCTTCGGGCGGCAAGCGCGCGACCGGCGCCGCCTTCTAGGCCTGCGGGCCTGGCGGTTGCGGTGAAGCCTGGGCACGGGAGCGCGCCTTCGGGTGTCGCTCCTGCCGCCCGGGCCTCTGCCCTGCTGAGCGCTTGCATCGCGGCCGTGCGCTGGTAAGGGGCAGGGCCGTGAGCAGCTGAAGGAGGCAGAGCGTTGAGTCCCAAGCTGAAGCTCGGCCCCGCCGCGGCCCGCGCCGCCTGGTTCTCGTACTGGAACCTGATGCGGCGCTACCACCGCTTCGAGGTGCGCGGGCTGGAGCACCTGGACCAGCCGCGAGGCTCCGCGCTCATCGCCGGCTACCACGGGCGGCCCATTGCCCATGATCTGTGCATGCTGCTGGGGGTGCTGAAGGAGCGCGGGGGCCGCCAGTCCCGGCCGGTGGTGCACGCCACGGCGCGCGAGCTGCCCGTGCTGCGCTGGCTCGTGGAGGGCGTGGGCTTCGTCACCGAGGATGGAGAGGAGCTGGCTCAGGCGGTCGCCCGGGGAGACTCCGTCCTCGTCACCCCGGGAGGCACGCGCGAGGGCTGTCGCAGCTCGCTCCAGCGCTACCGCGTGGACTGGGGCGAGCGGGTGGGGTACCTGCGGCTGGCGCTCAAGTACAAGCTGCCGGTGGTGCCCGCCGCGAGCAGCGGCGTGGATGACACCTACCTGGGCCTCAATGACGGGTACACCTGGGGCAAGCGCCTGAAGGTGCCAGGCCGGCTCCCGCTGTGGCTGGGGGTGGGGCCGCTGGGCCTGTGGCCGCTGTCTCCGCCCTTCCCGTCACGCATCACCCTGCACCTGGGCGAGCCCATCGAGCTGGAGGCGGACGGCCCGGTGAACCCCGCGGACAAGGACCAGCTGCTCGCGCTGCACCGCCGGGTGACCGGAGCGGTGCAGCGGCTGCTGGACACCGCGCTGGCCGAGCGCCGCGCCAGGTAGCGGCGGCTTCAGGGCCCCGGAGTACCCGCGACGCTCCAGTCGAGCCGGTAGAGCGTCAGCGGCGCTTCCTTGCCTTTGACTTGCACGGGCGGCAGCAGCTCCAGCTTCCAGCGGCTCTGGTCCACCAGGCGCTCATAGGTGCTCTGGGTGAGGAGGATCTCTCCCTCCTTGGAGGCGCTGCACACCCGGGCGGCCACGTTGGTGGTGTCGCCAATGGTGGCGTACTGCAGGAAGCGCTTGGAACCGATGTTGCCCGCGGCCACCATGCCGGTGTTCAGCCCGATGTGAATCTGAATCTCCTCCTGCCCGCGGGCGCGCCGGCGCTCGTTGAGCGACATCAGCTCCTGCTGCATGCGCACCGCCGCCCAGAGCGCGCGGTCCGCGTCATCCGGGTGCCCGAAGGGCGCGCCCCAGATGGCCATCAACGCGTCGCCGATGTACTTCTCCAGCGTCCCCTCCTGCTCGAAGACGATGTCCGCCATGATGGGGAAGTACTCGTTGAGCATGTCCACCACCTCGGTGGGCCGCATCCGCGAGGACATGCTGGTGAAGCCGCTGATGTCCGAGAAGAGCGTCGTCACCTCCGTCTCCCGGGCGCCCAGCACCATGCCCGACGAGGACTGCTCCAGCCGCCGCAGGGCGCTGGGCGGGAAGAAGCGCTGGTAGTTGTTGCGCAGCACCGCCTCCTGCTCGATGCGCTGGTTGAGCATCGAGTTCTCCAGCGCGATGGCCACCAGGTTGGCGAACGGCGACAGGAACTCCAGGTCCTCGGGCGTGAAGCGCTCGGGGGTGCGCAGGTTGTCCACGTAGAGCACGCCCAGCAACTCGGTGCGCGCCTTGAGCGGAGCGCACATGGCCGCGTAGATGGACTGCTGCATCACCGAGTCCGCCGTCTCCAGGCGTGGATCCAGCCGCGCGTCGGCGAAGAGCGCCGCCACGCCGTTGTGCTGCACGTAGCTGACGATGTGCTTGCTGTAGATGTTGGTGCTCGAGCTCTTGCCTTCCGCCGTGCGCGTCACCCGGGGCAGCATCGCGCCGGTGCGCTGCTCCACCAGCAGGATGACGGCCCGGTCCACGTCGAGGATCTGGAACACCAGATCCAACGCGCGCTCCATCAGCGTGTCGATGGTGCCGGGCGAGGACATCAGCTCGCTGACCTTGAGGAGGATCTGCAGCTTGTCGCGCGTGCGCTCCGCCGGGGGCACGGCGCTCAGCTTGAGCGCGGAGCTCTGGCTGAGCTCCTCCCCCAACAGCTCGCGCATGGAGATCTCGGTGATGGCCCGGGCCGAGTGCGTACGCGTGGGGCTGACCTTCTGCTCGGCGTCCTCGGCGACCAGCTTGAAGTCGACCGAGCCGCACCGGAACGTGTCACCGGGGCGCAGCTCGCGGTTGCCACCCTGGGGCAGCCGGGTGCTGCGCACGAAGGTGCCATTCTTGCTGTGCAGATCGACCAGCATCACCTTGCCGTTGGCGATGTCGAGCCGGGCGTGCTGTCGCGACAGGGTCTTGTGGAGGATGGAGACCGGATTCTCGGGATCGCGCCCGATGAGCGTGTTTCCCTCGCGCAGAGGGAACACCTGCTCGTCAGGCAGCCCGGGGTTCATGATGAGCTGCAGCGCCTGCACGAAGAACCTCCTGCGGAGAGCCTACTTCAGAACCTGATCGCCAGAGCGCGCGTCATGCTCCTTCAGGCTCTGGATGACCTGAGGGGCCAGTGAGTGCTCGGGAGCCAGCTCCAGGAAGGTGCGGTAGTGCTTGGCGGCCCGGTCCACGCGGCCCGGAATCGCGGCATAGGTGGCGCCGGCCAGCAGTTGGCAGTCCGCGTCCCTGGGAGCCAGGGAGATGCACCGCTCGGCGAAGATCGCGGCGGTGTCATACTTGCGCTCGCCGAACAGCCGCGTCGCCTGCTCGAAGGTCTGCTGCAGCTCCCCCGTCTTGTCAGGAGCCACCAGGCTGTAGGGCGAGGGAACGGGCCAGGCGGGCCCTCCGCTCGTCCGGGTGATGCGCAACTGGAGCTCGCCCCGATTGTCCGCCGGGTCATCGTCGATGAACCCGCACAGCAGGTGGGTGGCGCCCGAGAGGTTGAGCGTCGCTCCCTCCCGCAGGAGGAACTGCTGCTCGCGGTTGGGGCCTGGAGCCGCGCAGGCCAGGCTCTCCACGGGGCCCGCGTCGGGGCCGCGGGTATAGGCGCCACCCTCCAGGGGCATCAGCAGCAGCCGGTACGTGGAGCCCGTGTCCAGGTTCTTCAGCTCGAAGGCGCGCTCCAGGCTGGCGACGGTGGTGGGGGCGACGGCGACCTTCTCACGCGCCTTGGCCTGGACGTTCTCCACCAGCACCTGGCGCGCCGGGGTGCCCGGATGCACGGGCTGCAGGGCGAACAGCTTGAGCGCGCTGGCCCCCTTCACCTGGAGGGGCCGCTGCGAGAGCACGCCCACCCCGTCACTGGCGCGCACATGAGGCCCCGCGAGCCAGAAGAACAGCGGAGGGCTGTCCTTGGGAGGCTCGGGCTCGGAGACGCGGTAGGTGGTGCCGGGCTCCAGCGCGAGCACCTCGGTAATGCTCCGGAGATCGATCAAGTCATGGCGTGAGTCCAGCCGGATGGCCTCCACGGGGTAGGAGGCGGAGGCTCGCGTGACAGTGGTCTCGGGCTCCTGCGGCGGGGGCGGCTCTTCCGGTGGCGCGGTGTCCTCGGAGGCCGCCGCGGTCTCCGTCGAGGCAACGGCGGGCGTGTGAGAGGGCGTGCTGGGCGGCTCCGGCGGCTGGGGCCGGGAGGCCTCCGCCGCCGCGGGCGACGCTGGGGCCTTCACCAGGAGGAAGGCGGTGAGCGCGGCGCCGAGGATGGCGGCGGCCGCGCCCACGCCCAGGAACAGCGGCTTGAGGGAGCGCGGCGGAGGATGGGCCTCGGTGGGGATGGAGGAGGGCAGCGGAGACGGGGTGCGCAGCACCGCGGTGGGCCCTACGGCCGTGGGCAGCTGGCTGGGCCTGACGGCGGTGGACAGCTGGCTGCGCCACTGCGCCATCTGCTCCTTGAATGAGCCAGGCACCTGCACCTGGTGGCCCACGGTGGCCAGGTCCTCGCGGAACAGCTCCTGGACGAAGTGCGAGAGCGACAGGGCCGAGAAGCGCGGCGTGGTGGAGTAGAGGAACTCCGTGAGCGCCTCACCGAAGGCGTGGCTGGACTCGAAGCGCTCCTGACGGTTCACCGCCAGGGCGCGCATGACGATGGCATCCAGCTCGGGCGGCAGGTCCGGCCTCAGCGCGCAGGGGCGGGGGAACTCACCCCGGACGAGCTTGGGCACCGCCACGTGGGGCAAATCGTCCACGGGCAGCCGGCTGCACAGCATCTCGTAGAGCACGATGCCGGTGGCCCACACGTCCGTGAGCGCATCCACCTCTTCGCCGCGGGCCTGCTCCGGAGAGAAGAAGAGGTACTTGCCCTTCACCACGCCCGGCTCGGTGTTGAAGCCGCGCAGCTCGCGGGCCTTGGCGATGCCGAAGTCGACGATCTTCACCTGGCCCTCGTAGCTGATGAGGACGTTGTCCGGAGAGATGTCGCGGTGGACGATGCCCAGCAGCCTGCCACTGGAGTCCGTGCGGGTGTGGGCGTAGTGCAGGCCGCGGCACAGCTCCAGGGCGATGAAGGTAGCCAGGGGCACCGGCAACGCGGACAGCCCCGAGCGCCCCGCCCGCTTCATGAGCCGGTGCAGCGGCTGGCCGTCCACATACTCCATGGCGAGGAAGTACTCCCCGTCCACGCGGCCGAAGTCGTAAACCTGAGCGATGTTGCCGTGAGAAAGCGTGGCGGAGATGCGCGCCTCGCTGATGAACATGTCGATGAAGGCCTGGTCCGTGGCGAACTCGGGCAGCACCTTCTTGATGAGCACGGGCTTGGTGACGCCCGCCTCGCCCAGCAGGCGGGCGCGGTAGGTTTCCGCCATGCCGCCGCGGCCCAGCTGGGACACCAGCTCATAGCGGCCGAACTGCTCTCCAGAGAGGGGGGACATGCTGCCGCCCATCCTACCTTCGGGAAGCCAGGTGGCGCATAGGCGGAACAGCGTGGTCCGCCGTCGCGTTGCAGCCCTGGGGTGCGCTCGGTAGTCTGCGCGCATGGCCGAGGCAGATGGCACCAGCTCACCCGAAACACCGGAAAACGCGTCAGCGGATACCTCCGAACTCGAGAGCATCAGCTCACAGACGGCCTACGAATCGTTCCTCGCCGCTGCCAGCGCCATCGAGCCCTCCCTCATCGAGGAGTGCTGTGCCGATATCGTGCTCGCCTACACCAACGTGACGCGTGGCGTGGAGAGCGTGCTGGGCGGTGGAGCGGTCGTCATTGGCAAGCTGCCGAATGTGAATGTCGTGGAGCTGTCGATGCTGCCGCGGCTTGTCCAGGGGCTGGCCTTCGCCGCGCTCCAGGTCCAGCGCGAGCTGCGGCCCGCCTCTTTCGGGATGCTGTTCGAGCGGGCGCAGCAGATGCGCCGCAAGCTGCGCAAGGCCGCCGAGGCCCTGGCCGAGGCCAACCTTCTGCAGGACTCCGACATCGATGAAGTCCGCATGTACGCGCAGCAGTCGGTTCTGGAGGACTGCCTGGAGCTCGCCGCGGTGTTTCGAAGGAACGAGGCGAGAATCACTGGCCGCTCACCCGTGTCGGCTTCCGACATCCAGGAGGCGGAGCAGCTCGCCGAAAAGCTCAGAGTGATGCTCGGGCAGCAGCCGGACACGGGCGACGGGGCCGGGCCGTCCCTGCTCAAGGTCATCGAGCTGCGCGATCGCTTCTGGACGCTGCTGAGCCAGCGCCATGATGTGCTCTGGCGGTGTGGAGTATGGCTCTATGGCCGCGCGGTGGACGAGCGCGTGCCGCCGCTGCCCGTTCGTCAGTCGGTGGTGCCCAAGCCCCGGAGCGCTCCGGCCGAGCGGGACGCTCACCGCTCCTCGGTGGAGCAGCGCAGAAGCCTGAGCCCGCCCTCGCTCCTTCCGGTGCGCGTGAGCCCGTCCGCCAGTGGGGTTCCGCGCGACACGACCCGGCACCTGAAGGACCTTCAGCGCGAGCTGGAGCGGAAGACCCGGTTCTTCATCAAGATGGGCATCATCCCGTCTCAGCGCTGAGCCGCCCCGCTTCCCCCCGCCAGCAGGGGGTGGGGGAGCAGAGGGCGTTACGGCACCTGGGTGGTGGCCGTTGCCGCCTCGTTCTCGGTGATGACGAGCACCTCGGCGCGGCGGTTGAGCTGGCGCTCCTGGTCCGTGGCGGGCTGGGAGCTGATGGGCCACTCCGAGCCGAAGCCGCGGATCTGCACCTGCGAGGAGCGCAGCCCCTGGGACAGCAGGTAGCGCCGCACGGCCTGGGCCCGCCGCAGGGACATGATCAGATCGGTCGAGTCCGTGCCCTCGGTGTCCGCATGCCCCTCGATGATGATGAGGCCTCCCTTGGGCTGCTCCAACAGCCGCAGCGCCGCCTGGTCCAGCAGCGGCACTACGTCTGACAGCTCCGCGCTGCCCTGCTGGAAGGGGATCTGTCCCCGGAGCACGAGCCGCTCCTGCGCGGTGGGCTGGTAGGGGCGCAGCGGCTCCTGGGAGGCGCTCTCCGCCAGCGCCTTGCGCGCGTCGTCACGGGTGACCCTGTTGAACTCCCAGGTACCGGTGGGGCGGACCCGGTTGTCTTCAGGCTGCTCCGGCGGCTTGGCCATCGTGAGCTGGAACTCGCGGTCCGCGTTCTCCTCGATGATGGAGATCCGGGGAGGGGGCTCGCTGCGGTAGGAGACACCGACCAGCGCGCGGAAGCGCGGTGTGCCCGGCGCGCCTCCCAGTCCAGGGCCACCCTGGACGAAGGCGTCCAGCCCGACGAGCAGCGGGAAGCGCGCGCCGCCGATGAGCTCCATCGAGACCTGAGGGGCGAGCATGGCACGCAGGGCCAGCTCTCCTCGCAGCCCCTTGCCCGTGGTGGCTGCCGCGGCCCCCAGGCGGATCTCCGAGGTCGCTGCGCGCTTGGCCGCGCCCGCAGAGGGGTCCAGTACGATGGCGGGGCGAAAGAGCACTCCCACCTCAAGTGAGGGATGCAGCCAGCCCAGGTTGGTGCCGGCGACCAGCCGCGCGAGGAAGCGCGGGCCCGAATCGCCCGCCAGCGCTGGCTCGGTGCCGACAGGGAGCCCCACGCCCAGGTCCGCGGCCAGATCGATGGGCTGCCGGTAGCGCTGGGACATCAGTCCCAGCCGCGCCTGAATCATGGGCGTGCCCAGCCCCTGGGCCGACAATCGGGCCAGTCCCACCTCGGTGGGATCATCTCCCTGCTGCCAGAGGACAAACGGCACCTGGGCTCCGACCTCGAGCCACGACAAGACGCCATAGCTGGCCGACAGCAGGGACGTCGCCCGGCCGCGCACCACCTGCACATCCGTGACGCCATCGTTCACCGTCAGGGGCAGTCGCTGGTAGTGCCCCATCAGGTTGATGCTCAGGCCTCCGGGCACCATCAGCTCGCCATTACCGACCAGCAGCGTGCCACGGCCTACGTTCGTCTCCAGGCGCTCTAGGTCGAAGCCCGGCAGTTGCTCGGGGCCTTCTTCTTGAGCGGAAGCTACTGAGCACACCAGCAGTGCCGCCGTCACTGCTCCCCGGGTGGATGAAGGTAGACGCATGTATTCTCTCTAGCTGCTCCTGGGAGAGAGGCAGGAAGTGACCTGCGGAGACGCCGGAGCGGTTCCCCCCTGGAGCAATCTACTCGGCTCCAAGTCTACCGCTCTTTATGTGGGCAGAGACAAGCACCCCTCATCAGCTGCCTGCGGAGTGAGCTTGCCTGGTTGGCTTGGGGTACTACGCTTGGCCGTTGGGACGCTCCTGACGCCGTCCTCGGCGGCAGGAGCGAGCATGGCGACTTCAACCTAGAGCCGTCAGTTGATGCACTGCGTCCCAGCGGTATTGTTGGCAAGGGTGTTGTTGTAGGTGGCCAGGGTGAAGTTCGTTGTGACCGTGGTGGTGTTGGGGCGGGTACCGTTGCTCACGGTGACGCCGCAGCCGGAAGAGTCGCTGAGCGTGCTGTTGGTCATGAATGCACCAATCTCCCGGTACACGTTCACGTTGCCCATGCCGATGCTGCCCGTCGCTCCGGAA
The DNA here is from genome assembly GCA_035296065.1 of Myxococcaceae bacterium. Taxonomy (GTDB): domain Bacteria; phylum Myxococcota; class Myxococcia; order Myxococcales; family Myxococcaceae; genus DATHBR01. The sequence goes on along the minus strand of DATHBR010000095.1, from coordinate 3,745 downwards.
TGGGTGACGGTGACGTGGTCGAGCTCGCTTCCAGCAGCATTCCAGAAGTGCAACCCGCGCCAGTGCCCCTTGGCGGGCGTGGACCCGGCCGGGATGAAGCGGATCGGCTCCGCCGCGGTCCCCTTCGCGACGAGGGAGCCGGGTTGCGTTTCGTTACCAATCCGAAGCGCAAGGTCCTGACCGAACTGGACGACTGTGCCTGCAGGCACAGTCAGCGTTGTGGCCGATGAACTCCCCACCACGTCGATGTTGGCGTTGATCACATAGGGAATGCCCAGGTTGGGCCAAGTCTGGGTGGTGACCACGTTGCAGCAGCGGATTTCGACGGCGTTGGGGGCATTGCCCGTGAAGGAACCGCCCGTGGGCAGCGTGCCGACATAGTTGGCTTCCACGGAAACGGCGTAATTGCCGTTATCGCGCGCGCTCAACATGAAGGAGCCGGTGCCGAACGAGCCCGACTCCAGCAGGTAGACGCCGTAGGCGCTGCCCTTTTGCACCACCAGGTTGTTGGTGACAGGGCGGGCGCCGCCGCCACGGCCGTTGCCGTAGATGTTCAGGTTGCCCGTTCCGATGCTGCCGGTCGCGCCCGCATACTCGATGGTGGCGTGGGAGATGCGACTGGTGCCGGAGGAGCCGCTCATCAGGTGCACGCCCCGCCAGTGGCCAGGCTGGGGCTGGGTCGCGTTGGCAGTGAGGAAGACGGGCGCGGCGGCGGTGCCATCTACAATCAGCTCTCCGGGGAGGTCAGGGCCGACGAGCAGACCGGCGTCAGGCCCAAAGCGCACGGCCGTACCGGCTGCGAGGGTGAGGGTGGGGCCGGCGCTGCTTTCGACATTGAGAAGGTGATTCACCACATAGGGAATGCCCGGGTTGGGCCAGGTCTGCGAGCTCGATACATTGCCGCGAAGCTCAACCGCGTTGAGGGTATTGCTTGTGAAGGAACCGCCCGTGGGCAGCGTACCGGCCTGATTCGCGCTGATGTGGATAGCGTAGCCCTCGCTCCCGGAAACACTGAGCGCGGTCGACCCAACTCCGAAGGCGCTGCTGTCGGCGACCATCACTCCCATGGTGCCGCTGTTCTGCACCTTGACCTGGCGAAGCACTGGCGCCGCCTGATTCTTCAGTGCGACGCAGGCGCCTTCTCCCGACGACCGCCCGCAGTGACTCAGAGTGACGTGGTTCAGCTCCGAAGTGCTCCCTGCCACAGCGAACACCAGGCCTCGCCAGTGGCCCTTGGTGGGCGTGCTCTGGCTGGACACCATTTGGACCGGCGCCTCCTGAGTTCCCATCGCCCGCAGCGCTCCCTGCGTGATGCGCAACTCGGCGTCCTGCTCGAAGCGGATCTCTACCCCGGCTTCGAGGGTGAGGGTGGGAGCACCGGCGCCAGTGACCTCGATGGACCCGCGCACGATGTGGGGACTGTCCACGGCGCGCCAGGTCTCATTGGCGGTGATGGAGGTGGCGTGCACAATGGGCTGGGTGACCGTGAGGGTGGCCTGTCCCTGCTGGGTGATACCGTCGGCGGTGGCACTCGCGCTGATGGTCGCCGTTCCCGCGGTGGAAGTGGCTACCTTGCCGGTCGCGTCTACTGTCGCCACGGCCTCGTTGCTGGACGTCCAGCGATAGCTGGAGACGGTGAAGGGGTTGCCGTCCTGGTCCTTGGCGCTGGGGGTGCACTGGGCGGGACGGCTCGCTACCACGGAGGCGGGAGTACAGGTCACCTCCACGGCACTTAGCCGGGGCTTCTCCTCTTCGGGGCCGGGGCACCCTCCCAGCACCAGTAGCGCGGAGAGCCAGAGGCACGCCTTGTTGAGACTCATGGACAGGAAGCTCCTTTTCATTCCAACGACACCTTGCATCATAGGACGGATTGGCCACGCGGCGAGGGTGTTTGGCGACGATAGCAGCGAACGCGCGCTCGAACGCGCCTGCGCGCGCAGCGGGGGGAACATGAGGGCGCGGCGCGCGGCTTGAGGAATCGCCGCTCGGGTCTCAACCCCGGTGAGTGCCTCGTGTTAACCGGTTCAGCAGGACTCCGAGCACTTAACTGCCCTGGGACCAGGGAGCCAGGGTTGGGCTGCCCTCAATAAGCGCCGAGAACGGGAACCCCATCGACGAGGACACCCGCAGGCCGCGGATCTACCATCCGCCCCAGGTGGGTTGATGTGTGCCTGGCATGGGTGCAGGACAGGGAGGCAGGCTGTGGCCTGAGAACTCATGAGGGGCTCTTCCTCAAACCGATTATTGGGCTACAGTCCGGACACACTTTGTGTGGGGAGGAACAAGTGTTCCGATGCAATCTCGTGGCCGTGCTGTTTCTTGGCCTGCTCATCGCGTGTGGGCCAACAGAAGAGGCCCCAAGAGTTCCCACCGCAGGGGTCTCGTTGGCCACAGCCTCCCAGGCGCTCATTACTCGCTCCAAGACCATTACATGGGGTTATGCGGACGACGACGACCCCGTCCCATCTACAGCCTGCCTGCAGTGTCGCACCGGTAATGAATATGCCTGTTTCAACGCAGGCGCCGCAGGCTGGACGAAGACCTTCACGAATACGGCTGACGATGGGCAGCCCCTCGTTCCCAGTGGCTACCTGGTGACGGCGGCCAAGGCAGAGGTGTACGGCGCTGGCCGCCATACCGGCGGCTCGACGAACGTTGGAGTCAAGCTGAATGCTCTCCAACTTGGCGCTACTTTCCAGGTCACGAACCGGGCGTGTACCTCGCCCACTACCGACTGCGCACCGGTGACCCCCCGTGAGAGCCAAGTCGGCCCATCGCAATACTTTTACACCTCAAATAACAGCATCACGCTTGTTCCTGACACGGACAGGTACTGTGCTTCTCATGTGGTACTGACCCTGACGCTCGCTGAACGGCACATCGAGGCTTTGCCTCAGGCACTGAACTTCGGCAACCAGAAGGCGGGTACCACCAGCGCGGTCAAGACGGTGACGGTGAAGAATACCGGCGAGGCGCCCCTGCGCCTCACCGCTCTCTCCACTGTCTATCCCAACGCTGACGGCACGCTCTTCACTGTCACTCCGCAGATCCCTGCCAATTCACCGATCGTGCTGGCTCCGCTCACCGGGCAGCAGGTTTTTTCGGTGACGTTCCGCCCCGGGGCCGTGACGACAGCGCCTATCCAGGGCGTCCTCACGATCACCAATGATTCTGCGAACGCTCCGTCGCTGAATGTGCCCCTCAGTGGCTCTGGCGTCGCGTTCAACACAGAGGTGAGCCCGAGATCACTCCCCTTTGGAGAACAGCCCGTTGGAGCCGCCCCCAAACAGGAAACGCTGACAGTAACCAACATCGGCTCGGCTATTCTCGACATTACTCACAGCCTCTCTGGCTCTGCGTTCTACAGCGTCAACCCCAGCACGCTGATGGTGAATCCGGGCACCAGTGAGACGTTGACGGTGACATTTAATCCTACGGCTCCGGGTGGTGCCCCTGCCACCCTCACCCTCACCAGCACTCCGCAGGGTGGCGGGGCGGCCGAGTCGGTGCCCGTTTCCCTGACGGGCACCGGAGTGCAACCCACCGTTGCGTTGAACCCCACCACACTCGCCTTCGGGGAGCAGAGGGTAGGAGCCACCCCCAGCCCGACACTGACGGTGACGGTGACCAACGCGGGAAGCGGAACGCTGACCCTCAACAGTCCGACGTTCACGGGCATGGGTTCATCGGCCTACAGCGTCACGCCCACTACGCTCTCGGTGCCAGGAGCAGGAGGAACCGGGCA
>DATHBR010000094.1:0-3487 GCA_035296065.1 Myxococcaceae bacterium | reverse complement strand
CAGGGCCCGCATGTCGCCGAGGGAGCGGTCGCGGGCGGCCTCCTCGTTCCCCTGCACCAGCTCGCGGAAGCGGTTCGCCACGGTGTGGATCTCGTCCCACGACTTCCCCACGGCGTGCTGGCACATCATGGACGCGGCGGCCTGCGAGATGGCGCACCCGTGGCCCGAGAAGCGCACGTCCTCCACGATCCCCTCGCGCACCCGCGCGCGGCCGCTGTTCATGGAGCGCCGCTCCTCCCGCGCGCCGTTCGCCAGGGCCACCTCCAGCACCACGTGCGCGGCGCGGGTGAGGGCGGGGTTCCAGGTGGCGGTGCGGCCCTCGTCGGAGAGGCGCGCGGGGATCGGCTCGGGCATGGCGGGTCGGATGGACGGCGAAGGGCCGAAAAGCTAGATTCCGGGGGCACTCTGCACCACGCGGGGTGCCCGACACGATCTGAGGACCACCATGGCCGAGATTTCCTGCGTCCGCTGCGGACAGACCAAGCCGGCGCTTCCCTTCGCGCCGTTCAACAACGACTTCGGCAAGCGCATCCAGGCGGAGATCTGCCAGGAGTGCTGGGCGCAGTGGCTGAAGCACCAGACGATGCTCATCAACCACTACGGCCTCAACCTGCGCGACCCCGACGCCCGCAAGCTGCTGCTGGAGAACACCGAGAAGTTCCTGTTCTCCGGCGACGCCGAGCAGGTGGACACGAGCAAGCAGGGCACCATCCAGTGGTAAACTGATTGGCCACACAGAGAATCGGGATAGGGGGCAGCCGGTGATCCCGGCTGCACCCCTCCCACACCACCGGACATGCGGGTCCGCATCCGGCGGTTCGGAAAGTTGAGGTCAGTGCGGTGCGAGCCGGAGCAGGCCCATCTTCTCGAAGTGCTTGCCCGGCAGGGCAGTGTGCAGCGCACCGTGGCTGGACATCCTCCACCAGCGTCGCACATGTGCAGCGGCGGCTCGGGCAAGCGGATCGGGGACTCCCCGAGTTCTCATCTCCCGGTACACCGTGCGTCCGTGCTTCCACTGTTTCAGTTGCACCATCCGCAGTCTTCGGGTGATCCACTGGTCGAGGCTGCGAAAGATCCCCGGTGTGTCCGCCAGTCGGAAGTAGGCCTTCCAGCCCAGCAGGTACGTCCGCAGCTCCTCCACCACCTTCGGCAGTGACCTCCCTCCGGTCCGGCTCGTGATCTGCCGGATGCGCTCTTTGAATCCTTCCAGGGCCTTGGGCGCGACACGGCGTTTGACCTCTCGCCCTTTGGCTACCCAGAAGCTGTAGCCCAGGAACTTGCGGGTCCACACACGCGCCACCGCGCTCTTGTCCTCATTGATCCTGAGCCGCAGCTTCGCGTAGAGCCCCCGAAGGTGCTCCATCACCCGCTCGCCCGCTCGCTCCGACCGCACGTACACGTTGCAGTCATCGGCGTAGCGCACGAACGCGTGCCCGTTCCGCTCCAGCGCCTGATCCACTTCGTCCAAAAGCACGTTCGCCAGCAGCGGCGACAGGGGTCCGCCTTGCGGCGTGCCCTCGTGCCGCTCCACCACCACGCCTTCAGCCAGCACTCCAGCCTCCAGGTAGCGGCGGATCACCCGGAGCAGCCGCCTGTCCCCGATCCGCTTCTCTAGACGCGACATCAATACGTCGTGGTTCACACGGTCGAAGAACTTCTCCAGGTCCACGTCCACCACCCACCTGCGGCCCGACTGGACGTACCGCTGCGCCTGACATACTGCGTCGTGCGCCCGCCGCCCCGGCCGGAAGCCGTAGCTGTGCTGTGAAAACGTAGGATCGAAGATCGGCTGCAGCACCTGCAGGATTGCCTGCTGGATGAACCGGTCGAGCACGATCGGAATGCCCAGTTGCCGCACCCCTCCCCCGCTCTTCGCGATCTCCTGCCGCCTCACCGCCGAAGGCCGGTAGCTTCCATCGAGCAGCGTCGCTCGTATCCGCTCCCAGTTCTCCCGCAGATAGTCGGCAAGCTCATCCACGCGCATCCCGTCGATGCCCGGACTCCCCTTGTTCTTCCGCACGCGCTTCAACGCTGCGAACAGGTTGCCGCGCTCGACCACCCGCTCCATCAGGGGGTCGTTTCCCGAGCGCTCGTTTCCCTGCGCCGCCGGGCAGGCTTCACCGCTCCGCCGTGTGTTCGGGGCTTCACCCCTATCTCCCAGCGGGAGCTCCATCTGCATGGTCATCTGGTGCATTGCCGTTCCGAGGCGCAACGTCGTCTCGCTCTCCTTTCCGTTCGGCCCTTCACCGGCCGGGGTTGGGCCCAAGCGCATGATGCACCCGTCCGGCTACTATGGCTTCTGCTGACTTCTCGCTCCGCACCGTGCTTCCACGCTGCGTCGCCCTTTCAGGCGCGAGGCGAGATCTCCCCAGGTAAGAACGATGGCCTTCCCCGCACAACCGCCGGATTTACGCCGCCTGAGCTTTGGTCGTGAGAGCTTCGCGGGATGTGGCCCGCTCGCCCTGCTCGGCAACGCCTCGTATCCGGTTTCTGTTCGTCGGCTCGACGGGTTCGCTACCCCGCTTCTTTCAGCGCTCCCCTCGCGGTCGGCGCCTTGCGGCTCGCTTCGGTCCCTACGACCAAGTTCCGGGAGGACTTTCACCTCCGGACCATCGCCCATGCTGGGCACACCACAGAGGCACAGAGAAGTTCATCTCTGTGCCTCTGTGTCTCTGTGTGAGGCCGCTGTCAGGGCCGCGATGCGCCGCTGGGCGACGGAGAGGGCGTACGCGTCGATGCCGGAGGGGGTGGCCCAGGCCCAGGCGTCGTAGCGGAGGGCGCGGGGCTCGCCGGCGACGAGGGTGCAGCGGATGGCGTGGTAGCTGGCGCGCACGTGGGTGAAGGCGTGCTGGACCGTGCCGATGGGGGTGCCGGCGCGCACCTCCAGCTCCAGGCCGTCGCGGGCGGCGCGCTCGGCGGCGGCGGCGGCGCTCTCGCCGGGCCGGCGCACCTCTGCCGGGAAGGCCCACATGCCACCCAGGCGCGCATCCAGCGGCCGGCGCACCAGGAGGAGACAGCCGTCGCGCTCGATCACGGCGACGGCGGTGTCTTCGTGGGGGGTGGGCTTCGCCTTCTTCGGCGCGGGGCGCTCGGCCTGGGTGCCGTGCTGGAAGGCGCGGCAGTGGGCGCGCACCGGGCACTCGCCGCACAGCGGGGCGCGGGGCACGCACACGGTGGCGCCCAGCTCCATCACCGCCTGGTTCACGTCGCCGGGGCGCGCGCCGGGGGCGAGCGATTCGGCGAGGGACCAGAGGGCGGGCTCTGCGGGGGCGGGATCGTCGGTCCAGCGGGCGAAGACGCGGCGCACGTTGCCGTCCACCAGCGCCTCCTCGCGCCCGAAGGCGATGGACATCACCGCGCCCGCCGTGTAGCGCCCGACGCCGGGAAGGGCGCGGAAGGCGGCGGGCTCATCGGGTACGCGGCCGGCGTGGAGCTCGGCCACTTCGCGCACGGCGCGGTGGAAGTTGCGCGCGCGCGAGTAGTAGCC
>DATHBR010000093.1:0-75648 GCA_035296065.1 Myxococcaceae bacterium | reverse complement strand
GGCGTACAAGGGCGTGCCCTCCACCCACTGCATGACCAGGAAGGCGTATTCGTTCCCGGAAGCGTGGCGCACCACGCCCGAATCCAGCAGCCGGGGCACGCCCGGCAGGCTCAGGCGCGAGAGCAATTTCGCCTCGCGGCCAAAGCGCAGATCCCACGGGGACAGCGACACCTTGAGCGCCACAGGCTCCGGGCGCTGCGGGTCCACGCTGACAGCGCGGTAGAGCGCCCCGAAGGCGCCCTGGCCGTGCAGGGCCTGAACGCGCCACGCTCCTACCTGGGTACCTGGGGCCAGTGGGTGCATGGGTTCCTCGGGGCGCTCGGTCCTCCCGCGGCACGCGGAGTGGAAGACGCCGCTGCCTTCTCTCACGGAGTGTGGACGCCATCAACGAGGCGCCACGGGGCTCAGTGCTGCTTCGAGGCGGCGGCAATCGAACTCGCATCAAGGTGAAAGCAAAATCCCAAGTAGGTCGCGCTGTTACCAGCTAACGCCTTGATCTCTCATCGGTTCGTTCTGCCGCCCCATCTCGTTTTGTCCCGTCTCGTCCCGTTCTCATCCCCGCTGGAGGCGCACACTGGGGGCACATGCGGCCCACCAAGGGCAATCTGATTGGACACAAGCGGCCTGAGTTCCCCGGTCTCCCAGGGCTCACGAGAACCCCGTGGGAGGCGGACAGTAGCGTGTGCCCTGGCGCGGAGGCAGCCGGAGGGGACGGTGCTGTACGAGGCAGTGAAGGCCAACTTGGCTGCGCTGCTAAGCCACTCGGGTAAGTCCTATCAGAGGGCATCACCGTCCAGGCCAAAAGTCGAGCCTCTGCAAGGCTGCCCCTGAACGGATTTAAGCCTGATATACCGGAGCTACCGGTCCGCGTGCAGGCCCCAACGTTCCCTGAAGGTCGGTGGCACCTCGAAGGGAGTATCCGCATCCGGACGCTTGCGGAGAATCATGCGCTGGGCGAACTGTCTGGCGACCCAACTGCGACGTCGCCGGGCCCCCGGAACCCAGTTCAGCCAGCGCAGGATCGTCCGCTTCAGGGCCGCCCTGACTGCCACCAACCACCTTGTCCAGTTCGCATTCGGGAGTTCCAGGGCCACAGCCACATTCTTTCCAAAGACTGTATCTTGAAGAAAGAAATGGGTAAGGCTCACGGCATATCCCGGGACTGGGAACAGCGTCTGCACCGAACTCAGCAACTGCGCTGTCAGTTGACGTCCCTCCAGCGTGGGACGGACCTGGCGCTCGCCAATCCGCAGCGCCAGGAAGGTTGCCTGCTCCTCGCTTGAGGGCAGAAGCGAGGGGTCCACTCCGAGGAGACGTCCCACCGAAGACCACGCCGTGATGTAAGCGTCTGCTTCCACCGCTGTCACCCTCGCCCCCATTCTCCTGAGCCCGTGCAGGGTGGCGATCGAGAAGGTCAGCAACGTTCCAGCCTGATCCTCCTGATTAATCGGCAACCCCCACTCTGCGTGCCAGGGGTTAGCGACGTCCAATTGGACCCGCCGTCGCACGAGCGCATGAATCAGCCGGACCTTGCGCGTCGCGAGCCAGCCCACCCCTCCCTCCTCCAATTCACCTGGCTGCATGACATTCACGACCATTTGCGCCGTATCGCAGAGACGGCGGATGGGATCGTCCTTCAGCCTGCGTGAGCGATAGACCACCTGGACACCGTGGCCCGCGGCGTAGGCCAGTGGCAGGGAATAGGAGCCCAGGATCATGAGCACCTCTGGTCCATAGAGACCGAAAAGGTGCTGCCCTCTGGCGATCACGTCCCGATCCACCATGTCTATCCGGGGCAGCGCCGTCAGGTAGCGACGTATCATGGGATCGGCCTCGGGCATCCGCTGGGTGCGAAACAACTCCCCCAGCAAGCGATCCAGGAACTCCGGGCCTCGGTTCCCGATGTGCTCGGCAATCAACTCGTCCACGCCGGGGTCGCCGACGCTTCGCATCCTATCCAGCCATTCACTGCTCGCGTTGAACATGGACTACTCCACCACCACCACGAGTTCAATGCCCTGCTGCCTGGCGAGCGCGCCAACTCCTCCGTCCGTCACCACGTAGATCGCATTCCCCCGAGGCTCAGCCCCGGATGGACTCCGGCGCCTGTGGCAGCAGATCGACTATCTGACGGGCGCACTGCCGCTCGCTCAGCCCGCGCCTGAGCCGTCCGGCAGCATCCATCCAGCCAGTCATCCAGCAGAGGAAGGCCCTTTCGTGAAAGTCCTCGTCTTCGTAGTGCCCCACTCCGGCTCCCATCGTCGAGCGGGGCATTCGGGGATGAGGCTCGCCGGCCCCATCCCTCCGCCTCGGGTTGCACGCCCTGTGTCGAGCACCTTCTACCTAACAGGGAGGCGATCAGAAAAGCGCCTTGGACGGTCATGTCCGATTCCGCTCAACCCCTTCAGTGCGTAACTTCGCCTCCCCAGGAGCCTTCTTCCAACCCACATCCAAACGCATCAGGCCTGGGCTGCGCGGCCTGTCCACCGGCATGGTACACAGCCCGAGGGGCCCCGTCAGATGCCCTCCTTGGCCTCTCTGCGCCAGCCCTTCCCCCTCAACACAACTTCTACCCATTCGTATATTCTACGCGCTGGGAGGACCTATGGGAGCAAGCGCGTTCAATCTCCTTGACATCATAGACGTCGCATACATGGTCGACATGCAGGACGCACAGTGGTTGCGAGAGCTTGCCCTCGCGGCGCGTCCCCATCTGGACCAAGGGTTCGGGGTTGCAGCGTTCGAGTACATCAAGCCCGAGGGAGCTCAGCCAAGGATCGTTCAACGTTTTCACCTAGGAATACCCGACGAGCTAGAGGCCATCTACGGAACCGTCTTTGCAAAGATGGATCCGGCGATTCGACTTCGCCCGTTCCGCCTCGGACCGTGTATCACCGGCAGCGAGCTCATGGGCATGCGCCAACAGTTCCGGAACGAACCGCATATGAAGAAGTTTGTACAACGCTTCGGCATGTTCGATTCGATCTGGATCACCGCTGCGGAGCCCTCGGGACGAGGCCTCGGATTCCACGCTGGACGCCCGCAGATCGGCTGGGCTTCCCCCACCCTGAAGAAACGGTGGGGTAGAGTTGCCGCCCATCTCGCGACTGCGGTGCGCCTCCGCCACGCACTGAGAGCCGGCGACTCAAGGCACGCAGACGGGGCCAGCGAGGCGGTCCTGGATCCCAAGGGACGCGTTCACGATGCCAGCGGCACTGCTCGGACGCCAGCCGCACGAGAGTCGCTCCGGCGTGCGGTGCTGGCGCTCGAAGCTTCGCGAGGTTCTCTTCTCAAGGCGGATCCAGACGCCTCCCTTGAGGTACGCAAGGCACTGGTGAGCGGGCACTGGTCTCTCCTGGACCGAGTCGAGCTCGATGGCCGGAGATACATCGTCGCCCGCGAGAACCCGCCCGGTGCACCAGGGCCCGAAGTACTCAGCGTCCGTGAAAGACAGGTGCTTGCATATGCAAAGCTCGGCCATCACAATAAGCTCATCGCTTACGAGCTCGGCATTGCGTACTCTACGGTGAGAGTGCTTCTAACACGTGCGGCCGCAAAGCTAGGCGTACGATCTCGACGTGATCTGCTGCGCGTCTTCGATGACGGCTGGTGCCCCCCACCCAATAAGCCGTCGGGAAAAAAGTAGAATTCACCGCGACACGTCAAATGTGACGATTAATATGCTCGTCCATCACCACCGCGCTAACATGGCTGCTCGCGCACGGACCGCTCGACCGGATTGATATGCACCCACCGTCGCCGCCTTGCCTTCGCAAACGCAATGATATCTCCGGTGCCGCCGGTTCCGCGCGCAGGCCACCCATCCCAGACCGCGAACAGTAGCTCGCAACGCATCACGATGCACTGGCCAGCAGCGAGGAATGCTTCTTCGGATGGGCGTTCATACGGAAGCCGCTTGACACAAGCCGATTTCGCGAGCAGGTGATGGAGGCGGTCACGCGCAGCATCATCCGTGAACGCCTCTTCATATTTCTGACAGGGGATGATGGCCTCGTATGCGATCCCGGTCGTCGCCAGGACCTCTGCAAACAGCTGATCGGCACCGACCGCGAGGCTCGTCAGCCCACGTGTGATCACACGTTGCGTAACCTCGTGGCGCAAGGCATGGCGAACCCACTCAAGAGCATCGCCGAGGTTCTGATGCCCCGTGATCCCGGCGATCAAAGACGGCCTTCCTTCGCGAGGCGCCAGTAGAACTGACCCAGCGGCGTCAGGCGGCAAGCCTTGCTTTCAATAGCCGCATAGAACAAGTGGGACCTGCCTTCGGGGATTAGCAACCGGGCGTCTCGCAGTTTCTGAAGCTCCGCAAAAATCGCTTCCTTCCTCGAATCAGGGACTGTGCCTTGTGGATGCTGCTTGTGGTCCGACTCGTATGCCGGATCGAGAGGATAGACATAACCGGGTGTAGGAAAGTAACTCGGCAAGTTGCGCAAGATTGCCGGGGCGACGATTGGGATGCACGTTCGCAGCGCATCCAGCCTCGCGACATTGGCTTTGTACATTGGTCGCTGATCGAGCGGCCCCATGATCTGCTCTGCATACGCGTAGACGCTCGCGGACGTCACCTCGCCCTTGACGTCCGCAGCCCCTCCCTCCAACGCACCACGAACGAACGATGTGAACAGGCTCCGGCCATCGCGTAGCATGGCGACCTCGTCGGAAGAGCTCGCGGCGAGGACGGCAACGCCCTCGCGCAACACAGCTCGATCCTCCTTGATGGACGGAGCCGTCCCGAGTTTGCCGCTGTAACACGCATCGACGATGATCGTCACCTGCGGGACCTTGCAGTTGTTCGCCTCCTCAACGATCTCGTGCATGCCCACACCTTCATCACCAGGGGTCCAGTCTTGGGTCACGAGGAATCCTCCACGAGACGTCACGGTGCCGTGCCCGGAGAAGTAGATCAAAGCCATGTCAACCTTCTTGGCAAGAATGCCCTTGACCTGATCTCGCAGCACGACGCGCGTGATCCGCTGTCCTGTCCCGCGCAGTGGCCCGAGTAACGTCACGCACTTGAAGTTCGGCGAGACATCTTCGTTCTTGGTAAGCAACACCTCCATCGCACTAGCATCGTCGACACAGCCCGGAAGCGGGGCCCCGGGATAGTCGTCGATGCCGACGAGGAGTGCGGCTTTCTTGAGGCTCACGCGTTCCTTCCCTCCCCCATCATCTGGTCAACGGCCTCCGCGATTCGATCCCAGTCCCAGTCAACACAGCGTTTTCGCGGTAAGCCAGGGGGCAAGGGGGTCAATGCATTTGCGCCATCAATGTAGACGCCGCAGAAGGGCACACGATGTGCCACGGCCATCGCGATCTCCTTCGCCACGCCGCTCGCTCTGTACGTGGCCGGGCCGACCAAGACGAACATGACATGGCATCGCCCGATCTTCTCGTTGATGAGCTTCTCCCACTTCGACTGTGGCAAAGGCTCCTTGGACGACCAGTCCTGTGCGGAGAAGGGCGTAGGCGATTTGCTGTTGCACTGTCCGGCGAAGAGGTTCTTGTGGGTTTCATTATTGTCGAAATCGAAACTGATGAAGGCGCGTGGATCTGCCATAAGAGCTCCTAGATTGCGTGACGACGAACTGCCTTGACGACACTCGCGGTGTTCCAGCCGACCATCTCGAGCGCCGCGCTCTGCACCACACTGGACGCACGCTGACTCCCCCAAGGAAAGATCCCGATGATCGGCTTGTCATAGCCACCGGCCAAGGAAAGCTCCTCTTGCATCCAGTCCGAATAGGTGGCGTACACGCCCGAGAGCATCAGCACGATGTGGACTCGGCGAATCTGTCGGTCGAGCCCTCCGCGGAGCTGTCGCGCGGTGCCACCATGGAGCGGGTCATCCTCTGGAACAGAGAAGTTCCTCCAGGCGAAGTTGGGTGCTCGATCAAGCATATCTACCATCCGGTAGTAATCGTCGCCATACGTCCATGCATGGCTGATGAAGACGTCATAGGTCCGTAGAGCTGGCATCGCGGGAAACGCTAGCTTCCTCGAATCTGGCCTGTCCAGAAGCATGGCGAAGCGAATTGATTACAGCGGACGTAAGCACATTCGCCGTGGACCAGGTCCCTTCCTTCTGGCAAGAGAGTACAATGGGTCTAGGAGAAGGCACATGACGGTCACCCAGTTCAAGGCATTGAGTTCAGAGATCCTGTCGCAGACCGAGAAGCTCGCCGAAGCATATTCCTCGAAATTCGAGGGGGACCCGGAGGGCGAACTGCGTGCCTGGCTGCACGTCGCCGCTCGCCGCGAAGCGATGGTCAGTGATGTTTATGGCAAGGCAGAGCGAAGCTATCGTCTGCCAGAGCCACATGTGCCGGCGGCCCAGATCGCTTGGGAAGCGCTCACGCTCATCTGGCAGCAGGAAGAGGTCCACACCAAGTTCATCGAGGTGCGGCTCAAGGATGGACTACTCAAGGACCGGGCCCTCAGCGCTGATCTGATGATCTGGCTGGGGGCGATGGAGGGGAAGTTCCTCGCTTCCCTCACCGGGCGCCCCGGCTTGCGGCGAATCTTTTCGAAGCTTGCCGTTCACGCCGGGTTGATCTTCGCGCCGAGCATGGTCCCTGAGTTCACGCTCGCGCTGGCCGAGATGGAGCCCCGTGAGTTCTTCTTGCTGTGCGCGGCGCTCGAGGCCACTGCCTGCCAATCTTATGCCCGCATGGTGGTCCTAGCCGAGGTACTCGCAGAGAAGCTCGCCCGGGATGCCCATCGTAGCCTTCAGATCGAAAACCTCGCGCGAGAGTTCCGCCTCAAAAGGCTCGACGAGGCCTTCCATGAGGAAGCCTTCTATGAGATGGCCGGCTGGGTGGTGGACGACCAGTTCGACCCAAGCTTGACTGTGGACGATTGCGCGCTGCGGCTTGCCTCGCTGCTCCCGCGCGGCGTGAAGGCCCTCGGTACCTCCCCTAGCCTTTACGTCCTCACCGACGGTGGCCTCGGCAAGTTGTTCCACGCGCGCGGCCTATACATCGTGAGCGAACAAACAACCTGAAGTTGTTCTTAGCGGCACCTCAATCCAGAAGAGGACCAGATGACCAAGAAGCGCGTTTACGTTGCATTCGATTATGACGACCTCGATGTCAAACAAAACCTCATTCAGCAATCGAAGCTACCGGACTGCCCCTTTAAGCTTGTCGACTCCTCGATCGCCCAGGCTGTACCGCACAACTGGACACAGGAAGCCCGAAAGCTGATCAGTGAAAGTGCGTGCGTTATTGTGCTATGCGGCGAGCAAACACATCAATCCAAAGGGGTCTTCACCGAGCTCCAGATCGCGCAGGAGCTAGGCAAGCCATACTTCCTCCTGTCTGCGACGCGCGCCTCGACTCCGACACGACCGAAGAACGCCCGAAGCACTGATAGGATATGGACCTTCCGTTGGCCGACGGTGGCCGCCTTGCTCGAAGGCCGAACGCCTCCGGCCGATGCCACTGTCTAGTAAAAGGTGAGGGCTGGAGCAGAGGGGCCGAGGAGGGCCGCTCCCTCAAGCAGGGGCGGAGCCGGGGCTTACGGAGGAGAGCCCCGCCTTTGCCGCGACGGTGGAGGAGCCGAGCAAGGAGCGCACACCCCGTTTGGACTGGGCCGGGCTGCTGAAAAGGACGTTCGCCCTGGATGTGTTCACGTGCTTGAGGTGTGGAGGCAGGCTTAAGGGTGTTGGCGTCCGTGAAGGCAGCAGCAGGGGTGAGAGCGATTGTGGAGCACCTGGGCTTGCCCACGGCGAGTGCGCACCTGGCCCCTGCGCGAGCGCCGCCCCAGAGCGCGTGGTGTTGAAGCTCAAGCCGCCACAGCCAGCCAAGAATCGTTCGGCCCGGACGAATCTCCCCGCTCAGGGGAAGGGTGTATCTGCATGTCCGCGCCACTCCGCTCCCGTCCCGGCTCCCGCTCCCACGCGCACGTGGGATTCCTGATCATCCTCGCGCTGCTGAGCCTCATCGCGGCGCTGGGGCTGAACGCGCTGGGCCAGGTGGAGGTGCTGGAGCCGCAACTGGGCGAGCGCCAGCGCTGGCAGGAGGCGGCGGCGGAGCAGCCCCGCCCACCCGTCGCCGCGAAGTGAGCCCGCGCTGTCAGCCAGCTGGCGTAGGGTGCTGGTGGGGTTCTTTGCCCTTCGCGCGGCGTGGCAGGTGCAGCGCGTTGTGAGCCCTGGGGCGCTGGGTCGGCGGGTCGTTTCTGGGTGCCTCCCCGCCGGCTCGCCCTCGCAGTTTCGTGGTGGCACGGGGGCCGCCTGGCAGGAGAGCGCCAGCGGCGGCGGCGTGAGGCAGCGCAGTTGCTGGCACGCGCCCGTGGACGGCCCAGGTGGAGGTGGCTACCCTCATGTCCTTCACCAGCTTCAGGAGGCACCTATGCGGCGTACCCTCGTGGCGTTGCTGTTCACCCTCGGGCTCTCGGCGTGCGGCGGAATCGAAGAGGAAGGCGGCCTTCAGAATGAGCAGTCGCCCGCCGAGGTGCAGGCGTCCACCTACTACGAAAACTGCAGGGTCGAGTGCTGGTACCCAAGCTCAGGAACCTCTGCGATCCGCACCAGCACCTACTCGGCTTGTGAGTCGTATGCGATGTCCTTCTGCAACGCGGCAGGTGGAGGCAATGGAGGGTTTTGGTACAACGGCCAAGCTTACGCCTGGTGACGGTGGCCAGGCCTGGGGCTGTCAGTCCCGGGCCGTAGGGTAGCAGTGGGCCTACAACCGGCCTGAGCTTTAGCCGACTCAGGCATCGGGCCTCGAGGGCCGCTTCGTGGACTTACCCCCACGGCGCGGCCCTCGCCTTTGCGGGGCCCCGCCCCCACGCTCAACCGGAGGGTGTTCAGGGTTCACCCGTCCATCCGCGCTGGGTTGACCGCGGAGTCCATCCCAGGCCGGTCCGCTCAGGCCCAGAGCTCCTGCTCGAGCGTGGCAACCAGGGAGGCGGCGACCTCCGGCGCGGGCATGCCCGCCTCGGTGACGAGCGCGGCGTCCAGCGGCAGCGCCACCTCCTCTCGCAGCCTCACCACCGCCTCACGCTGGGCCTCGCGCAGGGCGGCGCGCTCGGCGGCGGGCAGCTGCTCGCGCGCCCAGCGGTCGATGTCCCAGGCCAACCCGGCGTGCCGCGTCTCGTCCTCGGCGATGCGCGTCATGGCCTCGCGCACCTGCGTGTCCCGCGCGTGCAGCGCCTGGTAGTGCCCCATCAGCGCCCCGAACGTCTCGCGCACGCAGCCCTCCACCGCGTTGTCCAACGCGACCTCGAAGAGCGAGCGCAAGGGCAGCTCCGCCACCTCGGGCCGCGGGGGCTCCGCGCCGAAGCGGCGCGCCAGCCGCGTGCTGACGTCCGCGTGCAGCACCTCCTCCAGGGCGCTCACCAGCGCGGCGTCCCGCAGCGCGACCTCCGCGCCGTGCAGGGCGAGTTCCTCCCGCAGCCGGAGGAAGGCCTTGATGGAGGCGGCCTCCAGGTGCGCGGCCGACGCGAAGTGACGGCCCAGCGCGTCCGTGCAGACGACGCCGTCCGAGGCGCGCAGCCCCACCGGCCGCCGGCCGATGACGCAGTTCGGGTCGCCCCGCTCCAGGATGTGGCTGCTCAGCTCCTTCACCTCTCCCGAGGCGGACACCTCCAGGACGAACTGCGTCAGGTTCACGTCGGGTCCGCAGGTGTGGCCCAGGGTGCCAATGACGTTGAAGCCCCCCTGGCCGTTGGCCCGTACCGCGCCCTGCTCCAGGTCGCTGCAGGACAAGTCGTAGTTGGAGGCGAAGGCGAGCAGCGCGGCCTCCTGCGGCGTGTCGATGGAGCCCAGGAAGCCCTTGAGCGCCTCCAGCGTCGTGTAGGCCGTCACCTCGTCGCCCCGGGTCGTCGCGATGTAGTACGCGCTGCACAGCTCCTCGCAGGAGTCGCGGAAGCCCGTTCGCGAGGAGAGGTTGCTCAAGGCCGACTCGCAGGCGGCCCGGTTGGAAGCCGTCGCGCAGGCCGTCCCCGCGGAGCTGCCGCGCCCCTGGGAGAAGTAATCCCCCCCGCCCAGGATGTAGGCAATCGTCCGCAGCTCCACGAAGTCCGGGGGGGCCGCGGGGGACAGGCCCCTCACCGCAAGGTAGCCCCCTTCACATGCGGGCGCGGCGTAGCCCGTCAGGTCCGCGCTTTCTCCACAGCCCGCGAGGACCAGGGGAGAGGCGAGCGAGGCGCGCAGGGCCCGCGAGAAGAGACGGCGCAGCAGCAGTGAGTGCATGGATGGCTCCGGTGGAGATGAGAACCCCCTCCCTAGAGCAACGGGGCTGCCATGTCCGCCCCTTTCCCGCTGTTGCGAGGGCCGCCAAGCCTCAGTGGTCTTCCAAGGCCTCGGATCCTGAGAAGGAGCGGCCGCACAGCTTGCAAACGAAGCGATCTCGTTCGACAGTGCGGCGGCCTGTGCCACCTCTCAAGATGTTCAGGCCCGCCCGACGTGGCGGCCGTGTCGGGCGACATGTCGGGCGACATGTCGGCTGCATCACCTGACGTGTCGGAAGGTCATCTGCAGCCCGGTGTTTCCTAAAAGCCAGGCGTGACAAAGCCGTAAGAATGGCCGTCCTTTCCCGTATTTGGACATGGCATCGCCATTGCTATGGCTGGGCTACTCTCACCTCACAGGGGGATTTCCATGCACTCGACTCATCTGGCAGGCCTGATCGGCTCGACACGGCTCAAGCAACTCGTATCGGCACTCGCGATCACCTCCCTGCTTCTTCTATCGACCGCCCAGGCTGGCCCGCTCGGCACTCCGTTTCGGGTCAACACCTTCACGGAGGGCCATCAGGAAGTCATGGATCTCGCGGCGGGTGCCAACGGCGACACGCTCGTACTGTGGGCCGACAGCAGACACGGTGGCAGATCCATGCAACGCTACGATAGCGCTGGCCGTAAGCTGCAGGCGGAGGATTGGTATGTCGGAACCGGCGTCATGGCGGCGGCGCTCGACCGCAGAGGCTCCTTCATCCTCGTACGCACATCCGCGGATGGAGATGGAAATGGTATCTACGCGACGCTGTATGACCGCGCCGGCAACCTCCGCGTGAGCGAGTTCCGGGTGAACGATTGGACTGCGGGAGATCAATACTTCCCGCAGGTGGCAATGAATGCCAACGGCGACTTTGCCATCGCCTGGACCACCAACAGCAATGACGCCGCCACTGTGTCCGTGAAGCGCTTCCGCTCGGATGGTACGGCCGTCGCGTCGCAAGCTGTCGCCAGCGACCCGGCGTATCTGCGGCCCTGGGCGACGGGAATCGCCATCGACGCGCTCGGTAATTTCGCCGTCACCGGAGTTTATTATCAGAGCTACTCGCCAAATTATCGGCAGTTGGACATCTGGATGCGGCGCTTCAATAGCGCCGGTTATGCGCTCGGCAATGCCGTGCGCGTCAACACCCACACCCCCGACATCCAAAACGCCAGCCAGATCGCGATGAGCCCGCAGGGCGACATCATCGTCACCTGGGAAAGCTGTTTTCAAGGCGGCCCCGCTTGGGCCGTCTATGCCCAACGCTACAACGCCTCGGGCACACCGGTGGGGGGAGAGTTTCTCGTCAACGCCCCCCCGACGTACGAATTGAACGAAACCGTGCCGGACGTGGCCGTGATGGACGACGGCAGCTTCGTGATTGCCTGGCGCCACAATCAGAGCGCACGCGCTCGCCAGTACCGCAAGGACGGAACCGCTGTGGGGCCCGAGTTCGCTCTGGATGCCGGTGACCCGAATACAAATGTGGAGTTTCCCAAAGTGGGAATGGATCTCGCGGGCAATGCGATGATCGCCTGGCGGCACTTCGACTATACGACCAACCAGTATGACGTAATCGCGCGCCGGCTGGTGATGGACACGCTGCCGCCGATCACTCCGGCCGGCAATGGTCAGACAATCTCCAGTCTCTCGGGCGCTGCGGGAAGCTGGCGGTACTTCAAGCTCACCGTACCGGCGGGGCTGACCACACTCTCTGTCAGCATTTCCAGTCCCTCTACGACAGGGGACGCCGACTTGTACGTACGCTATGCCGCGTTGCCAAACGCACAGTACTTTGACGCCCGCCCGTACCTGGATGGCAACAACGAGCGCGCCGTCATCTACAACATCCCGCCGGGTGACTGGTACATCGGCATCAACGGCTATTCCAGCTACTCCTCCGTGAGCCTGACCGCCACCGCTTATTGAGGCTCCTGGGAAAGCGGCTTCATCGTCCCCCACCGCAAACTCCTTCGCGGCGGCGTGCGCTGCCGTGCCACGTACCTCCGGAGCCTCCGAGAGCAGGAGCATAGTCAGCTCCCGCAGGCGAGGCCCCACCCGCGAGTTGCTCTGCAGCGGGTGCCTGGAGCTATGCGCTTCGCCCCAGGCACATCGTTCATCTCAGCCGCAGCGCGAGCTTGCCGACAAAATGGGTGCCGAGCATCCGGTGCGCCTCGGCTGCCTGATCAAGCGGGAACGTGCGTGTAACGTGGACCTCAAATGGGCCAGAGCTGATCAGGTAGTTGAGCTTGGCGATTGCCTGCTGGCTACGGTCGCCGTTGTATAGATTGAGGTGTACGCCGGGCCGAACCCTTGGCACGGGCATCACGCCGTGGGGGCAGGCTGCCCGACCGTCTTCGCGGAGGGCTGTCAGTGCTCGTTCGACCCGCTCTCCCCCCACGGTAACGAGGGCAGCGTCGAGGCCATTCGGCGCGAACTCATGGGCAGCCGCCACTGCGTCGGCTTTGCGTCCGTCAACAACGGCATCGGCGCCCAGCTGCCTGGCCAGCGCTACGCCGTCATCACCCGAAGCCACCGCAAGCACTCGGATACCCATTCGCTTGGCGAGTTGGACGGCCATGTGACCGATGCCGCCGCTGGCGCCGAAGATCATCAGTGTTTCGTCTTGCTTCAGGCCTAACGCGTCCAGGCCACTGAGGGCGGTCAATGCGTCCCACGGCATGACGCCTGCTTGCTCGACTGTCAGCTTCTCAGGAATAAGCGATACGTGCTCTTCCGCCACCACGGCATACTCGGCGTAAAAGCCACCCTTGGGCAGCGGCATGGAGGCCGCGTACACCCGGTCGCCTTCCTTGAAACGGCGGACTCGCTCGCCAACGGCAGCGATTGCGCCCGCACCGTCCCAGCCGAGCACGTAGGGAAACTTCGACTTGATTCCGAAGACCCCGTCATATCCCCCCTCGCGTTCCAGGGCGTCCCATGAGCCCACGCCCGCTGACTCGACCTGGATCAAGACTTCGTCGGGGCCGACCTCGGGCGTGGGCAACGTTTGCAGGGTGATTGCCTCAATGCCACCGAACCGGTCAAGGACGGCTGCCTGCATTGTCTTCCGTTTTGTGGGTGTCATGTCAGGGGCTCACAAGGCAGAGGGGTGAAGGGCTGGATGTGACTCAGCCCTTCATGCCAGAGCTGAGGCCTCCGGTAGGTGATGATCCTCTGGGCAACGCTTTACTCGGTACTCCCGGATGCCCGGTCCTGCTGCCGTGGATGTGGCTCTCCGCACTGGCGCTGATGCTGGGCGCCGAACTCAACGCCGTGCTTGCCCGCCGGCACTCGGAAGCGCAGCGCTGAGCCCGCCTCTCGGCATGGGAGACGGTGGGCTTCGGTGACGGCCAGAGCCGGGGCGCGCATCCGTTCGGTGCCCAGCACCTCGTGCATCCCCCGCTTGCGCGGTCGCGGTTCTCCGTGCGTTTTCTAGGCCAGGGAGGCTGTATGTCACTGCGCGCTGTCTTCTCCTTCGACATCTATCCCAACGCGCCCCAGCCAGAGGAGCTCGCGAGGAGGATTCGCGAGGCGGTGGGGCAACGAAAGCTGTGGCGAATCCTCAGCCGGGTCTGGGCCATCGCCTTCAAGGACGAAGGTGACTTCACGCAGTTCGCCCTGGCCCTCAGGAGCCTCCATGACCAGCAGGGCCATGGTGACGTCTTCGACTACTTCGCCCTCCTCTGGCATGTGGGCTCGTCCGACGTCCTCGTCGCCGAGCGGTCCCGGCCGTTGAGTACGACGCGGTCCACGGCGGGCGCCAACCCGGGCCTTCTGGAGAAGGCGGACGTGGAGACCGTCGACACCCTCTTCAACCTCCTGGAGAACTCCCGTGAACTCAGAGCCTTTTCGACGGATGGCGATGCGCGGCGCGTGGTCCCGATTGTCCTGTCGATTTCGACGGAGGCCCGCCCCGTGGCTGCTCAGCCTCCTGCTGGTGGCAGGCGCAAGAGTGCAGGCCCAAGACGCGGCGGACGCGGACGGTGAACGCTCGGAGGGGGCCGCGTGGGACATTGATCTCTCGACGCGGCAGGAGCTGCCACTCTCGGAGTTCCTGGAGACCTCCTCCGTCTTCTATGACGTGCCAAACGTCGGTCCGGAGCAGAACAAGCCGCTCGTCTTCGAGGCCCAGCTCTCACCGCACCTCTTTTTCTACAACTCGCTGAGCGCGCTGGAGCGGCAGAACTTCGACGCGCACTGGAATGACTGGGGGATGAACGGCTGGATGTTCGCGGCCGCCTTCACCTTCCAGCTTCGGCTGCGGATGGTCGGCGACGCCTCGACGCCGGTGAGGCCCCCCTCGTTCATGCCGCGGTTCGATCTCCAGGCCTTCAAGGTGCTCGCCAAGCACGAGGCACAGGAGCCGGCGGGGGATAGCGCGTTCGACCTGCTCGAGCTGAGGCTGACACCGTGGGGGCATCACTCGAACGGGCAGCAGTATTGCCCCTTCGCCGAAGGGGTGCTCGACGCCCCCGAGGAAGGCTCCGTCTGCCCGGAGGTGGACGTCCAGCAGCCTCCGCAAGAGCTGCTCAACTACCGGGCCGGGGACTTCGCCACGAACTACTTCATCGTCGGGGCGCACCTGGCGCGCATCTGGGTCGACCGCTCCAACTTCTTCGAGTCGCGCCGCATGGCCCTGGGACTCCTGCTGGAGGTGAACCCTCGCGGCTACGGCCCGGGGGCCATCGATGAACGGCAACAGGCGCTGTACGGCCCCTACCGTGTTCGTCTCGAAGGGGAGGCGAGCTGGCATGCGCCCGGGGAGCGGACGTGGTGGACAGGACTGGTCCGCGCGACCGGCTCGGCCGAGTGGATGTTCGGCGGCAAGGCACGCAACGTGCCCTATGACCGGCAGATGCTGGAGGTCGCCTACATCTTTGACTCCCTGGGCGGCGTGGGCGTGTTCGCCCGGGGTGTGCGGGGGCAGGACTACTTGAACATCCTGTTTGCCCAGCCCCCCATCGCCACGCTTCAGGTGGGGATCCTCTGGCACCAGTCACCGCGGACGAAATACGGCTTCATGGTGGGGCGGCTCTGAATGCTCGGGTGGGAGCACCTGGCGGAGCGAGCCGTCACCGCGGGTCGCGCGGCAAGTCGGAAAACCGCACGGTGTACTCGTTCTCCTGGTCGGTCTTCACCTCAACGGAGAACAGCCGGCTGTCGCCATTCGCGTCCACGAGGCGCAGCCGGTAGGTGCCCGCCTTGAACACCCAGGTCAGCGGTGTCGTGCCCAAACGGACCTCGCCGTCATACACCTCCACCGGGGGTTCGGTGGAGAGTTTGAGCAGTCCAATCCCCGCCCCTTCCCTGAGCTTGAGCAGTTCAATCTCTCTCCGCTCCAGCACCGCCTCGGTCTCGCGGCCCGGTTCTCCATCGGGGCTCACGTTCACGGTCCCGGGCCCGTTGGGCATGAGCACACCGTCTCTGGAGATCTCGGGCAACTCAGCCTCCGGCTTCTTCCTCCGCGACTTCATGAAAGAGGCTCTTCCCACCGCGATTCCCTGGGAAGCGGCCTCCTCCAGGAGCTGGCCACTGCCCAGGGCCTGCACCGCCCACTTCAGCTCGAAGGGACTGACCGAGTGCAGGGCATACAGGTCCTCTCGCTCCGGCGCCTCACTCAAGGTGACGGTCCCCGGCAGCATCGGCAGTGCCACATCGTACGTGGCCGCGCCTCCCCTTCCATTGGAGTGGTAGAGGCGGATGACACCTCGCGAGTCCCGGCTCAGGACGGCGGCGAAGCCATTCGAGGAGCCCTTCACTTCCAGGTGCACGGAGTCACCCGGGTGCAGATCAACGTCCGGCCCCACGGGGACACGGCCCTGCTCCGTCTCGAGGTGCAGGCTCAGCGCCACCGGGCCTCTGGGAGCCACGGGGGCCTGGGTGGAAACCCACAGGAGCACCACGGCCGCTACCGCCGCGAGCGCAGGGACGAGCCTCCAGGCCCAGCGCCACTGCCTCGAGCGCCGCTGCTGCTCCAGGCGGGCCATCCAGGGACCGGGCGGGTGGCGCAGAAGGAAGGCCTCCGAGTCGGCGCGCAGCTGCCTGAGCCGCGCCTGGTCCTCGGCGGAAGTGCTCAGCAGGCCCTCCAGGCGAGCCTTGTGCTCCTCCGGGAGGGCGCTGGCAAGGTAGCGCTCCAGCAGGGCATCCGGGATGCGCCGGGTTCCAGTTCTCATCGCTTGCCTCCACGTCCGAGCCGCAAGCTGCGCTGGCGGGCTCGATCGGCGAATTGCCGCAACAGGGTGGAGAGCGTCTTGCGCGAGAGGTCCAGCGTCTGCGCCACCTCGTCCAGCGTATACCCCTCGACGAAGTAGAGGACGGCGGCGGTGAGGACCTCGGGCGCCTCGCCCTCGGTGAGGATGGCAAGGTCCCTCAGGGCTTCCACTCGCGGCAG
The DNA here is from genome assembly GCA_035296065.1 of Myxococcaceae bacterium. Lineage (GTDB taxonomy): Bacteria > Myxococcota > Myxococcia > Myxococcales > Myxococcaceae > DATHBR01. The sequence continues at coordinate 59,014 of DATHBR010000093.1, read as the reverse complement.
ACCCCCCTGGTGAGAAGTGGTCCAGGCGGCGGAGGGCTCGGGGGACTCCTCCTGCACCTCGAGCGAGCCGAGGACGCCGGACCAACGAGAGCTCTTACGCAGCCGGTCCACGGCCTTGTGAGTGGCGATCTGGTAGAGGACGGTGAAGGCCGAGGCCTGGCCCCTCAAGGACGCGGCGCCCCGCATGAAGTCGAGGAACGTGTCCTGCGTCACATCGAGTGCCTCTTCGTCGTCCCGCAGCATGGAGCGCGCCCGGCGGTTGATCGCGGGCCCGAAACGCCGATACAACTCATCGAGTGGCTCTACTGCCGACTGACCTAACATGTCCTGTCGCGGACTGTAAACGAGCCCTCCCCCTGTGCCTAGAGGGGGTTAGCGAAGTCCCCAGGGCTGTTCAGCGGACGGGCAGTTACTCCGGCACTCAGGCGAGAGGCTTCGCCCGTGTGTGCGTGACGGCTGGCTGACGCTGTCGGCAACGTTTTGCCGCCTCCGCGCAACATGCTGCCGGCAACCGCTGCTTCCAGTGAGGGCGCTGCCTCGGTGCCTCCGCGGCATGAGCGTTGCAAATGGGACACCCCATGTCCCTCGCCGCGCTCGAGCACGCGCTCCTGGCTCCCGGCCTCCTGGCCGTCAGACATGGCTTTTAACGAAGTTGCATTGCTGTCAGGGGCGCGCGTCGCTCCCACCCCTGGCTGTTTGCCTCAGCGAGCGACGCACAAAGGCGCATCATGAAGATCGAATTGAAGGTTGAAGTCGATTCCGCGAAGAACATCCATCCTGCGATGGAGATCAAACCCGCGATGAACCTCATGCAGGCGACGAACCTCCGCGCCGCGGGGGCTGGGGGCTTGCGGCGGGTGCGTATCCAGAACGTCAAGAGTAAGAATTTTCTCGGCATTGAGGGGGATGAGTGGGGCAGCGATTCCCTGAATCTGGCTATCCGCGAGCTGAGCGGTCTCCCCCCTCGCGAGTCGCCTCAGGTCTGGATCCTCTTTCCCTTCCGCGAGGACAACGTGTTCTGGCTGGTGAATCAGTACAGCGGCTATCTGGCCAGCGTTAACGGCCAGAGCCTCGATAACGACGCCCGCGTGATCCAGTACCCCTGCGAGTTCGTGGCCGAGAAGCCGACCTTCCAGGAGTGGGAGTTCGTTCAGCGGAATGGCCGCGTCCTCATCAAGAACATGCATTCGCAAAAGTTCATCGGCCCGAAGGGCCGCGCCACGAATGATGGCCAGCTCTGCATCCAATACGAAGATCAGTCAGGCTCGGACAACTACCAGGAGTGGATCCTCGCGGACGTCTGATGCAGCAGGGGAGCGCTCATGGCTGCTCCCCCTGCCGCATCGACGCGTTACGTGCTTCCCACCACGCTGCCTCACGGCCGTGGGTGGGGACGGCACGGACGGCTCAGCGCCGCACGTCGTTGTGCTTGGCCAGGAAGACGTCGCGAGAGGACTGACGCAGTTCCTGGCGCAGCTCACGGCGCTCGCCAGGGCCGACGAAGCCGTTGTCCGTCTTCGCCTGGAACACGTCCTGGTAGAGCTCCTTCTGCTGGGACACGAGCGTCTTCGCCTCGCTGGCGGTGAGCGAACCGCTCTTGATGCCCTGCCCGATGCGGGTGGCCTGGTGGGACAGACGCGCCTCGACGACGGGAGCCTTCACGCTGGGGATGTTCATGGAAGTGACCTTTCGTAACAGCGGGTTGTCTCCATGAACCCCGTAGGCGAATGAAAGTTGCGGGGGGAATTTCGCGGACATTTCCCTCCAACAGAAAAGGCCCGGAGCCTCCACCAGGGAGGGCTCCGGGCCGTCGTCACCGCCAGGGGCTACCGCGTGCCGCTCACAGGCACGTTGGACTGGGCAGGGCTGCTGGAGATGAAGGGCTTCTGCGCCGGCCCGGCGTGCAGCTCATGGGCTCCCCGTGAGCGGCCCTCACCTCCCGCTCGGCTCCCGCCCGCTACGCCCAACAGGGCTCCTGTTCTTCCTCTGCTCTGTCGCATCAGAGCCCGGCGCCCCTGACCCTGCAAAGGGGTACCGGGCGTGTAAGCCAGGGGACCGCTTACTTCCCGCCAGCGATCCTCAGGTGCTCCAGCGTGGCAGTGCCCTGGCCGTGGCCGCCGGCGATTGCCTCCACCGGCAGGCCCAGCCGCACCACCTCGTCGTAGAGCTCACCCGACCAGGTGGCGTAGCGTCCGAAGCCCGGTTGCCCATTGGTGTACGGGTTGGGGATGAAGAGGTCCGTTTCGAGCAGCAGCTTCGTCTCGGGCACGTAGACCACCAGCATGTCCTCGGAGTGGCTGCTGGCCACCTTGTGCAGTTCCACCACCTTGCCCGCGGAGTCGGTCAGCCGCTCCAGCGTGGAGACGGCCCTGACGGTGACGGGCACCTTGTTGAGCTCGTACCGATCCGGCGCCACGGTGTGCGGCCGCTCGAGCACCTGCTCGACGAAGCCAGCGCTAATGGTGTGTACCAGCACGGTCACATTGCCCTCGGCGAGGAACGTCCGCAGGCCGCCCGAGTGGTCATAGTGGAAGTGGGTGAGCACCACGTAGCGGATGGGCTTGTTGGGGTAGCGCTTCTTGAGCTCCGCGAGCACCGCCAGCGAGCGCGACTCGTAGAGCGGCGCGTCCACCAGCACCAGATGGTCGCTCATCTCCAGCAGCATCTGGTTGTGGTTGGTGCCGCCAATGACTTGCGCCCCCGGGGCTACCTGCTCGAAGGTCACCGGGTACTTGCCCTGGTCGCCGTAGAAGTAGTTGAAGCCGACCACGCCAAAGCCAATCCCCCACTGGCTGTAGCGTGAGCCGAAAAGAGAGTCCGCCTCATTGAACTCGGCCTGGAAGTCGGCGGGCACGGCGAACTGCTCCTCGGTCGCCGAGGCCGGCAGCGCCAGCTCCGTGCGTGTCTCGTCCTGCAGCTCGTCCCCGTCAGCCCGGACGGTGACGCGCCCCGGCACCTGGACGCCGTTGACCTCCTTGTAGTCCTCGTAGGTGGCTGAGATCACCACGTCCCCCAGCGGCGGGTGATCCTCCAGCGTCTCGACGCGGGCCACCCGGCTGGTCGCGGGGTCTACCAATACCTTGTAGATCGCCCCAGGCCCGGTGAGCACCGAGAACGCCTCATACCTCTTGCCCTCGCGGGTGACGGGCTGCTCCTGGGTGACGTGCTGCGGAGTGCGCCGCGCGAGCTTGAGCAGCCGGGTGGGCGAGAACAACCACGCCTCGCGCTCGCGAGAGGCCAGCCGGGCGCTGTCCATGGCGCTCCTGGGCGAGCCGCCGAAGGCAGCATCCACCCCATCCACGTAGCCGGTGTCGCCGTTGACGATCTCCGTGAAATCCATCTGCAGGGGGAACAGCGCGTTGGTGGAGATCTGGTGACGCGTGTGTGAGCGCCGCCCCTCCAGCGCGAGCAGCCGGTCCGTGGTGATGTCCGCCTTCTTGTAGTTCTTGCCTGGGGCCGGCGACTCGCCCGGATCGTACCGGCCGCCCGTGCCCACGGTGCGCTCGAGGGTGGCCGCCTCGAGCGCGGCGCCTCCCATGGCCTCCACCGTCTTGTCGAACACGCTCTTGGGCTCCTCGCAGCCGGAGAGCAGCAACCCCATGGACGAGAGGGCGGCGTACAGGCCGCCAATGCGAGACTTCATATGTGTGTCCTCCCAACGCCCGGCAGTAGCTGCCCCGGGTGGGATGGGTATAGACACGAGTCGCCCCGCCTGACAGCTTATTGAATCTTCTTGCTGTCCCGGTGGCCCCGGCTAAGCCCTGATGGCCAGCGCCTCCCAGTCCGGGCGCCTGCGCGCCACGAAGGCCAGCAGTGGCATGGCCATGGCTCAGCGCCTCCCCTGCGCCCAGGCCCTCAGGAAGGACTCCGTCGCCTGCGCCGAGGCCAGCACCTCTCGGCGCTCGGCCTCACTCAGCCCGCCCCATACCTGCTCACCAGCCGCGCCCCTCCTGGGAAGGCGGCTGGGCTGGGCAGGCGTGTGTCTGCTGGAGATGAAGGGCTTCTGCGCCGACCCGAAGTGCGGCTCATCGGCTCCCCATCAGCGTCCCTCACCTCCCCCTCTGCTCCCGCCCGCTACGCCCAAGAGGGCTCCTGCCCTTCCTATGCTCGCGTGCCTGCGCTCTCACTCCATCACGTCGACCGTCGTGCTCGACTGACCCGCGCCCGAGGCCATGGAGATCGTCACCGTGTAGCGCCCTGGCAGCCAATATCGATGCGCCAGCGCGCCCACCTGCGAGTCACCGCAGGGCTGCACGGTCCTGGGCGGCGAGCCGTCTCCGAAATCCACCGTGCAGGTGGACGCAGCGTCGGGACCGCGGCGCACGCCCGCGCCCGACAGCGGTGCCAACGCACCCGACGCGGTCGTCACTGGCCATCCCGCATCGACGCGCGCCCCCTGCGCCTTGCCCGTCGCGTAGGAGATGACGCCCCAACGGGTGGCACAGAGATACGCACCCGAGCATCCGTGCGCGGCGACACCGATCGCACCGGGACCGCCGAACCGGCCAGCGCTGGCGCCCTGGAGATACGTATACGAGCTGTCCAGGGGCTGCACTTCCAGGCTCCACACCGGGTCCTCATCCAGGCTCTGGGCGCGCCCGCGGTAGAGCGCCACGCGATGGTGCGCTCCCATGAGGAGATCTCGCTTTCCGTCGCCGAGCAGATCGACCCGCGCCTCGAGGAATCTGCCGAAGTAGGGCCACGCCGAGGTGGTGAACGTGCGGAACGGAGCCGTCTGTAGGCCGCCGGTCATGCCCTCGTAGAGCACGACGCGCGACTCGCCGAAGCGGTGGGGCGCTCCCACGGCCACCTCGCCGAACATGTCACCATCCACGTCGCCCAGCCCCGCCACCGCTGAACCGAAATAGTCCTCGAACGACAGCCCGGCCGCGCTCCACGAGGACGTCTGGGCCAGGCCCGTGGCGCTGCCCCGGAAGAGCAGGATCGCGCCCTTTGACAGCGACCCACCGTCATAGCTGGAGGAGCCGGCGATGAGGTCTCCGAAGCCATCACCGTCCACGTCCCCGACCGCGGCGACGGTGGAGCCGAAGCTGTCGCCCGACCACCATGAGGGTGCCTGCTGCGTCCACGACGCCGACGCTCCGATGCCGGAGGCGGTGCCGCGGTACATGTACGCCACGCCGTCCCAGGTGTTCCCGAACGGATCCTTGCTCACGTAGGGGGTGCCCAGCGCGACGTCCGAGAAAGTGTCGCCATTGAAGTTGCCACCCGCCAGGCCGACGATCGTCGAGCTGATCGTCAACGTGCGCGCCGCGGTGGTGGCCAGCCCACTGGCGCTCCCGTGGTAGAGCCGCAGCCCGCGCCCTTCGAGCACGGCGACGTCCGCGTACCCATCTCCATTGACATCACCCGCGGCCAGGACATTCACGCCCAGGCGTGTTCCCCTCGCGGACGAGGTGGTCGAGTCCGCCGTCACCCCGGTGACAGACCATGCAGGTGTCTGGCTCAGCCCCGCCTGGCCGCCGCGGAAGAGCTGCACCCGGCCCTTGCCTGCCTCGTACATCTCGTCTCCGACGATCAGGTCCTCGTACCCGTCGTTGTCGACGTCCCCCGCGTTCACGAGCACCCTGGCGGCCGCGACGAAAGGGGCCGCGACGGGCGCGGAGAAGCCCTCGCCCGGAAGGTCCGCCACCGGCTTGGACGCCGCGGCAGGAGACTCCGCGCTCTCGCCCGCGCCGCCGACCGCCGTCACGACAGCGAAGTACGTCTCGCCCACGGTGAGCCCCGTGAGCTCGAGGCTCTCACCCGACGCGCCCAAGACTTGCCCCTCAGGGAGCGTGGCGTAGTTTGCCTTCGTGGGAATCGCGCCACGGGCGACATAGACCTTGTACCCCGTCGCGCCCGTGACGGGACGCCAGTCCACACGCAGCCCGCCCGGAGTCCCCACCGCGACGACGGACCGGACGCAGCCGTCACACGCCGTCGGCGTGCGCACGAACTCCGGCAGCGGGGCGGAGGCCAGCGGCGGAAGCCCGGCTGCTGGACCCGGACACACCTGGTGGGCGAATCGTGGCGCATAGGGCGTGCCGTAGGTCGTGTAGCCCACGCGCACCGTCCCGCTCGCATCGACGAACAGCGCGGTGTAGTCCCGGCCGGGCGACTGCGAGACGTAGGGCTTGTTGGCCCACGTACCGCTCGCGTTCGTCGCGTAGTTCAGGAAGTACCCGTAGCCCCTGGGCAGCGCCACCCAGGCCACATGCGCGCTGCCCTGCTGGTCAATCGCGATGGACGGGGCCGCGCCACCATCGAGGTAGATGTCAGAGTACCTCGAGGGATCCGGGTTGTAGACCGTCGCGTTCGCGGCCACTGTCACCACCCACGCTCCGCTCGCGTTCGTCGCGTAACGAATGGAGGTCTCTCCGTACGTGTACGCGATGTGCACGCGGTTGGAAGCGTCCAGGGCGATCGCCGACCCGCGGCCCCACCTCGAGTTCACACCGGGGGACGGAGCGATCTCCTCCACCTCCCAGGCCGCGCCGCGGAACCACCCGTGCTTCAGCTTTCCGGCCGACGTCCAGCTCGCGTGGAGCGAACCGTCCTGCCCGGCGACAACAGCGGGCGTGTCGTCCTGCATGTCCCTGGCGTCGATGCGCCCGGCACGCCAGAGCCCATCGCGCTTCGAGGCATGGTACGGATACACGCCGTTCCGGAAGTGCGCGAACACGATGTGGGCGTTGCTGGCGACGTCCACCGTGATGCGGTGCGCGCTGTTCCACACCGAACCGAAGACGCGTTCGACCGCCCAGGCACCGGACGCATTCGTCGCGTACCAGAGCTCCGTATTCTGCCCGCGCGTGAAGCTCACGTGTGCGTGGCCCTGCGGGTCGAGCGCAAGCTGGACGCTCCCGGAGGAAGTGGTGTCGTTCGCCAGGAGCTGCTGACGAACCCATGCGCCGCTCGCGTCCGTGGCGTAGTAGTAGGCCCGCGTCGCGGAGTCGTAATACGCGGCGTGCTGAACGCCGTTGGCGCCGCGAGCAAAGCCCATCGCGGCAAGGGTACCGCTGGAGGCGACCGCCACGGTGGCGAAGTGATCCCGCGGGCAGGTGGCGCATGCGCCGCTCACGCAGACCATGTTGTTACCGCAGCTCATGCCGTCGGGTCTGCTCGTCTCATCGGTGCAGACCGGGGCTCCGGACGCGCAGCGGATGGACGCCGTACGGCAGGGATTGGACGAGGTGCAGGCGGCCCCTTCGCTGCAAGCCACGCAGCTGCCTGCCTGGCTACAGACCTGGTCCGTGCCGCACGTCGTTCCTGGAGTCCGGAACGTGCCGGTATCGTCGCAGACGGGCTGCCCGGTCGTACACGAGACTCTGCCGACATGGCAGACGTTGGCCGGGGTGCAGAGGCTTCCCGCGTCGCAGGCGTTGCAAGCCCCCGAGAAGCAGACGCTGCCAAAGCCACAGGATGCGCCGTTCGCAAGAGGCACGCCCGTATCCACGCACTCGCCGGTGGCGCAGTCCATGCTGCCCACGTGACACGGATTCGAGGAGGGCCTGCAGCTCATCCCTTGCGTGCAGGCCACGCAGTTGCCCGAGCGGCAGACGTGCGCGTTGCCGCATGCCGATCCATCCGCGACGTTCCCGCGCACCGTGCACACCGGAGCGCCCGAGGAACATTCGACCGCGGCCGTGCGGCAGGGATTCGAAGAGACGCACGTCTCGCCCGGGGTGCAGGAGACGCAAGTCCCCTGTCCGTTGCAGACTTTGCCGTCACCGCAGAAGCTCCCGGCGGGCCGATACGCGCCAGCCGAACAAACAGGCGTCCCGCTCGAGCACGACACCGCTCCCTGCCTGCACGGATCCTCAGGCTCGCACGAGGCCCCGTCGGCACATGCGACGCAAGCGCCTTCCGAGCACACCGCGTTCGCGCCACAGGCGGTACCGTTTGCAATGTTCCCGCGGTCCGTGCACACCGGAGCGCCCGAGGAACATTCGACCGCGGCCGTGCGGCAAGGATTCGAAGAGACGCACGCCTCGCCCGGGGTGCAGGAGACGCAAGCGCCCTGCGCGTTGCAGACTTTGCCGTCACCGCAGGCGCTCCCGGCGGGCCGACGCTCGCCAGCCGAACAAGCAGGCGGCTCGCTCGAGCACGACACCGCTCCCTGCCTACACGGATCCTCAGGCTCGCACGGGGCCCCGTCGAAACATGCGACGCAAGCTCCTGCCAAGCACACCGCGTTCGCGTCACAGGCCGTACCATCTGGCGCATTTCCGGAGGGAACGCATGCGGTGACCTCTCCCTCGCAAGCGATCCTCCCCGTTCGACATGCCGTGCTCGGCTGGCACGACGCCCCCTCCGAGGGACACTGCTCGCCGTCGGGTTTCCCGCCGTCTCCACCGCACGCAAGAAGCAGCGTCAACATCATGAGACCCAGCAGGCGTACATGCATCATCGTTGTTTTACCCGGAGAGAGAGGCGTCCCTCATAGTTCCACAGTCTTGAGGAAGGCGAAATCGGGCCTGGCCTCCTCCTCCCTCGCCAGGAGCCTCTGAGCGCCGGGCGCAGTGGGAATCCCCGAGGCCTAGTTCGAGGTGACCTGGAGCGTGGCTGCCGGGTAGGTGTTGAACTGCTCCAGAATCGGGAAGCCGATCGAGCTGCCGCCGATGAGCTGGCCCAGCGGGCCGGCGGCGTTGGCCGTCAGCGTGTGGCTGGCGCTGCCCACGGAGATCACGGGCACGCTGATGCTCATCTTCACGCTGCCCGTCGAGGGGGCCGCCCACCAGTTGGCCACGAAGGAGCCAGGGGGATTCTGCGGCTCGACCACGGTGCCGGCCACCGAGAGCGTCGGGTTGCCCGGCACCGAGACATCCACCACCAGCGAGCTGGGGCTGCCCTGCACGTAGTCGTAGTCGATCGTGGGCACGTGCTGGGCATTGACCCCCAGCGCCCTCAGGTGGTGCGCCAGCTTGGCATCCGACGCGTAGTACCAGAGGGTGTAGTTGTTGATGTCGCCGGTGAAGTCCGGAGGAACGATGACGGCGCCGATCTGGACCATGGAGCCTGACCTGGGCGCATAGCCATTGACGGCGATGGAGTCACAATGAGCGGTGCGCACGACGAGCGGCGTGACGGGCTCTCCCGCGCCGACCACCACGAACTGAGAAGGAATGAGCGCCTGCGCCGCGGCCGTGGAGACCAGCCCCACACCGATGCTCTCGACACAGCCGGCGAATTCCACGGCGAAGGATGAGGAAACCTCCGTGGGCTGCTCTTGCTCCAGCCCCGCGCTTCCTACCCGCCATGAAGACTTCGCGCTCTCATCCGCCGGCAGCGGGCCGCAGCCCATCCAGAGAAGCGTACCCACCACTGCCAATGCGTATGTCTTGAACATATCCCCCTGTGCCTTTCGTATCGGCCGCCACGAGCCAGCGGCCGGCACAAGGTGGGGCAACGCAAAGACACTCACAAGCCGTCCACGGGACAGGTCAACACCCACCGGGAGTGGGTCGGGCCAGCCCCGCTCTCTTATGTAGCCGGATTCATCCCCCCTCCTTGCGCGAGCGGACCCGCGAGACTCACTCCTCGCGCCTGGGCGAGTGGAGCAGGGCTGAGCCCGACGCCTGCGGCCCAGAAGTGAGCGGCATTGAACCGCCGGGGAGTGCCGCCCGCCTGCTCTTGAACATCTCTCCTGTCCGGCTCAATGCCTGCCGTGCCGCGTGGAAGCCTTCCGTCTACTGTCCAGGCGACGCGAGCCCGCTCTTCCAGGTAACCGCAGTGCAAAGGGGGCATGGCGTTTCTTTAGGGGGGTACCCATGGCAGCCAGAAAGAAGCGGCAGGAAGCGCCGCGGAAGCCAGCACGCCGGAAAACCGCGTCCGAGGCCAGGGCGCACTACATCGAGCCGCTCGAGCTGGATCCGTTTACCCCGGGCCGCGAACACCCGGAGTGGGTGCGGAAGGCGTTTCCCACCTACGCCGAGCATACCCACGAGAGCCTGGGGCGCAGCGACCGGACGCTCGAGCACCAGGGGCGCACCATCACCATCACCACCACGTATGAGGTGCGCGTCGAGCAACGCCCCATCACCTTGCACATGATGGTGGATGAGGAAGGGCGACTCTGGTCTCACCTGTGTCCCTTCCTGACCTTCGCGACGGCGCCGGAGCTCGTGCGGCACCTTCTCACGCGCATGCCCCACCTGTTCGAGGCGGCACCGCCCTCCTCACACGGGAGCGGCAAGCCCGCGGGCCAGGACCCGTCCGGCCATGGCCACCACCCCGGAGGTGAAGGATGATCCGCCGCAACATCCTCTCCGATGAGCGCGTCATGCAGCAGTTCATCACCGGAGTGCTGGCGCTCAAGGATCCGGCGCGCTTCCCGTGGCCGGGGCAGGCAGGGCTCTCCATCTACGACTTCTTCGTTGCCTGGCACCACCAGTCGATGATGCTCTTCACGCCACCCGCGCAGCGCGATCGCAATGCGGCCCACTCGGGCCCCTCCTTCCTGCCGTGGCACCGGTACTTCCTGCTGCGCTTCGAGGGGTATCTGCGCGGCGCGCTCGGCGCCCCTGACTTCCGGCTGCCGTACTGGGACTGGTCCGCCGACGCAGCGCTCGCCAATCCTCGGCAGTCCCCCCTCTGGAGCAACTCCGCCCTGGGACGCTTCACCCAGGCTGCCACCTGGCAGGTCCGCATCGTCCCCGCGGAGCGAGGACTCACGCGGCTGGCGCGGCCGCGGCCTCTGGACCGCACACTGGGAGCGCCGGGCGCCGCGTTGCCCACGCGCGAAGCGGTCCGCACCGTGCTGCGCGACCAGGTGATTTATGACGCCCCTCCGTACAACAGCACCTCCCTGGGCTTCCGCAACTACCTGGAGGGCTGGGAAGGGCCAGCCCGGATCCATAACAGCGTGCATGTCTGGGTGGGCGGAGACATGACCGATAGCACCTCGCCGAACGATCCCATCTTCTTCCTGCACCACTGCAACGTGGACCGCATCTGGCGTGCCTGGCAGGTCCGCTACCCGAACGCCCCCTACGTTCCCACCCAGGGCGCCGCGGCCAGCCTGGCCTTCCACCGGCTCGGCGACACCCTCTATTCGGTGTTCCGCGAGGCGACGCCCGTCACCCCACGCAGCGTGCTGACTCCCATGGCGCTGGGTGCCCCCTTCAGCGCCGCCAACCGCTACGACTACGACACCCTCGCGGACCTGCAAGGCTGAGACTCCGGCATCAGCCTGCGCACCGAGCGCCATGCCGGAAAATAAAAAAAGAATGCAACCGGCAAAACCGGGCTGCGTCTTGAGTGCGCATTGTGCCGGTGGGAGGAGAGGCATTGCCGTGAAACACGGTAATGTTCTCACCCCCACTCACCGCACTCCGCTCTGAGAATCGAGGGGCCGCCGCGCGTCTTCGCGTGGCTGGCCCCTTTTTTATTCTCAATCCCTGTCAAAAATAATCGTTCATGACGCCGCGCAACATTTTGAAGGGTACGGAGATAATACGCACAAATACACACCTCGCCCCCTGGAGCGGCGGCTGCTGAGACAGCCCCTGAGACAGAGGTCCGCGAGGTGTCCATTCGCCTGAAAATGTCAGGTCGAGGAAACAATCATGCGTATCGAAAGCTCCTTCCAGCCGTCCGTCGCTTCCACCTTCGTGCCCCCCCCGGCCGCGGCGCCCACCCCCGCGGCCACGCCGGCTCCGGCGGCCTCCGCAGTGGCCAGCAGCGTGCAGCGTATGCAGCAGGACGGCTTCGAGACGGCGCCGGTGGCGGCCTCTCCGCTGATGACCGGCCAGCAGTGGACCCCGGCTCCGTCGCTGGAGCAGGTGCGCCAGGGCGGTGACCAGAACATGCTGCGCCCGGGCATGGAGGGCGCCTCGGTGCGCGAGCTGCAGCGGCTGCTGGGCATGCCGGCCGCTTCGCAGGATGGCCAGTTCGGCGACGCCACCCGCACCGCGGTGATGGACTTCCAGCGAAGGAGCGGCCTCACCCCGCCAGCCGGCAAGGAGGGCTGGGTGGGCAAGACGACGCTGGAGTTCCTGGAGAAGGCCGGCAACGCGCCGACCCAGGGCGCTGGCCGCGTGAACCTGGCCGAGCAGCTGTCCAGCCCCAACTCGCTGATCTCCCGCGCCATCGGCCACTCCGAGGGCACGCGCAGCCTGGATGGCGGCAAGACGAACGCGTACTACGGCCACACGGATCCGGGTAACGGCGTGCGCAACCAGGGCACCTTCTCGTATCAGCACGGCGCCGCTTCGCCCGAGGCGGCGGACCAGGCCCAGCTGGCGCGCTTCCGCCAGCAGCAGCCCGGCTACGAGGCCGCCGCGCGCGCCGCGGGGCTGGATCCGGCCAACCCGCTGCTGGCCGCCACCTTCTTCGATCTCTACACCCAGGCGCCCCTGGCCGCGACGGGCCGGGGCGGGCTGCTGGACCAGCTGCCGCAGCTGGCCGCCAAGGGCCTGACGCGCGAGAACCTCATCGAGGCGCGCGTGCAGTCCTACTACAATCCGGACACCGGCAGGCTGGACGCGCCGGGCCTGGGCAACACCGAGTCGGGCGTGCGCAGGGACCAGGCGCGCCGCACCGACGCGCTGATGGCGGTGCTGGCGCGCGAGGGCCTGGCTGGCCCCACGCCTCCGACGGGTGGCACGCCGACGCCGACGCCGGTGGGCTCGGGCTTCCCGGCCAGCGGCCCCACGCTGTCGGTGGGCGCTCAGGGCCAGGCGGTGACCGAGCTGCAGCAGCGCCTGTCGCAGCTGGGCTACGCGGTGACGGCGGATGGGGACTTCGGCTCCAACACCGAGGCGGCGGTGATGAGCTTCCAGCGCGCCAAGGGCCTCACGGCCGACGGCGTCGTCGGGCCGCAGACGCGCGCGGCGCTGGCCAGCGCGGGTGGCACGCAGGGCCCCACGCCCACTCCGGGCAACGGCACCAACGTCAGCCTGGCGGACGTGCGCAGCGGCAAGGCGCAGCTGGTGCCGGGCAGCACCGGTGAGGCGGTGAAGTTCGTCCAGGGCGCGCTGGGCCTGCGCCAGACGGGCACGCTGGATCAGACGACCGCCCAGGCGATCATCTCCTTCAAGGAGAAGAACGGGCTGACCACGCCGCCGCACCTGCACCCGGCCACGGTGGGCGCCACCACGCTGGGCGTGCTCGAGCGTGTGGCGGGCCCGGCCCCCACTCCCGGCACCGGCGTGGATGGACTCTCGGCCCGCTCGCGCCAGCAGATGGCCAACGTGCTCGAGTACGGCCGGAACAACAACGTGGGCTCGTCCAACGGCGACTGCCTGCAGTTCGTGTGGCGCTACATGACGAGCGCCAACGGCGGCTACGGCCACCTGAACGACTGGAACGACGCGCCCGAGGCCACGCTGGACTACGCGTACCAGTTCCGCGACTTCTTCATGAAGCCGGAGAACCAGGCCAAGTACGGGCTGAAGCTGACGTCCATCACCAACCCGTACGACGCGCCTCCGGGGGCCATCGTGGTGGTGCCCTCGCACAACGCCAGCGGTGGCAAGACGCCGGGCACCGCGCACCCGTTCGCCGGTGACATCGCCCTCGCCACGGGCACGGACCGCTTCCTCAACGACGGCCCGAACATGAGCTACGGCGGCCGCGACCTGTGGGGCGACGGCAAGCCCAACCGCGCCTGGGTCTTCGTTCCCAACGTCTGAGTTCGCCCACAGGCCGGGCCGGGGATGCCGGCCCCGGCCCCGTGGTGGACTTCGGTGACCGGTACTTCGGCATCGACCTGTAGCGGCGCTTCCGGCCCCGAGGCCTACCGCTGAGCCTCTACCGCAACCGTCCTGGTCAGATCGAACTCCACCCGGAAGAAGCGATTCGGCCGCCGGAGCTCGTACGCGAAGAGCTGCTCCGGCCGCAGCTCCAACGCCCAGACGTTGTCGCTCGAGGCGGGGATGCCTTCCTTCTGGAAGAGCGCCTTGGAGAACTCGTCGGCCGGGAACTCCTGCCGGCTCTCGGTGCCCGCCCCCCGCGAGTCTCCGCCGTATTGCGAGCGCGTGTCCTCGCTGCCGTCCTCGTGCCGGTGGTCATGCTTCAACCGCAGGCCCGTGCCCGTACGGGTCACCACCCAGGTGCGAGAGCGGTCCTCTCCTACCGTGAAAGGGATTCGGATCTCGCTGGCCGAACAGTCGCGCACGTGCATGAGCAGCCGCTTGCCAGCCATGTCCGCATCCTGCGCGTCGGTGCTGACCACCCGGCCCTCATAGGCCTTGCCGCACAGCGCGGTGAGCCGGGTGAAGAAGCTGTCGGCCCCCTGGGTGTGACTGACGGTGGCACAACCACTGAGGATCCATATCGCGAGCAGGAGCGGGGCTGCTTTCATGGACTGAGGGTAGCAGCAGCGTGCAGGAGACGCGCAACGTGAACAACCCCAACTACACGTCGGTCGTCACCGTCTGAAGCTCGGCTCAAGCGCTCTGCCGCCTGGTTGCTCGCGGCGGGAGGGGAAGGAAATGATCGTCTGATCCCGGGGGGTTGAATCATGACCACTGGCGTGGCGCCCGGAACCCCTCCGGCGTGTCCCAGGATCGGATCATGACAAGCGAACTGACCGCACAGATTGAAGAGGCGGCGGAGTGGATCGCCGCCAGCGAACACCTGGTCGTCTTCACCGGAGCAGGCATCAGCACCGACTCGGGGCTGCCTGACTTCCGAGGCCCGGATGGGGTGTGGACCCGCCGCGACGCGGGGCTGCCTCCGCCCGCCTGGGGCAAGGCTCCGTCCGAGATTGCCCCCAACCGCGCCCACTATTCCCTGGTGGAGCTGGAGCGCATGGGCAAGCTGCCCTTCCTCATCTCGCAGAACGTGGATGGGCTCCACCTGGAGTCCGGCTTCCCGCTGGAGAAGCTGGCGGAGCTGCACGGCAACAGCAAGCTGATGCGCTGCCTGGCCTGTGATGGGCGCTTCCCACGCACGCAGATTGGCTGGGACGTGCGCAAGTGGGGTGAGGGCTACCGCACCCAGCGCGCGCGCAAGGGCCAGCCGACCTGTCCCCAGTGCGCGGGCCGGCTCATCTCCTCGATCGTCAACTTCGGGGACCCTCTGCCAGCGCGCGAGCTGGAGCAGGCCTTCATTCACTCGGAGAAGAGCGACGTGTTCTTCGCCATCGGCTCCTCGCTGGTGGTGTCTCCCGCCAGCCACATGCCGCTGCGCGCGCTGGAGTCCGGGGCGAGGCTCATCCTGCTCAACCGCGGCGAGACGCCGTTCGACAAGGCGGCCAGCCTGCGCATCTCCGCCGGTATTGGCGAAGTGGTGCCCGCGATCGTCGAACGGGTAAAGACTTACAAAGCCATAAACTGAACATCCGCCCACCGCTCCAATTCTTGTCAGGGCTCTGGCTTACAACTCCCCAAGCAGAGAGCCCAAGGAGCGGTCCATGCCAAACAAGGCGCACACGCTGACGGATGACTTCAATGACAACTCTTCAGACAACTCCAAGTGGGGGTGGTATGGGCCCATCCAGGAGGTGAATGAGCGCCTGGAGATCAGGCCCGCGCCCAACACGCCCGGTCACGGAGGATATAAGTCCGCCGTCACGTACGACCTGACCGACTCCTGCGCTCATGTCGAGGTCGTCCAGCCGCTGCAGATGGGCGAGACGAATTTCATGGCCCTGGTGAATGACAGCAGGGTCTTCATGCACGCCGACGGGAACCGCCGCCTCTCCTGTATCTCGTTCGTGCCGATTCCCAACCAGCCCGCCCATGTCGTGAGCCGGACCGTCACGTACGACGCGGAGAGCCACCGCTGGTGGCGCATGCGCGAGAGCAATGGCGTGCTCCATTGGGAGGTGTCTCCCGATGGGCAGACCTGGACCGCCCTGCTCAGCAGGCCCACGGTCGAGCTGAAGCTCTCGCTCCAGTCGGTTGAGCTGCATCTTCAGGCCGGGAATTCCGGCAACGCCGCGCACCCCGGCCTCGCCATCTTCGAGTCTTTCAACACCCGGAGCAGCCGCGCGCCCCGGCGCGTGGAGGAGCGGCGACTGTCCGCCCTGGCCGTCCGCGAGCAGGCCGCGCGGCTCGCCGCCTCGCGGCACCACCCCATCCACATCAACAACAATGACGAGGTCAACTACCCGGACCGGCCCTTCATTGGCAGCTATTCCAAAGCGCTCCGGCATGACTCCGTGGGCGATCCCGAGCCCATCTCCTACGGCTCGCTGCTGCGCGCCCTGGAGAGCCGCGACCCCGGTGACTTCGAGGAGATCCTCCAGCCCCCAGGCGCGGTGAAGCTCACCAACCCCCAGGCGGGGCTCGCCTTCGATGTGGCCGGCCCGGATGCCCAGGCCGTCACCCAGCCGCCCGCGCCCCGCTTCGACAGCAAGCAGACCGCCGCGGAGATGGGCGAGTTGTACTGGATGGCCCTGGCCCGCGATGTGCCCTTCATCAACTACGCCTCCGAGGCGGCGACCGCCGACAGCGTGCTCGATCGCGCCATCCGCTCGCTGAACACCGAGTTCCCTCAGTTCGGCGGCACCGCGCCTGTCACCGTTCAGAACCTCTTCCGCGGCATCTTCCCCGGTGAGCAGGTGGGCCCTTATGTGTCCCAGTTCCTCTGGAAGGGAAACATCGACCCGCGCAAGCCCGATGGTCAGGGGCGTGACGCGGACGAGGGCTTCATCACCTACGGCTCGCAGGTCATCGACCAGCGCCAGTGGACGGTGAAGGGCTTCCCCCAGCTTGGCGCCGCCGCGGACTACCTCACCCGGTTCCCGGACTGGCTCGCCGTGCAGAATGGCCGCGATGACCGGGGCAAGGATCAGTTCGACACCACCCAGCGCCGCTTCATCCGCAACCTGCGCGATGGGGCGCAGTACGTCCACTTCGACCTGGTGGTGAATGCCTTCTGGAATGCCGCCTTCCTGCTGCTGTCCGAGCCTCGCGGCAACCAGCTCATGGGCACCAGCACCAGCCGGCCCCAGGTGGACAAGGAGTTCCCCTGTGATCACGGCAACCCCTATGATCCACCGGGGACCGCCGCTGACTCCCGCACTCAGTCGGGCTTCCTCACCTTCGGCCCCGTTCAGCTGATTCAGCTGCTCAACGAGGTGGCGGGCCGGGCTGGCCGCGCCGTGTGGTGGCAGAAGTGGGGCGTGCACCGCAGGCTGCGCCCCGAGGAATACGGCGGCCGCGTCGATAACCACCTGACTGGCAGACGCACCTATCCTCTGGACTCCTCCATCCTCAATTCCCTGTCCACGGGACTGCTCAGCCCCTACTTCTCCGAGCGCTATGGCTCGTTCCTGCTGCCGCAGGCCTACTCGGAGGGCGCGCCCACTCACCCGGCCTATGGCGCTGGCCATGCCACCATCTCCGGCGCCTGCGCCACCGTGCTCAAGGCCTACTTCGATGAAACCGCTCCCATCGAGAACCCGCTCATCGCCAACGCCGATGGCACCGGGCTGGTGGCCTACACCGGCGCGGATGCCGGGCAGATGACCGTGGGCGGTGAGCTCAACAAGCTGGCGGGCAACATCTCCCTGTTCCGCAACGCCGCGGGTGTCCACTGGCGCGCGGACCACACCGAGTCGATCCTGCTCGGCGAGCGCGTGGCCATTGAGTTCCTCCGGGAGCAGAGCCTGACCTTCAACGAGGATGGCGCCTTCTTCCAGTTCACCCGCTTCGACGGCACCACCGTCCGCATCATCGATGGGCGGGTCGAGCCGTTGAGCTGATGGGCGCCGGAGCTCACGCCCGGCGCAGCGTGATGACCGCCAGCTCGGCTGGAGCCCCCAGCCGCACTGGCGGCCCCGTGGTGCCAACCCCACGGTTCACGTAGAGCCACGAGCGCTCCTTGCGGTACAGCCCCGCGGTCCAGCGTGTCACCAGCCGCGCCAGGGACAGGTGGCGGATGCCCGGCACCGCCAGCTGCCCTCCGTGCGTGTGGCCCGAGAGCGTCAGCTCCACGTCCCGGGCCTGCGCCGCCGGGAACACGTCCGGATCATGCGCGAGCAGCACCGTGGGCACTCCCTCGGGCCGGTCCCTCAGCGCCCGGGACAGGTCCGCCCGCGAGGTCCACGTGTCATCCACTCCGGCCACGTACAGCCGCGCGGCTCCGCGCTCCACCACCACCCCGCGGTTGCGCAGCACCGCCAGCCCTTGCCGCTCCAGCGCCCGCACCAGGTGCTCGCCATCCGTGAAGTAGTCGTGGTTGCCCATGCACGCGAACGCGCCATCCTTCGCCCGCAGCCCCCCGAGCGCCCGCGCCACCGCCTCTACGTGCGAGGAGCCGTGGGTGATCAGATCGCCCGTCACCGTCACCAGATCCAGCTCCAGCCTGTTCAGGCGCGCCACCCACGAGGCCACCCGCTCCTCGGGCGCATGCGGCCCACAGTGCACATCGGAGATCTGCCCAATGCGGTAGCCATCCAGCTCAGGCGGCAGCCCCGCCACCTTCACGGCCCGCCGGCGGACCCGGGGCCCCCCAAGCACCGCGTCCGCGCCCAGGCCCACCGCCAGTACCCCGGCCACACCCCAGGCGGCTCCCCAGGGCACTCCCGCCCGGACAGCGAGGGCCGCCGGAATCATCAAGAGATCGAACACCAGGCAGGCGGCCCACCAGCCCAGCGCCAGGTAGGTGGCAGGGTTCGAGGGCGTGGTGTGCCAGGGGCTCTGCAGCTGGCGCAGGTAGGGCCGCGACACCAGCACCGCGGCCAGCAGGGGCAGCGGCGTGCGGCTCACCCAGCAGAGCCACAGCACGGCGGGCAGCTGCACCACCGTCACCAGCAGCGTCGCCAGCACCTGAAAGGGGATGCGTGGTCGTCTCGGCATGAGGACCGATGTGTAATCGGTCCCTGCCCTGCCTGCTTCACCTCTCTCACGAAAGCACGGGCTGGCGGGCAGGCCCTGGGGCCCCTCGCGGCTACTCGGCCGCCCCGTCGATGATCTTCTTGGCGATGGAGAACGGGAAGCCCGCCCGGGCCAGCGCGGCGAGATCCCTCTGCCGGTTCTCCTGCCGGGTGCTCGCGTCACGCCGGAAGGGCCCCAGCCGCTTCTTGCGCGCCCAGATGCGCGCGGCCGCGTCCTCGGAGACTTCGGTGGTGGCCTCGGCCAGCTTGCGCTCGGCGACTTCCGCGGACACGCCCTTCAGCCGCAGCTTCTGCGCAATCACCCGGGAGCTGCGGCCCGAGGCGCGCAGCGAGTGGGCCTTCTGCTCGGCGTAGGCCTGATCGTTGATGAGGCCGTTGCGCACCAGCTTGTCCACCAGCGCATCCACCCAGCCAACCGCCTCGGCGCGCTCTCCGCCGTGGAAGCGCAGCGAGCGGTCCACCCTGCGCAGCAGCACCCGCTTGAGCTGGCTCACCGTGGAGGAGTACCGCTTCAGGTAGTGCAGCGCGGCGTTCTCCAGGTAGCGCGGGGACACCTTGCGGGGCTGCTTCTTCCGCGGCCCCGCGGGCTTGCCACGCTGTGTGTCCTTCAGCTCGTCCATGCAGCGCCGTCTCTAACACCCCCGTCCGACCCGTGGCACGCGCCGCCTGCCCGCCCACTCAGGAGGCGTGCCCGGCACGTGGCCTCACTGCAGCTGGGACTCGAAGAAGTCGAGCGCCTGCTGATCGTACGTGGCCTTCGCGTCCACGTCCTTCTGGGTGAAGAGCCCGCCCACGCTGAAGGCCTCGTCGAAGCTGTGGCGGACGTCCGCGGGGTACGCATCCGCCACGGGCGCATCCGTCAGCGCCAGCTGCTTCGCCTTGACCAGGCGCCGGTCCCGGCAGTTGGTCAGCAGCGCGTCCGAGGTGCCCATCACCAGGCGGAAAGGCACGTTGGGCACCCAGGTGCTGTTGGCCACGCTGCTGGTGAGCCCCAGCCCCCCGTAGTTGCGCTCCGGCGTCAGGTCCGTGGCGCCGTCGTCCGCGTCTCGCGTCTCCAGGCCACAGCCGGGGTAGAAGGCATAGCCCACCTTGAAGGCCTTGCCCGTGTTGTAGAGCGGCGCGGTGCCCTTCTGCGTCTGCCCGCTGCTCGTCCAGGTGTTGGAGTTCGCCAGCAGCGCCATCAGGGTGCTGGCCCCGTGAGACCAGCCGAGCACGCCTACCCGCTCGGTGTCGATGCCGGGCACCGTGGCCAGGAAGCTCCGAGCCGCCAGCGCATCCAGCGGGCGCTGCGTGGTCTCCTCGACCCCCCGCGCGAACAGCACGTCATCGCCCGGGTAGCCGCCACCGTCCCTGCAGATGCCCTTCGAGAGGGTGACGGTGACGGGCTGGCCCCCACGGGTGATCGTCACCGAGTCCCCATCGGCCAGCCCCCGGGTGGTGAGGCTGTCCACCAGCAGCACCGCGAAGCCGGCGGCCATGGCGCGCTGGGCCCAGCCCTGCTGCGCGGCGTCCGTGCTCACGTTGTCGAACACGGGCTTGAGCTCGCCCGAGTCGTTGAAGAGCCCCGCGCAGCCGTGCAGCATCACCAGCGCGGGCACCTTCTGCGAGCTGGGCGCCTGCGCATCCGTGGGCGTCCCGGACGGCAGGTACAGGTACCCGTCCAACGAGTACCCCAGCGCCCCGTTCGGGATGCTCACGGAGATGCGCTGGCCCGTGGGCCAGGACTCGAGCGCCAGCGAGGCCTCCGCCAGGGGGCCCTCCGCGGCCGCAGACACCTCGGGGCCACAGGCGGCCAGGCAGCACAGCAGAGCCACGGGGAGAGCACGCAGGGACATGGAGTTCCTCGAAGAAGAGCCCCGGAGCACCTCGCCGGGGGTTGTCTTCCCTCTGAACGTCACCGCCCGGAGATCTTCCCGGCGTCGTCCAGCGGACGTTCTCGCCGTACCCCGGTTCAGTCCCCGTGGCCGACACCTGTCTACATCCTGAACCGGGGTATTTCTGGGCGGGGGGTGGCGGGTGAGGCGTGTCGCGTACGCGGTACTGTGGCTGGCGGTCCTGGGAATGACGGGTGCGTGCTCGCTGCGCAAGGTGTCCAAGAGCGCGGCCTCGGGAGCCATCGAGGCGCTGGCGGAGCCCGGGCACGAGGAGGAGTTCCGGCGCAACGTGAGCCGCCTGGCGGACAACCTCGTGGACGATGCGCTGGAGAACCCCAAGCCCAGCCCCCGGGAGCTGGGCCGGGAGACCGCTGGCGGCATGATGGAGGGAATCGAGGGCTACCTCGCCACGGAGGGCGCGGGAGAGCGGCTCGGGCAGGCCGGGGCCGACTTCGCCCAGGAGCTGGTGCCCGTGCTCTCCTCGGAGCTGCGCCACCTGGGGCCCACCACCCGGCTGCTCTTCGAGGAGAGTGGCCGAGGGCTCGCCGAGGGGCTCTCGTCCCGCCGCGGAGAGCTGGCCGCCCTCATGGGAGAGATTGCCGAGGAGATGGGCCGCTCCATGGCGCGCGGCCTGGCGGAGCAGCTCCGGGCCGAGCTGAAGCAACAGCAGGACGCTCCGGCGGATCCCGCCCTGGCCCAGGCCGTCGAGGGCGTGGCCTACCGCGCGGCGGCCGCCGGGGTGAGAGGCGCCATGGACGAGCTGGGGCAGACCGTGCCGGCGTGCAAGGACGGGCCCTGTGCGCCCCAGGTGGTGTCCCAGCTCAGCCGCTCGGCGCTGGGAGGCGCGGTGGCGGCCCTGGTGCCCATGGTGCTGCTGGGGCTGGGCGCCTTCCTGGTGGGCGTGCTCGTGGCGGCCCTGGCGGCCCGGGCGCTGGCCCGGCGTCACTCCCCGCGCCAGGCGTGAGCCTCTCCGCCTGGTCCCCGGCCGCACGAGCGAGGGCCCGGATGACGAGCGCCGAGGCGGTTCGCACTTTGGAACAGGAGGTGCCGAGCATGGCCGACAGTCCCATCGAGAAGCAGCACCAACGGGAGCGGGAGCAGGAGCGGCAACGGCTGCGCGAGCAGGAGCAGAAGGATCTGGAGGTCGAGGCCCAGCGGGGCCCGCGTCCTCTGGAGGGCTTCGCCGGCGGCCACACCACGTGGACGGGCCAGCAGGACGACGAGGCCGCCTCGCAGGTGCACGCCCAGGACGCCGAGGCCTCCTGGGAGGCCAGTGAACGGCAGGCCCGCCTGGAGCCGGCGGAAGAGCGCTCCCCGGTACGAGGCGAGGACGCGGACTGACAGCGCCCCTGCCCTGCCCGGGCCTCAGGAGCCGCCGGGCAGGGCCTGGAGCCGCGCGCGCACGGCGGTAAAAGCCGCGGTGGGGAAGCCCGCCGCGAGCTTCGCCTTCAGCTCGCGCTCGGCCACGTCCAACAGCAGCAGGGCCGCCTGGGGCGTCTGCCGCCCCAGCGCCTGGTTCAGCTCCTGCCCCAGCGCGGGGAAGACGCGCTCGAAGCGCCGCACCGGATCCAGCTCATCCAGCAGCGCCGCGTGCTCGGAGGGCACGTGGCGCGCCAGCAGCCGGACCAGGTGCCGCAGCGCGTCCTCCTTGACGCGGGAGTGCCCGCTGAGCCGCTCTCCCCGCGCATGCCGCCCGGCGCCGACGAGCAGCTGCGTGAGGAACTGTCCCAGCAGCCAGCCATCATCCGGCGCGCCCTGCCCGGCCGTGCTCCGGGCCACCGCCGCCAGCGCCTCCTCCACCCCGCCCCTGTCCAGCAGCACCCGGTAGCGGTTCACCCGCGCCAGGCTCAGCTCCTCGAGCGAGAAGACGGCGAACTCCAGCAGGTGGCCGCTCTCGAAGAGCGCCTTCACCCCGTGCGCCGTCTCACGCATCCACAGCGCGAGCCGCTCCGCGCCCGGCACCCACCAGGTGTCCCGGCGGAAGGGCTCCTGCGCTCCAGGCCGGGTGATGACGAAGAAGTCGTGATCCGAGAAGGCATCCGGCGCGTAGTCGCGCCCGGCCATGGAGCCCAACGCCACCAGGCCCAGCACCCGCTCGTCCGCCTCCAGGCCGCGGCGTAATTCCCCGGTGAACCGTTGGTACTCGGTAGGCTCCATCGCTCGCTCCCTTCAGTGAAGAGCATACGTTCCCTAACGGGTAGCCCAAACCCTTTACAAACCATGGGCAAGCACTCGAGGAAGCTCGCCTCATTCCCTAACGGCCGCCAGACACGTTCGTGACACCAGTGTTACGGTCCGAGCTCGAAGCCCACTTCAGTCCGGGGGACTGAGCACCTCATGACAATAAATTGGACGATCCGTACCAAGCTGGTCCTCGGCTTCACCGTGCCACTGGTCATTCTGGTGGCGCTGGGAGTGGTGACGTATCAGACCACCGAGTCGCTCGTGCAGACGGAGCAGTGGGTCGCGCATACGCACGAGGTGCTGGGCGGACTGGAGCAGGTGCTCTCGGACTTGAAGGACACCGAGACAGGCCAGCGCGGCTTCGTCATCACCGGCCAGGAGCGTTACCTCGAGCCCTATCACTCCGGTGTGGCGGCGGCTTACAAGGACCTCGCCAAAGTCAAACAACTCACCAGCGACAACCCTCATCAGCAGCAAAGGGCAGACAAGCTCAAGGGCTTGATTGATGACAAGCTCGCGGAGTTGATGGAGACAATCGAGCTGCGCCGCACCCAGGGCTTCGAGCCCGCGCTGAATGTCGTGGTGACGGATCGCGGCAAGAAGATCATGGACGACATCCGCGGTGTGCTCAGCGCGATGAAGAACGAAGAGGAAGAGCTGCTCAAGAGGCGTACGACCGACGCCGAGGCCATTGCCAGGAATACGCAGGCCATGATCCTGGTGAGTGTCACCCTCGCCACCGTGCTGGCCGGTCTGATTGCCTTTGCGCTGGTCCGCTCCCTGTCGAAGGCCATTACCACCGTCATGGAGCGCATGAGGGACATCGCCGACGGAGATGGAGACCTCACCAAGCGCATCGACGTGACTTCGCGCGATGAGATTGGCGAGCTGGCCCGGTGGTTCAACACCTTCGTGGACAAGCTGGGCACCATCATCGGAGAGGTGCGTGAGACGACGCTGGGGCTGTCCTCCGCCGCGCAGCAGATCTCCGCGTCCGCGCAGTCGGTCTCCACGGGCACCTCCGAGCAGGCCGCCTCGGTGGAGCAGGTGGCCAACAACATCCGCGACATGAGCAACTCCATCAGCCAGAACACCACCATCTCCAGGGAGATGCAGCACATGGCGTTCAAGGGCGCGAAGGATGCCGAGCAGACCAGCGAGGCGGTGAACGCCACGGTCCACGCCATGAGGTCCATCGCCGATCGCATCTCGATCGTCGAGGAGATCGCCTACCAGACCAACCTGCTGGCGCTCAACGCCGCGATCGAGGCCGCGCGCGCGGGAGACCATGGCAAGGGCTTCGCGGTGGTGGCCAGCGAGGTGCGCAAGCTGGCCGAGCGCAGCCAGACGGCGGCCAAGGAGATTGGCGAGGTGGCCGGCACCAGCGTGAAGGTCGCCGAGCGCTCGGGGCTGCTGCTCAACGAGCTGCTGCCCGCCATCAAGAAGACGGCGCAGCTGGTGCAGGAGGTCACCGCCGCGTCCAACGAGCAGGCCTCCGGCGTGACGATGGTGAACCGCGCGATGACGCAGGTGGACACCGTCGCCCAGCGCAGCGCCTCCACCGCGGAGGAGCTGTCGAGCACCGCGGAGGAGCTGTCCTCGCAGGCCGAGGCCCTCACCCAGCTGATGGGCTACTTCAAGCTCGGCGATGACAAGCGCGCCTACCCCCGCAGGAGCACTCCGCTGGCGGCCCCGCGTCCGATGAACGAGGCCCCCCTCATGCCGGGCCTGCCCGCGACCGCCGCCGCGCACGGGGCGGCGCTGAAGAACGGAGTCAACCACGCCGAGCACGAATACACCCGGTTCGCGGGCTAATCTGAGGGGATGAGCGCCTCTATCCGCGGCACGCAGCGAAGGGTGGCCGGCCATGTCGGCTCACTGCTCTTTCACGTCGTCTATGTGACGCCCATCTTCTGGTTCGTGGAGCTGCTGCAGAACCAGCTGTACTGGAAGCTCACCGGCGCGCCCGGGTGGACCTACCCCCGCTCGCCCTACCACTGGTTCTCCTTCGAGAGCCTGGGGCTGTGGGGCGGCTCGGTGGTCCTCATCTGGTGCCTGCACTTCTTCTGGTTCCAGCGCCGCGGCGTGGGCATGGTGAAGCGGATGATCATCGCCGGAACGCTCTGCTGGGCCGGCGAGTGGCTGTCGGGCTTCGTCGCCGACCAGGTGTTTCACCGCCCGCTGCAGATCTGGACCAACGCGCCGCTCGTCTACGTGCAGTTCAGCGCGCTGTTCTTCTGGTGGTGGGACGTGCTGCTGTACCAGCTGTTGACGGTGGACATCGCCAGCCTGGGCCGCGCCGCCCCTCCGGCCCCCGAGTCCGGTTCCTCCACCTAGCCGCTCGTTTCCCGGCGGGCCGCGCGGGGCTCACTGGAAGAAGCGCGTGGGGTTGTCGGGAATGTCCACCGTGAAGGTCTGCTCCTGCTCGCCCACCACGAGCGGCGTGCGGAAGATGGACTGGTGGATCACCACGAGCAGGGTGTAGGGGCCCGGGCCGATCTTCTCGAAGCGGAAGCCCCCCTCCTCGGGCAGCCCCGCGCGGTAGCCCTGCGTCTCCGGCATGCCTTCGAAGGTGGGCATGTACTTCAGGGTGCTGAAGGACTTGAGGTTCAGCTCGCCGGGCAGCTCGCCCACGAACAGCACCGCCTTGTCCGGCTTGCCCTTGCCCTGGAAGCGCACGTGAATGCGGCTGCGCACCGAGGGCGTCCGGAGCTCCAGCTTCGGCGGGTTGCGGGGATCCAGGTAGAACATGCGGTAGTGCTCGAAGTCCGGCAGGGGCGAGGAGAACAGCTGCAGCTGCACGGTGCAGACGCCTCCGGCCAGCCCCTTGGCGATGTGGAACTCGCCCTGGGCGTTCAGCGGCACCCGCTCGCCACCGCCCTTGCCACAGTGCACGGCCGCCATGCCTTCATGGGGGCTCCCGTCGGCCTTGAGCACCTTGCCGCTCAGCCCCACTCCCGTGGGCAGCGCCACCTTCACCTCCGTCTGCCCGCGCACCACGGAGATCCGCTGCTCGGGCCAGCCCCCCGCTCTCACGAGCAGGTCCATCGCCTTGTCGGGGTAGTCCGTGAGCTGGGCCTCGCCCTGCGCGTCGGTCTGAAAGGATCGGCGGGGATAGGGCTCGTCCACCTGGACCGAGACTCCAGGGAGGGGCGCTCCGGTGCCCTCCTCGGTGACACGCACCGTCAGCACCCGGGCCAGCTCCATGCGGACATTGCCCAGGTCCAATGTCTTCCCGCGCTCCAGGGTGATGAGGCGCTCCAGCCGGCTCATCCCCGGCGCGGACAGGCACAGGCGAATCTCTCCCGCGTCGCCGCAGCGGATGTCCTCGAAGCGCCCATCGGGCAGCTGGCTCTTGAAGCCGCTGCGGCAGTCCGCATTCAAGTCCGCCACCGGTGAGCCATCTGGCTTCACCGCGCGGCCGATCACCTTGGCGCACGCCTGCATCCGGAGGGTGACGGGCTCATCGTCCGGGCGCGCGAGGTGTCCCAGCGACGTGGTGCTGTAGCCGTTCGCCCGGGCCTCCAGCTGGTAGGGCCCGTCGGAGAGGTTGCGGATCTCGAACGCCCCTTGCGCGTCAGCGGTACCGCTGCCACGGGTGCGCTCGCTCAGCACTTCCGCAGGGCGTGTGCCCTCCTCCATCCGGGCGCTCACCTCGGCCCTGGGCACGGGCTTGCCCGTCGCGTCCACCACCTTGCCGGAGATGGAGCGCAGCGGCTTGAGCCTCAGCTCGATGCCGTTGGCGTCCTCTCGCAATGGCAGACGGAGGGCGGCCTCGGCGGCGATCTTGTTCCTGGAGGCCTCGATGCCCGCGTAGAGCGTGTACATGGCGGCGGGCATGCCCGTGAGGAAGAACCGGCCATCTCCGTCGGTCTTCTCCTTGCGGCCCATCATGCCCGGGAAGCCACAGTCGATCGGCGGCCCCTCCGGCAACCCACCGGTGCACACAGCGAACACCATCACGTTGGCCACGGGCTCGCCGTCCGGGTTGAGCACCCGGCCACGGATGCGCAGCTCTCCGGCGAGGGAATCCAGCGGCACGCTCATACAGAGCCACGCTACCGCGAAGGCCCACGTGTGCCTGCCCTGCCATACCGCCAGCGATGTGGCCATGTTCACCTTCCGAAAGCGGACCCGGGCGCGAACCTACCAGGGGCGGCGCGGCCTGGTGCGCGCGCCCGTCCCAGAATCAGAACGCCGTCCCATTTCTGGGAACGGCAACCGGCGGGATCCACGTGCGCCCCGCCCGAAAACAGCGCCGCGTTGGGTCACTCGCATGCGCACGAATTGTCACCCTGCTGGCCGCCGTACACCCATTCACTGACAAATTTCGCGGACTTCGAGGGTTCCGGATCCGTGGCATGGCTGCTGCTATTGCGCAATGGCACTCACCCCCTCACGAGGAAGCGCAATGACAGGTAGACCTGCTGCTGTACCGAAAATGGGATTTGGACTGATGTTGGCCGCCTCGCTCTGGAGTCTGGGCGCCTGGGCCGGAGTGCTCGAGACGGGCGTCTCGAGCAGCATGGTGCTGGACCAGGATGGCTCGGTGTGGATCTGGGGAAAGGGCCGCGGCACCGAGCAAGGCACCTGGCCCGAGCGCCAGATGCTCTCTTCCACGCCCGAGCGGATGGAGGGGCTCTCGGGCGTCGTCTCCGTGTCCAGCGCGTCTTACAATACGCATTCGCTGGCGCTGCTCGAGGATGGCACCGTGCTCTCCTGGGGCGCCAATTGGGCCGGTGCGCTGGGAGATGGAACGAGCAACCCGCGACCGACGCGTGCGCCCGTGGTGGGGCTGACCGGCGCCAAAGCCGTCGCCGCGGGCTCGGGCTACTCGCTGGCGGTGCGGCGGGATGGCACCGTGTGGGCCTGGGGCGGCAACTCCTGGGGCAACCTGGGAGACGGAACGCGGAGGCTGCGTCTGCTGCCCGTGCAGGTGCAGGGGCTGACGGGTGTGGTGGCCGTGGCGGCCAGCGATAGCCACTCGCTGGCGGTGCGCGAGGACGGCACCGTGTGGGCCTGGGGCGACAACTCCTTTGGCGCCCTGGGGGATGGAACGCAGACGATGCGCCTGGTGCCCGTGCAGGTGCAGGGGCTGACGGACGTGGTGGCCGTGGAAGCCGCGGGCAACACCTCCTTCGCGGTGCGGCGGGACGGCACCGTGTGGGCCTGGGGGAGAAGCTACACGGGACAGTTCGGCGACGGCATGGCGCAGTCCCAGCGGCTGGTGCCCGGGCAGGTGCCCGGGGTGACCCAGGTGGTGGCACTGTCGGCGGCCTCCCATGTCCTGGCGCTGCGCCGGGACGGCACCGTGTGGGCCTGGGGCTACAACAACAGCGGAGAGCTGGGACAGGGAGACGTGGGGCTCTCCGGTCCTCCGCGGCTCGTGCCGGGCCTGAAGGGTGTCGCCGCCGTGGCCGCGGCCAGGGAGCACTCGCTGGCGCTGCGGCGCAACGGCACCCTGGTGGCCTGGG
This sequence comes from Myxococcaceae bacterium, assembly GCA_035296065.1. Lineage (GTDB taxonomy): Bacteria > Myxococcota > Myxococcia > Myxococcales > Myxococcaceae > DATHBR01. Next base: position 30,689 of record DATHBR010000093.1, on the reverse strand, counting down.
GCAACAATGGCCAGGGCGCGCTGGGCCTGGGCAGCGATCGCACGAACACTCCCGTGCCAGTGGTGGGGCTGACGCAGGTGCGGCAGCTGGCTTCGGGCACTGGCTTCAGGGTGGCGCTGCGGACCGACGGCACGGTGTGGCGCTGGGGCGCCGTGTTCTCCACCGCGCCCATCCTGCCGTTGCTGGCCACGGCGGAGCCGGTGGCGGGGCTGTCCAACGTGGTGGCGGTGGCCGCGGGCGGCTCCCACGCGCTGGCGGTGCGCCAGGACGGCACCGTGTGGGGCTGGGGCTGGAACGGCCTCGGTGAGGTGGGGGATGGGACGTATGAGATCCGCGAGACGCCGGTGCAGACGCAGGGCCTGTCGGGCGTGGTGTCGGTGGCCGTGGGCAACTCCTACTCGCTGGCGCTCAAGAACGACGGCACGGTGTGGGGCTGGGGTAACAACTACTGCGGCCAGACCGGCTTGCCGCCCGAAGAGCAGAGCGCCATCCCCATGAAGATCCAGGGCCTGTCGAATGTGGTGTCCGTGTTCGCCAAAGCGGACCTGTCCGCGGCGATCCGCGCGGATGGCACCCTGGTCTACTGGGGCTGCGGCTTCGATTACTGGGACGACGCGCCCCAGGTGCGGCAGCTGCTGACCCATGTCACCGCGGTGGCGATGGACGAAGAGGGCATCACCGCGGTGCGCACGGATGGCACCGTGTGGCAGTGGTTCGCCCGGCAGCTCGGGGACGGTACGCCTCCGCGGCAGCTGCCCGGTTACACGAACGCGGTGGGCGTGGCCTACAGCAGCAACACGCTGCAGGTGGTGCGCTCGGATGGCACGGTGTGGAACGAGGGTGACAACTATGCCGGCGAGCGCGGGTTCGCCTCGGAGGAGCTCACGCCCGCGGGCCCCACTCAGGTGCCTGGGCTGACGGGCGTGGTGGCTGTGTCGGGTGAGCTCTATAACGAGTCCGTCCATGCCCTGCGCGGTGACGGCACCGCGGTGAGCTGGGGAGCCAACTCCTACGGGCTTCTCGGCAGCGGCGTCTCTTCCCTGGTCATCGAGCCGACGCAGGTGCCGCTGCCCTGCCGCCTGAAGGTGCAGGGCGCTCCGGCGGATGCCGCCAGCCGCTGCTCCGCGGCGCGGTAAGCCTCCGGGCGTGAGCACTGGGCCGGGGCGGGGGGACAGCCCCCCTCGCTCCGGCCCTCTCCCTGGGGAAGCGGGAGGGAGGGTACAGTGCGGCGCTCACACCCTCTGGAGGGTGCCGCGCCCGAATGAACCTCCCGCTCCTGTTGGTTGGCCTCATCAAAGTCATCTTTGGCGGCCTCGTGGCCGCGCTGGGCATCTGGCTGGCGTTCCGCGGCCTCAATCGCCTGCTGGGCACCGATGCCGTCGAGGATCTGCGCAAGGGCAACACCGCCGCGGGCATCGTCCACGCGGCGAGCCTGCTGGCGCTGGGGCTGCTGGTGCAGCACGCCATCCAGGCCACCTCGGACGCGGTGGACCTCACCGTGCGCACTCCGCCCTTCCAGGTGGCCATGGTGGCCAAGCTGGCCCTGTTCGCCGTGCTGCACGTGGCCCTGTCACTGGGCGTGGGCACCGGCGTGCTCGCCGTGGGCGTGCTGCTGTTCGACCGGATGACGCCGGGCCTGGATGAGCTGGGCGAGGTGCGCCGGGGCAACCTGGCCCCCGCGCTGGTGCTGTCCGCCATCCTCGTGGTGCTGGCGCTGCTCACCGCGCCGGGGCTCCAGGCGGCGCTCAATGGGCTCATCCCCTTCCCCCAGCTGCCCGACGCGGTGCTGCGCGCCCCGGCGTGACGGAGCCTGCCCGTGGCCTCCTCCTCCTCCAGCTTCGGCAAGACGCTCCTCAAGGTGTTCCTCGCCATCGCCGGCCTGGCCAGCTGCTGCTGCTGCATGGGCCTGGGCCTGCTGCTCGAGATGGGGCACGAGGTGGACCTGCCCTCGGTGGTGGGGCAGACGGCGGACCTGGGCACCGCGCTCATCCCGCTGGACACTCCGCCCCAGCAGGCGCGCACCTATGCGTGGCGCGTGAAGGGGTTGGACCCTTCGCGGCACCAGCTGCGCTACGGGCTGGGCGCCCCGCTGGCCGAGACGCTGGAGAACGCGCATTTGAAATACGGCGAGCGGCTGAAGTACCGCACGGTGAGCCACCGGAAGTTCACCTTCCGCGCTCCGCCCGGGTGCCTGGAGGACTTGCGCTGCATCTACGAGGAGCTGATGCGCAGCAACGCCCGGCCCGTGCGGGAGCTGGGCGAGCGCTTCGCCGAGTACATCCGCGTCAATCGGCTCAGCCAGGCGCAGGCCGCGGACCTCATCATTGGCTTCGTGCAGCGCATCCAGTACGAGCTGCCCCCGGACGAGGTGCCCTTTGGCATCTACCCGCCAGCGCTCGTGCCCGCGAAGAACCGGGGGGACTGTGACTCCAAAGCCGTGCTGGCGGTGATGCTGCTGCGCCAGGTGGGCATCGACGCCGTCATCCTCTACTCGGCGCCGCTGGCCCACGCGGCGGTGGGGGTGGGCCTGCCCGGCAGCGGCACCGCGCTGCGCCTGGGTGGCCGCGGCTACCGCTACGCCGAGGTCACCAACCAGGGCTGGCCCATTGGCATGATTCCCCCGGACCACGACAAGCCCCACCTGTGGACGGTGCTGCCGCCCTAGTCGGAGTCCCCGAGGACGCGCCGCAGCCACGCCTCGTACTCCTCCTTCATGGGCAGCTCCGAGTCCACCTTGAGCCGGCGGCGCTCGGTGGGCACGCGGCGCCCATCCCTGGGGTCCACGCCCTCCTTGATGTAGCGCTCCCAGGTGATGCCCGTGCCGCGCCGCTGCCACAGCGGCACCTCGTTGAAGTTGATGCCGCGCTGGAACAGCAGCTCGTTCTTCTCGCCCACCGTGCTGCCGTTGAGCTGGCTGGTGGCCTTCGCCACGCTGAAGCCCTCGTTGCGCAGCGTCCAGTAGCACCAGCCGTTGAGCGCGCAGCGCGTGGCGTCCGACTGCCTCCAGCGGAAGTAGTCCACCACCGCCGCCACGTCCACGCCCAGCCAGGCCCGCCCATCGAAGGTGCCCGGAGCCCCCGCCGCGTGCGTGAAGGTGGCGCTGGCCAGCCCCGCCGACAGCGACACGAGCTTCTCCACCTCGCGGTCGAACAGCGACCACTCGGGCCGGAAGAGCACGGAGATTTCATCGCTCTGCGTATAGGCGTACACGCCCTGCAGGTCCTCCAGCAGCGCGGTGGCGGTGCGCACCATCACCTCGTGGAAGCGGGCGTCGAAGGGCTTCTCGTAGCGCTGCTCCGTGAGGCGGGAGAAGCCCCGGCCATCCACGCGCAGCACCACCCAGGCCCCTGGCAGCATGCGCAGCGAGTGGAACACCTCGCCCTGGCGCATGCGGTCCGCGAGCTCATCTGGGTTCATGACTCCCTCCGCTCAGTGACTTCGAAAGGTCCTTCCGGGGTGAGCCGGACGAAATAGAGCGCGTCGAAGCCCTCCGCGAGCGTGGGCCAGCGCAGCACCTTGCGGGTGGCGAAGATGCCCACCTCCGGCACGCGGGCGCGGCCGGTACGCCGGGCGTTGCGCGCCAGGCAGTCCTCGATGCGCGACTCGAACGAATAGCCCACGACGCGGGCGCCGAGCGACTTGCCCAGGGCGATGAGGGGCGCGCGGGCCCCGGCGGTGGGGTTGGTGTTGTCCACCACCACCGAGCGGCCCGCCGCCAGTGACTCCTGGATGAGCCGCTGCTGGCGGACGTCGCGGTTGCGCGCGTGAGGCCATAGGTCCTTGCTCACCAGCGCGTGCGTGGCGGCGAAGCGCTCGCGATAGAAGCTGCTCTTGCCGGAGCCTTGCAGGCCTATGAACAGGACGAGTTCCATGGCGGAGGCATTTTCAGACGGCTGCCCGGCGCCTCCGCTGACGCACTTTCAGCTTCTGCTCACCAGGCGACCTGGAAGCGGCTGAAGAGCACCGTCTCGGGCACGCGGTCCCCCTCGATGGCTCCGCGCTCGAACACGGTGCGGTCCAGGTTGAGGTACAGGCGCACATTGGTGTTGAGGTACCAGTTGGCGCCCGCGCCCCAGCTCTTCGCCATGCCCGCGGAGCGGTTGGGGTCCGCGAAGAGGGGGAACGCATCCGGGTCCACGCGCAGCTCGCTGTAGCGGCCCAGCACCTCTACCGCGCCCCAGGTGCCCTTGGAGAGGCTCAGCGGCTTCTGCGGACGGACTCCCTCGAAGGCGGCCTTGCCTCCGAAGAGGACGAAAGTACCCGTCGCCTGCCAGGACTGGTGGCGCAGCCGCTCGCTCTCCGCGCCCCGCTTCACCTCCTGCGAGGAGCTGATGTACTCGGCCATCACCCCGGCGGGCCCCCAGAACCAGGTGGCCTGGGGTGAGTAGCGGGTGTGGGTGCCGTCGGCGATGACGGTGTCCGCGGCGCTGGTGCCCGTCAGGTAGTTGAAGAAGACCAGCTGCGAGGTGGCACGGTACGAGCCGAGCCCCGGCGCCGTGGTCGTGCCCAGCCGCTTGCCATGGCTCGCGGCGAACCCCAGCCCCAGCCCCTTGAGCGGAGCGAGCTCCGTGCCCTTGAAAGGCTGCGAGAAGACGCGGCCGATCAGGTCCATGCTGTTGTCGGTGTTGGCGTCGAGGCTGACGCCATCCGGCGCGCCGTTGAAGGCACCCACCGCGTAGTTCAGGGCCCCGCCCAGCAGCTCTCCGTGCAGTTGCAGGCCGATGTCGCGGTTGGGCGTCAGCTGCGTGGGCAGCGCCCGCTCGACGAAGAAGAGCTGGGTGCCGGACTGCAGGCGCTCGAGGCCAAACGGCGCCTTGTACTTGCCCGCGCGCAGCCGCAGCGCCTTCGAGGGCTTCAGGTCCAGGTAGGCATCCTGCACGTTGGCCGTCCCACCACCGAACTCCAGCATGAGGCGGAAGTCGAAGGCGCTGAAGAGGGTACCCTCGACGATGGGGCGGGCGCGGCGCAGCAGCAGCCCGGTGGTCCCGGGACGATCCGTCTCGCTCAGGAAGGCCCGGCCATCGGCGTGGATGTAGCCGCGCAGCTTGATCTGGAAGGACTTGTCCCCGGCCACCAGCGAGAAGCCCTCATGAGAGGCCGTCACCGCCACGGAGGAAGCAGCCGGCGTAGGCGGCGTGGGCGGCGTGGGCGGCGTGGGCTCAGCGGGAGCCTCGGGGGGCGGAGGTGGCGCCACCGGCTCCTGCGCCCAGGTGCTGCCCGTCACGCCCAGGCAGAGCGCGACGAGCCAGGAACCACGCAGACCACTCCAGAACTTCTTCGACAGCGAGACACGGCTCACGGACAACCTCTCGGCGGGAAGTGAACGCGGGGCGCAGCATCGCCGAGATAGGGGCCCTCGGCCACACCCCAGGTCTGGCATAACGTTCCCCCATGCCTCGTGATGTGTCCTTCTTCGATCAACTGGGCCGGCTCCTCTCGCTGGAGCGTGACGCCGAGCGCGCGCGCACCACCGCCCTGGCCCAGAGCCTCACGCTGCGCGAGCGGGCCGAGCAGGGCCTCTCCGTGCTGGACCTGGAGAGCATCGAGGAGGAGGTGGGCCTGGGCGGGCGCATCCTCCTGACGCTCGCCCGCGCGGACCGGGCCCCCTTCCCCGTGCCGCTGCACAACGGCGACCTGGTGGCCGTCATGCCCCGCCGCGCCGAGGTGCAGGAGCCCGCGCGTGCCCTGATCTCCCGAGCAACACGGACCCGGCTGCAGCTCGCCTTCGATCGCTCGCCTCCGCCCTTCCTCCACGAGGGCCTGCTGCGGCTGGACGTGGTGCCCAACGACGTGACGTACGAGCGCGTGCGCGCCGGGCTCGAGCGCATGAAGGCGCTGGACAAGGGGGCCGAGCGCCGCAAGCGCGAGGTGGTGCTGGGCAACGAGCCCCCTCGCTTCGACAAGCCCCGGGAGCTGGAGCCCACCCGCCCTCTGAACCCCGAGCAGCAGGATGCGGTGGCGCGCGCGCTGGCCGCCGAGGACTTCTTCCTCGTGCACGGCCCCCCCGGCACGGGCAAGAGCACGGTGCTGGCGGAGCTCGCCGTGCAGGCGGTGCGGCGCGGAGAGCGCCTGCTGTGCACCGCCGCCAGCAACGCCGCGGTGGACCACCTGCTGGAGCTGTGCCTGAACCAGGGCCTGCGCGCCATCCGCGTGGGCCACCCGGCGCGCGTGGCGGCCCGGCTGCAGGAGCACACGCTGGACGTCGTCGTGGAGGAGCACCCCGACCGCATCCTCTCGCGCGAGCTGTTCGACGAGGCCTTTGACTTGTTCGGCTATGCGCGCCGCCAGCGCACTCAGGGCCGCAGCCGCGAGCGCTTCTCCAACGCCCGCTCCTCCACCACCGAGGCCAAGTCGCTGATGGACGAGGCCCGCAAGCTGGAGCGCAAGGCGGTGCGCGCGGTGCTCGAGCGGGCGCAGGTGGTGTGCGTCACCCTGGCCAGCCTGGGCTCGGGCGTCATCGCCCACGAGGAGTTCGACTTAGCCCTCATCGACGAGGCCACCCAGGCCACCGAGCCCCTCACGCTGCTGGGCCTGCTGCGCGCGCCCAAGGTGGTGCTGGCGGGAGACCCCAAGCAGCTGCCGCCTACCATCCTCTCGCAGGAGGCGGCCCGGGCGGGCCTGGCGGTGAGCCTCTTCGAGCGGCTGCTGCAGGACCACGGCGAGGGCGTGAAGCGGATGCTGCGCGAGCAGTACCGGATGAACACACGCATCATGGAGTTCCCCTCGCGGGAGATGTACGGCGGCGCGCTGCGCGCCCACCCCAGCGTGGCGGACCGGACGCTGGCGCAGGTGCTCACTCCGGGCGCGGAGGTGGACGCGCCGCCGGTGCTCTTCCTGGACACGGCGGGCAAGGGCTTCGACGAGCAGGTGGAGGAGACCTCACAGAGCCTCTACAACCCAGGCGAGGCGGACCTCATCGTCGCGCGCGTCAAGGCGCTGCTGGCCGCGGGCCTGGCGGCGCGGGAGCTGGCCGTCATCACTCCCTACAGCGCCCAGGCCTTTCACCTGCGCGAGCGGGTGGAGGCGCTCTCCCCGGACGTGGAGGTGGACACGGTGGACGCCTTCCAGGGGCGGGAGAAGGACGCCATCCTCGTCACCCTCACCCGCTCGAACACCGAGGGGCAGCTGGGCTTCCTCACGGACCTGCGCCGCATCAACGTGGCGCTCACCCGCGCGCGGCGGCACCTGTTCGTCGTGGGAGACTCGGCCACGTTGAGCAGCAACGCCTTCTACGCGCGCCTCATCGAAGGCACGCAGGCCGAGGGCGGCTACCGCTCCGCCTGGGAGTGGCCCGACGCGCTATAGGCGCTGCTTCACCAGCTTCTTGGGCGCCTTGAGCCGCCAGCCCTGCTCGAGCCGGTGGCGGCACTCGGCCACGCGCAGCTTCGCCAGCCGGGCCAGCACCGCGGGCCAGCCCTTGTAGTGGTCGGTGATGAAGTACAGGTCCGGCTGGGCCCGGATGAGGAACTCCTGCTCGTCCACGCTCTCCAGCAGGAAGACGACCGACTGGCCATCCTCCTTCAGGCGCACGAACGACTTGCCGCGCACCTTGAGCGCGGGCGTGCGAAACCAGATGCCCTCCTCCACCTCGGGCAGCTCACAGCCCAGCTTGACGAGTTGTTCCCACTTCATGGCGGTGACGCTACCTCACCCAGGCCACGGCTGCCGTCCCAGCGCATCCCTGACGCGCCGAGCACATGCTACCCTGCCCCGCTCCTGGAGGTTCCCATGGCGTTCCGCTTCCTGCTCCCAGCGCTCCTCTTGCTGGGTCTGCTCACTCTGCCAACCCCCGCGGAGGCCAGCTGCAATGAATTCCGGTATGGCTCGAAGGAGCACAGCAAGTGCGAGCAAGCGGAAGTCAGCGGGAACGCTCGCGAGCACGAAGAGTACGAGAAATCTCTTCGCTTCAAGGTCTCCGTGGGCGGGCACTCCCAGACGATCACCTGGCACGACTACAAAAAGACCGGGGTCTGCGCGAGCACGGGCCGCGATGGGCTCCATACGCTCAGCCCCGTGGAGCATTTAATGGCCCCGCACCCTCCGTTCGACAAGTACGCGCCTGGGGCGCTCTTCATGCACGTGAACTGCAAGGACGGAAAGCGGCACGGCGATGAAATCAGGTACTACGCGAGCGGAGCCGTGGCGGAGCGAGCGGCCTTCGAGGACGGTGAGCCCCACGGCTTCACCGACAGCTTCGACGGCGCCGGCAGGCTCACCAACCGCGCGACGTACGATGAGGGTGATCTGCGGGTCCGCACCACCTTCCATGCAGATGGCATGGAGGAGCGGACCGAGCACTCTTGGCTGTGGTGGAGGGCCAAGACCACCTACTGGATGCACGGCAAGCTCTTCACTGGCACCTGGAAGTACGGGAGCAGTTCAGACCATCTGATTGTCTACCAGATGCAGGATGGACTGCTCCATGGCCCTTACGAGGAGTACCACAGGGGAGTCTTGACGGACCGGCGGACCTACGAGCACGGCAAGATCGTCAAATGATGCGCTGATTTCGCGGAGTCTGGGAGGAAGCGTCCGGGGCCAGCTGTGAGGGGGCGGCGGAACGTGCAGCGCGGTCTGGACAGGCCTGTTCCGTTGTAGGATGTCCTGCTCTGGCTACTGACCTGCCAGGTAGGAACGGCACGGAGCAACCATGGAACGCGGACCCCAGGCCCCCTCGCCCCTGCTTCCCCCCGGCCTCCTGGTGAGGAACTGGCGCGTGGAGGCGTGGCACGGCCAGGGCGCCTACGGCGCTGTGTACCGGGCCGTGCGCGTGGGACAGGAGGACGCGGGCCCGGTGGCGTTCAAGGTCTCCGTGTACCCGTGGGACATGCGCTTCGCACGAGAGGCGGAGTTGCTCTCGCGACTCTCCCATCCCAACATCCCCCGGCTGCTGGACCGGGGGGTGCTGCGCCACGCCGTCTCCGGAGTCGAGCACCCGTACTTCGTCATGGAATGGGTGGAGGGCACGCCCCTGTACGCCTGGGCCGAGCAGCACCGCCCTTCTGTCTCGGAGAGGTGCCGGGTGCTGACGCAGGTGGCTCGAGCGCTGGAGGCGGTTCATGCCGCGGGCGCCGTGCACCGGGACGTGAAGGGAGACAACGTCCTGGTACGGCTGTCGGACAACCAGCCGATGTTGATCGACTTCGGCTCGGGCCACATTCAGGGCGCTGAGCGGCTGACCTGGCAGTCCCTGGCTCCGGGCACCGCGGCGTACCAGTCGCCTCAAGCGGCCCGGTTCGAGATCCGCCTGGCGCGCGACCGGGACAGCTACTACGCGCCCACGCCCGCTGATGACCTGTATGCCCTGGGCGTGATGGCCTATCGCCTCGTCATGGGCGGGTACCCGCCTGCCCTGGATGTGCGGGAAGATGAGGAGGGCTACTGGCATGTGAACAGTCCGGACCCTCGCCCGCTGCTGAAGCGCAACTCCCGGGTGCCTGCGCCTCTCCGGGAACTGCTCCTCCGCCTGCTCTCGGATACTCCGGAGGTTCGCGGCACGGCGGCGCAGGCAGCGGAGGCACTGGAAGCCGCGGCACTCCCCAGCCGCACCCATCGTCGTGAGCCAGCGTGGGTGTCGCGTCCCGGGCTCATCCTGGCGGCCACGGGGCTGGCAGCGCTGCTGCTGTGGACATTTCAGCCGCGAAGGACTGCTGATCCGCCCGGGCCTCTGTACCCAAGCACACCCCAGGTCCTGGCCCTCCAGGCGCCAGACGCAGGCACTGCCGCCGTGGGGGACACCTCACCCACCGAGCCTGAGGCTTCCAATCAGCCGCCCTCGGAGCCCAAGCCGGTGGCCCAGGAGCCGCTTCCCGAGCCCCGTCCTGGGCAAACCCGGACCGACAAGAAGGGACAGTGCCCAGGTCGTAAGCACATACCCATCAACGGAGGCTGCTGGGTGGAGAACCCCGCAGTGACCGCTGCGGAGTGCACGGAGAGCGGCTACGTGCTCTTCACGGGCAAGTGCTACAGCCCTGCCCTGGAGACGCCTCGGAAGCCTCGGCCCACCTCGGGTCCCACGATGCGCGAGAGCCCCCCTGATGGTCACTGAAGTTCTCTCGTCATAGGCTGCGTCCCAGAATCAGGGAGCGCTCTTCGTGATACGTCATCTCACCGCTGTGGTGCTGGTGCTGGGCCTGGCCTCTGGATGCGGCACCACGTACCGCGTGCGCCTGGACACCGGACAGGGCGCGCCATGGGATTACGCGCCAGCCACCTCGCACACTGCTATCTCCGTGGGTGCCGATGCCTTCGAGGATGCCCTCTCACGGTTGGTACTGGCCACTCCCCTCACCCTGCGCTCTCCGCGGCAGGGCTGGCTGATACGGGTCTCCTATCCCAGCGACACGGACACCCGTTGGCAGCTCCTGATGAGCAAGAGCTTTGGCGGCCCCTGTGAGCCAGGCCAGGTCCGCGACGACTGTCTCTCCCTGCTCGACGATGTGATGGGCCTGAGCCAGCAGGACAAGTTGGCGGTGGCGCTGGGCCTGTCGCTGCAACCCCTCAAGCAGAGCATCTCGCGGGCCGTGGCGGACACCCTGGCCCCCCAGCTGTTCTACACCATCATCGCCACCGGCCTTGTCACCTGGGCCGTTCTGGCCGCCAATCCGGAGCCCGTCTTCACCAAGGGCGCGGCCCTGCTCTCCGCGCTGATGCTGGTCTACCTGGGCGTGGAGGCTTTCTTGGAGGTGGTGGATGCCAGCCGCGAGCTGAAGCGGGCTACGGACAGAGCCACCACTGCCAAGGAGTTGGAAGACGCGGCAGAGCGCTTCGCCCACAGGGTGGGCCCTCGGGTGGGGCATGTCCTGGTGCTCGCGGCGACGGTGGTGGTGAGCCAGGGCCTCATCGGTGGTGCCGCGAGCCTGGCTTCGCGGCTGTCGATGCTGCCCCACTTCCCACAGGCCGCGTCGGCCGGTGCCTCGGGGCTGGGGTTCAACGTGGCCAGCGTGGGCCAGGTGAACTCCGTGGCCATCGCAGGAACCACCGTCGTTATCTCCCTGCCTGCCTCCGCCGTGGCCATGGTGGCTAAGCGATTGACGAGTGGCACAGGGGCACCCGCCCCAACAGGGCAGCTCCACCACCCCATCTCCAAGCGCATCGCCCGGAAGCTGGAGGAACACCGTACGCTCCAAGGCCATTACACCGAGAGGGATCCGCGCTTTGTTACAAGATCGGCCAACAAGGACTCTCACAACGGCTACCAAAAATGGCACAGCGAATTAGACGACGAAGTCATCAGATGGATTGATCGAAACGGCACAGCCACTCCTCAAGAGTTCGAGGCCTATTTACGGCAGCGCTACAGCCAGCCAGACCTGCGCGCGAGGTTCCCGGATGGTTTCTGACGTGCCCCCATCGCCCATGCGATTCTTCGTTCTACAGAAGTTGAACGAAGGCGTACACGACACTGAGTTCAGCAGGAGCAGTTCGAATCTCGGTCCTGGGCTCGATTGCTCTCAATGCGGCAGCCCTATCGGCTCGCTGAGCTGGCAGCCGCCTTACCAGGGTGAGTTGGAACTGCATGGTAAAAACTTTGGAGATCTCCTGGAGGGACCCGGCGGCGGATTATTGGCGACCGAGCACTTCGCGGCCGCCTTCAAGGCTGAGGGACTCACGGGATTCAGCGGCTTTCATCCCGTCGAGATGCTACGCGTCCTTGGCAAGCGCCGGGGCTCCAAGTCCGGTCCCCCCCCTCAGTACCTGTTCGTCACCCCTGTCTACGGCCACACAGCGCTCGACCTGGAGCGCAGCCGGATGCACATCTCCAAACCCAGGACGTGCACCTGGTGCCGCAGCACTGGCGTGGACGCCATCGACGGGCTCGCCCTGGAAGAAGGCACCTGGACCGGAGAGGACGTGTTCCGCCCCCGCGGCCTGTGGGGCATCATCCTTGTTTCGCAGCGCTTCCGGCGCTTCGCCGAGCACCGGGCCCTGAGCCACTACACCTTCATCCCCATCGACAAGTACGTGTGGGATCCTCTCGGGCACTTCTATCCGTGGGAAGAGCAACTCAACCCACCGGGTAAGAGCTGAGGGCCCGCTACTGGTAGCCGTAGGCATCGAGGGTGAGTGCGTGCGTCCCATCCTCTTCCGACCAACAGGTGTCACCGGTGAGCACGTTCATCAGGGGCAAGGCCTGTTTCGGTTCCTCCACCGTCCATTTCCCCCAGCCAATCTCTGGACACTCCTTGCGCAAGCGGATGGCAGCCGTCCCAGGTCGAGCTCGTCGTGGTTGCGCAGAAAGTTCGCCCACTGCGCGGCAGGGGCAGCCTGGGAGAGGACCGCAGCGCCTTGCCCAACGGCTGCGTGCTGGATCCAAAGGGTCCGGCAGCGGACAAGACTGCATGACAGCAGCACCTACCCCGCTGGAGGCACCATGCGAGTCTCGAACAAATATCTGGCCGTGGCATACGCCGCAGCCCTCCTGTCCCTCCCCCTGGGCTGTGGCGGAGGCGTTGATGACAGCCCCCCTGGGGCGGATGACAGCGAGAGCCGGAGGCAGGGAGAGTCGCTCGACTCGGTCGAGTCTCGCTGGAAGCGGGCCGTCAAGGACAAGCCCCTCGGCCTCACCTCCACCGTGGACCTCTCGGGAAGCTCGCTCGTCCTGACCACGAAGGGCCAGGCCCAGGTGGATGCGCCGGGCGTGCTGGTGCCCGCGCCTGCGTTCTCCACCAACCAACGCTGCCTCTTCCTGAGCAACGCCCAGGTCGGCTCTCAGACGGGACTGCTCGTGCTGGAGGGGCCGCGGATCGAGTTCACCTCGGGCACGCTGGGCCGTGTCGACGTCGGCTCCGCCACCGCGCGCACGCAGCCACCGAGCGGCGGCACCACGCCCGTGGTCGAGCTGATCACCCAGGAGAACACCAGCGGTGCCAACCCCACCGCCACCTTCCCCGACGACTGGAGCGGCACGGACAAGTCCCTGTTCTTCTCCGACGCGGCCGTCATCCATGCCAGCAACCTCACCCTCACGGGCTTCACCCGCGGCCTGCTGATCACCTCCACGGGCAACACCCCCATCACCGGGAGCGTGACGGTGAGCTCCGCGGAGCGGCTGCACTGGGACGGGAAGTCCGTCATCCAGGTGGCGACGAGCACCGTCCACAGCCCCGCGTTCGCGCTCGGCGGCGAGGTGCAAGCCGGCGCCCTGACTTCGCCGGAGCTGTCGGCCTCCAGTCAGCCTCCCAGCATGCTCAAGGGCAAGCAGGCCGAGGTGACGCTCCGCCCCGGCAGCGTGAAGAGCGAAGGCTCGTTCCAGCTCACTCAGGGGGTGACGCAACAGGGGGCCATGCTCCTGCCCGCCGACGTGGAGCTTGCCTATGACACGACGCCCGTCACGGTGAAGAAGGACCAGCGCGTGCTGATCCCCGTAATCTTCCGGGAGAAGACCCTCAAGGGCGATGCCGTGCTCTCCGAGCTCCAGGTGACGGGCACCGGCAAGGACGCGGTCAGCGTCCCGCTGGACCGTGTCGAGACTTATCTTGGGTCACTCTGGTCGCTGGTGGGGCAGTCAGGGCCCGGCGCGCCCTTCCTGGCGATCAGCCTGGCGCCCCTGTCGCCATTCATCGCGCTCGGGGAGGCGCTCGCGTGCCTGTTTTCCACCTGCCCCCGCGCCTTCCCCATCTGGATGGAGACGGGCAAGGCCGACCGCTTCCACATCATCGTCCAGGGCAAGGTTCCCCCGGGTACCTATGAAGCGACGGTCACGCTGGTGGGCCACAACTACACCTCACAGAGCATCCCCGTGCGCTTCACCGTCACCGAGTGACGCGGCGGTGATGCGCCCCGCGCTTCTCCCTCCTCGGTTACAATCGAGCTCATGCAGAGCAAAGCCACCACCGTCGACCAGTACCTGGCCTCGCTCCCGGAGGATCGCCGCGCGGCGATCTCCGCCGTGCGCGACGTCATTCTCGAGAACCTCGATAAGAACTACGAGGAGGGCATCCAGTACGGGATGCTCGGCTACTACGTCCCGCACAAGGTGTTCCCGGCGGGCTACCACGTCGATCCGAAGCAGCCGCTGCCGTTCGTCGCGCTGGCCTCGCAGAAGAACCACATGGCCGTCTACCTGATGGGGGTCTACGGCCAGCCGGAGCAGGAGCAGTGGTTCCGCGACGCATGGGCGAAGACGGGCAAGAAGCTCGACATGGGCAAGTCGTGCGTGCGCTTCAAGAAGCTCCAGGATGTCGCGCTCGATGTGCTCGGCGAGGCCATCCGCCGTGTGCCCGCCAAGGCGTACATCCAGCACTACGAGTCCGTGATCCGGCCGCCGGACAAGAAGGCGCCGCGCGCCGCGAAGAGCAAGCCGGTCGCGCGGAGCAAGCCGGCGGAGAAGAAAACGGCGGCGAAGAAGGCTGCGGCGGGCAAGCGCGCGTAGAAGCGGGTGAGGTGGAAGCGCTACGCAAGAAGTGCATGCCTCGTCGCAAAACGTCACCGGTGTGCACCGAAAGCGTCACCCGCGCCCTCCCGTGCCCGCACACCCGCTCGGGATTTCAGGGGGTTGGCACGTGAGCACCCCCGGCATGGCGAATGCTTAACCCCCAGGCAAGGAGGTGTTCCATGGCCTACGCAATGCCTGTGGTGACGAAGGAAGAGAATGTCTGGGTGATCCGGTTGCAGAAGTCCAACGGGAAGACCCAGGAATACCGCTGCTCCACCGAGAACCAAGCGCGCCAACTCGCCATGGTCCTCAGCAAGCCCGAGCAGGAAGTGCGCGCTCAGCCGGCCTGAGGAGGCGGCGGTTCTCTCCGCCTGCCGAACAGGGTAAGCGTGGGTCCAGGAGACCCACGTGCCCCCATCTTTCGAGCCGCTCATCGTCCTCTCCCACGGCCTGGAGCTGCATGTCCGCCAGCGCCACCCGACTGGCACTCCCGCCGTGCTGTTCCTCCATGGCTGGCTGGACCACTCGCACAGCTTCGACTGGGTGATGGAGCACCTGCCGGACACCTGGCGCATCATCCTGATGGACTTTCGCGGCATGGGCCGCAGCGCTCACGTGCCCGCGGGCGGCAACTACACCTTCGCCGACTACCTGCTGGACGTGGAGTCCACCCTGGACACGCTCAACCTCACCGAGGTGCACCTGGTGGGGCACTCGCTGGGCGGCATCGTCGCCACCACGTACGCCGCCGTGCGCCCGGAGCGCGTGAAGAGCGTGTCGCTCATCGAGAGCATGGGGCCCGCTGGCGGCCCGCCCGAGGGCGCTCTCACCCGCCTGCGCGGCTTCCTGGACGACACGAAGCGCCCGGCCCGGCGCAAGCCCTACCCCACCGTGGCGGAGGCCGCCGCGCGCCTGCGCGAGAACAACTCCTCGCTCACCGAGGCCGCCTCGCTGCACCTGGCCCGCCACGGCACCGAGCCCGTCGACGGCGGCTACCTCTTCCGCTTTGATCCGCTGCACCGCCGCCGCTTCGGCCACGGCTTCGACGAGGCCCAGTGGCTGGCCATCCTCTCCTCTGTCACCTGCCCCGTGCAGCTGCTCTACGGCACCCAGGGCCTGTCGCTCGAGGACGCACAGGCCCGCGCTCGCCTGGCCGCCCTGCGCCTCACCAGGACGATGACGCTGTCCGGTGGCCACCATGTCCATATGGAGCAGCCCGAGGCCGTGGCCCGCGCCCTGGATCACTTCATCCGCTGATCACTTCTGAGCAGTTGCCCTGGGTGGAGAAAAATCTTCCTTCCCTCTGGGCAAAAGCCTTCCTTTCCAGGCTACCGTCAGGGCCTGGCATACACCGTGCCAAACCCCTGATTTCTCAAGGTCCGCTCTCAAATCCCGTTGGTACGGACTTTGATCAAGCACCAGCCGGTGAGGCGCTCCGCGGTTGAGGGAGGGCCACTTCAAGGATGGGGCGACGATGGGGCTGGGGCGGGGCTTGAGGCGTGTACTCGGACTGGGTTTGCTGGGGGCGATGGTGGCGGCGTGCCACGAGCCCAGGCAGACGCAGGCAGTGCAGGCGGCCGCAGTGGTCGACAAGGAAGAGCTCGACTTCGGTGAGGTACCCGTAGGCGAGTGGGCGGAGCGGGAGGTGTTGATCCGCAACGTCGGCGTGGTGCCCTTCTTCGCGCTGGAGGCACTGGCGCTGGACGGCAACCCCTCGTACCGGGTGGATCTGGTGGACGGCGAGAGCCGGGTGATGCCGGGCGAGTCCAAGGTGGTGCGGGTGCGCTTCCACCCGCTGCGCGAGGGCGCCATCGAAGAGCGGCTGAAGGTGCGCACCGACGCCAACACCGGCGCCGAGAGCACGGTGACGGTGCGCGGCCTGGGCGGCCCCACTCCGGTAGGCATCAACCCGCCGGTGCTGGACTTCGAGACGCTCGAGGTGGACAGCGATCGCACGCTGACGCTCACCATCACCAATCCGGTGGATCTGCCGCTCACCGTGACGGTGGGTGGAGACAAGGCGGACCCGTTCTCCACGGACACCGTCACCATTCCTCCCTTGAGCACCCAGCAGGTGACGACCCGGTACCTGCCCCGCGAGCTGGGCCGCATGGGCGCGCGCGTGGAGGTGCGGGCGTGCGAGGGGTGCACCCCGGCCACGGCGGAGCTGACGGGCAACTCGGTGGAGAGCGCCTTCGTCTTCGAGCCCACGCCGGTGTACTTCGCGCCCATCCCCGTGCACGAGCGCACGGACAGCAAGGCCAGGGCGCGCAACATCACCTGGCGGCCGGTCACCATCTCCAGCCTGTCCACCTCGGATCAGGGCTTCGCTCCCACCGTCAGCCTGGACGGGCGGCAGGTGGCTCCGGGCGAGGCGGTGCCGCTGGACTTGCGCTTCGCGGCGCGCACCTCGGGCCCCACGGTGGCCGAGCTGACGGTGAAGTACTCCTCGGACCGCGAGCGGCAGGCCAAGGTGATGCTGGACGCGCGCGGCGGCCGGCCCACGCTGGCGGTGACTCCGATGATGCTGGACTTCGGCGAGCTGCCGGTGGGCGGCAAGGTGGCCCGGGTGGTCCGCATCTCCAACGGCGGCAGCACCGGCAACCTGGGCTTCCTCTCGGTGCGCGCGGAGGGCGCCTCGGGCGAGTTCACCGTGGACGCGCCCAACCGCGGCGCGCAGAGCTACCCGTGGGCGGGCGGCACCTGGCCCTCGCTGCAGGCGGCCAGCGGCATCAGCATCGCCCCGGGCAATGACGCCCTCGAGCTCAAGGTGTACTTCGAGCCCAAGACGGATGGCAGCCACCAGGCCACGCTGACGCTGGTGTCGGACGACCCGTTCACGCCCGAGCGCACCCTGATTCTCACGGGCAAGGCGCGCACCAGCGGCCCGTGCACCTACGTGCTCAAGCCCCAGCCGATGCTGGACTTCGGCAACGTGGCGCCGGGCAAGAGCGCGGTGCTGGGCTTCCGCATGGAGAACCCGGGCCGCGCCGAGTGCGCGGTGAAGGACATCCACATCTCCAATGACGCGGGCGGCGCCTTCCTGATGCCCGGTGGCCGCATCACCGGTGGCGTGCTGCTCTATGACACGGCCTTCAGCGCCATGGTGGCCTTCCGCCCGCCGGCCGCGGGCAGCTACACGGGCGAGCTGAAGCTGACGGTGAACGACCCGGCCAACCCCACGGTGACGCTGCCGCTCAAGGGCCTGTCTCAGCAGAGCTGCCTGGTGGCCACCCCGCCCTTCGTGGACTTCGGGCCCATCCGGTATGACTGCTCGCCCAAGGCGCGGCGCACGCTGGTGTCCAACCAGTGCCCGCAGCCCATCACCGTGGAGAACGCCCGCATTGGCGAGGGCACCAGCAACCAGTTCCAGCTGGTGACGCCGCTGAACGGGCAGCGCACGCTGCTGCCTGGCGAGGGCTTCGAGCTGGAGTTCACCTACGCGCGCAACGTGCTGGGCCAGCACTACAGCCCCTTCTACCTGCAGGTGAGCGGTGAGCCGCAGCCGCTCACGGTGGCGCTGCTGGCCGAGACGAACCACGAGGGCGTGCAGCTGGACAACTTCGTCCAGGGCACCGACAGCCAGCTGGACGTGCTCTTCGTCGTCTCCAACACCACCACCATGCAGCCCTACCAGGACAAGCTGCGCGCGGCCCTGCCCAGCTGGCTGGCGTACGCCCAGCGCGAGGGGGTGGACGTGCGCGTGGGCGTCACCAGCACGGCGTTGAGCCCGCGCTCGGTGTGTGGCGGCGCCTCTCAGGGCGGTGACGGCGGGCGCCTGCTGCCGCTGGATGGCAGCCGCCCCCGCGTGGTGAGCGGCACCGCGGCCAACGCGGCGCAGACGCTGCAGTCCAACGTGGGCGTGGGCCTGTGCCACAACCTGGTGCAGGGCCTGGAGACCGCCCGGCAGGCGCTCTCCTCGCCCCTGGCCGACAGCCAGGATGATCCGCGCACCCCGCAGCCCAATGACGGCAACCTGGGCCTGCTCAGGCCCACCGCGCGCCTGGCCGTGGTGGCCCTGGCCGACGAGGATGACCACTCGGGCTTCCCGGCGGACAGCTACACCCAGTTCTTCCAGTCCATCAAGGGCCCGGGCATGTCCCACCGCGCCCAGTTCTACGCGCTGGTGCCCACCGACACCCGGTGCACCACGGCGGGCGGGCCCGGTGAGCGCTTCTCCGCGGTGGCCCGCGCCACCGGCGGCTCGGTGGAGTCCGTGTGCCAGGGCAGCTACCAGTCCTTCCTGGAGCGGCTCATTGGCCGGGCGGGGGAGCCGCAGGCGGACTTCCCCCTGTCCTCCACTCCGGACGGCGTCTCGCACATGGCGGTAAGGGTGCAGGGACGCACGGTGGATCCGACGCTCTGGCGGTACGACGCCTCGCGCAACGCCATCGTCTTCCAGCCGACGGCGGTGCCCAAGACGGGCGAGAGCATCCAGATCCGCTACCGCAGCGTGTGCCGCAACCCGTGAGAGCAGGCGGGCAAAGGGGCCTGAGGGCCGGAAAACCTGAGACACGGGCTTCCGCTCACAGGCCCCCGGCGGGTATCGTCCCGGGCTCGTGGAGACCTTCGGGCGCTATGAGCTACTGCGCAAACTCGCGGCGGGC
The DNA here is from genome assembly GCA_035296065.1 of Myxococcaceae bacterium. Lineage (GTDB taxonomy): Bacteria > Myxococcota > Myxococcia > Myxococcales > Myxococcaceae > DATHBR01. Next base: position 11,705 of record DATHBR010000093.1, on the reverse strand, counting down.
GGGATGGGGCAGGTGTACCTCGCGCGCCAGAAGGGTCCGGTCGGCTTTCAGAAGCTGCTGGTGGTGAAGCGGCTGTTGCCGCACCTGTCCGAGGATGACGAGTTCATCCAGATGTTCCTGGACGAGGCGCGCATCGCCGCGCTGCTCAACCACCCGAACATCGCCCAGATTTACGACCTGGGCGAGGTGGACGGCACCTACTACATCGCCATGGAGTACGTGCACGGAGAGGCCATCTCCGACGTGCTCAAGCGCGCCCTGCAGCGCCGGGGCGCCATGCCCATCGCCTTCAAGTGCCGCGTCATCGCGGACGCGGCCGCCGGGCTGGACGCGGCGCACCACGCGCGCAGCCCCTCGGGGCGCAAGCTGGCGCTGATCCACCGGGACGTGTCGCCGCAGAACGTGCTGGTGGGCTTCAACGGCAGCGTGAAGATCATCGACTTTGGCGTGGCCAAGGCGGCCAACAAGTTCAGCCAGACGAACGTGGGCCAGATCAAAGGCAAGCACGCGTACATGTCGCCCGAGCAGGCCCGGGGCGAGCCGCTGGACAACCGCTCGGACGTGTTCGGCCTGGGCACGGTGTTCTACGAGATTCTGACCAACACGCGCCTGTTCAAGCGCGAGTCGGAGATGGCCACCCTCAAGGCGGTGGTGGGCGCCAAGGTGACGCCGCCCTCCGAGGTGGCGCCCGGCATTCCCAAGGCGCTGGACGCGGTGGTGCTCAAGGCGCTGGCGCGCAACCGCGAGGAGCGCTTCGCCACCGCGGGCGACATGCAGCTGGCCATCGAGGACTTCCTCTTCAAGCAGCAGCTGCCCGGCACCACCGCGCACCTGGCCGCCTTCATGAAGGAGCTGTACGCCGAGGAGCTCGAGGAGGAGTTCTCCAACGAGCCCACCATCATCGCGTACGATCCGCGGCTGATGGGCAAGGGCAAGCCGAAGGAGAAGGAGAAGGAGAAGGAGAAGGAGCCGCCGGCGATGCTCGGAGACGACGTGGCCCCCACCTCGCTGGTGCCCGCGATCAAGCCCCCCACGCCCGCTCCCGCCAGGGTGGCCGGCATCATCCCCAAGGCGCCCCGGGTGCAGGCCTCCGAGAAGGGGGGCGTGGACACCGCGCAGAAGGACAGCCGCAAGAGCCGCAGCGGCAAGGGCGAGAAGTAGGGCCTGTGCTCAGAGGCTGGCCAGCGCCACGCGGTACAGCGCGCGGTAGCCCATGCGCGGCGCGGGCTCGAAGCGGTCCGCGCTGAACACCCCGCGCAGCAGCTCCTGGCCGTCCGGCGACGAGGCCAGCTCCAGGAACGTCGTCTCCAGGGTTTTCGCCAGCGGAGGCGGCACGTTCATCGACACCGGCACCCCGTCATTGGGCGCCTCCTCGGTGTAGGCGATGAGCTCGAACTTGCCGCCGGTACCCTCGCCCAGCACCTTCTCCACGCCCGAGGCGTAGGTAAGCCCCGTGGAGGCCGGCGGGCAGAAGACTCCGGCCACGTCCGCGGTGCCCGTCAGCACCGCCTCGAGCGCGCCCCGGTACGAGCCGGTGAAGTGCTGCGCCGAGAAGGCGCGCGGCGGCTCCACGCCCTGGGACTTCAAGTACGCCACCGGCAGCAGGTAGCCGGCCACCGCGTCCCGGTCCACCCACGCGGCGGTGATGCCCTTGAGCCGGTCCAGCGACAGGCCCGAGCCCGCCCGGGCCACCAGCGCCGAGCGGTACGAGGACATGCCCAGGCGCACCCCCCGCACCAGCACTCTCACCCCCATGGCCTCGGTGCGCGCGCACACGAAGGGGGGCGCCCACGCCGCGTCCAGCTTCCCGGACAGCAGCTCCTTGGACATGCCCTCGTAGCTGGCCGCCACGGTGATTTCCACCGGCTTCCCCAGCGCGCTCTGCAGGAACGCGCCCAGCTTCTCGGCGCGCTCGCGCACCTGCGCGCTGCCCAGCGAGGGCGGCAGCGCGAAGCGGAACGCCCCGCGCGTGGGAGGGGGAGAGTTCACCGACATGGCGCCCGCCTAGGCTCCTGCTCCGCGGTCCATGCGTGACACCTCGTCATCCGCCAGCCCGAAGGTGGCCTGCAGCAGGTCCAGGATCCGCTGCTCGGCGGGGCTGGCCTGCCCGGAGGCGTGGGCGATCTTCGTCGCCAGCCGGTAGGCCTTCACCCGCTGCTGGTGCGTGTTCAGCCCGTGGGCGAGGACTTGAAGCCGCTGCGGCAGCCCCTCGGTGGCCAGCGCCGCCACCGACTCGCTCACGAAGTTCTGCGCCCGCTCGGGGCTCACGTTCTCGAAGAGCGGATCGGCCGCGAAGCTCTCCACCAGCGCCCGCGCCTCGGCCTCCTTCAGCCGGCCGTCCGCCGCGCTCACCAGCACCATCACCTCCGCGTACAGGCGCTCCAGCGGCTCGCCCAGCGCCTCGGACAGGCTGCCGCCCATCTCGATGATGTCGATGATCTGCGCCACCTCGTCCTCGGAGATGCCCAGCGCGGCCTGGATCGTCTTGAGCAGCCCCAGCTCCAGCCGCGTGGCGCGCTGGTCCGCGAAGGCCACCGCCGCCGCCAGCCCGAAGGCCAGCATGCGCGTCTTGTGGTCCGGCAGCCGCGTGCGCAGCGAGGCGAGGATCGCCTGCAGATCCTTCGCCTCGGACAGCCGCTGGGCGCTGCTCTCCACCAGCGCGTTGAGCTCATCCGGCTTGGTGCCCTCGAACTCAGGGCGTTCAATCACTCGCCGCAGCAGCGTCTGCATCTCCCGTTGAGACACGGAGCCGTCGGCCATGGCGGCCAGGAGCATTGTCTCTACGAGTGCGGCGTTGCGCTGCTTGCGGGCATTCAGGGCCTGCTCTCGAGCCATGCTCTTGCGCTCCCTTCAGGGGCTGTAGTGGGTGAGGAGGTAGGTGCTTCTTCCTTCGCTTCCGGTGAGGCAAAGTCGAACAGCTGCCGGTCCATCAGGTGGCTGGGCCGCACGTTGCTCATCGCCGACAAGAGGCTCTGGCGCACGTTGGGAATCTCCTTGCCCAGCTCCTCCACCAGCCGCTGCATGCGCTTGCGCTGCAGGTTCTCCTGCGAGCCGCACAAGTCACACGGGATGATGGGGAACTGCTTGGCTTCAGCGAACTGGGCAATCTCCTTCTCGGGCGCGTAGCACAGCGGGCGGATGACGGTGTTGCGTCCATCGTCGCTGCGCAACAGCGGCGGCATCGCCTTGAGTGAGCCGGCGAAGAACATGTTCAGCAGCATCGTGTGGATGAGATCGTCCCGGTGGTGCCCCAGGGCAATCTTCGTGCAGCCCAGCTCCACCGCCGCCGTGTAGAGGATGCCCCGGCGCAGCCGCGAGCACACCGTGCACTGGGTCTTTCCCGGCGGCGTCTTCTCCAGCACGACGCTGTAGGTGTCCTCCTTGAGCATCTTGTAGGCGTAGCCCTCGCGCTGGAAGTAGCCCTCCAGCTTGTCGGCCGGGAAGCCGGGGTGGCCCTGGTCCAGGTTCACCGCCAGCAACTCGAAGCGCACCGGGGCGCGCCGCTGCAGCTCCCTGAGCAGGTACAGCAGGGTGTAGGAGTCCTTGCCACCCGACACGCCCACCATGATGCGGTCCCCCTCTTGAATGAGGCAGTAGTCCGCGATGGCCCTGCCCATATGACCAAGCAGGTTCTTCTCCAGCCGTTGGATGTCGCTCATGGCGTGACCATCCTACCGATGGCCGGGGAAAAAACACGTGACACGTAGCACTCCCGGTCCGCTAGCCTGCCCGCCCCGATGCCGACCTATCCCCAGGGTGCCGTGGATATCGTGGACGCCCCGGGCGCCCAGGCTGCCGTCCAGACGCTGGAGGGGGCCACGGAGCTGGCCGTGGACCTCGAGGCGGACGCCATGCACGCCTTCCGGGCCCGGCTGTGCTTCCTCCAATTGGGCACCGACACCGAAGTGTTTCTTTTCGACACCCTCGCCCCGGGGGTAGAAGCCCGCCTGCTTGCCCCCCTGATGGTGGACCCCAGCCGCACCAAGTTCTTCCACGCGGCGCAGGGGGACTTGCAGTACCTGGCGGAGACGGGCGTGCGGGTGCAGGGCCTCTTCGATACCCACCGGGCGGCCACGCTGCTGGGCTGGCCCAAGGTGGGCCTGGCGGACATCGCCCGCGAGCGGCTGGGGGTGGAGCTGCCCAAGGAGCACCAGCAGTCGGACTTCTCGCTGCGCCCGCTGCCCGCCGGCATGCGCGACTACATCGCCAATGACGTGCGCTACCTGTGTGAGCTGGGCCGCCAGGTGCGCGAGGAGTGCCGCAAAGCGGACATTCTCGAGGAGGTGCTCCTCGACTGCCAGCGGCTGTGCGAGGAGGCGGTGGTGCGGCCGGACACCGGCGCGGACTTCAAGCCGAAGCTGCCCAAGTCCGGGCTGAAGCCGGAGCTGCTGGTGCTGGCCCACGCGGTGGCGCACGCGCTGCACCGCAAGCGCCTGGAGTGGGCCGAGAAGGCCAACGTCCCCATGGGGCGGATGCTCTCCAACATGGCCATTGCCGACATCGCGGTGAGGCTGCCCTCCAACAACAAGGAGCTGGCGCGGGCCGCGGGGGTGCGCGGCGCCTTCGTGCGCGAGCACGGCGAGGAGGTGCTCGCCACCGTGCGCGAGTTGCTGGAGAAGTCCCGGCGTGGCGAGCTCAAGCCCGAGCGCGAGCCGAAGGACGGGATGAGAGACCCCAACCGGCGCAAGCGCGAGGAGGCGCTCAAGGCCTTCCGCTCGGAGAAGGCCACCCAGCGCAAGGTGACGCCCTCGGTGGTGCTGCCCAACCCCATCATGGACTTGCTGGCCGCCACGCCCCCTCGCACTTTGGAGGAATTGGCCCAGGTGCCCTGGCTGGGCGAGAAGCGGGTTCGCCTTTATGGAACCGACCTGCTCGCCCTGCTCTCTCAGCACCCGGCCCCGCCCGGCTCTAGCGCTTGAGCGCCAGCATCATCCCGTCACGCACCGTCAGCAGCACCTTGTCCACGCGCGGGTCGGCGGCCACCTTCTTGTTGAAGGCCACCAGCGCGTGGTCATCCGGGCTCTCGGGGTGAAGGATGCGCCCGCTCCACAGCGTGTTGTCCGCCACCAGCAGCCCCCCGGAACGCAGTAGCGGCACCACCGCGTCGTAGTAGGCGCCGTAGTTGCCCTTGTCCGCGTCGATGAAGGCCAGATCGAACGGCCCCTTCAGGCTCTCGAGCGTCTCGAGCGCGGGCCCCATGCGCAGCTGAATCTTCCGCCCGTGCGGGCTGCGCGCGAAGAACTCCCGGGCCATCGCCTCGGCCTTCGGATCCACGTCGCAGGTGATGAGCTCGCCCTCCTCCGGCAGCCCCTCGGCCATCATCAGCGCGGAGTAGCCGGTGAAGGTCCCCAGCTCCAGCACTCGCCGCGCCTGAGCCAGCTTCACCAACAGCCGCAGGAAGGTGCCCTCCAGCCTCCCTACCTGCATCTGCGGCGCGCGCATCTCGGCATACGTCTTTTCCCTGAGTTCGTCGAAAAGAGGGTCCGGTGGCTGAGTGTGCGCCTGCGCGTACTCTTCAATCTCAGGTGGGACGAGGGTGAGGGTGTGTGCCATGGGGCGGGCGTTTACCAGCGATCAGAGGCAGTTGCGATGGGGGATGGCGTGCATAGCTTTGGGTCCGCTGTGGAGGTGGCCGGTATGATGGGTGAGAGAACGGGCGTGACGAGGACGGACATCACTCAGTGCATCTCCGCCAGCCTCAAGTGCCAGGCCGCGTGTGAAGCGGGAGTCGCGCGGCTGGTGGCGCAGGGTCATGCAGCCGATAGCGACACGGTACGCCTGCTGCGGCAGTGTGCGGAGCTGTGCGAGCTGAACGCGCGGGCGCTGCAGAAGGACAGTCGGCTGGCGCGGCGCACGGCGAGCATCTGCTTCGAGCTGGGCAGCCAGGTGGCGCGCGTGGCGGTACAGGAGGCCAGCGACATGAACGCGGCGCTGGCGCGTGACGCGATGATTCTGGCGCGCGCGTGCAAGCTGCTGCTGTTCACCAACTGATCCGAAGCCCGGGGCTTGTCCCACTGAATCGCTCCGGGTAGGAGGCACGCTAGCGAGGTGCCTCCGTGCGTAACCCTTTCTTCGTTGGACCGCGGCTGTACTTCCGCCCGCTGGAGCGCGAGGACGCGCCGGTGCTGGCGAGGTACGTACTTCACCGAGGGCCGCTACGTGGACGGGGTGCTGATGGGCATTCTGCGATCGGAGTGGACGCCGCTCACGGGAGGGCCCGAGCGATGAGCGACCGATTCGCCACGTCACTGCGCGAAATCAAAGGGCAGTCCATCATGGCGGTCGTCGCGGCCATGGCCCTCGTGCAGGAACGGGCCCTGAAGATGCTGGCCGAGCAGGGCATCACCCCGCTCGAGAAGGAGCGCTGGTACCCGATGGAGCGCTTCCTGAAGGTCTTCCGGACGATCCAGACGGAGATTGGCACCAACACCCTCAAAGCCGTGGGGCGGAAGATCCCCGAGAATGCGATGTTCCCACCGGACATCGTCACCATCGAGGACGGCTACCGCTCCATTGACGTGGCCTACCGGATGAACCACCGGGGCCCGGGCAATATCGGCGGCTATCACTACAGCCCTCTCGGAGAGCGCACGGGGAAGATGGTGTGCGACAACCCGTACCCGTGCCCGATGGATGAGGGGCTGCTCCAGGCGATCGGCAAGCGCTTCCGGCCCGCGGACTCTGTCTGGGTCGGCGTTGAGCACGAGCCCGGAGCCTGCCGCACCAGCGGTGCGCCCTCCTGCACGTTCCACATCTCCTGGTAGCCCCGAGCCAACGGCCTGGAGGCCGTGTCTCAAAGTGACACGCCGTACAGCGCGCCGTACTTGCCCTTGAGGTAGCGCAGGAAGTCCGCGTCCGTCAGCCCCTGCCCCGTCACCTTGCGGATCAGCTCCTCGGCCGACATGCGGTAGCCCGGGCGGTGCACGTTGTCCCGCAGCCAGTCGCGCAAGGGCAGCAGCTCGCCCCGGCGGATGCGGTCGGTCAGGTCCGGCATCGCCCGCTCGGCGGCGAAGTAGAGCGACGCCGAGTACAGGTTCCCCAACGAGTACGTGGGGAAGTAGCCGAACTCGCCCCAGGACCAGTGAATGTCCTGCAGCACGCCCTGCGTGTCATCCGGAGGCGTCACCCCGAGGTAGCGCTTCATCCGCTCGTTCCACGCCGCCGGCACGTCCTCCAGCGGCAGCTCGTCGTGGATGAGCAGCAGCTCCAGCTCATAGCGCAGGACAATGTGCAGGTTGTACGTCACCTCGTCCGCCTCGGTGCGGATGAGCGAGGGGCTCACCCGGCTCACCGACGCATGGAAGCTGTCCAGGTCCACGCCCGCCAGGGCCTGGGGGAACTCCGCGCGCAGCAGCGGGAAGAAGTGCTCCCAGAAGGGCCGGCCCCGCCCCACCATGTTCTCCCACAGCCGGGACTGGGACTCGTGCAGCCCCATGGACGGCGACGCGGCCAGCGGCGTGCGGTAGTCCTCCTCCGCGTACCCCTGCTCGTACAGCCCGTGCCCCACCTCGTGAATCGAGCTGAACAGCGAGTAGAACAGGTTCTTCTCGTCCAGCCGCGTGGTGAGCCGCACGTCCCTCGGGTGCGTGCCGCCCGTGAAGGGGTGGATGCTCCGGTCCTGCCGCCCCGCCTCCAAGTCGAACCCCGTGGCCTCCAGCAGCCGCAGCGTGAAGCGCCACTGCGCCTCCACGTCGAAGTGCCGGCCATGAATCACATCCGCCACCCGCCGGGGCGCGGCGGCAATGGCCGCCACCATGGGAATGAGCGCATCGCGCAGCGCCGTGAGCACCGGCGTCAGGCGCTCCACCCGCATCCCCGGCTCGTACCCCTCCAGCAGCGCGTCATACCGCTCGCCGTCGTGGCCGTACGCATCCGCCTGCTCGCGGCGCAGCTCCAGCAGCCGGCCCAGCGCGGGCTGGAACACGGCGAAGCGCTTCTCCTTGCGAGCCTGGCGCCACGCCCCCAGCGCGCGGCTCTGCGCCTCGGCCAGCGCCTTCACCAGCGCGTGCGGCACGCGCACCGCCCGCTCCCGCTCCCGGTTCAGCACCCGCACCATGGCGCGCTGGTCCGCGGTGAGCCCCTGCTCCTGCGCGGCCCACTCGAGCGCCTCCCCCAGCCGCGGATCCACCAGCCGCTCGTGGTACAGGCCCTGAAGGGTGGACAGCTGATGGGCCCGCGCATCCCCCGCCTTGGCCGGCAGGTACGTCTCCTGGTCCCACGAGGCCAGGCCGATGATGCCGTTGAGATCCTTCAGCTCCTGCATCCGCGCGAGCAAGGTGGAAAACGAACGATCCATGCCCCCCGTTCTAGGCCATCCCGAGCCGCTCGGGCAGTGCTACCTTGGCTCACCATGGCCAACGTGCAGAAGTTCTTCATGGCGCCCGAGGACGAGGTCGCCTTCTTCCGCTTCCTCGAGCGCTTCGTGCTGGAGGTGTACCCCCGGCGCGTACCTCCGGGCTGGGAGCCCTTCCGGGCCAGCGAAGAGAGCGTGCCCCAGCTGCCCGAGGAGGACCTGTACCTGGTGGCGAGCGAGGTGGGCCCCGCGATTGTCGACAAGGTGAAGCGCGGGCCGGACAAGGGCGCCTGGCGCATCGACGAGGTGCGCTCGCCCGTCATCTACTTCGAGCGTTGCCGGAAGAACGAAGAGGGAGAGCTGCTGAGCGGGCAGATGTGGGCGGAGCTGGAAGTCACGCCCCAGACGGGCCGCAAGGAAGCGGCCTCGGACCGCTTCCGGCGGCTGTACCTGGAGATCATGGAGAACCTGAAGAAGACGTACCGCCGGGGGGACCCGAAGGACTTCCTGGTGGGGCCCAAGACGGCGCGGCTGTGCAAGGAGGGGCTGGTGCTGCGGGACTCGGCTCACCGGGGTGGCACGGTGGTGCCCTTCAAGTAGGGCCCGCTCCCGGCTCGGTGGTGGCCAGGTCCGGCGTGCGCACCAGCACCCGGTTCTCCAGCGCCGGGCCCACGGAGTCCATCACCCCCTGAATCTGCTCGTGTATCTCCTGCCCACTCTGAGGCCGCTCCTCGGGGCGCTTGGAGATCAGCCGCATGACCAGGGCGCTGACGGCGGGAGCAATGCGCCGATCCACTCTCGCCGGAGGCAGCGGCAACCCGCCCTCGATTTGCAGGTTGAGCACCTCCCAGGGCAGCTCGGGCGGGAACGGAGGCCGCCCGGTGAGCAGCTCGTACAGCGCGACGCCCAGCGAGTACATCTCATCCGTCGTGCGGAAGATGTAGCGCACGCCGGGGGTGTGACAGTTCTGGCGCCAGAAGCGCAGCGCCTCGGGCGAGCGGTAGTGTGGCGTGCCCGGAGAGAGCGCGTTGGTGGTGATGGACGGCGCCAGCACATAGTCCCCCGAGCCAAAGTCCACCAGCACGGGCTCGTCATTGTCCTCGCGCACCAGGATGTTGGACGGCTTCAGGTCCCGGTGGACGACGCCCTCGCGGTGGACCGCGTCCAGCGCCAGCGCCACCCGGTCGATCAGGTGCAGCGCCATGCGCACCGTGGGCCCCCGCTGCTCGGCCCACTGCTGAATGGTGGCGCCCCGCACATGGTCCATCAGCAGGTAGGGGTAGCCCTCGATGGGGTGCGGCCAGCACCCGAAGGCGTGAAGCTTCACCACGTTGGGGTGATGCAGGCGCACCAGGCACGCCAGCTCCTTGCGCAGCCGCGCATCCGTCTGGTTCTCGTCCTGGCTGCCGGCCCGCCGCAGGCCGAGCTTGAGGGCGAAGAAGGCGCCCTCGCACTCCACCTTGTACACGGCGCCGTAAGAGCCCGAGCCCAGCTTCTGGACGATGCGCCAGGGCCCTACCCACTCTCCTTCGACCAACGCATTCGGATGAACCACCCTCGACGCCATGCCGTGTCCCTCCCATCAGGTAGGCTGCGGCGCATACTACTCACCACGTCGCCTTCTGGCGAGCACTATCCGGAGAAACCAACGCCCCACCCTCTCTTCGAGGGCGGGGCGCCATTTCCTACCTGGAAGGTTGGCTGAAGAACGCCGGGGCGGCTCAGGTGCCCGTGGGGGCCTCGGCCACCGTGTGCAGCATGGGCGCCTCGGTGAGGAACTTCAGGTCCGGGTGCTTCTCCTCGGCGTGCTGCAGCGCCCAGTCATCGCGGAAGAGCACCAGCGGCAGGCCGTCGCGGTCCTGCACCGTCTGCCGGTTGCCCTCCCAGTCGAAGGCCTTCGGATCGAAGTTCTGGCCCACCACCCAGCGCGCGTGGCTGAAGGGCAGCCGGTCCAGGGCGATCTTGGCGCCGTACTCGTGCTCGAGCCGGTACTGCAGCACTTCGAACTGCAGCGCGCCCACCACGCCGACGATGGGGTCCTTCATGCCCATCTGCAGCTGCTGGAAGATCTGCACCGTGCCCTCTTCGGACAGCTGCTCCAGGCCCTTCTCCATCTGCTTGCGGCGCAGCGGATCCTTGCTGCGCACCACGGCGAAGTACTCGGGGCTGAAGCGCGGCACCGTCTCGAACACGGTGCCGGCGTCCTCGGCCAGCGAGTCGCCGATGCGGTACTGGCCCGGGTCGAACAGGCCAATGACGTCACCGGGCCAGGCGTCCTCGATGGCGGTGCGCTCGGCGGCCATGAACTGGCTGGGCTTGGCCAGGCGCACCTCCTTGCCCAGGCGCGAGTGGTGCGCGCTCATGCCCTTCACGTACCGGCCGGACACCACGCGCATGAAGGCGATGCGGTCCCGGTGCGCCGGGTCCATGTTCGCCTGAATCTTGAAGACGAAGCCGGCGAACTTCGGGTTCGTGGGCGGACGGGGCCCGTCGCGCGTGGGGCGCGGCGTGGGGGCGGGGGCCAGCTCCAGGAACGCGTCGAGGAAGGGGCGCACGCCGAAGTTGGTCATCGCCGAGCCGAAGAACATGGGCGTCAGCTGCCCCGCGTCGCTCTTCTCGCGGGTGAACTCGTCCCCGCCAATGTCCAGCAGCTCGATGTCCTCGCGCAGCTGCTCCAGCTCGCGCTCGGTGAGCACGGAGCTCACCTCGGGCGAGTCGATGGACACGCTGCGCTCGGCCACTTCCTTCTCGCCGTGGTTGCCCTCGGCGCTGAAGAGGTGGATGACGCGCGCCTTGCGGTCGTACACGCCCCGGAAGTCCGGCCCCATGCCGATGGGCCAGTTCATCGGGTAGGAGCGGATGCCGAGCACCTGCTCCAGCTCGTCCATCAGGTCCAGGGGCGCGCGGCCGTAGCGGTCCAGCTTGTTGACGAAGGTGAAGATGGGGATGCCGCGCATGCGGCAGACCTTGAAGAGCTTCTTGGTCTGCGGCTCCACGCCCTTGGCCGCGTCGATGAGCATCACCGCGGCGTCCGCCGCCGCCAGGGTGCGGTAGGTGTCCTCGGAGAAGTCCTGGTGGCCCGGGGTGTCCAGCAGGTTGACGGCGTGGTCCCGGTAGACGAACTGGAGGACGGACGAGGTGACGGAGATGCCGCGCTCCTTCTCCAGTTCCATCCAGTCGCTGGTGGCGTGGCGGCGTGCCCGCTTGGCCTTCACGCTGCCGGCCAGGTGGATGGCGCTACCGTAGAGCAGCAGCTTCTCCGTGAGCGTGGTCTTGCCCGCGTCGGGGTGGGAGATGATGGCGAAGGTGCGCCTGCGCGCGACCTCCCGTTCGAGCTCGTTCGTCATGACCCGAGGCCAACTATCACGGGCGGTCATATCTTGCAGCCCGCAAGGAGCGCTTGGCGGTCAGG
>DATHBR010000092.1:0-49925 GCA_035296065.1 Myxococcaceae bacterium | reverse complement strand
GGGGCCTGGGCGCTTCGTCCGCGGCCGGGGTGAGCACCGCAGGGCGCTTGGCCGTTGCTTCGGAGGGAGGGCTCACCCCCTTCGGAGCGCGGGACGTGATTCAGCAGATTCTGCTGCTGCGCAAGCCCCTGGACGTCGTGTTCTGGTGGGCCTCGGGCCCCGGGGAGGACCTTGAGCACTGGAGCCACCCGCTGTCCGAGTGGGAGCTTAAGTACGCCCAGGTCATGAGCGCGGCGACGATGCCCGAGCCCATCCGCATGTGGCCACTGGTGACGCACCAGCGCCTGACCCCCGAGCAGACAGAGGACATGGAGCAGCGGCTGGGCACGGGCGCCGCCGCCGCCGAAGGGTATGCCCACTGGGAGAACAGGCGCAGAATCGTCAAGCACTACGCCGCGACGCACCCAGCCACCACTCAGCTCCTGGTGGCGCTCTACGGGTTGACGCGCGATTCGCTCCCGCTCTCCTTCGCGCTGGAGCGCGGCTGGCAGATGGGCAGCGGCAAGGAGCTGGTCACCGAACGCGAGGTGTCTGGGCTCGGCGCGGCCGGGGAGTTTTTCACGGTGCTGGCCACGGGCGTGGCCACGGGCAAGTTGATGACCGCCACGCGGCCGGTACCCGGGTGGGGTGCCCCGGCGCCCGTGCAGCCGGTGGGGCCGGGCCAGGTGAAGCCGCCGCCCGCTCCGGCGCGGGCCGTGGCCTCTACTCCAGAGCCCACTTTGCCCAGAGCCGTGGCGCCCGCTTCAGAACCCGCTCCGGCGCCGACTCCCAAACCCGCTCCAGCACCTGCTCCAGAGCCTGTTCGGGCTCCAGCCCCCCCCCCTCCGGCGCCAGGCCCCCTCGCGCCCTCTCCGGAATTGGTCCACGCCCTCACGGGCAAGAACCCAACGCCGCAGGTGCTTCCCGGAACGCGTTTGCCACAGGACGTCGCCGTCAAGCCGAAAGTGCCAATGCGTCTTGACACGGACCGTCCCATTGGCCCCAGCCCGAGGCAAAACGCACAACTCCAGAGGGATATCGAATACTTGGAGAACGAGTTGGGCGCCACGAACATTCGAGTGAACCAGCAGCAACTGACGTCCAGGAACGGCCCGCGCGTGGGAATCAACCGGCCGGACCTGCAATTCGACTACAAGGGCCGCCGCTACTATGTGGAGTACGACTCACCCACTTCGGGTCGTGGTCCTGGCCACCAGTGGCGCCTGACCGCTAACGACCCAGAAGGCGAGGTCATCCTGATCATCATCCCCGAGCAATGAGGCTGCTTGAATGACGCAAGAGATGAAGGGATTGCTGCTGGAGGATCGCTGGGCGCCTGTCACCTCGGAGATGGGCTTTCTGGAGTTGGGGGCAGAGCAGGCGGCGCAGGCCTTTGCCACGTGGCAGAGAGGGTTGGTGGCGTCCCAGGGCTTCACCTTCGAGGTGCGCCCGGTCGCGGGCACCCTGGAGCAAGTCCTCTCCAGCTTGCTGCCCCTGACCAGTGGGGAGACACAGCGGGACCTGTTCATTCCGACGCGCAGCGCTTGGAGCGCCTACCTTGAGAACGGGTGGAACGGCACGGATGCCGCCACCCCCATGCGCGTCATGGCCAGGAGGCTGAGCATCCGGGGCCTGCGGGTGGTCGCCGCGCCTCACACCCTGCACAAGGACGGAGGCGGTCGCTATGGCGGGGTGATGCTGGATGTGTTCGGCCCCGAGCAGCCGGGGAAGATCAGCAACACGGTGCGCGTCGTGGAGGTCGCCAATGACGGGGGCCGTTGGGTCTTCGTGCAGTCGGGTGAGCCCTTCGCCTTCGAGCAGGTGGAGAAGTACCAGGAGCGCCGGGTGAGAGACCGGTTCACCTTCGAGATGCTCAAGGACTACCTGCGTCACCTGGGGTTGTCACCTTTCGAGGAGGACTTCTACCTGCCTCCGGGCTCTTGCGCGTGGCTCATTGAAAAGACAGGCCCCTTCACCACCGTGGGACGGCAGTACACGCTGGAGGAGGCTCGCGCCGCCCACGTGTTGTGATGCATCCCAGGCGGCTCATCGCGTCCGTTCATGGCTCTTCCGACGTGGGCGGGCGGCGGCCCTTGGGCAGGACCGGAAGGAAACACCGGCCGTCGTGCTCGAACGCGGCCTCACATGGAGGCTTGTCATCCAGAAGATGCCAGCAAGCTCCGTTGATCGTGCGCTGAGACTCGCCACATGGCGGCTTCTTCTGCCCCGGCGCTGGCTTGTCGGGGATGGGCTCGCCCAACACGAAGCCAGGCGTCCCGTAGGCATGGGGCTCCGCCGCCGCGAGGGCGGAATCCTCCACCCCCGCGTCCGCCAGGCCCACGGTGCGCTCTTCAACGCCCGCGTCCGCCAGCGCTTGCTCTTCCACGGTGGCCAGCCGCGCGGGCCGCTCATGGAGGAGCGGCAGCGCCAGCCCCGCCAGAAGGCCTACCCCCAGGGTGCCTGCAACGCCGAGCGCCGCCGGGTGCTGGCGCATGAACTGGCGCTGCGCCTGGCGGGCCAGCTGCCAGCGGGTGGGGCCCGGGCGCTCGGCGCGCTCGGTGGGCAGCATGGAAGGGGAGGGCCGCACGCGCTGAGCCGCTCCGGGACCGGCGCACTTCTCGGCCCGCTCGAGGGCCTCGGCGAGCTCGCCCGCGGTGCCTCGTACCGAAGGGTGCTCACTGAGCATGCGCAGAATGAGGGCCTCCAACTCCGGCGCCACCGTGGCCAGCTCGCTGGGCGGCAGCAGACGGGGCCCGTCGTCGGTGCCCTGCGGCGGGTATGTCCCGGTGACGAGGTGGTAAGCCGTCACCCCCAGGGCATACACATCGTCGGCTGGGGTGCCCACGTAGCGCTCCTCCGGGTTGCCCTCCCGCTCATGGCGCAGGGCCCGCGGAGAGCGGTAGGGCCGCGTGCCGGGGGGCAGCACTCCCACGGTGAGCGGGCGGGCGCCCTCGTACCAACAGCACCCGAAGTCCACCAGCACCGCATCGTCGTCGCTGGTGACGAGCACGTTGTCGCCCTTCACGTCCCGGTGCACACCGTGGCGGTGGGTGGCCTCCAGCGCTCGCGCGACCTGCCCCAGCACCCGCAGGGCCTGCCGCGAGGTGATGCCGCGCTGCTTCGCCCAGAGGTAGAGCGGCAGGCCCTCCACCCACTGCATGACGATGTAGGGGTACCAGCCGCGCTGGTTGCCCTGCCACACTCCACGGTCTCTCAAGCCCGGGACGTGCCGGTGGCGGATGCGCGAGAGCAGCTCGCCTTCCCGCTCGAAGCGCAAGTCTCCGGCCGTGCGAGCCAACTTCAGCGCGTACTCGCCGGCTCCTGGCTCCTGGGCCAGGCAGACCCGGTAGACGATGCCGAAGCTGCCGCTCCCCATACGCTCCAGAATGCGCCAGGGGCCGATCTGCGAGCCGGTATCGGGGGCATGCACTTCGGAGGCGTTCATGACAGACCTCGGGGGAGTTGGTGGCCTCGCACCCTACCCTGTGGGGTGGTCTACCCGCCAGCCGCGTCACTCTGGCCGCGGTTCGGGTGTAGAAGGTGCCCCTGAGGAATGGGGCGAACCTGAATGACGCAAGAGATGAGAGGACTGCTGCTGGAGGACCGCTGGGCGCCTGTCACTGAAGAAATGGGCTTTCTGGAGTTGGATGCGGAGCAGGTGGCGCAAGCCTTCGCTACCTGGCAGAGAGGGCTGGCGACGTCCCAGGGCAGCACCATCGAGATGCTCCCCGTCTCCGGCACTCTGGAGCAGGTCCTCTCCCGCCTGCTGCCCCTGGACGGTGGCGAGACCCAGCGGCGCCTGTTCATTCCGACGCGCAGCGCCTGGACCGCCTATGTCTCCAGCCAGTGGACGGGGACGGATGCCGCCAGCGCCATGAGCGTCATGGCCCGGAGGCTGAGCATCCGGGGCCTGCGGGTGGACGCCGTGCCCCACACCCTGCGCAAGGACGGAGGCGGCCGCTATGGCGGGGTGATACTGGAGGTGTTTGGCCCGGAGCAGCCGGGGACAATCGGCAACACGGTGCGCAGCATCTATGCCGCGAATGATGGGGGCCGCTGGGTCTTCGGTCACTTCGGTGAGCCCTTCGCCTTCGAGCAGATGGAGAAGTACCAGGAGCGCCGGGTGAGGGACCGCTTCACCTTCGAGATGCTCAAGGACTACCTGCGCCACCTGGGGCTGTCGCCCTTCGAGGAGGACTTCTATCTGCCGCCGGGCTCTCGCGCCTGGCTCATCCAGAAGACAGGCCCCGCTACTACCGGCGGGCGGCAGTACACGCTGGAGGAGGTTCGCGCCGCCCGCGTGTTGTGATGCACCCCAGGCGCACGTTCATGGTTCCCACTGCTACGGGGGCTTGCCCGGGGGCGCATGCCCGCGGGCATCGAGCGGCAGCATCACCGTGAAGCGGGTTCCCTGCTCCTGGGCGCTGGTGACGCTGACGGTGCCACCATGGGCCTCCGTGAAGCCCTTCACCAGCGTCAGCCCCAAGCCCCAGCCTCGCTGGCTGCTCGCCCGGGCCGTCTTCGAACGGCGAAACGCTTCGAAGAGGTTGGGCAGCTCGTCCGCGGGAATGGGCGGGCCCTCATTGTGGACCTGAAGTTTCACGTGCTCTGCCTCGGTCTCCAGCGACACCGTCACGGGGCGATGGGGCGCGCCATACTTCACGCCGTTGACGCACAGGTTCTCGAGGAGCCGGCGAATGCCGTTGCAGTTCCAGTGGCCTTCGATGGGGGCCTGGGCCTGGAGGACGAAGCGGTCCCCGTGAATCGTGCTCAGCTCCTCGATCGTCTGCTTGGCGATCTCGTTCAGGTTACAGCGGTCCAGCTCCAGCGAGAGCCTCTCGCCGGCCTTGATCCGGTTGGTGTCGAGCAGGTCGCGGATCATCTGATCGGCCCGGTCGATATTGTCGGCGATCCGGCCCGCCAGCTTCCGCAGGCGCAGGGGATCGTCACCGCCGCGGAAGAGCAGCTGGGAGCTCATCTTGGCGGCGGTCAGAGGGATGCGAAGGTCGTGGGAGAGCGTGGAGACGAACCACTCGCGCAGCTCCCGCTCCTCTTTCATGCCCAGGAAGGTCGCTTCGATGCGCTGGCGATCGCGGATGTGCTCGGTGACTTCGCTGGCGCAGGTGAGGACGCCTTCGATCTGGCCTTCGGCGTTCCGGATGGGCTGGATGAGGAGGTTCCAGAACCGCTCATAGGGCTTGCCGTTGCGGTCATAGTCGAGAACGACGGGCAGCTCCCTGCAGGAGAAGGCTTCACCCGTGGCGAAGACGCGCTTGTGAAGCACCACCCGCGCCGGATTGAGCTCGGCCAGGCCGTCCTCGAATCTCAGTCCCTCGAGCGCGCGGTCCGATCCGACGATGTCGCGATAGCGGTGATTGGTGAACTCGTAGACGAGCTCCGGGCCCTGGAGCACCGCGATGGCCACCGGGGCGTGCATGAGCGAGGAATAGAGCCGCTCGCGCAGGGCCCGCTCACGCTCCTGCTGTTGGGCCTGCTCCGCCTGGGAGCGCAGCCGGGAGAACTCCGTGGCGGAGTTGGCGATCCCGCGGTGAATGGCGTCCCGGATGATGTCCTCGGCCTGGGAGTCCAGGCGGTCCAACTGGCGCAGCGTGGTGAAGATGGCCTGGCTGAGGAGGCGGTACTCGGTGAGGACATCGTTCAGCGAGTAGGACTGCTGTCGCGCCCGGCTCTGTCCGTGCTTCATCCCGAACCGGGTGGCGCACTCCGCGAGCTTCGCGACGCTCTCGCCCTGCTCGAGAGCCCGCGCCAGGGTGTCGAGCAGCTCGGGCAGGTTGTCCACGAGCTCGGCCAGATCGATGCCGCGGGCTGCCTCCAGCTCCGCGCGCGCGGCCTGGACATAGACCTCGAGGATCTCCGCCTTGCGCTCTCGGAGCCGCTGGGCCGCCGCGCCACTGCCAAGCAGCCGCGATGTGAACTCGGAGTCTTTCATCTGGAGGCTAGGGGCCAAGCCTCCAGCGGCGACGGCGCGGCAGGCTCGCCAGCGCCAGGGCGCCCAGTGGCAGCAGCGCCCCCACGGGGGTGGTGGAGCATCCCGCGCTGGCGGAGCCCTCGTCCGGGAGCGGGGGCGACGCGGTGGGCGAGCCTGGCGCGGGCTGTGGCGCCGCGGCAACCGGAGGGGCTGCTTCCGCCGGAGGCGCTGCCGCCGGCTGCTGCTCCGAGGTGAGGACAGGCTCCTGCCGTGGCCCAAGCTGCTTCGTCAGCGTGAAGGCGTCGGCGACCTTTCCCGTGGGCGTCACCAGCTGGGCGGTGAGGGTGCCCTCGTTGACGGTGACGTCCAGGAAGCCGAAGTCCTTGTTGTTGCGCACCGCGCTCCACTCCGGCATCGACGTGGAGAACTCGCGCAGCGCGGCGCCGCCTCCGCCCACCACGAGGTAGGTGACGCCGCGCTTGCCCGACGGCGCCACGGCATTTCCCAGCAGCGGGTGGGTGCGCTCGTAGTTGTGATCATGCCCGGTGAGCACCAGGTCCACGCCGTACTGCTCGAACAGCGGGCCGAACTCGCGGCGCATGACGAGCTGCGAGCCGTGGTCTCCGCTGGAAAAGGGCGGGTGGTGGAAGAAGACGACCTTCCAGTCGGCCTGGCTGGCGGCCAGATCCTTCTCCAGCCACGCCTTCTGCGCGGCCAGGGTGCAGCGCTCCTTCGAGGCCAGGCCGATGGCGCAGTTCGAGTCCAGGCCCACGAAGTGCACATGGCCCCAGTCGAACGAGTAGTAGCGCTCGCCGCCGCTGGGGCTGGTGGGCAGGTACAGGTTGTCCAGGTACGGCTGGGACTGGTTGGTGACGTACTCGTGGTTGCCGGCCACCGAGTAGAGCGGCACCTCCGCCAGCAGGTCCGCCATGGGGATGAAGAGGTTGTTCTGGAGCTCCGCCTCGGTGCCGGACGCGTAGGCGTTGTCGCCCACCGCGATGAACAGCTCCGGACGGCGCCCGAGCATGCTGGCCGCCACCTCCTGCTGATCATTGCCCCCCGTGCCGAAGTCTCCCACCGCGGCGAAGTGCACGCGGCGCGTACCCGGCACCGGCGCGGTGCGGAACTTCCTGGGCGTGGTGCGATTGCCACACGCGTCCACCACGTAGCTGTACTCGGTGCCCGGCGTCAGCCCGGTGAGCACCACCGCGTGCACCCGGCCCTTGTCCCGCGAGCGGGCCACCTGCGTGGCAGAGCCCTGGGCGCTGTACTGAACCTCGGGGGTGCAGTCCGCCCCCAGGCGGAAGGCCACCATGGCCGTGTCCGGCCCCACACGCTGAAGATACGGTGCTCGGGTCAGGGGCGCCGCCTGGGCGACGCTCGCGGTCAGAGTGAGCGCCGCGGCCAGGGCGCCGAGCGCGGGTACCTTCGGTAGACGCATGAACCCTCCGGCCCGGAAGAACCCGGGACTCGAAGGGTCAACGGTTCAAAGATGAACGTGCATCCAGCCCAGCAGGCGAGGGGAGCAGCGCCTTGACGCTGCCACCCCCCGGGAGCGGGCTACTTCTTGATGTCGTGGGAGACGAGCTCCTCCAGCCGCTCGCCATCCTCCTTCACCTTGCCGATGCCGGGCACCAGCCAGTACGTGCGCAGCTTGCCCTCCTTGTCCGGCTGATCGCGTTCGATCCGGATGGCGTTGGTGAAGGTGCCAGCGGGCACGGTGACGGTCTCGTTCACCGCCCTCACGGTCCACACGTACGTGCGATCCTTCTCCTCGATGATGCCATCCCCCATCTGCGTCATCTCGCGGATGGTGGAGTTATGGGTCCAGCCCTGCGCCTGGGGCACGGCCACCGACTTCACGGTGGCCGGAGTCCAGGTCGTCACCCGAGCGACGGCGCCGCTCTTGAGGTCCTCCTCGCGCAGGCGCACCACCAGGCCGTTGTCGAGCTGCACCTGCCACGAGCGCTCCTCGAGGTGCGGCTGCGTGCTGTGCACGACGATGGCCGTGATGGTCATCTCTGGCACCGGCCGCGGGCCGAGCACCTCCACGCGCTTGTTGAAGACCCCGCGCATGTCGTCCGTGATGCGGTACGTCCACGACGAGCCCGGCGTGAGCGGCCAGAGGCTCGCAGGCGCCAGGATGTTGCCATTGCCGGGCGTGCCGGGCTGGGCCGGCGTGCCAGGCAACGGCGCCGCGCCATCCGGACTCGTGGGCCCAGGCTGCTTGCCCGTCTCGGAGGGCAGGCTGCCCCCCCCACCACAACCTATCAACCACACCACCACCGCCGCCGCCGCCGCCGCCACTGCCCGCCTCATACCAGATCCTCCCTCCCGCCCTTTGGACTCACCGACGTCCATCGCACCCCCCGTAGCGGGGTGCCCTCCGTCTTACCCAATGCCGCCACGAGCGTGCCGGGCTCCTTCTCTTCCACTTCCAGCTCCAGCCTTCGCCCGTCGAAGTCGAACGCGCAGCCCTTCACCAGCACATTGCGCTCGCCCAGCGCCTTGCGCAGCGAGGCCTCGGCGCCGATCAGATCATCCGCCTGCGCCGAGAGCACCACCCGCTGCTTGGGCGCCTTGTCCTCCTTGTTGAAGCAGTCGAGCACCAGCAGCAGCCCCGAGACGAACACCGTGCCGATGCCCGCCAGCCCCAGGCTGCCGTGCCCGCAGGCCATGCCCAGGCCGATCATCAGGAACAGGATCGCCGCGTCACGCGGATCCTTGAGCCCCGAGCGGAACCGCACGAAGCCGCCCAGGCCCACCAGGCCAAACGCCTTGGCCACGCTGTCGCCGATGACGGCGGTGATGACGGCCGCCGCGGTGCACAGCAGCACCTGGGCCTGCACCATCTCCGACTTGGGCAGCGCCCGGCCCATCAGCAGGCGCCACGGGCGCAGGGACAGCACCGCGCCGATGAGCACCGCGGCCACCATGCGCGGCAGCATGGCGCTGGCGCTCACGCTGGTGAGCTCCTTGCCAACGTCGCTGAAGATCTGCGTGAAGGGGGAGTCCATTAGAGTGTGGCCCGCGGTTCGGTGCTGGCCACCGGGCGCGGCGCGCGCTCGGTGCTCTGCTCGTGCGAGGTGGCGATGACGCTGTAGGCGTTGCGCAGCAGCGGCAGCCGGCAGGGCCCAGCGCTGAGGATGCGCGCGATGAGCGCCTCGCCGCGGGCCGACAGGGGCAGCCCCTTGAGCGAGGACAGCACGGTGGCCGGCCAGCGCTCCGCGTAGGCCTCGCGCAGCTCCCAGGCGCGCGGATCATCCAGCCCGTCCAGCGAGTCGATGGCCTCCTTCGTCAGGTGCGCCCCGTGCTCGCGCAGCACGAAGGACTCGTCGGTGGCCAGGCCCGTGAGCGAGCGCAGCACCAGCTTGAGCGCCTTGCCCGCCAGCTGCGCGCGCAGGGCGCTGGCGAACGGCGAGTCCAGGCCGTTGATGCTGCGCAGCACCGCGAGCCGATCGTGCGGCAGCAGCTCCTCGCGCAGGGCGTCCGCGCGCGGGCCGCTCAGCCCCGTGAGGCTGCGCGCCACCTCGCCATACAGCCTCTTCTGCATGCCCAGCTCGCGGATGGAGTTGGCCGTGGCGTCATCCACGCCCGCCAGGCTCTGCAGCACCTCGGCCAGCCTGCGCTCCTGCAGGCCGCGCTCACGCAGGGCCCAGGCCCGGGCGCTGTCGTTGCGCTTGAGGCCCGCCAGCACCTCCGCGGGCGCCAGCGGGTAGAGCTGCTCGCGCAGCGCCATGGCGCGGGGCGAAGTGCTCGCGCCCAGGCTGCAGGCCACGTCCACTGGCACCACCTTGGCCAGCAGCTCGCGCAGCGCCCATGAGGCCTCGTCCTCCAGCCCCATCAGGCTGCGCACCGCCAGCCCCGGGAAGCGCTCCACCGCGCCAAGCCGCCGCTGGTGCGCCGCCAGCCCGGGCAGTCCGCCCAGCATCCACACCGCCAGCGAGGGCTCGCGCACCTCCAGCGAGTCCAGCGCCTGGAAGAAGCGCTCCTCCACGCTGTCCACCGTCACCGGGCCTGCCGCCACCGGGCTCGCCGGGACGATGCGCTGCACCTGCGGATCGCGCCCCTCCAGCCGCGCCACCACCGCGTCGACGATGCGCTGCTCGAGCACCCACAGCGGCTGATCATTGTTCTCGATGATGAGCCAGCGCGCCGGATCCTTGCGCGCCATCTCCAGGAAGGCCTCGCGCACGCGCACCGCCAGCCCCGCGCCCACCAGCCCCTTGCGGCTGTCGGTGTCGTTGCTCCGGCCCTCCTTCAGCTTGCCCAGCCGCTTGCGCAGCCGCGCGAGATCCGGCTCCACGTCCACCAGGATGACCAGGTCCGGCCAGATGCCCTTGGAGGCCAGCTCGCAGGTGGGCGTCAGCTCCGGCAGCGGCAGGCCGCGCCCACCGCCGCTCAGCGCCAGCTGCGAATACAGGTAGCGATCGCTGATGCACACCTCGCCCCGGGCCAGCGCCGGAGCGATGACCTCCTCGAGCTGCTGCGCGTCCCTGGCCACGTTGAGGAAGAACTCGGTGCGGGCCCCCATCTCCAGGAGCCGCGAGTCCCGCGTCAGCTCGCGGATGCGCCGGGCGATGGGCGACTGCAGCTCGCCCCCCTCGCGCGCGTGCGCCACCTTGTGACCCAGCCTGCGCAGCCTGGCGGCCAGCAGATTGGAGAGCGTCGTCTTGCCGCTGCCGTCGATGCCTTCGAAGTCGATGAACACGATGCCCTAACCCCCAAGAACCTGATCCGCGGCGAAGGCGTGAACCTTCGCCATGCCTTCGGCGAACTTGCTGTACGCCGGACGCTGGCTGCCCGGGTGCAGCGCCGCCAGCCACGCTGGCAGCTCCTGCCCCAGGTGCTTCACCTCGATCACCACGCGCCCATCCTCGAACAGCGGCGCTCCCAACCGCTCGGCGCTCAACGTCCTGTCCGACAGTGCCAGCTCGGGCGTGACGCGGTGGAAGCCGATGTCCCGATCCACCGTCACTCGCCAGGCGTGAGAGGCCTGGTACACGTGCCGCCGGTAGGTGACGCCCAGCACCGGCACCAGCCGGCCTCCGGCGATGAGCGGCAGCAGGCCACCGGCGCCGCCAATCACGCTGCGCAGCTGCGCCCGGGGCACCCACACCCGGCGCTTCTGCGTCACCCCGTGGCGCTCGCGCTTCACCTCCAGCACCACGCGCTCCACGCCGCCGGCGCCCACGTCCGGCGAGTATTCCTTGGTGCGCACCTTGAGGCAGTCCTCGGGGGTGTGCACCGCGCGCTGCGCCAGCGGGTAGCCCGGCTTGTCGAAGTACACGGACACGATGCGCGTGGGGGGAGGCAGGCAGCCCTCCAGCTCCGTGGACAGCCGCGCGCACAGCCGCGCCGCGCTCTCCGCGGGCAGCACGAGCTTGAACTCGCGGCGCAGCTTGGTGACTTCTCCTTCGGCGAACGAGAGCATGTCGAGCCTCCGTGCCTAGAAGCGGGTTGCCAGCTGGAGCGAGAGCTCGGTGCCCGGCGCATCGTCCCCTGGACGCAGGGCCCGCTCCGCCTGCACCTGCGCCTTGAACGATTCGCCCAGCAGCACGTTGACGCCGCCCACGGCCGCCCAGCCATGGCCCGCCACGTCCCCCTTGAGCTGCAGCGCCTCGGCGCCCAGCAGCGGCTGCAGCGCCCACTTCTTCTCCGGCCCCATGGGCAGCGTGTAGCTGACCAGCGCCAGCTGCCCGGTGAAGGGCCCCAGCCCCAGCCGCCCCGCCACCAGCTCGCCGGACACCATGAGCGCGCCCAGCTTCAGCGCCCCGTCCGCCGCCAGCGCGTGCCGCCGCGTCCCCTCCATCACCTGTGCCAGGTAGCTGCTTGCTCCCACCGTCAACCCCTTGAATGGGCTCACGCTCACGCGCGCCGCCGCGTCCTCGCTGGTCCGCTCGCCCAGCTCGTCCTTCGAGCCCTGGAACAGGCCGCCCGACACCTTGAGGCCCCACGTCTCCTTGAGCCGCACCTCGCCCATCAGCCCCATGCGCCGCCCGCCCAGCTCATGCGTGTCCACCAGGTAGTCCTCCACCAGCCCTCGCCGCATGAGCGGCAGGCTCCACGAGGACTCCAAAGAGCGCGCCAGGAAGGGCGCCTTGAACTGGCCTCCATAGAAGCGCAGCCGCTTCTGGCTGTCCGAGACGCGCACGAACGCATCTCGCAGCAGCGACTTCGACGACAGCTCCGCGCTCACCTCCGCCTCGACGTACTCGAACGAGGTGCTCACCCCCACCCGGGCCGAGGACACCGACAGCGAGCGCGCGAAGTCCTCACGCCCGTCCGCGCTGGCCCGGGCGAACACGCGCCCGAACACGCGCAGGCTCTGCTCCGTCTCGGCCTCGTCCGCCTCGGCGGGGGACTCGCCCAGAGACTCCGTCTTCTCCTTCTTCTTCTTCTTGGCCGGCTCCCCGGCCGACACCGCTGGCGCTACCGGCGCACCTGGCACCCCGGACGCCTCGGCGACCTGCTGCTGCGCCAGTGCGGGCGTGCAGAAAAGGACTGCGGCGAGAAGGCCCCGCCAATTTTTTTCCACCCCACGCCGACCCGCCATGCCCTGCCTCCAAGCCGCAGCCCGGAGCCTGTGCCTGCAACGCGGATGCCCGGAGGGGGGATGTCCACCACACGACGGCGCCAGAAACCCCTCGCGGAGAAAGCGCCCTGATTCAGCCGGGATAGCGCGGCCGGTAAGAAGCGCGCCTCCCTGAAAGGGTGAAGCCCCGCCTTACGGAGTTACAGCGCTGGAGGCTTATCCGGCGCGGATCCGGTAGAGCTTTCAGTCCCGCTTGCTGGCGACGCCTGCGGATCGGCGGCGCCCGCTGGAGCAATATGCGCAGGGGGGGAATTCTGCGCAGGGGTGGGCACAGGTGCGGACTCCGCGGCGCGCAGCTCGGCGAGCACGGGGTGCACCTCGGGCGGCTTCTGCTGGCGCACCAGCGAGCGGATGGTGAGGGCCACCGCCAGCAGCGCCGAGACGCCGAGCAGGCCCCAGAGGATGAAGCGCGGCACGATGCTGGGCGCCACCTCGAAGTCAGCGTTGAGCACCTTGTGCCGCGTGGTGCGGAAGCTCACGCTGAGCGTGTGCCGGCCCTCCTCTTGAGGAGTGAACTCGGCGGTCCAGTTCACCGCGCCCCGGGTGACGAGCTTCGTCTCCCCCAGTGTCTCACCCGCCTTACGCAGGGTGAGGGTGAGCGGGCCCTGGAACTCGGCGCCCTCGAAGCTGCCTACATGCAGGAGGACTTTCAGGGGCTCCCCCACGCGAGGCAGCTCCGGCGCGATGGAGCCCTTGAGGCGCTCCTCGGTGTCCGACCAGGACAGCTCCACCACGTTGTTGCGCCGGTCGGCGGCGATCCGGTCCGGCTGGGCCCCCGGCAGCGCGGGCTGCAGCTGGGCGACGGCCGTCGCACAGGCGAGCAGGCTGGCCCCCAGCACCCACCGCCATCCGGCGACGAGAGCGCTTTGCCTCTTCAGGTTCCTCGGCCTAAGATGCCATGCCTTCACGACCACCACCCTGAGCTTGCTTCCCGCGGCGAGCTAACCCGGGATGAACCCTCAACTTTTCGGCAAATATCAGCTTCTGAAGAAGCTCGCCACGGGCGGTATGGCCGAGGTGTGGCTTGCGCGCCAGGCCGGTATCGAGGGCTTCGCCAAGAACGTGGTGATCAAGCGGATCCTCCCGCACCTGGCCGAGGACCGCGAGTTCGTGGAGATGTTCAAGAACGAGGCGCTGATCGCCGCCAACTTCAACCACCCGAACATCGCCCAGGTCTACGAGTTCGGTGAGGCCAACGGCACCTACTTCATCGCCATGGAGTTCATCCATGGAGAGGACCTGGGCCGGGTGATGCGCAAGGCGTGGAGCGCGGGGCAGTGGATCGCCCGCCCCCTGGCCATTCGCATCGTGGCCAGCGCGTGTGAGGGCCTGTACTACGCGCACTCGCGCAATGATCCGACCACGGGCCGGCCGCTGAAGGTCGTCCACCGCGACATCTCTCCGCAGAACATCCTGATCAGCTTCGACGGCTCGGTGAAGCTGGTGGACTTCGGCATCGCCAAGGCGGCCGACCAGGTGGGCCTGACGAAGTCAGGCGCCATCAAGGGCAAGTTCGCGTACATGGCGCCCGAGCAGGCCGCGGGCAAGCCGCTGGATCACCGCGCGGACATCTTCGCCATCGGGCTGGTGCTGTACGAGCTGCTCACCGGCCAGCGGCCGCTCAAGCGCGACTCGGAGCTGGGCACGCTGCAGGCGGCGCTCGAGTGCGCCATCTCGCCGCCCTCCGAGGTGACGGACATCCCGCCCGAGCTGGATCCGGTGGTGATGAACGCGCTGGCCAAGGCCGCCGACGATCGCTACCGCGACGCGCGCCAGTTCCAGGTGGCGCTGGAGGAGACGCTCGTCAACCAGGGCGTGGTGGCCAGCTCGGTGCAGATCTCCGAGCTGATGGAGACGCTGTTCGCCGATCGGCTCCAGGAGGAGAAGCAGTCGGGCATGTTGCAGCCCAACGCGCCGATCGATGAGTCACGCAGCTCCGGCCGGCCCCCGGCGCCGTCCTACGGGGGCGAGCGCAGAACCGACCCCGGCTCCGAGTCCAACGGCGCGCGTCCCGCCCCGAGCCCCATGGGCGAGCAGGCCCCGCCCGCCGAAGCCCCTCAGCGTGGGCGAACCTCGGCGAGCGGGCGGCCCCCCACGCGCACCATGTCGCTGGCCGAGGAGATGGCGGAGTACGCCGCGCCCGCGGGCACCGCCGTGGCTCGCCGCCGCACGGGAGAGAGCCCGCGCAGCACCGCGGGCGGTACGGCCGTGGCGCGCACGCCCTCTCGCTCGGACGTGAGCCGCGCCGATGCGCCCCCCGCGCCACGGCGCTCCAGCGTGCGGCAGCCCGTCATGGAGGAGGAGCAGGAGGAGGAGGAGCTGCCGGAAGAGGCTCCTCCGCCGCCCGCGCCCAGGAGATCACGCGTCGCGTCCGCGGCGGACGTGCGGGCCCGGTACGACGAGGATCCCGACGCGGATCCCGAGCGCACGCGCCTGCCTCCGCCCGATCCGGATGATGCCAACGACACGCTGCCCGTCCCCGCGCGCCGCCGCAGCACCGGGCACGTGGGCCGTGTGTCCCGGGTCGACGCCCCGGCGGGGCCAGCACCGCGCCGGCGTACCTCCAGCCGCGTGGACGTGAAGGAAGCGCCCCCCGCGAAGCGGGTGCGGGAAGAGGACGACGATGAGGCGCTGATGGCCGCGCCGACGGCCAGGTCGGGCAAGCCGTCCTTCCGCGCGCCGAGCATCTCCGGGGAGACGCTGAAGAAGGTGTTCTTCGGGTTGGTGGGCCTGGCGGTGGCCGCGAGCATCGTGCTGTTCTGGGACAAGTTCTTCGTCCGGGCCGTGGATGGCCAGGGCGTCTACGTCTCGGTGGACACCAACCCCAAGGTCCGGGTGAGGGTGCGCCACAGCGACAAGTGCCGCAGCACCGAGCCCTTCACGGATCTGGGCATGACGCCGCTCAAGGCGGTGCCCGGCGCGCACATCCAGGACACGCTCGTCCTGGAGAACCAGGAGCAGGGCATCTACGCCGAGGAAGAGGAAGTGCTGCGCTTTGGCGAGCCCGGCGAGACGAAGAGTGTGCGGCGCGAGTTCCGCATGGGGCACGTGCGCCTGAAGATCATCCCGAGGAACACGGGCGGCCTGCGCGTGCTGCGCGACGGGCAGGATCTGGGCCCCTATCTGTCGGGGACCAAGCTGGAGCTGATGGAGGGCACGCACAACCTGGAGCTGCGCGGCGACAAGCTCAAAGAGCCCGTGCCCGTTGAAGTCCACGTGAAGGGGCGCGACATCACCGAGACGGTGGTGGACGTGTCCAAGTACCTCTGACGGCCGCCGCGCTTCAGTAGCGCGGCAGGCTGGGGTCCACCATCACCGCATACAGCTCGATGCCGCCGTGGAGCGACACGGCCTGTAGCCCGCGCGAGCGCAGGTAGGCCGCGCCGTCCAGGCTGCGCACCCCATGGTGGCAGTAGACGACGACGGGGCGGCCACGGAAGGCCTCCAGCTCATCGGCGCGCTCGTCCAGCTCGGGCAGGGGAATGAGCACCGAGCCTGGCAGCGCCACGTACTCGTGCTCATGAGGGAAGCGCACGTCCAGCAGGGCGGGGCGGGCCTCGGCGGGGCCGCTGAGCTGGGCGGCGAGCTGGGCGGGAGAGATCTCCGGGATGGGCATGGGGCTTCTCGTCAGGCGGTGGCGCAGAAGCGCTCGTAGTCGATGAACTCCACCTTGGCACCCTCGGCGCAGACGGGGCACTTCGGATCCCTGCGCAGCTTGAGCTCCTGGAAGGTGGTGCCCAGCGCGTCGAAGGTGAGCAGCCGGCCCACCAGCGGCTGGCCCTTGCCAAGGATGAGCTTGAGCGCCTCGTTGGCCTGCATGAGCCCGATGATGCCGGGCAGCACGCCCAGCACGCCGGCCTCGGCGCACGAGGGCGCCAGCTCCGGCGGCGGCGGGGCGGGGTAGAGGCAGCGGTAGCAGGGGCCCTGGCCGGGCACGAAGCTGGTCACCTGGCCCTCGAAGCGGAAGATGGAGCCGTGGATGTTGGGCTTCTTCAGCAGCACGCACGCGTCATTGAGCAGGTAGCGGGTGGGGAAGTTGTCCCCTCCGTCCAGCACCATGTCGAAGCCCTCGAGGATGCGCAGCACGTTGTGCGAGGTGAGCCGCTCGGCGAAGGGCACCACCCGCACGTCCGGGTTGAGCGCCTCGATGGCGGCGCGGGCGCTCTCCACCTTGGGCTGGCCCTGGCGCTCCCGGGTGTGGATGACCTGGCGCTGCAGGTTGCTCAGGTCCACCTTGTCCATGTCCACGATGCCCAGCGTGCCCACGCCCGCGGCGGCCAGGTACAGAGCGGCCGGCGAGCCCAGCCCGCCTGCGCCCAGCAGCAGCACCCGGGCCTTCAGCAGCTTCGCCTGCCCCTCCTCGCCTACCTCGGGGAGGATCAGGTGGCGGCGGTAGCGCTCCTTCTGATCAGCGGTGAGGACGAAGGGCTTCTCCACCGGGTAGGCCGCGTCGCTCCAGCGGTTGTAACCCCCCGCCAGCGAGGCCACCCGCTCGTAGCCCAGCTCCTTTAATGTCCGCACCGCCAGGGCCGAGCGCGTGCCGCCCGCGCAGTAGACGATGAGCTCCTCGTCCCGCTGGGCCTTCTCCTCGATGCGCAGCTCCAGGTAGCCCCGGGGGATGTGCAGCGCCCCGGGCAGCCGGCCGGCCGAGTGCTCGTCCGACTCGCGCACATCGATGAGCTTCACCGGGGCCTGGGAGTCCAGCAGGCGCTTGAGCTCCTCCACGGAGACCTCACGGATCTCCCGCCGGGTGGACGACAGCAGCTCTCGGAAGGTGGTGGCCATGTGTGCAGGGGTATAACCTGCACACAGCCACCGCGGCAGAGGCGGATGGCTTTTTGGACGCCCGGCGTTATAAGGCGCAAGCAAGGAGACAGACACACATGGAAACCACGACTACGACTCCTGCCGCCCCTTCGACCACCACCACTCCGGCCTGGGAGCCGACGCCGCTTGCTCCCATGCGGCTCACCCCGGGCGCCATCGCTCAGGTGAAGGAGGTCATCAAGGCGCAGGGCTTCGAGGGCTACTTCTTCTCCATCCGGGTGGTGCCGGCTGGCTGCAGCGGCCTGGGCTATGACTTGAACCTGGTGAAGGAGGCCAAGCCCAACGATCACGTGTGGGAGCAGGACGGCATCCGCATCACCACCGACGCGCTGAGCAGCAAGTACCTGCTGGGCACCGAGGTGGACTACGTCTCGACGGTGACGGGCTCGGGCTTCAAGTTCAGCAACCCGAACGCCAAGTCCTCGTGCGGCTGCGGCACCTCGTTCTCGACCTGAGAGGCCCAGAACGGCACCGCCCCCGCTACCTCGTGAGAGGGCGGGGGCGTTAAAGGGGGCGGATGATGACGTGGAAGTTGCCGCCCACGTAGACGAAGCCATTGCGCTCGGCGCGCTTCACCACCGCCTCGAGCACCGTGGTGCCTGTCAGCGTCTTGAAGCCCAGCCGCTGCGCCTCGGTGATCACCGCCTGCACGATGGCGTCTACTGCCTGGTCGCGCGCCTCGCGCTCCACCCCGGGGGCGGCCACCAGCCCCTCGATCATGGCCACTGAACTGTCGGTCTTGTAGAGGAAGCCCGCGGCCTTGCCGGGGATGATGAAGCCCGTCTGGGGCAGCGCGTCCAGGGTGATCGCTTCGCCCCGCGCCTCCATCCAGGAGCGCACCGTTTCAAAGTGCAGCTCCGGGACGAAGGCGATGGGAGTCATTGCTTAGTTCAGCAGGCCCTGGGCCATCTGGCGGGCGCCCAGCTCGGCCAGGTTGTTGTTGCTCACCTTGGTGAGCGCCTCCTCGGCCTTGTTCTTCACCACGTCCTTGATGACGTCGGTGATCTTGCCGGGGCTGCTGAAGGCGGACATCACGCCGGCCACCAGGCCGTTGCCAGCCGCGCCCTCGAGCATCTTGCCGCCGAACTGGCCCAGCGCGCCCTTGAGCAGGCCGTTGCCCGGGATCAGGTCCATGCCCGCGCTGAGCAGCGACTTGAACGGGTTCTGCCCCTGCGCCAGGCCGCCCGCGAACTTCAGGCCCGCGCCGAGCAGCGGGTTGAACATCGAGACAACCGGCGCGATCGCACCAGCCAGCTTGCCAATACCCTTGAGAACCTTACCCATGGTGGAGTCCTTTCGTGGACGACCGCGTGGCGATCGTCATGTGTGACGTACAAGAGGGTTATCGGACCTCACCTCAGAAGGTTGCCTGCCCAGCCCACAAAAACCGACGTGTGTGCGAAACCCCTGTCGGATCAGACACTTGGGGCGCTGATCCGACAGGAGAGTGCGGGCTCAGGGCTTATCGGAAGGCTTTTTCTGGGCGGCCAGGACCTGGGCGGCGGTGGAGGAGCTGGTCTCGGGAGCGCCCTTCTGGGATTCCTGGGTACCGAGCGCGGCCTGATACTTCTGGGCGTCGTTGTTCGGATTGAAGCCGTCGGGCAGGTGGGCGGGGCTGATGACGATCTCGCCGCTGACGACCTTCTCCAGATAGCCCTTCATCTCGGCGACGGTGGGGATGCTGGGATCGTACTGCTTGAGGTTCTCGTCGGGGACGATGGCAATCTGGGCGGGCTTCTGCGGGTGGAGCGCGTAGTCGAGGATCTTCTCCACGTAGTCGGCCACCGGGATCTGCAGCAGCTTGGCCTGCTCCTTGACGTCCGGGTTGGCGAGCAGCTCGGCGCGCACCTCTTCGACGGGGCGGCGCAGCTTCTTGCCGTCGAGACTGGTGTTCGCGTTCGGGTCCAGTTCAGCCATGGTTCACCTCAGGGATCGCGGGCGGGAGGCCCGGGTACAAGGACATTGCTAGCCCAACAGGCCGTGTATCTCCAAGAGGGCGTGTCCGTTTAGAAGAAGAAGCTCACGGTGGCCTGCGCATTGAGCGGAGCGCCCGGAGTGAAGTGCAGATCCTCGCACCCTTCGAAGGCTCCCTCCTCGCCCGCGGGCCGGGTGGTGGCCGGGCAACTCTCGGGGGACACCTCGCCCGGCAGCCGGGACACGTTGGCGAACTGCGCCTCGCGCCACTGGGTGTTCAGCACGTTCTGCAGGCCCACGCTCACCTCGTACCAGGCCCTGCGGTAGCCCAGCGTGGCGTCCACCCGCGTGAAGCCCTCCGCGGTGAGGAAGCGATCCTCCGTGGCGGGGCGATCACCCAGGTGCAGCACTCCGAGCCGGCCATAGGCGCCGCTCGGGTGGCGCGCGGACACTCCTCCCGCCAGGATGAAAGTGGGTGCCAGCGCCACCGCGTTCGCGTTGCCCGCGTTCTGCACGAAGGTAGCCCGTGAGACGGTGAGGTCCGCGTCCGCGAAGAGCCACGGCAGGATCCTCAGCCGGGCCTCGGCCTCCAGGCCCTGTCTGCGCGTGGGGCCATTGGCCTCGGTGGTGCCCTCGTCGCCCACCCACACCAATTCACTGTCCAGGTCCAGCCGGAACAGCGAGCCGGCCAGATCCAGCCGCTCGAACAGCCGCGTGCGCGCGCCCACCTCATAGCCTCGAGCCCGCGTCAGCGGCGTCACCGGCTCGGGCCGCAGCACCGTGCCTCGCGCGTCGTTGGAGTGAAAGCCGAAGCCGAAGTTGAGGTACAGCTCCGTCTCGGGAATCGCGCTGAAGACGAGGCTCGCCTTGGGAGAGACGCGCGAGGCCTGCCGCACCCCCGAGCTCTTCGTGTCCACCGTGTCCAGGTCCTCCAGGTGGTCCTCCACGTCGAACCCGAAGTAGTCCGCGCGCAGGCCCAGCACCGTGCGCAGCCAGGGCGTGAGCGTCAGCTCCTCCTGCGCGTAGAGCCCCAGGCTGCCCTCGCGGATGCTCGCGTCCACCACGGGCGCCAGGCGCTCGCGGCCCCTGTCGTAGTGCAGGCTGTTGCCGATGTTGTCGGTGCGCAGCTGCGCGCCCAGCAGCGTGTCGAAGCGCAGGCCCCGCCACTCGCGGCGGAAGCGGTAGCTGGCGTTCAGGCCCGCCATCGTCCGCGCATCGTGCTGCTCGATCATGTCCCCGTTGTCCGGATCCCGGCTGAAGAAGGTGAAGTTCGAGAAGAGGTTGAGCCGGTACTGGACGGCGTACACCAGCACGTTCACCTCGCCCTCGCGCTCGGTGAGGGCCCGGTAGGTGGCATAGAGGCTGTGGCGCTGCGAGTTGCCGCCCTCCTCGGGGTCGACGGTGCCGAAGCGGTCGAGCCGTCCCGCCTCCACCTCACGCAGCGGCACCTGGCCCGAGGAATTCCAGCCGCTCCCATACGAGGTGAGCGCCACGGACACCGTGGAGCCCGGAGTGACTTGACGGCTGAGCTTGGCGAAGAGGCTGAAGCGCTGCAAGCCCTCGGGGCTCTGAAAGGGGCCGTTGGTGCCGTACACCTGGCCCGCCACCACGGGGCTCCAACCTTCGACTTCGGGGGCGGCGATGAACAGCCCTCGCCAGGTGTCGAACGAGCCGCCGCCCAACGTCACCTGGCTGTGCTCGAAGCCACGGTGGCTCACCATGTTCACCGCGCCCGCGGTGGCGAAGTCGCCCAGCTGCGCGAAGTACGTGCCCTTGTAGACCTCGACGCGCTCGATGAGCTCGGGGATGACCCAGTTGAGATCCGCGTAGCCCTGGCCGTGGCCATGGCTCACCATGTTGACGGGCACCCCGTCGACGAAGAGCGCCACGTCGGTGCCGTGGTCCGCGTCGAAGCCGCGCAGGAAGTACTGGTTGGCCTTGCCTCCGCCGGCATGTTGGTTGACGTAGAGCCCGGGCACCACCTGCAGGATGTCCACGGGGCGTGGATGGGGCCGCAGCCGGAAGTCGCGGTCGCGAATCGTGGACGAGGAGGCGGCCGTGAAGGGCCGGCGGGCCGTGACAGTCGTCTCCATGCGGCCAGGCTCGGTGATGGCCACGGCGGGAGCGGCAGGCTCCGGGGCCTCGGGGGGCTTCGGTGCTTCGGGAGGCTCAGGAGCCTCGGGGGGCGCGGGAGGTTCAGCCGCCTCGGGTGGCTCCGGAGCCTCAAGGGGCTCGGACTGCTGGGCGAACGAGGGTGGGGCAGTGAATACAAGAACGGCGAACACGGCCAGGCAGGCCGCGCGAGCGGGGGACATGGAAGACCTCAATGCACAGGGGGAAGAAGGAGACGGACACACCGGTTGAAGCGGCGGTCTCCTATGGCCCCTGAGGCATCGCGGGAGAGTGCGCAGTCCGGCCCAGTCGGGGACGGGCGCTGCCCAGCGAGCCCTGCTCCAACCGCGTCCAGCTGACGGTGAGCTGAATCAGCAGGGGAGAGACGAGTGCGACAGCCTGCAGATGCTCCACACCACCGCCTTCCGGGTGGTGGTGGGCAGGGCGCTTCTCCGGTTCCTGCTGGCTGGCGGGAGCGTGCGAGTGTGGCGCACGCTCGTCATGAGGCGCGAACGGATGCGGCGGTGCCCCATCCCGTGAAGCGGCCTGGTGCTGTACCCAGCCCCGGTGAGCCGCGGCGGCCAGCTCCGCGCCCCCGTGGCCGTAGACGGCATGGAAGAGCGGCGCGAGCGTCAGGCCGTAGATGGCCACGATCAGGCCAAGCTGACCCAGGTCGCGGCGATCGTCTCGGCTCAGCACGGCAAGGCCTTCCTCCGGTTCGCCGCGCTTGATATCGCGTTTCAGGGCTTGGAGGCGAACGGATCCGAAAAGCGCGGATCGGTGAGGAACTCCGTGTCGGTCAGCGACTCCAGGAAGGCGATGACGTCCTGCTTCTCCTGGGGCGTGAGGGTGAAGCCGCGGACGAACTCGCTCTGATGAGGGCTGGGCGGGGCGCCCTGTGCGCTGGCCCGGCCGCCGGCCGCGTAGTGGTCGATCACCTCGGACAGCGTGGCGATGGAGCCGTCGTGCATGTACGGCGCCGTGACGGCGATGTTACGCAGCGTAGGAGAGCGGTAGCGCCCCATGTCCTCTACCCTGCGGGTGAACTCGTACAGCCCCTGGTCCTCGGCGGGGTAGGTGCCCTGGCCATCCACGTTGTAGAGGTTGGTGTTGTGGAAGGTCACCTCGGGGAACGCCGTCAGCTTGTGCTTCACCGAGTCGGTGAAGGAGAAGCCCTGGTGACAGTGGAAGCACTCCAGGCGCTCGGAGAAGAAGAGCGTCATGCCCCGCTTGGCGGCAGGGGAGAGGGCCGCCAGCTCATCGCGGTAGGTGTACCGATCATAGGGTGAGTTGCCGGAGATCAGCGTGCGCTGGAAGGCCGCGATGGCTCGCACCACCGAGGCCAGCGACACCGGCTGCCGCTGGTCGGGGAAGGCCTCGGCGAACATCTTCGGGTACTGGGCATCCGCGGACAGCCGCTGCAGCAGCAGCTCGTCCTGGCCCGCCAGGCCCAGCTCCACGGGGTTCTCTCCGAAGAGGGGCAGCATGGCCTGGGCCTCGAGATCCGGCACGACGGGGTTCACCCACGTGAGACTGCCGGCGTACACCACGTTGGCCAGGCCCATGGAGTTGCGGCGGTGCAGCTCACCCGTGGAGCCCAGCGCCGTGAGGCGGCTATCGGAGAAGGCCCGATCCTGGCGGTGGCAGCTGGCGCAGGACTGGGTGCCGTTGGCCGACAGCCGCGTGTCGTGGAAGAGGTGCCGCCCCAGCTCCACCTTGGCGGCGCTCATGGGGTTGTCCTCGGGCACCGCCGGCTCGGGAAAGCCGGGGGGCAGCTTCCAGTCATACGGCGCTGGCTCGGGCCGCGAGTCACCGCACCCCGTGGCCAGCACCAGCAACCCCACGCACCCGAGCCAGAGGACACCCCTTCGAGACATGCCTGCTACTCCTTACGGAAGAACAGCTGACTGGCCGGATTGGCCTGCGTGCCACCGAAGCCCAGGCCCAGCCGCTGGAACACCGGGCCGCAGTCGGCATCAGTCGCGGTGGACTGGCAGCCCGGCGGCGTCTGCGCCTGGTTCACATCCAGGTTGGACTCGGCGAAGAGCGCCGCCACGTCCAGCACCACGCCGCGAGCCTGGGTGGGATCGAAGTCGGCGATCTCCACCTCGAAGCGGTTGGCGTCCTGGCAGGACGTCACCTGGTTGGGGCCCGAAGTCTGACACCCGGTGCTGCCCACGTGCACGCTGTGGCCGTTGGGCAGGCCCCGGGTGCGCCCATCCATGCGCAGGAACTTGTAGCCGCCCTCCCAGCTCCAGAAGAGCGTGCTGACGTTGAGAGGGGAGGCCGCCGTGGAAGCGTCCAGGTGGTTCTTCTCGAAGGGCACTCCCACGGTGAAGCGCAGGCCCGTGTAGTGGTCCGTCGGGGCCGTGCCCACCAGGCGAGCATTGGTCGCCTCGGTGCCATTGGTGCACAGGCCCGTCTTGTTCTCGAAGTCCAACAGCGCCAGGCCGTCGCGCTGCCACAGGCCGTCATCGGTCAGCGTCACCGGCACCTCCCGGCCATGGGACACCAGCCGCACGTTGTGCACGTAGAGCCGGAAGTCCTTCGGCTCGTAGGTGGTCGCGCTGGTGCCCAGGCCGCTGTACACCTGCCCGCAGGCGAAGTCCTGACTGCCCACCCTGGGCTTGAAGGAGATCGAGAGCTTCAGGTTCCCATCGCTGGGCTCCCCGGGCTCATCTCCACAGGCGTTGGCCAGCAGCGCCGCCAGGCACAGCGGCAAGAGGTTTCCGACAGAGGGCTTCATTCGCAAGGCTCCTGGGCTAGCGCGAGAACCCGGGTGGCAGCAGCTCGCAGGGCAGCTGCCCCGAGGGGGGACGCTGCAACTCGCCAGGCTGGGTCAGGCACGCGGAGAGGCTGTCCACGGGCGGCGTCACGGGCGGCTGCTCGTCCTCACACGAGGCCAGCGCCAGCGGCACCAGCAGCCACAGCGTCTTCGTGAGCATGCGCTTCATCAGTACCTCACCCAGATCTCGTCGTTGGCCTTCAGCTCCGTCAGCTCGGTGACGCCCGAGGTGCCCTTGGCCAGCTCCGTGGTGGCCGGGTTGGGGCTGTAGGCCGCGGTGCCCTTCCATACGATCTGCGCGTCGCTGAAGAAGCCGCTCAGGTTCGAGATGTCGGCGGGCACCGTGTACTTGTTCCACCCGGCCTTGCGGGCCGGCAGGATCTTCAGCGCGGGCGCGGGCTCGTCCGTCTCACCGCCGCCGTGGCTCTCGGTCATGCCGACCCAGTGCACGGTGGTGACGGTGCCATCGCTGGCCTTGCACGTCTGATGGGTGGGGAAGAACAGGGTGGTGAAGGGCTTGTTGGGCACCTTCAGCCGGAGCGTGAGCTTGTAGTAGCCGAAGTCTCCCGCGAGCAGCTCCGCTTCCGGCTTCTGCCAGATGACGGCGATCACGTCTCCGGCCGCGTTCTTCTCGATCTCGGCCTTGCCAAAGTCGCTGCGCAGGGCGCGCACCGAGGTGACTCCCGCGGGGATGTCGATCTTCACGCTGAGAGTGTCGGCCCCCGCGCAGCCATGGCCCACGCCGAAGGAGATCTCCTGCGTCGCGTTGGCGAAGCCCGGGCCCGAGGACACCGAGATGTGCGCGCGAGCGACGGACGGAGAGAGGAAGACTGCAACTGCGGCCAGCAGCGCCGCGAGGGTGCTTTTCATGTGATACTCCTTGTCGGAAAGTGCACGCATTCTGCTGGCCGCTCTGACACCTGCCAATACGGAGAAATGCTGTGCGTGTCACACCTGCGTGAGCGAGGTTGGACTCGAATGTACGACAGAATCGGGAGTGTCCTCGGTGCGTGGGTGCTCATCGGCGCCTGCCTGCTGCTGACGGCATGCGGAAGCTCCACGCCTGAGCCACAACCGGGCGTGCCGGACGGTGGAACGGTAGTGCCGGATGGTGGGACGGTGGACGAGCAGCCCTCCGCGTGCGCGGTGCCCGCGCCCACCAGCTGTCCGGAGCCCGCGCCCCGCTATGCGGACGTGGCGCCCATCTTCGAGCGGCGGTGCACCGGCTGCCACGCGGGCAACCCCGGTGGCTCCTGGTCGCTGAAGGACTACGGCCACGTCGCGGACTGGCAGGACACCATCCGCGCCGCCATGCGGGACTGCTCCATGCCGCCCGAGGACGCGGGCGTCACCATGACGGTCGAGGAGCGGGTCGCCATCCTCACCTGGATCCGGTGCGGCCTTCCGAGGTGAGGGCGGCGGGCCCTACTCGCCGGGCATGATCTTCAACCAGGCCTGCGCCTCCTTGCGCCGGGCGATGCGCTGGGCGCGGCGCTCCTCGGCCCCGCGGAAGGCCACGCGCTCCTCCTCGGTGTCCATGCGCAGCGGCGGCACCGCCACCCGGCCTCCGTCCTTGTTCAGCGCCACGAACGTCATCAGCGCGCTGGTCGTCAGCGTCCGCTCACCCGTGAGCGGGTTCTCCGCGTGCACGGTGACGCCCACCTCCATGGAGGTGCGGAAGGCGGCCAGCACCCGCGAGCGCAGCAGGGCAATCCAGCCCACGCGGATGGGCCCGTGGAAGTGCAGATCGTCCATGGACGCCGTCACCACCACCTGGCGGCAGTGCCGCTGGGCGGCGATCGCCCCGCAGATGTCGATCCACTCCATCACCTTGCCGCCGAAGGCCGCGTTCAGGTTGTTCGCATCCGGCGGCAGGATCATCTGCGTCATCACCACTTCGGAGTCGCGCGGGCTCTTGGCCGCGAAGTCTTCCACGGAACACTCCTGATGCTGGGAAAAGGTCGGGATTACCCTTTAGTACGAGATGGCGGGATCCGGGGTTGCGCTTCGGAAAAATCGTCCCTAACTGTGGCCCTGCACCTTACCCCCAGGAGCACCCCGTGGCCGCCCCTGCTCTCGCTACCCCCATGTCCAAGCCTCCGAGCGCCGTTGTCTCTCCGAGCCCCGACGACATCCTGCGCAAGGTCGAGAACCTGTCCGCGACGGATCTCGACGAGCTGCCCTTCGGGATGATCCAGTTGGACCGGACGGGCCGCATCCTCAAGTTCAACCAGACCGAGGCGAAGCTGGCGCGCATCAGCCGCGACCGGCAGCTGGGCAAGAACTTCTTCGATGACGTGGCGCCGTGCACCAAGGTGCGCGAGTTCTACGGCCGGTTCCTGAACGGGGTGAACAGCCGCGCGCTCTACGAGACGTTCGGCTTCGTCTTCAAGTTCGATCACGGCTGGCGCAACGTGGCCATCACCCTGTTCTACGCCGAGAAGACGGACTCGGTGTGGGTGCTCATCTCTCAGACTTCGGTGACGCCGCCGCCAGGCGCGCGCTGAGCCGTACCGCTCACCCCAGGAAGGCGGAGACGCGATCGAGGAACTCCTCGCGTCCCTTGCCGCGGCGGATGTCGTGGGTGGACACGTCCAGCACCAGGCAGTCCACGCCGTACTTCGTCTGCAGCACCTGGGGGAAGCTCACGTAGTAGCCGTTGAGGCCGGTGAGGAACTGGCCCTGAATGCCCCGCTCCTCGGCGCGGCCCCGGGTGCGGATGCGCTCGAGCAGCACGTCCACCGAGGGCACCGAGAAGCAGATGACCTTGTCGGGCGGCGCCACGCTCTTCGACAGCCGCTGGAAGTACTCGTAGTACAGATCCAGCTCCGCGTTCGTCATGTGCCCCAGGCCGTGCAGGTACTTGGCGAAGATCTCCGGGTCCTCGTAGAGGGTGCGGTCCTGCACGCAGCTCTTCTTCACCGAGTGGATCAGCTCATGGTGCTCCACGCGGCGGATGAGGAACTCGAGCTGGAGCGTGAAGCTCCAGCGGCGCATGTCCGCGTAGTAGTCCTTGAGGAAGCGGTTGTCGATGACGGGCTCGTCGAAGAGCTCGAAGCCGAAGGCCTGGCTGATCATCTTCGCGGCCGTCGTCTTGCCGGCGCCGATGTTGCCCGCCAGGGCCACGAAGCGCTTGGCCTTGGGCAGGCGGGTGCGCAGCGTGTTGCGCGAGCGGGGCTTGGCGGCGGCGGGCATGGCGCTTTCTTCGGAGGGAGGGGCTTCGACGGTGCGGGGCATGGGGTCCAGGACCTACGCTGCGGGAGATGACTCGTCCAGGATCTGCCTCAACAGGTCCGGACGGTCCGTCATGATACCGCCAACGCCCTCGCTGATCAGGCGCCGCATCTCCGCAGGCTCGTCCACGGTCCAGACATTCACCCACTTGCCGTGCGCCGCGCAGGTGCGCAGGAATTCGGGGCTGATCAGCCGCATGCCGCCGAAGTACACTGGCATGTCGATGACCG
Source organism: Myxococcaceae bacterium (assembly GCA_035296065.1). Taxonomy (GTDB): domain Bacteria; phylum Myxococcota; class Myxococcia; order Myxococcales; family Myxococcaceae; genus DATHBR01. The sequence goes on along the minus strand of DATHBR010000092.1, from coordinate 22,320 downwards.
TGTAGCGCGGATCCACGTAGGGCTGCTCGCCGCTCTGCAGGGTGATGACGTACGAGGCCAGGGCGTCGCGTGGGTAGAAGTGGCAGGCATCGGGCATCCGAGCCACCAGGCGCTCGGCCACGGTGTCGTGCTCGCTGCCCATGCAGACCCGCTCCAGCGCCTTCTCCTCGCGCAGCACCTGGTGGAGCGCGTCCTCGGTGCCGGGCTGCTGGGTCTTCATCTCCAGGTTGATGCGCAGGCCGGGGAAGGCGCGCAGCACCTCGCGCAGGGTGGGGATGCGCGCGCCCTGGCCGCGGAAGGGGAAGCTGTGGCCCCCATCCGGGGTGAACCGGGCGCCGGCGTCCAGGCGCTGGAGCTCCGCCAGGCTCAGGGCCGACAGCGGGCCGGAGCCGTTGGTGCACCGCTCCAGCGTGTCGTCATGGGCGACGACGATCTCCCCGTCGCGGGTGAGGTGCACGTCCAGCTCCAGCATCTGCGTGCGGTAGCGCTCCACCGCCATGCGGAAGGCGTGCAGGGTGTTCTCTGGCGCCAGCAGGGCGCCGCCGCGGTGAGAGATGTGGAGCGTGGGCTTGAGGCCCTGGAGGAAGGGGAGGAGCGAGGACGCCATGAGCGGAGCAGTCTAGCCAGGGGACGAGGACGAGGTTGCCGAACTGTGCCCGGCCACCGCCTTGACGCTCACCCCGCACATGACGCGCACTGACAGTCGGCTCTGGGAACTCCGTGAGAAGAAGACCCGTACGCTTCCTTGCCCGCCCATGTAACCCCCCGGTATAAGGCCCCAGTAACGTTCCCTGAATTGCGCGTTTATGGGTAAGCTCGCAGAACCACAGGTGCCGCACCCCTTCTGATTCAGCTCCGGCGGAGAACCCATTTCCACCAACTCCCCTCAGACTGCCATCCCCTTTGGCAAGTACGTCCTCATCAAGCGGTTGGCGGTGGGGGGTATGGCGGAGCTGTTCCTTGCGCAGCAGCCTCCCAAGGCTGAGCTGGTGGTGCTCAAGCGCATTCTGCCCTACCTCAGTGAGGAGCCGGAGTTCGTCCAGATGTTCCTGGACGAGGCGAAGATCGCCGCGCAGCTGCACCACCCCAACATCGTGCAGGTGTACGAGCTGGGCAAGCTCGATAACACCATCTTCATCGCGATGGAGTTCGTCGAGGGCATCGACCTTCGGCGGGTGATGCAGGAGGAGCAGAAGTTCGGCGCCACGGTGCCCTACGGCGTGGCGGCCGCCATCTGCGCCCAGGTGGCCGCGGGGCTGGACTACGCGCACAACTCGGTGGCCGTGGACGGGCGCCCGTTGGATCTCATCCACCGCGACGTCAGCCCGCAGAACGTGATGATCGCCTACGACGGGCGGGTGAAGCTCGTCGACTTCGGCATCGCCAAGGCGGGCGCCTTCATCGACGCGCGCAGCAAGCCGGGCGTCATCAAAGGCAAGTTCCTCTACCTCTCGCCGGAGCAGGTGGCCCAGCTGGTGCTGGATCGCCGCGCCGACATCTTCGCGCTCGGCACGATGATGTACGAGATCACCACCGGCAAGAGCCCGTTCGCCAAGCCCACCACCGAGGGCATCCTCTACGCCATCCGCTCCGAGGATCCGTCGCCGCCGCACCTGATCAAGGACGACTACCCGCAGGAGCTCTCGCGCATCATCATGCGCTGCCTGGTGAAGGACCGCGACCAGCGCTACCAGCACGCCATGGACGTGGCGGACGATCTCATGGCGTTCGTCAACTCGGGGGTGATCAAACAGAGCACGGACATCGCCGAGTACATCGCGCGGCTGATGGGCGAGGAGGAGGAGCGCACCGTCCTGCACATTCCCGTCGCCACTCCCGCGGGGCGCAAGGACGCCACCCTGGCCATGCCCGCGGGGCTCACCGGGCGGCCCGTGCGGCGGCCCAGCGGCGAAGGCAACACCGTGCCGCCGGCCTACAACGGCGAGCCCGAGCCGCCCACGCAGATGGGGCGGCCGCGCCAGCTGTCCATCACCCGCTCCGAGCGCGTGGAGATCACCGGCCAGGACAGGGCCTTCGAGGGCGAGCCCGAAGCCGACGGCGACGAGGTGGATCCGGGAGAGCTCGAGGACGCGCTCCGGGAGGTACCCGAGGAGCCGGTGGGTGAGCTCGACGCGAGCTACAACACCGGTGACGTGGCCAGGTACACCGAGGAGGAGCTGGAGAACGATCCCGCCCTTCAGACCGGGCCCGGCAAGCAGCCGGCCTTCGAGGAAGAAGAGCCGGATGAGTCCACCGCCATTGGAGGCTTCCCCTCGGGCTTCGTGAAGCCCGTGCCGGGCGAGTCCACCGTGGCGGAGCGGGCGCGGGGCCGGGGTGGCTCGTCTCCTAGCGGACCGCCGGTGCTGCAGCCGTCGCGCCGCGCCAGCCCTCCGCTGGACCGCGACACCGAGCCTCGGGCCCGCAGGCCCGCCACGCCGCCCGCGCGCCGGCCGCTCGTGGATGAGACCTCCTCGCCGTCCATCTCGCTCACTCAGCCCACGGGCAGCAGGCTCGGCCTGGAGGGGGACGATGAGCGCGGCGAGTCCGTCTCGGTGACGCCGCCCACGCAGAGCCACCGTCCCCTGTCCCGGCAGTTCTCCAAGCCGTTGGCCCGGGAAGAGGACTCGCTCATCGACACCGAGTCCGGGATGGGCGGTCCCTCGCCCACCGCTCGCTCCCGGGCCTTCGCGCGCGACCCGGACGATGACGAGTCCACCGCCGGCTACGAGCATGAGATTGAGGAGCCCGCCCCACCACGTGGCAACCGGGGCCTGGTGCTGGCCGCGGTCGCCGTGCTGGTGCTCGTCGTCCTGGGCGCGGTCGCCTTCTTCGCGCTGAGCTCCACCACGAGCAAGCCCTCCGAGGACGGCGTCGGGCCTCCACCCCCCGCGCCCATCGAAGACCCGGACGCTCAGAAGCCCCCGGAGGGTGAGTCCGCGGCGAAGCCCCCGGAGATCACCGTCGACGAGGCGGTGGTGAAGGCCCCTTCCGCGCCCCAGCCGGAGGCCAGCCCCACGCCAGGCCCTGAGGTCGCGGAGGCCAACCCACCAAGTGAGACGACGGATAAACCGGTGGACTCCTTGCCGGATAACTCCCTCACGCCCGAGATCATCGCCACGGGCCCGGAGCAGCCCGAGCCGAAGACCGGGCTCACCCCGCTGACCCAGCCGCCGATTGCGAACCCGGGCTCCAACCCGAACCCGAAGACTGGGCCTAGTCAGCCCATCAAAGGCGTCGGGGTGCCGGTGAAGTTCAAGACGGCCTCCGCCACCGCCACTGTCTGGGTAGACGGCCTCAAGGTCGACACCAACAAGGTCCATTACCTGGCGGCTGGCCGAATCAAGGTCCGCTGGGCGTGCTCCACCTACAAGCGGGGAAACAAGGGCAGCTTCATCACTGTCCTCAAGGAGGGCTCGGACGAGCCCCGGGACTTCTCCATCCCCTGCCGCAAAGGCCAGCGATGACGGGGGGTTAGCGCCGTATACGGCTCCCTCCCTCAAGGCCGGACAGGTGGGCAGGGGTACGTTCGAGTGCCCTTAACTCGTTGGAATCCCTAGGTTTTTGGCGCCGAGTGTCGCGTTTACACATGTCAGACGGGCTCTTAAAATCCCCCGCTGACCCATGGCGCGCCCGAAGAAGAAAAACATCGTCAGGAAGCGCAGTTACCCCGCCGCGCGACTCGCCCGGCAGCAACCCTCGGCCCCCGAGCCGAACCGGCTGCTGAAGGTGTGGCGGCGAGTGCTCGAGCGGCGTCTGCGCACGCGTCTGCGTGCGAAGGTCGCCGTGGAGATCCACGACAACACGCACACGATGATCACCTTTCAGCGCCAACGCGCGCTGTTCCGGCTGCGGCTGCACCACATGTTCATGGCGGCGTCGGACGAAGTGCTCCAGGCGCTGGCGGACTTCGTGCGCCACGGTGATGCGCAGGCCAGCGCGCTGCTGGACAAGTTCATCGAGCGCAACAAGGCCTATATCCGCCGCATGTCTCCGGAGCAGATGCGCAAGCGCATCCGGCTGGAGCCGGTGGGGCAGCACCATGACCTGGGCCGCATCTTCGACCGGCTCAATGAGCGCTACTTCCAGAGTCGGATCACCGCCGCCATCACCTACGGCCCGGCGCCGCGGGTGAAGGGGCCGCGCAAGAGCATCAAGATGGGCTCGTACGCGGCGGACTCGAAGGTGATCCGCATCCACCCGGCGCTGGATCAGCCGGTGGTGCCCCGCTACTTCGTGGAGTGGATCGTCTTCCACGAGATGCTGCACCACGTGTACCGGACGCGGCGGGGCGAGGACGGGCGGCGGTGTGTGCACCCGCCCGAGTTCCTGGATCATGAGCGGCGCTTCCACGACTTCAAGCGCGCTCAGGCCTGGGAGTACGAGAACCTGGACTTGCTGCTGCGCGCCCGCGTCGGAGGATGACGCGGGGCGTTGCGGCGGCGCTCAGGGGATGATCAGCCCGCCCGGGCTGCGGCGCTCCGTCGCGGAGGGCGCGGGCGCGGCGGGCTGCTGGGCGGGGGCACCGGCCGGGGACTGCTGAGCCACGGCGCCTGCCAGGGCGGACAGGAGCACCTTCTCGAAGAGGTACTCCGCGAAGCGGGAGGAGGGCTCCTGGGGCCCGTGGAAGAGGTGGCGGGCCTCGGCGCGGGCCACCAGGGCGGGGTCGGCCCGGCCGGTGCGCTCGAAGAAGTCCGCCATGGCCCACAGGCGCAGGGCGTAGCGCCGGCGCACCTCGGGGGTGAAGAAGGCGCGGGCCAGGGCGTGCACGGCCTGCAGGGCCTGCTCCTCTTTCTGCGCCCCGCTGAGGGCCAGCGGGCTGCTGGTCACCTCCTGGAGCTTCTGCACCACCTTGCGCAGCTCCGCCTGGGGCGGCACCCAGTGGGAGATCTCCTGCGTCTCGAACAGGGTGTGGCCCCTGAGCACGCCGTGCACGTCGCCCGGCTCGGGCGGGGGCAGGGTGGGCTCGGTGGTGGCGGGCTGCACGCCGTGGTGGCGCAGCGCCGTGTCCAGATCCCTGGGGAACGGCGTGCGCGAGCGCAGGTTGAGCGCGGCGGCCTGGGCCAGCAGCGCGGCGCCCTCCTCGCGGGAGATCTCCACGGCGATGCCGGTGGAGCGGGCCTCCTTCACGCGGTCGCGGTAGCCCCCGCGCTTCACCTCTTTCAGGGACAGCTCGATGACGCCCAGCTCGTCGGAGAGCACCGCCTGCACGGACTCGATGCCCTGGCGCAGCGAGCGGCCGAGCACCAGGCCGCGCTTGCCGTCCGAGGTGACGCTGGTGACGAGGCCCGGCAGGGCCTCGGGCTCGGAGGCGCGGAGAGCCTCGGCGGCGGGGCGGGGGGCCTCGGCGACGGCGACGCCCTTGGAGCGCAGGCGGTACAGGGCCTTCTTGGCGGCCTTGGCCAGCGCCTTCACCGCGGAGCGGGACAGGGCCTCGGGAAGGGTGGCGCTGCCGGCGAGGACGGCGCCTTCGAGGATGGCCTCGGCGAGCGGGGCGGGCAGGGCCTCGACGGCGGCGGGAGCGGCGGCGGCGGGCTCCTGGGCGAGGGTGCGGGCCTGCTCCACGGCATCCGGAGCGAAGTCAGGCAGCGGCGCGCCCGAGCGGAGCGCGTCGAGCAGAGGGCGGGGCTCGAGGGAAGAGGGCATGGGGGGCGCTTTCTACCACTCTCCCGGGCCTTCAGCGGCGGCGCACCAGCCAACTGTCGCCCACCTGCTGTACCACGGCCAGCTCGGACTGGAGCCGGGCTCCGAAGACGCGCGAGGGGTGCGCGCCGCGCACGAGGAAGTGATCATAGAAGCGGCCCTGGGCCTCGTAGTCCAGCTCGTCTGGCCGCCACTCCGAGGGGAACGTGGGGGGCGTGGCGCCCTGGTAGCGCAGGGGCGAGTGGGGCGTGAGGGCGAAGCTGAAGTTCGTCACTCCGCCGCGAGCCCGGGCGAGCACCGTGGCGCCGTGCAGGAAGACGGGGAAGCGCACCACCCGGGAGCGCGTCTCGAAGATGAGGCCCATCACCCGGGGGCGGGGGGCGGTGGCGGCGGTGAGCGCATCCAGCTCCGCGGCCTCGCGGGAGAAGGCGCGGAAGCCCCGGCCCATCACCAGGCCCAGCAGCAGCGCGCAGGCGGCGCTGGCCCACAGCAGCTTGCGCTCGAAGGCGGGCCGGGTGACGGGCACGCTGGCGATGAGCAGCGCGGCGGCCAGGTGCGCATAGCGCGTGTTGAGATAGTAGATGTAGCCGCGGATATCGAAGGGCAGCAGGAAGTAGAGGGCCAGCGCGATGAGCCCCAGCCCCACCATGCGGTAGCGGGCCACGGGCCCCTCGGCGGAAGGTGAGGGGCCACGCAGCGCGAGGCTCAGCACCACGGCCACCGCGGCCACCGCGCCCACGGCGTACAGCGGCCACCGATCCGAGCCGTCATGAAAGAGGTTGGCGAGCACCTGGAGCAGCTCGTCCCGGTTCTCCTGGAACGACTTGATGGCCAGGTTCTCTTCGGACAGCAGCGGCCCCCAGGCCTTCCACGGCTGGCCCGGAGCAATCTCCGCGGGCTCCGCGAGCCGCAGCGCCGCCCAGCCCAGGAAGAGCACGACGCCGGGCGCCACGCCCAGCAGGGCGGGCACGCGAGGCCTCAACCGTGAGCGCCAGCCCCGGGCCCCGGAGTCCTCGGGCACTGCCGTGGTGAGCAGCAGCCAGGGCAGCCCCAGCGCGAGGAAGAAGAAGGACTGCACATGGAACAGCAGCACGGCGACGAGGCACACGGCCAGCCCCGCGGCCCACGCGCGGCGCCGGGGCGCCTGCGTGAGCGTGCGCACGAACAGGCCGCAGCACAGCACCGCCAGCGGCAGCGAAGCGCAGTAGTTGACGAAGCCCCACGCGAAGCTGTCGCCGTAAGCGAAGGGCAGGGCCAGCAGCGACGGCCACACGGGGCGGCCCAGCGCGCGCAGCAGGAAGGCCAGCGACAGCGGCAGCCCCACCACGTAGGCGCTGAGGAAGACGCGGTTGGCGCTCTCCAGCGGCAGCAGCCAGTTCAGCGCGCTGACCACGTAGTAGTAGCCCAGGTACGGAGTGAAGGTGCCGCGCGCCTCGAAGAACCGCGGGTACAGCGTGGTGGGATCGTCCAGCCGGTGCAGCACGGAGATCAGATGCAGGTGCTGCGGCAGATCCACCATCGGCAGGTGCCGCGCCACCCAGAGCGGGAGCACGCCCAGCAGCAGAGCGGCGGCATACAGGGCTCGGTCTGTTCTATCGGGCACGGACATGAGTCAAAGGTATGCCAAAGTAAGACAACAGGCTTGGCAGGAGCGGGGGGCTGGGGTATAGGCGCACGCGTCTGGCGTGTTCAGGCTGTAGCAGGGTGTTGCCCCAAGGAGGAACGAGATGAAGCGCATCGGAATGACGGTAGCTGCCCTGTGGATGGCGGGTGGTGTGCTGCTCACCCCGGGCGTGGGGCACGCCTGTGAGGCGCATGGCGGCGCGAAGCAGAAGGACAGCGCGGCGCGCACGCGGCCGGCGGAGAGCCCACTGAAGGAAGTGGACGAGCTCTTGAGCGCCAAGTGCCAGTGCGGCAGCAAGGCGGACTGCACCTGCAAGAAGGGCCAGTGCGAGTGCGCCAAGTGCAAGAAGCACCATCGCCAGGTGATGGACGCGCTGCCCGCGCAGACACCCGCGCTGAAGCTCGAGGACGCGCGCTACGACGCGTCCGCTGGCGTCTTCATCTGAAGCGCTGACGCCTACTCCGCGGCCTCGTCCCGGCTGGGGGAGTGCTTGACCCGCTCGTGCTCGGACACCAGCACGGGCCAGCCGCGCGCCATGGCCTCGCGGAAGAACGAGGCCAGCCCCTGGCGGCAGTCATTCACCGCGCCGAGGAACGGATCCACCAGCGCCTCCTCGCCCAGGCTGCGCTGGACGCTGAGCTCCACCGGGTTGCCGCACCGCTCGCAGCGGATGGACACCTGGCGCACCAGCGACACTGGCACCGCGTAGCGCGCCGAGCACTCCGAGCACTTCCACACCAGCGCGCGCTCACCGGCCTCGCGCTTGGCCAGGTTCTCCAGCTCGTCCGCCAGGCGCAGCAGCGCCGGCAGATCCTGCGGAGGCTGGGCGAACACGGCCGAGGGGCCGAACCCCTTGCCAGGAGCCCCCAGCTTGGGCGGCCGGTCGCCCTGCAGCAGGGAGCGCAGCCTGTCACGCGCTCGCACGTCGCGGAACGAGGCGCCCGCCAGCGCGCGCTCCACGGCTTCAGGAAGGGGAGGGAGCTCCGGCTCGAGGCGCTCCTCGTCCGTAAGCACGCCCGGGTGATCGCTGACGCGATGGCTCGGCAGAGAAAGGAATCGGAATCCCACACGTACTCCATCGCACCCCGGCCTGTTGGGCGCAAGGTGCGAGTTTCGGGTTGCTCTGACGGACAACACTCGGGCGCCAAACGACGCCTTGCGTCAGGACCACTCCAGCATCCGCTCGAGCGGCGCGCGCGCGGCGTTGCGAAGGTCCTCCGGCAGCACCAGCTCGGGGGTTCTGTCGCGCATGCACCGGTAGAGCTTCTCCAGCGTGTTGAGCCGCATGTACGGGCACTCGTTGCACGCGCACCCGTTGTCCGGCGGCGCGGGGATGTACGTCTTGTCCGGCGCCTTGAGCTTCATCTGGTGGATGATCCCCGCCTCGGTCACCACGATGAACTTCTTCTTCGGGCTGGCCACCACGTAATCCAGGATGCCCTTGGTCGAGCCGATGAAGTCCGCGTGCCGCAGCACCGGCTGCTCGCACTCCGGATGGGCCACCACCTCCGCGTCCGGGTGCTCGACTTTGAGCTGCACCAGGCGCTTCTCGCTGAAGATCTCGTGCACGATGCAGCTGCCCGGCCACAGCACCATGTCGCGGCCCGTCTGCTTCATCACGTGCCGGCCCAGGTGCTGATCCGGCGCGAACAGCACCTGCCGATCCCTGGGCACCCGGTTGACGATCTTCACCGCGTTGGACGACGTGCAGATAACGTCGCTCATCGCCTTCACCGCCGCGGAGCTGTTCACGTAGCTCACCACGAACGCGTCCGGGTGCTTCTCCTTGAACGCCTTGAACGCCGCCGGAGGGCAGCGATCCGACAGCGAGCAGCCCGCCTTCAAGTCCGGCAGCAGCACCTGCTTGGCCGGGTTGAGGATCTTCGCCGTCTCCGCCATGAAGTGCACCCCGCAGAAGACGATGACGTCCGCCTTCGTCGTCGCCGCCGCCTGCGCCAGCGCCAGGCTGTCTCCCACGAAATCCGCCACGTCCTGGATTTCACTCTCCTGGTAATAGTGCGCCAGGATGACCGCGTTGAGTGATCGCTTCAGTTCCTGGATTTTCGACTCGTAGTCCGTCTCGGCGCCCATCGATCCTCCTGAGCAATTGATTTAACCGGTGCGCGAGCGATTGGCCAACACCGGTAAGCGGCTCTTTCCCTGTGGACCACCCAGCTCCGGGCGAATTGGGAATACGAGTCTTGCGAGCCAGACACCGAAATCGCTCTTCAATTCGCTGTGCGGCAGAGCAGGCCGCGCCAACTTTTCTTCACTGGGGAAAGCGGTTACGGTCGGTTTGGGTTTGCTGACTTTGCTCCCCGACATGCCCTCCGGGCAGACGTTGGGGCGCTCCCTGGCGCGCATGGAGAGGTCGGAATGAGGCAGGCGTGGCGGAGCACCTTTGGCGCGCGCTTCAGGAGGTGCTGATGCTCTCGCACGAGCAGTCGGTGTTGATTGTCCACCCGGATCCGAAGCTGCGCGCGGGGCTCGTTGCCGCGCTGGCGCCGCGGAGGATCATCGCGGTGTCCACGCGGGACGACGCGGCGCGAACGATGGCCGAACGGGTGCCGGACGTGGTGCTGGCGGACGCGCTGGAGGCCCGGCGCTTCATTCATGATCTGGACCGGCTGGCGCCGCGGGCGATGCGGGTGTTCCTGTGCCCCAAGTCGCAGCAGGACGCGCTGCGCGAGCTGGTGGACGCGGCGGCCGAGGGGCACGAGTTCCACACGGTGGACCCCACGTTGTCGGTGGAGGAGGTGGCGCGCAGCTTGCGGGAGCTGCTGCGACAACGTGCCTCCACGCGAGTACCCGCCCAGGGGGTGGATGCCTCTTTCTACGTGGATGGCCAGCTCATGCGCGCCGTCTGCCTGGACGCGGGCAACGAGGGCTTCCTGCTGAAGCTGCCGGTGGACGCGCCCATCGAGCGGCTGCCTCCGGGCACGCGCCTGTTCGACTTCCGGCTGGAGCGCGAGGGCCGGGTGGTGCTGCGCACCGGCGGCGGCTTCGTGCGCCACATCGGCCTGGAGCGCACGCCGGGGGATGCCTTCTTCCGCATCGGCGTGCAGATCGAGCGCGCGGGCGCCAGCATCGGCTACGTGGAGCTGGCCACCATCGACGACATGGTGCGCGTGGTGGCGGTGCTGCGCCGCGCGCTGCGCCGCCACGGCACGCTGCAGTGTACGTTGGTGCAAGGCGTGCGTCGGCGGGAGGACCTTGCCACCACGCTGCTCGAGAGCGGCGAGGAGGAGCGGCTGGCGCTGCGGTGCCAGCGGCCCACGCACTGGGACGTCTCGGTGGGAGACGTGGTGCAGGTGGTGTTCGACCTGAGCGGCAAGAGCTACCGGGGCTGGGCCGCGGTGGTGCGCGTGGAGCACGACGGCTTCGTGCTGTCGCTGCCGCGCAACCTGTCCATGTACCACCGGCGCACCAGCCTGCGCTTTCGCGCGGGCGAGGAGCACCCCTTCACCGTCTCGTTCGTCTCTCCGCTCACCGGCGAGAAGATCGAACACCCGGTGATGGACCTGCACGCGGTGGGGCTGTCGTTCGCCTACGACGCGGCCCGCGAGGTGCTGCCGGTGGGGCTCGTCATCGACGACGTGACGCTGGTGCTGCCCGACGGCACCCACGCGCGCTGCAGCGCCGAGGTGCGCGACAACGGCCCGCTGCTGGACGCCACGGCGGGGGGCATGGCCCGGCCCTTCCGCTGCGGCATGCGCCTGTGCAACGTGCTGCCCGAGGCGCGCCAGGCCGTCATCAACGCCTTCGTGCAGGTGAGCTGCCCCCAGGTGCGCGACGGGCGCGCCGAGCCGTTCCGCAAGCTCTGGGAGCTGGTGCAGACGGTGCACATGTTCCACCCGGACTACCCCTTCGAGGACGGGCCGCACATGCAGGTGCTGGAGGACACGCACCGCAAGATGGCCACGGTGAACGAAGGGCTGGCGCGCACCTTCGTCTATTGCGAGGGGCCGAAGATCATCGGCCACATCTCCGGGGTGAGGACGCACTCGCGCACGTGGATGATTCAGCACCTGATGGTGCTGCCCACGGTGCGCCGGGGCGAGAGCATCTCGAGGGATTTGTCCGCGCTGTGCGTGGACTACGCCGAGGCGCTCGAGGACGTGAACTACCTGCGCATCTACTGGCGCATCCAGAACAAGTGGCCAGACCGCGTCTTCGGGTGGATTGCCCGCTCCATGTACATGGAGGGCCTGACGGAGCTGCGCACGATGAACTACGTGCGCCTGAGCTTCAGCCAGCCGCTGCGCGCGCGCCGGGGGCTGCCGCCGGTGCGGCGGGCGACGAAGGAGGACCTGCAGTGGCTGGAGTCCCACGTGCGCGGGCGTGGCGAGGTGGTGCGGCTGCTGGCCGATGATCTGATGGCGCAGGAGGCGGAGCTGTCCACGCTCTCGGCGCGCTACGCGGTCCACGGGCTTACGCGTGGCCGCTCCGTCTTCGTGGTGGACGGGGAGAGCGGCCCCCTGGCCTTCGCGCTGACCGAGGAGGCCACGCCGGGCATGAGCTGGCCCGAGATGACGACGGCCTTCTCCTTCATCGTCCCGGATGCGTACCACCCCCGTGCCGCCGAGGCCCGCGAGGCGCTCACGGTGGCGTGCGTGGAGCGCTACCGCGAGCTGGGCAAGAGCGCCGCCCTGGCGCTGGTGCAGGATGACGAGGTGGAGGGCCTGGTGGCCATGGGGTTCCACTGGCATTGCAAGGTGGCCCAGTGGACCGTGCACCGCAGCGCCGCGCGCACCTGGCACATGTTGATGGCCGCCGTCTTCGAGCGGCTGCAGAACCGCGCCTCGCCCCGCGTCAGCCATGAGGAGGACCAGACTGCTTGAGCGGTTACCTGATGGAGTCCGAGGCGGAGGCCCGGAGGCTCGCTGAGCAGGCCAGGGCCATGCCCGTGCATGGCCACCTGCTCACCACCGGGCTGGCGCCGGGCATGAACGCCCTGGACGCGGGCTGTGGCCCCGGAGTCATCACCTCCGTCATCGCCGAAGTGGTTGGACGGCAGGGCAGCGTGCTGGGCGTCGACATCCACCCGCAGCGGCTGGCCGATGCGCGCACCTACTGTGCCTCGCTGCCGCAGTGCTCCTTTCAGCAGGGCGACATCCGCAAGCTGGACCTGGCGGGTGACACCTTCGATTACGTCTGGTGCCAGTACGTGTTCGAGTACCTGCCCGACCCGGCCCATGCGGTGGCCGAGCTCCTCCGGGTGACGCGCCCGGGAGGCCGGGTGGTCATCTCCGACATGGACGGGCTGGGTATGCTCAACTGGCCCTTTCCGGCGGAACTGGAGACGGACTGCCGCAAGTTCGACGCGGTGGCGGCCGCGGCCGGCGTCGACATGTACGTGGGGCGCAAGGTGTTCCACCTCTTCCGCCGGGCCGGCCTGGACAACATCCGCGTCCACCTGTCTCCCACCTGGATCGTCGCCGGTGCGGCGGACGCTCGGCTGCTTGGCGACTGGAGGCAGCGCTTCGCCACCCTGGCGCCCCTGGCGGCCCCCGCTTTCGGGGGAAAAGAGGCTTACGACGCCTTCTGCGAGCGGTACCTGGGGCTGCTGTCGGATCCCGACGCCTTGAAGTATTCTGTGCTCCTGATCACGGAAGGACAGAAGCGTTGACGGAGGCAGTACAGCTCAGCCCCTCGCAGTCTGAGACGCGGATGCCGGACGATGCGCCGGAGCTGAGCGTGCGCGCCGTCTCGGTGCTGCTGCTGCACTTCCGCCGTGAGTACGGCGAGGAGCGCCTGCGCCAGCTGTGGACGAAGTACAAGCTGGGGCTGTCGCTCGACTACGTCTCCACGCTGACGAACTTCATCTCGTTCCACTTCCTGGAGCGGCTGGTGGACGCGCTCGTCGCCGAGTCCGCGGATCCGGACTTCACGCGCAAGGCGGGCCGGCTGTCCGCCACGCCCGAGGCCGCGGGCTTCCTGTTCCACGCGGTGCGCACCTTCGGCACCGCGCGCGCCGTGTACATGAAGATCGTGGAGATGACGCCCACGCTCAACCGCGTGGCGCAGGTGACCATCGAGTCCATGGAGAGCCACCACATGGTGCTCTCCTACCGGGGCCGCTACACCGAGCGGAACCGCAACCTGTGCGAAGGGCGCATGTCCCAGTTCGCCTCGGTGCCCACCATCTGGGACTTGCCGCCGGCGACGGTGATGGAGCTGCAGTGCCAGGTGCGGGGCGCGGACTGCTGTCGCTACGAGCTGGCCTGGCACGAGCCGGTGCGTGGCTGGCGCATGGGCGCGGGGCTGGTGGCGGGCGTGGCGGTGGGCACCAGCCTGGGGCTGCTGGGCCTGGGGCCGCTGCCGGTGCTGGTGCCTGCGGTGGCCATGGGCGCCGCCTCCTTTGGCGCGTGGATGGACGCGCGCCACGAGGTGCGCCGCAAGGACGAGTACCTGGCCGCGCAGAACGAGGGCCTCATCCAGTCGCTGATGGACCTGGAGCGGCGCTATGACGAGATCTACCAGAGCAACCGGGCCCTGGAGGATCGCGTCACCGACCGCACCCGCGAGCTGACCGAGGCCAACACCAAGCTGGAGACGGCGCTCAACACGCAGAAGGAGCTCATCCGGCTCAAGAGCGAGTTCTTCGACAACGTCAGCCACGAGCTGCGCACGCCGCTCACGCTCATCCTGCTGTCGCTCGAGTCGCTGCTGCAGCGGGACCTGAGCGCCATGCCCGCCTCGGTGCGCGAGCACCTGAAGACGATGGACCGCAGCGCCCAGCGGCTGCTCAAGCTCATCAACAACCTGCTGGACCTGGCGCAGATGGAGGCCGGCAAGGTGCGGCTGCGCTACCAGCCGGTGGAGCTGCACGCGATGGTGACGGCGCTGATGTCACCCTTCCGCGTGATGGCCGAGAAGAAGGGCATCGCCCTGTCGCTGGAGGGCAAGCCCGTCTCCTCCGTCCACGCGGACACCGAGCGCATCGAGATCGTCTTCCAGAACCTCATCTCCAACGCCCTGAAGTTCACCCAGGAGGGCGCGGTGACGGTGAAGGTGTACGAGGACGAGCTCAGCGTGCACGTGGAGGTGGTGGACACCGGCCCGGGCATCGCGCCCCAGGACCTTCCCGTCATCTTCGATCGCTTCTCGCAGGCGGACTCCACCGGCACCAAGCGCTTTGGCGGCTCGGGCATCGGGCTGGCGCTGGTGAAGGAGACGGTGGACCTGCACGCCGGCCGCATCCGGGTGAGCAGCGAGGTGGGCAAGGGCTCCACCTTCCATGTGCAGCTGCCCAAGGGCACGGCCCACATCCGCGAGGATCTGCGCGAGCGGCGCGTGGTGGAGCTGCCCGTGCGCCGCGAGCGCCGCTCCTACACGGGGCTGCCGGCCATCCGGCCGGGCATGTCGGCCGCCGAGGCCGTCACTCCCGCGCCGCCCCAGCCCCAGGAGAGCGCTCCGCCCAACGCGCCTCGCGTGCTGGTGGTGGAGGACGATCCGGAGATCCGCGGCTTCGTCTCCAGCGTGCTGATGACGGAGTACCGGGTGCTCGAGGCCGTCAACGGCGACGAGGGCCGCCAGCGGGCCATCAAGGAGCGGCCGGACCTGATCGTCTCGGACGTGATGATGCCGGTGATGTCGGGCCTGCAGATGCTGGCGGCGCTGCGCGAGCTGCCCGAGACGGCGGACATCCCCGTCATCCTGCTCACCGCGCGCCAGGAGATCTCCGAGAAGGTGGAGGGCCTGTCCACGGGCGCCAACGATTACCTGGGCAAGCCCTTCTCGCCGCGCGAGCTGCTGGCGCGCATCGAGGCGCAGCTGCGGCTGCGCGAGGCGGCGGTGCGCGCCGCGGAGAACGAGCGGCTGGCGGCCACGGGCCTGCTCACCTCGGGCTTCGCCCACGAGGTGCGCAACCCGCTCAACGGGCTGATGAACGCCATGCTGCCCCTGAAGGAGGCGGTGCTCGGGGAGAGGTCGGATCCCGAGACGGCCAGGGCGATGCTCGAAGTCATAGAGGAGTGCGGCACGCGCATCCGCTACCTGGCCGAGTCGCTGCTGGCCTTCGTGCGCTCCAATGATCGGCCGGTGGCGGTGAACCTGGACACGCTGCTGGACTCGACGCTCAACGTGCTGGCGTGGAAGGTGCCCTCGGGGGTGACGATCGAGAAGGACTACCGGTGCAACCTGCCGGTGATGGGCGATCCGGGCTCGCTCAACCAGGTGTGGGTGAACCTGCTGGACAACGCCCTGCGCGCGGTGGGCGAGCGCGGCCGGCTGAAGGTGAGCACCGAGCTGCAGGGCGAGACGGCCGTGGTGTCGGTGGTGGACTCGGGCGTGGGCATCAAGCAGGAGGACATGGACCGGCTGTTCCAGCCGTTCTTCTCCACGCGCGCGGCGGGAGAGGGCACGGGGCTGGGGCTGGCGCTGTGCCGCCGGATCATCCTGCGCCACGGCGGCAGCATCAACATCTCCAGCGAGTACGGCAAGGGCACCAAGGTCGAGGTGCGCCTGCCGCTCAACAGCCTCGAGTCGCCGCACTCGGCCCGCGGCCCCGCGCGCAAGCTGGGCTAGCAGCCGCCTGGCTCAGGGCCCCCTGGAGTCAGGGATGGGCGCCACCTGCTGGTAGTAGTCGCGGACCTTGAAGCGCCGGGCCATCAGCGTCATCACGATTCCGGCCAGCAGCGCCATGCCCGCGTAGCCGAAGAACACCCCGGAGCTGATGGAGATGTTCAGCGTCTTGATGACGGCGGCCACGGCCAGGTTGGCGATGGCGGTGGTGAGCAGCCACACGCTCTGCACCACGCTCTTCATCTGGCGCGGCGCCTGGGTATAGGCGAACTCCAGGCCCGTGGTGGAGACGAGGATCTCCGACAGCGTGAGGACGATGTAGGGGATGGCCTGCCAGGCGATGTTGGGCTTCTGGCCCTGCTCGATGAGCACCTGGTAGTAGCCGGCGATCACGTACGAGAACGCGCCCACCATCAGCCCCAGCGGCATGCGGCGCAGCGGGGTGAACTCCCAGCCGGTGCGCTTGATGGCCGGGTAGATGAGCCCGGTGAGCACGGGGATGAGGATCATCACCAGCAGCGGGTTGATGAACTGCATCTGGGAGGGATCGAACGTGAAGGGGCCCACCTGGTGCTCCATGTTCCGGGCCTGAAGCACCCAGGTGGAGCCCTTCTGGTCGAAGAGCATCCAGAAGAAGGGCACGGTGGGCAGGAACAGGAAGCTGATGCGCAGCACGGCGCGCACGCCATCGAGCGCCTCTTCGGGGTGCCTGGCGCGAGCGGCGCTGAGCCAGTCGCCGCCGGGAGCGCGGTTCTTGAGGTTGCCCAGCGCCGTGAGGACGACCGCCATGAAGGAGTGCGGGCTGCGCCCCATGGGCGGCACCATGACGTAGTGGCGCCGGCCGGCCCAGAAGATGACGGTGGCGATGAACATCAGAATGCCCGGGATGCCAAAGGCCCAGGCGGGGCCAAGCCCCTCCGTCTTGAGCACCAGCGGGATGGTGAGCGAGGCGAAGAACGAGCCGAAGTTGATGATCCAGTAGAAGATGGCGAAGACCTTCTTCACCAGGTGGCTGTTCTGCGCGGTGAACTGGTCACCCACCATGGCGGACACGCAGGGCTTGATGCCGCCCGAGCCCAACGCGATGAGGAACAGGCCCGTGTAGAAGCCGGTGGGGCTCTTCTCGAAGATGGCCAGACACGCGTGGCCCACGCAGTACAGCAGGCTCAACCAGAGGATGACGCGGTACTTGCCGAAGAAGCGGTCCGCCAGGTAGCCGCCCAGCAGGGGGAAGAGGTACACGCCCACCATGAACAGGTGGTAGTACGACGAGGCCATCTGCTTGCGCGCGGCCTCGTCCGGGTTCACGTTCCTCAGCAGGTAGTCGATGAGGAAGACCGTGAGGATGTTGCGCATCCCGTAGAAGCTGAAGCGTTCACACGCCTCGTTGCCGATGATGAACGGGATCTGCGGCGGGAAGCGATTGCTCGGCGCGGTAGGCGTCTCGGCCATGCTCGGGCGTCTCGGAGGAGGGGGCAGGGCGACCGTGTACCACGAAAGCGGTACAGCCCCGCGCTCTTGTCCCGCGTTACGAGTGTGCCTCCCGCGCAGGAGGCTCCAGCGGAGGCCTCCGCTGTGAGGCTGCACGGCGCTGCGTCTTCGTCAGCGTCACAGCTGGAGCCTGGCCATGCACGTGTTGAGCAGACTGCTGCTCCGATTCACAGGACGCCGTGAGGACGCATCGGGCTCCGCCGAGGCGGCCCCCGCGGTTCGTCCGTCCGAGAACCCGGTGGTGCAGGCGTTTCTCGGGGACAGGGTTCAAGAGGGCAGGGGGCCGGGCGCGGCCAGGTCCGTCGTGCTCCCCAGGGCGCAGGCCCACCCGTTGCTCGGGGAGCTCGATGAGCACGAGGCCCGGCGCATCCAGGAGCACTGGAACCAGCAGGGCTCCTACATCGTGGTCAACACGGGCAAGCATCGGCTGACCCGCAAGTACTTCTGGTGGCGCCAGCGGCTGGAGGCGCTGTTGTTGATTCCACCCAGTGGCGTCAAGGACAAGGCCGACGAGTGGCGCCGCTGGCTGGGGGAGTTCGAAGCCCATGCGCTGTGGAAGCTGCGCAAGCTGGGCGAAGTGCCCAGGGCCCCGGGTGCCATTCCATTGGAGCTGGCCGATCAGATCATCGATGGCGAGCCGCTGGGGCCGCCGCCGCTGCCGGTGTACCGGTTCGTGCTCCTGTATACCGTCAAGCTGCCCGAGAACACGCCGTATGCGTTCCGTGATGACCCGGTGCAGTTGGAGGACCGGTACCTGGTTCAGGAGAACGGTGTCCTCAAGGCGGGCTCGCGCATCCATGGGCGCGTGGACCTGGATGAGCTCTTCACCAGCGCGGGGATCAACGATGCCACCGAGCGCAAGGTGATCCGGAAGGTGTCCGAGGTGCACGGGGGCTTCGAGACGATCAACACGTGCGACACCGGCTTCGTCTCCGCCGGGTTCGTGCCTTTCTCCTCCGGCGAGGCCGGAGAGGGCAGCCTGGCTCAGCTCCTGCGGAGCATGAAGGCCGCCAGTCCCATGGAGTTCGACGAGTGCTTCCGCGGCCTGGGCATCGATGTCGATGCGAGGGCACTGCGGGTGGTTCATCCCGGCACCGGCCAGCTTCTACGGGGCAGCGAGGCCGTCACCGCCATCATCGAGGACAAGCGGCTGACGGCGCTGTTCTACAACGCCGGCAAGAAGTCTCGCGCGTACCAGGTGGCTCAGCTCAAGCTGGCCCGCGAGCTGTATTACCTGCCCTTGCAGGACTTCATGATCAAGGCCCTCGCCAAGGTGGGGGACAAGGCGGTGCTGATCAGCATCTCCGGCAGGTACGGCGACGTGCTCAGGTCCGAGGCCGGCAAGGTTGCCATCATGGACCGTGCCGTTCAGCGAGGCACCAGCAACGCCCGGCAGACCTTCAAGGAGGCGTGCCTCACGGTCATCGAGGAGAAAGGGCTGCGCACCCTGGACGCGCTCTCGCTGTACGAGGCGCTGATCACCCCCGTGCTGCAGAGCCCTGGCAAGGAGAGGGTTCGCGTGCTGGAGGACAAGGAGCTGAGCCGGCCCGTGGAACCGCCGCTGCCGTGAGCGCCACGGCGGGCGGGGCTCAGCTGGGGCTGGGCTTGGCCACCTCGGCGGGAGCCTCTCGCGGCACCTGGGGATAGCCCAGGCAGTCCTTACCGGGCTCAGGCGCGGGCGTGGCGCGGGGCCGGTACTCCCAGTGCCAGGGCTCCGAGCTCACCGTGCGTTTGAACCCGAACCGGCAGGCATTGGCGGCCAGCCACGCATACGCCGGCGAGGTGACGTCGCCCACGGAGACGTCCACCGCGGTGCCGCGCTGGTGGTTGGAGCGGCCCGGCCGCGCCGCACGGGGACCCAGGCCCTTGCGATAGAGCCGGTACAGGCGCCGCTGCTCCTTCTGGGTGCGGTAGCCGCTGACGGCCCACAGCCAGAGCCCCGTGGACCGGGCGTCGGCGTGCATCTGCTCGAAGGCCAGCGCGGCATCGCGGCGCATCAACCTGCCTCCCTGGATGGGCAGGAAGCGGGGCTGCTTCTTCTTCTGCGCCTTGATGGCAGGGCGCCGCTTCGCCGCCACCGCCGAGGCGGGTGAGGGGAGCAGACACATGATCAGCAGGGCGATGCTCCAGGGGAGCAACGAGCGCGGCATCTCGACTCCTGACGGCAGAGCAGGACACCGCTGTCGCTCATTTATTTCCGTCTGAGAATGGCCAGGGAGCGCTGGGCCCGCCTGGCCGCCTGGTCTCAGGACCGGAGTGACGCGCGGCCCTCACCCCGTCCCTCTGCCGGAGGAAGAGGGGTCAGCACCGTGGGCTCCACCCGCTGGCCGACGCGCTGGTGCCGGGACTTCTTCAGCACGTGCGCCAGGTACCGCCCGGTGTGGCTGCTCTCCACCTTGGCCACCTCCTCGGGCGTACCCACCGCGAGGATCTGTCCGCCGCCGGCTCCGCCCTCGGGGCCGAGATCAATCACCCAGTCCGAGCTCTTGATGACGTCCAGGTTGTGCTCGATGACCAGCACCGAGTTGCCCGCCTCCACCAGCCGGTTGAGCACCAGCAGCAGCTTGCGGATGTCCTCGAAGTGCAGGCCCGTCGTCGGCTCGTCCAGGATGTAGAGCGTGCGCCCGGTGGCCACGCGGGCCAATTCGCGCGCCAGCTTGATGCGCTGGGCCTCGCCGCCCGACAGCGTGGGCGAGCTCTGCCCCAGCCGGATGTAGCCCAACCCCACGTCCTCCAACGTCTGGAGCACGCGCATGATGTCCCGGTGCGCCCCGAAGTGCCCAATCGCCTCGCGCACGCTCATCTCGAGCACCTCGGCGATGTTCTTGCCCTTGTAGCGCACCCGCAGCGTGGCCTCGTTGAAGCGCTTGCCCTGGCACACCTCGCACGGCACGTACACGTCCGCCAGGAAGTGCATCTCCACCAGCTTCACGCCGTCGCCCTCGCACGACTCGCACCGCCCGCCCTTGATGTTGAACGAGAAGCGCCCCGCCGTGTACCCGAACGCCCGCGCCTCGGGCGTCAGCGCGAACACCTCGCGGATCGAGTCGAACACCTTCGTGTACGTCGCCGGGTTGCTGCGCGGCGTGCGCCCGATGGGCCGCTGATCGATGTCGATCACCTTGTCCAGGTGCTCGATGCCCTGAATGGACTTGTGCCTGCCCGGCACCTCGCGGCTCTCGTACAGCTGCCGCGCCAGGGCGGGGTAGAGGATCTCGTTGATCAGCGTGGACTTGCCCGCGCCGGACACGCCGGTGACGGCCACCAGCACCCCCAGGGGGATCTCCACGTCCACGTCCTTGAGGTTGTTCTCCTTCGCCCCGCGGATGACGATCTTCTCCTTGCGCGGCGGGTGCCTGCGGTCCGGTACCTCGATCTCCTTGCGGCCCGAGAGGTACGCGCCCGTGACGCTGTTCTCGTCCGCCATCACCTCGCTCGGCGTGCCCTGCGCCACCACCTGGCCGCCCAGCTCGCCCGCCCCCGGCCCGAAGTCGACGATCCAGTCCGCCTCCTCCATCGTCTCCTCGTCGTGCTCCACGACGATGACGGAGTTGCCGAGATCCCTCAGCCGCTTGAGCGTGGTGAGCAGCTTGCCGTTGTCACGCTGGTGCAGGCCGATGGAGGGCTCGTCCAGGATGTAGATGACGCCCGTCAGCTCGCTGCCCATCTGCGAGGCCAGCCGGATGCGCTGGCTCTCACCGCCCGACAGCGTGGACGCGGTGCGATCCAACGTCAGGTAGCCCAGGCCCACGTCCACCAGGAACGACAGCCGGCTGCGGATCTCCTTGAGCAGCTCGGTGGCGATCTTCCGCTCGTTCTCCGACAGCTCCATGCCACCCAGGAAGCGCAGCGCCTCGGAGATCGTCAGCTTGCTCAGCTCCACCAGCGAGCGCCCGTGCACCTTCACCGCGCGGCTCTCCGGCTTGAGCCGGTCGCCCTTGCAGGTGGGGCAGGGCTTGTCGCTGAAGAACTTCTGGTAGTACGTCCGCATGGCCTCGGACGTGGTGGTCTTGAAGCTGCGCATCAGCTTGTGGACCAGGCCTTCCCACTCCATCTTGTAGCGGCCGCCCTCGCCCCACTTGACGGTGAAAGTCTTGCCCTCCGAGCCGTACATCAGCATGTTCTTCTCGCGCTCGGTCAGCTTGCCGTAGGGCACGTCCAGGTCGATCTTGAACGCCTCGGCCAGGCTCTCCACGAAGTCCGCCGTCCAGCCCTCGCCCTTGTTCATGCCGCTGGCCCACGGCTCGATGGCGCCGTCGCGCACCGTGCGGGACTGATCCGGGACGATGCGCTCGGGATCCATCTCCGCCTTGGTG
This sequence comes from Myxococcaceae bacterium, assembly GCA_035296065.1. Lineage (GTDB taxonomy): Bacteria > Myxococcota > Myxococcia > Myxococcales > Myxococcaceae > DATHBR01. The sequence continues at coordinate 723 of DATHBR010000092.1, read as the reverse complement.
CCCAGGCCGTTGCAGTCGGTGCACATGCCCAGCGGGTTGTTGAACGAGAACGAGGCGGGCGTCAGCTCGCCGAAGGACAGGCCGCACGCGTGGCACGCGTTCAGCTCGCTCATCACCCGGTCCGAGGAGGCCACCTCCGGGTTCTCCGTGACGATGAGGATGCCCTTGCCCTCGCGCAGCGCCGTCTCCACCGAGTCCGTCAGGCGCGTGCGCAGGTCCGGCTTGAGCACCAGCCGGTCGATGATGAGCGCGATGTCGTGCTTGGACTTCTTGTCCAGCTCGATCTTCTCCTCGAGGCTCTTGAGCTTCCCGTCGATGCGCGCCCGCGAGAAGCCCTTCTTCTGGGCGTCGGTGAGCAGATCCTTGTGCTCGCCCTTGCGGTTCGTCACCAGCGGCGCCAGCAGCTGCACCTTGGTGCCCGCCGGAGCCTTGAGGATCTCGTCCACGATCTGCTGAGCGCTCTGCTTGCCGACCTTCCGTTCGCAGTTGGGGCAGTGCTGCACGCCAATGGAGGCGTAGAGCACGCGCAGGTAGTCATGCACCTCCGTCACCGTGCCCACCGTGGAGCGCGGGTTGTTGCTGGCCGCCTTCTGCTCGATGGAGATGGTGGGGGACAGCCCACGCAGCGTGTCGTACTTGGGCTTCTCCATCTGCCCCAGGAACTGCCGGGCATAGGCCGAGAGGCTCTCCACGTAACGGCGCTGGCCCTCGGCATAGAGGGTG
>DATHBR010000091.1:0-344338 GCA_035296065.1 Myxococcaceae bacterium | reverse complement strand
CAGCGAGGGCATCTTCCCGGACGTCTTCGCGTCCGGCTTCGCCGCGGCCGACTTGCGCGGGCGGCGCGAGGGAAGCTGGCCCACCTGCAGGCAGTACACCTGCTCGAAGGTGGTGCGCGGCGGCAGGCCCACCCCGCCACGAAGGAACTGGCTGATCTCCGAGGCGTCCGAGGACACCAGCTCCGGCTGCTGGGTGGTCTTATTCATCCGGTGCAGCGTCCCGGAGCCGCCCAGCTCGCGCAGCACGCGGTACGTCGCCCCGTCCGCGCCCTGGAAGGTGAGGGCCGCCTTGCCCGACTTCGCGCCCGCCGTGATGAAGCTGGCGTCACCGCCGCGCCCATCCGGGTAGAGCAGCGCGAGCGTCAGCCCGGCGAGAGGGCTCGCCTCGGCCGAGGGTGGCTTGAGGACGAGGTACCCGGCTTTGAGCGCAAAGCGCCCCGCGGGTGAGAAGCCCCGGACGTTCTGGACGGCGACCTCGGCGAATTGCATGGCCCGCCCATGTTACCGCGAATGAAAAAAGGAGCGCCCGGGTTCGGACGCTCCTTCTTACGCCAGCCCGAAAGGCCGGCGACGACAGGCAGGCGACTAGGAAGCGGCCTGGGTGCCCTTGGTGGCCTTCTTGCCGGCCGGGTTGCTGCCCGCGCCAGGAGCGGTGGGCTCCTCCATCACGTCCACGCGGGCGGCCTTGCCCTTCAGGTCGCGGAGGTAGAACAGGCGGCTGCGGTTCACGTCGCCGCGCGAGAGGACCTCGATGCGCTCGTAGCGGGGGCTGTGCAGCGGGAAGATGCGCTCCACGCCAACGCCGAAGGAGACCTTACGCACGGTGAAGGTCGAGCGGTTGTACCCGCGCTTCTTGCGGATGACGATGCCCTCGAACGCCTGCACGCGCTCCTTCTCGCCTTCCTTCACTCTCCAATGAACCCGGACCGAGTCCCCAGTCCGAAAGTCGATGACCTCCTTGCGGAGGTTCTTGGACTCGACGTACTCGATGGCGCTGTGACGCATGACGAAACCTCAGAAATCTCGTGTGGTGCGAATGACCAGCAGTAAGAGGGGGGGCTAGTAGCAGAGAGCCGCGAGGCGGACAAGTCTGGAGATCGCAACCCCGGATGCTACAGCTCTTCCTCCCGTTTCCCCAGCAGCTTCCGGTCCGCTGGGCTGAACTCCAGGCGGGCGTAGAGGTCCGGCCGGCGCTCCTCGGTGAGCTTCAGGGCCTTCCAGCGCCTCCAGCGGGCAATCCGGCCATGGTCCCCGGACTGGAGCACCGCGGGCACCTCGGCGCCCCGGAACACGGGAGGCCGGGTGTACTGGGGGTGCTCCAGCAGCCCCTCCTCGAAGCTCTCGCTCACGTGGGACGCCTGGTTGCCCAGCACCCCAGGCAGCAGCCGGGCCACGGCGTCCACCACCGCCAGCGCGGCGATCTCGCCTCCGGTGAGGATGAAGTCTCCCAGTGAAAGCTCGCCGTCCAGGTGCGGCATGACGCGCTCATCCACGCCCTCGTAGCGGCCGCAGACGAGGATCAGCCCCGGGGTGTGGTTGACCAGCTCTCGCGCCCGGGCCTGGTTGAAGGCTGGGCCCCGGGGGCTCATCAGCAGCACCTTGGCGCCGGGGTGGCGGGAGCGCGCCGCCTCGATGGCGGCCACCAGCGGCTCCACCTTCATCACCATGCCGGCGCCGCCGCCGTACGGCGTGTCGTCCGTCACCCGGTGCTTGCCCTCGGCGTACTCGCGGATGTCGGTGGCGCTGACGGACAGCTTGCCCCGCTCCTGCGCCTTGCCGAGGATGCTCTCCTGCACGTACCCGGAGATCATGCCCGGAAAGAGCGTGAGGATCTCCACCGGGTACATCAGCGGTCCTCCAGGTACTCCGGAGGCCGGATGACGAGCTTGCCGCCCGGCACATCCACCGTGGGGACGAACTCATCCGCGAAGGGGACGATCAGCTCCGGCTTGCCCTCGGCGCGGATGACGATGTTGGGCACCTCGCCGGTGTTCCAGATCTCCACCACCTTGCCCAGCTCCTGCCCCGCCTCGTCCACGGCGGTGAGCCCCACCAGGTCCCCCTGGAAGTACTCGCCCTCGGCCGGAGGCTCCAGGTCCTCGCGGTAGACGAAGACGGTGGCGCCCACCAGGGCCTCGGCGGCCTCGCGCGTCTCCACGCCTTCGAGGGCCAGGATGTCCTCCTTGGGCGTGGGCCGCAGCGACTCGATGAGCAGCTCGCGCTCCTCGCCCGAGCGGGTGCGCACGCGCAGGCGCTCCACGGCGTCCAGCGTCTCCGAGCCTGGATCGAACGCGCGAATGGCGATCTCGCCATGGATGCCATGGGCCCGGGCCACATAGCCAAACTCCAGCAGAGGCGCGGGCGTCACGGGGCTTCGGGGGCGGCAGGTGCCGCGGGGGCCGCCGCCGTGCGGCGATCGTCCAGGATCTCGACGCGGACTTTCTGCCCATGCTTCTGGGCCGCGGCGTTGACCAGCGTCCGGAGGGCGTTCACCGTCCGCCCGTCACGGCCAATGACCTTGCCAACGTCCTCGGGGGCCACCTTCAGCTCGAAGAGCCGGGCGCCGTCCACCTCGGACACACGCAAGCCGACCTGGTCGGGTTGATCGACCAGGGCTCGCGCAAGATACGTAAGAAGTTGTTCCACGTCCGGTCAGACCGGCAGGCTTCAGGCCGCGGGCGGCGCGGTCTTCGCGGCGCGCTTGATGAGGTCAGCCACCGTCTCGGAGGGCGTCGCGCCCGTCTTCAGCCAGTACTGGAGCCGCTCCTGGTCGAAGAGCACCTTCGGAGGGCTCTCGTTCGGATCATAGGCCCCAACGGCCTCGATGAACTTACCGTCCCGGGGGTTCCGGGAGTCGGTGGCGACCACGTGGTAGTACGGCTTCTTCTTGGCGCCCGCGCGGGCGAGACGGAGGACAACGGCCATTGCGATACTCCAGTGAAAACAGCTGGTAACGAAAACTTGTCGAGGGGCGCGCTATTAGCGTCCCTGGCTCGGGATTGTCAAGGAAGCTCGGGAGCTTGGGTGTGCTGCGAGCCATCCTGCCCGCCGCGGTTGGCGAGCTGTCCACAGGCGCCGGCAATGTCCCGGCCCCGGTTCTGTCGGATAAAGGCGGCGATGTGACCGTCGGCGAGGATGGCGCGGAACTGCTCGGCACGCTCCTCCATGGTCGTCTGGAAGCCCAGCCCCGGGTTCTCATTGTACGGAATGAGGTTCACCTTGGCGGGGATGTCCTTGAGCAGCTCGATGAGCCGGTGGGCATCCTCATCGCTGTCGTTGAAGCCCTTGAGCAGAACGTATTCAAAGGTAATCCGCCGGCCCTGACGCAGGGGGAACTTGCGGCAGGCCTCGAGCAGGGCGGCGATGTTCCACTTGCGGTTGACGGGCATCGTCTTGCTGCGCTGCTCGTCGGTGCTGGCGTTGAGCGAGATGGCGAGCTTGACGTCGGTCTCCTGGCCAAAGCGCTCGATCATGGGCACCAGGCCCACGGTGGAGACGGTGATGTGGCGGTGGGAGAAGTTGGGCCCCTCCTCGGACTGGAGGATGGACAGCGCCGTCTTGAGGTTCTCGAAGTTGTGCAGGGGCTCGCCCATGCCCATGAAGACCAGGTTGCTGAGCGGACGGTAGGTCTCCAGGCCCTCACGCTGGCGCACGTCGCGGTTCACCGCGTGCACCTGAGCGACGATCTCCCCGGGGGTGAGGTTGCGCTTGAGGCCCAGGGTGCCCGTCATGCAGAAGGAGCACGCCATGGCGCAGCCCACCTGGGTGGACACGCACAAAGTCTTCCGGTCCTGGGAGGGCATGTAGACGGACTCGATGTAGCGCCCGTCGCGCGTCTTGAAGCGGTACTTGATGGTGCCGTCGATGGACTGCTGCTCGAGGTCCTTCACCAGCGGGACGATCTCGGCGCGCTCCTTGAGCTTCTGACGCAGGGCCTTGGACAGGTCCGTCATCTCCTCGAAGGAGGTGACGCCGCGCTGGTGAATCCAGCGGTAGATCTGCGCGGTGCGGAACGAGCGCTCACCGAGCTGCTCGGTGACGAAGCGGGTGAGCCCCTCCAGCGAGAGGCTGGACACGTCGACGAGCTTCGCCGGCGCTGGCGCGGGCAGCGGCGTGGTGTCGGGAGTAGAAGTGACGGAGGGCTCGGACATCTTCGGTTCTAACGGGAAGTGTGGGAGGAGCCTTCCCACATCTCAACCCGGCAAGTCAAAGGAGAGCTCGACTCCTCCCCTGCCCTACTGGGGCTCGGGCTCGGGAGGCACCTCGAACTGGTCGCGGTGCTTGCGGATGAAAGCGGCGCAGTCCCGGCTCCACTCCTTCGATCGCTGGTGGTACTCGCTGGAGAGCGGCCGGAAGTACTCGAACTGCCCCTCTTCTCCGAGCGCATCGATCTGATCGTTGCGGGTGATGGGGTTCTTGGCGGGCTTGCTGTCCGGAAACGCCGCGAGCGCCTTCTCGTACAGGGGGAGGATCGAGACAGCGCCGATGCGCTTCAGGGCCTCATGAATCTCCAGGGCCTGGTCGCCCGACGAGTTCCAGAAGAACGAGTGGAAGCCGCCGCTGCTCACCTCGCCGTGCAGGGTCATCGCCAGTCGTAGGTCTCTCTCGGGCTGGGAGAACCCCTGCCCTGGTTTGAGTCTGAGCCGCAGTAACAGCCGGTAGCTCACGTTGACGCACAGCTCCCAGTCGTCCGTGACCGCCAGCAGTTCCTCGGAGGACATGCGGTCGAGTTCTTGCCGGCGCTTCTCGAAGTCGATCAGCGCTTGAGGCTTCTCCTGGGAGGCTGGCTTGGGCAACGTTTCATCCCTCGTATCGATGACGAGCACCTGGCGAGGCTCCCGCTTCGTTTGCACCTTCAGCCGGCCTACGGCGAAGAAAGCGCCTCCTGCCACGAGCAGCGCCGCCCACAGGATGAGCCAGTTGCGCGATGCGGGACTCACGGGTGCCTCCGCTGGAAAGACAACGGCCCGGGCCAGCGCGTGGGCGCGGGCACCGGGCCGGGAAGGCAAGACGGTTGGGGCTACTTCTTGCCCTGGTACTCGTACGAGTGGATCTCGGTCTCGCGGAAGAAGTAGGCGACCTCGATCTTCGCGTTCTCCAGGCTGTCCGAACCGTGCACCGTGTTCTGGTCGATGCTGGTGGCGAACTCCTTGCGGATGGTGCCCGGGGCGGCGTTGGCCGGGTTGGTGGCGCCCATGATCTCGCGGTTGGCGGCCACGGCGTTCTCACCCTCCAGCACCATCAGCACCACGGGGCCGGAGATCATGAAGCTGACCAGATCCTTGAAGAACGGGCGCGCCTTGTGCACGGCGTAGAAGCCCTCGGCCTGCGCCTGGGACAGGTGCTGCAGCCGGACGGCGACGGGCTTCAGGCCCTTCTCCTCGAACTTGGAGATGACCTTGCCGATGATGCCCTTCTGCAGACCGTCAGGCTTGATGATGGACAGCGTACGCTCGATGGCCATGTGTGTGGTCCTCGTGTGTCTTGTGTGAAAGGAAGTTGCGGTTAACGGTTCTTCTTGGGGGCGCCGCGCTTCAGCGCCTCCTGGAGCGTGGTGCCCAGCTCCGTGGGGCTGGCGGCCATCAGGAAGCCAGCGGCCTCCATGGCCTTGATCTTCTCGGACGCGGTGCCCTTGCCGCCCGAGATGATGGCGCCCGCGTGGCCCATGCGCTTGCCCGGAGGCGCCGACTGGCCGGCGATGAAGCCCGCGATGGGCTTGGTGAACTCGCGCGACACGTACTCGGCCGCCGTCTCCTCGGCGCTGCCGCCGATCTCGCCGATCATGATGACCGCGTCGGTCTCCGGGTCGGCCTGGAACAGCTTCAGGCAGTCCACGAAGTCGGTGCCGTTGACGGGATCGCCACCGATGCCCACCGCGGTGCTCTGGCCCAGGCCCAGCTGGGTGAGCTGGTGCACGGCCTCGTACGTCAGCGTGCCCGAGCGCGACACCACGCCGATGCGGCCCGGCTTGTGGATATGGCCCGGCATGATGCCGATCTTGCACTTGGCGCCCGGGGTGATGACGCCGGGGCAGTTGGGGCCAATGAGCCGCACGCCCGGCTTGCCCTGCAGGTAGCGCTTGGCCCGGATCATGTCGTTGACCGGGATGCCCTCGGTGATGGTGATGATGAGGGCCACGCCCGCGTCCGCGGCCTCCATGATCGAGTCGGCCGCGAACGGCGGCGGAACGAAGATGACGGAGGTGTTGGCGCCGGTCTGCTTCACCGCGTCGGCCACCGTGTTGAAGACGGGGACCTTGCCCTCGAAGTCGGTGCCGCCCTTGCCCGGGGTGACGCCGCCCACCAGCTGGGTGCCGTACTCCAGCATCTGCTTGGCGTGGAACGAGCCCGCCGAGCCGGTGATGCCCTGGCAGAGAACCTTGGTGTCGTTGTTGACGAGGATGCTCATGGGTAGCTCTCTCTAGGCCTTGAGGGCGGCGACGGCCTTCTCGGCCGCCTGGCGCAGGTTGTCCGCGGGGGTGATGGCCAGGCCGGAGTTGCGCAGCAGCTCCTTGCCCTTCTCCACGTTGGTGCCCTCGAGCCGCACCACCAGCGGCACCTTGAGCTGCACTTCCTTGGCGGCGGCGATGATGCCGTCGGCGATCACGTCACACTTCATGATGCCGCCGAAGATGTTGACGAGCACCGCCTTCACCGCCGGGTCAGCCAGGATCAGCTTGAAGGCCGCCGTCACCTTCTCCTTGGTCGCTCCGCCGCCCACGTCCAGGAAGTTGGCGGGGTTGGCGCCCACCAGCTTGATGGTGTCCATGGTGGCCATGGCCAGGCCCGCGCCGTTCACCATGCAGCCGATGTCGCCATCCAGCGCGATGTAGGCCAGATCGTACTCCTTGGCCTGCGTCTCGCGGGGCTCCTCCTCGGCGATGTCGCGGTAGTTGAGCAGATCCTTGTGCCGGTACAGGGCGTTCTCGTCGAAGTTCACCTTCGCGTCGAGCGCCACCACGTTGCCATCCTTGAGGATGACCAGCGGGTTGATCTCCACGAGCGACGAGTCGGTGTCCATGTACATCTTGTAGAGCGCCGAGCAGAACTGGACGAACTTGTTCACCGTGGCGCCGGACAGGCCCAGGCCGTAGGCGAGCTTGCGGCCCTGGAAGTCCAGGAAGCCCACGGCGGGGTCCACCGCCTCGCGGAGGATCTTCTCGGGGTGCTTGTGGGCCACCTCCTCGATCTCGACGCCGCCCTCCTTCGAGGCCATGAAGGTGACGCGCGAGGTGGCGCGGTCCAGCGTGACGCCGAGGTAGAGCTCCTGGGCGATGGCGAGGCCTTCCTCGATGTAGAGCTTGTGGACCGTCTGGCCCTCGGGGCCGGTCTGGATGGTCTTCAGCTTCATGCCGAGCATGGCCTTGGCGAGGTCCTTCGCCTCGGCGGGGCTCTTGGCGAGCTTGACGCCGCCGCCCTTGCCACGGCCACCGGCGTGGATCTGCGCCTTCACGACGACGATGGGGGTGCCCAGCTCCTTGGCAGCAGCCTCCGCCTCGTTGGGCGAGTTCGCGAGGATGCCGCGCGGAGTGGGAACACCGTACTTCCGGAAGATTTCCTTGCCCTGGTACTCGTGGATCTTCATCGAGGCTCCGGCTGAAGCGCGACGGCCCACAGGCCCTCAGCGCGCGGGCTGCCTCTTCGCCCAATATGCGTCAGAGTGCAAGGCCGTTTGACGGCCCTGGGTAATAGGTGACCCGGAAGGCCACCGCCAGCTATGCCCTGGAACAGGGATGACGCCGATGACCACCGACCTGACAACGTCCCGGCTGCTGGAACTGGCCCATCAGTACTACCCGGCCAACCGCTGGGATGCCGACGAGGGCTATGTCGCGTCGGAGCAGTACCAGCGCCTTCTCCGGGCGCGCCATGACGCACTGAAGAACTCCGGCCCTTGGGAACAACTACTCGCCAAACTGAAGGAGACACTGCCCTCGTGCCGCGTGGAAGACTGGAGCGTGCCCACGCCCACGGACAACTGCAGGCGCGTCCGGGTCTATCTGCCCGAGGTGCTGCAGTTCGAAGGAGGGCAGGAGTATCGCTCAGTCGTGATCCTCGTCAGCCTCCTGGCCCCAGTGTACGTGCGCTATAGCTCCTTCCATCGGCGTATTGGCATCAGATGGAGCAAGCCCACGCTCTTCTATGAGGACGTACCGGAGACCAAGCCCATTGCCGACAAGGTGGAGGAGTTGGTGCGCTCGGAACTGGGCGCACAGCCGTTGCCTCAAGACACGCTCATGACGCTGGTTCCCGACATCCAATGCGGCAACAGATCGTTAGGCGAGGTCCGGCTCATCGACTGCCTCTTCACCGATGATCGCTGGTAGCTACGGTGAATCGGACGTGGCCTCGCGCGGAGGGAGGTAGATCGGCTTGTAGCAGTCCCCCTGCCATTCGTAGGACTTGGGCGAGCACTTCGGCGGCTTGTCCTTGAGCTTGTACCAACACCCTCCCCGGATCTCGTAATCGTCTTCGTCGCAAGGAGGCCGCCGCTGCCCCTTTAGCGGATCCTTGGGAATGTTCAGCCCGATGCGCTTGCCCGCGAGCGGCGGTTTCTTCGGGGCTCCGGGTACTGCGGAGGCCTCGTCGCCGACCGCGCTGGTCCCACCCTCGTGGGACTCCTCACCCAGATCGTTCTCTGGAACGCGAGGAGTTACAACGACGTGGGCGGGACGCACCGGCTCGCGCGCCGTCACTAGGATGAGAGCAAGCCCCAGCGTCGTCAGTGTGTGCCAGGGGCCCCATCTCGAAGGGGGCGCTGGGCGTGGATGCACAGGGGCTGGAACCGGGACCTGTGCTTCGACCGGCCTCGGCTCCCCTGCCCCTGCCGGCGGCTCGACTCGAAGCGCCTCTTCCTCCTCTGCTGGCGCCGTGAACCGGCCCTCTTTCGGAACCAGCAGCGGCACGTCGCCCTCGGGGCCCTCACGCTCCGCGGCCTGCTCCAGTCCCTCGGCCGCACGTTGAGCACTGCCCTTGAACCGCTCGATGGGCACTACCGACAACAGCTTGAGGATGATCGTCTCAAGCAGAGGAGCCACCCGCTTGTTGAGGACACGGGGCGAGCGAGGCCCTGTCCCACCCCTCTTCCACACCTGAGAGCCTGGCTCCTGGGGGTTCGTGGGTGGAGGGTACCTGCCAGTCACCAACCGGTACGCGGTGACCCCCAGGGCGAACAGGTCATCACACGAGTAGGCCTCGTAATGCGCCGTGGGATGCTGAGCGAAGAGCTGCTCGTACTCCCACGCCTCTGGGCTGCGGTAGGGGGGCGTCTGCGGCGGCAATACCCAGGGAGTGAGGGTGGCAGCCCCCCGATAGTCCCCCACCCCGAAGTCCATCAGGAACGCCCTTCCATCCTCGGGCCTCACCAGCACATTGTCGCCCTTGACGTCTCGGTGCACACCGCCCGCCGCGTGAGTCGCCTCCAGAGCGCGGGCCACCTGCGCCAGCACCCGCAGCGCCTGGCGAGAGGTGAGGTTGTCCCGGGCCGCCCATTCGTACAGCGGCACGCCTTCCACCCAGTCCATGACCAGATAAGGAAAGGTACCGGTCAAGTTCCGCCAGAACCCGCGCTCCCTCAGACGCGGCACGTTCGGGTGATCGATGCGTGAGAGCAGCGCCGCCTCGCGGTCGAAGCGCTGATCCTCCGAGTGCAGGGCCAGCTTGAGGGCGAAAGCCCCTGCTGCCTCCTCGCCCACGCGCTCGACACGGTAGACAACGCCGTAGGAGCCCCTGCCGCGCCAACCCAGCACCCGCCACGCTCCGACTTGCGCTCCGATCGGCAGGGAGGCCGGGTTCAGCTCCAGCCCGGGCTGTGTACTCTCCATGGGGACACCCTACCTTATGGTGCCAGCTAACCTGACCAGCCGACCGAACCAACCTTGAACCTGTATCAAGTACGAGCCCACTGTCCCAAGAACCAAGCCCTCAGATGCGGAGCTGACTATAAACGAACTCAGTATACGCCCATATAGATGAGACGAGAGTGGTTCAGTTCACCGTCAAATTCTACAGAGATCCTGATCAGTGATTCATTGCCAACAGCATAGAGGGACTGTCTGTAGTCCTGAAGCGTAACTCGAAATCGAAAAAGACCTCCACTTGGCATATAGATGGGATCCGGCAACCTCATAAGCTGAAGTTTACCGGGCTCGAACTGCTCCATCCGTAGTCGATAAGACTCAACGAGAGGGACTCTTTCAGCGATAGGCAACCCTTTCAAATCAGTCCAAGCGAGCACGTGCTGGACACCTATCCTAGAGACAACTCCAGTTCGCTCTCCATCATTTATGAGAACAACATCCAAAATGGGATCAAGGGAATGCGTGGCTGGGTCCATATTCATGCTAGCCCAGTCCCGTGGATGGACCTGATGAAAGCCAAAGTCAGGCTCTACGCTGAGCATTCTGCCCACTTTGTGCAGCCTGTGCGCTGACCACCAGAGGCACTTATCCTCAACAACGGCGATGCTGGAAAACCGGATAACCTGTCGAACAAGATCTGCAGACGCTTGTTTACCCAGACTCACCCGAGTCAACTCTTCCGAGTCATGCTTCCAGAATCGGAGGGTCCCTACGGTGTGTTGCTCCGGATCGCTATCAATTAACTTGGCACAACCTTGACAGAGCCATATCCCATTCTCACTGGACCGGCGGCGCGCGGGCGTCAGTGCCGAGTCGAACCGAGGGCCACCTGGGGCTGCTGCGGTTATATGGGCAGCGACTCCCAAGTTAACATGACGCTCAGGATTACTGGATGGCCCGACAGTCAGGGCTCGACAACCAGGGTTTGAACAACGCCAGCCCACGCGGCTGGCCAGCCCGCGTCTGGTACGCTCCGAAAAATCATCGCGTGCCACGGGTCGAAGTTCCAGTCATAACAAAGCCTCATATTAGACGTACTCTACCGCCAAACCCAACTAAAAGGCCCATCTAAGTGCTGCCTTTTTTTGCCTTCTTTTTCTTTTTTTTGAACACTACAGAATCCCACTCATAAGCAAAAACCTGCAAGACCATCCCCCGCCACAATCGCTCTTCATCCGCCTGATCTATAGATACACTCGCCGGCAAAAAGCTGTCGCCTGGACGCCGACTTCCTTTGTTGACCGCAATAGCATTTAACCATGGAAGACCGCGCTTACGGCAGATTCGATCACGAATGTACCCCAACTGATTTCCAAGGCCGACTGCGGCAAGTCCCACTGCGTCGGCAACCTCTTTGTAATTGACCGTGCGCATTTCCTTTGCGCAAACCTTGAGATACTCAAAGACCTCACGCGATTTCTTTGGGATTTTCATGCTGATTTTCCTGTTTAGTCATCAATCCAGGCATATCCTCCAAGCGGAGTTTTAGCAGGCTACGCAACTACAGCGCCACAACCATGTCAAAAAAGCTCCCGTGGAGCCAGCAACTGTAGACTTACTCTGGTCAACTCAGACTGTTCGGTGCACCTCGCAACTGGTCTGGTCGCCAATTTTAATCAGGCATCTTCATTTCTTCTGGCAAGGGTGTCCGCAGGAATCTCAAACCGGCCCCCTTCCGCTCTGGGATGACGCGAAAACCCTGGCCTGCGATTCTCACGAGATCACCGTCCCGGGCCGCTCCACTGGCAAGCCACTCGTCTGCCTCCTGCCTCGTCGTGAAAGTCTGGGAGACTATCACTGCATCGACCGCAGGAGTGTAGAAGTTCCTGAAGAACTGACGATACTCATCCAACTTCTGAGTGTCGCGAACATAAACCAAGGCTACTGCGGCAACACGAAGTGCCTCATCTTCTTGCGAGCCTTGCGGGTATTTGTCATTGACAGCGCCCAATATCTCTAGGACTGAGTCCACATCAAAATCATGATTGTAAGTCATCGTCACCCATCAACTAGAGAGCAAGGGGAACAAGGGGGGCGAGGATCAAGGCACCCGTGCCACTCGTGGCCACGATAAAAGCCACGCCAGCAACGACGACGACCACCCCAAGCGCTACCTGTGACTTGTGAGATCTGAGCCATTCAAGCGCTTGATCGATGTTCGAGAACTCTAGTTTCTTTACTATGCTTCTCTCTTCTTTTTCCTGCTCTTCTTCACATCGATTGAATTCCTCACGGCAGTCCGCTGTACATCTCTCGTGATACCAGCCGTCATGCTTGTGCGGATATTTTGGACGCCGCGTTTGCCAACACTTCCTGAAACACTCTTCATGCTCTGCCTGGCAGTCGCGTCCTCCGGAGCCACCTGTACCGAGTTCGGCACCGACTCCCTGCGTATCTTCGGAGATCACGTAGACTTGGGCCCGGGGTCTTTGTGCATGAGAGCAGCCCAGACTGACCATCGTCACAACCATCACCAGGACAGTAATCGCTCTCATTTATGCCTCGTGGAGAACCGTACATTCCCTGATAACTCAGCGGGCATGTATCTCCCAAGCACCACGGCCCTGCCCCGGGCTTCTGGGTCCGGGCGCAGGGCCGTTGGTTGGCACGGTGAGGAACCCTCACCCCGTCCCTCTCCCGGAGGGAGAGGGGTAGTGGCTACCCTGGTCCCGCGTGGCTCTTCTTCTCCTCTTCCTTGAAGAAGAGATCCTTGATCAGCACCTTGGTCACCTCGCGGTTCATCACCGCGATGGACGAGGTGAGCGGGATCTCCTTGGGGCACACCTTCACGCAGTTCTGGGCCTTGCCGCAGTCCTGGATGCCGCCAGGGCCCATCAGCGAGCGCACGCGCTCCTCGGCGTTCATCTTGCCCGTGGGGTTCATGTTGAACAGCCGCGCCTGACTGATCGCCGCCGCGCCCACGAAGTCATTGCCCATCGTCACCTGCGGGCACGCCTCCAGGCAGCTGCCGCACGTAATACACGTGGAGAGCACGTACATCGTCGCCTGATCGTGCGGAGACTGCCGCGGACCCGGCCCCAGGTTGTGCGTGCCGTCCACCGGGATCCACGCCTTCACCCGCTTGAGCGCCTCGAACATCCGGCTGCGGTCCACCGTCAGGTCCCGCACCACCGGGAACTTCTTCATCGGCTCCAGGGTGATCGGGTGCTCCAGCTTGTCGATCAGCGCCGAGCACGCCATGCGCACCCGGCCGTTGATGTTGATCGCGCAGCTGCCGCACACCTCCTCGAGGCACGCCGCGTCCCACACCACCGGGGCCACCTTGCGGCCGTCCACGGTGACGGGGTTGCGCTGGATCTCCATCAGGCAGGAGACCACGTTGGCGCCCTTCGAGTACGGAATGCGGAACTCGTCGTAGCGGCCCTCCTTCTCAGGCCCATCCTGGCGCCAGATGCGGAAGGTCACGGTCCGGGTGGAGACGTTGCTCGGCTGTGAAGTGTCCATAGGTGCGTTCGCCTTCCCTTTCTACGCGTACCAGCGCGGCTCCGGATCCAACACCGGCGTGGAAATGTCCTCGTAGGAGATCTTCGGCCCCTCCGCCGAGTACGCCGCCATCGTCGTCTTCGCCCACTTCTCGTGGCGCTTCTTCCACAGCGCCATCCACTCGGCGTCCTCGCGCGGATCCTTCGACTTGGGCTCGGGCAGCGAGAACTCCGGCTTGTAGTGCGCCCCGCGGCTCTCGTCGCGCATCAGCGCGCTGGTGGCGATCACCTCGCCCAGCTCCAGCATGTTCCACAGCTGGTTGGTGAACGACAGCGAGCGGTTGGCCACCGCGCCCGTGTCCAGCACGTTGCAGTTCTTCCACCGCTGCTTCATCTCGCGGATCTTCTCGACCGACTTCTTGAGCCGATCGTTGTAGCGCACGACGGTGCAGTTCTCCGTCATCAGCTCGCCCAGCTCCTTGGAGATCTGGTACGGGTTCTCCGAGCCGGCCATCGCCTTGATCGTCGCGAAGCGGTCCTGCCAGTACTTCTTCGCGTCGTTGAAGTACTTCTCGCCCTTGGCCGCCGCGCTGGTGGCGTTGTTCTTGGCGTACGCGGCCATGGCCGGCCCGCCGATCATCCCCGAGTAGATGCAGGACAGCAGCGAGTTGGCACCCAGCCGGTTGGCGCCGTGGAACGCGTAGTCCGCCTCGCCAGTGGCGTACAGGCCGGGGATGTTGGTGGACTGGTTCTTCGGGCTGCCCTCGGCCGGAGTGAGCGTGCGCGAGTCCGCCTCGAACGTCACGTACAGGCCGCCCATCGAGTAGTGCATGCCCGGGAAGATGACCATCGGCGTCTTGCGCGGGTCGTCTCCCACGAACTTCTCGTAGATCTCCATCACGCCCTTGATCTTCGCGTCGAGCGTGGGCGCGGGGATGTGCGTCACATCCAGGTACACGCCGTCCTTGCCGCCGATGCCCAGCCCCAGCTCGCGGCAGACCGTGAAGATCTCGCGGGTGGCCACATCGCGCGGCACCAGGTTCTTGTACTTGGGGTACTTCTCCTCGAGGAAGTAGAAGCGCTCGCTCTCGGGGATCTCCAACGGGCCACGCGTGTCGCCCTTCTTGCGGGGCACCCACACCCGGCCGCCCTCGCCGCGCACCGACTCGCTCATCAGGCGCAGCTTGTCCTCGCCCGGAATCGACGTCGGGTGCACCTGGATGAACTCGCCGTTGGAGTAGATCGCGCCCTCCATGTAGGCGCGGCCCGCGGCGGTACCCGTATTGATGATGGAGTTGGTGGAGCGCCCGAAGACGATGCCCGGGCCACCCGTGGCCAGGCACACCGCCTCGGCCGGGAAGGTGCGGATCTCCATGGTGCGCAGGTCCAACGCCACGCTGCCGATGCAGCGGCCGGACTCGTCCTTCACCGTGCCCAGCCACTCCCAGAACTCGTACTTGGTGACCTTGCCCTCGGCCTCGTAGCGGCGCACCTGCTCGTCCAGCGCGTAGAGCAGCTGCTGGCCGGTGGTGGCGCCCGCGAACGCCGTGCGGTGGTGCAGCGTGCCGCCGAAGCGCCGGAAGTCCAGCAGGCCCTCGGGGGTGCGGTTGAACGTCACGCCCATGCGGTCCAGCAGGTAGATGATGCCCGGGGCCGCGTAGCACATGCCCTTCACGGACGTCTGCTCGGCCAGGAAGTCGCCGCCGCGCAGCGTGTCCTTCACGTGAATGTCCGGGTGATCACCCTCGCCCTTGGTGTTCACCGCGCCGTTGATGCCACCCTGGGCGCAGACCGAGTGCGAGCGCTTCACCGGCACGATGGAGAGCACGTCGACATGGTGCCCCGCCTCGGCCAGCTTGATCGTCGTCATCAGCCCGGCCAAACCACCACCCACCACCGTGAACCGCGCTGCTGCTGCCATGCCTCGTCTCCTTCACTGCCGGGGGCCAGGGAGCGGCGTTCCCGCCAGCGCTGGCGGGCACTGCATACGGACCCCTGGTGCGGGTTCTATAGGCTAGATAACTTGGCGGATTTCCGCCGCATTCAGGGCGGCGCACGCGATAAGCGCGCGCCATCCCGTACATAAGGGCCCGGCCAACCTGGCAGGTTCCAGGCGGGCCGGACCGGGCTTCAGGGCTACAGCTTGACGCTGTCGACCGTCTTCTTCACCGACTGGAAGGACTTCTCCAGCAGGGCCTTCTCGGCGTCGTCCAGCTGCACGGTGACGACCTTCTCCACGCCGCCGGCGCCAATCTGCAGGGGCGCGCCGAAGAAGTAGCCGTTGATGCCGTACTGGCCCTCGAGCAGCGCGGCGCCAGGCAGCATGCGCTTGCGGTCCAGCAGGAAGCTCTCCGCCATGGCGATGGAGCTGGAGGCCGGAGCGAAGTAGGCGCTGCCGGTCTTGTACAGCGCCACCAGCTCGGCGCCGCCCTCGCGGGTGCGCTTCACGATGGCCTCGAGCTTGTCCTTGGCGATCAGCTCGGTGAGCGGCACACCGCCCACGGTGCTGTGGCGCACCAGGGGCACCATGTCGTCGCCGTGGCCGCCGAGCACCAGCGCCTCCACGTCACGGATGGAGCAACCCAGCGCCTCGGCCACGAAGCACTTGAAGCGGCTGGTGTCCAGCACGCCCGCCATGCCCACCACCATGTGCTTGGGCAGCCCGGCGATCTTGTAGAGCGCGTACACCATCGCGTCCAGCGGGTTGGCCACGTTGATCACGAAGGCGTTGGGGGCGTGCTGCTTGATGTTGGCCGCCACGTCCCGCATGATCTTCAGGTTGATGTCCAGCAGGTCCTCGCGGCTCATGCCCGGCTTGCGGGGCACGCCGGCGGTGATGATGACGACGTCCGAGCCGGCCACGTCCTTCCAGTCCGTGGAGCCGGTGACGCGGCAGTCATAGCCGTCCACCGCGGACAGCTGGTTGATGTCCAGGGCCTTGCCCTTGACCAGGCCCTCGGCGGCCGGGATGTCGAAGAGCACCACGTCGCCAAGGTTCTTCTGAACGGCCAGCAGCGCCAGGTTGCCGCCGATCTGACCGCCGCCAATGAGGCCAATCTTCTTCTTGCCAGTCTGAGCCATGTGAGTTGTCTCCAGAGATGACTACATGTGCTTGATGATGGCCTGCCCGAACTCGGAGCACTTCACCTCGGTGACGGCCTCCTTGCTCTCGAGCTTCATCAGGCGGGCGAAGTCGTAGGTGACGGTGCGCGCGCCGATGGCCTTGTCCATGCCCTTGATGATCAGGTCGGCGGCCTCGTTCCAGCCCAGGTGGCGGAACATCATCTCACCCGAGAGGATGACCGAGCCGGGGTTGACCTTGTCCTGGTCCGCGTACTTCGGGGCGGTGCCGTGGGTGGCCTCGAAGACGGCGTGGCCGGTCATGTAGTTGATGTTGCCGCCCGGGGCGATGCCGATGCCGCCCACCTGCGCGGCCAGCGCGTCCGAGAGGTAGTCGCCGTTGAGGTTCAGCGTGGCGATGACGTCGAACTCGTCCGGACGGGTGAGCACCTGCTGCAGGGTGATGTCCGCGATGGAGTCCTTGATGATGATCTTCCCGGCGGACACGGCGGCCTTCTGCTCGGCGTTGGCGGCGTCCTCGCTCTTGGCGGCCTTGGTGGCCTCCCACTGATCCCAGGTGTAGACCTTGTCACCGAACTCGCGGGCGGCCAGCTCGTAGCCCCACTTGCGGAAGGCGCCCTCGGTGAACTTCATGATGTTGCCCTTGTGCACCAGGGTGACGCTCTTGCGCTTGTGGAGCACCGCGTACTCGATGGCGGCGCGGATCAGGCGCTCAGAGCCCTCCTTCGACACGGGCTTGATGCCGATACCCACGTTGGTGGGGAAGCGGACCTTCTTGGCGTCCTTCTCGAACTCCTGCTTCAGCCAGCCGAGGAACTTCTCGGCCTGGGGGGAGCCCGCCTCGAACTCGATGCCCGCGTAGATGTCCTCGGTGTTCTCGCGGAAGATGGTCATGTCCACCTTCTCGGGGGCCTTCACCGGGCTGGGCACGCCCTTGAAGTAGCGCACCGGGCGCAGGCAGACGTACAGATCCAGCATCTGGCGCAGCGCCACGTTGAGCGAGCGGATGCCGCCGCCCACCGGAGTCGTCAGCGGGCCCTTGATGCCCACCAGGTACGAGCGGAAGGCTTCGACGGTCTCGTCCGGCAGCCAGTTGTTGACCTGCTTGAAGGACTTCTCGCCGGCCAGCACCTCGTACCAGGCGATCTTCTTCTGGCCCTTGTAGGCCTTCTCCACCGCGGCGTCGAACACCGCCTGGGAGGCGCGCCAGATGTCGCGGCCAGTGCCGTCACCCTCGATGTACGGGATGATCGGGTTGTTGGGCACAGTCAGCTTGCCGTTCTGCAGGGTGATCTTCTCACCAGACGGAGGCGCCATTTTCAGAAAACTCCTGGTAGGTGTGGCCGTGTAAGGAGGGTGGCGGATAGTCGGGAAACCATCCCTCCCAGTCAAGCGGTTTGGCCCCTGGAACAGCTTGCCGGGCTTATCGAAGCCAAAGCCCCGGCACGGGTGGGCGCCGCGCTTGCCCTGGGAGCGCCCTGCTTTCTCACGTGGCGAGTTGGCGCAGCACCGTGCGCTCCACCTTGCCCATGGCGTTGCGCGGCAGCGCCTCGATGGGGATGAAGCGCGCGGGAACCTTGAAGCCCGCCAGCGAGCGCCGGCACCAGCCATCGAGCTCGCCGGGGAGCGCGTGCCCGGACCGGAGCACGACGAAGGCCACGGGCACCTCCCCCCAGCGCGCGTCCGTGACACCTACTACCGAGACTTCCTGTACCGCGGGGTGTGAGGCGAGCACGGTTTCGATCTCGATCGGGTAGAGGTTCTCGCCTCCCCGGACGATGAGGTCCGTTCGGCGAGAGAGCACCGTCAGGCGTCCCCGCTCGTCCAGCATCCCCACGTCCCGCGTGCGCAGCCAGCCGTCCCTCAGTGCCTCGCGCGTGGCCTCCGGGCGGTTGAGGTAGCCCGCCATCACCGTGGGGCCCTGGACTTCGATGTCCCCTTCCCTGCCCGGGCCCAGGACTTCGCCGTCCGGCCCGATGATGCGCACCTGGAGCCCCGGCAGCGCGGGCCCCGCGGTGCGCCCGTCCGCGTCGGTGGGACGCTCGGTGGTCACCTGCGAGCAGGCCTCCGTCAGCCCGTAGGTCTGCAGCGCCAACAGCCTCGCCGCCCGGGCCCGCTCCAACAGCGGTGCGGGCACGGGGCCTCCGCCGATCAGCGCGAGCCGGAAGGTCTCGGGCACCGGGCGCCCCGCGCGTGCGTCCAGGACGCGCTCCAGCGTGGTGGCCACGAAGCTCGCGTGAGTGATTCCCTCGGTATCGATGGCGCTGTTCACCGCGTCGACCTCGAAGCGATCGTGCAGGACGAGGCAGCCTCCGTCGTAGGCCGTGCGCGACATCATCGCCAGCCCTCCCACGTGGAAGAGCGGCAGCGTGCCCAGCCAGCGGGGCGCCGGGTGGGCTCCCAGGTTCTGAGCGGAGCACCGCGCCGAGGCTCGGAAGTTTCCCTCCGTGAGCACCGCTCCCTTGGGCCGGCCCGTGGTGCCAGAGGTGAAGAGCATCACCCGGGGCGAGGCCTCCTCCAGGGGCTCACAGCTCGCCGAGGGCGCCCGCGCGGCATCGGCCCAGTTCTCCAGCGGCTCGGCGCTGGGGAGCCGATCCGCCAGGCTCTTCTGCGCGAGCGTCAGTCGCGGGGAGATGTCCTCGAGGAGCGGGGCCAGCTCCACCTGGGTCAGCCGGGCGTTGAGCGGAGCGAGCACGGCCCTCAGCCGCCCCAGGGCGAAGAAGAGGAACACGCTGTGCGCGTGGTTGGCCGCCAGCAGCGCGAGGCGATCTCCCGGCTGAACGCCCCGGGCCTGGAGCGCGGCCACCCAGCGCCCGACTTCCACGTCGAGCTCCCGGTACGTCCAGCGGTGCCCGGCGAACGTCAGGGCCTCGGCGTCGGGCCGGTGGGCGGCTCCCGCGCGAACGGGACACTCGAAGCTCATACCGGGAGCCCCAGGCCTGGCGCCTCTGGAATACGGATGCGGCCGTCTGTCAGCTGGTAGGGGTGCACAGCGGGCTCCTCGCGCACGAAGAGCTTGCCTACCCCCAGCCCCGAGGCCAGGTGTCCGCTCGGCAATGCCGCCGCCAGGTGCGCCGCTCCTGCTCGAGACACGACTCCATCCAGAGAGCTCGTCACGTAGGAGTACACCCCGGCTTTGGCCGCCTGTTGAGCCATCTCCAGCGCGGGCAGCAGCCCCCCAAGCACCATGGGCTTGAGCACGACGATCCGCACGGCGGGCTCCCCGCTCGCGGTCTCCAGGAGCGCACGAAGGTGCTCGGGAGACACGAGCGCTTCGTCCGCCGCCAGGGGGAACGGTGTGCGTAGCTGAAGCCGGGCCAGGGCTTCGACGTCCTCTGCCGGCACGGGCTGCTCGCACAGCTCGGGCTGGTACGGGACGAGCCGCTCTAGCGCCTGGGCTGCCTCCTGCTCCGACCACCCCCCATTTGCGTCGAGGCGGAGCTTCCCCGATCGTCCCACCGCCTCACGGACCGCTCGGACACGCGCCTCGTCCTCTTCGATCGGCCGGCCTGCCACCTTGAGCTTCAGGGTCCAGAAGCCCTCGGCATAGCTTTCGCGGGCCTCTTCAGCCAGCGCTTCTGGCTCGTTCGCGGTGAGCAGCGCATTGACCCGGACCCAGACACGCGCTTTCGGATTGAGGAGCCGGCACAGTGGAACCCGTTTCCGCTGGGCGAGCAGATCCAGCAGGGCCAGCTCGATCGCATGCCTGGCGGCGGGAGCGTGTACCGGGCTTAGAAAACGGCGCACCCATTCCATGCCCCCGAGACTTTCGTGGATGAACGAGAGGCGCGACACACCCACTAACAACCGCAGAACGCGCTCACACTTGGAGAGCGACTCGGTGCCAAACTCTGGAAGCGGCATCGCCTCGCCCTGGCCGACGCGCCCCTCCTCATCCTCCACCCAGAGGCGGAAGCCTTCTCGAACCGTATACGTCGCCCGAGCCGTCTTCAGCGGACGAGCGAGCTCCAACCGTACCGGCTCGATCCGGACCCCCTGGAGGAGCATCCGCGGCTACCTCAAGCTCAGGCCCACGGCGAAGAGCAGCCCGAAGACGAGCTGCAGCCGGGCCGTGCCTCCCAGCGCCGCGTTCAGCGCCGCGCCCTGCGCGCCCAGCACCAGCCGCAGCGGCCCCACCGCCAGCGGCGCGCTCAGCAGCGCGAGGAACACCCAGGCGCTGGCCAGCCCCAGCCCGAACAGGATGAACGGCGTGGCGTACGCGGCCACGAGCATCAGGATGTACTCCGCCTTGCCCGCCTTCGCGCCCAGCCGGACGATCAGGGTGCGCTTGCCCGCCTTCACGTCCGTGGGCGCGTCCCTCAGGTTGTTCACCGCCAGCAGCGCCGTGCCCAGCGAGCCCACCGGGATCGCCGCCCACCACGCCGCCTGGCTCACCGTGAGCCCCTGCACGTAGTAGGTGCCCGTCACCGCCACCAGGCCGAAGAACACGAACACGAACACGTCTCCCAGCCCGTGGTAGGCCAGCGGGAACGGCCCGCCCGTGTACGCGTAGCCACACAGCACCGACGTGAGGCCAATGGCCACGATGGGCCACCCGCCCACCGTCACCAGGTAGATGCCCGAGATGATCGCCAGCGCGAAGCACCCCAGCGCGGCCGCCAGCACCGCTCCCGGCGAGATCAACCCCTGCTGGGTGACGCGCGCGGGCCCCAGCCGCTCGGAGGTGTCCGCGCCCTTCTTGAAGTCGTAGTAGTCGTTGGTGAGGTTGGTGCCGATCTGAATCAGCAGCGCGCCGAACAGCGCCGCCAGCGCCGGCAACCACTTGCCGACGCCATCACCAAAGGCCAGCCCGGTTCCCACGCCTACCGGCACCAGCGCCGCGGTGAGCGTCTTCGGGCGGGTCGCCATCACCCACACCTTCAACGAGGGACGCGTTCGGGGCTCGGTCTCCATCGTCGGTACGGAAGAGTTCATGAAAGGTTCCGGAGCCCCGGACTTCACGAGGGGTTCTCGGCCCCTGTGTTCTCGAAGCTCTCGGGCGCGTCGTACCAGGGCGTATGCAGGAAGGAAAGCACCTCCCGGGCGTACTCCTTCGGCACCTCCAGGTGCGGCGCGTGTCCGCAGTCCTCGAAGGTGTAGCGCCACACCACGGGCAGCTCGGTGGCCATGCGGCGCGCCAGCTGCGTGAACTTCTCATCCAGCGCCCCGCTCAGCAGCAGCGTGGGCAGGCGCTGGCGGTGCAGCTCGGGCCAGTAGTCCGGCTGCATGCCCAGCCCCAGGCACCCCAGCGCTCCCGACAGCCCATCCACGGTGCAGGATTGGCGGCGCTCGCGCAGGGCCTGGAGCTGCTCGGGCGGCAGCCGCTTCAGGCTCGCGAACAGGGGCTCGGCCTCCCACCTGTCGATGAAGGCATCTACCCCATGGATCCGGATGAACGAGGCGCGCTCGCCGTCCAACTGGCGCCGCTCCGCCCGCTCCATGCGCCGGTGCAGCCCCGGTGAGCCGCTCTCCAGGATGAGCCGCCCGAAGCGCTTGGGCGCAAGCAGCGCCGCCCCCAGCGCGAGGCGCGCCCCCTGCGAGTAGCCCAGCAGATCCGCCATGGGCAGCTCCAGCCGGTCCATCAGCTCGATGATCGCGCGGACCGTCTCGAGGAAGCCCTCGCGGCCCCTGGCCTGCGGCAGTGGCGTCTCGCCATGCCCGGGAAGATCCACCGCGATGGCCCTCACCTCGGCGCCCAGCAGCGGGCGCAGGTGATCGAAGGAGGAGCGGTTCCCGGTGAAGCCGTGCAGGAGTACCAGCGGCCGAGGCCCTTCTCCCCAGGTGCTGTATGCCAGGTTCACAGCCATAGGCCCTCGTGGTGTCGACTCTTCTATACGCGATTCGGCGGCTTACGCCCAGGGACCTGGGCCCAGTGCGTCGGCCATTCGCGAGAACAGTCTCCTGTGGTCCTCCACGTTGCGCGTGCGATCCGTGCGCACCTCGATGAGGTGCAGCCCGCCTTCCAGGCCCTGCTGGAGCGCCGTGCGCAGCGCGAAAGCAGACTCGGGGCGATGGAAGCGCCCCCCGTAGAGCGCCGCCGCGTGCGACAGGTCCACGCCGTGCGGAGTGCCGAAGAGCTCCTCGAACTGATCGGTCGCCTTCGCGATGGGCAGGAACGAGAAGATGCCACCCCCATCGTTGTTCACCACCACGACGGTGAGCGGCACCTGGTGCCGGGACGCGGTGAGCAGCCCGCCCACGTCATGCAGGAAGGCCAGGTCCCCGGCGAGCAGCACGGTGGGCCGGCCCGAGGCCGCCGCTACCCCCAGTGCGCTGGACACGATGCCGTCGATGCCGTTGGCGCCCCGGTTGGCCAGCACCCTCAGTCCCACGCCCCCGGCGGGCGCGAAGGCGTCCACGTCCCGGATGGGCATGCTGCTGGAGACGAAGAGGTTCGCCCCGGCGGGCAGCGAGGCCACCAGCTCGCGGGCGATGCGCGGCTCGGACAGCTGTGTCTCCTCGGCGAACGCGGCCTCCAGGGCGCCGCGGGCCAGGCGCTCGGCATGGAGGAAGCCCCGCGCCCAGCGCCCCAGACCGCGTGAGAGCCCCCGGCCCAACGCCTCACAGGCGGCCACGGCCGAGCCCTCGATGATCTGCGTGGCGCGGTGGGACGGATCGATCAGCGCGCCCTCGTCACTGAGCAGGACGATGTGCGCCCCCGAGCCATCCAGCCACTGCTGGGGGCCCTTGGGCGTCAGCCCTCCGCCGAAGCGCAGCACCAGCTCGGGCCGGTGGGCCTGGGCGAACGGCGGGTGGCGCAGCATCGCGTCGTACAGCGAGATCGTCGCCTCGCCGCCGCCGTAGCGGGCCTGCGAGATGGCCTCGGCGATGACGGGAAAGCCGGTGGCCCGGGAGAGCGCCGAGATGGCCTCCGCGAAGCCGTCCTCCTCGTCCCTCGGCCCGCAGACGATGAGCCCCCGCTCGGTGGAGGCGATCCGGCCTCGCAGCTCCTCGAGCGCCTTGGGATCCGGCTGGCGCGCGGGCGGGGTGATGCGCGTGAGCGGCGCCCCGGCACGGCCCCGCAGGGCCAGCGCGGACAGGCGCTCCTCGCCAAAGGGCTCCGGGATGGGAGCCAGCGGCTCACGAAAGGGCACGTTGAGCTGCACCGCGCCACGGGGAGCACGCAGGGCCGCGTTCACGGCCCGCGAGGCGGTGGCGCGCAGGTGCGTCACCGCCACGTCGCTCGCCTCGGGCATGCCCAGGTCCGCGAAGTAGCGGGCGAACTCGCCGAACATGCGCGCCTGCGGCACCGTCTGCGGCGCGCCCCACCCCTGCAGCTCCAGCGGCCGGTCCGCCGTGAGCACCACGAGCGGCACGTGAGACATGGCCGCCTCGATCACTGCCGGGTAGAAGTGCGCCCCCGCCGTGCCGCTGGTGGCCACCAGCACCGCCGGCGCGCGCGACTGCTTGCTCAGGCCCAGCGCGAAGAAGCCCGCGCTGCGCTCATCGATGACGGACCACGTCCTCAGCCCCTCGACACGCACGCACCCCAGCGCCAGCGGCGAGGAGCGCGAGCCCGGACACACCACGGCGTGCCGTACCCCGCCGCGTACCAGCTCCTCCAGCAGGGCCCGGGCCCAGAGCTGGTTAAGATTCGTGTCGGACATCTCTCCCTCCCAACGCCCTCAGCATCGCCAGGCTCTTGATCTCCGTCTCGCGCCACTCCGACTCGGCGCAAGAGCCTTGGACGATCCCCGCCCCCACGAAAATACGGGCCGTGTCACCTCGCACCAGCGCCGAACGAAGCGCCACCGCCATGTGCGCCCGCGTCGGCCCAATCCACCCCACCGGCCCGGCGTACCAGCCGCGATCCAGCTCCTCGTAATCCTGCAGAAAGCCCAGGGCATGCTCGCGGGGCACGCCGCCCACCGCCGGCGTGGGGTGGAGCGCCGCCACCACCTGGCCCGGAGTGACGCCCTGGCGCAGCTCGGCGCGGATGCCCGTGCGCAGGTGCACCACATTCTTCAGCTGAAGCAGCGCGGGCTCCGAGTCCGCGGTGACGCGCTCGGCGATGGGCCGCAGCGCCGAGAGGATGTAGCGCACCACCGACTCGTGCTCACGGCGCTCCTTGTCGCGCCCACCCAGCGCCTCGGCCTGTCCCGGCGCCGCCGAGCCCGCCAGGGCCTCCGTCTCCAGCACCTGCCCATCCACCCGGCACAGCGTCTCGGGCGTGGCGCCCACGAAGGCCGCGCCCCCCGGCTCACGAAACAGAAATGTGACACAGCGCGGGTTCTGCTCGCGCAGCCGCGCCAGCACGTCCACCAGATCGAAGGCGCTGCTGCCCTGAGCCTCCACCGCCCGTGCCATCACCACTTTCTGCAGGTGCCCCGCCGCGATGGCCTCGATCGCGCGGTTTACCCGCGCCTCGAAGCCCTCGCGCGAGGACGACAGCCGCAGCCCCACCTGCTCGTCGCGCGGGTGGTAGTAGTTCTCCGGGAAGGCCGCGCGCACCCGCGCCAGCCGGGAGCGGACGAGATCCTCGCCGCCCGCATTCACCGGCGCGAACGCCGCCACCGCCACGCCCTTGCCCACGCGCCACGCGAGCACCTCGGGCAGCGTCCAGCGCGCGAAGCCGTGAGCGCGCCAGCCCTCATCCGACGGCGCCGTCGCCGCGAAGCGCAGGCCGCCAAACCAGGGGCCTGGCAGCTTGTCCGGAGCCTCTCCGAGCCAGCGCAGCTCCATCCGCGAGGTGAGCGACTCCAACATCCCGCTCACCTCCGCGGCGCTGTGGGCCTCCATCACCGCCGCCTCGCCCCAGCCCGCCACCGCCTCCTGCACCAGCGGCCGCTCCCAGTACACCGAGGGAACTCCCAGCAGAGTTGCTCCGGCGAGCGGATCCGCAGCGGACAACATGATCATCCCTGCTACCCACTGCTGCGTCGCCGCCGGATCGAGCATCTTCATAAGCCTCTGTCGGGGGGAACAGCGCCAACGATTCATTACTTGTATCAAGTTGTATTCTAAGTGAATCCCGTTATACATGCACACGGAGTTCAAAACCTCGTGAACTCTTCGGCGACATGAGGACATATGAGACTTAGGCCAACCGAAGAAGTGTCTAATGAGGTCGCTGCCTCCAAGCCAGGCCCCCATCGTGTGCACCGGGCCGCGCGCCCCCAGGGAACCCGCGTTTCAGTAGGGCCGGTGGAGATAGGCGGGCCCGGCTTCGTAGTCATGGCGGGGCCTTGCGCGGTGGAAGACGCGGAGCAGACGGCGGTGGCCGCGCAGGCGGTGGCCGCGGCGGGAGCCCATGTGCTGCGCGGGGGTGCGTTCAAGCCCCGCACCAGCCCCTACGCTTTTCAGGGGCTTGGCGAGCCGGGGTTGCACCTGCTGGCCCAGGCGGGACAGCGCCATGGGCTGCCAGTCATTAGTGAAATAATGGACGCTTCACAACTTCCGCTGATGCTGGAGTCCACGGACATCCTGCAGGTGGGCGCGCGCAACATGCAGAACTTCACGCTGCTGCGGGCGCTGGGCAAGGTGCGCAAGCCGGTGCTGCTCAAGCGCGGGCTGGCGGCGACGATCGAGGAGTGGCTGCTGGCGGCCGAGTACCTGCTGGAGGGCGGCAACGAGCAGGTGATGCTGTGTGAGCGCGGCATCCGCACCTTCGAGACGGCCATGCGCAACACGCTGGATCTGGCCGCGGTGGCCTACGTGAAGGAGCGCACGCACCTGCCGGTGATCGTGGATCCTTCGCACGCCACGGGCGATCCGAACCTGGTGGTGCCCATGTCGCTGGCGGCGGCGGCGGCGGGCGCGGACGGGCTGCTCATCGAGGTGCACCCGTGGCCCGAGCGCGCCCTGTGCGATGGGCGCCAGGCGCTGAGCCCCGAGCACTTCCACTATTTGATGCGCCGGTTGCCCGCTGTGTTACATGCGGTGGACCGACATCTTTGGAGCCTGGAAGGTCCGGCTCGGCAGGTCGCGAGGGCGCAATGAGCACCGAAGTCCGACAGATGTTCTCCTCCATTGCCACGCGGTACGACGTGACGAACGAGGTGCTCTCGTTCGGCATTCACCGGCTGTGGCGGCGCGCGGCGGTGCGCTACAGCGGCGCCAAGGAGGGGGACAGCGTCCTGGACTGCGCCACGGGCACCGGAGACCTGGCGCTGGTGTTCAAGCGCAAGGTGGGCGGCTCGGGACGCGTGGTGGGCACCGACTTCTGCCCGGAGATGCTGCAGAGCGCTCCGGCGAAGGCCCAGAAGGAGGGGCTCCAGGTGGAGTTCCAGGTGGCCGACGCCATGGCCCTGCCCTTCGCGGATGCGACCTTCGATGTGGCCTCGATCGCCTTCGGCATCCGCAACGTGGATGACCCGGTGAAGTGCCTCAAGGAGATGGCGCGGGTGGTGAAGCCCGGCGGGCGCGTGGTGGTGCTCGAGTTCGGCCAGCCGACCGGCGCGTTCGGCGGCCTGTTCCGCTTCTACAGCAAGACGATCATGCCGGCGATCGGCGGGCTGCTGACCGGGAACCGGGCGGCGTACGAGTACCTGCCCCGCACCGCGGCGGCGTTCCCCGCGGGCGAGCGGTTCCTGCAGCTGATGGAGCAGGCCGGTGCCTACCGCGAGCGGGTGGCCAATCCCATGACGTTTGGGACATCCTACGTCTATGTCGGAACGGTCCGCTGAGACGCGGCGCCAGCTTCTCGAACAGATCCTCGGTGCCGTCGATCCCCGGCTGAGCCCCGGGCTTCGGCAGGCGCTGGCCCAGCCGGGCGCCACCGCGGTGCCACGGCCTGGGCAGACGGTGGTCCTCGCGGGCCACCGCACCGCGGGCAAGACGCGGTTGTTACCCCTGGTAGGGCAACTTCTCGGCCGGACGGGGCTGGACCTCGATGTGGAGCTGGAGCGCGTCTCGGGCCGCTCGCTGCGCACCTGGGTAGCCGAGGATCCGGCGTCCTTCCGGGCCACCGAGCGCCGCACGCTGCTGGAGGTGGCTCCTGGCAGCCTGGTGGCCGTGGGCGGCGGCTTCCTCTCGCATCATCCCGAGGCACTGGCGGGGCTGTTCACCCTGGTCGTCCCCGTGTCCTTCGAGACGTATCGGGAGCGCCTGCTGGCCGACACCTCGCGCCCTCGGCTGCGCCCCGGCCTGTCGCTGGAGGAGGAGATCTCCACCGTGTTTCATGAGCGTGAGGCCCTGCACGCCCGCGTGCCTACCGTGCCGCTGGTGGACTTTCTCCGGGCCTTTCAGGGCGAGGTGACGCCGTGACTTCCAGCCTGCGCGTGGTCACCCTGCCGCCCAGCGTGAGTGGCTCCGAGGCGGTGCGGTTCGCGCAAGGGGTGCACCGCCGGGGTGCGAACATCCTCGAGGTCCGCACGGATCTCCACGCGCCGGAGCAGGTGGATGGCCAGGCCCTGAGCCGCGTGTTGCCGCTGCTCATCTCCGAGCGGGGCAAGCCGCTGCCGCCCACCTGGCTGGCGGCGGCCAGCTACGTGGACAGGGATGTGACGGTCTCCACTGAGGCTCCGCTGGGAGCGGGCAGGCTCGTGGCCTCGCACCATGCCGAGCGGCCGCTGTCCACCGAGGAGGCGCTGCGGCTCTGGGAGCCGGCGCTGCCCGCGAATGCCTTCGTGAAACACATCGAGCCGCTGGGCTCCGCGGCGCGGCTGCCTCAGCTGTTGGAGACGCAGGCCCGGCTCCTGGCCCGCTTCGGCCCGGGGCGCGTGACGGTGCTCGCCATGGGGCCCGTGGCGCTGCCGGCCCGGGCCGTGCTCGCCGTGCGCAATGGGCTCGATTACGTGGCCGCTGGGGGTGGGTGGAGCGCGGCTCCCGGGCAGCGGTTGCTGGATGATGTGATGCGAGCGGGCCGGCGCCTCGCGCCAGGCCAGGAGGGGGCTTTGCGCCGGGGCATCCTGGGCACGAGCATCGTTCACTCCCGCTCGCCGCGGATCCACCGCCAGCCCTTCGATCGCATCGACATCCCCGAGGACGGCCCTGTCGAGGAGCTCGTCGACTCGCTGCTGCCCCACTACGCCGGCTTCGCCGTCACCAGCCCCTTCAAGCTGCGACTGGCCCGGCACACCCGCTCCCCGCTGGAGGCCATCAACACCCTGGTCCGCCAGGGGGACCACTGGGCCTCCTTCAACACCGACGTCGAGGGCGCTCGCAAAGTCCTCGAGCGGCTCGGCACCCGTGAGGCGTTCGTCCTCGGGGATGGTGGCTCGACCGCCGCGCTCCGGGCCGTCTCCCGGGAGGCCGGCTGCGAGCTGCGCGTGCTGAAGCGCGCGGAGATTCAACAGCCCCTGTCCGGTGCCGGCGTCTGGACCTGGCCGGACCGGGTGGCGCCTCCCGAGGGCCTGCGCTTCGAGGGCGCCCGGGTGGCGGTCATCGCCTATGGAACTCCAGGCCGCCGCGTCGCACAGGAGATCTCGCGCCGCGGAGGCACTCCGGTCATGCTGGGCGCCGCGTGGTTCATCGCGCAGGCCCGGCGGCAGCGCGAACTCTGGGAGAGCGCGACATGAACACCCTTGGCACCCTGTTCCGTCTCACTACCTTCGGCGAGAGCCACGGCGTTGCCCTGGGCTCGGTGATCGACGGCTGTCCCTCGGGCGTCCCGCTGACGCGGGACTTCATCCAGGCCGCGCTGGATCGACGGCGCCCGGGCCAGTCCTCCATCACCACCGCGCGCGCCGAGGCCGATCAGGTGGAGATCCTCTCCGGCGTCTTCGAGGACAAGACGCTGGGCACGCCCATCGCGGCGATCGTGCGGAACACCAACCAGCGCTCGCAGGACTACGAGAAGCTCAAGCAGGAGGATCGCCCGGGCCACGCGGACGCCGTCTGGCGCGAGCGCTACAAGCACCGCGACCACCGCGGAGGCGGTCGCACCAGCGGGCGCGAGACGCTCTGCCGGGTGATCGGCGGCGCGGTGGCCGAGGCCTACCTCGCGCGGGATCTGCCCCAGGTGCGCACGGTGGGCTGGGTCTCGCAGGTGGGCAGCCTCGTCGCCGCGGTGCCCGCCCCGGGCCTCACCCGGGCCCTGGTGGACGAGCACCCCACGCGCTGCGCGGATCCCGTGATTCGAGAGGAGATGTCCCGGCGCATCCTCGCCGCCAAGGAGGCCGGAGACAGCCTGGGCGGCTCGATCGACATCCGCGTCGAGGGCCTGCCCGTGGGCCTGGGAGAGCCCATCTTCGGCAAGCTCAAGGCCCTGATCGCCCAGGCGCTGGGCAGCGTGGGCGCCGTGACGGGCGTCGTCTGGGGCCCGCCGGACCTGCTGGCCCGCATCGAACAGCCTGGCAGCGTCTTCCACACGAAGAAGGACACCTACGGCGGCATCCAGGGCGGCCTGGCCAACGGCGAGCCCATGCAGGTGCGCGCCTTCTTCAAGCCGCCGGCCACGCTGGCCGACCATGCCAAGGGCGGGCGCCACGATCCGTGCATCATGCCGCGCGCGGTGCCCGTGCT
Organism: Myxococcaceae bacterium; assembly: GCA_035296065.1. Taxonomy (GTDB): domain Bacteria; phylum Myxococcota; class Myxococcia; order Myxococcales; family Myxococcaceae; genus DATHBR01. The sequence goes on along the minus strand of DATHBR010000091.1, from coordinate 314,551 downwards.
CGAGGCGATGGTGTCGCTCGTCATCGCCGATCTCGTCCTGCAGATGAACGCGCGGCCTCACACCCTATGAGCTTCCTGCCTCCCGGTGCCTATCGCCCCGCCACGGACTACTGGGGTTCGTTCACCCGGCTGTCGGCCCGGCTGCCCGAGGGCAGCGTCGCCGTGGTGGACAAGACCGTCACCCGCTTCCACCCCACGCTGATCCCCGCGCTGAAGGCCCGTAACCCCCGGGCCATCATTCAGATCGTCGGTGGCGAGCGGGCCAAGAACTTCCAGACGCTGCAGAAGGTGCTCGTGGGCGGAGTCGCCCTGCCCCGCTCCGGCACGTTGCTGGCGGTGGGCGGAGGCACCATCGGAGACGTCGCCACCGTGGCCGCGCACCTGCTCAAGCGCGGCGTGCGGCTGGTGCAGGTGCCCACCACGCTGCTGGCGGCGGTGGACAGCAGCCTGGGCGGCAAGGGCGCGGTGGACCTGTCCGTGGGTGGCAACGTGGTGAAGAACCCGGCGGGTGTCTTCCACTACGCGGAAGAGGCGTGGATCTGCCCGGAGCTGTTCACCTCGCTCTCGGATGCTCAGCGCCGCGAGGGCGCCATCGAGGCCTGGAAGATGGTGGCCAGCCTCGACGCGGCCCTCTTCCGCCGCTACGTGCGCAAGGCCCCCCTGCTGGAGCGCCTGGTGAAGGACGCGCGGCGCCTCAAGGAGAGCGTCTGCGCCCAGGATCCCTACGAGCAGACGGGCCTGCGCCGGGTGCTCAACTTCGGACACACCTTCGGCCATGTGCTGGAGAGCCTGTCGCGCTTCAAGCTGTCCCACGGGGACGCGGTGGGCCTGGGCATGCTCTGCGCGCTGGACGTGGGCCGGCTGATGGGCGTGACGCCCGAGCAGGTGGCCGTCCAGGTTGAGCAGGCGCTGGAGCGCGGGCCCGGCATCCTCGGCCGCGAGCGGATCGCGGCCCTGCTGCGCCGCGCGGACCTCCGGGCCGTGACGGCCCTGCTCGCCGCCGACAAGAAGGCCGGCAAGGCGGGCGAGCTGCGCATGATCCTCCTGACCGCCATTGGCGCCTTCGACGTCCGGGACGTCCCCGAGACCGAGTGGCGGCGCCTGTGGCCCGCCTGGCAACACGGACTTCGCCCATGAGCCTGCTGCACGTCGACCCCAGCCACCTCGTCCCCGCCCGCCTGGTGCCCCCGGTGTCCAAGTCGGACGCGCAGCGGGCCCTCGTCCTCGCGCACCTCACCGGCCACTGGCCCCTGGCCTCCCTTCAGGCCGAGGCCGAGACGGATCTCCCCGCGGACGTGCGCGTCCTCACCCGCGGGGTGAATGCCCTGCGCCAGCCCGCCGGGCCCGTGCGTGACGTGGACTGCGCGGACGGCGGCGCCCCGTTCCGCATCCTCGTCACCCAGGCGGCGACCACACCGGGAGTGAAGGTGCGGCTCACCGGCACTCCGCGCCTGGGCGAGCGCCCCCACGGTCCGCTCTTCGAGTCGCTCCGGCAGGCGCTGGGCCCCTCGGGGCTGACGCTCACCGAGGGCAACCCGTGGCCGGTGGAGATCCACGCCCCCACCGCGACGGGCGCCCCGCTCTTCCGCGTCCCAGGCGATCAGAGCAGCCAGTACGCCTCCAGCCTGCTGCTGGGCTGCGCCGCGCTGCTCCTGCGCGAGAAGCGCCCCTGGAGCGTGGAGATCCTCGGCACGCTGACGAGCGCGGGCTACCTGGAGCTCACCGTCTCCTGGCTGCGGCGCTTCGGCTTCACCGTGGAGGAGAGCCCCTCGCGCCTGGCCGTCACCGGCTACCAGCCCCTGTCCGCCGCGCCGCCCCTGCCCGGAGACTGGTCCTCCCTGGGCTACCTGCTGCTCACCGCCTGGCGCACCGGCGGCAGCGTGGAGCGCGCGGACCCCTCCAGCGCGCACCCCGATCAAGCCATTCTCCGCCTGATCCAGCCCGCGGGCCTCACGCCCGTTGCCGGCCCGGACCTCACCATGCGCGTGGAAGGCCAGGCCCGCGACGGCCTGGTGGCCTCCGGCAAGGAGTGCCCCGACCTGCTGCCGACCCTGGCCGCGCTCGCCTGCGTGCTCCCCTACCCCTCCACGCTGACCGATGTAGGCATTCTGCGCGTGAAGGAGAGCGACCGCCTGGACGGCATCCAGACGCTGGTGAAGGCCTACGGAGGCACCACCCGGCTGGAGGGAGAGACGCTCACCGTGACGCCTCCGGCGGCCCCTCCGCCCCACTTCGCCATGGACAGCCGGGGAGACCACCGCCTGGCCATGGTCTCGGCCACTCTGGCCGTGCTGTCCGGGGCCCGCTTGAGCCTCACCGGACCCGAGTGCGTGGAGAAGAGCTTCCCGGGTTTCTGGCGCCAGATGGAGCGCGCCGGTGTGCGCCTTTCTGAGTGAACGTTCATATCTCACTGTCCGTCGGCACCGGGGGTTCGCTTTTTTGTTGAATCCGCTCTCTGCCCTGTGAAATCTCCCGCCCATGCCAAAGGACACGCTGACGATCACGGACAACCGGACCGGGAAGACGTACGAAGTCCCGATCGAGAACGGCTGCATTCGCACTCACGCGCTCAGGCAGATCAAGGTCAGTGACGAGGACTTCGGTCTGATGGGTTACGACCCGGCGTTCCTGAACACGGCCAACTGCCGCAGCGCCATCACCTATATCGATGGCGACAAGGGCATCCTCGAGTACCGGGGCTACCCCATCGAGCAGCTGGCCGAGAAGTCCTCGTTCCTCGAGGTCTGCTACCTGCTGCTCAACGGCGAGCTGCCCAACCCCAAGGAGCTCGAGCAGTTCATCCACCTCGTCACGCACCACACCTACGTGCACGAGAACATCAAGACCTTCATGGACGGGTTCCGCTACGACGCGCACCCCATGTCCATGCTGGCCTCCACGGTGGCGGCGCTCTCGGGCTTCTACCCGGACGCCAAGAACACCAAGGACGAGCAGAGCCGCCGCATCCAGATCACCCGGCTCATCGCGAAGATGCCCACCCTGGCGGCCTTCTCGTTCCGCCACAGCATGGGCCTGCCCTACATCTACCCGGACAATGACTTGTCCTACGTCGCCAACTTCCTGGCGATGATCCGCCGCATCGGCACGGCCACCTACAAGGTGCACCCCACGCTGGAGCGCGCCCTGGATCTGCTCTTCATCCTGCACGCCGACCACGAGCAGAACTGCTCCACCACTTCGGTGCGCACGGTGGGCTCCTCCGAGGTGGATCCGTACTCGGCGGTGAGCGCGGGCATTGGCGCGCTCTACGGCCCGCTGCACGGCGGCGCCAACGAGGCGGTGCTCCGCATGCTGCGCGAGATCGGCCACGTGTCGAAGATCCCGGACTTCATCAAGGCGGTGAAGAGCGGCGAGGGCGAGAAGAAGCTGATGGGCTTCGGCCACCGCGTCTACAAGTCGTACGATCCGCGCGCCAAGGTCATCAAGCGCGTGGCGGACGAGGTGTTCGAGGTGACGGGCAAGAACCCGCTGCTGGACATCGCCGTGGAGCTCGAGCGCATCGCGCTGCAGGACGAGTACTTCGTCAAGCGCAAGCTGTACCCCAACGTGGACTTCTACTCGGGCCTCATCTACGAGGCGATGGGCTTCCCGGTGGAGATGTTCCCGGTGCTGTTCGCCATCCCGCGCACGATCGGCTGGTGCGCGCAGTGGGAGGAGATGGTGAAGGACCCCGAGCAGAAGATCGCCCGGCCCCGCCAGGTGTACACGGGCTCCAAGCGCCGCGAGTACGTGCCGATGGACAAGCGCGCCGCGAAGTAACCGGCGCGGCCCAGGCGGCCTGAAGCACTCCAAGGGGCGAGGGACTTCGGTCCCCCGCCCCTTTTGCTTTCCTAGGCCTCGGCCACGCCGCCCTCGGCGTACAGCGACTCGATCACCGGGGCGTACTTCTTCTCCACCACCACGCGGCGCACCTTGAGGGTGGGCGTCATCTCGCCCTCGTCCACGGTGAAGTCCCGGGGCAGCACCGCGAAGCGCTTGATCGTCTCGAACTTGGCCAGCTTCGGGTTGACGTCCCGGGCGATGGCCTTGTCCAGGTGCTGGCGCAGGCGCGCATCCTGAGCCAACGCGGCGGGATCCTCGGGCCAGCCCTTCTCCCGGGCCAGGGCCCTGGCCTTCTCGGCATCCAGCGTCAGCAGGGCCACCAGGTAGTTGCGCCGGTCGCCAATGACGACCGCCTGGCTCACCGGCACCACGCCCTTGAGCAGGCCCTCGATGTTGGCCGGCGGCGTCTTCTTTCCGCCCGAGGTGACGATGATCTCCTTCTTGCGCCCGGTGATGTGGGCATAGCCCTCGCCGTCCAGGTGCCCCACGTCTCCGGTGTGCAGCCAGCCGCCCTCGAGCAGCTCCGCGGTGGAGGCGGGCTCCTTGTAGTAGCCCATGCACAGGAGGCCGCCGCGCACCAGGATCTCTCCGTCCTCGGCGATGCGGACCTCCACCCCCACCAGGGGCCTGCCCACCGAGCCCAGCTTGGTGGCCTCGGTGATGTTGAGCGTGGCGGGCCCCGTCAGCTCGGACATGCCCCACACCTCGCGGATGACGATGTCGATCGAGGCGAAGAAGTCCAGCACGTCCCGCCCGATGGGCGCGGCGCCCACGGAGAAGAACTCGGCCTGATCGAACCCGATGCGCGTGTGCAGCGGGGTGAAGACGAGCCGGCGGGCCAGCAGGTACTGGGCCTCCAGCGGCAGCGGCGCCTTCTCATGGCGCATGGAGAGCGTGTGGTACTGGGTGGCCACCCCGCGCGCCCAGGCCAGCACCTTCTGGCGCGCCCTGGGCTGCGAGCCCATGCCCTCCTCGGCCTTGGCCTTGAACTTCTCCCACACGCGCGGCACGCCGAAGAAGAAGGTGGGCCGCACCTCGCGCAGGTTCTGCGGCACCGACTCGATCGAGTCGGCGAAGTACACCTGCCCCCCCAGCATCAGCGGGGCATGCACCGACAGCACCTGCTCGGCGATGTGAGACAGGGGCAGGTACGACAGCAGCCGGGCCGGGCTCTGCTTGAAGTTCACCGCCTGGAGCAGCTTCTCCACCGTCCACACCAGGTTGCGGTGGCTGAGCATCACCCCCTTGGGGTTGCCCGTGGTGCCCGAGGTGTAGATCAGCGTCGCCAGCTCGTCCGGCTCCAGCGCGTTGACGCGCTCCCAGTAGGGGCCCTCGTCGGCGCCGGTGCCCTTGTCCATCACGTCCGAGTAGCGCAGCACGCCCTCGGGCAGCTGCTCGGGCGCGTCCATCACGATGATGTAACGCAGCCTGGGCAGCCGGCCCCTCAGCTGCAGCACCGTCTCGAGGTACCTGGCGTTCTCCACCAGCAGGAACTCGGCCTCGCTGTGGCCGACGATGTATTCGACCTGCTCGGCGCTGCTGGTGGTGTAGATGCCCAGCGGCACTCCGCCCAGCGCCATGGCGGCCAGGTCCGCCACCAGCCACTCCTCGCGGGTGAAGCTCTGGATGGCCAGCGTGCCCTTCTTCTGGAAGCCCAGCGCGTGCAGCCCCAGGGCGAAGCGCCTCACCCGCTGGGCGTACTCGCGCCAGGATGTCGGCACGTACGTTTTGCCTCGCCGCGTCCACAGCGCGGGCCGGTGTTCATGCCGGGTGGCCTGCTCGTGCAGCACGTGCAGCATCGTCCGGGGCTGTTCCATGGTGGGGTGAAGGCTACAGAAACCCAGCGACGGCGACCATGTCGTCTCGACCACGAGCAGCATCACGAACGTTGACAGGGCACAGGGGGGCTATGTATTCCGCGCAACGACCATGAGCATCGACTTCACCTGTCAGAAGTGCGAGGCGAGCTTCGAGCTGGACGCGCAGGACATCATCGAGGGCACCGAGAAGCTGGTGTGCCCTCACTGCGACGCGAAAGCCCCGTCCAACCTCTCCGAGGACTTCGTCGCGGCGCTCACGGAGATGCGGGCGCAGATCGCCGCGCTCAGCAAGAAGTTCGCCGTCAGCATGACCCTCGAGGCCGAGGAGCTGGAGGACGAGCTCGAGGAAGAGGACGACGAGGAGGATGACGACGAGTCCGAGGACGAGGACGACGACGAGCTCGACTTCGATGAGGACGAGGACGTCGAGGACGACGAGGACTACGACGAGGACGAGGACGACGAGCGCTGAGAAGCCCTGTCCTCACGCGTGGTTACGCGGCTGGCTGGCTGCCTGCCCCACGTCCTGGTAACCGAGAGGTGAAGCCGGACAGCGTTCAGGCACGGATTGTGCCCTCCCGACTCCGAGGCTGGTGCGTAGGTTTGGGTCGTGAAAACACCCAATCTCGCCAGACTCTTTCTCGCTCCCCTTTCGGCCGTTGCGCTGGCGATGGGTGGCTTGCTGTTCCTCCCTGCTTTCGGCACCTGGCCGGCGGTGGCAGCACCCGCGGCGAAGGTGATCCAGGAGCCGTGCCTCACCGAAAAAGGTGAGGACCCGGGCGCCTGTAAAGAGCTCATCGAGCTCGTGGTGCGCGACGTGGTCCCCCTGGTCGAAGCGCAGACCCATGCCGTGGTGCTGACCACCGAGGATGGCACCATGGTGCTGCCCATCTTCGTGGATGAGTCGGCGGCCGTGGCGATCGCCTTCCGGCTTGCTCACCTGGATCCGCCCCAGCCCCTGGCTCAGGATCTGCTGGACGACGTGGTGTCCAAGCTGGGCGCCAAGGTGACCGAGGTGCGCATCGACGATCTGCGCGGCGACATCTACACCGGCCGTGTCTTCCTGGAGCAGGGCAAGAAGAAGCTGGAGCTGGATGCCCGCCCGGCGGACTCCATCGCCATGGCGCTGGACGGCTCGGCCCGCATCCGGGTGACGCGCAAGGTGCTGGCCCTGGCGGGCATCAGCCGCGATGACATCGCCAACATGCACCCGGGTGGCCCCGGCGTGGGCGGCAGCGGCCCGGACATGGGCCCCATGGGCCCCGGCATGGGTGAGCCGGAGCCGGCGCCCCTGGGGCCGCCGCCCAAGGGCAAGGAAATCAGCCTCTAGGTCCCGCCCCACGCGAGCCCTGGAACACGAAAGCCCGGCCCCCCCTCCCAGGGAAGCCGGGCTTTCACTTTCCTCAGAAACGACGGTGAGGATTCTAGAGCCGCGATCGCCGAACGCAACTTTGGCGGCCACGCGCGGGGGGGGACTTACGCCGCCATGCAGCGGACTGTCAAGGCACCCGGGCTCGGCCTAGGATGCCCGCCCTATGCGCAAAGCGAAAATCATCTGCACCTTGGGGCCGGCTTCGGACACGCCGGAGGTCATCGAAGGGCTCATCCGCGCCGGGATGAACGTAGCGCGCCTGAACTTCTCTCACGGCACACATGAGGATCACCGGCGGAGGCTGAGCACCATTCGCAAGGTGTCTCGCAAGCTGGGACTCCCGGTGGCCATCCTGCAGGACGTGCAGGGACCCAAGATCCGGCTTGGCCGGTTCGAGGGCGGGCAGATCACCATCAAGCAGGGCCAGCAGGTGACGGTGACGACGCGGGCGGTGCTGGGCCAGGGCAACGTCATCCCCACGCCCGTGCGCTCGCTGCCCAAGGACGTGTCTCGCGGAGACATCATCCTGCTGGACGACGGGCGGGTGCGGCTGCGGGTGCTGAAGGTGGCGGGCCGGGATGTGACGGCCAAGGTGGAGGTGGGCGGTGTGCTCAAGGACCACAAGGGGCTGAACCTGCCGGGCGCGGCGATCTCGGTGCCCACCATCACCGAGAAGGACGCGGTGGACCTGGCGTTTGGCCAGGAGGTGGGCGTGGACTACGTGGCGCTGTCCTTCGTGCGCTCCGCGGATGACATCAAGCAGGCACGCGAGCACGTCTCGAAGCTCAAGACGCCGCTCATCGCGAAGATCGAAAAGCCCCAGGCGGTTCAGCAGCTGGCAGCCATCGCCGCGGTGGCGGACGGGGTGATGATCGCCCGCGGCGATCTGGGCGTGGAGATGCCGCTGGAGCAGCTGCCAGGCATCCAGAAGCGGGCGGTGGCCGAGGTCAACCGCATGGGCGGCCTGGTCATCGTGGCCACGGAGATGCTGGAGAGCATGGTGGGCAACGCGCGCCCCACCCGCGCCGAGGTTTCCGACGTGGCCAACGCCATTCTGGACGGGGCGGACGCGGTGATGCTCTCGGGCGAGACGGCGGCGGGCAAGTACCCCATCGAGGCGGCGGCCACCATGGCGCGCATCGTCGAGGAGGCCGAGCGCGGGGTGGGCAGCAGCCTGCGCCCGACGATCATGGATCGCCCGGATGATCTCTCCTCGGGCGTGGCGGCGGCGGCGGTGGCGGCCGCCGGGCAGCTGGGCATCGAGACGATCGTCACCTACACCGAGCGGGGGCACACCGCGCGGCTCATCTCGGAGTTCCGGCCCAAGGCGCAGATCATCGGCCTGACGCCAAACGCGGACACGGTGAACCGCATGGCGCTCTACTGGGGCGTGAAGGGGATGCAGGTGGGCCGGCTGCAGTCCACGGACGCGATGCTCAAGCAGGTGCGCCGGCTGTGCAAGGAAGAGGGGCTGTGCAAGGTGGGCATGCCGGTGGTGCTGGTGGCCGGCGTGCCGCTCAACGAGCCGGGGCGCACGAACATGATGTCCGTGCACCACATCTGACTTACAGCGTCTTCTGCGTGAAGTCGTAGAGCTTCTCGACAGCGATCTGCCGGTAGCGCTCGACCTTGAGGGCGCGCCGGGCGCAGTCCCAGACGAGCTCCTTGGCGGGAGCGTCCGGCTCCTTCTTCTTGCGGCGCTTCACCTCGCCCTTGATGTTCTTCACCGCCTCGCGAGGGTGGTAGCAGAAGGCGGCGGAGAACAGCAGGTGCCCGCCGAAGGGAATGAGCCGGGCCTCGATGATGTCGCCGGTCTCCAGACCGGCGATGTTGCGCCGCTCGGTGACGTCGAAGTCCTTGGCGGAGAACAGCTCGCGCAGGCGGATGAGCCCCTTGCTCAGCTTGCGCACCTCGAACAGGCCGTGCACCGTCTCGGTGAAGCTGCGGAAGGCGTTGGCCTCCTCGGGCGCGGCCGTCTTCAGCCGCTGCTCGTACAGCTCCGCGGCCGGCGTCTTGCTCGTGAGCGGCGAGACGCGATCGTAAAGGTAGTAGTCCAGGAAGGACGCCATCCGCAGCTCGAAGATCTTGTCGTCCTCGAACACCTCGCCGGTGAGGCGGAAGTACTCACCCTTGGCCTCGAGGAGGTCCGCTTTGCGCGGCTCCTCACTGCCGAAGGCGATGAGCAGGTCCAGATACGGCTGATACGACATGGGTGAAGCGGAAGGAGCGTCCATGGAGCGCGGGGATCTTACTCGGCCATCAGCTTGGCGAAACGCTGGAACAGGTAGCGCGCGTCGTGTGGGCCAGGGGAAGACTCTGGGTGGTACTGCACACTGAAAGCCCGGGCGTCGGGAACCGACAGCCCCTCTACCGTGCCATCGTTCAGGTTGATGTGGGTGACTACTGCCCTGCCCTTCAAGCTGGCGTCATCCACCGCGAAGCCGTGGTTCTGCGCGGTGATCTCCACCTTCCCGGTAGTCAGATCCTTCACGGGTTGATTGGCGCCGCGGTGGCCGAACTTCATCTTGTACGTGCGGCCGCCCAGGGCGAGCGCGAGAATCTGGTGCCCCAGGCAGATGCCGAACACGGGCACCTTGCCCAGCAGCGCGGCCACGGTCTTGTCCGCGCCCTTCACGGCGGCGGGATCGCCCGGCCCGTTGGCCAGGAAGACGCCGTGGGGCTTGCGAGCGAGCACCTCGTCGGCGGTGGTGTTCGAGGGCACCACCGTCACGCGGCAGCCCACATCCACCAGGAACTGCAGCATGGAGCGCTTGAGGCCGTAGTCGTACGCCACCACGTCGAAGCGCGCCTCGGGAGCAACGCGCGGCTGGCCGCTGAACACGTCCGGAGAAGGCGTGGTGAAGGTGTAGGGCTGCTTCGCGGAGACGCCGGTGGCCAGGTCCATGCCCTCCATGCCGGGCGCGTTCTTGGCGCGCTCGACGAGGGCCGCCGCGGAGTGGTTCTCGCTGGAGATGACGCCCATCTGCGCGCCGTGCGTGCGCAGGTGCCGCACCAGCCGCCGGGTGTCGAGCCCCTGGATGCCCGCCACGCCGTAGCGCTTGAGGTACGCGTCCAGCGTCTCCTTGGCGCGCCAGTTGGAGGGCTGCTCGGTGTACGAGCGCACCACCATGCCCACCGCGTGAGGGCGCAGCGACTCCTCGTCCTCGGGCGTGGCCCCCACGTTGCCCATCTCCGTGTAGGCCATGGTGACGATTTGCCCCACGTATGAGGGGTCCGTGAGGATCTCCTGGTAGCCGTACATCGAGGTGTTGAAGACCACCTCGCCCACCGTCTCCGCGACGGCTCCGAAGGAGCGGCCCTCGAACAGGGTGCCATCCGCTAGCGCCAGCACCGCCCGCTTCATCACAGGGACTCCTTGATCTGACCGTTGTCGAAAACCAGCCGCCCGCCCACCCAGGTCTGCGTCACACGCCCCTTGAGCCGCCGGCCCTGGAAGGGGGTGTTCCGGCTCTTGGAGAAGAACCGCTCGGCGTCCACCGCCCACTCCACGTTGGGATCGATGAGCGCGACATCCGCCGGGGCTCCAGGAGCCAGGTGACCGCCTGGCAGGCCGAACGCCTTCGCGGGGCCGTCGGTGAGCAGCTCCACGGCCCGGTTGGGGCTCAACACGCCCTCGTGCACCAGGGTCAGCGTGAGGCCCAGCGCCGTCTCCAGGCCGATGATGCCGTTGATGCCCTTCTCGAACTCCACCTGCTTGTCGAGCACCCCGTGCGGGGCGTGGTCCGTGGCGATGGCGTCCACCGTGCCGTCCACCATGGCCTCGCGCAGGGCCTCCACGTCGCGGCGCAGGCGCAAGGGCGGGTTCATCTTGGCGTGGGTGTCGTACGGGCCCACCGCCGTGTCATCGAGCGTGAAGTGGTGCGGGGTGACTTCGGCGGTGACGCGCAGGCCGCGCCTCTTCGCCTCGCGCACCAGGCGCACGCTGCCCTCGCAGGACACGTGGGCGATGTGCAGGCGTCCGCCCGTCTCCTCCAGCAGGACGAGATCCCGGGCCACCATGGCGATCTCCGCCGAGGCGGGGATGGGCAGCAGGCCCAGGCGCGTGGCGGTGGGGCCCTCGGTCATCGCGCCCTTGCCCGACAGCGTCAGGTCCTCCTCGTGCACCATGACGGGCACGTCGAAGAGCGTGGCGTACTGCAGCGCGCGCCGCATCAGCGAGGCGTTCATCACCGGGCGGCCGTCATCGGTGACGCAGACGCAGCCGGCGGCGATCAGCTCTCCCATCTCGGAGAGCTCCTCGCCCTTGAGCCCCTTGGTGATGGCGCCCGCGGGGTACACGTGGCACAGCCGGGCGTCGCGGGCGCGCGCGCGCACCAGCTCCGTCACCATCACGCTGTCGTTGACGATCTTGGTGTTGGGCATGGCCACCACCGCGGTGAAGCCTCCCGCCACCGCGGAGCGGCACCCGGTGAGCACCGTCTCCTTGCCCTCCTCACCGGGCTCGCGCAGGTGCACGTGCAGATCGATGAAGCCGGGCACCACCCAGCGCCCCTGCGCGTCCACCACCTGAGCGCCCGGCACTTGCAGCGGCGCCTCGGACACCTGCGCCACCCTGCCCTCCTGAACGAGCACGTCGCGCACGCCGTCGATGCCATTGCGCGGATCAATGACGCGCCCACGGCTGAAGAGGACGGGAGCGCTCACGTGCACACCTCCAGGATGGCGCGGCGCACGGCCACTCCATTGGCCACCTGCTCGAGGATGACGCTGCGGGGCCCATCCGCCACGGCGGGCGCCACCTCCACGCCCCGGTTCATGGGCCCGGGGTGCAGCACCAGCGCCCCCGGCTTCATGCGCTCGGCCCGCGCCACGTTCAGCCCGAAGAGCCGCGAGAACTCACGCGTGGACGGGAAGAAGGACTCCGTCTGCCGCTCCAGCTGCAGCCGCAGGCACATCACCGCGTCCGCGTGCGGCAGCACCTCGTCCAGCTTCACCGTCACCTCGGCGCCCATCTCCGGCAGGCCCACCGGCAGCAGCGTGGGCGGCCCACACACCACCACGCGCGCGCCCAGCGCCCGCAGACACAGGATGTTCGAGCGCGCCACGCGGCTGTGCAGAATGTCTCCGACGATCAGCACCGTGCGGCCCTCGAGCGAGCCCCAGTGCCGCCGCAGGGTGAAGGCATCCAGCAGGGCCTGCGAGGGGTGCTCGTGGGTGCCGTCCCCGGCGTTGATGACGGCGCAGCGCACGTGCCGGGCCACCAGGTGCGGCGCTCCCGAGGAGCGGTGGCGGATGACCAGGGCCGCGGGGCCCGTGGCCTCGATGTTGCGCACGGTGTCCAGCAGCGTCTCGCCCTTGGACACCGACGAGCCCGCCGCGGTCCAGTTGAGCACCTCGGCGCCCAGCGTCTTGGCCGCCATCTCGAACGAGGTGCGCGTGCGGGTGGAGTCCTCGAAGAAGAGGTTGGCCACCACCTTCCCCTGCAGAACGGGGGTGCGTGCCGAGCCACCGGGAAGATGGGCCTCGGCCCGCTCGAGCAGCTGCTCGATCTCTTCGCGCCGCCAGCCTTCGATTCCGAGCAGGTGTCGCATAGATCGAGCCGCGCAGTAACAGTGACCCCGCGGAGCGTCAAGCGTCCGTGTTGCCCTCAGCGTACAGGCGTGAAGAACCTGTTCAGACTCAGGCCCGTGCCACCAAAGAGGCCGCTGAAGAGGCCCTCGTAACCCAGCGACAGCCACACCACCATCGCCTTGCCCTTGATGTGGCCGTAGGGCACGTACTCCGGCCGGTGCCCCGGCCCGACGAAGCCCACCCGGCTGTCCGAGCTGTTGTCGCGATTGTCGCCCATCACGAACACGTGCTCGGCGGGGACGACGAAGGGGCCCTCGGTGACGCTGCCTCTCGGGTGGTACTGCTCCTGGAGCACCGAGTGCGCCACGCCGTCCAGATGCTCCCGGTAGTGCACCACCGTCTCGGCCTCCCACTCACCATGGGGCTGGTTGTAGACGATGAAGTTCTGGTCCAACAGCGCGCGCTCCTGCGGCACGCCGTTGACATGGATGACCTCGTTGATGACCTCGATGCGGTCACCCGGCAGCCCCACCACGCGCTTGATGAAGTCCTTGTCCGTCTCGACGGGGTTGTTGAAGACGATCACGTCCCCGCGCACCGGCGCACGGACGATCCGGAACGGCACCACGTTGATGAACGGGATGCGCACCCCGTAGATGAACTTGTTGACGAAGACATGGTCGCCAATCTCCAGCGTGGGCAGCATGGAGCCGGAGGGAATCCGGTACGGCTCGATGAAGATGGTGCGGATGAGCAGCGCGACGGCCAGCGCCTTGGAGAACCCGATGACGGTCTCCCAGCCGGACTGCTTGCGGTAGACGCCAAACAGGTCCGAGTGCAGCTTGTCGAGCGCCTTCACCTCTTTGTCCAGCCGGTCCATGTCCCCGGCCAGCGAGGCGTCCTCCACGCGCAGGGACTGCTCGGCCACGCGCTCCGAGGCGTTCGCCGGCAGCTTGCTGGGCACCTGCTGGAAGATGCGCTCGGCCTCGTGGAACAGCTCGCGCGCCTCACCGCGCAGCGTGCGCAGCGTGCGCTCGCGCTTGGACGCCAGGCGCCACGCCAGCAGCCCCACCCAGTAGAAGAACATCGCCGCGCCGAAGTACTTCATGGCCGGCTGCGCCCACGAGGCCGACGCGGGCAGGCTCTCGATGAGGAACAGGTACGGGATGAAGGCCAGGCCCACCAGCGACAGTGGAGCCCAGAGGCTGGTGAGCAGCTGGCGCCACATCAGCACGCGGCGGGCCCGGAGCTGCTCCGGCGTCAGGCGGGAGACCAGCACCGCGCCCGGCTTCACCGGCGTCGTCACGGCGGTCATCACTCCTCCGTCTTCAGCACCGCGAGGAAGGCTTCCTGCGGAATCTCCACCGTGCCCACCTGCTTCATGCGCTTCTTGCCCTCCTTCTGCTTCTCGAGCAGCTTGCGCTTACGGCTGATGTCACCACCGTAGCACTTGGCGAGCACGTTCTTGCGCATGGCCGAGATGGTCTCGCGGGCGATGATCTTCGCGCCGATCGCCGCCTGGATGGCCACCTCGTACATCTGCTTGGGGATCACTTCCTTGAGCTTCTGGCACACCTCGCGGCCGCGCAGGTAGGCGCGCTCGCGGTGGACGATGACGCTCAGGGCGTCCACCGGCTCACCGTTGATGAGGATGTCCAGCCGGGCCAGGTCCGCCTCCATGTAGCCGGCCAGCTCGTAGTCCAGGCTGGCGTAGCCGCGCGAGACGCTCTTGAGCTTGTCGAAGAAGTCGAACACCACCTCGGCCAGCGGCATCTCGTACGTCACCTGCACGCGCTGGCCGGACGAGCCCAGGTACTTCATGTCCTTCTGCACCCCGCGCCGGTCCTGGCACAGCTTGAGGATGGCGCCCAGGTGATCGTTGGGCACGTGGATGTGGCAGGTGAGGATGGGCTCCTCGAACTTCTCGATGTTCTGCACCGGCGGCAGCTTGGCCGGGTTGTCGATGAGCATCACCTCGCCCTTGCTGCTGGTGATGCGGTAGACCACCGAGGGCGCCGTGGTGATGAGGTTCAGGTTGTACTCGCGCTCCAGGCGCTCCTGAACGATCTCCATGTGCAACAGGCCCAGGTAGCCGCAGCGGAACCCGAAGCCCAGCGCCGTGGAGGACTCGGGCTCATAGGTGAACGCCGAGTCATTGAGCTTCAGCTTGGCCAGCGCGTCGCGCAGGCCCTCGTAATCCGCGGAGTCCACCGGGAAGATGCCGCTGAACACCATCGGCTTGACTTCCTTGAAGCCCGGGAAGGGCGCGTCCGTGGGGCGCGCCTCCTCGGTGACGGTGTCACCCACCTTGGCGTCCAGCAGCTCCTTGATGTTGGCCACCAGCACGCCCACCTCGCCGGCCATCAGCTGCTGCACGGGCCGCGAGAAGGGGCTGAACACGCCCAGCTCCTGCACCTCGAAGACCTTGTTGTTGCTGAACAGCTTGATCTTCTGCTTGAGCTTGAGCGTGCCCTCCAGCACGCGCACCAGCGTCACCACGCCGCGGTAGTTGTCGTACCAGCTGTCGAAGATCAGCGCCCTGAGCGGCGCGCTCGGCTCGCCCGAGGGCGGCGGCACCACCGAGACGACCTTCTCGAGGATCTCCTCGATGCCGATGCCCTCCTTGGCGGAGGCCGGCACGGCCACCGAGGCGTCGATGCCGATGACGTCCTCGATCTCCTCGCGCGTGCGCGCCACGTCGGCGCTCGGCAGATCGATCTTGTTGATGACCGGGATGATCGCCAGATCGTGATCCAACGCCATGTAGACGTTGGCCAGCGTCTGAGCCTCGACTCCCTGGCTGGCATCCACCACCAGCAGCGCGCCCTCGCACGCGGCCAGCGAGCGGCTGACCTCGTAGGCGAAGTCCACGTGTCCCGGCGTGTCGATCAGGTTCAGGACGTACTGTTGCCCGTCCTTGGCCTTGTAGTTCATGCGCACGGACTGGGCCTTGATGGTGATGCCCCGTTCGCGCTCGATGTCCATGTTGTCCAGGAACTGCGCCTGGGCTTCGCGCTTGGTCAGCGTCCCCGTCTTGTCGAGGAGACGGTCCGCCAGCGTCGACTTGCCATGGTCGATGTGGGCGATGATGCAGAAGTTACGGATGTGGGCGTTCTCGGCCGGCATGGATCCTAGGGCTCGTCGCAGCTTGTCAAAGCGCGCGTTGGTAACACCTAACCCGGCCAAAATCCATGCATCCGCGCGTCCGCTGACCTATGCGGCGGTCAGCGGGTCGCCTGTCCTGTCGGGCAGCTTGCCCCGAACGTGGGGCTCAGCCGTGGGCGCGGGCGGGCTCCCGGGCCTTGGCGCGGAAGAACTCCACCGTCTGCCGCAGGCCGTCAGCGATGCCCACGGTCGGCTCCCAGCCCAGCACCTTGCGGGCAAGCGAGGCGTCGATGCAGGAGCGGCGCTGCTCGCCCGGCTTGCCGGGGGCATGGGTGACCTGGGTGTTCGAGCCGGCCGCCTGGGCCAGCAGCGTGAACAGCCGGTTGATGTCCGTCTCGATGCCGGTGCCGATGTTCACCGCGCCCACATAGTCCTTCTCGAAGGCCAGCAGGTTGGCCCGGGCCACGTCCGGCCCGAAGACGAAGTCACGCGTCTGCCCGCCGTCGCCGTAGATGGTGCAGGGGCTGCCGGCGACCAGGCGCTGGGCGAAGATGGCGACCACACCGGCCTCGCCGTGCGGGTTCTGCCGGGGGCCGTAGACGTTCGCGTAGCGCAGGGCCACATACTGCAGCCCGTACTGGGCGCGGTAGTAGCCCAGGTACAGCTCGCCCGAGGCCTTGGACACGCCGTAGGGCGACACCGGCCGCGTCGCGTGGGACTCGGGCGCGGGGAACACGTCCTGCTCGCCGTAGATGGCGCCGCCGGTGGAGCTGAAGATGACCTTCTTCACCCCCGACACGCGCGCGGCCTCCAGCAGGTTGAGCATGCCCAGGATGTTGGCCTCGGCGTCGAAGCGCGGGTCCTCCACGCTGCGCCGCACGTCCATCTGCGCCGCCAGGTGGCAGATGGCATGGGGCTTCTCGGAGCGGATGAGCTCCGCGGCCTCGGGGCTGCGGATGTCCAGCACCGCCAGCCGTACGCGCGGATCGAGGTTCTCCTTCTTCCCGCTCGACAGGTTGTCGAGGGCGATCACCTCGTGTCCCGCACGCACGAACTGATCGCACACGTGCGAGCCAATGAAGCCCGCTCCACCCGTCACCAGCACTTTCACGCTGACACTCCCGCCACCCGCCGTGGCTATAAAAAGTTCAAAAAGGCGTCCGCAACTTAAGAATCCCCTCGGATTGCGGCAACGGTGCGGAAGTAGGAAATGGTCTCCCGGAGACCCTCTTCCAGCGGCACCCGGGGCTCCCACCCCAGCAGGGTGCGCGCGCGGGTGATGTCCGGCTGACGCTGCTTGGGATCGTTCTGCGGCAGCGGCTTGAAGATGATCTTCCCTCCCCCGCCCGCGGCGGCCCGGACGGCCTCGGCGAACTGGAGCATGTTCATCTCGCGCGGGTTGCCGATGTTCACCGGGTCCGCCACGTCCGACAGCATCAGCCGCACCAGCCCGTCCACCAGGTCCTTCACGTAACAGAACGAGCGCGTCTGGGTGCCATCTCCGAAGACGGTGAAGTCCTCGCCGCGCAGGGCCTGGCCCACGAAGGCCGGCACCACCCGCCCGTCATTCAGGCGCATGCGCGGCCCGTACGTATTGAAGATGCGGACGATTCGCGTCTTCACCCCGCGCACCCGGGCGTAGGCGGAGGTGATGGCCTCGCCGTAGCGCTTGGCCTCGTCGTACACCGCGCGAGGGCCAATGGGGTTCACGTTGCCGTAGTAGCCCTCGTGCTGCGGGTGCACCAGCGGGTCGCCGTACACCTCGGAGGTGGAGGCCTGGAGGAACACCGCCCCCTTGGCCTCGGCCAGCTTCAGCCCGTTCTCCGTGCCGATCGAGCCCACCCGCAGCGTCTCCAGCGGCAGCTGCGCGTAGTCGATGGGCGAGGCCGGTGAGGCCATGTTGAACACGTAGTCCACCGGCCCCTCGACCGAGAGCCCCTCGATGATGTCCTGCCGCAGGAACTCGAAGCCCTGCCGCCCCCGCAGGGTGCGCAGGTTCTGCTCCGCCCCGGTAATGAAGTTGTCCACCGCCACCACGGCGGCGCCGTCGTCCAACAGCCGCTCGCA
Organism: Myxococcaceae bacterium; assembly: GCA_035296065.1. Classification (GTDB taxonomy): domain Bacteria; phylum Myxococcota; class Myxococcia; order Myxococcales; family Myxococcaceae; genus DATHBR01. Next base: position 296,812 of record DATHBR010000091.1, on the reverse strand, counting down.
CAGGTGCGAGCCCACGAAGCCGGCTCCACCGAGCACCACTGCCCGCTTGCCTCTCATCGCTGTCACCGGATGGCCCGCCTAGCCCAGCTCGTCGAACGTGGCTTGCCCGGGCAGCTGCGCCTTGTACTTGTCCAGCACCAGATCGATGCCCTGGCGGATGTACTCGGCCACCGGCACCTTCGTCTTCTGGTTGAGCGCCTTCAGAAGGTCATTCTGCTCGGGCGTGATGTAGATGGTGGTGCTGATCTTCTTTCGAGCCATGGCGATATGTGAAAATATATGGAATGTCGTGGCGCGTGAAGGAAACGGCGCCGCCGGATGAAGATCCCTGCGGCGCCCGATCTCTGCGGGAGCAGGCGTGTTCTCAATCAAATCAAGAGTTTACGTGGTAATCCTGGGCTTGTCGGGGCTGGTGGGATGCTCTGGGGACGAGGCGGCGAAGAAGCCCATCACGGTGGAGCCGCTGGGCAAGACGCCCTACGTGCCCGAGCCGATCCGGCCCGCGCGCGGCAAGGACGAGAAGGTGAAGGAGCTGGACGTCAACCGCGACTACAAGCCGGACCTGTGGACGTACTTCGTCGAGGGCAAGGATGCCGAGGGCAAGCCCGTCGAGCGCGTGGTGCGCAAGGAGATCGATCTCAACGGGGACGGCACCGTGGACATGACGCAGTACTACGACGCGCGCGAGGAGAAGGTGCGCGAGTCGCTGGACCAGGACTTCGACGGCAGGGTGGACTCGGTGCTCTTCTTCGAGAAGGGCGCGAACATCCGCACCGAGCGCGACGTGGACGGCAACGGCCAGGCGGACGTGTGGCTGTACTACGAGAAGGGCAAGCTGGCGCGCAAGGAGCGCGACACCAACGCCGACGGCAAGGTGGACAAGTGGGAGTACTGGGAGGGCGGCCAGGTGGACCGCATCGGCGACGACATGGACGGCGATGGGAACGTGGACCGGTGGACCAAGAACCCCAACTCCCAGTAGCCCGGGCGGTGTAGCGGGCGGCTAGGCCTTGCTGGTGCCCTGCCGGCCGTAGGCGTCCTCGAGCCGCACCACGTCATCCAGCTCGGGGGTGCTCACCTCGAGGATGTCGCAGTCGGTGATGGCGACCATGCGGTGCTTGGTGAGCGGCTTGATGTGGTAGCTCTCACCGGGGTTCATCTCCTTCTCGATGAGCCCCTGCCCCTCGTCGACGACGAAGAGCAGCTTGCCGCTCTGCACGTGGATCGTCTCGTCCTTCTTGTTGTGGTACTGCAGGCTGAGCTTGTGGCCCTGCTTGACGTGCAGCAGCTTGCCCACATAGCGCTCGGTGTGAGCCCAGATCAGCTCATAGCCCCAGGGCTTCTCCACCCGCCTCGTCGTCATCGTCGCTTCTCGTTCTTCCTGGACCGCTCTAGTTCGTACCGGCCACGAACGCGTCGAGCTGAGTCTCACGCTTGAAGTCCGCCAGGTATCGCGAGGCAGCATCCCGGCTGGGGAAGCTGCCCATGCGAACCCGGTACCAGGTGCCCTTACCGGACACCTCGGCGGTGACGATATACGGGGCATAGCCCCGGTCACGCAACCGTGCGACGAAGCGATCGGCCTCCTCCCGGGTCTGGAAGGCGGAGAGCTGAAGCGTGAAGGCCCCCCCGGGCACGGCCTCGGTGGGCCGCTGGCTGGCGCGGGCGATGGCGTCCTTGAGCCCACCGCTCACGGGCGTCGCCGTGCGGGTGGGCACCGGGGCCTCCTCCACCTCGCGGGCGGCGGGCTTGGGCACGGGCGCGGCCATGGGCGCGGGCTTCTCGGCCGGAGCGGCCACGGGCGCGGGCTTCTTGACGGCGGCGAGCGCGGCGAGCTCCTCATCCGCCGAGTGAAGGGCGGGAGTCTCCTCGGCGGCGGGCGCGGGCTTCTCGGCCGGGGCGGGCTTCTCAGCGGGCTTCTCGGCCGGCGCGGCGGGAGCAGCCGCGGTCGCGGTGGCAGTGGCGGGCTTGGCCGGGGCGGGCTTGGCGGCCGTGGGCTTGGCCGGCGCGGGAGCAGGCTCGGCGGCGGCCTTCCGGGTCAGCTCGTCCTGGAAGGTGAGCGGCGGCTCCTTCTGAGCCTCCTGGAGCACCTGGGCGTTGGCATCCAGCGCGGACAGCAGATCCGGCGCCGCGGCGGCCTCGGCGTTGCCGGCGAGCTTCTTGCCCACCACCACTCCGAGCACGAACACGGCGCCCATCACGACGATGCCGGCGATCAACAGGCTGACGATCTGCCGGTTGTCGAGGGAGACGTCGAACTTCTCCTTCATCCGATGAGCATCCCGCATGGCTTGGCGTTCCTCGCGCGCTGGCAATCCGGCCGGCCACATCTGAAGTGTTGCGGCCTGTAGCGCCAACGGGCCGGAAGGTACGCCCCACCTCCCACCCGGTCAAATTCGCGGACTTACCTCTTGCGAGGTGTCGGGGTTGATGCGCTGGCGCAGTTCCTTACCCGCGGCAAAGGAGAGAGCGACACGCCGTGGCACCGACACGGTCTCACCGGTCCTGGGGTTGCGGCCCAGCCGGGCCCCGCGAGTGCGCAGGGTGAAGCAGCCGAACCCACGCAGCTCAATGCGCTCTCCGGTCCTCAGTGATTCGGCCATCTGCTCGAAGATGGCGTTGACGATGGTTTCGATGCGCCGGGGAGGGATATGGGGCGCCTGTCCTGCGATGCGCTCGATGAGCTGACTCTTCGTCATGGCCGCACCTCGCCTGTTGAAGCGCCGAGCCGCCAGGCCTGGCCGTCTCGGGGGGGAGCAAGCGACTGTACTGAGCGGGGGTGACATGTCCCGCCGAGCGCGACGGTGGCTCAGCGCAGGCGCAGGTCGGCCGGGCCGTCGAGCTCCACGGCCTTGCCCTCGGGGGTGCGCAGCGTCACCTCGGCGCCCCTGGGCACGAGCAGGCGGACCGTGCGGCCCAGGGGGATCTGCCGGTCCTCGAGCAGCACGGCGGTGGCCAGGTCATCCGTCTCGGCGATGGCGAAGCCGTCGGTCACCTCGGCCACGAGGCCCCCCTCCCCCAGCGGGCCCGCGTGGATATAGGGCACCTTGGGGCGAAAGGGCGGCGCGGGCAGCTTCCTGGTGGGCCCATCGGGCCGGGGGCCTGAGGTGAGGTTCTCCATGCCATTGGGCGTGAAGAAGGCCTTGAAGTAGTCGCCCGTGGTGAGCGTGTCGTCCGCCATGGCCGGCGTGGAGCCGATGTTGGTGTAGCGCGCGGCCACGATGCGCAACGAGGGCGAGGCCTCCTGCACCTGCTGCTCGACCCAGCGCCGGGAGGGGATGTTGGAGCCCAGCAGCTTCGCCTCGTCCGCGTCCCCCACCTCCAGCTCGTCCCCGTCCTCGAGGAAGCGCATGCCGCCGCCGAAGTACTCCAGCAGCGCGGGGCCGGTGGCGATGATGCGATCCGCGGCCTTGAGGTGCGAGCCCACGGCGATAGGGGTCTTGTCCTTGCCCTGCAGCAGCAGCACGGGCGCGCCCGCGGAGTGCAACCCGGCGATGGGCTTGTCCGACGGCTTCTTGCAGCCCGCCACCAGCGCGAGGACGGCGATCAGCAGAATGCCTGGGTGCCGCGACATACCCACCTCACTGCCCGGTCAGACGATCCAGCCACCACCTAGCACGCGATCCTCATCGTAGACCACGGCGGCCTGGCCCGGGGTGACGGCGCGAGCCGGCTCGTCGAGCTTCACGGAGACCAGGCCATGAGGGGAAACCTCCACACGCCCGGCGGCGCCCGCGTGGCGGTGACGGATGCGGACCTCCACGGTCTGATGCGGCGGCGGAGGCGCATCCACCCAATGCGGCTGGAGCAACCCGAACGAGGCACGCCCCACGGCGGTGGAGGAGCCGACGACGACGCGGTTCGTCTCGGGCTCGATGCGCTGGACGTAGCGGGCCTCGCCGCCGCCCAGGTTCAGCCCGCGGCGCTGGCCCACCGTGAAGCGGTGGATACCGGTATGGGAGCCGAGCACCTGGCCCTCGGTGTCGACGATCTCTCCGGCGGGCTGGGGGCCAGCGACCTTCTCCACGAAGCCCGCGTAGTCCCCGTCCGGCACGAAGCAGATCTCCATGCTCTCGGGCTTGTGGCTGGTAGGCAGGGCGTGGCGCTCGGCGACGGCGCGCACCTCGGCCTTGGTCATGTCGCCCACGGGGAAGAGGATGTCGCTCAGCTCGCTCTGGCCCAGCGTGAAGAGGAAGTAGCTCTGGTCCTTGGCGAGATCGCGGGCGCGGCGCAGCACATGGCGCTGCCCATCGTGCTCGACGCGGGCGTAGTGGCCGGTGGCCAGCTTGGCCCCGAGGGCCCGGGCGCGCTTGAGCAGGAAGTTGAACTTCACGTCCCGGTTGCAGGCCACGCAGGGGATGGGCGTCTTGCCCCCGAGGTAGGACTGGACGAAGGGGTTGATGACGCGGTCCTTGAAGATCTCCTCGGCGTTGGCGACGTAGAACGGAATGCCAAGCGTCTGAGCGACGGCGCGAGCGTCATCGATGTCATCGGGGCTGCAGCAGCTGCCACACTGGGCCTTGCCCTCGTAGGACCAGACGCGAAGGGTGATGCCGATCACCTCGTGCCCCTGCTCCTTGAGGAGCGCGGCGGCCGCCGAGGAGTCCACTCCACCGCTCATGGCAATGACGACTCGCATGACATCCTTCCTACACACCGGCGTGGCCGGAGACCATTCGCGGCCGGCAGTCCCGAGCGCGTCCAGACAGCTTCAGCTGCCCTTGCCTGCCTGCCAGGCGCGCAGCAGTTCCTTCAGCCGCTCGGGCTCATTGAGCGTGGGCTCGTCGAGCACCGACTCCATGAGGAACCGGGTGGCTTGTCCTACCACCGGGGACGGTCCCACCCCCAGCGTGGCCATGATGTCCGCGCCCGTGAGCGCGAGCTCCTTGGCGCTCAGAGGAGGCTTCGCGGCCGCCAGAGAACGCAGGCGCTCCTGGAGCTTCAAGAAGTCAGCAACCCGCTCAGGTGTACGAACCTGAATCCGCGCCTGCGCGACGGCCAGCAGGGACTCCAGCGTTCCGGGCCCCACCCTGGCAAGCAGGCGCCTGAGTGCTGGATCGCTCTCCGAGAACTGCGCCTCGAGCCTGGCGTGGGCCACGAGGAGCCCCACCAGCTCCGCGCCTTTGGTTGGAAACTTGAGCCGGATGCACAGCTCCTTGGCCTGAGGACCGGTGACGAGGTCCGCCAGCAGCGCCGCCATCCTTTGCTCCACCTCGGCCGGAGCCGCCTGGGCCGCGGCGCGGGCCTGCCGCGCGGCCTGGGCATCCGCTCGGGCCAACTCGGGCAGGAAGACTTCCAGCAGCCCCGTCTCCGCCAGCAGCGTGAGCCCCGCCTCGGCGCGCGAAGTCAGCAGCGTCTTGACGAACTCCTCGCGCACCCGCTCCAGGGCCACCTTGCGGAACACCGGGATCGTGGGCGGAATGGCCGCGAGCGTGGTCGACTCGATCGTGAAGCCCAGCACGGCCGCGAAGCGCACGGCGCGCAGCGCACGCAGGCCGTCCTCGGAGAAGCGCTCATGGGCGTCACGCACGCACCGGATGACGTGGGCCTGCAGGTCAGCCTGGCCGCCAAAGGGGTCCACCAAGTCGCGGCTGATGGGATCGTAGGCCATGGCGTTGATGGTGAAGTCGCGGCGTGACAGGTCCTCGTTGATGTCCGTCTCGAAGGACACGGAGCTGGGGCGGCGGCCGTCGTGATAGTCGCCCTCGCTGCGGAAGGTGGTGACCTCGACGTGGTGGCCGCCCATGAGCACGGTGACGGTGCCGTGCTGGATGCCGGTGGGGATGACCTTCTTGAACGCGTCCTGCACCTGCTCCGGGCGCGCGCTGGAGGCCACGTCGAAGTCCTTGGGCGCAACCCCGCGGACCATGTCGCGCACGCAGCCGCCCACCAGGAACACGGCGTACCCCAGCTCGCGCAGGCGGCGGAGCACGTCGAGGACGGGGCGCGGGATGTCGGCGTTATGAAGGTTCGCGAGCATCAACCGCGCGGCTTCGGGTAAGGAAGAAGTGACCCCGACAGGAATCGAACCTGTGGCCTGCGGTTTAGGAAACCGCCGCTCTATCCAACTGAGCTACGGGGTCATGCCGTGACAACGGGCAGCGTTATAGCAGGCAGCCCGAGGTGCGCAACGAAAGCCCGAACCCCGAGCAGAGACTGTCCGGGGCTCCTCTACCTGACCCGGCAAGCCCGGCTCATAGGCCCTACCTCCGTGCTACTATCTGCACTGTAGTTGACGAAGCGCTGCCGCGCCCCCCGACCCCTAACGAGTTCCCAGGCTCCATGCAATCCAGCGCCGTGTCGAACAACTCCTCGCCCATCGTGTCCCTGGTGGATGCCACCAAGGCGTACACCCTGGGAAAGGTCCAGGTGGAAGCCCTGCGCGGTGTCTCGCTCGATGTGCAGCAGGGAGACTTCCTCTCGATTGCTGGCCCGTCTGGCAGCGGGAAGACGACCCTGCTCAACCTGGTGGGGTGCGTGGACACCGTGACCAGTGGCGTGGTGCGGGTGGCGGGTGAGAACACGGCGGAGCTCTCCGAAAAGCAGCTCACCGCCCTCCGGCTGAACACCATCGGGTTCATCTTCCAGAGCTTCAACCTCATCGCGGTGCTGGACGTGTTCCAGAACGTGGAGTTCCCCCTGCTGGTACAGCGCAAGCTGAACACGGCGCAGCGGCGCGAGCGCGTCATGCACCTGCTGGAGCAGGTGGGCCTGGCCGGGCACGTCAAGCACCGGCCCAACGAGCTGTCCGGCGGCCAGCGCCAGCGCGTGGCGGTGGCGCGCGCGCTGGTGACGCAGCCCAAGCTCGTGCTGGCCGATGAGCCCACCGCCAACCTGGACTCGGCCACCGGGCAGACCATCATCGACCTGATGCGTGAGCTCAACCGCAAGGAAGGCACCACCTTCATCTTCTCCACGCACGACCAGAAGGTGATGGAGCACGCCAGCTCCGTGGTGCGGCTGGCGGACGGGAAGATCCTGGGCCGGATTACCGCCACCGAGGCGCAGCGGGCGCTGGCCACTGGAGCGCACGGATGAGCCAGCTCAAGCTGCTGCTCGTGGTCGCGCTGCGCAACCTGCGTGCCCGGCGCATCAACCTCGTCATCGGCATCATCATCTTCATCGGCACGGTGATGGTGGTCGTGGGCGGGGCGCTGCTCGACAGCATGGACGATGCGATGAAGCGCAGCATCGTCGGCAGCGTCGCGGGCCACCTGCAGGTGTACTCGGCTGACTCCCAGGACGAGCTGTCGCTCTTTGGAGATCTGGGGCAGGAGCCGGAGCTGAGCCCCCTGGAGGACTTCTCCCGGCTGAAGACGACGCTCACCAGCCACCCCAATGTGAAGACGGTGGTGCCCATGGGCATCAACGCCGCCTTCATCGGCACCGGCAACACCGTGGACGAGACGCTCGCGCGGCTACGCGAGCTGTACCGCCAGCGCGACGCCCGGGGCGACACGCCCGAGCGCGTGCTGGAGCGCGACAGCCTCAAGGCCTATGCCCGGCAGCTGGTGGAGCTGCTCGAGAAGGATCGCCAGCGCAACAAGGTCTTCTCCGGAGAGGATGCCACCGACACCTCCGAGCGGGAGGCGCTGGAGCAGGCCCTCTCCGAGGACTTCTGGACCCGGATCGAGCAGACCCCCTTCGACTCGCTCGAGTTTTTGGAGAACCGCATCGCGCCGCAGATGGCCGAGGGAGATCTGCTCTACATGCGGTATGTGGGCACCGATCTGGCCGCCTTCCAGCGGAACTTCGACCGGATGCGCATCGTGGACGGTACGCCCGTGCCCGCGGGCCAGCGTGGCCTGCTGCTCTCCAAGCTCTTCTACGAGGAGGCGCTCAAGCTCAAGGCGGCACGCCGGATGGACATCCTCCATGACGCGCGCACGCGGCTGCAGCTGAGCATCGACAATGATCCCCGGCTGCAGCGGCTGCTGCACAACAACCGCACCCAGCTGCGCGAGCTCCTCTTCCAGCTCGATCCGCGGGAGGAGGTGCTCCTGCGCGAGCGGCTCCAGCGCGTGCTGGGCAGCCAGGGGCAGGACGTGGAGCAGCTCCTGGTGGAGTTCTTCACCATGAAGGACGCCGACTTCGAGAAGCGTCACGCCTTCTTCTACGCGGAGCTGGTGCCGCTGGTGGAGCTGTACCGGCTGAAGCCCGGCGACAGCCTGGCGATCACCGGCTTCACCCGCAGCGGCTACATGCAGAGCATCAACGTGCGCATCTATGGCACCTACCAGTTCGAGGGCCTGGAGCGCTCGACGGTGGCGGGCTCCTTCAGCCTGATGGACATCATGACCTTCCGGGACCTGTACGGCTTCGTCACCGCGGACATCCGGGACGAGATCAAGGACCTGCAGCAGGCCAGTGGCGTGGAGGAGGTACCGCGCGAGTCCGCCGAGGAGCTGCTGTTTGGCGGCACCGGCAGCCCGCTCGAGTCCACCGCGGTGGCCAGGAAGATCGACGAGGACGCCCGGCTCGAGGGCCAGGTCCAGAAGCAGCAGTGGGAGGCGCTGGCCCAGCGCGTGTACACGCAGCAGGAGATCGACTCCGGCGTGGCGATCAACGCCGCGGTGCTGCTCGAGGATCCCGATCAGCTCGAGCGCACGCAGGAGGAGCTTCAGGCGCTGGTCAAGCAGCAGGGGCTGTCGCTGCGGGTCATCTCCTGGCAGAAGGCCTCGGGGCTGGTGGGCCAGTTCGTGCTGATGGCCAAGCTGGTGCTCTACGTCGCGGTGTTCATCATCTTCGTGGTGGCCCTGGTGATCATCAACAACGCGATGATGATGGCCACGCTGCGCCGCGCGCGCGAGGTGGGCACCATGCGCGCCATCGGCGCCCAGCGCTCTTTCATCCTGACGCTGGTGCTCATGGAGACGCTGGTGCTGGGGCTGGTGTTCGGCGCCTCGGGCTCGGTGGCCGGCAGCGTCATCGTGAACGCGCTGGGCAACACCGGCCTGCCCGCCAATAACGAGGCCCTGTCCTTCTTCTTCTCAGGCGCCCGGCTCTTCCCCACCCTCCGGGCCTCCAACGTCGCCATCGCCCTGCCCATCGTGGTGCTGGTATCGGCGCTGTCCACGCTCTACCCCGCCTTCCTGGCCACCCGCATCTCGCCCCTCAAGGCGATGCAGACAGAGGACTGAGCTCATGCGCCAGTTGCTGATCATCGCCCTACGCAACCTCGGCACCCACCGGCGCCGGTCGCTGATGCTGGGCGGCGCCATCGCCGGGGTCACCGCGCTGCTGGTCATCCTCATGGGGCTGGCCAACGGCATTCAGCAGACGCTGCTCGAGTCGGCCACCACACTGCTCACCGGCCATGTGAACGTGGCGGGCTTCTACAAGCCCGCTCCCGGCCAGGGATCGCCGGTGCTGGTGGAGTACCCCAAGGTGCTCGAGCACTTGAAGCGGGAGGTGCCGGAGCTGGATCACGTGGTGCAGCGCGGGCGCGGCTGGGTGCGGATGGTGAGCGAGAGCAGCGCCCTGCAGGTGGGGCTGGTCGGCATCGATGTGAGCCAGGAGACGCGCCTGCGCAAGGCGGTGAAGCTGGCGGAGGGCAGCATGGACGCGCTGGCCAAGCCCGGCACCGCGATGCTCTTCGAGGATCAGGCCAAGCGGCTGAAGGTGAAGGTGGGCGACTCCGTCACCCTGTTGGCCTCCACCACGGGCGGCGCCTACAACTCGGTGGACGTGCGGGTGGGCGCCATCGCCTACAACATGGGGGTGATCAGCTCCTTCAACATCTTCGTCCCGGACACCACCCTGAGGGGGCTCTACCGGCTGCGCGAGGACTCCACCGGGGCCCTCATGCTGTACCTCAAGGATCTGGATGACCTGCCGCAGGTGCAGCAGCGCCTGCGCGTGACGCTGGCCGCCGCCGGCTACGAGCTCATGGAGCCGGACGCCCGTCCCTTCTGGACCAAGCTCCAGGGCATCTACCGCCAGGGCTGGGTCGGCCAGCGGCTGGACATCACCTCGTGGCAGCAGGAGATCTCCTTCCTCCAGTGGAGCGTGTCCACGCTCAACGGGCTGACCGGCGTGCTCACCTTCGTGCTGCTGGTCATCATCGCCGTGGGGGTGATGAACACGCTGTGGATCGCCATCCGCGAGCGCACCCAGGAGGTCGGCACCATGCGCGCGATTGGCACGCCGCGCACCTGGGTGGTGATCATGTTCCTGCTCGAGGCACTGTGCCTGGGGCTGCTGTCGACGGTGGCGGGCGCGGTGCTGGGCACGCTGGTGTGCGCGCTGCTCAACGCCCTGCACCTGACGGTGCCAACGGCGATGCGGCTGTTCCTCATGTCAGATGAGCTGCACCTGGCGGTGGAGCCCTCCTCCGTGCTGGCCGCCGTCGCCTTCATCACCCTGTGCACGGCTTTCGTCTCTCTCGTTCCCTCCTTCATCGCCGCCCGGCTCTCGCCCGTCACGGCGATGCATCATCCGGAGTGAAGCCCATGCAGATTGCCCTTCGCGCCGCGCTCGCGGCCCTCCTGCTGGCCGCACCGGCGGCCCACGCGATGGACGCGGCCGCGCTGAAGCAGTTGCTCGAGACGATCGATGACCGGCAGCGCAACGGCGGCGACTACAAGGCCCTGATCTACATCGAGCAGAAGGAGAAGGACCGGCGAGACGTGGTGCGCGAGGCGGTGGTGTACCGGCGCGACGTGGACGACAAGCTGCTCATCCTCCTCACCCGCCCCAAGACGGAGGCGGGCAAGGGCTACCTGCAGCTGGACCGCAACTTCTGGAGCTACACCCCGAGCACGGGCAAGTGGGAGCGGCGCACCGTGCGCGAGCGCATCGCCGGTACCGACAGCCGCCGCGCGGACTTCGACCAGTCGCGGCTGGCCAGGGACTACACGCCCACCTTCGAGGCCGAGGAGCAGTTGGGCCGCTTCACCACCGTGCGCCTGCAGCTCGTGGCCCGCGAGGGCACGGACGTGGCCTACCCCGTGGTGAAGCTGTGGGTGGACAAGGCAACCAACAACGTCCTCAAGCGCCAGGACTTCGCCCTGTCCGGCCGGGTGATGCGCACCACCTACTCTCCCAAGTGGCAGAAGCTCTTCAGCCCTTCCAAGAAGGCGGACGTCTGGTATGCGCAGGAGCTGCGCATCTACGACGAGGTGGAGAAGGCCAACTCCACCGTCATGGTCGTCAAGGCGGTGGAGCTCGACCCCCTGGCGGCCAACATCTTCACCAAGGCCTGGCTGGAGTCCAAGAGCCGCTGAGCCCGCGGGCCAACGGGCTCACTGGAAGTTGCGCTCCTCGCGCTTGTAGCCAGCCACGGCCAGGGCGATGAACAGCACGGTGAAGCCCGCCAGGGCGGCGACGTGCACCCACGGGTTACTGTCCTGGCCGACGCCAATCTGCCGCAGCGCCAGCCTGGCGAAGTGGTAGGGCGGCAGCGCAGGGGCAATGGTGCGCACGATGCTGGGCAGCATCTCGAGCGGCACCCAGAGCCCAGAGGCGAAGGCCATGGGCATGTAGAGCAGGTTGGCCAGCGCCGGCGAGGTGTTGGGCCCCGCGAAGTAGCCCATGGCCAGGCCCAGCGCGGTGAAGGGCATGGCGCCCAGCAGCAGCACCGCCCCCAGCGACAGCCAGGTCAGCGGCTCCATCCGTGCCTTGCCCAGGGTGGCCCCCAGCGCGAACAGCAGAATCACCACGATCAGGTTGAACAGCGTGGCCATGACGATCTTCGCCACGAAGAAAGCCTTGGGCGGCATGGGAGAGACGCGCTTGAGCACCAGCCACCCCTGAGCCCGCTCGGTGGCGATGCCCACGCCGAAACCGAACAGCGACACGCCGATGACGCCGAAGGTGCCGTAGGTGGCCAGCATGTACGTCGTCACCCCGACCCGGTCGACCATCTGGCTGGCGAAGGTCAGCCCGAAGATGACGTAGAAGATCAGGGGCGAGATGATCGTCGGCACGACGAAGGTGGGCGTGCGCAGCAGCTTGAGGAACTCGGCCTTGATCTCCAGCAGGTAGATGCGGACGAGGCTGCGGCGGGGGGCCGGTTGGGCCAGCGCCTGAGGTGCCGCGCTCATGACTTGTCCTCTCGTGAGATGAGTTCGAAGAAGGCATCCTCCAGCCCCACCGGCTTCACCGTGAGCCCCTTCAGCTCGGGATCGCGCTGGTACAGCTCGCGGGCAATGGGCACGTCCGGCAGGGCGACAAGCTCCATCCACTCGCCATTGGCCTGCGCCTTCTTGACGCCGGGGATGGTCAGCAGCTCGCTCACGGACAGCCTCGTCATCAAGGTGACGTGCTGCCCCTCCACCTGCGCCTTGATGACCTGGGGCGAGCCCTGCTTGAGCAGCCGGCCCTTGTGGATGAGCACGATGTGGGAGGCCAGCGCGTCCGCCTCTTCCAGGTAGTGCGTGGTCAGCACGATGGTGCGTTGCGCGGAGGCAATCTCGCGGATGCGCCCCCAGAAGCGGCGGCGTGCCTCCACGTCCAGATTGACCGTGGGCTCGTCGAGCAGGATGACTTCCGGGTTGCCGCAGATGGACAGCGCGAAGCGCACCCTCTGCCGCTGCCCCGAGGACAGCGCGTTGAGCAGGCGGTTCTCCAGCCCCTGAAGCTCGGCCATGGCCAGCGTGTCCTTGTGGGCGAAGGGCGCCGGGTAATAGCTGGAGAACAGCTCGATGATCTCCCCCACCCGCAGCCGGGTGGGCAACCGGGTGCCCTGAAGCATGGCCCCCAGGTGGATGCGGTTCTCGGGCACCATGGGATCCAACCCGAACACGCGCACCCGCCCGGTGGTGGGCTTCAGCAGCCCCAGCAGCAGGTGAATGGTGGTGCTCTTGCCGGCGCCGTTGGGCCCCAGCAGGCCCAGGATCTCTCCCCTGCGCACCGTGAGGTTGAGGTTCTCCAGCGCCCGTACGGCGCCATAGCTCTTGCTGACACCTTCCAGTTCCAGCGAGGGAGGCTCGCCGTGCGCCTTCGGGGGCGTCTGCGGAGACTGCGCTTCGGACACTTTCACCTCTATGGAGCCCATGGCTAACGCCTACCTACCGGGAGCATGTAGAACACTGCTTGATTGACGCCGTCGAGGTACAGCACCTGGTTGAGCAGGTCGTCATAAAAGCCCCCCACGGTGATGCAGGACAGGTTCATCGCCGTGGCCGCCAGGCAGAGGTTCTGCGCCAGGTGGCCGCACTCCAACAGCACCAGCCGGAGCGCGCGGGGGCCATAGCGCTCACGCTGGTAGGTGAGATCCGCCGTGGTGAAGAGCCAGAGGGGGGCATCGGTGGCGTCGATCGCGGGTTGCGCCTCCTGCTGCAGGAAGGGCGAGCAGGAGCGTATCAGCGCCGCATCCGGCGCGGGCGCCACCCACTGAAGGGCGTGGGCCAGGTCGTCGTAGCGGTACAGCCCGGGCTCCAGCCCCGTTACCCGGCGGGCAAGCACATAGGTGCGCAGCGGATAGCGGGCCCCGGCGGAGGGGTAGGCACGCAGGCGCACCTTGAGGGGCTGCTGCGGCCGGGGCACCTCCATGGTGCGCACGTAGCCGGCGGACAGTTGCAGCAGCGTGGCCAGCTCCTCCAGGGCCACGGTGCCGCCATAGCCGCCGTAGCGGCTGCGGCGCGCCAGCAGCGCCTCGCCCAGTGAGAGCTGAAGGCGCTCGGGCCCCTGCGCGGGCAGCGCCACCGGCTCGCGGCCCGGCCAACGCAGAGGCGCGGGAGGCTCGTCCGAGAACTCGGTGTCCGCGGGCCCCATCTGCGCGCGCACGTGACGCGACAGCTTGCTCTGCTCGTGGAAGCGACGGTCCGAGGCCTCCGCCCCGTCCACCGTGCCGGGCAGGGCCGGGTCGGTGCCCGCGAGGATCAGCGAGGCCAGCCACGCCACGTGGCACTCCTCGGGAATGGTCAGGCCCAGCCGGTTGTGCAGCATGTGGAGCTGCGAGCGCAGGATGTCCACCGGCTTCATCGTGAGCTTTGCCTGGCTCTCGAGCTCGCGGTAGCGCTGCATGGCGCCGCGCACCTGCTGGGCCCAGACGGCGAAGAGCGAGGGCTGAGCGCCCCCTGCCTCCAGGCTCTTGCGAACCTTGGGCAGCCGCTCCATCCACACCGGCTGCTTGCTCAGGAAGTCCTTCTCCGCCAGCTGGCAGCGCTCCACCACCTGGGCCTGCGAGATGAGGAAGAAGCGGGGCCAGGCGTTCACCGTGCTGCGCAGCCAGTCCACCGCCTCCAGGCGCGACAGGCCCATGCCCTCCAGCATGGCCAGCAGCAGGTCCACCAACACCACCATGCGCTTGCCGTGCTCGGGCACCGTGCGCACCAGCGCCAGCGCCACCTGGCTCGAGCCGCTGAACAGCTCCTCGCTGACGGCCATCCCCTCCTCGCCCCCGTACCGGTCCAGCTCGGGCACGTAGGCAATGGGGACGATGGTGCGGTCCGTGTGCCAGCCGTAGGTGGCCACCGGGTCGCTGTCCGAGGTGAAGGTGCGGTAGTACTCCCGCGCCTGCAGTGGCTGGGGTAGCGCCGGCTGCTTCTGGAGGTAGCCCGTCAGCGCCTCCTCCACCTGCTTCACCCCCTCGGGCGTGCAGCCCCTCAGCCGCAGCCGGATGTGGGGGCCTCCCTCCCAGTAGCGGATGAAGAACCACGATTGGAGTCCGCCCTGCCGGGCCAGCCCGCTCACCGCCGGGAGCACGCCCTCCACCAGGAACCGGTCCGTGGCCAGCGCGTCGGCGTGGAAGAAGATGTGCAGCGAGGTCCAGGGGCTCGTCATGACTTCCTCTGCCCGATGGGAGGCAGGCGCAGATCGAAGAGAAAATCATGGAAGCGGCTCAGGCCGCAGAGGATCTGGTAGCCCACCATCTCTCCAGGCCCCAGGCCCAGGAGCTCGTCCAGGCGGGCCTCGTCGAAGCTGCGGGTAGGCCGTGCGAACAGCCCGTGCGCGGCCATGGCGCAGCCCAGCCCCTGGGCCACCCAGCCCAGCTCGAGGTTGGCCAGCCGTACGCCCCGCGCCCCCCAGCGGTCGATCACCTGGGGAGGATCCACCACCAGCAGCCAGGCGGCATTCATCGACAGGATGTTGACGTTGATGGGCGGATAGGAGAACGCCTGCTGGAGGCCAGAGAGCAGGCGCCCCTGACGTCGGCACACGAGCGCCCCGGACTCGGGGAAGAGCTCGTACAGGCCGTCATCGAGCCCACTCACCCGCTCCGCGACGAGCAGGAAGCGCAGCCCCGACGGAGACACGGCGCGGGTGGATAGCTCCAGTGGCGGCCGGCGCAGCCCCAGGTGCAGCGCGGTGTGCACCAGCTCTCCGGGAACCCGCGTCACCTGGGCGCTCAGGCCCGCGGTGCTGCGCCCGGAAGAGCGCGTGTACAACACCTCCTCCAACGAGGGCAGGCCCACGGCGGCCTTCAGATCCCTTCGGCCCTGGGAGGGCACCGAGGGTGGCTCAGGCACCTCGATGGCGCGCCACCATGCCACCTCCCCTGCCCGCAGCCAGCCCGCGCGGTCCAACCATGCGAATGGCTCCTCCTGGGCGGCAGGAGCCGGTCTCCGCGCGTCCGCGTGAGCCTCGGGCTCCGAGGCGCCCGGCTCGAGCTCCACCATGGCCAGCGGCATCCACTCCTCGGAGCCCGCCAGGCCCAGGCGGGCCATCAGCCACGCGTCATCGAACCCCAGCGTGACGGTGGCCCGCAGGCCCAGCGCCCGCGCCACGGCCGTGAGGTTGTAGAGCGCGTGGCCCGCCTCGAGCACCGTGAGCGCGTAGCGCAGCGTCCCGTACGAGTCGGGGATGCCCAGGGGGCAGCCCACCAGGGCGATGCGCGCCGGGCCATCCGGCGCTCCACTGCCGGCCACGGGCTCCAGGCGGTGCCCCAGCGGATCGTACCGGGCGGCCCAGGCCCCCTGAAGCAGGTAAGCCTGAATGGGAAAGAGGCTGCGCGCGGAGGGAAACGCCCGGTGAGGGTTGTAGGGGTTGGCGGGCTCGTGCCGCAGCAAACCCATGGCGCCATAGAGGACGGCGTGGATGCGCTCCAGCGGCTCACCGCGGGCCGGCGCGTCCTGAAAAGGCGCGTAGGCCAGCCCCGTCAACTGCCCGGCGGCCCCCGGCTCCAGCGGCACGGGGCGAGCCGAGGGATCCAGGCCGGGGATGCGCGGCCGCCAGATGGTGCTGACGGTGCTGACCGTCTTCCCATACGACTGCGCATGAACGAACTCGAGCAGGCGCCTGCGCTCCGCCGCCGAGACAGAGGGCCGGATCATGGGAACGGATGGGGCGGCAGTTCCAGCTCCTCGTAGGCCTTGGGCCTGGCCCAGTAGCCCAGCTGAGCGGGCACGGTCAGCAGTCGCGGCAGGCCCTGGACGCACCGGTTGACATGCCCGAAGGTCATCGGCAGCGCCCCCGGCACCAGCACCTTGACGCTGCGCAGGCCCAGCCGCTGCTGCTCCGGGCCCGTGTGATCGACGGAGATGGCGTCCATGCCCGCCTGGCGCAGGCGTGCCAACAGCAACTCCAGGCTCTCGCGCAGATCCCCGCGGACCCAGCGGTCGCGCCAGTCGGGCTGCACCTGGCTCAGTGGGATCCGCTTGCGATCGGGCTTGAGCAGGAAGTCAAAGCGCTCGAACGCCTGAGGCAGCGTGTAGAGGGCCACATGGTCCTCCAGCGTGCGGACCTTGAACGGATCGCGCAGCATCTCCTCCAGCGCCTCCTGGCTGTGCTTCTTGCCGCGCTCGTACAGGTAGACGCTGGGCGCCAGCTCATTGAGCGCCGAGAGCACCGCGTCCTCGGGGTTGGGGCTGGCCCCCGCCGCGCAGAAGGACTTGGGCCGATCGCTGCCTGGCTCGTACGCCAGCACCCACACCGCGGGGATGCCCACCTCGGTGGTGATGTCGAAGAGGTGCAGCCGGTAGCCCCGCTCCTCGATCCGGTCGGCCAGCACGCCAATGTCCGCGCTCTCCGTCCCATCCAGGATGATCTCCGGCATCCCCAGCCGGCCATACCAGGCCAGCAGGAAGGCATCGCGCTCGATCACCTCCAGGATGCCGTGGAAGATGGCCTCCTCCAGCGAGGAGCCCGAAGCGGCGCCGTTGGAGGTGGACTGCACGAAGTGCTCGGCGGGCGGGATGGCGCGGTGCCAGTAATAGGCGTGCTGCTCGGGCACCAGCACGGGCCGCTGCTGGCCAAACGAGTAGCCCCAGACCCAGTCCATCTCCAGCTCGGGCGTGTACTCGCGCAGCCGGGAGGTGGGGTGGGCGCGCAGCTCGGGCAGCCCCAGCAATGCCGGATCCAGGGCGTTGGCCTGGAGCTGGCGGTAGCTGCCCCGTGTCGCCGTGCGCCGGCCGCGTGGGCGCATGGCGCAGTGGCGCTCGAGCGCCTCGATGAAGGCCACCACCTCACTGCGCAGGTAAGCGCGGCCCCGGCCCCAGCCGGACTCACGCTGCCCATCGTCATGGATGGGAAACTCCGCCGCCATCATCGCCATGGGGGCGTTCTGCACCCGGTACACGTGCGCCACCGGGCCATAGCGCCAGTCGTAGAGCTCGCCGCGCACCTGCGGCTGGGTGAGCCACAGCTGGCGCGTGCGGAAGTGCTCGGGCTCCTGCTGCGGGCACGCCCGCCGCTCCAGCCGGGCCTGCTCCGCGGTGTCCGCCGGCAGCTGTCCGCACTCCGGGCAGTCCGAGGCCGGGACGAAATGGTGCCACTGGCCCGCCAGATCCGTGCCCTGGAGCACGTAGATGCTCCCCTGGGACGTGGCGCCCTCATCGCGATAGCGCGTCACCGCCTCGGCGGCCCTGAGCGCCAGCAGGTCCACCCACGGAGCCGGGCTCACCAGGCCCCGGGCTGCCCGCAGATCCTTGGGTGGCAGGCTGGCCACCTGACGGCGCCGCAGCTCCGCGCAGAGGGCGCAACCGGGCGCGCCAGGCTCGAACCACGGCCCGATGACGCCCAGGGATACATCCAGCCGGGCGTGCAGCAGCGGTAACCCGGCGGCCTTGCAGGCCCGCTGCACCGCCAACTCGCGCTCCTGGCGCCAGCCCGAGTGAACGGAGACGACCAGGCCAGGCGACGCCTGCGCGGCGATGTCCTCGATGCGGCTCAGCCGGACGGTGGCCCCACCGGGCTCCAGCAGCGCCGCGAGGGCGTGAAACAAAGGGCCCTCGCCCAGCAGGTACACGGCTTTACCGGCCATGAATGCCCACCCAGCCCAGCAGCAGACCCCGCCCGATAATCCCCGGCTCGCCGAGCCACGGGTGCACCAGCACCGACAGGCCCGCCCGCTCCAGCGCCGCGAGCACTTCCTCGAGCGAGCCCGCCGCCATGTTCACCGGGCTGGTTGCCGCCTGCTCCACGCGCTGGCGCAGCGAGGCGCGCTCGGGCAGTTGGGGCGTACTGGCCTCGAGCTGGACCCGGACAATCGCCTCCTGGAGGGCCCTCTCCAGCGCCTGTTCAAAGTTCAGTGCGGCCGCCAGCCCCAGGGTGCGCTCGCCTTCCAGGACAGCGATCGCGTGAAAGCCGGGGATGGCCGGCAGGCTCAGCTGGTGAACGGACACCCGGCGTCCCAGCCGCAGGCTCAGCGTCTTCCAGGTTGGACCCGCGCTGCTGGCCAGCTGGCCGAGCTCCACCGTGGTGGCCCGCACCTCGAGCTTCAGGTCGCTCTCCCGGGCGATGTGCCGCAGCAGGCTCGCCCGCAGTCCGCTCTCCAGCCACTCCGCGTAGCTGAAGCCGGAGGCCATGGACAGCCAGGGCTGGCGTGCCAGGCGCAGGCTCTCCTCCGTGCGCAACTCGAGCACGGGCACCACCTCCGCCGCACCCGCCTCGGCCAACTGGCGGAACGCGGCCAGCAGGGCGTGCTCGGAAGCCTCATCGGCGCTCCGGGCGAAGCCCAGCACGGGCTGCCCGCCAGCGCGCGGCGTGGAGGCGCAGACGAAGAGCGGCATCTGCGGCAGGTTGCCCGGGTGGGGCGCACCCACCAGGCCAAAGAACTCATCGGTCAGCGGCTGCAGATCTCCGATCAGCGCCTTGCGATCGACGGCATCGACCGACCGCTGGAAGGACTTGAGGGCCAGACGCAGCGACTGAGCATCGGTCTCGGCCGGCGCCGCAAGCGGCTCCACCGCGTGGAAGCTGGAGACAAGCGACTCGCGCTGGACCAGGCCGCACTGCTTCTGCTGGGTGGCCGAGGGCACCCCCGCCATCCGCTTGAAAGCCTCGAAGGCCGCCAGGTTGCCCAGGTATGTGGCCAGGATCGGCGAGGCCTCGCCCACCCTGCCCAGCGGCGCCCCCATCCGCGTGAGCGCGGCCCCCAGCCCATGGCCCTCGCGGTGCCCCACAGGGCCCAGCACGCCCAGCGACTCGCCCACCAGCGCTTGCAGCAGCGGGCTGGCGGTGCCTGCCTCCAGCCGGGCCACGGCCTGCACGTCCGCCTCGCGCGGCAGGTGCACCACCAGACTCCAGGGCGCCTGAGAGGCCCGGGCGGTCAGCGCTTCCGCGGGGATGAGCTCCGAGGTGAGCAGCGAATGCTGCTTCAGCAAGGCCGCCAGCGGCTCGGCCTCGTCCGTCGCGCACGTCAGGTGACCGATTCCCATGGCCGCCAGAGAGCGCACGCAGGCAAACAGGCCGGGGCCCGCGCCGCCCACCAGCACGCGCGCCTGCCGCAGCCGGGCGAAGGCGGCATAGGGATCGGCCGCCACTGACTCCAGGTACGAGATGGCGCTGGCGAAGGCCTCCGCCTCGGGGCCCGGCGGAGGCCGCGAGAGCCCCTCCATATCCAGCAGCATCTCGTGGCTGGCGAGCTGTTCCAGGAGCGTGGAGATGACACGGCGCACGTTCTCTGGCACGGCCCCCAGCAGGTCCCCGACCCGGACGCCCTTCTCCAGGTGTGGCAGCAGCCGCTCGAAGAGTGGATAGAGCGAGGCATGCCCCTTGAAGGAGAAGGACCGGCTCCAGCTCTTGAAGAAGACCCCGGCCTCCAGGGGCGCGAAGTGCACGGAGGGCCGCAGCCGGTAGACCTTGCGGCTCACGTCCGTGGGCTCGGGGGATGCGGCGCTCATGACTCAGCCTCGGGCAGGTAGCGCTTACGCAGCAGTTGGAAGTGCTCCTTCCATGTCCGGCCGAAGAGCACCTGAATGGACTCGGCGATGACGTAGTTGATGTACCAGCGCTCCAGCGGAGAGATGTCGAGCAGCGTCAGCACCGAGTAGAGCAGGTTGAGCTGCCACCGGTACGCGGAGAACTCCACCACGTCCACGCGCTCTTCCAGGAAGTTGAACCCGCGCAGCACGGTGTGGAACTCGCTGTAATCGCGCTGATCTCCGAACTCCCACTTCTTCTGGGCCTCGGCGTTCACCCGCTCCGCGGCGGCCTGCATCAGGGGCGTGGGGTCCTCGACGATGTGCCTGCCACGAGCCAGCTCCAGCGCCTCCGCCATGCTCCGTTCGAAGAACGCCCCCCACTGCTGGAGCAGCGGCTCGCCGCCGGTGTAGCGCCCCTGTGACAGATCCGCCGAGAGCTTGCCCAGCGCCTCGAGCACCGCGGGGCGCACCCGCTCGTAGCGCTGGGCGAAGGCGGCGCGCAGCCTCCCCTGCCGATCCTGCTCGAAGAGGTAGTCCTCCAGGTGCGAGCGCAGGGACAGGTGGCCGGGAAAGAGCCCTCCACGCGGGTAGGAAGCCGCCATCATGGTGAGCAGATGCATGCCGTGGCTCAGCCGGGCGCCGTCGTTGTCCCCCACCGCATGGAGGAAGGCGAGCACCGGCCGCAGGGCATTGCCATAGAAGGCTTCGGTGGCGTCCACCACCTTCGCGTTGCCGAGCAGATCCTCCCGGGCCGAGTGCTCGCCGATGAAGACGGTATTGTCCTTCCAGAGCGGCTCATAGGGAGGCCGCACCAGCTCGCGCGTGCCCAGCGTGTGGCTGAGCGCCATGTAGCGCTCCGGTTCGATCACCGTCGTCGAGGGGTGCTGCTCCAGCCAGGCGCGCAGGCGCGGCAGCACGCCGCGCTCCACCTCCTCGCGGATCGCGGAGGACTCGGCGCGCACGCAGATGCGCACGTGCGGGCCATGCAGCCAGTGCCGCTCCACGTAGACGCGCTGGACTGCCGGGTGCTCGCTCAGCTCGATCGCCAGGGGCACCACGCACTCGCGCAGCAGTGCCGCCTTGCGATCCTGGTAGTAGACGGCATGGACAGCGAATCGGTCGGTCATGTGCTCTGCCAGTCCCCGCGACGCCGGCTCAGCTCGATGACTGCCTCGGTGGCGTGCCGCCCCTCGGAGGTCTCCACCACCGAGCGGGACACGGCCGGCAGCACCTCTTCGAGAACGAGATCGGCCTGCTCGTTGTCGCGCAGCCACTTCGCCAGCAGGCGCACCAGCAGACAGCTGCGGAAGTCCAGGTACTGCGCCTTCTCGCGCGTCTTGGCGAGCTGCTGAGCCCACTCCTCGGGCTTGACGCCCTGCTCGGCCTCGGCAGCCCGCGAGCGCAGGAAGCACTCCTCTGGCAGGCCCTGGCTCAGCCGCCACTGGTTGAGGCGGGTGAAGTAGGCCGCCTCCGTCTCGGCGGGCCCCTGGCGCGGCATCAGCGCGGCCGGCACGTGCCAGCGACGCCGGAAGAGCACCACCCCGCCATACGTCACCCGTGGGAAGTGGCGCAGTTGCCGGCGCCCCTCGGGCCCCAGCCGCGCGTCGGCGGCGTTATGGAAGCCGAAGGTGAGCGGGCCGTTGCCTCCCAGCGAGGCCAGGAAGCTGAGCTTGGGCGGCAAGAGGTAGGTGATGAGGAAGCCCGAGTAGAGCATCGTCACGGGCTGGCCCGTGCCGGCCTTGCGCAGCACCACCTGGTTGAGGGCGGTGTCGTGCGCCAGCACCAGCTCGCTCAACCGCAGGGCCTCGGGCGGAGCATGCGCATCCAGGGCCACGTCGGTCCGGGCCATCCGCGGGTGCAGGTTGGCGTTGAAGCCCACCACCGGCCTCACCCCGGCCACGATGTGCTCCTGGGGGAAGAAGCGGTCGATGCACTGGCGCACCACCCCCAGCGCCTCCTCGCCCAGCAGCGGCAGGAAGCGGC
This sequence comes from Myxococcaceae bacterium, assembly GCA_035296065.1. GTDB lineage: Bacteria > Myxococcota > Myxococcia > Myxococcales > Myxococcaceae > DATHBR01. Next base: position 274,802 of record DATHBR010000091.1, on the reverse strand, counting down.
TCGCGTACTGCCCCAGCCCGTTGTACAGGTGATTGACGACGAGCCGCTCGACTCGCCCCCCGACGACCTCTGGCTGGACGAACGCGCTGTACGCGCTCCAGTCCGCCGTCAGCTCTGGCGGAATGGCCGCCGCCAGCTCGCGCAGGAAGGCCGGATCAATGGAGATCTCCTCCGGCTCACTCAGCCGCGACAGCAGGTGCTCGGTCAGCCGGGCCCTCACGGTGCGAAGGGTCGCCAGATGGGGATGGCGGCTGGCCAGCTCCTGGGGCAGCGCGCGCAGCGCGATCTCGAACCAGCGGGTGTAGAGCTGAGGCGCCAGCTCGATGAAGCTATCGATGTCCGTGCAGACGCCGCCCGCCCCGTAGCGCCGGACGAACTCGTCGCAGACCAGCGCCTTGAGCACGTGCGACGGATCATAGAGGCTGCCCAGCACGTCCACCAGCGCGCGCAGATCCTCGACGGGCTTGCTCCAGGGCGCGGAGTCCAGCCGCAAGACACCTGGCAGCGCCGTGTCCTCGTAAAGGAGGGGTGTGTTGGCGGGGGCCTGGGCCCCCACCAGCTCGAAGGCGTTCTTCCAGTGGCCCTCCAGCGCCCGCATGGCGCCGCTCCGGGCCGCCGCATCCATGCCAGAGAACCCGTCATGAATGCCGGTGACTGCCCCCAGCAAGTCCGCGGCGCGCTGCGCCAGCTCCTGGGGAAGCTTGCGCAGGAAGGCGCCCGCCTCGGCGGCGATCGGCGTCGTCTGTTCGGGCAGTGGCACGGAGGGCCGCAGCAGCCCGGCGGTGATCAGGCTGTCCACGTAAGCGCGCACCTGCTCGCGGCTGGCCCCCTTCACCGCCGCGCTCAGCGCTTCCACGATGGCCGCATGAGGCCGGCAGCCACCAGGCGAGGACTCCAGCCACTTGCGCAGCGCCACCAGCGTGGCCGTGAGTGGCAGGCTCCCCCGCTTCTGGGTGGTGCCGTAGACGCGCGGCTGGTTCACCGGATCATCCACGGAGATGTCGAAGGCCAGGCGGCCGTCGACCACGCGGAGCCCATCCGAGAGCCGGTACTCGAGGTGGCTGGCCAGCTCGGGCCGCTTCACCAGCGCGTCCAGCAGCCGGCGGGTGACGGCGTGGTTGGCTTCCACCTGGACCGCGCGCGTGGAGCCCACGCGCAGCGGCAGCGAGGAGGCGTCCGGTCCATCCCACAGGCCGAGGGCCACCGAGGTGTAGAAGCTGTATGGGCTTGTCCGGTACACGGCCCGGGTGAGGTACTGCAGCAGCGAGTACTCCATCTTCCGGCGCCGCCCGTCGTGCTTCTCCACCGGCGTGCCCGTGTAGCTGCGAACCGCGTCGTACATCGAGGCGCTGGAAACGATGCAGGCCTGCATGAAGCGCGGCTGGCCCAGCAACTGCCGCAGGCGCTGGCGCTCCTGGGTGAGTCCCTGCTCATACAGCGGCGTGAGGCGAGTGATCAGCTCCGCCCGGCGCGCCCGCCCCCGGTACCACTCGGCCAGCGCATCGTCGGGGCACAGGGCCAGAGCCACCTCGGCGGACACCTTCGTATCCCGGTCGCCAAAGATGTCTCTCTTGAGGTTCAGCAGCGGGCGGCTAGCCTCCTTGTCCGAGGCGCGAGCGAAGGCCTCGTACAGCTTGTGGCAGATGGCCTGCTTGTGAGCCTGTTCCCAACGCTCCAGCCGCAGCAGCTCATCGACGGCCCGCAGCAGCTCAGAGCCCTCTTCCGCCAGCGGAGAGAACGCCACGTTGTTGAAGCGGAAGAGCAGATGACCTTCGATGGCAATCACGTCCCGCCCTTCCTGCTTGCGCGGCCAGAGCCGACGGCCCACCCGCCGCGGCTCATGGAGTCCAACATACAACAAGGGGAACCACCTCCAGAGAGGTAGTTCCCCTTGGCTGCCCTGAACCATGAGGGCAAATCAGCGACTACTCCGCCGCGACAACCTCGGGCGAGTCGCCGCAGCAGCACGAGCAGCTGCCACAGCACGAGCACGACGAGGAGGAAGAAGAGCCAGATGAAGCGGCCGTCTCCGGCATCGCCTTGGCGTCACGAACCTCCGAGACCTCCAGGCCATCGAGAGACAGATCGTTCAGGTCAAACGACTCAAGGGAGAGATCCAGCATGTTTGTTGCTCCTTGTGGGGCCACTACGGCAGGGGCACAGAAATACTGAATTAAATAAGCTTGCCTGTCAAGCGACCAAGTGTCGTGTTTCCGGTTTTGCTGGCTGCCCCTTGACTCTCGCACTCTGTAAGAATCCCCTTACCTCTGAGTGAAGGAAGCACACGGAAAGGCTGGGCGTGACGAAGTCGGCCGCGGAAGCCGAGGCCAGGTCGCAGGTGCCTCATCCGATTCCCTACCAGGGAAGCAAGCGCGCCCTGGCACCTCGGATCCTGGCGCTCCTCGAGGGGCAGCGGTTCACGAAGCTCTATGAGCCATTTGCCGGCTCGGCCGCGCTGACGCTGGCCGCCTCGAAGCTGCGCATCGCCGATGCGTTCGTGATTGCCGACTCCCTCAGTCCCCTGGTGGAGCTGTGGAAGAGGATCATCTCCGATCCGGAACGGCTTGGCTCCGAGTACGAGGAGCTCTGGCGGGGCCAGACGGAAGGTGACACCCGCTACTACTTTCAGGTTCGCGACGAGTACAACCGGGCAGGGGGTGCGGCCCGGCTGCTGTATCTGCTCGCCCGGTGCGTCAAGAACTCCCCCCGGTTCAACGGCGAGGGGCTGTTCAACCAGTCCGCCGACAAGCGGCGGCTGGGCATGAGGCCCGAGAAGATGCGGCGGGAGCTCCAGGGAGCCTCGGCGCTGCTCGCGGGACGAGCGCGGGTCCTCGGTGGGGACTTCGAGGCGACGTTGAAGAGCGCCAGCAGCGCGGACCTCGTCTATCTGGACCCGCCGTGGCAAGGCACCACCGAGGGTCCCCACAAGCGCTACCACCAGGGCTTGAGCCGGGACCGGTTGATCTCCGTCCTGGAGGAGCTGAACTCCCGTCGCATCCCGTTCCTGCTCAGCTACGACGGGCGCTGCGGCGCCAGAAGCTATGGCGAGCCGCTTCCAGCCGGGCTGCGGCTCACCCATCTGGAGCTGGAGGCCGGCAGGTCCTCGCAAGCGACGTTGGCCGGCCGGACCGAGCACACCGTGGAGTCGCTCTACATGTCACCGGCGCTGGCCCACCGGGAGTGAGCCGAGGTCGGATTGACGCTCCCGCTGTTGCTGTGTTCAGGTCTTCAGCCATGGTGCCGGAAGCGCGCAAGGGCAAGGAAAAGTCCGTCCAGTCCTTCAGCCATCGCCTGCGCGATGGGCTTCGCCAGTACGTGGTGCTGAGCTTCCATGAGCCGCTCCCCGCCAAGCACAAGCCCGTGGTGCACGCGGATCCGTTCCAGCTGCAGGGGTGGCTGCGTCACCTGGCGCAGGATCACTTCAACCTGCAGGTGCTGCGCGAGCTGACCTACGGCTACGTCTCCGCGACGGCGTTCGGCACCGCGCCCGTGGAGGAGCTGGTGCGCCGCGCCGCCACGCAGCTGATGGACGGGCGCTTGCGTCTGGCCGAGGCCCCCGTGGTCCCGCTGCGCGGCCTGCTGCGCACCGTCAAGAAGGAGGAGACGTTCTTTCCTCCTCCGGTCGAGGAGAAGCTCGCCTTCTCGCTGCAGGTCGTCGATGACGTCACCGACGAGCCCATCTCCGGCATCAAGCTGAAGCTCAAGCTGCCCGGCGGCGGCACGCAGCAGGCCTCCACCGATGGCTCGGGCACCATCCGCGTCTCGAACGTCCAACCCGGGCTCGTCGAGGTGAAGTCCGTCATCGATGGCGCCACCCTGGACGAGACGCTGGCCTTCTTGAAGTCCGGCGCGGGCACCGCGCCTCCGCGGAAGGGCGCCAAGAAGGCCTCGGGGCGCTTCCTCGCGCGGCTCATCCAGTACAAGGTCTCCGATGGCGAGACGCTCGAAAGCGTCGCCGAGGCCAACGGACTCTCGGTGGACGAGCTCGCCCAGTTCAACTGGGGCACCACCGATCCCAAGCAGATCCAGAAGCGCCTGTTCCTCGACGTGGGCTGCCGGGAGACGGACAGCAGCGGCAAGTTCATCCTCACCCGCCGCGACACCCCCGGCATCATCTACATCGCCCGCCCGATGGAGCTGAGCCTGATGGCCTCGGGCCCACGCCAGATCCTGCGCGTGGCCAAGGTGCCCGCTCCGCCCGTGTTCCGGTTTTCGGCCTAGCCTCAGCGCCGCCCCGCCGCTTCACCTGCTCCCCGAGCACACATGGGCGCCGTGAGGGCCCTGTGGCACAGTAGCTAAGATGCAATCGCTGCTGATCTCCCTGCTACTTGCGACGACCGCGAGCGGCGCCGCCACCGAGCAACGGTTCTACGTGCTCGGCTCCTCCATCAACCTGCGCAAGGAGCCCTCCAAGGACGCCGAGGCCCTGGAGAAGCTGCCGATCGGCACCGAGTGCCTCGTCTCCGAGAAGCTGCCGGGCGAGTGGCTCAAGGTGCGCTGCGGTGAGAAAGAGGGCTACGCCTCGGCTCCCCTGCTGGGGCCCGAGAAGCCCTCGCTGGAGAAGCTCAAGGCCGAGGCGAACAACCCCAAGCTCAAGCTCGAGCAGCGCCTGGACAGCGCGCTGAGGGCCGCGAGCCTCGCGCCAGAGGACGCCGCGCTGCAGAAGCAACTGGGAGCGCTCTTCTTCGAGCGCAACCTGCAGCTCGCCGCGGCCAGCAAGAAGCCCAAGGTGAAGCGAACCTTCGAGTGCGGTTGCTACCCCCAGGACGATGCGCCCGCCTGCATCGCCCGGTGCAGCGGAATGAGCCTCAGGAACGTCAAGATGCGCTCCGAGACCCGGAAGAACCTGTTCGTGGCCGCTATCAGCAACGGCGAGAACGTGACCGTCTACCGAGGCGCCTACCGCTACAGCAAGAAACCACACCGGGTGACGGGCGAGGTCCACGAGCGAACCAGCTTCGCTTCGACTCCCGTGATGGAGAAAGCGCTCTTCACGGGCGCCAAGACGACGTCCGACGACGATCGCCTCCTTCCACTCGGGAAATACGTCCTGGATGAGAACTCCCAGGCCCTCCTGGATGCGGTTCCCAAGACGTGGGGCCACCTGCGTGGCGCAGGGGAGAACCTTCGCATGTACTGGAGTGACTGCCTGAAGAGACCCTTCCTTCTGCAGTTCCATCCCGACATGCAGGGGCGTTGGCTCTTCTCGGTGGAGCACCCGGAGTGGGACGGGGGTGAGGGCTGGTGGATCTCCGCGGTCACCCAGCAGGGAAACGAACTCGCGCTGACGCTTGAAGACACAGAGGGCCGGGGCAAGGTGACCCAGCACATCTTCAAGCTTCCAGAGTCTGGCAGCGACCAGGGCGCCCTGGGAAAGACGCTCTACTCCTACGAGCTCAAGCGCTACCCCGAGGAACGCAAGCCCTGCAGGGAGGGCGGCCCCTAGGCCGGACACACTCCATGGCTCAAACAACCCGGTACTTGCCTGACTGGAAGTACGAGATCCCCGACGAGCTGCTGAGCGCGTTGGACGAGTATCACATCCTCAAGGTCCCGCTGCTGGGGCAGCACTACAAGGGTGGCCCCCAGGACTGGTGTGGACGCACCTCCTCGTCCATGGCGTTCAACTACTACCAGCTGGTCCAGGGCGGAGACGTTACGTCGAAGTTCATCACCCACTGGAACGCGGGCACGCCTGGCAACTTCGTCGATCTGCGCTACCCGGGAGGTGAGCGGGCGTTTCACACCGATCCCGTGGACTCCCCACACACCAGCAACGTGCAGGGCTACTCCGTCTATGGTGTCGCCGCGGATGGCGGTGACGGCTTCGCGGTCCGCCCACCGTCTGACTTCGCCAGAGCGGCCAAGGCCAGGCTGCTCCATACCGGCGCGATCCTCGGGTTCCGCCCTGGCGTCATCCTCCCCTACGACGAGCCCAACCGGCAGGCGCGTGCGACTGAGATCGCCATCAGCCCTCAGCACATTGCCTCACGGCTGGAGACCATCCTCCAGGCGCTTACCTCCAATAACCCCGTCGTCCTCTACTCGGGCTTCTCGCTCACCCTCAACGCACCGGTCCACCTCATCCTCATCGTGGGCTATGCCTACGTGACGGACGACACGGGCCGCCACCTCTGGCTCGTCGTCGCGGATCCCGCCACCCAGCAGCGGAAGATCAGCTCGGGCATGCTCACCCCGCCCACGCCCAAGGCGCCCACGGACGTGGCGGGCATCAAGTCACTCAACGGCAAGCATGACTTGATCCGCATCGTCTCGGGAGAGTGGGACAGCGCTCAGGCGTCGCTGGTGATGATCCGGGCCCGGAAGCTCTTCGAGGACAACCCGCTGAGCACGGTGCGTGGCGATCTGTTCATGGACTACTGCGAGCCCGACAGGAAGGGCGGCACCTTCATGTACTCGCACCGCTGGACGCCCGTGCCGCCGGAGCTGCTCTACACCAACGTGATGCGCTCGGTGGCCTTCCCCTTCGATGACAAGAAGGAGCGCTTCCGCCCGTCCAATTGCTACATCCACACCGAGAGCGCCACCGCGGGCCTCTTCCCCATTGGCAGCCAGCGCAACCTGCACTCCGGCGTTCACCTGGAGAGCTCCCGCTTCGCCCCCGTGGGCAAGGCTGTGCGCAGCTTCGCTCCGGGCTACGTCGTCGCCGTGCGCATGGTGAAGGCCCTGCCCACTCCGCCCGATGCCAAGAAGGACGAGGAGAACCCTGGCATCCAGTCCAACACGCTGGCCCAGGAGCTCGCGGGCAACCACAACTCCTTCATCCTCGTGCGGCACGACGTGGAGGAGTTCATCCCCAAGAAGTCCCAGGGCGGCCCGGAGCCGGAGCGCTTCTGCTTTTACAGCCTCTACATGCACCTGGCGCCGCCGGACTGGAACGACGCGACGACGTACCAGGACGTCTCGTGGCTGAAGACGCTCGCGCGGCGCGATGGCTGCGTCGCCGTGATCGATCCCCAGCACCCGTCCTATCAGCAGGTGAAGTGGCTGCAGGGAGTTCCCGAGGGACAGGCCGACGGTGGAGCCCTGGCCCAGCTCAAGGGCGGCAAGCTCAACACCATGGGCGCGGGGCTCGGAGCGCCCCAGCCCCTGGAGCTTGGCGAGCCCCGGGAGGACCTCATCCGGGCCGTCTGGAAGAGGCCTGACCAGGATCTCAAGGAGCTGCACGACGCCCTGCGCAACGGGGAGATCGTCACCATCCCCCACCCCTACCTCAAGGTCCGCGCCGGAGAGCTGCTGGGCTACATCGACTCGAAGAGCCGCGACGGCGAGGGCTTCCTGCACTGGGAGGTCTTTGCTCCCAGCTCCTCGGGCCAGCTCAAGGAGCTGCTCGAGTTCGCCGAGGACAAGCTCGGGCTGGGCCGGGGCTTCTTCAAGTTCTTCGAGGAGACCAACAAGCCCAACAACTACTTCGATCCGCCCGCCGTCTCCGGCAAGCAGGGCGAGCTGGATGAGCTGCTGAAGCTGGCTCCGGCCTCGAAGTACCAGGGCGAACAGGAGAGCCAGGCGCTCAAGAGCTTCCAGACGTCCTACGACGCGGGCGTGCTCCAGCGCCTGCTGTCCTCCCCCAAGGGCCTGGCCTTCTCCGAGGAGGAGGACCCGAGCTCGGCCGAGCCTGACTACCCGGCCGAGGTCTTCCTGGAGAACTTCAAGGACTGCCTGCCCCCGGGAAGCTACAAGCTCAAGTTCACCTTCGAGCCGGGCAGCAAAGAGCAGACCGTGCCGTATGACGGCAAGCAGGCCAGCGTCCACATCCGCATCCCCGCCAGGGCCAAGAAGATCTCCGTGGAGCCCGAGGGCTTCTTCATCCAGCCCGGCGGCGGCCCGGACCCGGAGGCCCTGAAGAAGGACGTGAAGCACTTCCGCAACCTGGTCTCCACGCGCTGGCGCAACGTCATCCTCCGGCACGTCAACGACTGGAGCGAGAAGGGCATCGCCGAGCAGCTCAAGGCGCACCTGGAGGTGCGCGGCAAGCTGCAGATCGGCGACCGGCTGCTCGACAACACGGACCCGGAGCAGACGAAGAAGGACATCGAAGTGCTCGCGAAGTCCGTGGCCTGGTGGGGCCACGCCAGCGAGAAGGCCGTGCTCGGCCCCGAGGAGCAAGGCGATCCGCTCTTCGCCGGCGCTCCCTCGAACGATGAGCAGCTGCCCGACGACACCTTCCTGGACCATGTCCACCCGGTCACCCTGGCCTGGACGTTGATGGTGCTGGCGCGCCACTCGATCATCCGCTTCACCGACAAGCCGGTGTGGCGCTCGGAGGACATGAAGAAGGTGGGCGCCGTGGGCTGGCTGCCCGCGCGCTCCAAGCGTCAGCCGCTGCGTCTGGGCGAGCACATCACCGCCTGCGCGCTACAGCGCGGCAATGGCAGCGAGCCGGTGACGCTCAAGATGAACGGCAAGGTGCCGCTCACCCTGGGCGATGGGAAGTTCGTCGAGGGCATGTTCATCCAGCCCCTGGAGTTCCCCGCCTGGGGCAAGTGGGCGCTCGACAACCTCGGCGGAGATCCGCTGGGCTCGCTGGACGTGGAGGGCCTGCGCCCCAGCCTGCTGGAGACCGATCAGCCCGACGCCGATACCCAGTCCGCCGTGGACAAGAACGGGCCCGTCAAGCTCACGGGCGCCAGGCGCTCCTGGCGCATCGCCTTCCAGAAGAACTGCCCCCGGTTCCTCCGCGGCTGGCTCACCCTGCGCTGCTGGCAGGGCGGCGCGAACGTGGAGATCCCCAAGGAGCCCGAGAAGTACACCACCGAGCTGGCCATCCCCATCGAGGCGCGCGAGGACACCGCCTTCAACGAACAGGCCGGGTTCGCCACCGTCGACGGGTTCGTGCAGCAGGGCACCGTAAAGGACGTGAACACCTACATCACTCAGCACTTCACGTTCAAAACCTTCCTGGACGCGGTGAAGAAGCCCGAGCCGAACGCTCCCCCCTCCGCCGCGGGCTCCGTGCCCAAGCTGGCCTGGGAGCTGGTCGAGGCCGTGGAGCGGGTTCAGGTCGCGTACGCGCCACGCCAGCGCCTGACGCTGTCCGCGCTGGCCGCGGACGGCCTGTCCATTCAGCTCAAGGGCATCGATCCCGCCAAGCTCGAGAAGGCGGTGAGCGACGTCACGAAGCAGGGCTGGATCACCTCGTCCTCCAAGCTGGACAAGGGGGCGATGCTGATCCAGGTCGCCCCGCCCGAGCAGAGCGGCAACGCCGGTGAGGTGGTGCTCGAGTTCGACCTGACCGCCACCTTCGCGGAGCTGTTCAAGAAGCTGGGCTCGGGCGAGCAGATCGCCATCCAGATGGGCTGCTTCTTCCCCAACGGCGGCGGCGCGCTGGATAAGCGGCTGCTGCCGGCCGACACCGTGGGCGTGCAGCCCACCGAGGTGAAGCTGGCGGAGCTCAAGAGCCTGGCTCAGGCCGGGTATCTGGAGCAGTGGTCCACCGCGGCTCCCGAGGTGCTGGTCCGCCCCGGCCTGGGTGCTCCCACCTGGAGCCTCACGGCCAATGGCCTGTCACTGAGCGCGGAGCTTCGCGGCGGGGACATGAAGTTCTGGCAGGCCGCCACTCCCATCATCAACATCGGCAGGGCCGATGGATCCAAGGAGAATCCCTCCAAGGTCATTGGCACCCCGGGCGCCCAGCTCTACGTCACCCGGAAGGTGAACTTCGCCGATGTGCCCAAGGCGACGCTCAACATCACCGCCGCCGTTCGCAAGAAAGACGTGGTGCTGGGGGCCGAGAAGATCACCATCCCCCCCACCGAGACGAAGAAGTACGAGGTGAAGCCCTCCGGGAAGCTGGAGCTCAAGCCGAAGGCAGGCGCGGAGTACACACGCCAGATCGAGCTCACCACCCACGCCGTGGGTCTGGGCCAGACGTTCCGGCTCGAGTTCTTCAACCCCGAGGCGCCCGTTGCTCCGAAGAAGCCGGGCCCCGAGCCGCTGAAGATCGATCCCGCCAACCTGCGCTACACCCAGCCCCGCAAGAGCCCCAACAAGGTGGCCCTCGGAGGGCTGGAGCAGGACGGAGTGCTGCGCGCGGAGGTGGATCTGCGCGAAGTGGCGGATGCGCTCCGGCAAGCGGGCGGCAAGAAGTGCAAGGTGCGCGTCATCCCCACGGACGCGGCGCTCAAGGGCCCCTGCGGCCTGGAGGCCGCGCTCGAGCTCCCCGAGGAGCTGATGCACGCCGAGCCCGAGCAGGAGCCACCCCGCGATGAGAGCGTGGGCACCCGGCTCAGCAACCCACCCTTCGAGGCGCCCACCACCACGGCGAGTACACAGCCATGACCGCCAGCAGGAAAGTCGAGCTGAAGATCGAACCGGGCTTCGAGGGCGCCATCCGCCTCGTCGCCGTGCCCCCTGTCTCGCTGGAGCTCGAGCTGGCTCGCTACAGCCAGTCGGGGCGCACGTACACCATTCAGATCAAGGGCAAGCAGAAGAACCTCACGCCCCCCGGCGGAGGCGGCGAGGCGCCCCGGTGCCGCGTGCTGATCAAGGCGAAGTCCCAGGGCGTCGAGCGCACCTGCGAGGTGGGCGCCGCCATGAGCATCGCGGGCGAGAGCTGCGGCATCATGGTGGTGGTGGATGCCCTGGAGGCCGGCTTCATCGGCAAGGGCTCCGCCGAGCTGAGCATCGTCCCGGAGTTCCCCTTCGCCGAGGCGAAGAAGCTCACGGGGACCATCGCCTTCGACAACCCGCTGGACATCCGCAACGCCGATCCCGGCCAGGCCGTGAAGATGGGCAAGCTCGTCGAGTTCGAGCCGCGCATCGCCCCCTTCTTCAAGTCCGTGAAGCTGCGCCTGTCCGTGTTCAACACGCCGCCCCCCAAGGGCAAGCGCGCCACGCCCTACTCCGTCTTCGAGTGGGACGAGCAGCGCACCGAGACGCAGTCCTGGCGCGCCGGCTGCGCCGAGAGCGACGGCAACAAGCTGCTCACCTACCTGGAGACGAACGCCGACCAGTACTCGTACGACTTCGTGCTCGAGGCCTTCGATGAGAAGGAGGGTCAGGAGACGAAGTACCTGCTGTGGGACAGGTCCGCGGCGCTCACCTTCCCCAAGCCCGTGCTCAAGAGCTTCACCCTGGGGTTCAGCAAGATGACCGCCGTGGTCGACAACATCGACCCCGACTACGAGCTGCCGCTCGAGCTGAGCGTGTGGCGGTATGACGCCTGGCGGGATGATGCGTACATCCTGCCCCTGCACGTGATGAACCCCGTGTCCAAGCCCGCGCTGGCCGTGGCCGGCAGCACCGAGCTGTTCTGGGATCTGGCCGGCTACGACGTGCTGAAGGGCGAGAGCCACTACTTCGGCATGCTGCGCATCCCCCGCAGCCTGTCGGGCACCGACGACTACGTGCCCATCAACGCGGTGATGAAGTACAACGAGGCGCAGTTCCTGCCCTTCGACGATGACGAGCTGTGGCTGGAGCGGCCGAAGGCCGGGGCCAAGCAGAACAAGCAGCTGAAGACACCCCGGGAGCTGGCCACGGCGGTGGCCTCGTCGGAGCTGAAGACGAAGCCGGAGCGGCTGCCGCACTTCGGTTCCATCACCGCGGGCATGCGCGACAAGAACCTGCTGGTGAGCTTCAAGGTCGTCGGTGAGAGCGTCTACTGGAAGGATGCCGCGCCCGTCTTCTCCATCCAGGACGCGACGGGCCAGCGCGAGGTGATGAAGCTCGACGCCAGGGCGACGGCGGAGAACCCCAAGCTGTACGAGGCGCTCGTGCCGCTGGACGACAAGCGCGTCTACGGCCAGAAGGTGAAGTTCCAGGCCAAGGTGAGCAAGCCCGACGCGAAGCTGTGGAGCGAGAGCGTCGTCGCGCCCCCCGCGGGCCTGCTGGCCTACGAGGGCACGCCCCAGCTGAGCGACCTGTCCGTGAAGGCCGTGAAGCTCACCGATGCGACCTCGTACATCAAGGTGCAGGCCCGCGCCCGCCACATTCCCAACGGCAAGAACGGCGTCACCCTGGCCTTCCGCATGGCGGAGATCACCTCGGATCTGCCGGACCCCATTCCCATGCTTCAGGTGAAGTTCCGGTACGATCTGGCCAAGGGCGCCGGGGGCCTGTGTGATTCGCAGGGGCTGCTGCAGGCCCGCATCACGGATCCGCGCGTCGTCGCCGATCTCGAGCCCCTGCTCAGCGGCAAGGGCAAGGGCAAGTTCCGGCTCCAGGCCCGCGTGGAGGACAACAAGGGCAAGGTCCTCAACACCGACGTTGCCCCGGTGAGCATCGACATTGGCACCTCACCCCACTCGGTGACGGGCTCGCTCATCTTCGGCAGCGTGGTGAGCAAGGAGTTCCGCGACAAGGTGTTCGGCATCGCCAAACAGCTGGAGGTCGACCCCAACTACCTCATGGCCTGCATGGCGTTCGAGACAGGGCGCGAGTTCAAGGCCAGCACCAAGAATCGCGGCGGGCATGAGGCGTACGGGCTGATTCAGTTCACCCAGAAGGCCGCCACGGATCTCAAGGTCGAGCTGTCCAAGCTCAAGGCGATGACCGAAGTCCAGCAGCTCGACTACGTGCAGCAGTACTTCCAGTACTGGAGGGACGCGAAGAAGAAGGACGGGAAGCCGGCCCAGCTGAAGAGCCTGGGCGACGTCTACGCCTGCATCATCTGCCCCAAGGCCATTGGCGAGGCGGACGACTTCAAGTGCTACGTGCAAGGCACCGACACCAACAAGGCCTTCAACGCCAACAAAGGCCTGGCCCGCGGGAAGACGTACATCACCAAGGAGGACATCACCGTCCCGGTGATGGAGCAGTACAAGCTCGGCCAGGAGCGCCAGTACAGGTTTCCCTGAGCCTGGCGCCCGTGGCGCTTTGACTACTCCACCTTGTCGGCGCGACGCAGGATGAAGAGCGAGGCGTAGCCGGTGAAGTTCGAACCGGTGCCGATGCGCAGCTCGTCGTCCACGTACTCCTGGAGGAAGCTCGTCTCGAAGCCGATGCCCGGAGCGTTGTTGGGATCGATCTCGAAGTCATAGATCCCCAGCTCCGCGCGCATCGCCAGCGTGGCCAGGTCCGCGCCCCGCGCCATCGGCTCCGGGAAGCGCGTGGTCTTCACGAACTTGATCTGCAGGGCCGGCTCGGCCACCGTGAACAGGCCCTTGATGACGCTCAGGTACGGCCCCTGCGGCCCGTCGAAGTTGGACAGGTTGTAGTAGTAACCCGTGGGGAAGACGATCTGGTACATGGCGTCCGCCCGCGGAGCCACCGGCGAGTAGTACGTCAGGTCCGACCAGACGCTCTTCCACACGCCCACCACGTCCTGCAGCTTCTGCTGCTGCGTGCGCACCGGCGCCAACGCCACCAGCTCCTGCACCAGCGGCATCAGCCGCGCCCGCACCTGCGGATCATTGTCCTCGTTGTCGTAGATGACCTTGCTGCTCGCCTGCTCGGAGATGCGCAGGATCTCCTTCTTCAGCTCGCGGATGCGCTGCGCCTTCACGGCCTCCGCCGCCGACGGCTCGGCCTGGCTCGCGAACGGGGCGAAGAGGGCAACGGTCAGCATCAGGCTCAGGAAATTCAGCTTCATGGGGGGCTCCTTTGAGGGTTTCGTCGTCACCGCCGGTATTCTAGGTCAACCGGCATAAAATATAATTAGTGGTCGGGTTTATTCGGCGCAAGCCGAAGTGCGGGACTGCGCGCCTTTTCTCTGGTTCACCCGTTATGCAAAATCCGGGCGCTGAGCGGCAGGCCCGGGGCCCTGCGCACCGCCACCGCGGCCTTGTGGCGGGGCGAGAGCTGCAGCGGGAAGAAGCGCCACGCCTGGGGGTCGTCCTGGAGGCGCGGATCGAAGGCGATCCGGGGCGGCTCTCCTGGCCGCAGCTGGAAGGCGAACTGATCGAGCGGCAGCGAGAGCCCCAGGCCTCGCGCCTTGATGTAGGACTCCTTCAGCGTCCAGAGCTCGAAGAAGCGCTCGCGCTGGTGCTCCACCGGCAGCGCCCGGAGCGCGGCGGCCTCGGCGGGCGCGAAGAAGCGATCGGCCAGCGCCACTGTCTCTCCGGGACGCAGCGTGTCCTCCACGTCCGCGCCCACCTCCGCGTCGAGCGCCACCGCGCAGATCGCCATCCCGTCCGTGTGCGAGAGGTTGAAGCGAAGCCGGGTACCGCCCTGCCCCGCCACTTCTGGACGGCCCCAGGCGTTGAGGGTGAACGCCCAGGCCTCGGGCGGCACCGGCGCGTAGCGCGACAGGCACTGCCGCACCAGCGCGTGCGAGACGAGGAACTGCTTGCGGTGCTTCTCGAAGTGGAAGCGCTGGTACCGCTCGCGCTCCGCGCCATCCAGCAGCGCCAGGTACTGCTCCAGCAGCCGTGGCTCGGTGACGCGCTCCGGCTCGCAGGGCCACACGTGGACCTCGTCCGGAGGCAGCGTCAGCAGTGGGGGCTCGGCGGCGCTGGGTGGCATTGCGCATTCCAGCGTAGGCTAGGCCTCGTGCACACCTCCACCGCGACGCAGAAGCTCCAGACGCTCCGGGCCCTGATGACCGGGCACACCCACCGGCTCGAGGAGCGGAACATCCTCGAGCTGTTCGAGAACGCCTCCAGCGTGGAGCTGAACCACCTCATCACCAACGTGAACGTGGACGCGCTGCTGAGCGACGTGGACAACCGCGTCATCGGCCCGGACAACCTCACCGCACTGCTGGAGCTGCTGTGCATCAAGCGCGCCCCCGAGCTGGGGCTGCCCGTGCGCGCCAGCCTCATGTTCGCGCTCCAGCGCGGCATCACCCACTCCCTGGCCGAGCGGATGATCCACGCGCTGTTTCTGGGCGTGCGCGGCCGCGAGCTCACCGAGTTCAAGAACCTGCTCGATGGGCGCGGCAACTACCATGACCTACAGCAGCTGGTGTTCTCCGACGTGGATGACCCTGGCACCCGCCAGCAGATCCTCGACCACCTGCGTCGCGAGGCGCAGGCGGCCCCCAGCGGCGAGAACAAGGTGCTCAGCGACATCGACGACACCTTCATCCTCAACTGGAAGGACACCCGCTACCCGCCCAAGACGGTGTACCCCGGGGTGCTCCAGTTCTACCGCGAGCTGGATCGCGGCCCCGGCATCCTCCCTGGCCGCGAGGGGGATCTCACCTTCGTGAGCGCCCGGCCCATGGATCCGCTGGGCCTCATCGAGGACCGCACCCTGGCCACCCTGCGCGAGCACGGCGTGCCCACCGCCTCCATGCTCTCGGGGGCCTTTACCCACCTCATTGGCAACTCGCGCATCGCCGAGAAGAAGTTCGACAACTTCCAGCGCTACGCGCAGCTGTTCCCCGAGTACGGCTTCGTCTTCGTGGGCGACAGCGGCCAGGGCGATGTGGCCTTCGGTGAGCAGATGCTGGCCGCGGCCCCGGACGCCGTGCGGGCCGTCTTCATCCACGACGTGGTGGCCACCCCCGAGCCTGTCCGCCAGGCCTGGCGCGCCAAGGGCATCTTCTTCTTCGACACCTATGTAGGTGCCGCCCTGGAGGCCTACCAGGTAGGCGTCATTGCCCGCGACGGCGTGCAGCGCGTGGCCCGGGCCACCCAGGAGGAGCTCGAGAAGGTGCCGTTCGGCTCCGCTGAGCAGCGAGACGCCCGCCGGGCGGACCTCTCCCGGGAATTACAGCGCGCCCAGGCGCTCTGAAGGAGCTTAGGAAAAGCCTAAGTTTCTCAGCCACATTACCTATTTGCCGAAGTATCCAGCAGCTCTTATTTAAAGGGGCGTAACACTTAACCCCCGAGAAGGAGAGCCGCATGAACCTGGAGATTCGTGGCCGCAACCTGACGGTTTCCGACGACCTTCGCGAGCACTGCGAGAAGCGCGTGCGCTTCGCCCTGGGCCGCTTCTCGGACCAGGTGAGTCGAATCTCCGTGCGGCTGATGGACCAGAACGGCCCGCGGGGCGGTGTGGACAAGTCCTGCCAGCTCACCGTTCACCTGCGTAAGTCGCGCGCCATCCACATCGAGGATGTGAACGACAACCTGTTCGCCGCCGTGGCCGAGGCCGCGGACCGGGCCAGCCATGCCGTGGCGCGTGAGCTGTCGCGGTCGCGCCCCCTGTCGCGCGTGGCCTGACGCTTTCCCCCTTTTTTCAGTTTTCAGGAGACCCCGCAATTATGGAACCGCAGACCGTTGGTAGCCCCATGCTCTGGGGCGGCTTCATCCTCTTCGTCCTCGCGATGCTGGCGCTGGATCTCGGCGTCTTTCATCGCAAGGCCCACGTCGTGCGGTTCAAGGAAGCGCTCATGTGGAGCGGCGTCTGGGTGGCCCTGGCGCTGCTCTTCAACGCGGGCATCTGGTGGCGCTTCGGCACCGAGCCCGCCGTGCAGTTCCTCACCGGCTACCTGATCGAGAAGTCGCTGTCGGTGGACAACATCTTCGTCTTCGTCATCATCTTCTCGTCGCTGGCCATTCCCCAGCTGTACCAGCACCGGGTGCTGTTCTGGGGCATCCTCACCGCCCTGATCCTGCGCGCGGTGATGATCTTCGCCGGCGTGGCCATGCTCCAGCGCTTCCACTGGCTCATCTACGTCTTCGGCGCGTTCCTGATCCTCACCGGCGTGAAGCTGTTCCTCAACCGCAACAAGGAGGAGCACCCCGAGGACAGCGCCATCATGAAGTGGGCCCGCCGCGTCATCCCCTCGACGAAGAACTTCAATGGGGACCGCTTCTTCACCATGGAGAACGGCAAGCGCCTGGCCACCCCGCTCTTCATGGCCCTGCTGCTGGTGGAGTTCACCGACGTCATCTTCGCCCTGGACTCCATCCCCGCCATCTTCGCCATCACCCAGGATCCGTTCCTGGTCTTCACCTCGAACATCTTCGCCATCCTGGGCCTGCGCTCGCTGTTCTTCGTGCTGGCCGGCATGGTGGAGAAGTTCAGCTACCTGAAGATTGGCCTGTCCGCGGTGCTGGTGTTTGTGGGCGTGAAGATGACGCTGGTGGACGTGGTGAAGATCCCCGCCTTCGTGTCGCTGGGCATCATCTTCGCGCTCATCGGTGGCTCGGTGGTGGCCTCGCTGCTCAAGGCCCGCGCCCAGGAGGCAGCCGCCAAGGCCCTGCCCCCCAAGGCCACCGAGGCCAACTGAGCGCCTGAAAAGGTCAGAGGCCGTGAGCCCTGGGATTACTCCCGGACTCACGGCCTCTTGAAGTGGGCGCAGCAGGGTTTGAACCTGCGACCCCTGCCGTGTGAAGGCAGTGCTCTACCGCTGAGCTATACGCCCGTGCGCGACGTGGGGGTAAATGCCATTCGCCCCCTGACCTGTCAACGCCATTTTTTCCTACCGCTTCCGGCCCTACCCAGGACTCAGCCCTTCGACAGCTCGTCCAGCTTCTCGTCCAGCTCGCGCAGCCGACGCTTGAGCCCCGCCAGCTTCTTGCCCACGGCCTTGTAGTCGCTCTTGGTGGCGAAGTTGAAGGCCCGGAGCAGCTCTTCGTGCCCCTTGTCGAGCGCCTGCTTGCCCCGCTGCACCGAGCCAATGGCGCCCGCGATCTTCATGGCCCGCTGCTCGTCCGCCATGAGCTTCTCCATGGCCTTGGCCGAGGCGTTCATCGCCCGCTTCTTCAGTTCCTTGCCGATGCCCATGCGACGCGTGCCTCCGCGGACGCTGCCGTTCACCGCTCGTCGATGAACTCCGTCTTCAGCTGAGAGAAGACGCGGTCCGCGATGCCCTTGTAGCGCATCCGCTCGATGAGAGGCTGCAGATCGCCCTTCATGGAGATGCGGCGCTTGAGCACCGCGTCCACCGGGTCCAGGGTGCCCTTGAGCAGCTCCTTCCACACGGAGTACTGCGCCCGGGCCACGTAGGCGGGCTCGAACTCGTCCAGATCGTCCGGATCGTCCAGCACGCGCAGCTTCTTGATGAGGCCGTTCTCGGGGACGATGTGGACCACGAAGGGCTTGGCCAGCTTGCCGGGCTCGGCGTCCACGATGGCGCCAAAGTCCCCCTTCCAGCCCTGGCCCGCCGCGGCGGCCTCGGGGTCCGAGTTGGTGAGGCGCACCGCCTCCTCGCACCACTCCTTCGACGGGAACTTCGCCATCGCGTCTCCCTACCGCCTGCGGAACACCTTGGTGATGCTGCGGAAGAGGCCACCTTCCTCTTGCTGGGGCTGCTGAGAGGCGCGCTCCTCGGCGACAGGCTCGCGGGCGGCGGCCTCCTCGAGCGCCTTCTTGAGCACCTCGGGGGTGTCGCGGGTGGCCAGGTCCACCTTCTTCATGGTGGCGCCCTCCTCCACCAGCACCTGCAGCAGGCACTCCTCGGTCAGCTTGAAGTCGATCTTCTTGTTGGCCGACGAGGCCGGCAGCCGCACCGTGCCCAGGTACTCGTTGTCCACCAGGTAGTCGCTGTCGCCCTGGAAGATGTCCAGCTCGATGAACTGCGCGCCCGGCGCGGGCGCGGGCAGCCGGAAGCTGCGCACCAGCGGGATGAGCGTGTTCTTCTCGATGATGCGCTTGACGCGGCCGTTGGGCAGCGCGTAGCCAATGGGCATGGACAGCGCGTCCAGCAGCGTCACCGAGTCCAGGCTGCCCAGCGAGTCGGCCAGCAGCGCGGCGCCCAGGGCCACGCACTCGTCCGGGTGCACGCCCTTGCGCGGCGGCTTGCCGAAGTGCTCCTGGATCTTCTGCTGCACCAGCGGCATGCGGCTCTGGCCGCCCACCAGGATGATCTCGTCGATCTCCGAGCGCTTGATGCCCTTCTCCTCGAGCACCCGGTCGCAGATCTCGAAGGTGCGCGCCACCAGGTCGCCCGTGAGCGCGTTGAGCACGTCGCGGGTCAGCGGGATGCGCAGGTCCAACGGCTTGCCCTTGCGCTCCTCGATGTAGGGCAGATCGATGACGACGTTGAGGCGCAGGGTGAGATCGATCTTCGCCGACTCGGCGGCGTTCTTGATCCGCTGCATCGCGATGGGCAGCTGGTTCAGGTCGATCTTGTGCTCCTCGTAGAACTTCTCGATCACGTAGTCCATCACGCGATTGTCGAAGTCCACGCCGCCCAGGAAGGTGTCGCCGCCGGTGGCCAGCACCTCGAAGACGTTGCCGGTCAGCTGCAGCACGGACACGTCGAAGGTGCCACCGCCCAAGTCATAGACGAGGATCTTCTGGTCCAGGCCCCGGTTGAAGCCGTAGGCCAGCGCCGCGGCGGTGGGCTCGTTGACGATGCGCTTGACGTCGAAGCCCGCCAGGCGGCCCGCCTCCTTCACCGCGTTGCGCTGGTTGTCGTTGTAGTAGGCCGGCACGGAGATGACGGCCTCGGTGATGGGCCCGCCCAGGAACTGCTCGGCGATGGTCTTCACCTGCCCGAGGATGACGCTGGACACGTGCGGCAGGGTGTAAGTCTTGCCGCCCAGCACCACCGCCGCGTCTCCGTCCGCGCCCTCGACGATGTCGTAGGCGAAGTAGTCCTTGAGCTCGTCGACCGTCTTGGAGTGGTACTTGCGCCCGATGAGCCGCTTGGTGCCGTAGAGCGTGTTCTTCGGGTTGGTGATCATCTGGTCCTTGGCGACGCCGCCGACCATGAGATCTCCCTTGGAAGACAGTCCCACGACGGAGGGCAACACGAGGTTGCCGCGATCGGTGGGGACGATCTTCGGGATGCGATTGCGCACGGACGCGACCAGCGTGTTGGTCGTTCCCAGGTCAATCCCGACGATGCGTGGTTTGTCCGCCATGGGTGATCAGAAGGCGGTGGCCGAGAGGTCCCACCGCCCACTCCGACTCTGTATCACGACAAAGCGCAACATGCGCATTTCTGACCTCGCCTCCTACTTGGGAGGCTCCTTGGGGCCCTCCAGGCGAGGGAGCAAGGGGGTCTCCATCGCCTCCAGGATGAGCCGGTCATACGGAGCGTCATCCCCCACCGGGAGCTCCTCGAGGAAGCGGGACTGGCGGACGATGACGCGGGCCCCGTCCTGGGGGTTGGTCGTCAGGGGGTAGGTCAGCGCCAGCTCGTCCCTGGCCCGCGTCACGGCCACGTAAAAGAGGCGGCGCTCCTCCTCCTCCTCCTCGGGGTTGCGGATGGCGGTAATCATGGGGAAGCGCCCCTCGGCCAGCCAGATGACGAAGACGGCCTTCCACTCCAGCCCCTTGGCCTGGTGCACGGTGGACAGGGTGAGGAACTCGTCCGGGGGCTCGTCGGCGCTGGCCTCCTCGGCGGAGAACTCGGACACCAGGGCGATCTCCGAGAGGAAGCGGGGCAGGTCCTCGAAGCGGCCGGCGAACTCGGCCAGCTGGCGGATGTCCTCCTCGCGGCGGCCCTCGGAGCTGAACTCCTCCCGGAGGTACTCGCCGTAGCCCCCCGTCAGCACGTCCTCGATCAGTTGACCCGGAGTGCGAGTGGCGTCCGGCCGGGTCAGCCGCGTCATCAGGGTGGTGAAGCGGGCAAAGCCGGCCGAGGCCCGGCGGGGCACGTGGCGGCGCACGTCCGGGTGCGCCAGCTTCTCCCGGGCGGGCATTTCGGGCGGCAGGGCCTGAAGGTCAGTCCACAGGGTCTCGGCAATGGCCTGGCCGACGCCGGACACCAGCTTCACCACCCGCTTGAAGGCCAGCTCGTCCCCACCGTTGTGGACGAAGCGCAGGTGGGCCAGCACGTCCTTGATGTGGGCCTGCTCGAAGAAGCGCACCCCGGAGCGGACCCGGAAGGGTATGCCACGGCGCGTCAGCTCGAGCTGCAGCTCCATGGAGTGGCTGTGCGCCCGGTAGAGCACCGCCATCTCCTCCAGGGGGACGCCCTCCTCGCGCAGCTCGAGAATGCGCTGGGAGACGAACGCCGCCTGTTCGTCCACGTCCTTGGTGGGCACCACCACCGGAGGCGGGCCGGCGGGGCGCGCGGCGGTGAGTTGCTTGGGGAACTGGCGCAGGTTGAGGCTGATGGAGGCGTTGGCCAGCTTGAGGATCTCTGGCGTGGAGCGGTAGTTGCGCGTGAGCGGGTACACGCCGCAGCCGGGGTAGCGCTGGGGAAAATCGATGATGTTGGTGAAGTCCGCGCCCCGGAAGCTGTAGATGGACTGGCAGTCGTCGCCCACCACCGTCAGGTTCTTGCGCTCCCCCGCCAGCAAGTCGATCAGATCTCCCTGGAGCCGGTTGGTGTCCTGGTACTCGTCCACCAGCACGCACTGGAAGCGCTCGGTGAGCTGCGCGTGCACCGCGGGGTGCTCGGCCAGCAGGCGCTTGAGGTGCAGCAGCAGATCGTCGAAGTCCATCAGGTTCATCTGCTGCTTGCGCTGCTGGAAGCGCACCGCCACCGCCAGCACCTCCTCGGCCAGCGGCAGGAACTGCGGCCGGTCCTCCACCACCACCTGCGCCAACGAGCGCTGCAGGTTGATGGCCGTGGACACCATGTCCAGCACCACCTCGGCCCGGGGGAAGCGCCGCTCCTTGGACACCTTGCGCTCGGCGACGCACGAGGACATCAGATCCCGGGCGTCCTCGCGGTCCAGCACCGTGAAGCCCTGAGAGAAGCCCAGGTTGTGGGCGTGCTGGCGCAAGAGCGTGTGCGCCGCGTGGTGGAAGGTGCCGCCCAGAATGCGCCGCACGTCCACGAAGGAGCCGGCCAGTTCCTCCACCCGCCGCGTCATCTCCCGCGCCGCCTTGTTGGTGAAGGTGAGCAGCAGGATGCCCTCGGGCGCGATGCCCCGCTCCAGCAGCCGCGCCACCCGGAACGTCAGCGTGCGCGTCTTGCCCGAGCCCGCTCCGGCGATGACCAGCGCCGGCCCGTCTGGCGCCTCCACCGCCCGAAGCTGCTCCTCGTTGAGCAGCGCCGCGTAGTCGATCCGCAGCGCGGGCTTGGAGCCCTGTGGGACCTTGAGCGTGTAGGTACGCGTGGCCATGAGCTGGGGACTCTAACCGTCACCTTCGCGCGGGGCAGGGAAAATCCGTTCAGTCCCCGCGTGCCGAGAGCGCGGCCAGCCGCGAGGCGGCCACCGCGCGCACCTGCGGCGAGGGGTCGCGATCCCTTGCCAGCTCCAGGAGCACCGGGGCGAGCTTGGGCAGCTTGGCCCCCACCGCCTCCAGGGCCGCCGTGCGCTCCTTCACCGCGTTGCCCAGCCGCTCGCTCACCCGTTTGTCGCCGCACAGGCGCGCGTCCGGGTTGCGCTCGCGCAGCATCAGCTCCGCGTCCGCCAGCCGCGCCTCGGAGAGCTTCACCGCGTCGGCCGCCACCCGCTCGAAGCTGTTCAGGTCCTCGGGGAACTCGGTGGCCTGCTTGCGCACCTGGGCGATGACGTCCGCGGCGAAGCGCGCGTTCTCCGCCGCCGCGCACATGGCCCGCGCCGAGGCCAGGGGCACCCCACCCTCCGTCGTCAGCACCTCCTCGCGCGCCACTTCCAGCGACCAGAGCGAGAGCTGCCGCGCCGCCACCGCCGCCGAGAAGGACTGCCGGCGCTCCTGGCGGATCTGCACCCAGCGGCGCAGCACCACCGGATCCGCGTTGTTGGCGTCATAGGCCCGCTGGTACTCGGTGGCCGCCTGCTCCAGGTTGCCGCTCAGGTCCAACAGCGCCGCGATGGCCAGGAACACCTCTGGGCTGCTGGCGCGCTCGCGCAGGCCCTCCAGCCGCATCGCCACTTCGTACTCGGCCACCCCGCGCGGCAGCGCCCGGAGCACGCTCTGCAGGCTCTCCAGCGCCCGCAGGCGGATGAGCGGGTTGCGCGCCGTGCGGAACGCGGTGAGCAGCGGCTCCAGGGCTCGCACCGAGACGTGCTGGCCCAGCTCCTCCGCCGCCTGCCAGCGATCCAGCGGATCCGGGGCGCCCAGGGCGCGCTGCAGATCCTCGAGATCCCTCAGGTAGTGGCCCACGTGCGCCGCCTGCGCCAGCGGCTCGCGGGAGGCCAGCGCCTCGCGCGCCACACGGGCCCGGTTCAGCCGCTCCGGGAAGTCCTTCAGCTGCGGCCCCAGCGGATGCGCTTTCACCCGCGCCTCGGCCTCCTCCAGCAGCCCCGAGACGAGCAGGCCCTCCACCTCCAGCTCCAGCAGCCGCGCCTTGGCCGCCTCGCGGTGGCGCCCCGCGGGGAACTCCCGCAGGTACGCGAACAGCTTCGAGGCTCCCGAGGCCTTCGCCTGCGTGAAGGCCTGATCATCCAGCCGCGCCTCCACCTCCTGGCGCCGCGGGTCATCCCCCGCCTCGCGCAGGAAGGAGGACAGCCGCTTCGGATCATCCGAGGTGGCCAGCTCCTTCTGCTCCGACTCGCTCAGCAACCGCCTGGCCTCGTCGCGCTGCGCCCCTTCCGGGTGCTCGGCCAGGAACTGGCGCCAGGCGGCCGCCGTGCCCGCCTCCTTCGCCGCGTTGAAGCGCAGGCCCTCGAGCAGCGCGCTCGCCGCGCGCGTGTTCGCCCCGTCCGGGTACGCCTCGAGGAACCTCTTATAGGCGAGCACCGTGTGCAGCTTCTTCGCCTGGGTGAACTCCAGCTCCTCCAGGCGCGCCTCGGCCGCCTCGGCCATTTCCCCCTTCGGGTGCTCGCGCAGGAAGTCGCGGTAGGCCTCCGCCGTGTCGGCCTCCTTCGCGCGCTGGTACGCGCCGGACGCACAACCCGTCAAAAATAGAAGCACCGCGAGCGCTGGGAGCCTGGCCATCACCCCACCATTATCCCACCGCTCACCAAACGGAAAAACCCAGCCGCCACGCACGGTTGCCTGGGTAGGTTTTTTGACGACACCGGCTCCAGGCGGGACCATGGGCCCGTGGATTCACCGGGAGGTCCGATGCGGTTCGTCACGCTGCTGGCTGGGATGGTGTGCATGACGGGGTGTGCCACGGGAGCGCCCATGGGCAGCCTCGTGGACCTGGAGGACATGGGCTACAGCCCGGCGACGCCCGCCGCCATGGCGCGCGCCATTCCGGATCCGATCGAGGAGGCCCCCAGGCCCGCTCCCGTGGTGGCGCGGGCCCCGTCCGCGCCTGCCCCCGCGCCCGTGCCCGTGGTGGCGAAGCGGCCGCAGCCGGCGGCGCCCAAGCCGAAGAAGCGCGTGGAGCCGGCGCCCCGCCCCGTCGTGCCCGTGGTGAAGAAGGATGCGCGCGAGGCGGTGCTCGCCACGGCCCGGAGCCTGGTGGGCAAGCCGCAAGTGAAGGTGGCCGGCCGCGCTTACCCCGCGGACTGCACCGGCCTGGTGGAGGCCGCTTACGCTCAGGCCGGCATCTCACTGCGCGGCGCCTCGAAGTCCGGGGACAACGGCGTCACCGCGCTGTACCGGTATGCCCAGACGCATGGCCGCGTGTACTCGCGTGGCAAGCCCGTGCCGGGGGACCTGGTGTTCTTCCGGGAGACTTACGATCGCAACCGTGACGGCCGCACCAATGATGGGCTCACTCACGTGGGCATCGTGGACCAGGTCACCGCCGATGGCACCGTGACGGTCATCCACCGCGTCAACCGCGGCGTGGTGAGCTACCGGATGAACCTGGACCAGCCTCGGGTTGCCCGGGATCCGCGCACCCAGCAGGTGATCAACGACACGCTGCGCGGCCCCGGGCCCGGGAAGGCGTTCGCCCTCACCGGGCAGCTGTTCGTCGCTTATGGCTCGGTGCTGCCGGTGGCTCCGGCAGCTCCGGTCGCCGTGGCTCAGCGTTAAGGCTACGCCGCCGGGCGGGCGGTGCGGTCCCAGGCGGCCTTCTGCGCGTTGCGCAGGAAGCGCCAGAAGCCCACCACGATGGCCAGGTTCATCGTCACGAAGTAGTACGCCACCGAGGCAATCCGCCGCCCGGTGCCCTTGAGCACTCCGGCCTTGCCCAGGTACGCCAGAGCGTAGAACAGCGCCTGGCCGAACAGCGTCGCCTGGTAGAACACGCTGTCGAGCAGGAAGAGGTTGGCCACCAGCGCCGCCGCCATCAGCGCCGGAGCACACCAGCGCAGCAGCTTGTGCGACCAGAACGCGAAGGCCGGGAAGCCCGCCGTGGGCAGCAGCAGCCCCGGCACCATCTTCAGGCTCTGGAAGTTGCCCGCCGCGATGCGCGCGCGCCGACCGAACTCCTTGCCGTAGTCCTCCGTCGTCTCCTCGTGCGCCACCGCCGCCGCCTCGTACACCACCTTGTAGCCCTGCTCGAGGATGCGCAGCGGAATCACGAAGTCATCCACGATGGTCGTCGGAGGCAGCTTGGTGAACAGCCGGCGGCGAATCGCGTACAGCCCGCCGTTGGCGCCCACCACCGAGCCGCGCTTGCCCTCGTAGAACTTGATGGCCGACTCGTAGTTCCAGTACGCGCTCTCCTCGTAGTCCTTCTTCGTGGGGTTGTAGAGCCGCAGCTTGCCGCACACCGCGCCCACGTCCGGATCCTCGAAGTGCTTCACCAGCGCCTCGATGGCCTCCGGCTCGATCATCGTGTTGGCGTCGGACAGGATGATGATGTCGCCCTGCGCCATGGGGATGCAGCGGTTGAGCACCGTCGTCTTCCCCGCTCGCGCCGCCGCCGACAGCCGCACCCGCGGATCCGTGCAGGCCTGGACGATCTCATTCGTCCCGTCCGTGGAGCCGTCCGAGCCGATCAGCACCTCGAAGCGCTCGGATGGGTACTTCAGCGCCAGGCTGTTCTCCAGCTTCTGCTGGATGCAGCTCGCCTCGTTGTACGCCGCCACCACCAGGCTCACCGACGGCTTGAGCCCCGTCTTCGCCTCCCGGCGTGGGCCCTGCGCCTGGTTGGCGCGCAGGTTGTGGAACGCCTGCGCCACTCCATCGAGGGCGATCAGGACCAGTGGGTAGAAAAAATAGGTGTGCACGAGCAACACCGCGGCACACCAGAAGAAAACCTCCGCCATCGCCTCTCCTCCGGGGGCCCTGACTTCGGGCTCGACCGGGAGTGAGCAAGGCACATGCCGCGCGTCACGCCCTTCATCCGCTCGAAAACCGAGAGCGGAGATGTTGTGCGGAAGCGTGTGACACTGAAACTCTTCCAGCCTGGGGGCGTAAAAGAGGCTGAAACCGTGTCAGGGCGCGGCGGCGGCGGAGGCGGCCAAAGCGTGGAGCTTCCGAGCAAGCGTGTGGTGGGGATTGAGCGCGTCCACGGTCTCCAGCAGCGTGCGCGCGGCGGCCGGATCCTCCTGGCGAAGCGCCAGGCGAGCGCCCAGCACATAGGCACGAATGAAGGTCTTGTCCCGCTCGCGCAGCGCCTGCAGCGCCTGGCTGTACTCGGCCAGGGAGATCGGGGGCGAGGGAGCGTTGAGGCCGTACTCGGCCAGGGTGATGGCGCTCCAGTGGGGGGGGTTCTCCACCTTGCGCAGCCGCTCGGCCAGCCCCAACGCATTCGTGCTGCCCGTCACGCCCGCCTGGACGGCCTGGGCCTTCAGCCGCGCCACCACATCCGAGGCGGGCTCCGTCTCGGGGGCGGTGCGGATGAGGCGCTGCGAGGCCTCCAGCTCCTTCGTCACTTCTTCGACAGTGAGCGTGAGCGGCCGGCGCTGGGTGCTCAGGTTCTCCAGCTCCGCCCTGGCCGAGTTGACGCGGCTCTCCCAGTCTCCGGGAGCCTGCGCCGCCGTCAGCTGCTCGATGTCCTGGCGCAGGCGGGCCTCCTGCGCGCCCAGCAGCTCCAGCTCCACCTTCACGTCATCGAGCTTCAGCGCCAGGGCAACGCCCAGCTCGGCCTGGGCCTCGGTGTACTTGGGGAACTGGGCCACCAGCGGACGCAGGCGCGCGAAGGCCTGCTCACGCGAGGCCTCGTCGTCCCTCCGCAGCAGCGCCACCGCCTCTTCCTTGGCCCGCAGGGCCTCGGCGGGCAGCCCGGCGCCCCGGGAGCGCCACATGGGGTACGTCAGCCAGATCGTCAGGCCCAGCACCACCACCGCGGCCAGGACGACCAGCAGGCGCTCCTTGCCGGCCCCGGCCTGGGGCCTGGCCTCGGCGCCCGGCCGGTCGAGCCTGTCGAACACGTCGGAGGGATGCTCGAAGGCGGACAGGCGGCGTGAGGAGCCCGTCACCCCTCCCCGCTCGGGCAGCGGCTCCGGTGGCAGGGAGATGGGAGCGGAGATGGGCCCGGGCATCGGCCGGGACGCGGAGCGCTGCGGAGGCAGGGGCACGGGCGTCGGCGGAGGCGGAGCGGGCGGCGAGTCCGGGGGCAGCGCGATGGGACCGGAGCTGGAGCCCACCGCGCGCCGCTCGAGCGTGGTGACGCGGGGCGCGGTGGGATGCTCTCCCGTCTGCGGCCACGGCACGGGCCCACTCTGCGAGCCAGCGGCGGCCCCCGTGCGCTCCGGGCCCTTCTGAGCGGCCCGGATGGAGTCGGCGCCAAAGACCTGCGTGGTGGTGGCGGAGGCCTTCGGCGTGGCACCGGCAAGGGCGCCAGCGCCGAACACCTGCGTCGTGGCGGGGGAAGGCGGCTTCGTCTCGGGCAGCGAGACGGCGCCGAACACCTGCGTCGTGCTGGCGGACGGGGCCGGAGGCGGAGGCCGCGCACCAGGCACCGAGGCGGCACCGAACACCTGCGTCGTACTGGCGGACGGGGCCGGAGGCGGCGTCGGAGTGGCGGCAGCAGCGCCGAACACCTGCGTCGAGGTGCCCACCGTGGAGCGAGGCGGAGCCGAGGGCACCGAGGCCGCGCCGAACACCTGCGTCGTGCTGACGGACGGGGCCGGAGGCAGGGCCGGAGTCCCCGCGGGGGTGACGGCGCCGAACACCTGCGTCGTCGCGGGGCCGGGGGCCGAAGCATGGGGCACCGAGGCCGCGCCGAACACCTGCGTCGCGCTGGCGGACGCAGGGGGTGGCCGCGCGGGGCTCACGGTGGCCGAGCCGCGCGCGGGCGTCCGGGGAGGAGCCTCCTCGCTGGCCCGCTGGCCCTGGGAGCCATAGCTCAGGGTGGCGGTGGCGTCCTGCGGCCCGGCGGCCTTGCCAATGGCGCGCGTGGCCTGGGGGGTGGCGCCCCGCTCCGCCTGCTGCTGCTGGAGGTAGGGGTTGCCGAAGATCCGGGTGGTGCTGGAGCTGGAGGTGCGCGACGGCTCGCCGCGCGCGGACTGGCTGGGAATCACCGCCTCGCCCGAGGGCAGCGCGGTGAACACGAAGCTGCAGCTCGTGCACTGCACCGATGCCCCCGCCGGAGGCAGCAACCGGGGATCGAGTTCGTACTGCTTCGAGCAATGAGGACAGCCAATCCGCACGCGCACTGCATACCACACGCGCCAGGGCTACGGTGCCTCTCGTAGCTCCGTGACTGCCTGGAGGGTCTCCAGCTTGGCGGCGCCCACGCCCGAGACGGCGTCCACCTGCTCCCAGCCGGTGAAGCGGCCCTGGGCCTCACGGGCCTCCACCAGGTTGCGCGCCAGCGAGCGACCCACACCCGGAAGCTGGGCCAGCTCCGCCTCGGAGGCGGTGTTGAGGTCCAGCTTCAGCCCCAGCGCCAGCGCCTGAGCCCCGGTAGGCGCAGCCCCCTGGCCGCACACGGCCACGCCGTCCACCAGGCGCACCGCCCCCGGTTTACAGTCGAGCGCTGGAGCGGAGCTGGGCCACATCCACCGCGCCGCCGTGCCCACGGCCAAGAGCCCCAGTGTCGCGGTAGCAAGTGCGGCGGTGCGGTTCATCCCGGTGTCCTCGGCCCGGCGGTCCTATATGCAGAGCGTCATCCCCTGTCAAAGGGGCTTATGGTGCCCTGAAGCGCGGGTGTAGCGGTTGCGTGCGGTGCGCGCCCCGTCTATGGGAGGCGGCCATGTCCTCCCCTCGCCTGCTGATCGATGGTGACACCCTGAAGCTGGAGCAGATCCTCCAGGTGGCCCGCAACGCCGTGAAGGTGGAGCTGGCCCCCGAGGCCCTCGCCCGCGTGCGCGCCTCGCGCGCCCTGGTGGACAAGGTGGCCGCCGGAGACGAGCCCGCCTACGGCATCAACACCGGCTTCGGCACCCTGGCCGAGGTGCGCATCGACAAGAAGGATCTGCGCGAGCTGCAGCGCAACCTCATCCTCTCGCACGCGGCGGGCGTGGGCTCGCCGCTGCCGCTGCCCGAGGCGCGGGCGCTGCTGCTGTTGCGCTGCAACGTGCTGGCCAAGGGCTTCTCGGGCATCCGGCCCGAGACGCTGGCGCTGGCGCTGGAGATGCTCAACCGGGACGTGGTGCCGGTGGTGCCCGAGCGCGGCAGCGTGGGCGCCTCGGGAGACCTGGCGCCGCTGGCGCACCTGGCGCTGGTGTTCATCGGCGAGGGCGAGGCGTTCTACCAGGGCCAGCGGCTGCCGGCGCGCCAGGCGCTGGAGCGCGCGGGCCTGCAGCCGGTGGTGCTCGAGGCCAAGGAGGGCCTGGCGCTCGTCAACGGCACCCAGGCCATGTGCGCGGTGGGCACGCTGCTGCAGCTGCGCGCGGAGATGCTGGCGGAGCTGGCGGACGTGGCCGGCTGCATGTCGCTGGAGGGCCTGCTGGGCAGCCACAAGCCCTTCACCCGGGAGATCCACGAGGTGCGGGCCCACGAGGGCCAGAAGGCCTGCGCGGCGAACCTGCGCCGGCTGCTCTCGGACAGCGAGCTGGTGGAGACGCACGTCAACTGCAGCAAGGTGCAGGATCCGTACAGCCTGCGGTGCATGCCCCAGGTGCACGGGGCGGCGCGCGAGGGGCTGGGGTTCGCCCGGCGCATCCTCGAGGTGGAGGTGAACAGCGCCACGGACAACCCGCTGGTGTTCGTGGACAGCGAGCGCATCGTCTCGGGCGGCAACTTCCACGGGCAGCCGGTGTCCCTGGCGCTGGATGTGACAGCCATGGCGCTCACGCAGCTGTCGGCCATCAGCGAGCGGCGGGTGGAGCAGCTCGTCAACCCGACGCTGTCCGGCCTGCCGCCGTTTCTGGCGAAGAACTCGGGGCTCAACTCGGGGTTCATGATCGCCCAGGTGACGAGCGCGGCGCTGGTCGCCGAGTCCCGCGTGCTCAGCCACCCGGCCTCGGTGGACTCCATTCCGTCCTCGGCGGGCCGCGAGGACCATGTGTCCATGGGCATGACGGCGGCGCTCAAGGCGCGGCAGGTGTCCGAGTTCACCCGCTCGTGCCTGGCCATCGAGATGCTGGTGGCGGCGCAGGCGCTGGACTACCGCCAGCCGGGCAAGGCGGGCCGGGGCGCTCAGGCGGCGTATGAGCTGATCCGCCGCCGCGTGCCGACGATGGAGAGGGATCGCGAGGTGCACCGCGACATCGAGACGGTGAGCCAGCTCATCGACTCGGGAGAGCTGCTGGAGGCGGTGCGCGCGGCCACCCGCGAGTAGGCAGCGGGCAGCCCCCCCCTGCTCGCCGGCATGGCCAATGGGCTAACCTGCCGGCCCATGCACCTCCCGCGCCTGTATGCCGCTGTGCTCCTGATGGGGCTCCTGGCGGCCGGCTGTAACCGCGACTCGTCGAAGACGCCTCCCCCGCCGGAGGCCAGCAAGCCGCCTGCTTCCACTGCTTCCGCCGCGAAGGCGCCGGATGAGCGCTTCGTGCAGGCCGGAGTGGTGGCGCCGGTGACGGCCGCGGGACAGCCCGACACCGGTGAGGTGGATCTCGCGGAGCTGCGGGACTCGGTGGCGGACCCGGAGGTGATCACCGAGGACCAGTTGCCCAAGCCGTCCCGCTCTCGATCCCCCAGGCCGACGGCGGCCCCACCCCGCGGCGACCCAAGCTGGCCCTCTGAAGACTCCGCGCTGGGAGCACCAAGCGACGGAGCTGACCCCCAGGAGTTCGCGGCGGGAAACCGGGGCGCCGGCAGCGCCTATGTCCCGCCCTCGCCGGGAGCTCCCTCCCCCATGAGGACCGGCTCTCCCGCTCGCATGAATTCACGCCCTCCCCCCTCTGCGTCAGCAGGTGCGCCCCCCGGTGAGCCACGGGTGCTCGAGGCGAAGCGCCGGGAGATCATTCAGGTCATCAAGGGCTCCAGCAGTGGCGGTGGCGGCGAGCGCAGGGAGCCCCTCGCGGCTCCCCCGCCCGCGAAGGCGGAGGAGCCCGCGCTGGCCACGCCGGTGCTGCCCAAGGTGGAGGCGGCGCCCCGGGCGGCCAAGGTGCTGGTGATGGATGAGTCCGGGCGCTACCAGCCCCTGAAGACGCGGGCGGTGCGCGTGGTGACGTACATCCAGGGCGCGCGGGCGCGCACGGTGGTGGACTACCTGTTCGAGAACAACACGCCCCGCACGCTGGAGGGCACCTTCTATTACCCGCTGCCGGGTGGAGCCACGGTGGCCGGCTTCGCGCTGTACTCCGGCTCGGTGGCGGTGAACCCGGAGTGGCACTTCCAGGCCCCGGAGCTGCTGCCTCCGCTGGGTGAGGGCTCGGCGAAGGCTCAGGAGCTGACCGCGGCGGCGCCTCCGAGCAAGCCTGGAGCGAAGTACTCCTGGGGCGCCACGCAGGAGGCGCGCATCGTCGAGCAGAAGCGCGCCCGCGAGGTGTACGAGGAGATCGTGCGGCGCAATGTGGACCCGGCGCTGCTGGAGTGGGCGGGGGCCTCCACCTTCAGCGCGCGCGTGTTCCCGCTGCCGCCGAATTCTCTCAAGCGCGTGGTGATTGCCTACGAGCAGACGCTGCTCTTCGACGGTGAGCGGCTGCGCTACACCTGGCCGCTGCCTCCGGGGGCTAGCCAGGGGCTGCAGGTGTCCGCGCGCATGCACGTGGACCCGCGCCATGCGGGAGAAGTGCTGGTGCAGCCCAATCCGTCCTCCAAGCCGCGAGCGCTCGGCCCGTGGACGGCCTATGACTTCACCAAGCTGGGCGGAGATGGAGCCCTGGCCGTGGCGCTGAAGCCCAAGAACCCCGAGGCCGATGTGCTGGTGGGCAAGGATGCCGCGGGCCTGCCTGGCCATGCCTTCCACGCCCGCGTACGGCTCCCAGAGAAGCTGACCTCGGGAGCGGAAGGCCCGCCCACGGGCCGGGCGGTGCTGGTGGTGGACACCTCGCTGTCGGCCGAGGACGGCAACGCCTGGGCGCTGCAGGCCGCCACCCTGCGCGCGCTGCTGGAGAAGGACTCCACGCTCAAGGAGTACGCGGTGCTGCTGTTCGACGTGCGCCCGCGCTGGCTGCACACTCCGGGCTGGCGGCCCAATAGTGTCGCTCGCCGCCAGGAGACCTTCGCGGAGCTGGAGCGCCTGTTCCTGGAGGGCGCCTCGCACGTGGACGGAGCCCTGGAGGAGCTGGACCGGGCTGGGAGCAAGTGGCTCAAGCCGGCCAGGCCCGAGGAGCGGGTGACGGCCTTCCTGCTCTCGGATGGCAACGCCACCTGGGGCCAGAGCCGGGTGGACGCGCTCATCTCCCGCCACCAGAGTGTGGAGACGCTGCGCTGGGTGAGCTACCGCTTCGGCGAGGCGGCGGTGAACACCGATCTGTTCGACGCGCTGGCGCGGGCCAGCGGAGGCCGGGTGGTCAACGTGCTGTCCGGCTCGGAGGTGGACGCGGCGGCCAAGGCTCACCGGGCCGCCTCGGTGGTGTTGGCACGTGTGGCGGTGAAGGGCACGGAGGTAAAGGACCTGGTGGTCGCGGGCCGGCCGCACCTCGTCTTCCCCGGCCAGGAGCTGCAGGTGGCGGGCCGGCTGCCGGGCGAGGGCCCCGCTCAGCTGGAGATCGTCACCCGCGTGGGTGAGGAAGAGCGCGTGCTGAGCATGCCGCTGTACCGAGACGAGGACAGCACCTTTGCCCCACGTGCCTGGGCGGAGCTGTTCGTGGCCCGGCTGGTGTCGCTGGATGACGAGCGGCTGGACCGGATGATCGTCGCGCTGAGCCAGCACTACCGGCTGGCCAACGCGCGGGCCTCCATGCTGGTGCTGGAGTCCGAGGGCGATTACACCCGCTACGCCATCGCCAACGAGCAGGTGAACCTGGAGGACCTCGAGGGCCTGCGCCGCAAGGAAGAGGACCAGCGCCGCGACAGGCTGCTGGGCATCGCCCTGGACGAGGTGCCCGGCGAAGGCGTGGCGATCGTGAAGCAGCTGACCGAGCTCAAGGCGGAGCTGACTCCCCTGCTCCGCCGCCAGCCGCTTCGTGACGAGCCCTATGCTGGCGGCGAGAAGCGGCTCCTGGCGGAGCTGGATTACCGCAAGGCCCGCAAGGCGAACCGGGATGACGTGCTGGTGTACGAGGCCATCGCGCGGCAGCGGGCCTTCTCGGGAGACACCTGGGGCGCGGTGCGTGCCCTCTCCTCCCCCGTGGAGCTGCGGCCCAAGGATCCCGAGGCCCTGCGGCTGGTCGGCTACGGCATGCTGGCGCTGGGCCAGTACCCCGCCGCGGCCGAGCTCTTCGAGCACGTGCGCCTCAACCGGCCCTTCGAGGGCCAGGCCTTCCTCGAGGAGGCGCTCGCGCTGGACGCCACGGGCCGCTACGCGGAGGCCGCGCGCAACTACGAGATCGTCCTGGCGCGCCCCTGGAAGCGGCACACCTTCGAGGTGAAGACGGTGGCGGCGCTCCACTACGCCCGCATGCTCACCGCGCTGTCCCGCCACCCGCGCGCTACCTCCATCGCCCCGGCGCTGGCCAGCCGGGCCGCGCAGCTCAGCGTGGGCGACGACACCAACGAGCCCCCGGATCTGCGGCGGATCGACTACCAGCTCACCACGCACTGGAACTCGGACAGCACCGACATCGATCTCTGGGTCGTCGAGCCCAACGGCGAGCGCTGCCTGTACTCGAACAAGAACACGTCCCTGGGCGGCAAGCTCTTCTGGGACATCACCGATGGGCTGGGGCCCGAGCTGTACCACTCGCGCAAGGCCGCCGAGGGCACCTACCACGTGGTAGTGCACTACTACGGCAACAACTCCGCGCGGTACGTGGTGCCCACCGCCATGCTGCTGGTGAGCGACCGGGGCGTCTTCGGCCCGGAGGACGTGTACCAGCGGCGCTTCCAGGTGCGCATCCTGCCCAACAGGAACTCGCTGATGGTGCTGCGCCGCGAGGAGCTGATCGCCCGGGCCAAGCCCACGGTGGCCGCGCCGGCAGCTCCCTGAGTCACGCGGACCAGGGCGCCGGCGGCCAGGCCTCTACGCCGCCGCGCGCCCGTCCACGTCCCGGATGGACGTCAGCGTCTCGGTGAGGATCAGCGGGTTGCGGCGCACCACCGTCTGCTCCAGGGTGTCGCCGTGCCGCTCCCACCACAGCTCGGCGTCCAGCTCCGTCCAGTGCGCCGCGTCCGCGCACGTGTCCAGCGCCATGCGCAGCTCCCGGGCACTGGAGAAGCGGGCGTCCGGGCGCTTCTCCAGGCAGCGCATGATGATGGCGCAGAGATCCGCCGGCAGCTCGGAGCCCACGCGTGCGCTGGGGTGCTCCGGCGCCGTGTTCACGTGGTGTGAGCAGAGCTCCGCCGCCGTCTGCCCCTGGAAGACGTGCCCGCCCGTGAGCAGCGCGTACCCCACCGCGCCCAGCGAGTAGAGATCTCCCCGCGCATCCACCGTGGTGGGCGAGATGATCGTCTCGGGCGCCAGGTAGTGCGGCGTACCCGCCACCGCCTGGGCCTGGCCCGCTCCGGCCTCGTCGACGCCCAGCTGCTTCACCAGGCCGAAGTCCAACACCTTCACCATGTCCGGCAGCCCGCGGCGGCGGCACAGGAAGAGGTTGGCCGGCTTGATGTCGCGGTGGAGCAGCCCCATGCCATGGGCCTCCTCCAGCGCCCCGCACACCTGCCGCAGGATGTGGATGACACGCGCGGGCGGCTGTGGACCGGCGGCGGCCATCAGCCGCTCCATGTCCATGCCGTCCAGGTACTCCATCACGTAATAGAAGAGCCCCTCCTGGGTGCGCCCGTAGTCGTAGATGGCGATGGTGTTCGGATGGGTGAGCTGGCTGGTGAGCTGCACCTCGCGCTCGAAGCGCTCCAGGCCCTGCACGTCCGTGTTGGCGCGCAGCAGCTTGACGGCGGTGCGCCGGCGCATCATCGCGTGGCTGGCCAGGTACACCTCGCCCATGGCTCCCGCGCCCAGCATCTCCAGCAGCGTGTACTGGCCCAGCTTGCGCGCATCCCGCACCTGCTGGCGCAGGCCGTAGATGACGCGGGTGACCAGCGTGGCCATGATGACGGCGATGGCGCTCCAGAGCAGCGCATCCAGCGCGGGCAGCAGGAACCCCTCCGCGGTCCCCATCCGAAGCAGCGCCAGCAGCCCCGCGTCCGGCAGCGCGCCCGCCAGGGTGACCCAGAACGTGCGGCTCACGGAGGTGGGGACGATCACCGCCCGGCAGATCAGCACCGAGGTGGTGCCCAGCAGCAGCGAGTGGGTATCCGCCTCGCTGAAGGCATCGAGCTTGGCCAGGTACAGCGTGCCCAGCAGGCCCACGGGCTCCACCCAGCGCAGCGCCCTCACGGAGAGGGAGGCCGAAGCCCGGCACACCTGCCAGGCGGCGAACGCGACCGCCACGCTGAGCAGGTGAAAGCCGAAGCTGGGCGCGATGAAGACATGCGCCCAGGGCAGCTCGAGCGTCAGCAGCGCGGCCGCCGTGGTGATGACGTAGAAGCCGAAGTCGAGCGCGAAGAGCGTCTTGAACAGAAACACCAGACGCTTCTGCAGGAACGCCCGTTCCTCGTCGGAGCCTTGCGCACCGACAGAGAAGGCCGAGGACTGAGGTAGAGCGGGCCCGAGGTGCACCATGAGAGCGCACGTTCTATCACTATCCGTCGGGCACGGGCGCGCGGTTGGATGTACGCAGCGGCGCACCCTTCCGCCAGGTAGAGCACAGGCTCGTCACTCGACAGGTTCAACGCTCCGGGGGCCTCAGCGCGTCCCGGCTCGGCCCGCGGCCTCGATGACGAGATCGGCATAGCGATTGCGTGGGTCCTCCGGCGCGGTGCCATCCCGGAAGAAGAACGTGAACTCATCCCACGCGTCGGGCCGGGTGTCGTAGGAGAACATCCAGGGAGCGATGGCGCCGGTGCCCGCGCTCCAGGCGCAGCGCAGCCAGCCCCGGTAGATCGCCCGGCGCTCCTGGAGCGGAAAGCCGTCCAGGTTGCGCAGGCCGAACTCGCCCAGGAACAGCGGCTTGCCCAGCTCGCTCGCCAGCGCGGTGTGCTCCGAGATCCACCGCGCGCCCGCCTCGGCCGTCGCCTCGCGGGGAATGCCCCACAGCTCCGGGTAGAAGTGCGCGCTGCCAAAGTCGATGAAGGGCGAAGCCGTGTTGCGCCGGAAGCTCGCCGAGGCCTCGAACAGCCAGTCCGCGGGCACCGCTCCCCAGAAGCCCTCGTCATACCCCTGGCGAGAGGCGTCGAAGCCCTCCTCGCCCGTGCCCACCAGGTGGCCAGGGGCCTGGGCCTTCACCACCGCGGCCACTTCGTCCACCCAGGCCCTCATCGCCAGGCCCTGCCGATCCAGCCCCGTTCCGCGAGGCTCGTTCAGCAGCTCCCACCCGAGCACGGCCGGGTGCTCGCCATACCGGATCCCATCGACCGTGTTCACGCGGGACAACGTGTGGATGACGTTCTGCTTGAAGTGCTCGATCACCTCCCGCTCGGTGAAGAAGCGCGCGTCTCCCTCGCGGGGCGAAGGCAGCCCCGCCCACTCCACGTACTGGCGGGTGCCGCCGTAGGCATCCCAGTAGTTGCCCAGCGTCAGGACGAGCTTCACCCCATGGTGGCGGGCGCGCGCCAGCACCAGATCCAGCCCCCGGAAGCTCGTCTCGTCATACACCCCGCGAGAGAGCTGAATGGTGGCGTCTCCGCGCTTGTCCCGTGCGTCGTTGAAGCCGTTGGTGCGAAGGCCCCACGCCCCCAGCGCCGCCGCCTTGGCGAGCGTCTCCTCCAGCACGGGAGGCTCCGTCAGCCCCTGGCGCAGCCCCCGGGTGGCCTCTTCCTGCAGGTAGTAGGCGTTGAGCAGCACCGCCGTGGAGGGCGCCGCCGCCATCCGCACCGGAGCCCGCGCCGGGCAGTCCGCGGCCAGGTCCTCCAGGCTGTCCAGGGGATCCTCGCCGCAGGCTGTCAGCAGCCACAGCGCCAGGCCCAGCACCGCGCGAGCGCTCAACGGGCCATCCTCAGCGAGAAGCTGCAGCCCGGGCCGTCCACCTTCTCCATCACGCCGCGCTCCAGCTCCAGGGTCCAGATCGTTCCATGGAAGCCGTAGCGGTGCCCCTTGAGCCCGCCCAGGGTGACCTGGGGCTTCTTGTCCGGCTCGAGCCCCACGAGCGCGGGGCCGTTCAGCTGCGCGCGCCCCAGCAGCTCGCATCCCGCGTACAGGCGCATCTCGCCGCTCTCACTGAGCGTCCCGTACATCATCACAAGCTGCTTGTTGGCCGTCTCCGGCAGCGCGCCCTCGATGAAGACACGCTGGCCATCCTGCTGCGTCACGGTGAAGCGCAGCAGTCCTCCCGGGCGCGTCTCCAGCACGAACGCCTCCTGCCCGAACGCATCTCCTCGCCGCACGAGGATTCCCCGCTCGTTCTGGGTGGAGCTCACCTTCGCGTGAGCCTGAATGGTGAACGGCGCCCGGAGTGCCAGGTCCGGATGGTCCGCGAGCTCCACCACGCCTCCGGTGCCCAGGAACTCCAGGCCTCCAAAAGTGCCTCGCACCCCTTCGGCCGGCACCAGCGCGTGATGATCACGCCCCGACGTGTCCTGAACCCAGCGCCCGGGACGCCCGAGATCCCACTTGGCCATGATCCAGTCAAAGGTGACTTCCTCACTCGGAGGCAGCGCCTCGGGCCAGGTGTCCTCCTCCACGGGCGCGGCCCTCACCGGAGCCACGGGCTGCTCTTTCGGGCGCTCCACGGCCACGGGCCGCGGCTCCTGGCGCGTGGCGGGCGCCTCGCGTGGCATGTACCTGGCGACCAGCGCTCCGGCGGCGAGCAGCGCCAACCCCAGCGCCAAGGAGACACCCAGCGCGTTGCGGTGAAAGCCCGGACGCGTGCTCCGGCCCTGCAGAAACGCCAGCGCGTCGCGCGCCGTGGCGAAGCGGCTCTCTGGGACGCGGGCCACCAGCCGCGAGAGGAGCTGCTCCATGTGCGCGGAGCAGTCCACGTGGCGCTGGAAGTCGAGCGTCAGCCCCGCGCCCACCATCGTCTCCGGGGCCTTGCCCGACAGCAGGTGGATCAGCGTGGCGCCGAGCGCGTACAGATCGCTGCGCTCATCCACCGTGCCGCCCAGCTGCTCGGGCGGCATGTACCCGAAGGTGCCCACCAGCGTGGCCCGGTGCGTCTGCGCCCCCGCGAGGCTGCGCGCCGCTCCAAAGTCCACCAGCACCCACCGCCCATCCGCGCCCCGGACGATGTTGGCCGGCTTGATGTCCCGGTGGAGCACCTTCGGCGAGAGCCGGTGCAGGTACCCGAGAATGTCCAGCAGCTGCTCGGCGATGACGCGCACCTCCTCCTCGGAGAAGGAGCGGCGCTCCAGCTCCTGGGAGAGCGAGTCGCCCGGCATGAACTCCTGCGCCAGGTACATGCGCGTGTGGACCCCGGAGCCCTCCGTGAAGCCCTGCACGAAGCGGGGGATGCTCGGGTGCCTCAGCTCCCGCAGCAGCGCGGACTCGCGCTCGAAGGCCTCGAGCTCCGCCGCGCTTGGCAGCAGCGCGAAGAGCAGCTCCTTGAGCGCCACCCGTTGCCCCTGCCCGTCCTCCGCGAGGTACAGCCGCGCGTGAGGCCCCTGGGAGAGCACCTGGAGCACCCGGTAGCCGCCCGCGTGGAGCGCGACGCCGCAGTGGCCACAGCGCGCCTCGCGCGCCTCGGTGCCGCAGCCGGGGCACGTGACGGCTCCCTCTTCTGTCGCCACTGCGCCGCGGACACGTTCCAAAGCACGAGCCTCCCCAAGAGGCCCGATCCTACCCCATGGCGGAGGCAAGCACGCCCCCTCCCCCCGCGCGGCTACCGCTCGAAGCGGATGATGCGCTCCACGCGCCAGCTTCCGGGCGGCTCCACGGGCCGCAGCAGCATCAGCTCGGCGGGCTGACCCACCTTCACCTCGCAGGCGCTCCGGGGCGGCAGCGGGATGAGCTCCCCCTCCTTGATGCTCCCCGAGGGCAACGGCACCGCCGTGAGCCCGCGCCCGTCCACCGTCTCGACTACCCCGAAGACGCGCAGATCCCCCAGATCGACGATCTGCCCCGCCGCCACCGCGGTGGGAACGCCCTGCTTCAGGCGCACCGCCGGGGTGGTGGCCACTCCGATGTCCGCCAGGAAGGCCTCGCCCGCCTCGCCAAACACGTGGGCCTCCTTGACGAGCAGCTGGAACAGCCCCTTGCTCTCATTGAGCGGAATCGAGTCATAGCGCGCCAGGTCCGCCTGCTCCGCCCGGCCGCTGGCCAGCGCCTCCAGCGCGGACACCAGCGCCACGAAGTTGAGCCGCAGCAGCGCCGCGTCCGCATCGCCCGAGGGCCACGGGCCCGTCTCGATCAACACCGCCGGAGTGCCCCAGCGCCCCATGTTGTCGCCGAAGGCGCGCACCTCGAACGCATCGCTGTAGCGGCCCAGCTGCCCGGGGGCCAGCGGCTCGACGGCGTCACGGATGACCGCGCAGACCCTCTTGGCCAACAGGCGCCCGGCGTTGTCGCTGCGCGCCTCGTCGAAGGCCGGCGCCAGCAGCGACATGGAGGCCGGCTTGCCGCTGCCACTTATCGCCGTGCGCCAGTCCTGGTTGTGCAGGTTGAAGCCCAGCGAGGGGTTGAGCCGATCCCGCAGCGCCTTGAGCGTGCGGCCCTCGGGCGTCTGTAGCCGCAGCGCGTCGCGGTTGATGTCGATGCCCTGCGCATTCACCCGCTGAAAGCGCTCGGCCCCATCCGGGTTGAGCATCGGCACCGCGTGCAGGGTGAGCGCGGACAGCAGCTGCCTCACGCGCGCGCTGTCCCGGTGGCGCCGCACGTACTCGAACAGCTCGAACAGCGCCGTCGTCGCCGTGGGCTCGTCCCCGTGCATCTGCGACCAGAGCAACACGTGCCGTGCGCCCTGGCCAAACCGCACGTGATGGATGGCGCGGCCCTCCACCGAGTGCCCCACCACCTCCACCTGGAACAGCTCGGGCGCGGAGGCCCGCAGCCTGCTGACCCATGCCTCCACCTGGGCATGGCGGACGAGCGGCAGCGGGGGCCGCTCCTGGAGACGGACTTCCTCCCAGAGAGCGGAGAGCGTGGCGGCGGAGGTGGTGTTCTCTGTCATGAGCCGTGGCGGTGAGGTAGCCCTCATCAGAACAGTAGGCACCGACATGGTTGTTTTGCTATGGGCAGTCGGGCCGCGGTCCCAGTGTTTTGAACCGCAAATTCTTTTCAACACATCGCTCGCCGTTGCGCGAGCGGGAGGAACAACATCCATGAAGAAGCTTTTTGGTCAGGTAGTGCTGGCGGCGACGGTGGCCCTGGTCGTCGGGTGCACGAAGGTGGAGAAGATCGACGTGCAGCCGGCCACGGTGATGCTGGACGAGGCGGGCAAGAAGGCGCCGCTGAAGGCCACGGCGATGACGGCGGACGGCAAGCCGGTGGCGGACACGCAGCTGACGTTCACCTCCAGCGACACCAAGGTGGCGACGGTGGACGCGACGGGCGTGGTGACGGCGGTGAAGAGCGGCAAGGCCACCATCACCGTGGCGGGCGCGGAGAAGAGCGCCAAGGTGCCGGTGGAGGTGAGCGTTCCGGCCTCGATCGTGATCAAGGGCGCGCCCTTCACGCTGACGGGCGTGGGCTCCACGGCGACGCTGGAGGGCCAGGTGCAGGACGACGCGGGTAACCCCGTGAAGGCCGGCGAGCTGACGTTCACCAGCGCCGACGCCAACGTGGCCGAGGTGAGCGGCACCACGCTGACGGCCAAGGCCCCCGGCACCACCAAGGTCACCGCGGCCTCGGGCGCCCTGAAGCAGGAGTTCGACGTGACGGTGAAGATGCCCGAGGTGGCCGAGGTGGCCATCGACGCGGCGCCCGCCTCGCTGAAGGTCGGCGAGACGGTGCAGCTCAACGTCGTCTCCAAGGCCGCTGACGGGGCCCCCATCAACGGCGCCAAGGTGACGTTCGCCAGCAGCAACGAGAAGTTCGCCACCGTGGACGAGACGGGCAAGGTGACGGGCGTGAAGGCGGGCGTTGCCACCATCACCGCCAAGAACGGCGAGAAGAGCGCCGAGGCGAAGATCACCGTCAAGCGGAAGTAACCCCAGCGCTCACGGCTGAGCGTTGAGAGGGGCTCGGGATCCGGCGAAGCACGCGCCGGGCTCCGGGCCCCTCGCGTTTTGGGCGCCTACCGCCGCGCCTGCTGGCCCGCGGCGAGCGGAAACAGCGGGGCCTGGGCCAGGAAGCGCCGGGGCGAGAAGACATCCTCCGGCACCTCTGGGAGCGGCTCGCCCGTGCGGGCCATCTCGACAGCGGTGTAACCCGCCTCGACGCAGTAGCTGCCGCCGTAGCCGTTGAAGCCCGCGGCGATGACGAGGCTCTTCGGGTCCGCGTCGCCGCGAGGCAGAAAGCCGATCACCGGCACCCGGTCCGGCGTGAAGGCCATGGGGCCGGTCCACACGCGCGAGGGCGGCTGGCCCCGGGTGTCCGGGAAGCGCCGATCGGTGCCCGCCTTCACCAGCCCGAGCACGGCGTGCGAGCGCTGGAGATCCTCGGGCGGAGGCGCGGGCCGGTCCAGGCCGCCGCCCACGTGGAGCATGCCGCGCCGCACGTTCTGGGCGTCCACGTACCGCGCGGCCTGGGGGAAGTTGTAATAGAGGTCGCCCTTCTTCTCGGTGATCGTCATGCCCTTCAGGCGGTCCTCCACGTGCTCAAGGTTGAGGATCTGGCTCTGGTAGCACTCGATCTTCTCGAGCTCGGGGAACAGGTGCGAGGTGAACGCGTTGGTGGCGACGATCACCCGCCGGGCGCGGATGTCTCCCTCGGAGGTACAGACGATGGGCTCCGGGCCCGCGCCCGACACCAC
Source organism: Myxococcaceae bacterium (assembly GCA_035296065.1). Taxonomy (GTDB): domain Bacteria; phylum Myxococcota; class Myxococcia; order Myxococcales; family Myxococcaceae; genus DATHBR01. The sequence continues at coordinate 233,109 of DATHBR010000091.1, read as the reverse complement.
GCTGTCCACGCGCACCCGCGTGTAGAGGCTCACCCCTCCCTCGAGCGCCTTCTGCAGCACTCCGCAGACGAACTTGCGCGGGTGGTAGTTGCCGCTCTTCGGCGCGCAGCGGCCTCCAAAGTAGGAGCGCAGCCCCAGCTCCTCGAAGATCTCCTCCTTGCTCCAGTACACCAGCAGCTCTTCGTTCCCCACGAGCGCCACTTCGCCCCGCAGGGCCTCTTCCTCCTCGGCCGTCTCCGCGGTGCGCAGCCAGCCGTGAGGTGAGTAGTCACAGTCGATACCCTCCCCGGTGACGATCCGGGCGAACCGGGCGCCGTTGCGCATGCCGAAGCCGAGGATCAGCTTCGCCTGCCGATCCGCCTGCTCCGTCAGGGTCTGCTCGTCACACCCGGGGTAGACCGCCTGGAGGAACTTGTACCGCTCGCGCACCAGCCCCTCGTAGGGGCCCAGGAAGTTCTCGGGGATCAGCTCGAAGTTGCCGCCATTGCGGCCGCTGGCCTGGCTGGCGGGATCCGCCATGTCGATGACGGCCACGCGCTGGCCCGCCCGCGCCAGCGGTAGCGCGTGGTAGGCCGCCGACGCTCCGGTGAGCCCCGCGCCGATGATCAACAGGTCCACCGCCTCGGGCAGCTCCGGCGTGGAGCGGAACCCCGCGAGCGGGCTGGGCAGCAGCTGCCAGTACGGCGTCTCCTCCTCGGGCATGGCGATGGGGCCGCGCATCTTGCCGCCCACGATGCCCACCCAGCTCTGGAAGGCGGCGGCGGCGCTCCGATCGAAGCGCGGGCGCAGCGTGCTCTCGATCGTATAGAGCGCCTCCTGGAGCACGGGGGTGACACGCCCGTGGGCATCGACCAGGCTGGCGGCGGCAGCGCGCAGCTCGTCGATGTCCAGGCGGCTCACCTCCCGGAGCGCGGCCTTCCGGTGAGCAAGCTCCAGCAGCTGTCGCGCGGCGTCCAGGGTCATCAGCGGGCCATGCTACTACGGCACCTCGGCGCCCGAGGCCGCGGTCCACACCTCGAACCAGTCCTGCGGCTCCAGCTGCACCGAGAGCGAGCGGGCCGCCGTGCTGATGCGCTTGAGGTTGTTGGTCCCCAGCACCGGGATGATCCGCGCCGGGTGCCGCAGCAGCCACGCGTAGGCCAGCTGGGCCAGGTCCGCCTTGTACTTGAGCCTCAGCCTCGACAGCGCCGTCTGCACCCGCGACTCGGCCGCGCCCAGGCCCTCCAGCAGGCGGCCTCCCGCCAGGGGCGACCACGCCATGGGAGAGATCCTCCGCTGCATGCAGTGCTCCAGCGTGCCGTCCAGGAAGGGCGCCTGCCGCAGCGGGTGCAGCTCCACCTGGTTGGTCACCAGCGGCACCTGGAGCCGGCTGGCCAGGGTGTCGAACTGCGCCGGAGTGAAGTTGGACACGCCCACGTGGCGCACCTTGCCCTGCCCGATCAACAGGTGCAGGGCCTCGGCCACCTCGTCCGGATCCAGCAGCGGGCTGGGCCGGTGCAGCAGCAGCACATCCAGGTAGTCCGTGCCCAGGTTGCTCAGCGAGCGCTCCACGGACGCGATGAGGTGCTGGCGCGAGTAGTCGTAGTGCTTGAGCCGGTTGGCCGGGCGCGCGGCGTCCACCAGCATGATGCCGCACTTGGTCACCAGCTCCAGCCGCTGCCGCAGCCCGGGGCTGGCCTTCAGCGCGGCACCAAAGACCTCCTCCACGCGGTAGTTCCCGTAGATGTCCGCGTGATCCATGGTGGTGATGCCGCTGTCCAGGCACGCCTGGATCTTCGCCAGCACCCGCTGCACCTCGGAGCCCTCGGGATCCTCGAGCAGCCGCCAGGCGCCATAGACCAGCCGGGACACCTCGGGGCCGCCAGGCGCCATCCTCACCCGCATCTCGGAGTGCATCGTGGTGCGAAGTCTCGCACGCCCCGGGCCAGCGCGCGTCTATCCTCCGCGCCATAAAGGAACGCTCCCCATGAAGAACTCACCCTGGCGCTGCACAGCGCTCGTCGCCCTGCTGCTGCTGCCGTTGCTCGCCTACGCGGAGGACTCGGAGCACGAGATGGAACGCGCCCCGTGCCAGAGCCCCCAGGGCCTGTTCTCCGTCGTCATCCGCTCACCCTCCGGCGAGCCCGTCGAGGACGACATGACCGTGTGGATCGAACGCGAGGGCAAGCCCCCCTGGTACGAGCTGCGCGTGGAGAAGGGCCGCCTGCTGCCGCGCCTCTCGCTCTCGCAGACGCGCGAGCGCAATGGCCTGGGCCCCTTCTTCAAGGACGACCGCGCCTTTGCCAAAGCGCTCGGCTTCGAGCCTCGCAAAGACGCCCTGAAGGTGTCCGGCTACAAGCTGGCGCTGCGCGCGGATGGCTCGAAGTGCCTCGCCCTCAAGAAGGCGGGCTCGACGCGCGACGAGCCGTGGCGGTGCGTGCCCCCGGCCCGTCCGTGAAGCGCCAGCGGCCCTGCCCTACTCGCCGAAGACCTTGCGGAACAGGCGCAAGATCGACCGCGACAGCGGCGTGGCTACCGCGTTGACCGTCTCCTTCTCGGCCAGATTCACCATGGGCTTGCGCGACTCGGGATCCACCGAGAACACGCTGAACTCATCGTCACCCTGCAGCGCGGTGAACACCTTGCCCGAGCGCGTATTGGGAGGCGGCTTTTCATTCGACATGGCTAACCTCGGCGAACAACGAACCCGGGGCATTATGCACTACCCCGGGACCTTCATGGTAGGGGGGTGTGAGTTTCAAGCTCCACCCACACTGTCCTACAGCTAGTCCTTCACCTGCTTGACGACCCAGTCCGTCATGCCGCGAGGGTCGGTGTAGAGCGGGACGCCGCCGAAACGGGCCGCCTGCTCGCCCATGGGGGGCACCAGGCCGATGAGGCCCAGGTCATCCGCCTTGCCGGGCGCGCCGTTCAGCGGGGCCATGGGGCCGACGCCGAAGTAGCGCCCCAGGGACCAGTCGGTGTCATGGCCCATGGCGATGGAGGAGATGACGCCAGGCCACGAGCCCTGCGGCAGCACATCCGGGCCCGTGCCCGCGGTGCCGCCGAACGGATCGAACTTCATCCAGAAGTCCGCGGGGATCTGCCCACCGGTGCGCGCCGAGGCCGCCTCGGCCCACGTGCGGTGCACGTCCGAGCCGTAGTAGCCCGTCTTCTCGGACCAGTCCTGCAGCGACGAGTAGCCCGCCTCTTTCACCTTGGCCCCGTAGGCCGTGGCGTCGTCCGCCGCCTTCGCCGTCATGGCCCGGGCCATCTCCGCCTGGAGCTTGTCCGGCGCGATGTTCATGTCGATGGGGCGCACCTGAATCTGCAGATCGCCCCGGCGGATCGTCTCCATCCCCGTGGTGTCCTGCTTGAAGTTACCGGCCACCTCGCGAAGCTTGTGCGCGGAGTGCTCGAAGAGCTTGAGGCCCTCTTCCTTCGTCATGCCCAGGAAGCCCTTGGCCGCGTCGAAGAGCTTGCCGGCCTGCTCCCGCGCCTGATCGATGCCGTTGCCCACCGTGGTTTTGACGGTGTTGAAGCCGTCGTTGAGCTTCTGCGCGGCGGCCTGCGCCACCTGGCCCACGTCCACCTGGGGCAGCCAGCCTTCGTTCTTCGTCTCGGGCTTGGCCTGAGGCTTCGCCGCCACTTCGTTCTTGGGGGGAGCCTCGGCCTTCGCGGTGCTCGTGGTCGCAACCTGCGGGCGGGGGCCTTCCGTCTTGGAGACGCTCATGTTTGTGCTCCTGGGGTTGTAGCCAGGTTAGCGCGGAGTGAACCCCGGAGCCTAGTGGGCCCGCTGGGTCTCCTGGAAGGTGACGTCCAGCCGCAGCTGCTGCCCCTCGCGGAGGATCACCGCGGTGACGGTCTCTCCCGGCTTGCTGGAGTTGAGCACGTACATGAGATCCTCCACGCCACCGATGGGGTGCTTGCCCAGCTGGATGAGGATGTCTCCGCGGCGCAGGCCCGCCTTCTCCGCCGCGCTGCCGGCCCGCACGCCCGCCAGCAACATGCCCTTCTGCCCATTGGGTGCCCCGCCGTAGTCCGGCACGGTGCCGAGCGAGGCGTTGAAGCCGCGCATGTCTCCGCGAGGCGCGGGCGCCGCCGTCTTCCGGTAGGTGAGCGTGGCCCGCTCATCCAGCCCCAGCGCGATGGAGGAGACGATCTGAGCCACCCGCGCCGTCCCCGACGCGTTCACCCCGGCCGGCGTGTCCGAGGGCTTGTGGTAGTCCGAGTGCACTCCGGTGAAGAAGTGCAGCACCGGCACGCCCGCGGCGTAGAACGGCGAGTGATCGCTCGGGCCGTAGCCATCGCCGCTGGAGACACACACCACGCGCGCCTGATCGCAAGCGGCCGCGAGGAGCGGGCCCCACCCCTCGGCGGAGCCCGAGCCGAGCACCAGCAGCAGGTTGGCGCGCAGCCGCCCCACCATGTCCAGGTTCAGCATGGCGGCGATGTCCTTCATGCCCTCGTCGCCCCGCTGGCGCGTGAAGTGCGAGGAGCCCAGCACCCCGTGCTCCTCGGCGGAGAAGGCGATGAAGATGACATCGCGCCGCAGCCGCGCGCGGTGCTCGCTCAGGTAGCGGGCAATCTCCAGCAGCCCGGCGACGCCCGAGGCGTTGTCATCGGCGCCCAGGTGCGGCTCGCGACTGTCCGGAGCGAGGGAGTGGCGCCCGCCGTAGCCCAGGTGATCATAGTGGGCGCCGATCACGATCGCGCCCGGCAGCTTGCCCTCCCCTGCTTCCAACAGGCCCACGACGTTGAAGGCCTGGCTCTTCTCGTGCTCCAGCCGCACCTCGAGGCGCGCGTCCACGCTCTTGCCCTCGGAGAGCAGGCCCATGTGGGGCTCGAGCGCCGCGCGCCGCACCACCACCACGGGGATGCCCACGTCCCCGGGCCCCTCGGAGACGGGCGCCGGCAGCGCGGCCTCGGCGGGAGGCTGCCAGTCCTTCACCGGCGGAGACGGTGCTTGCGGCCAGTCCACGACGATGAGCGCCCGGGCCCCGCGCTCGCGCGCCGTCCAGGCCTTGTGGCGCAGGTCGCCATGGCGCCGCTGCAGCTCGGGCTGGGAGAAGTCGGCCGTGTCGGGCACGAAGCGCCGCACCAGGACGATCTTGTCCTTCACCTCCAGGCCGGCGTAGTCGTCCACGCCCAGCGACGGCTCGACGATGCCGTAGCCGGCGAGCACCAGGGGCCCCTGCGCCGCGGTCTGCGCGGAGAAGCCCGGCACGGTGAACGCATCCCCCGCCAGCGCGGTGTCTCCGAGCACCACCCGGGTGCCCGGCCCCACTCTCACGGCGGTGGTGACGGGGAACGCCTGGCGGAACGTGCCCGGGTCGCCCGCGGGCTTCAGGCGCAGGCCCTGGAACCGGGCCTCGACATAGGCCCCGGCGGTCTCGAGCCCCCGGGTGCCCAGGCCGCGCCCTTCCAACCCGGGCGCGGCGAGGAAGGCCACATCCTGCGCCACCCGATCCGTGGCGGTGGCGCAGGCGCACAGCAGCAACAACAGAGGCAGGCAGGGCTTCATGCCGAACGACCTTGGCACTGCCGCCTCCATGGCTCAACGGGCTTGGAAGCGCCGCGGCCGCGACTACTGCACGCTGAACAACCCGCGCAGCTCCTCGGTCTGGGAGATGGGGTTGCCCGCGTTGCCCTTGGCGGTGGCGCGCCACTGGTAGATCAGGCCCGGGGTGAGCGGCTGCCCGGCGTACGCCGCCTCGATGTTGCCCGCCGAGTTCTTCTGATCGGGCACCGCGAGGTTCTCCCACACCTTGTTGCCCTGCGAGTCGAACACGCGCAGCTCGTAGGACTGGGCGCTGGAGTACGGCTTCCAGCTGAACTTCGGCGTGCCCGTGACGGCCTCGCTGGTGTCGCCCGCGCCGGGGCCCACCATCTGGATGGCGCCCGTCACCTTGAAGGCGGGGCTGAGGCTGGGCGTGCCGTTGGCCACGGTGAGCCGCGCCAGCTGCGTGCCGGCGATGTTGGGGTCCGGATCCCGCACGTTGCCGTCGTTCTCGAAGGCGGCCAGCACCACGTACTTGCCGTCCGGCACGCCGGTGATGGAGAACGCCCCGCTGATGTTCGGCGCGATGCCCGAGTCCGGAGCGCGCAGCCCCGGCGGCACCTCGCCGCGCAGCAGGCCCGTGTTGAAGGTGCTCTCCACCACCATCACCACGCTGGTGCCCGCGCCGTTGGCGCCCGCCACCAGCTGAATGGTGCCGCTCAGCGTCGCGGTGCTGTCACCCGCGCGGCGGATCGCCACGTTGGCCGTCTCCACGCCCTGCGTCACGCTGACGTCCGCCGCCGTGTAGTTGGAGCCCTTCACGTACGCCTGGGCCTTGTACCCGCCGCCCGGCGCCACGTTGAACACCTTCCACGCGCCCGAGGTGTCGGCGATGGCCGAGTACGCCATGCCGTTGCCCTCCACCACCACCAGCGCCGAGCGCCCCGCGCCCGCCTCCACCGTACCGGACACCGCGGGACGGCCCTTCTGCTCGGCCGGCACCGCGATCAGGCCCACGTCGGTCTGCGCCGACGAGAACACCCACGGCGACTCCTCGTCCTTCGCCGCCGCGCCCGCCGTGTCGATGGGCAGCGCCACGCGCAGGCCCGCGGGGAACGGCTGGTAGTCCTGGGCGCCCGCGCGCAGCGTCAGCCGCGCCGCCACCGGCGTGCCCTTGTCATCCGAGCGCTCCGTCGGGATGCTCAGCGAGTAGCGCCCGTCCGGGCCGCTCCTGGCCACGCCCGACACCGGCGCGCCGTTGATGTCCAGCGCCGTCACCTCGGCGTTCGCCAGCGGCGCGTTCGTCTGCAGATCGAACACCTTGCCCTGCACCTGCACCGGCGCGAAGCACATGGCCTGCTCCTGGCCAGCCACCCTCTCGCAGACGAGGTTCTCCGCGCACGACTTGGGATCCTCGAGCTTGCACTCCTTGTCGTCGCCGCCGCAGGCAGCGGCCACCAGCGCAAGCAGTGAACCCGATACGATTCGCTTCAGCATTCCGTAGGTCTCCGTGTGGGGGTGCGTCGAGAAGACCCCGCAGCTGTCCAATCAGCCACACCTACAGGAGCGGCGGCGTGCCTACTCCCAGCGCGCTAGCGCCGCCGACGGCCGCCGCCGCCGAACATCATCAGCAGCACGCCGCCCGCCAGCGCCGCGCCTCCACCGGCGAGGTAATAGGTGGTGCGATCGGTGTTACGCCCAGTGAGCGCCTCGGTCGCACGCTCGGCGAACGAGTCCTTCGCCTTCATCCCCGACCACAAGAGCACGGCACCCGCCACGGCGAGCATCAATCCCACGACACGGCCAGCACCCACATTGCCTCCACTTCATCCCGCGCGGCCCGGGGCAACCAGCCCCGGGGGCCGGGAAAGACGGCGCAAGATACGCAGGAGCCGCCGCCAAGCCGCAAAATTTTCGCGCGCAGGGGCCTGGCTCGAAGGGGACCGCCCATGGCCCTGACCTTGCACTCCGCCCGCCCGGCGACCGCGGGCAGGGACCCGAAGCCAGGAGAGCGGCAGATGAAGGTGGATCAGATCAAGAGGGAGATGTTGGCAGAGCACCATCTGCTCCGGGGCCTGCTGGATGTCGTCAGGGGGCTGGCGGAGAAGGTGGCCGCGCAGGACGTCTCGCTCATACCGGCGCTGCGCAACGGGGCCATTCAGCTCACCCAGGCGCTGATCAAGCACATGGACTCCGAGGAGATGCACCTGGCCACGCTCAGCCGCGGAGGCAACGCGCACTGGGCGCGGCACCTCACGGAGTTCAAGCACCAGCACGTACACCAGCGCTCGCTGCTGGCCCACTTCATCGAGCGCGTGGAGAGCATCCACGCCTCGAAGCGGCTGGGCGAAGTCGTTCAGGCCATGGTGGTGGCCATCCGGCTCGACATGGAGCACGAGGAGAAGGTGCTCTTCTCTTCCGCGGCCGTCCGCGCCACCGGCACCTGAGCACGGGGCCTAGACGTTGCCCCAGCCGCCATCCACCACGACGTCCGCGGCCGTCATATATGAGGACTCGTCGCTGGCCATGAAGAGCACCGCCTTGGTGATCTCGTCCACCAGGCCCAGCCGCCCCAGGGGAGCGGCGGTCCTGATGGCGCCATAGAAGCCCTGGAGGTGCTCGGGGGTGATCTCCATCTTGGGCTGGAACTCGGTGGGCACCATGCCGGGGCTGATCGAGTTGACGCGAATGCCCCGGGGCCCCAGCTCCGCCGCCAGCGTGCGCGCCAGCGAGCGCACCGCCGCCTTGGTGGCGAAGTACACGCTGCCGCCCGCCACGCCCTTGGCGTGCACGGCTGACGCGTTGAGGATGACGCTGGCGCCCGGCTTGAGCAGGCCCACCAGCTTCTGCACGGTGAAGAAGAGCCCCTTCACGTTGGTGTCGAACTGATCATCGAAGAAGGCCTCGTCGATGTTCTCCAGGGGCCGGAACCTGCCAATGCCCGCGTTGGCGAAGAGCACGTCCACCCGGTCGGTCACCTCGCGGGTGCGCTGGGCCAGCAGCTCCAGATCCGCCACCTTGCGCGCGTCAGCGAGCACGGCGGTGGCGTTGGGGCCCAGCTGCCTGGCGGCCGCCGCCAGGCGCTCTTCGTTCTGCCCGGTGATGATCACCCGCGCGCCCTCTTGAATGAGGGCCTGGGCGGCGCCGAAGCCCAGCCCGGTGGAGGCCCCCGTCACGACGGCGACTTTGTTGGCGAAGCGCTGAGAGGTCGACATGTTCTTACGCTCTTTCTGGGAAAAGCCGGGCGGCACGCCAGGCACCGGGGGCGTAATCGAAGTGGACTCGGCGCTTCAAGGTGACCCCAGGGGTGGTATGCACCCGGCGCCATGCCCTACACGCCCATCATCGGAACACTCGGCTATGTGCTCTCCCCGGACGGGGCGCGCGTGCTGCTCATCCACCGCAACGCCCGCAAGGACGACGCCCACCTGGGCAAGTACAACGGCCTGGGCGGGAAGATGCAGCCGGACGAGGACGTGGTGGCCTGCATGCGCCGGGAGATCCGCGAGGAGGCCGGCATCGAGTGCGAGCAGCTGGTGCTGCGCGGCACGGTGAGCTGGCCCGGCTTCGGCGCTCAGGGCGAGGACTGGCTGGGCTTCATCTTCCTCATCCACCGCTTCACCGGCACGCCCCTGGAGCGCAACCCGGAGGGAGAGCTGTCCTGGGTGCCGGTGAAGGACATCATGAGTCTGCCCCTCTGGGACGGCGATCGGCACTTCCTGCCCCTGGTGTTCGACGCGGATCCGCGCGCCTTCCACGGGGTGATGCCCTATGCCCACGGACGGGCGGTGAACTGGTCCTTCAGCCGGATCTAAGGAGGCGCCAGAGGCCCGGGGCCGCTGATCAGGGCTGATCAGCCCGGGAAGTAGGCCCCCCCTGGCGCGATCCCACGTCAGCTGTAGTACCTTTCGCGCCCGTCTTTCAGGAGGAGCACCCGGTGTTCTCCGGTCCCAGTTGGTTGGATGCGTTGATCAAGCGCTTAGGACTCACGGAGTTGTGGGTGGAGCTACGCGCGTTGCTGTGGCAAAAGCCGGGCCCGAAGAACTCCGCTGCGTCTCCGGAGAGAGCAGCTGCCGTACGTCGTGAGACTCCGCTGTCACCTGCAACCGAGCCCAACATGCCCAAGAAGCCCGAAGCCAAGAGCAAGAAGACGACCCCGGCCCGTTCGACGCGCGCCAAGAGCCCCTCGAAGGCCCGCGCCACCAAGACGGCCGCGCCTGCCACGCGCAAGGCGGCTGCCAAGCGCAGCGCGAAGTCGAGCCAAGGCCGCAACGGCAAGGCCGTGGCGCCCGAGGCCGTGAACCAGCTGGTCGCGGCGCTGCGTACGCACCCCAACCAGAAGGGCCTGGTGACGGCTGGCCAGCAGAAGGATCAGCTGCTGCGCTCGCTCATCCCGCTGTACCTGGCGCGCTCGCTGGACCTGGAAGTGACGTCCGGCACCACGTCCAAGTTCTGGGAGGAGCTGGGCGTCTCCTACGCGGCGCCCAACGCCGCCAAGGCCCTGCGCACGCACACCGGCTACGCCCAGGAGACCAAGAAGGGCCGCGCCATCACCAACAAGGGCATCAAGTACGTCGAGCAGGCCGTGACGCAGGCCAACGCCTGATCCGGCCGTAGCGCTGTCCCCTCTCCCTCGGGAGAGGCACGGGGGTGAGGGCTCGCGTGCCCTCACCCCGCCGCGCTCACCCCACTACTGCGGAAGCGGGCACTCCACGTCCGGGCAGTTCGAGCCGGACGGGCAGTTGCACGGATCGCTCGTGGCGGGATCGTAGACAGTGATGCTGGACAGGGGCGTGGACGCACCGAACCAGGCCACGTTCTCCTGGATCATGCGCCACTGGAACAGGTAGCTGCCCGGGACGGTGGGGGCCGTGAGCGTGGCGGTGAACGCCTTGGTCTGCCCCTGGTGAATCGTCTCGCCCGCCGCCAGCAGGATGCGGTTGGTGCCCCAGCGGGTGTTGTCCTGGGCGCTCTGCGAGCCCAGCCGGAAGTTGCGGCCCGCGGTCCACGCGTGCGTGCCCGTGTTCCGGATCTGGATCGTGACATTGAAGGTGGAGCCCATGGCCACCCGGCCCGGCACGGCCTGGCTGAGGAAGACGGCGTTGCGCACCGGCGTGTCCAGGTAGTTGGCGAGCACGCCCTGGCGGTGCGGCAGGAAGGTGCCGGTGAGCGCCGAGGAGATCTGGAAGCGATCGCCCTCGGGGCCGGGCTCGAGGATCTCGGTGCTGTGGACGAAGCTGCCCGCGGGCGAGGGGAAGGTGATGCCGCCGCCGAGCGCCGCCCCCCCGCTGCGCTGGTGGCACCCGCCACACGACTGCGCCTGAGCGCGGGCGACGATCTGATCCGGCGTCAGCGTGCTGCCAATGGAGGTGAGCTTGTTCTGGATGCCCGTGCGGAAGGTGCTCGCCGCGGTGCCGAACTGCAGCACGTAGTTGTCCGGCACGCTGAAGCTCTGCGCGTCGCTCTGGCCGCTGTTGAAGGAGTCCGGCACCGTGTAGTTGAACGTGTTGACGTTGTTGATCGCCAGGGTGGGCACCTGGGTGATGAAGTGGCTCTGGAACTGGCTGGCCTGCGGGTGGGTGGAAGCGGGGTTGAACAGCTCGCCGAACGGGTTGGTCTTCACCGTCACCGGGACGAACTTCGTCACGCACGAGGTGACGCAGGTGCGCTGCAGCTTGAACTCGCGCAGCATCCACGGCCCTCCGCGGAACTGGTTGGTGCGCACCTGCCCGGTGTCCGTGGCGCGAACGCCGTAGTTGTTGATGTGGACCACGGGGGTGGACGACAGCAGCACGCCACCGGGCGTGGCGCGGCCCTCGAAGTAGAAGGCGCGCAGCTTGCTGGCGCGCGAGCTGACGACGGTGTCATCCGTCAGGTCGCGCCAGAAGTTGGCGATCGGCCGGCAGCCCTCGATGCCCAGCGAGGGGTTGGGGTTGGGCAGCACCGCCTCGAAGATGATCAGGTTGCGGCCGCCGCCCGAGCGCTTGGCGTAGACGATGCGGTACTCGCCGCAGTTGGAGCCGTTGGTCGGGGCGAGATCGAAGCGGTTGTACAGGCCCACCGCCTCATAGGTGGCCTGGCTCGTCGTCGAGGCGGCCTCGGCGCCCTCGGAGGTGCGGCACGCGTAGGGGAAGCTGTTGAGCGTGTTGGCGTTGTCGGTGCAGTGCGCGTAGTTGGTCACCGCGTGCAGATCCGCCTGGCCCGGGGCCGGGTTCTGCGTGTCCCAGAGCTGGCGGAACAGCTGGTTGCCGGTGTAGCCCCCGCCCTGCGCGGCCAGCTGGGTGAACACGTCCTGCACCGGGAAGTTGAGCAGGATGGCGCGCTCGGTCACCGCCAGGGTGCGGCGCGGATCGATGGGCGGCGCGAAGGCGGTGACCATCCGCTCCTGCTCCAGCAGGCCGATGCCTCCGCGATCCGAGTGCAGGCGCGGCTCCTCGGAAGACTCCTCCACGGGCATCTGCTCCTCGCCCTCCACACCGCACGCGGACAGACCCGTCACCATCAGGGCCGCGCAGAGCAGCCCAAGCAGTCTCTTCATTGAGGTATCTCCACTTGTGTGTAGGCGGATGGCGCCTAGCAACCACCGGGGGCCCCGAGTGGACTAATGTCCAGGTCGGTGACCACCCACCTGATTCAATGGTTTATCCTGAATTACCAGGCACTGTCACTAGAAAAAATCATCCTACGTGAAATTGCAGGGCAATCCGTATGGGCGTTTGGCCCCTCACTTCCATTGACGCAGTGCGCCTACTGCTCCTGGGGCGCCGAGGTCGGCGCGCGGGAGGACTCGAAGAAGGGGATGTGACAGCTGCCCTGGTACATGACCCCATTTCCACGACACTCCGCTGGCGAGAGGTCCACCTTCGTCCAGCAGCCTCCATTGATCACGACCTGGCGTGGTGGGCAACGCCCCTTCGCATCCGGCTTGAGCTGCCCAGGCACTGGCTTCTTGAGCGGCTCCTCGGCGAAGGCGCCACCGGCGGGATTCTGCGGGTGCTCATCCGGTGAACTCAGCTCGGCGTCTCCGAGCGAGACAGCGTCACCCTCCCCCGCGGCGGGAGACGGCCCGCTTCGCATGGAGCCCGTCTCTCCAGGCCACAGCCCCAGCGCCAGGACTGCTGTGAGCCAGGAGAGCCAGGTTCTGGCTCTCACCTTCCGGCTCGGCGCCGGGGCCTGGATACGAGCCTGCGTCTCCTCTTGCTGGGCTTGTGCGCGTGCGGTGACGTCCGCTTGAGCGACCCTGAGCACGCGCTCACGGTCTCTGAGACGGGGGCGGTTGCCGCCCAGAAACCTGGCCTCGGACCGCTCTTGCTCCGTCCAGTGAGAGGGCCTCAGCGTCTCCCACTCGAACAGCGGTTCATCCGCGGACGCCGGGGCATGCGCTACGCCTCGCTTCTTCGCCTCGGCCAACTCGAGCGCGCTGCCTCGCTCGTCGGGGTTGGCGGACAGCATGCGCAGGATGAGCGCGTTGAGCTGCGCATCCACGCGAGGGTTGAGCCGCCGGGGAGGCGGAGCACCGGGACCTCCTGGCCGCCAACACTCGCCTGCTTTCATGTCGGGCAGCGGCATCGGCGGGTACGCGTCCGTAACGAGCCGATAGGCCGCGACGCCCAGGGCAAAAACATCATCCGCGGGGCGAGCCAGCGCGGGGAAGACGTCCTTGCGGTTCGTACGCCGGGTGGACTCCCACAGTTCGGGGCTGTGGTACTCCGGAGTGCCGAGCAGCACATGCGCAGGCGTCAGCCGAGGGGCACCGGTGAAGTAGCCGCCGCCCAGATCAGTGAGGAACAACCGGCCATCCGAAGGCCGCACCAGCATGTTGTCGCCCTTTACGTCGCGGTGTACGGCGCTCACCTCATGGATGGCTTGTAGTGCGCCCGCCGCCTGGGCCAGCAGCGCCAGTACCTGCCGGGAGGACGGGTTGCGCCGGGCCGCCCACTCATACAATGGCTCGCCCTCTACCCACTCCATGACGATGAACGGATGGACGCCGCCCTCGGGAGATTGCCACACGCCCGCATCGAGCAACCGAGGCACACTCGGGTGGCGGATGCGCGAGAGCAACTCAGCTTCACGCTCGAAGCGCCGATCTCCCGGATAGACGGCCAGTTTGAGGGCGACGGGCCCGGCATGTTCGCGCTCCTGATGCACGGCGCGATAAACGATGCCGTAGGTACCTCGACCTCGAAAACCGTACGCGCGCCACGAGCCCACCTTCATCTCAAGCGGCAAAACTGTCGGGCCTGGTCCGAGCCCTGGAGTTGGCATGTCCATGGATTTGCTCCCGGCCAGGGCACGTGCCTCACCCAGGGCGATCCTACCTCACGGGTGGCCAGTGCCGCACCTTAGAGAATGCAGTGCAGCCTCCAGTACCTGGATCACCTGGCCAGCGCTCTCCGCTGTCACGGGCACCGGGCCTTGTCCCGCCATGGCCGTGGCCAGCTGGCGGTAGAACTGTTCGTACGCTCCCGGCACCGTGGGAACGCTGCCGCCCCGGCTCAGCCGTCCATGCCGCTCCGCGGGCTCGGCGCCCCACCCGGCCATCCCTGGCCTCAGGCCCGCCTTGAGCTGGTCCTCCTGCGGATCCAGCCCGTACTTCACGTACGCATCCCTCTCACCGTGCAACACGAACCGCGGCCAGGGCTCGTGCACCACTGAGCCCGAGCGCAGGATCACCCGCAGCTCGCCGTAGCGCAGCACCAGGTGGAACCAGTCCACCGCCTTCGCCTCGGGCCGCTGCCGGCCCACGTCCGCGATTACCGAGTCCGGCATCCCGAACAGCTGCAGCGCCTGATCCACCAGGTGCGCTCCCAGATCCCACAACGTGCCTCCACCAGGGCCCTCCTCTTCCTTCCACCGCTTCTTCACCTGTGGCCGGTAGCGATCAAAGTGGCTCTCGAAGCTGTAGAGCTTCCCCAGCCGCCCCTGCTCCAGCAGCTGGCGCACCGTGAGGAAGTCCCCGTCCCACCGCCGGTTGTGGAACACCGCCAGGCACCGTCCCCGCTCTCGCGCCAGCGCTCCCAGCCGCACCGCCTCCGCCGAGTCCAGCGTGAACGGCTTCTCCACCACCACGTGCTTACCCGCCAGCAGCGCCCGCTCCGCCAGCGGCCCGTGGCTGTCGTTCGGCGTCGCGACGATGATCAGATCCAGCTCCGGATCCGCCAGCATCGCCTCCACGCTCACCACCCGGACATCCGGCCAGGCGCTCGCCACCGCGGCTGCATTCCTCGTGGCAATCGCACTTAAGGTGAAGGCCGGATCCACCGAGAGCAGCGGCGCGTGGAACGTCGCCCCAGACAGGCCGTAGCCCACCAGGCCAACGCGGAAAACTCCCTGTCCTGAGAGGGTTGCGGGCACCGGCGGACCGTAGCGCGAGCCTGATCAGCGCCCAAGCCCCCGCCTCCCTGCCTCCTGGGTTGGCTTCCATCCATTTCACCAAGGAAGTCGGGAACTTGAGGGGTTAGCCGGGCACGTGTTACGACCGCGACGGCCCAAGTCGTACGGCCCGTATTCCCTTCTCCGGAGCCGCTTCCCCATGAGCGAGCAGCACGATCCCACGAGGACTCAGTCCTCTACCTCCGTTCCCGTGCCCCCAGGCGCGGCTCCCGCGAAGCCCGCTACGGAGGTCCTCGCCCAGAACCTCGGTGCGATGCCGCCCGTCGGCACTCCCGAGGACGAGGCCCGCGAGCGCATCGCCGCCTTCGAGCGCGAGGCCCGCGCCCTCAGCGCCGCCGATCCTCATGCCGCCGCCCTGCTCTTCCACGAGCTGGGCCTCGTCTGGGAGGAAGTGCTCAAGAACCCGCGCAACGCCGCCGTCGCGTTCCAGAACGCCTACAAGCTGGCGCCCAAATTCCTCGTGAACATCCGCGCCGCCCGCCGCCTCTTCGCGGACGTGGGCAACTGGCAGATGGTGCTCCAGCTGCTCGAGGCCGAGCTCACCGGCACCGAGGAGGCCCGTCAGAAGGCCGCGCTCCTCTTCGAGAAGGCCACCGTGCTCGACGACCGCCTGTCGCGCGAGGAGGACGCCAAGGCCGCCTACCGCCAGTGCCTGGAGCTCAAGCCCACGGACGTGTCGCTGCTCACCCAGCTCGAGGCGCACTACGCCGCGCGCAGCGACTTCGAGTCGCTCATTCAGGTGTACCGCCTGCTGGCCGCCTCGCTGGAGACCCCCGTCCTTCGCTCGCACTACCTCACCTCCGCGGGCCAGGTGCTCGAGGAGCGCCTGAAGCAGCGCGAGGCCGCCGCCGCGTGCTTCCGCGAGGCCTTCGCGCTGGATCGCTCGGACCTGCTGCTGCTCACCGCCATGAAGCGCGTGGCCGAGCGCGAGGGCCGCACCGACGAGCTGCTGGCCGCCCTGGCCGCCGAGGCCCATGTGCTGGGCACCCAGGCCACCCCCGCCTACCTGCAGATCGCCAAGGTCTACGAGCGGCTGGGCCGCAAGGATGACGCCCTGGCCGCCCTGCTGGCCGCCCGCCGCGTCACCCCCAATGAGCCGCTGGTGCTCTCGGAGCTGGCCGGCATCTACGAGACGCAAGGCCGCTACGAGGAGCTGGCCGACGTGCTGCTGGCCCTGCTGGGCTCGATCAACGACGAGAGCGAGCTGGTGGCCATCAACCTGCGCCTGGCCGCGCTCTACGAGGAGGACCTCAAGCGCGAGCAGGACGCCATCTCCCGCTACCAGGCCATCCTCTCGCGCATCCCCGGCCACGCCGCGGCGCTGGCGGGCCTGGGCAAGCTCTACTACCGGCTGCAGAACTGGGAAGGCCTGGTCTCCGTGTTCGACGTGGAGATCGCCGCCGCCGAGGATCCGAAGCAGAAGGCCGCGCGCATGTACAAGGCCGCCGAGGTGCTCGAGGAGCGCCTGGGCCGCCAGGAAGACGCCATCAGCCGCTACAACGCCTGCCTCACCTTCCAGCCGGGCTACCTGCCCGCGCAGAAGGCCCTCTCGCGCCTGTACGAGCGCCAGGGCCGCTACGCCGAGCTGGTGTCCATGTACGAGCAGGATCTGCTCCAGACGGCCGATCGCGATCAGCTCATCATCACGCTCAACAAGATGGCGGTCATCTACGAGGACCGCCTCAGCGATCTGGATCACGCCATCGAGTGCATGAAGCGCATCCTCGATCTGGCCTCGGATCACCTGCCCACCATCCGCAACCTGGCCCGCCTGTACGAGCGCGCCGGGCGCTACCGCGAGCTGATCGAGACGCAGGAGCTGGAGGCCTCGTTCGCCGGTGACACCAAGCAGGTGCTCTCGCTGTACCACCGCAACGCGGAGATCCTCGACGAGCACCTGAAGGACCGCGCCGGCTCCATCGCCGTGTACGAGCGCGTGCTGGCGCTGTCTCCCTCGTACCTGCCGGCGCTCAAGGCGCTGGGCCGCCTGTACGCGCAGGAGAGCCGCTGGGACGAGCTCATCAAGATGTACCGCGCCGAGGCGGAGATCGCCTCCTCCACCGAGCAGGCCTCCACGCTGCTCTACAAGGTCGGCGAGCTGTACGAGCACCGGCTGAAGAACGAGAACGACGCGGTGGCCTCGTACCAGGAGGCCCTCACGCTGGCGCCCAGCTACTTCCCCGCGCTGCGCGCCCTGGCCCGCATCTACCGCTCGCGCGGCAACTGGGAGAGCCTCATCGAGGTGCTGCGCGCCGAGGCCGCCAACCGCATCGATCCGGTGGAGCGCGCCAACGCCCTCTACCAGACGGCCGCCATCTGGGAGGATCAGCTCCAGCGCTCCGAGCTCGCCATCGAGGGCTACCAGGAGGTGCTGCGCGTCACCCCGGGCCACCCCGCCTCGCTGCGCGCCCTGGAGCGGCTGTACACCAGCCAGGACAACACCAAGGAGCTGGTGGCCATCCTGGATCGCGAGACCCAGGTGGGCCAGACGCCCGGCGCCAAGGTGGCCGCCTACCTGAAGCTGGCGCGGCTGTACCTGGATCGCTTCCAGGAGCCGGCGCGCGCGGCCCAGTGCTGCGAGGCCGTGCTGCAGCTGGATGGCAGCCAGTTCACCGCGCTGAAGATGCTCGAGCGCATCCGCGCCGGTGACAAGCCCCGCCGCGCCGAGCTGCGCGCCCGGCTGGCCGAGCGGGTGCAGGACGCGCGGCTGCGCACCGCGCTGCGCCTGTCCGCCGCCGCCGATCAGGACAAGGGCGCCGCCGATCGCACCCTCGAGGAGTACCGGCACGCCTTCCAGGAGGACGCCAGCGACGTGCGCGTGGCCTTCATGCTGGAGCGCGCGCTGCGGCAGGCCGGAGACTTCGCCGGCCTGGCGTGGCTGTACAACCGCCGCCTCGAGGTGTCCAAGGACGGCATGGAGCGCGTGGAGCTGATGCTGCGCGCCGCCGACGTGGCCGAGCACAAGCTGGGCGAGCTGGAGCGCGCCGGGCAGCTGTACCGCGCCGCGCTGGAGGCCCAGCCGCAGTGCCTGCCCGCCCTCATGGGCAGCCGCCGCGTGCAGCTCAAGCAGGGCAACAACGCGGGCGCCCGCGCCACCCTGGAGGCCGAGGCGCGCGCCGTGCGCGATCCGCGCAGCGCCGTGGAGGCCTTCATCGCCGCGGCGAAGCTGGCCTCGGCCAAGCTCAACGATCTGGACGGCGCCGCCGCCCTCTACCGCCAGGCGCTGGAGCGCGATCCGCTCAACGCCGTGGCCACCACGGGCCTGGAGGATCTGCTGGCCCAGCGCGGCGGCACCTCGGATCTGGCCGCCCTGCACGAGCGTCGCGGCGAGGCCCGGCTGGCCCAGCGGGACAACGCGGCGGCCGCGGCCGCCTTCGTCAGCGGGGCGAAGCTGTACGTCACCGCGCTGAATGATCGCGCCAAGGCGATGACGCTGGTGGAGCGCGCGCTCCTGGCGCAGCCCAGCCACCCGGACGCCCTGGAGGTGAAGAGCCGGCTGCACCTGGATGCGCAGCAGTACGCCGAGGCCGCCGCCGCGCTGGCTCAGCGCGTGCAGCAGGGCGGCGATCCGCGCATCCTGGCCCAGCACCACCTCACCCTGGGTGGCCTGTACCAGACACACCTGAACGAGCCGGGCCGCGCCGCGGCGCACCTGCAGACGGCGCTGTCCTCCATGCCCCGCAACCTCGAGGCGCTGGAGCGGCTGGCCACCCTGCACGCCCAGGCGCGCAACTGGTCCGGCGCGGTGGACTGCCTCAAGCGGCTGCTGGAGCAGGATCTGCCCACGGCGGACCGGGCGCGCCACACGGTGGAGCTGGCGCGCATCCATGACGAGGGCCTGGGCGACACGCCGGGCGCCTCGGCGCTGTACCGCAAGGCGCTGGAGCTGAGCCCCGGGGACTCGGTGCTGGTGGACCGGCTCGTCACGCTGTACGAGCGCGCCCACAACCTGCCCGAGCTGGGGCAGATGCTGGAGGCCCAGGTGACGGCGCTGGCGGCGGACCCCAAGCGGGCCCAGCCGGTGCGGCTGCGCCTGGCGGAGCTGTACTCCAAGCAGCTGGAGCAGCCCTCGCGCGCCATCACCGTGTACCGGCAGGCGCTGGAGAGCGAGCCGGCGAACGTGCCGGCCCGCGCCGCGCTGGCGGACCTGTACATGCGCGACACGGCGGCCACCGCGATGGCCGTCGAGGAGCACCGGCAGATCATCAAGCTGGAGCCCACGCGGGTGGAGAGCCTGCACGCGCTCTTCAAGCTGTGGGAGGGCCTGAAGCAGCACGACAAGGCCTTCTGCGCGGCGGCGGTGCTGCAGTTCCTGCGCTCGGCCAACGAGCTCGAGGTCGTCTACTACAACGAGGCCAAGGCGCGGCTGGCCCAGGAGGCGCAGGAGCGCATCGCCCTGGCGGATCTGGACAGCGCGCTGCTGCACCCGATGGTGCGCGGGCCGATGCTGGAGGTGCTGCGCGCCATTGGTGATCAGCTGGGCAAGACGTACCCGCCGCAGTTCGAGATGCTGGGAGTGGATCGCAAGGCGGACCGGCTCAAGCCGGACTCGGCGGTGTTCAAGGCGATCCGCTCGGTGGCGCAGGTGTTCGGCGTGGAGGAGTTCGAGGTGTACCAGGCCCGCCGCGGGCTGATGACACTGGAGACGACCGAGCCCCTGTCGGTGTGCGTGGGCCAGGACGTGGTGCGCAAGTTCAACGCGCGCGAGCAGAAGTTCCTGATTGGCCGCGCGGTGATGGGGCTGCTGAACAAGACGGCGGTGCTGTCGAAGCTGTCTCAGGGCGAGACGGCGGACCTGCTGGGCAACTCGATCCGCATCTTCGCCCCGCAGTTCTCCGCGCTGGGCAAGCGCAACGAGGAGATGGTGAAGCAGCTGCGCAAGGCGTACTCGCGCAAGGCGCTGAAGATGCTCGAGCCGCCCGCGCTGGCGCTGGGAGACTCCACCAAGGTGGACACCCACACGCTGGTGGAGGGGCTGTCGCTGTCGGCGGACCGGGCGGGCATGCTCATGTGCGGCGACGTGGCGGTGGGCCTGGGCGTGGTGCTGCGCGAGGATCCGTCCATGGCCAACTCGAAGGTGGACGCGGCGGATCCAACGTTCGCGGCGGTCAAGCAGCGCGAGGATCTGCGGGATCTGCTGATCTTCTCGCTGTCGGACGAGTTCTTCCGGCTGCGCCAGCGGCTGGGGCTGGCGCTGTAGCGGTTACTCGTGGCGAAGCACCGCATCCGCGGGCAGTCCGCCGCGGATGCGCGCCACTGCGTCCTCCACGGGGCCCAGGGAGTCGGCCTCGACCGTCACCTTCACCCGGTAGTCGAGCGCCGGATCGAACACGGGGTACGAGCCAATCGCCACGTGCGGCATGTCCAGGGCCACCTTATCCAGCACGGCGGCGATGGCGCCCTCACCCAGGCGTAGGAACAGGCTGCGCAGATACACGGGCTTGCCGCCCATGCGCGAGAGCACCGTCTCGAGCTGAATCTTGAAGAGCTGAGGCACCCCGGGCAGCAGGAACACGTTCTCCACCGTCAGCACGGGGAACCAGGTGCCCTCCTGGGCCAGCAGCACCGCGCCCTCGGGCGCATCCGCCAGCCGCATGGCCGCCTCCGTTACGTGATCGTACTTCTGGCGGACCAGCTCCTCCATCTCCGGCAGGCGCACCACCTGGCGCCCCAGGGCCAGCGCCACCGCGCGCACGGTGACGTCATCATGCGTGGGGCCAATGCCACCGCTGGTGAAGACGTAGGCGGCGCGGGAGCGCGCCCGGTTCACCGCGTCCACGATGGCGTCCACGTCATCGAGGACGATCTCCACCGAGCGCAGCGCGATGCCCACCTCGCGCAGCCGGCGGATGAGGTGGGGGCCGTTGGCATCCACCACCTTCGCGGTGAGCACTTCGTTGCCGATGATGACCGCCGCTGCTCCGGTGCGCTCCATGGAGCCCGGGACTCTAGCGCGCGCGCTTCCTGCCGAGCACCGAATGAATCTCGGCCAGGGCCGCGTCCGTCACCGCCTCGACGGACTGCTCGCCGTCGATCCGGACGATGTGCTCCTGGGACTCGCGCCGGCGGATGGCCTCCTCGTACTGCCGGGCAATCCGCCGTTGCAGCGCATCCTCCTCGAACAGCTCCGCCGCCCCACCCCGCGCCGCCCGCCGCTTCGCCGCCACCGCCGCGGACACGTGCACGAACAGCGTCAGGTCCGGCGATACCGCGTACCCGTTGGCCGCCTCCACCCACGCCATGGACAGCGACGCGCCCTGGTATGCCAGCGACGACAGCACGTACCTGTCACTGATGACGAGCTGCCCCGCCTCCAGCGCCGGCAGCACCCGGGCCTTCAGGTGGTCCGTCCGGTCCGCCGCGTACAGCAGCGCCAGCGTCTCCGAGGCCAGCGGGCCCGCGCCTCCCGGCAGCACCAGCCGCCCCGTGAGCGCCTGGCGAATCAACGTGCCAATCGGCCCATCCGAGGGCTCCCGGGTGGTCAGCACCGAGTGGCCCTCGGCCCGCAGCGCGGTGGCCAGGCGCTCGGCCTGCGTGGTGGTGCCCGCACCGTCCAGCCCCTCCAGGACGATGAAGCGCCCGCGGCCCGGCTTGCGCTTGAGCGCGCTCACCGGGGCAGCAGCTGCGAGGGGTTGTCCAGCTTCAGCTGGCGCCGCAGCTCCAGCAGCTCCTCGAAGCCCTTGAGCTCCTCGGCCATCGCCCGGCGGCCCTTGCTGTAGCGGGACAGGGAGTAGACCACCAGCCCCAGGCTCACCGCCGTCGCCCCGAAGGCCACCACCGGCACGCGGGCCGAGTCCCAGAACAGCTTGGCCGCCGCGCCAGCCACCAGCATGGCGACGATGAAGGACACGCCCATATGGGCGAAGTGCAGGATGCTCTGACGCGTGGCCAGGCTCTCCTGAAGGCGCTCGAGCTGGGACCGCAGCTCCTCGGGGTTATGGGCGTTCACGGGGCCGGGGACATAGCGCAGCCCCGGCCCGCCGTCGAGTCACCCCACGCCCCCCGTGCTCAGCCCAGCGCCTCCAGCGCCTTGCGCACCGCGCCCAATTCGGCCGGAAGCTCCAGCGGAGGGTTGGCCAGCCGGCTCTCCACGTCCGCCAGCGTGCCCCGGTGGTAGCCCACCTTGAAGTCCGCGAACTTCAGCCCGTGCGCCGTGGACACCACCACCACGCTGGCGCCCGGCGCGATCACCTTCTGCGCCACCAGCTTCTCCACCGCCGCCACCGCCACGCCCGTGTGCGGACAGGTGAAGGTGCCCTCGCGGTCCGCCCGGGCCGCCGCGTTGGCCAGCTCCGCCTCGGTGGCCTCCTCCACCACTCCGTCAAACGCCTTGAGCGCCCGCACCGCGCGCCGGAACGAGACGGGGTTGCCAATCTGAATCGCCGAGGCCAGCGTGCTCTCGGCCTTCATGGGCACCAGCTCGCTGAGGCCGCCCCGGAAGGCGCGGAACAGCGGGTTGGCCCGCTGCGCCTGCGCCACCACCAGCCGCGGCAGCTTCGAGATCAGCCCCATGGCCTGCATCATCTGGAAGCCCTTGGCCAGCGCGCTCGCGTTGCCCAGGTTGCCGCCGGGGATCACCACCCAGTCCGGAGGCTCCCAGCCCAGGTCCTGGCACAGCTCGAAGGCCACCACCTTCTGGCCCTCGATGCGCAGCGAGTTCATCGAGTTGGCCAGGTACAGCGCCCGGTCCTCCGTCACCTGCTGCACCAGCTTCATGCAGCCGTCGAAGTCCGTGTCCAGCGACAGCACCCGCGCCCCGTTGGCGATGGGCTGCACCAGCTGCGCCAGCGACACCTTGTCCTTGGGCAGGAACACCACCGAGGGGATGCCCGCCGCGGCGCAGTAGGCGGCCAGCGCCGCCGAGGTGTCTCCCGTGGAGGCGCACGCCACCGCGCGGATGGGCACCCCGCGCGAGCGCAGGTGCTTCACCGCGGACACCAGCACCGTCATGCCCCAGTCCTTGAAGCTGCCGGTGGGCGAGACGCCGCACTCCTTGAGCTCCAGGCTCTTGAGCCCCAGCTCGGCCGCCATGCGCGGCAGCGGCTTGAGCGGCACCCGCCCCTCGCCCAGCGAGACGATGTCCTCCACGGGCAATTCCGGGCACACCCACTCGTGCTTGCCCCAGACGCCCGAGGCATACGGCAGCCGCGAGCCACCGAAGCGCGACTCGAAGCGGCGCTTCCACTCGGCGGCCGGCACCGAGCGCAGCGCCTCGAGATCATGCGCCACCTCCAGCAGCGAGCCGCACCTGGGGCAGCGGTAGATCACCTCCCACAGCGAGGCACGGAAGCCACAGCCCTCACTGCACGCGTACTCCGCGCGGAACCCCGAACCTGGCGCGCTCACTCGTCACCCACCACGGCCCGGGTGCCACACACGCTGCAGATCTTGTTCGGGCGGGTGGGCGTCCGGCACTTCTTGCACGCCACCCACGGCGCCTCCTCATCCACGCCGCCCGCCTTGGCGTTCGCCTCGGCCTGGGTGGGGCGCACCTTGGGCAGGCGCATGCCACAGCGATCACACACCACGCCCTCGGCCTGCACGTTGCGGCAGTAGCGGCACACCACCGCTCCGGTGGGCGCCGCGGTGCGCACCCCGTCATCCGGCGCGCGGCCCGTGTCCAGCTCGGGCACCACCTCGACACTCACCTTGTCGACGGGCGCCGCGCGCGTGGTCTCCATGTCCGGCACCTGCTGCGGCGGCAGATCCGGCCCGGCCTTCACCCGCGTCTGGTCCAGCTCGGGAATCACTTCGGTCTGTACGGGGGCGCGGCCGCCCACGTGCACGGTCTGCTCCAACTCAGGCAGGGTGACGATGGGCACCGCGGCGGCGGCCCGGGGCACCTGGAGCTTCTTGCCGCAGTTGTCGCACTCGTCCCCTTGCGCCTGTTGGTGTTCGCACACCGGGCAGATGATCATGGGGGCGAACGTTACGGGCAGCGGCGCTCCGGGGCAACGCACGAAGTCGCTTCACTCCACGTGCTGGGCCTCGCCCGTCATCGGCACGAAGCGCACCGGCAGCAGGTTCTCCACCCCAGGCACCTCCCCCTCTCGCCCACGGGTGATGCGAAGTAGATCCTGGCCGCCATTCTGCCGTCCCACGGGAATCACCATGCGTCCACCGGCCTTCAGCTGGGCCAGCAGCTTGGGAGGCACCGCCACGGGCGCCGCCGTGCCGATGATGGCGTCAAAGGGCGCCATCTCCCGCCAGCCGAGCGAGCCGTCCCCGTAGCGCAGGTACACATTCGGGGAGCCCAGCCTGCGCATCAGCCGCCTGGACGAGCGGGCAAGCTCGGGGACGATCTCCACGGAATACACTTCACGACACAGCAGCCCCAGGATGGCCGTCTGGTAGCCCGAGCCGGTGCCAATCTCGAGCACGCGCTCGTGGCCCTTGAGCTTCAGCCCCTCGGACATGAGGGCGACGATATAGGGCTGGCTGATGGTCTGCCCGTAGCCGATGGGCAGCGGCGAGTCCTGCGTGGCCGCGTAGCGGGTGGACTCCGGCACGAAGTCCGCGCGGCTCAGCCGCGCGATCGCCTCCAGCACCCGCTCATCCCGAATGCCCTGCCGCCTCATGAACTCCGCCAGCGCGCGGTCCCCCATGATGCACCTCCCCTTATAAGGATACGCACCGCTGCCTCCGCCCCATGTGGGACAGATACGTACCTACCCCACCCGGGCGAGCGCCAGGCGGCCTTCCCACCGCTCTTCGAGCGCCTTCACGAGCGGCTGGTGCTCGGGGGCGCGGAGGAACGGATCCTTCTCGAGGATGAGGCGGGCCTCGCGCTGGGCCTGCGAGAGCAGATCTCCATCGCGGGCGAGGTTGGCCACGGCCAGCTCGGGCAGGCCGCTCTGCCGGGTGCCGAGGAACTCGCCCGGCCCGCGGATCTCCAGATCCTTCTCGGCGATGACGAAGCCGTCATTGCTGTGCTCCATGACGGACAGCCGCTCGGTGGACTCCCAGGAGCGGGCGGGGCTGGCCACGAGGTAGCAGTGGCTGACGGCGGCGCCGCGCCCCACCCGGCCGCGCAGCTGGTGCAGCTGCGAGAGGCCAAAGCGCTCGGCGGACTCGATGACCATGACGGAGGCGTTGGGCACGTCCACGCCCACCTCGACGACGGTGGTGCACACGAGGACGTGGATGCGCTTGTGGCGGAAGTCCTCCATCACCGAGTCCTTCTCCTCGGGCTTCATGCGCCCGTGGAGCAGGCCCACGCGGGCCTGGGGGAACACCTGCTGGAGCTTCTCCGCGCCCTGAGTGGCGTCCTGCAGGTCCAGCTTCTCGGACTCCTCCACCAGCGGGTAGACGATATAGGCCTGGTAGCCCTTGGCGAGCTCGGCGCTCACGGCCTCGTAGACGCGGGCGCGCTGCTGCTCGCTGAAGACGCGGGTGGCCACGGGCGTACGGCCCGGAGGCAGCTCATCGATGACGGACACATCCAGGTCCCCGTACATCGTCATCGCCAGGGTGCGGGGAATGGGCGTGGCGGTCATCACCAGCACGTCGGGCTTGAGCCCCTTGCTCATCAGCGTGTGCCGCTGGAGCACGCCGAAGCGGTGCTGCTCATCAATGACGACGAAGCCCAGCTTCTCGAAGGAGATGTCCCCCTGAATGAGGGCGTGGGTGCCAACGGCCAGGTGAATCTCCCCCTGAGCGACGGCCTCGCGCAGCTGGCGCTTCTGCTTCGCGGTGCCGGCGGCGGAGATCAGCCCCACGCGGAAGCCCAGCGGCTCCAGCAGGCGCTGGAAGGTGCGCTCGTGCTGCTCGGCGAGGATCTCCGTGGGCGCCATGACGGCCACCTGGTAGCCGTCCTGCAGGGCCAACATCGCGGACACCAGCGCCACGGCCGTCTTGCCGGAGCCCACATCGCCCTGGACGAGGCGGTTCATGGGCTCGGCGCGGGCCATGTCGCGGCGGATCTCCTCGATGACGCGCTGCTGAGCGCCGGTGAGCTTGAACGGCAGCGCCCCCAGGCCCCGCGCCAGGCGAGGCGCGGAGACATCGAAGGCAATGCCCTTCTCGGCCTTGACGCCCTGGCGCTTGAGCCCCATGCCGAGCTGAAGGAAGAACAGCTCATCGAAGGCCAGCCGGCGGTGCGAGGGGCCGCGGTGGGAGTTGAGCAGGTCCAGGTCCGCGTCATCGACGGGGAAGTGAATGCGGCGCAGGGCCTCGGTGAGGCTCATCAGCCCCAGGCGCTTGCGCAGGGGCTCGGGCAGGGGCTCCTCGATGTGCTGGGCGTACTTCTCGCTGACGCTGGAGGCCAGCTCGCGGAACGAGCGCTGATCGCTGCGCTCGAAGCCCGGGTAGATGGGCACGATGCGGTTGAAGTGGACGGAGGTGGAGGACTCGAGATCCTCGGCGGGCTCCAGCTCGGGGTGAGCCATCTCCCGGCCTGACATGGAGGCGCGCACCTCACCGGAGAGCACCAGCCGGGAGCCCACGGTGAAGCGGGCCTTGAGCCAGGGGCCGGCGTGGAAATAAGTCGCCGCGATGGAGCCCGAGCGGTCAGCGACCACGGCGCGGAAGTAGCGCTTGCCGTTGCGCCCGGCGACATAGTCGGCCTGCTTGACGAGGCCCACGGTGACGCCGCGCTCGCCGGGCTTGAGCTCGGCGATGGTCATCAGCCGGCGGCGGTCCTCGTAGCAGCGAGGCAGCAGGAAGAGGATGTCTCCCATGCGGCGCAGGCCCTTCTTGTTGAGCGCGCCCAGAAGCCGGGGCCCCAGCCGCTTGCCCAGCGTCTTGAGCGGCAGGGACAGCGGGCCGGAGCGGGGAGCAATGGAGAGCAGCTTGGCCTCGGAGCGGGACTCCTCGGCGCCAGCGGCCACCTTGCGCTTCTTGGGCGCCGCCTTCTTGGCGGCCGCGGCCGGCCGGGCCACGGGCGCGGCGGGAGGCACGGGCGTGAGCACCAGCGGAGCGGGCTTGGCGGGAGGCGGCGCCGGGTTCTTCCAGGCCGGCACCCTGCCCTTCACCTCCTCGGGACCCACCGAGGCCACGATCTCCAGCTCCGAGGGAAGCGCCAGGCCACTGAGCTTCAGCGCGCCCACCACGCGCCGCAGCGCCGCCTTGCGCCGCTCCAGCGTGGGGTCATCCACATGAGGCAGCGCGGCGCGCAGCTGCGACAGGGCGCGGGCATCCACCCCGCTGGCACCGGCCAGGGCCCGCTCCAGCACCCCGCGCAGATCCCTCACGGTGGACAGGTGCGCGAAGTCACGCTGACACGCGTAGCGCAGGGGGCCCACGAGGCTGGCGAAGGGATGGCTCACGGTTCAGGTCCGAGCGCTCATCGTAAAGAGCGGGAATGACATCCCGCATGAAATGAAAACGGGGGAGCGAGCACAGGCCCACTCCCCCGGCTGCCGCTTTTGCGGCGAGGCGTCACGAGGCGTGCGGGGCGTCGTCGTCCGGAGGATCCTCGAAGCGGATCTCCTCGATGTCGAACTCCTTCTCGCCGCCGGGGCTGCGCACGGTGGCGGTGTCGCCCTTCTTCTTGCCAATCAGCGCCCGGGCCACCGGAGAGGTGACGGCCAGCCAGCGCTTCTTGATGTCGGCCTCCAGCTCTCCGACGATCCGGTAGGTGACGGTCTTGTCCGTGTCCGTGTCGCGCAGCACCACGGTGGCGCCGAAGACGACGCTGTCGCCCTTGATCTTGCTGGTGTCGATCACCTCGGCGCGGGCAATCCAGTCATTGAGGTCCAGGATGCGGCCCTCGATGTGGGACTGCTTGTCCTTGGCCGCGTGGTACTCGGCGTTCTCCTTCAGGTCACCGTGCGCGCGCGCTACCTCGATTTCCCGAGTGATCTTCCCGCGCTCGACGGTCTGAAGGTGCTTGAGCTCCGCCTTGAGCTTTCGCAGACCGTGGGGGGTCATCGGGATGTTGCCGCCGCTCATCGAAACCGCTCCTTCCACCCTGAAAGAAGGTTCGGAATGTAGGCAACGTTTGACAAGCGGGCAAACGAAAGCGGCAGGCGGGGTGACAGAGGGTATTGGGTGTCGGGCAGGCAACCCATTAGGCTGGCGCTCATGCTTCTGGTCCGCGAGGTCCAAGCCCTGGCGGGAAACCTGTCGAAGGAGGACTTTCGGCGGCAGGTGGGGCCGTTCGCGCTGGTGCGCCGCCCGCCCGACCCGGTGGTGGAGCAGGTATCGGTGCGGCTGGGGGTGCAGCGCACGAAGCTGTCGCGCTCCTCGGCGGACGCCAAGGTGCTGATGGCGGAGCTGATGCAGCACCTGGACGATCTGGTCGTCGCCACCCTGCCCCCCATCCATGGGAGCGAGGAGCTGATGGTGGGGCGGCTGCCGGACTGCGATCTGGTGGTGGATGACCCTTCGGTGTCCAAGCGCCACGCGGTGCTGCGCTGGGACAACGTGGCGCGCCGGTGCACGCTGGTGGATCTGGGCTCGCGCAACGGGACGATGATCAACGGCGACTACGTGCGGGATCCGAACACGATGGTGTGCGACGGAGACATGCTGAGCTTCGGGGACGCGGAGTTCTGCTTCCTGGAGAACCACACCCTGCTGGCCATGCTGCGCAGCAGTCAGGACTGATGAGGCGGATGTGAATTCGGTCAAGGAACTGCGAGCGCTCGGCGCCTGCCTCCCGGCGGGGACGTTCCGCCGCCAGCTGGGGCCCTTCGCGCTGATTCAGCGCCCGCCCAGCGAGGCCTCGTCCGCGGTGCTGGCGCCCACGCGCGCGGCGGATCCCGGCACGATGGAGCTGGGCATGCTGTCGCTGCTGTTCGAGTTCGAGGATCTGCTCGTCGCCACGCTGCCGCCGCTGAAGGCCACGGACATGCTCAGCATCGGCCGATTGCCGGACTGCGACCTGGTGCTGGACGACGGCTCGGTGTCCAAGCACCACGCGGAGCTGCGCTGGAGCGAGGCCGAGCGCCAGTGCACGGTGAAGGACCTGGGCTCGCGCAACGGCACCTTCGTGAACGGGGCCTCCACTGGCCCGCGCGAGGCGGTGCTGCGCGACGGAGACATCCTCAGCTTCGGCCACGTGCAGTTCTGGTACCTGCTGACCGAGACGCTGCACACGCGGCTGCGCAACCCTCCTGGCGGCAAGTGATAGTTCCGGCGCGGCACGCGCCTCTGTTACACTGCTTCGCGGGGCGGCTCTGGGTGTGCTTCCTTCTCACCTCCAAATGGTAGTGCATCCGCTCTCCGCCCCGCTTTTTCACTCCCCGGAGGCACCGTGGCTTCCCCCGCGCTCGACCTGCCTGGTGCCACGAGCACCGTCGCGGCCCTGCTGCTGATCAAGACGTCACGCGTCTTCGTCCCCACGGTGCCCGGGGCCCGGGCCTCGGACCGGTGTCGCGACGCGGTACGCGCGCTGGAGGCGGACCTGCTCGCGCTGGGCTTCGTGCTCACCGGCCCGCTCCAGGACGCGCTGGCCGCGCTCCCACCGGAGACGCTCGCCGAGGTGGGCCGCTTCACCTTCGCGACGCTCGAGGACGAGGTGGGCTCGGATCGGCCCTTCGTGCCGCTCTTCAGCAGCTTTCCCACGAGCGTCCCGAGCGACAGCGACTCCTTCTTCATTCAGCGCGCGCTGGTGTGGCTGTACCAGCAGCCCGAGCAACCGTGCATCCTGTGCGGGATGGTCGACAAGGTGCAGGCGCTCGATCCATGCGCCCACGCCGTCTGCACGCGCTGCTTTGATCCATACGAGTTCAACGCGTGTCCCGTCTGCCACCGGCGCGTGGCTCCGGGACAGCCCTACTTCCAGCCAGTGACTCACCCGTCCACGCAGGGGCTCTATGTGCGCCGGGAGGGGCGCATGACGCGGCTGTCGCTGGGCACGGACCTGGAATCCGCCGCGCGCGAGCTGCTGCAGCGCCTGCTCGGTCGCGCCACGGTGCTCCGCCCGGACGAGCAGGATGTGGTGGTCCAGATCGTCTCCCACTTCGGGGTGAAGGTGCTGGGCTGGCTTCCGCCCCGTATCCCCGTGAAGGAGACGCTGGCCCACGTGGTGGGCACCCTGCTGCGGGAGCGGCCGGAAGCCGTGTCCGATGTGCTGGGCGGCGCCGCCGCGCACATGAAGACCGCGACGGACTTCCTGCGCGTGCTCGTGGCGTGGGCCGGTGGCAACCCGGACCTGACGGTCAAGGTGCCGCTCAAGAGCCACCCTCGCCCACTGAGGCGCGCCGTGGTGAAGGCGCTGGAAGCGCTGCCGCAGCTGAACCTCACCGAGGACATTCACCGCCACCCGGGCCTGTGGAAGGCGATGGCGGGCCAGCTGCACGTCTTCGAGCGCTGGAAGCAGCACCCGAACGTGGCGCTCGCCTTCGCCACCCTGCGCGGCACGCTCATCAAGCCGGATACGGACTTCGGGCAGGCCCTGCTGGAACACGCCCGTGCGCATCCCGACGCTTTTCTGCTGGAGCCCACGTACGGAGGGGGCATGGTGCGCTTCCGCTCCTGGAGCGCGCAGGTAGAGCAAGCGCTGGAGCGTGGAGACCCGAGCGGAGCACTCCGGCTGCTGCGGCAGCGCCCGGGAGAGCTGCTGCGCAGGCTGGACCACGTCGCGCGTCTGGCGGTCGGCGGAGCGGACGCCGCTGAACAGGTGCGGGAGCTGACCACGAGCCTGGAGTCCGTGGCTCCCCGCGCCGCGCCCGCGCTGCTGCTCACCGCCGCCGCGCACCTGCGCCGCCGGCACGCTCCGTTTGCCCGGCGGGTGTTCTTCCCCAAGGGGGAGGCCACCCACGCGTGGGGCACGGACGACCTGCGCCCGCCGCTGCCCGGAGACACCATCGGCCAGCTCGTGGGGCCGCTGGAGCGAGAGCTGCTCCGGCGCGCGGAGCGGCTGCCCGTGCTGCCGCAGGCGCTGCTCGATGAGTCGCTGGCCGACATGCTCGTGCCGTTCGCGGAGAAGACCGCGTCACGCTCGCTCGTGGCGGTGCCGCGCGGCAGCCTGCTGGACCTGCCCCAGGGCGAGCACCTGCGCTTCTTCGTGCACTGGACGGAGGCCAAGGGGACGCGGGTGGATCTCGATCTGTCCGTGGCGCTGTACGACGAGAAGTGGTGGCTCGTGGAGCTGTGCGACTACACGAACCTGCGCCTCAAGGACGAGGCCGCCGTGCACTCGGGAGACATCACCTCGGGGCCCTCTCCGCTCGGAGGCGCAGAGTTCCTGGACGTGCATGCTCCCAGGCTGCTGGAACGGGGCGTGCGGTACGCGGTGCCGGTGGTCTTCTCCTTCAACAGCGTGGCCTTCGAGCGCATGGAAGAGGCCTTCGCGGGCTTCATGGTGCGTGACGGAAAGGGCGGGCGTCACTTCGATCCGGCCACGGTGGAGCAGCGCTTCGATCTGCAGGGGAGCGCGAAGATCTGCGTGCCGCTGGTGATCGATCTCCAGGCGCGCAAGCTGCGCTGGGTGGACGTGAAGGTGCCGACCGAAGACGTGTTCCACAGTGTGCGGCGGGCTCGCGGCAAGCTGGCCCACTTCGGCAAGGACACAATGGCCTACTTCGGCACGGGAGCGCGGCCGACGCTCTGGGAGCTGGCGTGTCTGCACGCGGCGGCCCGCACCAGCAAGGTGCATGTGCGCCGCCGGGATGGACAGGTGGCCGTGCTCACCCGAGGGCCGAACGAGGACGCCAGCCGCTTCTTCTGGAGGCTTCGCCACTTGAAAGAGGCCCGGGAGGCACCCCGGCTGGAGCTGGGCACCGCCCCCACCTTCTTCGCGGGCCTGTCGGACGAACCCTCACTGCCCACGGGCAGCGAGGGCTACGCGTTGCGCTTCCGTCACACGGAGGCCGAGCAGGTCAAGCGGCTCGCGGCGGGAGATCTCGTCGCGGCGCTCCGGCCGTAGACCGTGCGCTGAAACCAGGCCACTCGCGGTAGGCTACCCGCCTCATCAAGCAGCCGGGAGGGCCGCTTTGAAGGACCAACGCAAGGACGAGAAGAAGAGTGGGCTGCAGGTGGACCGCCGTAACTTCCTCATGGGGACCGCGCTGGGTGTAGGAGCGCTGGGCCTCATCAGCGGCTGCGGGTCCGACGAAGAAGACCCCAAGCCCACGCCGACGGACGGCAAGTTCGAGCTGGAGGAGGTCTCTCTCGCGGAGCTGCGCGAGGGCATGGGCTCCGGGAAGTGGACGTCGAAGCAGATCACCGAGCTGTATCTCGCGCGCATCGAGGCCATCAACGCCCAGGGGCCCACCCTGCGCGCCGTGATCGAGACCAACCCCGATGCCGTGTCGATCGCCGAGGCCCTGGACGCCGAGCGCCGCGCGGGCAACGTCCGTGGCCCGCTCCACGGCATTCCGATCCTCCTGAAGGACAACATCGCCACTAACGACAAGACCTCCACCACGGCCGGCTCCCTGGCGCTGCAGGGTTCGATCGCCCCGCAGGACTCGTTCGTGGTCAAGCGGCTGCGCGAGGCCGGCGCCGTGCTGCTGGGAAAGACCAACCTGTCCGAGTGGGCCAACTTCCGCTCCACGCGGGCCTCCAGCGGCTGGAGCGGCCGTGGGCGTCAGTGCCGCAACCCCTATGTGCTGGACCGCAACCCCAGCGGCTCGTCCTCGGGCTCGGCGGTAGCGGCCGCCGCGAGCATGGCCGCCGCCACCATCGGCAGCGAGACCAACGGCTCGATCGTCAGCCCCGCTTCGTCCTGTGGCGTGGTGGGCGTCAAGCCCACGGTGGGCCTGGTCAGCCGCTCGCGCATCATCCCCATCTCGCAGAGCCAGGACACCGCCGGCCCCATGAGCCGCACGGTGCGAGATGCGGCCATCGTGCTCGGAGCCATGACGGGCATTGACTCCGAGGACTCGGCCACCGCCGCGAGCGCGGGCAAGGCCCATACCGACTACACGCAGTTCCTCGACGCCAATGGCCTGCGAGGTGCCCGCATCGGCGTGGCGCGCAGCCTGTTCGGCGTGGATCCGGGCGTGGATGCGCTGATGGAAGCGGCCCTCGAGGCCATGCGGCAGCAGGGCGCCGTGATCGTCGATCCGGTGCGGATGCCGTCCTCGGGCGACTACGGCAACGCGATGTTCGAGGTGCTGCTGTACGAGTTCAAGGCCGGCCTGAACGCGTACCTCGCGGGCCTGGGCCCCAACGCGCCGGTCAAGTCCCTGGCGGACGTCATTGCCTTCAACCAGGCCAATGCGGCCACGTCCATGCCCTACTTCGGCCAGGAGATCCTCCTCATGGCCGAGGCCAAGGGACCGCTCACCGATCAGGCGTACCTGGATGCACGCGCCCGGGCCCTGCGCTTCGCGCGTGACGAGGGCCTGGACAAGACCTTCGCTGACAACAACCTGGACGCCATCGTGGGCGCCGGTGGAGGGCCAGCGTGGCTCACCAACCTGGTCGGCGGCGATCACTTCCGGATCGGCAGCTCGGCGGCGGCGGCCGCGGCCGGGTATCCCATCGTCTCGGTGCCCGCGGGCGACATGCAGGGGCTGCCGGTGAACATCAACTTCATCGGCAAGGCCTGGAGCGAGCCCACGCTCTTCCGGGTCGCCTACGCCTACGAGCAGGCCACCAAGCACCGCAAGGCGCCGCGCTACCTGCCCACGCTCGAGCTGCCCTGAGCGCACACGCCCGGGCGGCACGACCACCCGCGCCCATTCGGCCCAGACTCCCGCAGCAGCCTTGCCGCGGGTTCGATTCCCGCCGCTTCCATACAGAGGTCAAGCAGGACGACGCTTCTCGTAACTAAGGCAAGACCTGATGCGAGAGTTGTGGTGTCGAGCTCGTTCCAGCGGAACAGCACAAGAAGGGCGTCCCCCAAGAACGAGACCCACGTCGATCACGTCGTTCCCAAGACAAAGGGTGGGACGAACGACCCTGAGAACGGACAGGTCATGTGCTGAGGGTGCAACATCCAGAAAGGTAACAAAGAGCAGTGAGGGCGGCTTGGCCATGAATGCTCGCGGGAGCGATCAATACATCAAGGTATTGTTCGAGCTGGAGCAAGACGACGATGGCGGCCCTCCAGCGGCCACGGAGACGCTCTGGGCTGTCCGCGTTGGCGACGGGCTCTTCCAGATCGACAACATTTCCTTCTTCGCACACGGCATCGCGGTGAACGACATCGTGTCCGCGACCCCCGAGGAGAAAGTCTTCCGCTACGAGGAGGTCGTCCAGCCCTCGGGGCACAGCACGATACGGCTCATCATCAGTGAGACGTCCGAGGTACAGGCCCGCATGCGATCTCTTATTGTTTCCGCGGAACCCACCATTCCTCGCGCGGTGGTGGCGGCCCCACCTCAGTCCCAATCATCCAATCAGGACCGCGAAGTTCTACTTCCCCATCCATGTACCGGCCCAGTTCTTCGCGATATCCATCGAGTACCTGTTGCAGCCCAGAAACGCCCAGTGGCTGCAGTCCTCTAAGACGCTTCTCCAAGTCATCACCGATGCGGACAAGCGCCTTTTTGAGTCCTGCCTCATCCCGGATCCGGGAGTTACGCACCACCCCGAGTTGAATGTCTCCGACCGAAACCAATGTACGGACTTCTGGCTCTTGGCTCTGCTGTGGCTCGAAGGGATCAGAGAGTTCATTTTTGGAAGGCAGATCCAGGCTCTTTGGCTCGCCGATATGCGCAGACAGCGGAGGGCTCTCTCCTTTCTGAGGAGGCTTGGGTAGAGCAGCAACTGCTTTCCCAGGCAAAGATTCCGGTGGCTTAGGCCGCATTACTCGTGTGGCCTCTTCCGCGCTTGGCTGCCGCACTGTTGCGCTTGTATCAAGAGATACAACCGGGGAAGGACCCGGCGCACTGGCTCCCATCATGGTACGTACGACCACAGCTAGTACCAATAGGCACGCCGCACCTATCCAAAGCCCATGCCGCAAGCCCCAGGGCCGAGCTTTTGAGTTCGTCACTATACTTTCTCCTCGGCTATTTTACTTGGGTTGGACCACAGACAAGCTACCCCTGGCTAAATTGAGGCGGGCGCGCTCTTCATCAATGACCTGGCGGAAGGACTCGAATGGGAAGGCGCCCGGCATCAAGCGCCCGTTGATGAAGACAGTTGGAGTGCCGCTCGGCCCCGCCAAACTGACTCCATAGGCGGTTTCTTCCCGAATTGCCGCCTTGAACTTTCCTTCATCCAGCGCCCTGCGAAACCTGTCCGTGTCCATACCGAGTTCAGCCGCGTACCGTTCAAACATGGTCCGATTCAAGACATATGGCCGCTTAAAGATCCTGTCATGCATTTCCCAGAAACGTCCCTGCTCATGAGCTGCACGTGCCGCCTCGTGCGCTTGCATGGCTTCCCCATGCAACTCGACGTTGGGAGCATCCTTCCACACAATGCGTACCTGATTACCATAATGCGCGCGTACCTGTGCGAGCGTCTTCTCCAAGCGTGCGCAGTACGGGCATTGGAAGTCCGAGAACGTAACAATGGTGATAGGAGCGTCATTCGGACCTCTCACCGGTGAGTCGCCCACGTCGACCTGATATACCCCTCTGGGCAATGGAGGCAGATCGCTGAGTCTGGGTTCGACAGCCTCCTGCCCGTGGGCGGTCAGGGACTCATACAACTTGCTACTGGGAACGCCCTGCTTCAATAACTGCTCTGCATCCTGAATCGCCTTCTCAATCCACGCTCGGATTACCTCTGGCGACGGTGCTACGCCCGCCCGGGTTCGCTCTTCTACAAGGTCCAAGCGCTTTCCGTTAATGAAAAGCGTGGGGAGGTTCCGAATGGCCAGCCTTTCAGAGAGCTCGAGATCGCTGGACACCTGCTCGGCGTACTTCCGCTCATCGAGCGCCGCACGGAAGCGTATCATGTCGAGTTCCAGTTTCTTGGCGTACGCCTCAAGTGCGGCCCGTTCGAATACAGGACGTGCAAAAAGCAGATCATGCATCTGCCAGAACTTCCCTTCCGCCCCTGCCGCCAGTGCTGCCTCGGATGCCAACATGGCCCCTGGGTGGTCGGGAACAGGCCGGAACTTCCATACGACACGGACATCCTTCGAATAGGCAGAGGCAACAGAGTCCACCATCGACCCGAATACGCCACATCCAGCGCATTCAAAATCAGACCACAAGACGATGGTAACCTTAGCATCTTGAGGTCCTTTAAAAGGAGCTCCGCTCACATCAACCTTGTGGAGCGTCTCCTGTGTGGGACCTCCCTGGCTCAATGCCCTGTCCGCGCGCGGGGCATCCGGGGTGGCTTGCAGTACCAGCGGCTGTTTAGGCGGTTGGCCCATCGCAGGCACCCGCGCCAATCTCAGATAGAGCTCTTGTGGAGCCACGCCGCTATCAACGAGCCTATCAGCCTCGGCGATCTCCTCGTCCAGAAGTTGCTTAAGTTCTCGAAGTGCAACCACGCCACGGATGGGGCGTCCATTGACAAAGAGGACTGGCGCGCCACGCGCTTGAAGTTGCGCCGCCAAAATGGAGTCAGCATCAACCCGTTGGCGAGCCCTCTCAGAGGTCAAGGCTTCGCGGAAACGCTCTATATCAAGCCCCAATTCTTGAGCATAGCGCTCAAGCGACGCTCGGTCGAGCGCATCCTGCCTCGCGAAGAGAATGTCGTGATAGCGCCAGAACTGGCCCTGTTCCGCCGCCGCAGCCGATGCTTCCGCAGCCAGCTGCGAGTGAGGATAAATAGGTAGAGGGTTATGCCGGTACTGGATGCGAAGTGAGTCCCCGTACTCGCGCCGGACCTCAAGAAGTTGTTCCGCAGCACGTCCGCAGTACGGGGACTGGAAATCACAAAAAATAACCAATGTGACCTTGGCGGTTGCAGGCCCGCGCAACGGCACTGGACTAAGAGGGACCCAAGTACGCTCGGTATGCTTGGGAACAGGCACCTGTGCACGGTCTTTGCACCCAAGTACCGGAACAATTGCCAGCAGCAAAAGCCCTACAACACACGTGGCTCGTTTCACCGTGCCAATGATGACTGCTCCCATGATTCCCTCACGAACTCTGCCCCAGATCAGCACTGGCTAGTAGTAGAACGTGGCCGGAGCTTGTCCCCAGCCATACGTAAAGTTTCCCTTGGAAGCACAGGTTCCATCGCCGTGCGGAATGGCAAGCGCATTCAGCAGCGCATCTGTGCCTTCGAATCTCCCGCAGCATGACTGATCCCAGACAGTGGCATATACGCTGCGGCCATTGGCAACAACCTTCACTGATTGGCCACAACTGAGCCGCCAGGAATAATCACGAGCAAAGGCAAGGCGAGTATCACTGCAGCCATAGCCACAGGCACCAGTAGCAGTGTTGCCATTAGCACACTTGAGCCACCAACATGCGCCTTCGTAATACAGAGTCTTGGAAACGGAGGCGGCCGTAGTGACCAATGCGTCCTCTTCCCCCGCATTTGGCACACTTTCCCCATCTCGGCCGGGTCGCTGAACACTTCCAGACTGCCCCCCCTCGCGCGTGCCCCCTCCAGGACCAGACCTCATCTCGCTTTCACTCTGATGCGGCTCCTCCCCCTCACCGCACCCAGTCAGTCCCAGCAACAGCGCCATCCCTATCCCCATCACAGCCAGTTTCCTCATGACACAGTCTCCTTCTTGACCCGGAAAGTTCCCGGGATGCGCCTCCTCTTTTGAGGCACACTTTTTCAAATTCCGAGAACAGGGGTTCGCGAGGTGAGCAATACTCTTATTGATGTCCACCCGCTCGGTTTGATGTGCGGCAACCTGCGCACAATCCCATGCTTGGGCAAGCCCGGGGATATGCCTTGAACTCCAGTAGAGAATCCAAAGGTAAAACGATTAACGGTGGCCTCGAAGCGGGCTGGCGCTCGATGGGATACGAAATCCCGTAGCAAGCCCTTGAGGCTGCCCCGCTCACAGCAAAGCCGAAGTTGCCCAGCTCTTCGCTATGGCCCTCAACCAGATAAGTCGTTAACTCTCGGCGCATGTAGTCTTACCAAGCTTTTTGGCTCCTCTACCCCTAGGTTCCTCGAAGACTGGGCACGAGCACGTGGTGAACGCCTTGCTGGGGCACTTTGAAGGGCAGCAAGTGAGGGCGGAGGGACCGAGGAGTGCTGCTGATGTGTGCCGTCAGGGCTGCGCGCCAAGCCGCCAGAGCATGTGCTACCGGCAGCTTCCTACGGACTTCTCATTCGCCATCGGTGCCTGCGCTTCATGATGCTGATGATTCCCAAGGGGTACGAGCAGGCCAAGCCGGGCACGATGCCGGACGCGAAGGCCGTTGACGCGATGAATGAAGTACAACGAGTCGCTGCAGAAGGCCGACGTGCTGCTCGCGCTCGATGGGCTCCATCCGCCCTCGATGGGCGCGCGCATTTCCTTCCCCGGAGGCAAGGCCAAGGTGACAGACGGACCCTTCGCCGAGGCCAAGGAGGTGCTGGGCGGCTACTGGATAATCCAGGTGAAGTCTCACGAGGAGGCGATCGAGTGGGCCTCGCGCTGCCCGGCCTCGGAGAACGAGATCATCGAGGTACGCTAGGTGCAGGAGTTCTCGGACTTCCCAGCCGATGTTCAGGAAGTCGTGGACCAGTTCCCCGCGGTGAACAAGCTCGGACAGCTCAGCGGCGCGTGACGCGCACGACCGTCTCGAAGCGGCAGGGCTCGCCTAGCAGCTCCGGCAACAGCTCCTCCAGCTGAGAGGGCTTCGACACACCCGCCGAGTCCACCAGCAACGTCTCGCCCAGGCTGTACCAGGCCAGTCCCAGCGTGGGCCCACGCTCGGGGTTGCCCCAGAAGAGCCCCGAGCCCAGGAGCTCCTGGAGGCCCTCGGGGCGCCGGCTTTCGGGCTCCACCTCGTGCTGCAGGTAGCGGCTGTATTCGAGGAACTCGGGAGGAGTGAGCGGCATGGGCCCGGAATTGTACTGAAAGTGGCACTCGACGAATCGCCTCGAGAAAGGTTCGTCCAAGCGCGCGCCCTCGCGCCTTCCCCGGTGGAAACCCACCCGTGGGAGGTGTCCTTGAAGCAGGTGAAGCAGGCAGTCCGAGGCTGCTACTGGCTGCTGGCGGCAGTGCTGTGGGCAACACTCGCCGGCTGCACGGCGGCTCCCCAGGCCCCGGTGGATCCAGAACCCGCGACGACGCCAGAGGACAAGCCGGGCCCTGTCCTCACGGTGCCCCCCCGTGCCCACGCCTTCACCGCGATCTCCGCCCGGGCCTGGTCCTCGTTGGCGCTGCGCGAGGATGGCACCGTCTGGGCCTGGGGCAACAACGCCTATGGCCAGCTGGGTGACGGCAGCACCCTGGATCGCCCGCTGCCCGTGCAGGTGCCTGGGCTCTCTCGGATCATCGCCGTGGCCATGGGAGAAGCGCACGCGCTGGCCTTGGGCGCCGATGGCACCGTCTGGGCCTGGGGCGACGGCGTCCCCAGTCCCGCCCCGGTGCAGGGACTCTCCGATGTCATCGCCGTGGCTGCGGGCCGCCGCCGCTCCCTGGCCCTGCGCTCCGACGGCACCGTCTGGACCTGGGGCGACAACAACTATGGCCAGCATACCGAGGGCCCCCTGCCCCCGAGTCCCAGCCCCGTGCAGGTGCCTGGGCTCTCCCAGATCATCGCCGTGGCTGCGGGCCCTGTGCACTCGCTGGCCGTGCGCGCCGATGGCACCGTCTGGGCCTGGGGCAACAACATCTATGGCGTGCTCGGCGATGGCACCTACGTTCCCCGCCTCACGCCGGTGCAGGTGCAGGGGCTGACAGGCATCACCGCCGTGGCGGCGGGCCCTCAGCACTCCCTGGCCCTGGGGGGCAATGGCACCGTCTGGGCCTGGGGTGACAACACCTATGGCCAGTTGGGCGACGGGACCTCCGTTCCACGCCCCACCCCCGTGCCGCTGCCGGGGCTCTCCCAAGTCACCGCGCTGGCCGCGGGCATCCAGTGCTCGCTGGCTGTCACCCGCGACGGCACCCTCTGGGCCTGGGGAGATAACTCCTCTGGCCAGATGGGCGACGCCACCACCCCCTTCCGACTTACGCCCGCGCCGGTCCCCGGAGTCCCTCCCGTCTCCGCCGTGGCCCTGGGTATGGGGCACTCGCTCGCCCTGTACCGTGACGGCACTGTCTGGGCGTGGGGACTCAACACCTACGGCCAGCTGGGTCATGGTCTGCCCAGCCTCCGCGCGACACCTTCACAGCTTCCCCCGTGGAGGAGAGTCCTCGGCATCAGCGCCGGCACTCAGCACTCGCTGGCCCTGGGCCCGGATCAGACCCTGTGGGCCTGGGGTGACAACTCCTATGGCCAGCTGGGCGACGGAACCACCACTCCAAGGCGGGTGCCGGTGCAGGTGCACGGGCTGTCCGACGTCACGGAATTCGTCGCGGGCCACACTCACTCGCTGGCCCTGCGTGGCGATGGCACCGTCTGGGCGTGGGGCGCGGGAGGCCTGCTGGGCAACGGGAGCAACCTCCCGAGCTCTGTCCCCGTGCAG
This sequence comes from Myxococcaceae bacterium, assembly GCA_035296065.1. Lineage (GTDB taxonomy): Bacteria > Myxococcota > Myxococcia > Myxococcales > Myxococcaceae > DATHBR01. Next base: position 192,896 of record DATHBR010000091.1, on the reverse strand, counting down.
GTGCAGGGGCTCTCCCAGGTGAAGGCCCTGGCCGCCAACTGGCAGCACTCCCTGGCGGTGCGCGCCGATGGCACCGTCTGGGCCTGGGGCAGCAACACCCATGGCCAGCTCGGCGACGGCGGCACGGGCTGGAGCCTCATTCCGGTGCAGGTGCCCGGGCTCCTCGACGTGATCGCCGTGGCGGCGGGCAGCCGGCATTCCATGGCCCTGCGCGCCGATGGCACCGTCTGGGCCTGGGGCAACAACGCCAGTGGCCAGCTCGGCGACGAGCTCGCCTCTCTGCGCCGCACGCCCGCGCAGGTGCCTGGGCTCTCCCAGGTGACCGCCGTGGACGCGGGCAGCGAGTACTCGGTGGCGCTGCGTGCCGACGGCACCGTCTGGGCCTGGGGCTCCAACTCCACCAGCCAGTTGGGCCACGACCAGGGCACCTCGAACGCGACTCCGCTGCAGGTGCCCGGGCCCTCCAACATCACCACGCTGGCCGCGGGCGTGGAGCACACGCTGGCCGTGAGCGGGGATGGCACCGTCTGGGCCTGGGGGGCCAATTACACCGGCCAGCTGGGGGACGGCTCCACGCTGCGGCGCTTCAGCCCCGTGAAGATGTCTGGCCCCACCGGCATCACCGCCGTGGCCGCGGGCCTATACCACTCCCTGGCGCTGGACAGTGCCGGCACCCTCTGGGCGGCGGGCTCCAATTCCGCGGGCCAGCTCGGAGACGGAACGCCTCAGCTCTACCCTTCCCCGGTCAAAGTCGAGTTGCCCTGAGGGCTGTGCAGAACCCCGCCGTGCTATACGCGCGCCCAACCGATACCCGTACAAGCAAGGACGTCTCATGCGCTTCGTGGCTTCCCTGGCCGTGCTGCTGTTCGCGGCCCCTCCTGCGTTCGCCTCCAACCCTACCGAGGCGGCTCCGAAGGCGGTGGCTCCTTCGAAGGCCCCAGAGCTGCGCTTCGCGTGGCCCGTACCGTCCCGGGTGACGGTGACCGAGCGCATCCTCAAGAAGGGCAAGCGCTCGGTGGTGCGCTATGACGCGGTGCTGTCGGCGCGTCAGGGCGGCGGGTACGAGCTGAAGATCGACGGCTACCAGTTCCTGGAACTGGATGGGAGAGACCTGACGAAGGGCTCGCTGCCCCCCGAGCTCAAGGCCGCCGCGGCGCTGGCGGGCACCGTTCCCACGCTGGTGCTCTCGGCGGAGGGCCAGGTGGTGGACGTGGTGGGAATGGAGGAGGCCATCGAGCGCGCCACCGCGCTGGTGCCCGAGGAGAAGGGCATGCGCGAGCAGGTGCGCAAGATGCTGTCGCAGCCGGCGATGGCCCAGGCGATGAGGCAGAAGGTGGCTGATTTCTGGGGCGTGTGGGTAGGAACCTGGGTGGGGACCGATCTGGCCGCCAATGAGGAAGTCACCGGCACCATGCCAATGCAGCTGCCCTCGGGGCCCGTGGACAGCGCGGTGATCGTGCGCCACCGCGGGCCGGACGCGAGCCAGAAAGGCGCGGTACGCCTGGAGATGGAGACGGTGCTCGAGGGCGAGCCCTTCCGCAAGGCGATGTCGGGGATGCTCTCTCAGATGATGCAGGCTGCCCCCAAGACCGAGGGGATGGACTTTGACGCGATGCTCAAGTCCGCGCGCCGCGTCTCCCGCGTGGAGGTCGTGACGGACGCCGCCACCTTGCGCCCCTACAGCGCGCGCGCCTCTCAGGTGACGAAGATTCAGGTCGAGGACCAGCAGCGCGAGGATGTCGAGGAGCGCGAGTACAGCTTCGCCTGGCCCGCGCAGAAGCCCGGCAAGCGCCGCTAAGCCCCCGGGGCAGCGCCCCTAGCCGTGGATCCGCAGCAGGTAGAGGGCGTTCTTCTCGTTGCGCCCTCGGCCCACCAGCACCCCGCCACGCAGGATGTAGGCCTGCTCCATGGCGTCCTGGAAGAAGAGCCGCGGGGTGGCGTCCTGCTTGCGGTGGATGGCGAGCTCGTCCTCGCCGAGCACCACCCAGTGCTCCTGGCGCACGGCCTCGTCCGGCTCCACGTGGCCCGGCAGCTCCGCGAGCTGCTCGCCCGTGGAGAGCGAGAAGAAGCGCCCGTGCGTGTCGTTGGCCTTGGTGATCACCACGCCGTCCCCCAGGGCCACCTGGAAGGGAAGCTCCGGGTGCTGGAGCTCATGCAGCACGGCCCCCGTCCGCGTGTCGACGAGGCGGACCACGTTGTCGTCGCAGCAGGCAGCGGCGATCGCCCCATCCGCGGAGAGGTCCACGCCCACCACGGCGCCCGGCAGCTGCACCAGCTGCCGCGAGCCCGCCGCTAAGTCGAAAAGCTCCAGCTCCCCAGAGCGGCGGCCCACGCCGATGCGCGGCGCCCGCGAGGCGGCCGCATAGGACACCACGGGCTCCAGCAGGGCCGTGGTGTCGACGACGACGGCGCCGCTCTTCGTGTCATGCACCAGCAGGCGCGAGCTCGACTCGGAGCCGGACACCACGTACGCCCCGTCAGGCGTGAAGCGAAGCACGCTGATCGGGTCTTCATGGCCACCCAGCGTGTGCAGCAGCGTGCCGTCGGCGACCCGCCACAGCCGCACCTCGCCCTGCTCCAGGACTGCGGCGACGGACGCCCCATCGGGTGAGAACGCGATCGGCCGCGCGTCGGGCTCGGTGCGCGGCTCCTGCCCCGTCGACAGCGTTCGCAGCGGAGTGAGCGTCTCCACGTCCAGCAGCACCACGAGCGCCCGGGTCCCCTCTTCGCCGTACTCGCTGGCGGGAAACGCGAGCACCTTCCCATCGGGGCTGCCCACCCAGCGCTGTCCAGGCGCCGGAAACGGCTCGGGCCTCAGCTGGCGCACCTGGCCCCGCCCATCCAGGATGAAGGCGAAGATGCTGGCGGACAGGCCCGCCAGGCCCGCCTCCGGCGAGGCCCAGAGCTCCCCCACCCGGTCCAGCTCGGGATGCGGCGAGGGCGGAGCCTCGGAGGCGATGTCGTTCACTCGCACCACGCCGTCGGCCGCGGTGATGGCGAAGCGCTTGCCGTCGGGATGGAAGGCCACGGAGCGCTCATGGCCGTCGGACTCCTGCGGACGGGAGTGCAGCACTTCCCCGCTCGCCGCGTCCAGGATCTCGACCCGATCGTAGGCCTGCACCCCGAGCTTCTCGTTGCCGATCCACGCCACCTGCGCGTAGGCCGCTTCTTCATCCCCCACCGTGCGCTCTTGCGTCCAGCCCTTCGTCTCGACCAGGGCGATGCCCTCGGCCCCCGTCAACGCGAGCCACGCGCCGTCGGGGCTGAAGGCCAGCGATCGGACCTCTCGCCCGGCCTCGATGCGCGCCACCTCCTCGCCCGTCTCCACGTTCCACACGCGCGCCGTCTCATCCGAGGAGCCGGTGGCCAGGAAGCGGCCAGACGGATGGAAGGCCACGGACAGCACGGACTGCTCGTGCCCCTCCAGCGCCCTCAGCACCTTGCCCGAGGACACCTCGACCAGCCGCACCATCCAGCCCAGGTTCCCCGCGGCGACGAGCCGGCCATTGGGGCTGAAGGCCACCGACGTCACCCGGCCCTCCTGGCCCGTCAGCTCGTGCAGCTGCTCTCCCGTCGCCGCGTCCCACAGGCGCATGTCATGGTCGCGCGAGCCCGTGGCCAGCAGCTTCCCATCCGGGCTCCAGGCCACGTCGAGGATCTCGCACTCGTGGCCCGACAGCACCTGGGTGCACTCACCGGTAGCGACATCCCAGATGCGCAGGTTGTCTCCGTCATCCCACGAGCCCGAGGCCAGCCGCTCTCCGGACGGGCTGAACGCCGCGCACAGCACCTGGGAGTCGTGGCCCCTCAGCTGCTGCTCCTGACTGGCCAGGCTGCCGCGCAGGGGCCGCAGCGCCTCCAGCCAGGGCGAGCCCCCGCGCGCCTCACGCTGGCGGCGCCAGTGCTCCGCGAGCGCGTACAGGTGCGCATCCGGCGCGCTCCAGGGCGCGTTCTCCGTGGGCCCGAAGTGGCCCTCCGCGTCAGGCGCGTCGAACCAGCGCAGGCGGTTGAAGAGGCACTGGAAGAGCGCCTCCGGGTGGGCGCGCAGGAACCCGGCATCGAGCGCGAGCGCGCTGCGGATCATCCGCAGCGTCCTCGCCGAGACGGTGGGGCCACCCTCCAACGTCACCCGGGCCTCCTCGGGCACACGCGCCAGGGCTTCGCTCAGTGCGGCATCCAACGCGTCCAGTCCCCGGGTACGTGCGAGCTGTTCGAGCGTGTGGAGATCAGTGAGCGAGTGGAGTTCGGCGGTCATGGAGCCCTCGGGGAGTGGGGGCGCCAGTCTGGCAGAAATAAAAAAGCCCAGCCTCACAGAGGAGACTGGGCATGGGTGAAGCTCAGGGAATGAGCGTCAGACCGGGCGAACGTTCTGCGCCTGCAGGCCCTTGGGGCCGCGAGCGACGTCGAACTCCACCTTCTGACCCTCCTGCAGGGAGCGGAAACCATCCGCCTGGATCGCGGTGTGGTGGCAGAACAGATCCTCGCCACCGCCATCCTGCGTGATGAAACCGAAGCCCTTCGCGTCGTTGAACCACTTCACGGTACCAGTCGCCATGTACTAACTCGTCTTCTTTCTTGTCCGGCCCAATGAGTTGAGCCGGGGGGCCACTGCCCTTTTCAGGGCCGGCAAGAACCGTGTGTCACATTCCTGGGCTCATGGCTAGCCCGGTGAGCATTCAATGTGCAGGACAGTTGGCCAGTGGATGCTTCGCCCCCTTGGAGAGCAGCCTGCCGCTCTGAAAGGAGCCCACCCCTGGCCGCTGCCCCAGGCACCGGCGCCTGGTATTTTACAGGATCCATGTCTGGCCCCCGTCCCTACCCGGTAGATGCCGCCCACGCGGGCACCCTACCCTCCGTGCGGGATGGGGCCCCGGCCGTCCGCGAGCCCAACGCCCCGGACCGCCCCACCACCAGCCTGGAGGGGAGCCTCGAGCGCATTACCTACGCCAACGAAGAGGCCTCCTGGAGCGTGGTGCGCGTGGTGGTCCACGGCCGCAAGGATCCCATCACCGCGGTGGGCAACCTCCTGGGCGTCCAGCCAGGCGAGTCCCTGCGCCTCACCGGCTGGTGGGTGCAGGACCGCAAGTACGGAGAGCAGTTCCGGGTCGCCACCTACTCCACGGTGAAGCCGGCGACGTTGGTGGGCATCGAGAAGTACCTCGGCAGCGGGCTGGTGAAGGGCGTGGGCCCCGCCATGGCCAAGCGCCTGGTGCAGCACTTCGGCCTGGAGACGCTGGACATCATCGACTCGAAGCCCGAGCGCCTGGCGGAGGTGAAGGGTTTCGGGGAGAAGCGCCGCAAGCTGCTGCGAGAGACGTGGGCCGAGCAGCGCGACATCCGCCAGGTGATGGTCTTCCTGCAGGCGCACGAGGTGCCCGCCAGCTTCGCGGTGCGGGTCTACAAGCAGTACGGCGCCCAGTCGATCGAGGTGGTGCAGAACAACCCCTACCGGCTGTCCATCGACGTGCACGGCATCGGCTTTCGCACCGCCGACCGCATCGCCCAGTCGCTGGGCGTGCCCACCCACTCGCCCAAGCGCGCGGAGGCGGGCGTGCTGCACGTGCTCGGTGAGTTCTCCGACGATGGCCACCTGTATGCCCCGCGCGACAAGCTCGCCGCGCGCACGGTGGAGTTGCTGCAGGTCGCCCCCGAGATCGTCGAGGCGGCCATCACCCGGCTGGCCGCCACCGAGTACATCGCCGTGGAGGGCGCCAGCGCCCTGGCCCACCCCCGCCCCGAGGACGCTTGCGAGGCGGTGTACCTCAAGGCCCTGCATGTCTCGGAGATCGGCGTCGCCAACCTGCTCAAGGCGCTGGCCGCCTGGCCCGCCCGGCCGCTCGAGGTGGACGTGGAGCGCGCCATCACCTGGTTCGAGGGCCGTCAGGCCATCTCGCTCGCCCCCGAGCAGAAGGAGGCCGTACGCCAGGCGATGGTGGCCAAGGTGCTGGTCATCACCGGCGGCCCGGGCACGGGGAAGACGACGCTGGTCAACGCCATCCTCTCCATCCTGGAGAAGAAGGACCGCCGCATCCTGCTCTCGGCGCCCACGGGCCGGGCCGCCAAGCGCATGGGCGAGGCCACCGGCCGTGAGGCGGAGACCATCCACCGGCTGCTCGAGTACAACCCCCGCACCCACAGCTTCCAGCGCGACCGCAACCTGCCGCTCGAGGCCGATGTGCTGGTGCTCGACGAGGTGTCCATGGTGGACACCGTGCTGATGCTCAACGTGCTCAAGGCGCTGCCGCCCCACTGCCAGCTGCTGCTGGTGGGGGACGTGGATCAGCTGCCCAGCGTGGGCCCCGGCAGCGTGCTCCAGGACATCATCAACTCCGGGCACGTGCCGGTGGTGCGGCTCAAGCACATCTTCCGCCAGGCCCAGGCCAGCCTCATCATCACCAACGCCCACCGCATCAACCAGGGAGAGCTGCCCCAGGTGCCCCCGGCGGACGCACTGGCCGACTTCTACTTCGTGGAGAAGGAGGAGCCCGAGGCCATCCTCGCCACCCTCAAGACGCTGGTGAAGGAGCGCATCCCCCGGCGCTTCGGGTTCCACCCGGTGGACGAAGTGCAGGTGCTGGTGCCGATGAACCGGGGCCTCATCGGCACCGCGAACCTCAACGCCACGCTCCAGGAGCACCTCAACCCCTCGGGCGAGGAGCTCACCCGGGGCAACCGCCTGTTCCGCGTGGGCGACAAGGTGATGCAGGTGCGCAACAACTACGAGCTCGGCGTCTTCAACGGAGACATCGGGCGGGTGGAGCTCATCGACAAGGAGGAGCAGGCCCTGGTGGTGCGCTACGACGGGCGCTCGGTGGCCTACTCCTGGTCGGACATGGACGAGCTGGTGCTGGCCTACGCCACCAGCGTGCACAAGTCCCAGGGCAGCGAGTACCCGTGCGTGGTGCTGCCCCTGCACACGCAGCACTACACGCTGCTGCAGCGCAACCTGCTCTACACCGCCGTGACGCGGGGCAAGAAGCTGGTGGTGCTGGTGGGAAGCAGCAAGGCGCTGGGGATCGCGGTGCGCAACGGCGAGCCCCAGAAGCGCTTCACCCGGCTCGCCGCCCGGCTACGGGCCTGAGCCCGTCTCAGAGGCCGCCCGTGTAGCCTTCCTTCGGCTTGGGGGCCAGGGAGCTGAAGTACGCGAAGATGGAGCCCAGCAGCTTGCCCTCGATGTGCAGCTGCCGGGCGACGCGCCGGTAGTGCTCGGTGACGCCCACGGCGAAGGCGGGCGTGCCACCGCGGCTCTCGGGCTTCTGATCCCTCTCCCAGATGCCGGCTTCCTTCTCCAGATACTCGAGCTCCTCGGGGGTGGAGGTCCGCCCCAACAGACTGTTGCGGTGCGGGTAGCGGCCGAACCGCTCCAGGACGCGGGTGTGCATCTGCCCCGAACACAGGTGGTTCAGCATCCGCAGGTGCACCAGCGCCTTGGAGCGCTCGATCAGCATCTGACAGGCCGCCTCGGCCACGTACATGTCATCGATCGTCTCGCTGTGCAGCCAGGCCAGCAGGATGGGGATCGTGTCCTCGACGTGAAACCGCACGCCCTGGGACATCATCTGCGCGCACCGGTTCGCCAGCCGCTGCGCGATGGCGTCGGTCTCGAGCACCCTGGCCGTGTTGCGGAACATGTGCCGGGGCGCCTGATCACACAGCAGGATCTTGGCGACGCAGGACTGGGGCTGCTGCTCCCAATCGCGCAGGCCTCCGTTGAGCGCTTCGTTCCACAGCGGCTCGAAGAACCGCTTCATCGCCTCGTCCACCCGCGCGGCGCACCCGTAGAGCAGGTGGTAGTTGATGGCCGGCTCCGGCCAGTTGCCCATCCAGAACTGATAAACCTCCTGCCACGTGGTGGCGACCCCGTTCGCCGGCCTCACCAGCTTGCGCGAGGGCGAGAACAGCTTCGTCGCGTTCGACGACACGCTCAGCCCTTCGATGTTGGCCGCCTGGAAGATGCGCCGCACCGCGCCAGGCGTATAGGTGGGGACAGACGACTCAGCCGGAGTGATGGGGACGGCCTGCATGGAGACTCCTGGAGGGACGTGGAGCCTAAGAAAGCCAGCCGGGCCAATCAAGCCAGGGGGACTGCAAGCCATGGCTCTTGATTTCGACTGCTGGCATGATGCGCGCCCACGAGGAGGATGTGCATGACGACCGAGACGATCCGAGCTGAAGGTCCCAACGCGGAACAGATTGAGTTCTGGAACGGCCCCATGGGCGCCCGGTGGACCCGCTCGCACGAGCGGCTCGAGCGCATGACGGAGCCCCTGGGCCTGGCCGCCGTCGAGCGGGCCTCGCCCGCGCCGGGCGAGAAGATCCTCGACGTGGGCACCGGCTGTGGCGGCACCAGCTTCGTGTTGGCGCAGCGCGTCGCTCCCAATGGCAGCCTCACGGGTGTGGACGTGTCGTCCTCCATGGTTCAGGTCTGCCGCCAGCGCGCGGACAAGCTCGGCTTGAAGTCCGCCCAGTACGTGCTGGCGGACGCGGGCACGCACGCCTTCGAGCCAGGCTCCGCGGACCTCGTCTTCAGCCAGTTCGGGGTGATGTTCTTCAAGGATCCCGTGGCCGCCTTCTCGAACCTCCGCAAGGCGCTCAAGCCCACGGGCCGCCTGGTGTTCACCGCCTGGCGGGCCATGCCCGAGAACGCCTGGGCCGCCGTGCCTATGGGCGTCGCGTTCAAGTTCCTGCCTCCGCCCCCCCGGCCGGATCCCGAGGCCCCCGGCCCCTTCTCCTTCGCCGACCCGAACCGCCTGCGCTCCATCCTGGAGAAGGCGGGGTTCCGCGACATCGAGATGACCGCGCAGAATGCCATGGTGACCATCAGCGAGCCGGGCGCGGATCCCGTGGAGTCCGGGCTGAGCTTCCACGTCGAGTGCGGCCCGCTGGGGCTCATGCTGGCTCAGGCGGACGCCGAGACGCGCACCAAGATCCTGGGTGCGCTGCGCGAGGTCGTCGCCGCCAGCGTCAAGGACGGCAAGGCCCAGAGCGGCGGCTCGGCGTGGCTGGTGACCGCCAAGCCCTGAATGATCTCCCGGATCTTCGTCGCCGCCCGTACGTTCGGCTGGCTGCTCCTGCTGCTGCTGGCCGCGTGCGGCAAGGCTCAGGAGATGGTCGCCATCGTCGAGGGCGTGGAGCTGCGCGCGGAGTCCCGCGATGACGCTCCCGTGCTCGACACGCTGCCGCTGGGGGCCCGCGTCACGGTGCACGGGCCCCGCCCCTGGGAGGACGAGGCGTGGCACCGCGTCGTTCTGAAGTCCGGCACCCGGTGGACGCGGCTCGAAGGGCTGGCCCCCTACCCGCTCCGGGGTGAGACGCGCTTCGTGCGGGTGCTGGAGCTGCCCGTGCACGCCACGCGGGAGGCCTCCGGGCGCGTCCTCGACAAGCTGAAGCTGGGCCAGGAGATTCAACTGCTGGCCGTGGAGCCTCCGGGCGCGCCGGAGCTGCGAGGCATCATCAGCGGCGGCCTGCCCAAGGGCTTCGTGGATGAGTTCGGACTGGGGGCGGAGAAGCCGACGACGGCCAACCTGCTGGAGGCCAGCCGCGAGTACCTCAAGCGGGGGGACCTAGAGCGCACCAGGGCCCTGGCGCGCGCGGCCTCGACGCTGGCCGAGGGCACCGGCCGCACCGGCGCGCTCGTCGAGGCGCTCAACCAGATGGAGTCCGAGCCCGCCTCGCTGATGGAGGAGCTGACCGGCTTCGGAGACAAGGCCGCGGGCGAGAACCCGCCCGCCAAGGAGTCCCTGGGCTACGTCGTCCCCTACCGGGCCCAGCTGCGCGAGGGCCCGGACCCGCGGGACCCCATCGTCACCCTGCTGCCGGTGGATGCCGCCGTACAGGTGGTGGACATTCAGGGGCCGTGGGCGAAGGTGGAGCTGATCGCGAAGCAGACGCCCTGGATGTCGGTGGACCTGGGAGATCTCGCGAAGGTGCAGGGAGGAAAGGCGGCCGAGCTCTCCGCGGCGCAGCGCGGCGCTCACGGGCGTGGCTATGTGCAGCTGACCTCGCTCCAGTCCAAGCGCCTGAGCCCCGCCGAGCACCTGGCCAGGGCCAAGGCCCTGACGGGCGAGGAGCAGGAGGAGCAACGGCTCGAGCTGCTCCGGCGGGCGTCGGTGATCGCGCCGCCGTGCGAGCTGGCCCAGGTGGTCCCCCCGCTGATCGACGAGGCCTTTCAGTCCGAGCGCTACCGCCTGGCCGTCGCCGCGGCGTCCCGGCTGAAGGAGCCCGAGAAGCCCGCGGCTCCCGCGGGCCAGGGCTGGAAGATCGAGCTGGTCACCAGCCTCTATGGGTGCTCGGGGCCGCCGCTGGAGGCGCAGATCGAGCAGGTGGAGTTCACCGCTGACTCGGACTTCCCCAAGCCCACCGGCAGCGTGTGCGCGCTCGTCACCGGGTTCTCCTCTCCGTGTGACGTGTGCCTGTCGAACCTCACCGAGTTCGACGCCGAGGATCGCCAGCACGTGCTGCGCGACAAGGTGGCCGTGGACAGCGCCCTCACCGAGCATGAGGACGTCATCACCGATCAGCTCAAGGCCACCACGGACCTGGAGGATGCCTACCCGCGCCCCTCGCGCCTGAGAGTCACGGTGCGGGCCGCCCCGGGCTCGCCTCCGGGCCGCCTGTTCCTGTTCGAGCTGCCGCTCGAGGTGGACCGCTACCAGCCCAGGCTCGTCGTCAACCCCTCGTTCAACGAGGCCCGTGTGTCCGAGGTGGCGCTGCTGGACTCCGCGGCGGATGGAAAGTGGGAGTATTGGATGAGCACCCTGCAGTGGGAGGATGCCGCCCACGGCGCCCTCTTCGCTCCCGATGCGAAGGCCGCCTGGGCCGCCGTTCAGGGCTTCGCGCGCACCCTCAAGGACAACCCGAAGGACCTGCTCTCACGCAACGAGGCAAAGGGCGTGGTGTACTCGCTCCATCTCTCGGAGCACTGTGGCAAGTGCCCTTCCCGCAGGTAGGAGCGCCGGGAAGGCCTACCCCGTCCCTCTGCCGGCCGGAGAGGGGGTACTTTCGAAGGCAGCCGCCAGGTTCTCGAGCAGCTGGGTGCGGGTGACGGCCAGCCGGGCCGTGGCCCTGGCGATGGGCGCCGTGGCCTGGCCAGGCTGGCTGCGCAGGAACTCTCCCGCCGGCAGCGTCCCTTCGAAGAAGCGCCGCGCCTGCTTCACCCCCGCCTCCACCGCCGCCTCGCCGAAGCGCCGGTAGAGGAACGCGGCCGCCGGAGAGGCCCGCAGATCGAAGGACGTCTCGCTCGCCCGGCCAAACGCCAGCACCGCGCGCAGCGTCGGGTCCTGATCCTGCGCCGTGTCCTCCGCGGGGGGCAGGTAGTGCTCCAGCCGCTTGCCGCCTCCCAGGGGCGGTTTGGGCAGCCCTCCCGCGAAGAGCTCCAGGGGCGCATCACCTCCCGTCTCGATGGCCAGCGCCTCGAGGATCGCCACCGGGTAGAGCTTCGCCCGCAGGTAGCGCCCGGCGAAGTCCAGGTTGCGCGCCGTCACCTCCAGCAGCTTCCGGTGGTCCTCGACGGAGGGCTCGCCCTCGTACTGCAGGAAGACCCGGTCCGCCTTGAGCGTCGAGAGGAAGGCCTCCATCTTCTGCAGGGCCGTGCGGTACTCGCGGATCGAATACACATCCGGGGCGCGCAGCGCGGGGTTGGTCTCCGGCAGCAGCTTCCACGTGTTGTCCAGGAAGCGTGCCGAGTCCGGATCCGCGAAGCCGCTGACATCCCTGCGGCACACGCGCACCGCGCGGTGGATGGCCGCGGTGATCTCCTTGTCGTCCAGCCCCAGCGACAGCCGCGCGTTCACCTGGCGCAGCCGCTCGGCCAGCCTGCTGAACGGGGTACGGCCCTGGGCGTCATGGCCCCGGAACGGAATGGTGGCCTCGATGCACGTGACGACCTGGGCCACCGGGCCCAGCGGCAGCTGGGCCGACAGCGCCCGGGCGGCCACCAGCGCGCTCAGCAGCTCGTTGAGCCCCGTCATGGGCGTCAGCCGCGCTCCCGCCTGAACGCCGAAGAGCTCATAGGTCAGCTGCGCGGGGACATCGTCCTTCAGCGGCTTGAGGACGTACGCCCCCTGCTCCAGGTCGGCGTACGCGCTGACGATCTGCGCGATGCGCGAGGACAGCCCCTGATCCACCTGCACGTAGACGATGTCGTGGAAGAGCGCGGCCAGCGCCTCGATCGGATCAGGCGTCTGGGTGAGCTCGAAGACGTGATCATGGGTGTGGAACAGCCGCGCCCGGCCCGCCATCGCCTCGTCCACGATGACGCTCCAGCGCTCGATGTCCGCGAGGGTGGCCGGACAGTGCAGCGCGGACAGTGCCTCGGAGAAGGTGCGGATGATCCGGTGGATGGGAGCGAGGTCGGTGTCCTCGAGGCGACTGAACATACCCCCCACTATATGCCCCAACGCTGGAACCGTTCTGCATCCGGAAGCGTCTGTGGGCCATGCGTACGTACGGGTTCCGGGGAATTCTTCTCTTGGGTCTGATCCTGAGCCATGGCGCCCTGGCCCAAAGTCGGGTTTCACCCCAGGAGCGGTTCGTCACCGCCGCCCGGGAGGTGCTCGGCGTGCCATACGACTTTGGGGGAAGGCTGAGGGATGCCCAGGACGGGATCGACTGTCAGGGCGTGCTCTTCTACGCGGCGGAGCGGGTGGGCGCCTGCGGCTGGAAGTCCTTCTCCGTGATGCCCACGAAGTCCGTGCCGGCCGGAGAGCTGGGCGTGGCCGTCGAGGGGATGGCGCCCGTGGCCTCCTCGGAGCTGGACGTCTCGAAGCTGCTGCCCGGGGATGTGTTGCTGCTGGTGGGCTACGGGCAGAACCCGGCCGAGCCCTCCATCGGCACGCTGAAGGGCCAGCCCGTGTGGGTCTGGCACACCGGGCTCTACAGCGGTGGGGGCAAGTGGATCGTCGGAGACCACTTCGCGGGCAAGGCGGTGGAGGTGGACCTGAAGCAGTACCTGGAGGAGCACTCCGAGTCCTACGTGGGGCTGGTGGTGACCCGGATGACGGACGGCCCCCGGCCGCAGCGCTGCCGCAAGCACGCGCCCATGAAGCTCACCCAGGCCCACCGAACGGCCAGGTAAAGCCCGGCGATTGGACGCGCTCGGGGGCCTTGCGTCCCCGCCAGTCCAGCGCCTCGCCCGGCCGCAGCAGCAGCGCCCGAGGCCCCTGGCCCCGCTGCCGGCGCACCTGCTCCAGCCGCTCGGGGTACGGATCAGCGTCCGGGTTCTCCTCCAGGGTGCTGGCGCCGCTTACGGGCTCGCCCGGGTAGCCCGGGTAGCGCGGGCCCATGCCCTCACGCCAGTACCAGGGCGCGCCCCCGTCCGCGCAGGGGACGACATACCGCGCGCCCAGCAGCTCGCCGAACTCCAGCGCCTCCTCCGGCCCGGCCATGAGCTGCTGGGGCCGGGTGAGCGCGCTCACGGGCACGTCCACTAGGAAGGCGTCCAGCGTGGTGAAGCCGAAGAAGAGCGGCTTGAGCCGGAAGCCCCGCACGCCGCAGAACAGCACGTCCACCGGCACCTCGCGACGCACCTGGCGGCAGACCTCGCGCATGTCCCCGCGCACGTCGTGCCCGGCGTCCGCGAAGAAGGCCGCGGAGAACCCGGGCGCGCGCACCAGCCATGTGTTCCCCTCGTTGAAGAGCCCCGGGTAGAGCCCCGCCTCGTCCGTGGGCTGCTCGCCGTGGAACGGCAGCGCGTGCACGGTGAGATCGCCCACCTGCCGCTGCTCGCCCCAGCGCAGGGGCTCCACGCGCGAGAAGCCCAGCTGCGTCAGCCGCAGCACGCAGTCAGTGGAGAACAGGCTCTCGCGCTCCACCGCGGGCACGAAGATGCGCGTGTCCCGGGGCAGCTGTAGCAGCGAGCCCAGGTGGAAGTGATCTCCATGTGAGTGGGTGATGAGCACCGCGTCGATGGGCCCCAGATCCCTGGGCTGCATGGGCGCATAGCCGGGCGGATCGATGCCGCTCATCGGGCGGAAGTACGGATCCACCAACACCCGGGCCTCGCGGCCCGCCACGAGCACCGTGTTGTGGCCCACGAAGAGCGCACCAGGCGTGGGCACCTGCACCGGCCCTTCGTGGCGCACCAGCCACCCCGCCCCCGCCATGTCCGACAGCAGCGCCCCCGCCGCCGGAGCCGCCGAGAGCGCCCGCAGCTCCGCCCGGCTGGCCCCGCGCGCGAGCGTGGCGAACAGCTCCGAGATCACCGGCCACTCGCCCCGGCCCACGGGAAAGTCGAGCCCCAGCTGCTCCTGCCGCAGGTGCAGCACCCGTGGCCGGTGGCGCCGCGCATCCGGGAACAGCACCTCTGGCTTCAGCACCCGCCGGCCCTGGCGCCGCTTGCCCTCCACGCAGAGCGCGGCGTAGCGCGGCGTGTCCTCCAGCCACCGCACCAACGCGCGAGCCTCGCTCAGGGCCCTGCTCGCCCCCAGCACCGCGAGCTGCCGCTTCAGGGCGGCATGGGCTCGCCGCACGGGCCGCGAGGTAGGGCCCTGAATGCTGCACCCCAGATCCTCATGGTGCTCCGCCTCGGAGCGGGCCGAGGCCAGCACCGCCAGGCTCACGCCCCGGTGCAGTGTGAGGCGCATGGCGAGTACCCCTCTCGAGAAAGATGCCCGCCGGGGTTCATATCAGCGATCGCCCCAGGCCAGCCCAACCCCCAGCGTGAACGAGACACCGTGCATCCACGGAGCCTCGGGGGGCTTCATGCCCTGGTAGAGCACCTCGGCGCTCACCGAGAGCAGGCGCGCCGGAGCCGCGTGCAGCCGCAGCCCCACGGGGACTCCCACCCGCTGCTGGCCCTCCCACGAGGCCAGGCCCACGCCCAGGCTGGCGCGCAGGTCCAGGCCCACGGGATAGCCGGGCCGGGCCGTCCACAGCGGCGGAGACAGCACCGCCACGGTGCCCCCTTCTGGACGCAGCCGGGGCTCCAGGCCGCCCACCCCTCGGCGCCAGTCCACCGACAGCATCAGCGAGCGTGGCAGCGGCAGCGTGGCGCGCAGGCCCAGCATGGGCGCGGTGCCCCGCGAGTCCCGCATCAGCCCACCCACCACCTGGAGCGACAGCTCGGGCGCGGGCCGGAAGCCTCGCAGCGCCACGGTGCCGCCCGTGGAGGCCGCCGCCTCCTCGAAGCGATCGCTGGCCCACTCCAGGAAGGCCCGCGTGTAGGCCACGGCTCCGGAGACGCGGGCATCCATGAAGGCCGCGTAGCCGGAGGGATCCACCGTGTGCTTCTGGCCGCGCCAGCGCACCACGGGCTGGCCGAAGGCATTGCCTACCTCGGAGCCATAGCCGCCGAACGCGCCAGGCGCGTGCGTCCTGGGCTCGGTCCAGAAGGCGCTCCAGGGAATGGTGCTTCCCCGGGTACTGAGGGTCTCCGCGCGCACGGCGCTCAGCGTCTCCAGGGCGAGCGCCCGCTGGGCCTCGGCTCCCGAGAGCGGCGCCACCTCGCGACGGGGAGCGCGGGCCAGGGAGGCCTTGATGCCATAGCGCTCGAAGCCATCGCCCAGGCCGTGGTTTACCGGCACCACGTGGGGCGGCGAGGCCATGTCCTGCAGGTGGTGCGCAAGATGGCCCGCGCGATCGAAGGCCCGGGCCATGTCCCCGTGGCGAGCGGCCTCCAGCGCCTCGTCCCACAGCTCACGCACCCGGGAGTCCGAGGCCTGGCGCACGGCGGTGTCGAGCGAGCCCTCGGGGGTATAGAAGTGGTGCCAGCCCGTCCACTTCACGTGGAGGTTGAGATCCTCGGCCGTGGCGCCGTGCACCACCTCGTCCCGGTGGCGCGCCAGCAACGGGCGCTCCCGTGAGGCCAGCGCGGTGTCGATCGCGGCCTCGGTCAGGCGCTGGTGATCGCCCACGGGAAAGGCCCACGCGCGAGGGGAGACCACCCCGGCCAGGAGGAGCACGGCGGCGAAGCGGGCGAGCGTGATGGAGCGCATGAACCAAGCCAACGCCTGGCGTGCGCTGCCCCTTTCCAAGCCGGAGCCCGGCTGCCCACCAGGCGGGCCTGGAGCACATTCATGCTCCGCGTGGGCCCGGTAACCGTTAGCCTTGAGGGCATGCTGACCGAAGTGCAGGCGGGGCCCTACACCATCCGAGGCATCTCCGTGGGTGGGGTGTACACCTCGCTCCAGGTGCCGGAGTTGGGCGTGGTGCTCGATGCCGGAGTGCCGCTGCGCAGCTTCGCCACCACGGACCACATCTTCCTCAGCCACGGGCACTCGGACCACTCCAGCGCGTTGGGAGCGCTGCTGGGCATTCGCGGGCTGGTAGGCAAGCACTCGCCCGCTCAGGTGTTCTTGCCCGCGGAGATCGAGACGGCGGTCCAGGAGGCTCAGCAGGCGCTCGTCCGGCTGCACCGCTCGTCCATCTCCTTCGAGACGATCCCCATGATGCCCGGGGAGACGCGCAAGGTGTATCGGGACCTCTGGGTCCGGGCCTTCCGGACTCACCACGCGGGGCCCTCGCTGGGCTACCAGTTCCTACGGCGCGTCACGAAGCTGAAGCCCGAGCACCAGGGGCTGCCGGGAGAGGAGATCGGCCGGCTGCGGCGCGAGGGCGCGGAGGGCATCTTCGAGGAGATCGAACGGCTGGAATTGGCCTACGCCACCGACACGCTCTCGAAGGTGCTGGAGACGGCCCCGTACATCCTCGAGAGCCGGGTGCTGATCCTCGAGTGCACCTATATCGATCCGTCCCGCACGGTGGCGGAGACGCAGGAGCGCCTGCACGTGCACCTGGACGAGATCATCGCCCGGGCGGACCGGTTCCAGAACGAGGCCCTGGTGCTGATGCACTTCAGCCAGGCCTATGCGCCCGCAGCGGTGCACGACATCGTCCGCAAGCGGCTGCCACCCTCGCTGGCGGAGCGGGTCCGCGTCTTCGCCCCGGAGTCCAGCCGCTGGTTCGGCTGAGGCGCAGGCCCGCTCAGGCGCCTGGCCGGGCCTGGGGCCGCGTGGCCTGGAGCTCGGCCAGCACGGCGCGCAGCTCAGGCGACTCGAGCGCCTTCTCGGCGGAGGCGAAGAACTGCGTGAGGTCTCCGAAGCCCTGGTGTTCGTACACACAGGCCTGGAGCGCCATCTCCAGCCGATCCACCTGGCGCACCAGCCGCGCCTCGAACGAGGTGCCCTGCTCGTACTCCTCCCAGAGCGCGAGGTACTCGGCGCCTCGCGGCAGCCCCCGGAGGATCTGCTCCATCGCCTGGCGCTCCAGCGCGTGCTTCTGCCCGTGGCTCACGCCATCGTGCGGGGTGATGTCCCCTACCCTCGCCTCGCCCAGGTCATGCAGCAGCGCGATGCGGACGACCTTGGAGCCATCCGCCTCGGGGAACCACGTGTCGGCGATGAAGAGGCACAGCAGGGCGACCCCCAGGGAGTGCTCGGCCACGCTCTCGCAGCGCTCCGGAGGAATGCCCACGCGCAGCCAGCCCTGGCGGTAGAGCTGCTTGAGGTGGTTGAGCTCGAAGTACGTCTGAATCAGGGGCAGCAGGGCCTGGCCGCTCAGGTGGGCGACGGGAGGCGTGGCTTTGGTCCGCATGTACCCGAGACCATACCGCGTGTGCATTGAAGGCCACCTGCAGGGTCGGTACCCTTCGCGCCTCCATGGCCCAAACCGCCCAGCCAGCTCCCTCCGCCGTGCCTTCTGCCTCCCCGGGCCTGCCCGGAGGCCCCGAGGCGCCGCGCTTCAGCTTCCTGCCCGCCGTGGGGACGTGGAAGTACCACCTGCTCTTGGGCACGATGGCCATCTTCATCATCGGGCCGCTGGGCGGCGTGGCTGCCGCCTATATGAACTTCAGCCTGGGCTTCTTCGTGGCCTCGCAGGTGCTGGCCGGCATCCTCGGCAGCGCCGTCACCTACGGCTACGGCCCCGAGGGCAAGCACGGCGCCAACTACCTGCAGACGATGGCCGCCTCGGTGGCCTCGCTGTGCGCCATGTGCGTGCTGATTCAGGCCATGGTGTGGCTGGGCATGCCCATGCCCGCGGCCTGGAAGCTGATGCTCTTCATCGGCTGCATCGGCATGTTCGGCGTGGGCGTGGGCATGCTCTACACGCCGCTGCTGGTGGACAGGCTGCAGCTCGAGTACCCCTCGGGCCACGCGGTGGCCAACATCCTGCGGGCGCTCACGGACAAGCGCCTGCTGAAGGCCTCCATCGCCAAGCTCGGCGGCGGTACGGGCCTGGGAGCGGCGGTGGCCGCGCTCACCGAGCGCGTGGAGTTCCTGGGCCGCATCGGCATGAGCCCCTCCACCCTGGGCGCGGGCATGGTCGTGGGCAGCCGCATTACCGTGCCCGCCATCCTCGGAGGCCTGGCGGGGGTGGCCCTCACTCCCTACCTGCGGGAGATCGGGTGGCTGGGGCCCACCGATCCGTTCCGCAAGACGGGCTTTCTCATCGCGCTGGCGATGATCTGCGGCGCCGCGCTGGTGGATCTGTCGTTGCTGGCGGTAACGGCGGTGGGGCGCATCCGCGCTCGCGGCCGGATGCCCGCCGAGCAGGTGCCCGCGTGGAAGCAGGTCAACATGCCCAGGCTGATCGCGTGGGTGGTGTTCTGGGGCCTGGCGGTGGTGGTGGTGGCCACCCAGGTGCTCGATCAGCCGTTGAAGTTCGTGCTCTTCGGCCTGGCGCTGGCCGTGCTGTTCGTGCTCATCAACGGCATCTCCCTGGGCATCACCGATCAGAACCCCATCTCCAGCGCCTTCGTCATCTCCGTGTTGTTGATGTCGCTCATCGGGCTGACGGAGCCGGTGGTGGGGTTGATCGCCTCGAGCATCCTGCTGGTCTCCACCGCCGTGGGCTGTGACATGCAGCAGGATCGCTCCACCGGGTGGCGGCTGGGCACCAACCGGCTGATCCAGTTCCGCTACCAGGTGATCGGCATCTTCATGGGAGCGGTGCTGTGCGTGGGGCTGGCCAAGCTGTTCATGACGGCCTACCCGGTGCTCACGGTGAACCTGTTCGACAACCCCGAGGCGCGGCAAGGTGGATGGAGCGCCGCGATGACGTACAAGTTCGTGGGCGCCATCCGCGATCTGGGCAACCTGTCGGGCTACAAGGTGACGGCGATGCTGATCGGCCTGAGCATCGGCTTCGTCATCGAGGTGCTGCGCAAGGTGGTGCGCGGCAACGCGCGCTACCAGGCCTACGTGCAGGGCTCGCGCACGGGCTACGCCGTGGGGTGGACGGTGGACTCGATCGTGCTGGCGAGCCCCTACGCCTCGTCCTTCGGCGGCTTCGTGGACCTGCCGGTGTCGCTGTGGTTCGGCGCGGGCGGCATCCTCACGTCGGTGTGGAACACCCTGGGCGCGAAGGGCACGGCGTCCCACGCCGCGCCCAGCGAGCACAACGTGAGCGCCGAGGTGAAGGGAGATTCGCCCAAGGCCCAGGCCACGAAGGAGACCGAGGCGGAGCTGCCCGCGGACATGAGCACCACCTCGCTGCTGGGTGGCGGGCTCATCGCCGGCGAGTCGCTCTACTTCCTCATCGTGGGCATCATTGGGCTGCTGGCGCTGCTGGGGTAGGCGCGGGCGCCGCGGGTATCCCGGCGGGCATGAAGGCCCCGTCGGGCCCCACCTCCCACATGGAGTAGCGCTTCGTCGTCACTTCCTTGAGCACCCCATCCGCGTAGCAGACCACGTGGATGGTGGTTGCCGGCTCCAGCAACGAGAACATGCCGTGCTGGAAGCACTCCATGCCCGCGCGGGACTCGCGGCCAATGGGCTTGCCCAGCCGGCTCACCACGTCCTGCTGCGCCATGCCCAGGCTCACCACCTTGATGCCGTTGGGCGTGATGATGTGCACCGAGGCCGGCCTGCCCGCCAGCGACATCCACGCCGCCACCGCCGCGAGTAGCGGTACCGCCAGAGCGATCAGCCAGCGCCGGTTGTTGGTCTCACGGCGCTCCTGGAACGCGCTGAAGAGGTTCCCCTGGGAAGGGGCCCCCTGCTCTGCCACGGACGAGTTCATGCTGTTCTCCGGCGTGCTCACGCTGCCTCACATGCCGCTATCCGCCCTGGGATTGCAAGCAAACCTACACCTAACCCGCCCAGCAGGCAGGTTCATTCCGAGCTCTTCCGCCAGAACAGCAGCCGGTCGAGCCCCGCCGCCAGCAGCGCCCCCACCGTGTAGCAGGCCAGATCCGAGGCCAGGAACCCCTGCCCCAGCACCAGCGCCGCGAGCCGGTTGGCGCGCACCGCGTCGATCCACGGCGCCCGGTACAGCTGGCTCAGCTCGATGAGGAACGAAAACCCCAGGGCCAGCCCCAGCGCCCGCCACAGCGGCAGCCGGGGCCAGAACAGAATCAGGCTCACGTACACCATCATCGTCCACAGCGTGTCCCCCGCGTAGGCGGCCACGAAGGACGGCAGCGGCTCCCACCCCGAGCGCGAGCCCAGCCCCAGCACCGGCAGCAGCAACCACACCGGCAGCACGCGCCACCGCGGGCGCGACTTCATTGCCCAGAAGCGCTGAGCACCGAGGCGACGAGCGCCGGGAAGTCCACGTCCGCGGGCAACCGGCCCTCGGCGTGCTCGGGGCGGCCACCGCCGCGCCCCTTGCCAGCCTCGGCCAGCTTCTTGAGGAAGGCACCACAACCGAACGTGGAGCCACTGCCCCGGGCGATCAGCACCGCCAGGCCCTCGGGCAGCCGGCCCGCCAGCAGCACCACGGCCTCGGGCCGGGACGTCAGCCGAGCGGCGATGGCCCGCAGGGACTCGGGCCCCGCGCCCTCCAGTACCGCCACCACCCGGTGCTCCGGAGACTTCTCCAGCGCGGCGGCCAGCTCCACCGCCGTCTGCTCGGCCAGCTTCGCCCGCGCCGCGCCCAGCGCCTCGCGCGCCTCCGTCAGCTCGCGGCGCAGCTTGTCGATCACCGTGGGCACCTCGGCCGGGCCGCACGTGAAGGCCCGGCTCATCCCGCGCAGCGTGCCGGCCTCGTCCCACAGCTCGCCGCGCGCCCGGCGGCCCGCGGAGAACAGCACGCGGCCCTTGCCCTTGTAGCGCTCCACGCCCAGCACCCGCACCAGGCCCACCTGCGCCGAGCCCGTGCAGTGTGTGCCTCCACACGGCGATACATCGAAGTCGCCGATCTGCACCACGCGGATGTTGTCCGTCACCTTCGGCTTGCGGCGCAGCGGCAGCTCGGCCAGCTCCTCCGCCGTCGGGAAGAACGAGCGGATGCGCACGTCATCGTCGATCACCGCGTTCACCAGCGCCTCGGCCTCGGCCACCTTGGCCTCGTCCAGCGCGTCCAGGTCCACGTCGATGGTGCACAGCGTCTCGCCCAGCCGCGACGAGACGGTGTTCGCGTTGGCCACGTCCACCAGCGCCCGCGAGAGCATGTGCTGCCCCGTGTGCAGCGCCATGTGCACCCGGCGCCGGATCCGATCGATCTGTCCAGCCAGCTCGGCGCCCACCTCGGGCAGCCCCCGGCCCTCGGGCAGCTCCAACACGTGGTGAATGACGCCGTGATCATCCACCTGCACGTCGCGCACTGCCAGGCCGCTCAGGGCGCCGCGATCGGCCATCTGCCCACCGGCCTCCGGGTAGAACGCGGTCCGGTCGAGCACCACGGAGGGCGCCCCATTCCACGCCGCGTGCGCGACCACGCGCCCGGTGAACTGGAGCAGGAAGGGATCAGAGAAGTAGAGGCGCTCGGTGGAAGACATGGCCCCACAGGGATAACACGAGGGACGACCCAGGCATCGCGGTATGCCCCCGAAGCACCGCCCGGGCTGACGCGCCGCGTGAGCGCTAAGCCTTGGAAATGCCGGGCCCCTGACCCCTTGCTTGTTTGCTTCAGGACCTGGCGGCGTGATCCTCGCACACTGTCCTTTACGGGTTCTAACGCGCCGCATTATCCTGGAGCGTCGCGAAGTGAACACGCGGAGGCCATCCGCGATGACCGAGAGGGAGCCACCTGATGTCGCACGTCCCGGGGCGCTATGGGCTGTATGAACCCGAGACGGAGCACGATGCCTGCGGCGTCGGCTTCGTGGTCCACATCAAAGGAGAGCGCTCGCGCGGCATCGTCGAGGACGCGCTGGAGCTGCTCAACCGGCTGAGCCACCGGGCCGCCGCGGGCAAGGATCCCGAGACGGGCGACGGGGCCGGAATCCTGGTGCAGCTGCCGCACCGCTTCTTCGAGCGCGAGGCACCCCGGCTGCGCATCGAGCTTCCTCCACGCCACCAGTACGCGGTGGCGCAGACGTTCCTGCCCTCGGACGACTTCTCCCGCTCGGCGTGCGAGGCCATTCTGGAAGAGGTGGTCGCCGAGGAGGGCCAGCGGGTGCTGGGCTGGCGCGACGTGCCGGTGGCCCCCGAGCACCTGGGTCCCGTGGCGCGCGAGGTGGCCCCCACCATCCGCCAGCTCTTCGTGGCGCAGCGGCGCGTGGTGCCCAGCGCCTTCGAGCGCAAGCTGTACCGCATCCGCAAGCTGGCGGAGAACCGCGTGCGCGAGCGCGGCGTGGATCCGTGGGGCCGCTTCCACGTGGCCAGCTTCTCGGCCGAGACGATCATCTACAAGGGCCTGCTGCTGCCCCGGCAGCTGCCGCGCTTCTACCTGGACTTGCAGCACCCGGAGCTGGTGAGCGCGCTGGCGCTGGTGCACTCGCGCTTCTCCACCAACACCTTCCCCACCTGGGAGCTGGCGCAGCCGTTCCGCTACATCGCCCACAACGGCGAGATCAACACGCTGTCGGGCAACCGCAACTGGATGACGGCCCGCCGCGGGCTGCTGCAGTCGGCGCGGCTGGGCGGCAGCCTGGAGCCGCTGTTCCCGCTGATCGTCCCGGGCAAGAGCGACTCGGCGCAGTTCGACAACATGGTGGAGCTGCTGCACCTGGGTGGGCGCACCATGCCGCACGCCATGATGATGATGATCCCCGAGGCGTGGGAGGGCCACGCCACCATGAGCGACGAGCGCCGCGCCTTCTACGAGTACTCCTCGGCGCTGCTCGAGCCGTGGGACGGCCCGGCCGCCATCGCCTTCACCGACGGCCAGCTCATCGGCGCCACGCTGGACCGCAACGGCCTGCGCCCGGCGCGCTACCTCATCACCGAGGATGATCGCGTCATCCTCGCCTCGGAGACGGGCGTCATCGACGTGCCCGCGGGCCAGGTGCGCCGCAAGGGCCGCCTCACCCCGGGCCGCATGCTGCTGGTGGACACCACCGAGGGCCGCATCCTCGAGGACGAGGAGGTGAAGGCGGACATCTCCAGCCGCTGGCCGTACCGGCGCTGGCTCAAGGGCAACGTGTACACCTTCGAGGAGCTGCCCGAGCCGCCCGCCCCCGAGCGCCTCACCGGAGAGCGGCTGGGCCGGCTGCAGTGCGCCTTCGGCTACTCGGACGAGGATCTGCGGCTGCTGCTGCAGCCCATGGCCGAGACGGGCAAGGAGCCGGTGGGCTCCATGGGCACGGACACGCCGCTGGCGGTGCTCAGCGATCAGGCCCCAAGCCTGTTCTCCTACTTCCACCAGCTGTTTGCTCAAGTCACCAACCCGCCGATCGATCCGATCCGCGAGGCGCTGGTGATGACGCTGGGCACGGCGCTGGGCCCCGAGGGCAACACCTTCGAGGAGACGCCCGAGCAGTGCCACCGCCTGGATCTGCCGGGGCCGGTGCTCAACAACGAGCAGTTGGCGAAGCTGGCGGCCATCCACGGCGAGGGCAGCTTCGAGACGCGCGTGCTGTCGCTGAGCTACCCGCTGGAGCGGGGCGAGGACGCGCTCGAGGACGCGGTGGAGCATCTGTGCGCCCAGGCCGTGAAGGAGGTGGACGCGGGCGCCAACATCCTGGTGCTGAGCGATCGCGGCGTGGACGCGGGCAACGCGGCCATCCCCGCGCTGCTGGCGCTGTCGGCGGTGCACCAGCGGCTGGTGCGCGATGGCATCCGCATGTACACCGGCCTGGTGGTGGAGACGGCCGAGGCGCGCGAGGTGCACCACTTCGCCTGCCTGTTCGGCTACGGGGCCTCGGCGGTGAACCCGTACCTGGCGCTGGACACCCTGCGCGCCATGGTGGACGCGGGCGAGCTGCAGCTGACGGCCGAGAAGGCCCAGAGCAACTACATCCACTCGATCGAGGAGGGGCTGCTCAAGGTGATGTCCAAGATGGGCATCTCCACGCTGCAGTCCTACCGCGGCGCGCAGCTGTTCGAGGCGGTGGGGCTGGAGCGCACGCTGATCGAGAAGCACTTCACGGGCACGGCCTCGCGCGTGGAAGGCGTGGGCCTGCGGGAGCTGGGGCTCGAGGTGCGGGAGCGGCACGCGCGCGGCTTCAGCGCGGCCAACGGCCTGGGCAACACGGTGGCCCCTGGCGACGGCCTGCTGCCCGCGGGCGGCCAGTACCAGTGGCGGCGGCGCGGCGAGCGGCACAAGTGGAACCCGGCCACGCTGGGTAAGCTGCAGGCGGCGGTGCGCGCCAATGACGCGGCGCTGTTCGCGGACTACTCGCGGCTGGCGGATGACGAGACGCGCGAGCTGTGCAACCTGCGCGGGCTGCTCGAGGTGAACACCGAGGGCATCACCCCGGTGCCGGTGGAAGAGGTGGAGCCGGCGACGGAGCTCGTCCGGCGCTTCGTCACGGGCGCCATGTCCTTCGGCTCGATCAGCGCCGAGGCGCACGAGACGCTGGCCATCGCGATGAACCGCATTGGCGGGCGCTCCAACAGCGGCGAGGGCGGCGAGGAGGCGCACCGCTACACGCTAGACGACAACGGAGACTCGCGGCGCAGCGCCATCAAGCAGGTGGCCAGCGCGCGGTTCGGCGTCACCACCGAGTACCTGGTGAACGCGGCGGAGCTGCAGATCAAAGTGGCGCAGGGCGCCAAGCCCGGCGAGGGCGGCCAGCTGCCAGGGCACAAGGTGGACGAGCGCATCGCCAAGGTGCGCTGGTCCAACCCGGGAGTAACGCTGATCTCTCCCCCACCCCACCACGACATCTACTCGATCGAGGATCTGGCGCAGCTCATCTACGACTTGCAGTCGGTGAACCCGGCGGGCCGGGTGAGCGTGAAGCTGGTGAGCGAGGTGGGCGTGGGCACCATCGCCGCGGGCGTGGCGAAGGCGGGCGCGGGCGCGGTGGTTATCTCCGGGTACGAGGGCGGCACGGGCGCCTCGCCGCTCTCCAGCATCAAGCACGCGGGCCTGCCGTGGGAGCTGGGGCTGGCCGAGGCGCAGCAGGTGCTGGTGCACAACGGGCTGCGCAGCCGCATCCGCGTGCAGGTGGACGGAGGGCTGCGCACCGCGCGAGACGTGCTGATCGCCGCGCTGCTGGGCGCCGAGGAGTTCGGCATGGCCACCGCGAGCCTGGTGGCGCTGGGCTGCGTCATGCTGCGCAAGTGCCACCTCAACACGTGCTCGGTGGGCATCGCCACGCAGGACGCGGGGCTGCGCAAGCGCTTCCACGGCCGGCCCGAGGACGTGGTGAACTTCTTCTACCTGGTGGCCGAGGATCTGCGCCGGCAGATGGCGGCCGTGGGCGTACGCCGGCTGGAAGAGCTGGTGGGCCGGGTGGAGCTGCTCAGGCAGCGCCAGGCCTCGGAGCACTGGAAGGCGCGGCGGGTGGACCTGTCGGCCCTGCTGGAGACGCCCCGGGCTCCGCTCAGCGAGCCGCGGCGGTGTGACACGCCCCAGCGCAAGGACGTGTCGGACCACCTGGATCACGAGCTGCTGCGGCACGCCCACGCGGCGCTGGAGGGCGGGGCTCCGACGATGCTGGTGCGCCCGGTGTCCAACACGCACCGCGCGGTGGGCGCGCTGCTCTCGGGAGAGATCGCCCGGCGCAACGGCTCACGCGGCCTGCCAGATGGGCAGCTGCGAGTGCGGTTGCAGGGCTCGGCGGGACAGAGCTTCGGCGCGTTCCTCACCAGCGGCGTGACGCTGGAGCTGGAGGGCGACACCAACGACTACCTCGGCAAGGGGCTGTCGGGCGGACGGATCATCGTCTACCCGCCGCAGGGCAGCCGCTTCGCGCCCGAGGAGAACGTGCTGGTGGGCAACACGGTGCTCTATGGGGCCACGGCGGGCGAGGTGTACCTGCGCGGACTGGCGGGCGAGCGCTTCGCGGTGCGCAACAGCGGCGCGCAGGCGGTGGTGGAGGGCGTGGGCGATCACGGCTGCGAGTACATGACGGGCGGCATGGTGGTGGTGCTGGGCCCCACGGGGCGCAACTTCGCGGCGGGCATGAGCGGCGGCATGGCGTTCGTGCTGGACCGCGAGCGCAGCTTCCGCCAGCGCTGCAACCTGGAGATGGTGGAGCTGGAGTCGCTGGTGGAGGAGTCGGAGATCTGGCTGGTGCACGGGATGATCGAGCGGCACTTCCAGCACACGGGCAGCACGGTGGCGCGGCGGATGCTGGATCACTGGGAGCTGATGGTGCCGCAGTTCGTGAAGGTGATGCCCACGGACTACAAGCGGGTGCTGCAGGCGCGCAGGGCGGCACGCAAGCCGCCCGCGGCGACGCAGCAGCGGCTCCACGTCGTTGGCGGAGAGGGCTGAGCCATGGGGAAGACGACGGGCTTCATGGAGTGGCCGCGGGTGTCGGCGCCGAAGCGGGACAAGGCGGAGCGGCTGAAGGACTCGCGCGAGTTCGCGCTGCCGCTGGCGCCGGACGAGGCGAAGCGGCAGGCGGGGCGGTGCATGGACTGCGGGGTGCCGTTCTGCCAGCAGGGGTGCCCGCTGGGGAACCCGATTCCGGACTTCAACGACGCGGTGTACCGGGGGCGGTGGAAGGCGGCTTTCCTGGCGTTGAGCACGACGAACAACTTCCCGGAGTTCACCGGGCGGCTGTGCCCGGCGCCGTGCGAGGCGGCGTGCGTGCTGTCGATCGATCAGGATCCGGTGACGATCGAGCAGATGGAGAAGGAGATCGCCGAGCGGGCGTTCGCGGAGGGCTGGGTGAAGCCGCAGCCTCCGGCGCGGCGCACGGGCAAGCGGGTGGCGGTGGTGGGCTCGGGGCCGACGGGGTTGGCGGCGGCGGCGCAGCTGAACCAGGCGGGCCACTCCGTGACGGTGTACGAGCGCGACGACCGGCCGGGCGGGCTGCTGCGCTACGGCATTCCGGACTTCAAGATGGAGCGCGGGGTGCTGGATCGGCGCCTGGCGCTGATGGAGGCGGAAGGGGTGGTGTTCCGCACCGGGGTGGACGTGAGCCGGGAGCCGGGCTACCGGGCGCTGCGCGAGCAGTATGACGCGGTGGTGCTGGCGATCGGGGCGCGCAAGGCCCGGGAGCTGGAGGTACCAGGGCGCGAGTTGGGCGGCGTGGTGGCGGCGATGGAGTACCTGGAGCACCAGAACCGGGTGGTGTCGGGGCTGGCGACGCTGGAGCCCCGGCTGAACGCGGCGGGCAAGCGGGTGATGATCCTGGGCGGCGGAGACACGGGCTCGGACTGCCTGGGCACGGCGCTGCGACAGGGCGCGGCGAGCGTGACGCAGGTGGAGCTGATGCCCGCGCCGCCGACGACGCGGGCGGAGGACAACCCGTGGCCGCGCTGGCCGCTGGTGTTCAGGACGTCATCGAGCCAGGAGGAAGGCGGCGCGCGCGACTTCGGGCTGCTGACGAAGCGGCTGACGGGGATCGACGGCCGCATTCAGCAACTGCACGCGGTGAAGGTGGCGGTGCAGCGCGAAGGCGCTGGGCCGCCGAAGCTGGTGGAGCAGCCCGGCAGCGAGGTGACGCACGAGGTGGATCTGCTGATCCTGGCCATGGGCTTCACGGGGCCGGACACGACACAGTTGCAGGAAGAGCTGGGCGTGAAGCTCACGTCCCGGGGCGCGGTGCAGGTGGACTCGGGCTTCGCGACGTCAGCGGACGGCGTGTTCTGCGCGGGAGACGCGAGCCGGGGCGCCAGCCTGGTCGTCTGGGCCATCTCGGACGGACGCGAGGCGGCACGGTCCGTCGATGCGTGGCTGTCTGGAGGTGCCTCTTCCCTGCCGACGCGCGGCAAGGACGCCTCGTTCGGCTGAGATAAAGCCTGGGGCTATCACTTGAGGCTGAAGCTCGAGGCTGCCATTGCAGCACAGTTGGATGGCAGCGCCATCTCCGACATCCTCCAGACACTTGTCCTCGAAAAAGGGCCGGATGCCGTGGCTGGGTTGGTGGAAGGACTTCTTCGCGAAGAGTTCAAGACTCTGGAATGGCCCCCAATGCTGGGGGCGACTTTGATCCGGGCTGTATTGAACGAAGTAGTGATTCCCCCGGCTTCGTTCCTGGATGCAGCCTGTATCTATCTGGCTTTCTTCCAGGAATTGGATGCAGAAGTAGCTCAGTGCCGCGCAACATTCACCCGGAACCATCCCGGTGACGTAGAAGAGGCGGCTGCACTGCTTCGACGTGCGGTCAACTCCCTCCGCTGAACCTGGGCCGTCTCACATTTCTGACCAGAGCCGATACCGGTCATCTAAGCGGCTGCGAATCCTGGCGTAGTTCTCCCAGGTGTCAGCCACGAACTCGTAGCCCATTTCCCCTGGCGCCAGGAGTTCCTCGTAGTCCTGGGGATAGCCACTCTCGAAGTAGTGAGCTGTGAATCGGTTTCCCTTCTCACTCAGCATGTCCGAGATGAGCGCTTCTCCGCTCGTTCCGTAGAGCTCGGAAACCGTCACCTTGCGAGCGCGGAACTCCTCCAGGAGGCTCTCCTTCCCCTTGAAGAACTCTGGCGAGTGCAACCCGCTGTCGATGAGCCAGCCGAGGTATATGCCTCCATAGATGTACTCGTTGAAGCCCTCCTGGTTTCGGCTCCCCTCGTCCAGGAGATGGTGCTCGGCCTTGTCATAGACCACTTGGCGGTCTGTCAATTCGCGGCTCTTGCGCCGAGCGAGTTCCCACCTCATGAAGAACACGAGGCTCAGTGAGAAGGCCACGAGGGTGCCGACAACAAGAGGGCTCATAGAGGGCACGATCTACTGCGGGTCAGAGGTTGGTGAGCGTGGCTGCCCCATGGTTGCCGAGTAGCACTTGTCCTTCCACTCATAGAACCGGTTACCGCAGGGGGGAGACACATCGATCAGTTGTACCCAACATCCACCGTTGATCTCGGTCTCGGGCTTCTCACACGGCGGACGCCGCTGGCCTGCCAGCGGCTTGTCAGGCAAGGCGACGCTGATTTTGCCGCCCGTCTCCGTGGGTGCTGCGGCCGACACTGGGGGTACGGTATCTCCGAGGCCTACTGGTCCTGCATCCGCCTTGTCTCCCCTACTCTCCGTGCCACTCCGTGGCGTTTTCTCAACCATCTCTCCTGGCTCGTCTACCGAGGGCTGGGGGGCAATCCACCAAGCCAGGAGGACCAGGAGCATCCCCAGGGACACCGCTCTCCATGGCCACCGGGTTGAGACGCTGGGCGGTAAGACAGGCTGGGGATTGCTCTGAACGGGAACCTGGGCCGCCACTGCCACCGGCACGAAGGGGAGATCCCCGTCGGGACCCGCTGTGTCCGCAGCGCGCTCGAGCGCCTGAGCCACTTCCCCCGCCGAGCCCCGAGCCGCGGGCTCGTTCGAGAGTAGCCGGGCAATGAGCGCCGCCAGTTCCGGGCTCAGCCTCACCCGTGGCTCCGCTGCCACCGGCTCGGCCTCAACGAGTTGGATGTCTTCCTCCGTCTCCACGAAGTTCACCGCGGGAGGCGGGTACACGCCATTGATCAGGCGGTAGGCCATCACTCCCAGCGCGTACAGATCATCCGCGGGCCCGGCCTCGTAGCGCATCGTGGGATGGCGCCGCCATTTCCACTGGAAGCGCACGCACTCCGGGCTCCAGTAGCGCTCGGTGCCGGGCGGCGGTGGCTCCCGGGTGAGGATGGGCGCCCCGCGGAAGTTCCCCGAGCCGAAGTCCATCAGCACCGCCGTGCCGTCCCGGGTCCGTACCAGGACGTTGTCTCCCTTGACGTCCCGGTGCACGGCCTCCTCCGCGTGCGTGGCCTCCAACGCCCGCGCCACCTGCGCCAGCACGCACATCACCTGGCGCGAGGTGCGCGGCTGCTGCGCGGCCCACGCGTAGAGGGGCGTGCCCTCCACCCATTCCATGACGATGTAGGGGAACGGATTTCCACCCAGCGACAACCAGCCCTGGATTTCAAACCTCGGCACGTGGGGGTGGCGGATGCGCGACAGCAGCTGCCACTCCCGATCGAAGCGGGGATCCAGCGGGTGTCTCGCCAGCTTCAGCGCGAAGGGCCCCGCCTGCTCCTGCCCTATCCGCTCCACCCGGTAGATGATGCCGTAGGAGCCACTGCCGTGCTGGCTCAGCACTCGCCAGGAGCCCAGTTGCATGCCGGGAGTCAGCGCGGCCTGGTCTCCTGAGCGTCCCGTCTCCACGGAAGTTCCTCCTGGCGCGAGCCCATTGGCCGCTGTTGACCCTCCGGGCACCACCCTACCTCACAGGTGGCCGATGGGCACCCGTCAGCTAGAGTCTCCTGCTGGTGATCGCCATACCAGGTCAGGGTGCAAAACTGACTGGTCAGTTTTGAGGTCCAATGCTGACTGGTCAGCTTTTGAGGCCCGACTCTGGCCAGTCAGATTTGAGGTCCAATGCTGACTGGTCAGCATTGAGGCCCGACTCTGACTGGGTGGGTCGGAAGTTAAATGCCTGTTTTTACACGGGCACCTACTCCGACTACATGAAGTGGACGCGTCGTCACCATCATCTTCGAGCAACCGAGAGTATCCGTGGCAACTACCAGCACTCACATCAAGATGCTCTTCCAGGTGGACAACACCCCCTTCTTTGCCTGGAACCTGGCGCTCGGGGACGTAGTGGCCGCAGACCCAGAAGAGGGAGTGTGGCGGTTCAGGCAGGTCGTCCGCCGCATCGTCTGGGGTATCTCGGACGGGCGCGAGGCGGCAAGGTCCGTCGATGAGTGGCTGTCTGGAGGGGCCGCGTCCCTGCCGACGCGCGGCAAGGATGCCTCCTTCGGCTAATCTCGGGTGCTGCTCCCGGCGCGCGGGAGCCATGGCCAGGAAGCTCCCTATGCCGCGCTCGATAGTCCCGCTGCTGTTCGTGCTCCTCTCAGGGTGCAGTGCCTCAACGCGGGGCGTCGTCCGCTTGGACACAGGTCAGGGCGAGCCCATCGTTCACACTGCGCGCCGCGACGTGGAGCCGGCGGAGGTGAGCCCAAAGGAGTTCAAGAAGGCCGTCGCGCAACAGGCCCCCTCTGTGCCGGCCGTGGAGCAGCCCCTGGAACATGCCCGGCAGTTGTTCGGAGTGCCCGAGCGAAGCGGCTGGTACCGGTACGAGGGCAGAAGCCAGCGCCTCATGGCCTCGGAGCCGGGGAGCACCCGGAACCTGCGCCTGTCGCCCGAGAACGAGGAGCTCAAGCGCCGTTACCTGGTGTGGTGCGAGGCAACCTGGGGAGGCGGAGACTGCCTGCGCCTGCTGGTGGACAAGCCCTTCCTGGATGGGGATGCCAAGTACGCGCTGGCCATGGCGATTGCTCACAGCCAGGTGCTGGGGGCCATGAAAGAGGAACTCTCCCAGCTGGTGAGCCCCCAGGCAGTGGTGGCCACCGTGGTGGGTGGCCTGACCATGTACGCCATCTTGCTCGCACTGCCCGAGCCCGTAAGTAAGGGCATCGCCGCGCTGATGACGCTGGGGGCCATGGCGTACCTGGGCTGGGACACGGTGTGGAAGCTGATTGATGGGTGGCTGGTGCTGATGAAGGAGGTGGATAAAGCCACCACCTTCGACGGCCTCTGCGCTGCCGGAGAGAAGTTCGGCGACACGATGGGGCAGAAGGCGGCGCGAGCCTTCGTCATGCTGGGCACGGTGGCCCTGGGGAACACCGCTTCGGGCATGGCGACGGCGCTGCCGAAGTTGCCGGGAGCCGGACAGGCGGCGGTGGTGGCCGAGGCGCAGTTGAACATCCGCTGGACGGCCCCAGCTTTGGCTCAAGTGGAGTCGGTCGCCCTCACTGCCGAGGGCGTCACCCTCGCGCTCGCCCCCAACGCAGTCGCCATGGCGGCGCGTGACAGCTCAGGCGGCAAAGCGGGCGCGCAGGCCGCTCCGCCCAGTTCCAGTGGCCCGGGGGAATGGGTCAAGGCGAACGAGGCCATGCCCGAACACTCGCGCCGCTATCAGGCCCAGGTGACGGGAGCCCCCGAAGGCTATGTTTACCGCGTCAAGCTGGGTGACGAGTACGTGAAATTCGACGGCTTCGATGAGGGAGTTCTGCTCGAAACCAAGAGCACTGGCTACGCGCAGTGGGTCGATAAGAACCTGAACTTTCTCGGGATCTTCAAGGGGCGCTTCAAGATGCTCGAGCAGGCGACGCGCCAAGTAGAAGCCGCCAATGGAACGCCCCTCCGGTGGATCGTCGCAGAGGAGAAGCTCGCCCGTGCTCTCAGGAAGATCTTCCAGGGAGAAGGGCTTCCGATTGAAGTGATCCATGTTCCCCCGACTCATTAGGGAGCAGCCGCTCGATGCAAGAGACCTATTACGCTGGCTCCTATTGGCTCGCCCGGCCTGAATCCGCTGAGGCCTGTGCACGACGTGCGGAGTGTTTCTTCCGCGGCCTCGGTCGCAGTGAGCCGGCCTGGACGCGCTGGTATGAGCCGGCCGAGTCATTCGAGGAGGCGCGCAAACTCCAGTTCACGCCAGACGCAGCGAGCTTCCAGAAGCTGTTTGCACGGGAGGAGAATCATTTCGGTGATCGCTTCTCGTTCCACTTGTGGACGGGCGATAGCCCACAGGAAACAGCTGTCGTTGACGGGAGGTGCGGTTCGTCCTCGCGGCGGCTTCCGTCCTCCTGCGTACTCAACCCTCACGCTGAAGGCCTCGTCGGGGAGCCAGTGCTGACCGCTCCCGTCATGGCTGCGGTGCTGCGCTCAATGGTCGTGGCCTGGGAGCCAGAGTGGGCAGTGGCTACCTCACATCAGCACCTGGAGATGCTGGCGACGCAGGTCTTGCCCCCGGGCACCTTTGTGGGTTGGGTGATGTACTTCTCGCGGCTGCGCGGCAAGGTGCCCCCACTGCCTGCCCCTGTGCGTATTGAGCCGGTGGAAGACAAGGGAACCCTCGTCACCCTGACCCCCGAGCGGTTTACCGCTTCCAGCCCGGAGCACGTCGCGCTGGCCGCGCGCGTCCACGAGTTGCTGAGCCGGGCCGGGCTGTTACGGCCGTTGCAGCCCTGGCCGGCAGGGTGACTGCATGGCCTGAAGAAAGCTCAGCGCAGCTGAATGCCACACTCTGGGCACTTCACCCGCTGGTTCCACAGGCGCACGAGGTGCCGTCTGTACAACCGGGCCGAGCATGCGGGGCACCGGTCCAGCAGGAATTCGCACACACCCAGGACGAGGAACACAAGCACCACGATCCACGTCCCGGCCCTGGAACTGGTCCCACTGGGGAAGAGCCCCTTGGACAGCCCCAGTTGCACCACAATGAACGTGGCCATCGTGGCGCCCCTCACGTACCAGAGCCACAGGCGCCGCCGGGCGAACTCCAGGCGCATCTGCCGCAGGTGCTCAGCCGAGACCTGCACGAGAGGCACCTGCACCGGGGGCGCGGCGGCCTGCTGGGGCGCCTCGGTGGGCCGGGGGGCTCCCTCGGGCAGCGCGGCCTCGGCCAGGAGCAGAGCACTTTCGATGACAGCCCGGGCCTTGGGCTCGAACTGGTTCACGGCCTCGAAGGGCGAGAACTTCAGCCGCACCTCCCCTTCGGTCACCACCGCCTCGGGAGCGCTCGCCAGCAACCCGCGCAGCGCGCGCCGGGTCCGCTCGTCCCGCAGATAGCGGACGGCGGCCGCCGGGTTCGCGCACTGCACCTGGAACCGCTCGTCCAGGACCGGCAGGCCGATCTGGATGTCCTGTGCCTTGCCTGAAGAGGACATGCGGCTCTGAGGGGTGAGGCTCAGCTTGTTGGGCAGCGGAGCCTCGATGCTCACGCGCAGCTCCGAGGCGCCCAACAAGCGGGACACCAGATGGAACCGCGTGGTGCCTCGCCACCCGATGAGTGTCTGCTCTAGCCCGCTCTCTTCCTGAACGATGTTGCTCAGTTGGAGCCGTAGCTGGGCCACCTCGAGCCGCGCCTGACCGCGCTTCCAGATCGTCCTCAGGCCCAGGGCGTAGAGGAGGCCCAGGGAGAAGAACACAGTGACAACCAGCATTTGGGTATCCACGTTCCTATCCTCGCATACCGCGCACGAGCGGGCTTGTCCCCGTGCCGCTGGCTGCTACAAGGGGCCCCGAACGAAGCCGAGGCGCCCCCGGGCCCCGGCTCACCCGAGGCCTTGATGGACTTCGCCGCACTCGCGCTCTCACCTCCGCTGCTCCAGGTCCTCGCGGAGCTGGAGTTCAAGACCGCCACGCCCATTCAGGCCCAGAGCATTCCCGTGCTGCTCCAGGGCAAAGATCTCATCGGCCAGGCGCAGACCGGCAGCGGGAAGACCGCCGCCTTCGCCCTGCCCATCCTCCAGAAAGTCCGGCTGCAGCAGCGCCAGCTCCAGGCGCTCGTGCTCTGTCCCACCCGTGAGCTGTGCGCGCAGGTGGCCGGAGACTTCCGCCGCCTGGGCCGCAGGATGTCCGGCCTCCAGGTCCTCGTGCTCGCGGGAGGCCAGGTCATCCGGCCTCAGCTCAACGCGCTCGAGAAGGGCGCTCACATCGCCGTGGGCACCCCCGGCCGCATCATCGATCTGCTCGAGCGCAAGGCCCTGGAGACGCGGCAGCTCGCCACCGTGGTGCTCGATGAGGCGGACCGGATGCTCGACATGGGCTTTCGCGAGGACATGGAGCGCATCCTCGGCGCCACTCCGCGCAACCGGCAGACGGTGCTCTTCTCCGCCACCTTCCCTGCGGACATCGAGCAGCTCAGCCGCCAGTTCCAGAAGGAGCCCGTGCGCGTCACCGTCGCGGAGACCGAGGCCGCGCCCGAGATCCAGCAGCTCGTCTACACCTGCCCGCCCGAGGAGAAGGTAGCCACCCTGCTGCGCATCCTCCGCCACCACCAGCCCGGCTCCGCCATCGTGTTCTGCAACTTCAAGGCGAACGTGGCCGAGCTGGTGCACGCCCTCTCCAAGGCGGGCGTGAGCGTGGACGGACTTCAGGGAGACCTGGAACAGAGCCAGCGCGATGCCGTCATGGCGAAGTTCCGCAACCACACCACGCGCATCCTCGTGGCCACGGATGTGGCGGGCCGGGGCATCGACGTGGAGGCGCTGGATGCCGTGGTGAACTTCGATCTGCCCATGCAGCCGGAGCCCTACGTGCATCGCATTGGCCGCACGGGGCGCGCGGGCCGGGCGGGCCTGGCCATCTCCCTCGCCACGCCGCGAGACGACCGCAAGCTGGACGCTATCGAGGAGGCCACCGGCGTGAAGCTGGAGCGCGCCAGCCTGGAGGTTCTGCCTCCGGCGGACGGGCCCAGCCGCGTGTCGCTCGACTCGCCCTGGGCGACGCTCTACATCTCGGCCGGACGCAAGGACAAGATGCGCCCGGGCGACATCCTCGGCGCGCTGACGGGAGAGGCCGGCGGGCTGAAGGCCTCGGACGTGGGGAAGATCGAGATCCACGATCGGCTCGCCTTCGTCGCCGTGTCCAAGCACATCGTGCGCGTGGCGCTGCAGCGGCTGAGCGAGGGGCGCATCAAAGGCCGGAAGCACCGGATCGACTGGGTGAAGTAGCGCGCCTGGGGAGAGGCAAGCACATGGCAGACTTCAGCATCAACGTCGAGCCGGGCGAGGTGGGCCTGGACGCGCAGCGCCTGCGACGCATCGACGCGCACTTCCGCAAGTACGTGGACGATGGGCTGCTCCCGGGCTGGCAGATCATGGTGTCCCGCCAGGGCAAGGTGGCGCACCTGAGCTCATATGGCATGGCGGACAAGGAGGCGGGCCGCCCCGTCGAGCTGGACACGGTGTGGCGCATCTACTCCATGACGAAGCCGATCACCTCGGTGGCGGCGATGATGTTGTGGGAGGAAGGAGCCTTCGAGCTGACGGATCCCGTCAGCCGGTGGCTGCCCGAGTTCACCCAGTCGCGCGTCTACGTGGGAGGCTCGGCGCTCAAGCCCTCCACTGTGCCCGCGACCGAGCCGATCCGCGTGTGGCACCTGCTCACGCACACGGCGGGGCTGACGTACGGCTTTCACCGGGTGCACGTCACCGATGAGATTCACCGGATGCGGGGCTACGAGCTGGGCGCGCCCGCGGGCCATGATCTGGCCGCGTGCGTGCGTGACTGGGCGGAGATCCCGCTGATGTTCCAGCCCGGCGCGGAGTGGAACTACTCGGTGGCCACGGACGTGCTGGGCCGGCTCATCGAGGTCATCTCCGGCAAGCCGCTGGACGTGTTCTTCTCGGAGCGCATCTTCGGCCCGCTGGGGATGAAGGACACGGGGTTCTGGTGTCCCGAGGACCAGCAGCACCGGCTGGCGGCGCTGTACACGGTGGGCCCCACCAAGCCCAGGGCGACGCGCTCGGACTCGCTGGGCAAACATGGGACGCGGGCTCCAGCGTGGCTGTCGGGTGGAGGCGGGTTGGTGTCCACGACGCGGGACTACACGCGCTTCACGTGGATGCTACTCAACGGCGGCGAGCTGGAGGGCACGCGGCTGCTCTCACCACGAACGCTGCGGTACATGACGCGCAACCACCTGCCGAAGAACGCGGATCTGGCGGCGTTCGGCCGGCCGCTGTTCGCGGAGACGCGGTACGACGGGGTGGGCTTCGGGCTGGGCTTTGGCGTGATGGTGGATCCGGTGGCTTACCGCGCGCTGACGAGCGTGGGCGAGTACCACTGGGGCGGAATGGCCAGCACCGCCTTCTGGGTGGACCCGATCGAGAAGCTGACCGCGGTGTTCATGACGCAGCTGCTGCCCTCGAGCTCGTTCCCACTGCGTACCCAGCTACGGCAGCTGGTGTACCCGGCGCTCGTTGACTGAGGCCGGTGCGATCAGGCGAGCACGCCTCGCAGCGCGGACTTCGCCGCGTTGTGTCCGCACATGCCGTGGACTCCTGCTCCCGGCGGTGTGGACGCGGAGCAGAGGTACAGCCCCTTCAGGGGCGTCTTGTAGGGATCCACGCTCAGCACGGGGCGAGAGAAGACCTGCGAGAACATGTTCGCGCCGCCGGTGATGTCGCCTCCCACCAGGTTGGAGTTGTGGTTCTCCAGCGCCGAGGGCGTCATCACGCTGCGCGCGACGATCGTGTCCCTGAAGCCGGGAGCAAAGCGTTCGATTTGATCCTCGATGCGGCTCGTCATGTCGAAGTCCGAGCCGTGCGGGACGTGGCAGTAGGCCCAGGCCACCTGCTTGCCCACCGGGGCGCGGCTCGGATCGAACGGGTACTGCACCACCAGCACGTAGGGGCGCTCCGGGTTGCGGCCCTCCCACGGAGCACGCTCCGCGTAGGCAAGCTCGTCGAACGTGCCCCCGAGGTGCACCGTGCCGGCTTCGCGGCAGCCGCGCGCGGTCCAGGGGATTGGCTCGGAGAGCGCCCAGTCCACCTTGTGCGCGCCAGGGCCGTAGCGGAACTTCTCCAGCCGCGCCTTGTAACCGGCGGGCAGCTTGTGCCCGGCGATGCGCAGCAGCTGCCGGGGGGTGAGATCGCAGAGGATCGCCTTCGCCCGGGGCAGCTCGTCGATGTTGGTAACGCGGGCGTTCGTCTCGATCCTGCCGCCATGGGCGCGCAGCAGCGAGGCCATCGCCTCGGCCAGCTTCTGCGAGCCGCCCCGCGCCACGGGCCATCCACCGGAGTGAGCGCTGGCGCTGAGCACCAGGCCAAAAGCGGCGGTGGAGGCCCACTCCAGCGGGAGGATCGAATGCGCCGCGGCGCCGGCGAAGAGGCCCCTGGCGTGCTCCCCCTGGAACCAGCTCTCCGCCAGCCCGCGTGCCGAGCGCAGCGCCTTGAGGCCGAAGTTGGCCAGGGCAATCGGGTGCGTTGGCATGGGCGGCGGAGGCCCCAGCAGCGCCGGCACCAGCTTCTCCCAGTCCCGGACGATGGGCCCGAAGAGCTCCTTCCACGCTTTGCCATCCGGCCCGAGCGTCTCGGCGGTGGCCTCCAGCGAGCGGTAGGCCACCGCGGCGGTGCCATCATCGAGCGGGTGGGCGAACTCGGCCGCTGGGTAGGCGAGCTCCAGTCCATGCTGACTCAGTGGCAGGCCGCGCAGGAACGGAGAGGCCACGGCCAGCGCCTGCACCGTGGAGCAGATGTCGTGGGTGTACCCGGGCAGCGTCAGCTCGGCGGAGCGGCACGAGCCCCCGAGGATCGGGTTCGCCTCCCGCACGAGCACCGAGTGGCCTGCCTGCGCGAGGGTGATGGCGGCGGCCAGCCCGTTGGGACCGGCTCCGATGACGATGGCGTCGTAGGACTCCTCCATAGGTGGGCCAGGCTATAGGATGGACGCCCTTTGCATAAGCGGAGTGGTGCCATGTCCCTCAGCCGATACCTCGGCGTCCTCTTGTTCGTCTCCGCGCTGACCGCCTGCCCTGGCGGGGGGGATGGTGGTCCCTCTGACGGTGGCCCCCAGCCCGGAGACAGCGGTGTTCCAGGCCCCAGTGTCCCGGTGCTCCCCGAGGCGGCGATCTGGGAGACCACTGTCGGCATCCCGTTCGAGCGCATCCTCGGGGCCTCCGGCGGTGCCCAGCCGCTGACGTACCTGGCGCAGGGGCTGCCCTCGGGGCTCACGCTCGACGCGCGCACGGGCACGCTCTCCGGCACTCCCTCCATCCCCGGGCGCTTCGAGCTCGACATCTCCGTCAAGGACACCGCCGGCCGCGGGGATCAGAAGCGCTACTTCCTGCTCGTCCTCCAGGCTCCGGGCTTCGTCACCACCGGCATCCCCGAGGCGCTCGTCGGTACGCCCTACTCCGCCCGGCTCGAAGCCTCGGGCGGAAAGCCGCCGCTCACCTACTCCGCCAATGCGGCCCTCCTGCCCTCGGGCCTGAGTCTGGACACCTCGGGCACTCTCAGCGGTACGCCCCTCGCTTCCGGCACCTTCACCTTCGAGGCCTCCGTCACGGATGCGCATGGCGCCGTGAATCGCGCGGAGTTCACCTTCGAGGTGCGCCCCGCCGCGCCCGTCTTCTTCACCACGGAGCTGCCCCCGGCTTACGTGTCACAGCCCTACCGCTTCACCCTCGCCGCGGAGGGCGGCATTCAGCCCTACACCTGGAGCAGGGCCCAGGGCGCCTTCCCCCCGGGCATCACGCTCTCGGCCGCCGGTGAGCTGGCCGGCACGGCGTCCACGGCGGGCACCGCCACCTTCACCCTGAAGGTCGAGGACGCCCGAGGCCAGTCCGCGCAGAGGGCCTTCACCCTCGAGGTGCTGCCTCCAGTCCTCATCACCAGCTCGGCCCTGCCGGATGCCTACCGTGGCAGCCCCTACCCCGCGGCCCTGGAGGCCTCCGGTGGCTCCCCGCCTTACTCCTGGGCGCTCGCCTCTGGCACGCCGCCTCCAGGCCTGACGCTGAGCTCCGAGGGCCGCTTCTCCGGCACGGCCACCGCGAGCGGGGCCTTCTCTTTCACCGCTCGCGTCACCGACAGCCGGGGCAGCACGGGCTCACGCGCGCTCACCGTCACCTCGTACATGCCGCCGTCCGTCGCGCCCGGAGTGCTGGACGATACGTACGTCGGCGAGTCCTACAGCGAGTCCTTCTCCGCCACGGAGGGCAAGCCGCCGTACAGCTTCCTCGCGGGCTCGCTGCCCCCGGGGCTCACGCTCAGCTCCAGCGGCGTGCTCTCCGGCACCGCCGCCGCTCCCGGCACCACGTCCATCGACGTGACGGTGAGCGACGCCAACGGCCGCACGGGCTCACGCGCCTTCCCGGTGGCCGTCTACGCCCCCGTGGTGCTCTCACCCAACGTCCCCGAGGGCCGCGTGGGTCAGCCCTACTCGGAGTCCCTGTCCGTCTCGGGTGGCAAGCCGCCGTACACCTTCGTCGTGGTGTCCGACAGGCCGCCCTCCGGTATCTCGCTGGCGTCCAACGGCGTGCTCTCGGGAACTCCGACCGGCATCGGCGCTGACTTCGGCGTGCGCGTCAATGACGCCAACGGCCGGTTCTCGGTGCGGATGGTCAGCATGTCGGTCTACTCCCCGCCGCGCATCACCACGGCGGCGCTGCCCGACGCCACCCTGAACACGTTCTACTCCGAACTGCTCAGCTACACCGGCACCAAGGGCCCCTTTGTGTGGGGTTACTCCGGCACGCTGCCGCCTGGCTTCACGTTGCGCTCGGATGGAGCCTTGTTCGGCACGCCCACCGCCACGGGCACCTGGTCCTTCACCGTCACCCTCACGGATTCGGTGGGAGAGATGACCTCGCGGGTGTTCCCGCTCACCGTGCGCGGCTTGCCCTCCGATGGCGGCACCACGCCGGACGGCGGCTCCGTGCCGGACGGCGGCTCCGTGCCTGATGGCGGCACGGACGGTGGCCCTGTGCCGGATGCGGGCTCGGATGGAGGGTCCTTCCCCGACGGTGGCTCGGACGGTGGCTCCGTGCCCGACGCCGGCACTGACGCGGGCTCGGACGGAGGTTTCCCCTCTGACGCGGGAGTCCCCTTCACCGTGGCGCACTGGAATATCGAGTGGTTCGGCAGCGACACCAACGGTCCGCCCCGCTCCACCTCACCGGGTGGCGCTACGGACGATGTCCAGTTCGCCAACGCGCGCAGCATCGTGCTCGACGCGGGCGTCAACCTGTGGGGCCTGATCGAGATCGCCGACAGCCCTGACTTCCAGACCTTCAAGAGCCAGCTGCCCGGCTATGACGGCTTCCTCTCGGACGATCCGCGCGTCCATCTGGGTCCGAACTACTACCCGCCTAACTCTCAGAAGCTGGGCGTGCTCTACGACACCCGCCTCACCTTCCAGAGCGCCA
Organism: Myxococcaceae bacterium; assembly: GCA_035296065.1. Lineage (GTDB taxonomy): Bacteria > Myxococcota > Myxococcia > Myxococcales > Myxococcaceae > DATHBR01. Next base: position 152,110 of record DATHBR010000091.1, on the reverse strand, counting down.
CGCTCATCCTCACCGCCTTCGCCAACGACTTCGCCGGGCGGCCGCCCCTGCGCGTGGACTTCCTCACGTCCATCCACGGCTCGGAGTCTCCGCTCACCGTCATCGTCCTTCACATGAAGGCCTTCTCGGACCAGGCCTCGTATGACCGACGCCAGCGGGCCAGCGCGGCGCTGAAGAACTACCTGGACGCGCTGCCCTCCAGCCGGGTGCTCGTGGTGGGTGACTGGAACGACGACGTGGACCAGTCCATCACCTTCGACGCGGGCATTCCGCTGCCCAGCCCGTACGAGAACTTCAACCAGGACTTCAACGACTACACCTTCGTCACGCGGCCGCTGTCGCTCGCCGGGGAGAGCTCCACCACGGGCTTCCCGGACCTGATCGATCACACGCTCATCACCGATGACGTGGTGATCCACTACCTGCGGAACTCGACCCAGATCCTGCGGCCCTCGTGGATCCCGGACTTCTCGGGCACCACGAGCGATCACTACCCGGTGCTCAGCCGCTACGCCTTCAGCCCCCCACCCGAGCCGCGCTCGCTCAATCTCACCGGGCCCAGCGGTGGCACCTACCCGGGCTACAGCCAGCTCACCATCACCTGGGACGCCTCCACCAACATCGGCCCCGTGCGGCTGTCGTACTCGCTGGACTCCGGCGCCAGCTGGAATCCCATCACCACCCTGCCCGATGGCATCGTGGGCAGCTTCAACTGGACCGTGCCCAACGAGGACAGCACGAACGTGCTGCTGCGCATCACCCAGGCGGACACCGGCTCGCCGGAGGACATCAGCGACGTGCCGCTCACGTTCGTCTACGTGCCTCCGGCGCCGCCCGTCTTCATCAACGAGGTGCTGCCCAACGAGCCCTCGGGCCCCCTGCCGGGCGGTGGCACCGGAGCGCTCACGGACTACGAGTTCGTGGAGATCTACAACGGCGACATCGTGCCGGTGGACCTGTCCGGCTGGACGCTCTGGGACGGCGTGCTCACCTCGGGCGCCAGGCACGTGTTCGCCGCGGGCACGGTGCTGCAGCCGGGCCAGGTGTGGGTCGTCTACGGAGGCCCCACGGCCTTCCCTCCGGGCACGCCCAACACGGTGGCGGCCTCGAGCGGGCGGCTGGGGCTCAACAACAGCGGCCTGGAGACAGTGACGCTGAGGGATGCCTTCAACCGCAACGTGAGCGAGCTCGCCTACGAGACGACGCAGGACAACGTGTCGTTCAACCGCATGGTGGATGGCAGCCTGTTCTCGGGCTTCGTGCTGCACACGAGCCTCAGCCCGCTGCAGTCCTCGGCGGGGCGGCGCGCGGACGGCAATCCCTTCTAAGGCGTGTTACACTCAACACTCCCAGTCAAAGGAGAATCACCATGAAGAAGCTCAAGCTGTTGCTCGGTGCCGCGGCGCTCGCCAGCGTGACTCTTGTCCCGGTGTCCGCTCAGGCCGCCGTGAAGGTGATTGGCAGAGGGCTTGGAACCATCTGCTACGAGTACGCCAGGGCAGGCCATGCCTCGACCCAGGGAGTGGAGAGCTGCAACAGCGCGCTGACGGAGCAGTCGATGTCGCCGGAGGATCGCGCGGCGACGTTCGTCAACCGCGGCATCCTGCAGATGTACGCCAAGGACTTCGCGCGCGCGCTGACCAGCTACGACGAGGCGCTGAAGCTGCGGGCGGACCTGGCCGAGGCGTACGTAAACAAGGGCGTGGCGCTGGTGAACCTGGGACGTGACAAGGAGGCGGTGGCGGCGTTCAGCGAGGGGCTGAAGCACAACACCGCGCGGCCGGAGATCGCCTACTACTCGCGCGGCGTGGCGCACGAGATGCTGGGCAACACGCGCGCGGCGTACGAGGACTACCGCCAGGCCGCGACGCTCAAGCCCGAGTGGCAGGAGCCCCAGGCGCAGCTGCGCCGCTTCTCCGTCGTCCCCAAGGCCCGGGGCTGAGCCTGGAGTGGCGCGGGCGGCTCAGTAGCAATCCAGGTTGCAGTTGGGCGCGAAGGCGGTGCTCAACTGCACGTGGGGCAGCTCCGCGGAGATGGCCTCCACCGCCTCCTTGAACTGCCGCCGCTCGCTGCTCCAGGGATTGTCCAGCACCTCGGCCTGGGCTGCCTCACGTCGGCGGATGAAGTCCTTCGCCGCCTTCACGTCTGGCGCCGCCACCGCGCCGAAGAACGCGTCCTCGTAGCGGGTCACCCGCCGGCACACCTCGAGGGCATCCCCCGGCGCCACGTAGGGCAGCCGAAGCTCGTCCAACACGAGCTTGCTCACCTCGGGGCCTGCCTCGAACTCCGGCTCATCCCCCGCGGTGGAGCACCGCGCCCCGAACGCGGGCATGAAGTAGAGCTGCACCGGGACATTCCAGCTCGCGCGCTCCCCCGTGTGAGAAACGAGCACGCATAGGTAGGGCCCCTCGGGGTAGCGCTCACGCAGCTTGCTCAGCCGAGCTTCGTAGGCCTCCTGCTCCTGGACGTAGCGGATCCGCTCTCTCTCCGTCCGCTCCTGCGCATCGGTATTGCGCACCAATTGTTCCTCGTCGGACAACCCCTCGGGGGACGAACAGACCGCGAGGCTGAGCTCGGGCTTCACGGGCGTGACGTCCACGTCCGTGACACAGGCGTCCGGGGCCCTGGAGTCCGCCTCGGCCTCACTCTGGGCCTCCGCCGCCTGCACGTTGCCGCGGCAGCCATAGAGCAGCGCCGGCCCCAGAGAGAGAGGTGGGGCGGAAGAGGGCTCCTCGTGGAAGGTCCACGCGGCCCGGGCCGCGGCGGGGATGCGCTCGAGCTCCAGCGCCAGCCGGTGCAGCTCCCTGGCCAGCTCGCGATCCCCAGGCTCGGCGGTGAGCAACCGCTCCATCGCCGCAAGGGCCTGGTGGCGTGAGCCCGCGTCGAGCAGGGTCCGCACCTGCTTGCGCAAGACGGCTGGATCAATGGGAGCCAGCTCGAGGAAATGCGCGGGCACGTAGCCCACGGGCGTATCCCCGGGTGAGTCCGGCGCAACGCCATACCAACGGGGTGGCGCGCCCGGAGTCAGCAGGCCGCTCAGCGTCTTGATGCGGGTGACGCGGGCCCAGCTGCCCTCCACGGTCAGCACGGAGACGGCGGCGTTCAGCGGCAGCGAGTCCAGCCCCTCTGCCGAGGCGGAGGGCTTCTGCATCAGGGGCAGCGCCGGGGCGCTGACGAAGAGGAGCGCTCCTGGCACGACGTGGGGCCCGGGAGTGGCAGCGGGTTGGCTCGGCTCGGGAGGCCTCCAGGGGCCATCTCCCTCGCGGAGCTGCGCGGCCCAGCTCTTCGCGGGCTTCGACTCCGGGTACAGGCGCTCCGCCTGCTCCGACAGCTCCAGCGCCTGCCCAGGCTCCATGGCCACGAGCGCGGCCCGGCTTTCGGCCAGCAGGGCCTCGACGCCTGGCTTGCCAGCCCTCGCGCCCGCGCAGGCCACGCTGGCAAGCGCCACACAGGCCACCCACAACGACGAAGACTTCATCCGTGTTCTCCCCCTGCGTCATCGACGGCTGTGCTTTCGCGGACGCAGGGCCATCCTAACGGGAAGCCCTCTGGGCTCAACGGGCCGCGAGGGTAGCTAGCCTTCGCCCCAGAGGAAGCCCAGCTCCAGCTCGATCGCCTCGAAGGGCTCGGCGCGTACGCGCGCCAGGCCCGTATGCGTCACGAGCAGCGTGTAGCGAGTGCCCTCGAGCCGGAGCACCTCCAGCGTGCGAGCCTCCGGGTCCACGAACCAGACATGCCTCACGCCCTCACGTGCATAGACGGGCAGCTTGGCGCTCCGGTCCAGTGCGGCGGTCGAGGGTGAGAGCACCTCCAGGAGCCAGTCAGGCGCCAGGGTAAAAGCGGCCGTGCGTGGGGGCCGAGGCATCCGCTCCCGGCGCCACCCGGCCCAATCAGGCACCAATACGTCCTCACCGAAGTGCAGCTCCGGCTCGAGCAGGATGATCCAGCCACCCGCTCCGCGATCTCCCCAGTCGAACTGCGAAGACAGCTTGCCGCCCAGGCGAGAGGCCGCCACAGTGTGAGGGGCCGCAGGCCGGGGACTGACGAACAGCTCCCCGGCAATGAGCTCCCCCACCACGTGCGCTGGCAAAGCCTCCAGATCCGCGTAGGTGGCTGGTTTCCTTCCCATGACTTCCCCATGATCCCCGACGCCCGTCCCCATTTCCATATGAGGAGAGGCATAGCAGCCCGGTCTGACGTGACACGTCAGGCTCCGGTTTCCTCCCCCACAGGTTGTCCCTGATGAGGGCAGGATGCAAGGGGGACTATCTCAGGGCGTCTCGCCTGGCTGGGTGAACCCGGGCGCATCTGAGTCCTTCGGAGAACCACGCCAGGTCCACCACAGCCGCCAGGCCAGGAACCAGGCGAAGCCCGCCAGCAGATCGATGGCGTAGTGGTAGCGCAGGTACACCGTCGACAGCACGAGCCCCACCGCTACGGGCAGCATCCACTTGAAGCGCAGCGGGTGCTCCCGGCGATCGTGATCGAGCATCACGCACGTCATGAACACGTGCAGGCTGGGGAACACGTCGTAGACCGCGCTGCCGGTGCTCACCACGAAGTCATTCAGGGCCGTCATCGGTCTCCCGAGCAGCGGCTGCGAGAAGCTGTCCGCCATCGCCTTGAGCGGCCCGGTGGCCGGCACCAGCAGGTAGCCCGCCACTCCCGCCGGTAGCGCGGTGAACATCGCCTCGAACAGCCGTCTCCCCCTCTCCACCGGCCGCAGCAGGGCGTACGCCAGCGCGCCGTGGAAGTAGACCAGGTACGAGAAGTAGCACGCGCTCATCAGCTCGGTGAGCCACGGCCGCGCGTACGGCGTCAGCAGCACCGCGGGCGTCTCTCCGAACAGCGCGCGATCCACCGCGAGCAGCTGCTCATCCCGGACCGTGAGCCCCAGCGCCGGCACCACCAGCCTGGGCGCGCTGAACAGCAGCAGGCCCACGACATACGCGCTCGCGAGCCGGGCCTTCTGGCCCAGCTCGGACCGCGAGCCCCGCAGCGCCACGACGACCGCCAACTGAATGCCGGCCGTGCCCGCCATCACCAGCGAGGCCGGATGCAGCGGCCCCACCCGAACCAGCAACCACCCCCACAGCCCTAGCGCGAGGACTCCCTGAGCCACCTCATGCGCCCAGAGCCGCCGCGAAGCCTCAGCCATGCGCCGACAGGCCCGGCTCCGGCGGACGCCGCCCCAGCGAGTGCAGCACCCACTGCCGCACGAAGGCGAAGTACGACGGAATGAACGGAGCCCCCTGCGCCGTCAGCTCGTCCTTCAGCAGCACATGCAGCCGGGGCAGGTTGTACCAGGGCACCCGCGGGAACAGGTGGTGCTCCAGGTGGTAGTTCTCGTTGCACATGAAAAACGTCGTCACCGGGTTGGTGAGGATCGTCCGGCTGCCACGGATGGGGTGATCCGGCTCGGCCAGCAGCGTGTGCTGGCTCATGCCGCGGATGTTCACCATCGTGTTGATGAAGATCATCGGAACGAGCCACCCGTGCAGCAGCGCCTCGCGCGGCAGCGGAGACACCAGCACCAGCGCCGCCAGCCCGAGCACCGAGGCCACCTCGAAGGCGATCCACCTCCGGTCCGCCGCGTTGCCCTGCCGCCACCCCAGGATCGGAATCATCGTGATGTACGCGGGATACCCCAGCAGCAGCCGCCCCCAGTTCATCAGGAAGACCAGCCACGGCCTGGGCGTGTAGTTCACGTAGTGATCCGGATCCAGCCCTCCGCCCAGGTCCGCGTGGTGCTTCAGGTGCAGCACCTTGTACGCCGCGAAGTTCTGCAGCACGGGCCACGCGCAGACCGCGCCCAGCAGCCGGTTCCACAGCGGATGCCGCGCCAGCGCGCCATGCACCGCCTCGTGGGTGAACAGGCTGATGCCATGCAGCGACGCCGCCGCGAGCACGTAGAACGGAATGCGCGCCAGCCAGCCCCAGCCCCCGGGCACCCGCTCGGCCAGCATCGTCGCCGCAGCCGCGGCACTCAGGTAGAGCGCGGCGAAGACGAGCACCCGCAGCAGACGCCCGTGATCAATCCGCTGCAGGTCCTGCAGCTTTTCCGCCGATAATGCAATCGGTCGCATAAGAGAGAAAGCTCCTGTGCCCATCGTGTCACGCGGTCTGCTCGTCCGTCGAGCGTGGGCCCTGTGGTAGCGTGCTCACGCTTGGTTTCACGGTTGGTTCCAGAGTCTGGGAGGAGTGGCGGTTGAGTCGGCTCAAGTTCGCGGTCGTGCGCGAGGACGCCGAGCTGGAGGCCCAGCTGGTACGAGAGACCGGGGCCCAGGCGGTGCTCCTCGTCGCCTCGGGAGGCTGCACGGCGCTGGCGTTGAAGCACGCCTTCCCGAAGCTGGACGTGGTGGCCTTCGACTTCAACCCCACACAGCTGGCCCACGTGCGCGAGAAGGCGGCGGCCGTCGAGCGCGGCGAGCTGCGCCAGCTCAACGTCGGAGACGCCTCGCGCGCGGGCCTGAACCAGCGCGGAGACTTCGAGGGGCTGTTCCGCACGCTGCGCACCTTCCTGCTCGAGTTCGTCCTGGCGCAGGAGGAGCTGGAGGCCTTCTTCTCGCCCCGTACCACGCTGAAAGCCCGGCGCGTGCTGCTGGAGCACTGGAAGGACTCGCCGTACTGGGCCGCCGCGTTCGCCATCACCTTCGCAGACGGCTTTCTGCACGCGATGTTCGGCCCCGCGGCCACGCAGCACGCCGTGCCGGGCTCGTACCCGGGCTACTTCCAGCGGGCCTTCGAGCGGGGGCTGGCGCGCGAGGATGGCGGCGGCAACCCGTTCCTCCAGCATGTGCTGCTCGGCCACTACAGGCCCGAGGATGCCCCCGCCTACGTCTACGCGGCGCGGGCGCTGCCGGTGACTTTGATCGAGGGCACCCTGCTCGACGTGCCGGACCTGGAGCGCTTCGATCTGATCCACCTGTCGAACATCTTCGACTGGTCGGATGACGCGCTCGTCACGGCGTGGGCGGACACGCTGGCGCGCAGGGCGAAGCCTGGGGCACAGATCCTCATCCGGCAGTTGAACAACCAGCGGCCTCTGCGCCGCTTCTTCGAGCCCGCCTTCGAGTTCTCGGATGGGCTGAGTGCCGAGCTCCTCGCGCGGGATCGAAGCCTCTTCTACGAGCGCTTCGAGGTGGGCACCCGGGTCAGCGCCAAATGAGCGGCGTGCGCTTCGTGTACACCACCGCGAGCGGCATCCGCCCCTACGTGCCCGAGCTGCGGCGGCTGGAGCAATCGATCCGCTACCCCATCTCGGATGGCGCGGATCACTTCTTCATCGATCACGGCGCCGAGTACGCGCCGTTCTTCTCCCAGCTGGGGGATGCGCGCTTCCTGCTGGCCATGCGGGGAGAGCGCGTCATCGGCTCCATCGCCGGGGTGCTGCGGCCCGTCACCGTAGGGGGCCAGGACTACCGCGCGCTCTACCTGTGCGATCTGAAGGTGGCGGCCGAGGAGCGCGGCCAGGGCATCTCACGCCGGCTCATTCAGGTGGGCCTGGGGCACGTCCTCCGGCTCCCCGAGGGCCGCAAGGTGCGCTTCTTCTACGGAGCCGCGATGCGGGGCTCCCAGGGAGACGTGATGCGCAGCGCCCAGGGGGCGCATCCGTTCAAGCTGGGCAGCCTGAGCGCCCGGCTCCAGCTCTACTTCGCCTCGCCGGAAGCGCTGGCCCGCCTGGAGCTCACCCAGGCGCCACCGCCGCCCCGTACCCCCGGGTCCGTGCTCGGTCCGGGTGGAGCCGTGGAAGAGCCCGGGCTCTGCTCCACCGCGGGCCGGAAGGATCTGCGGCTCGTGTCCACGGGCCAGCCCTGGCCGCTCATCCACCTGCCGCTGGGGCCCGAGGCGTGGCAGCCGTCCTGGGGCGCCTACCTGCGGCGGTGTGGCGAGGCGATCGTCAGCCGCGGGCTCCAGGGCAGCGCCTGCTTCGCGATCGATGAGCGGCTGGCGGACCACATCGCCTGGCTGTCCTCGCAAGGCATCACTCCGGGCGCGGTCTGCACCGTCTACTCGTGGCGGTTATCGTTCCGTCCCACGGCTGTCGCATGGGTGCACCTGCCCACTTCCGAGATCTGATGCATGCGTACCTACCTCGAAGCGCTGAAGGCGCGTGTCGCACCGCTGGAGAACCCCTACCTCCGTGCGCTCGACGACGGCTCCTTCGAGCGCGCGGACTTCATCGAGACGCAGATCCAGTTCCTCCACGCGGTGGTGTACTTCTCGCGGCCCATGGCGGTGCTGGCGGCGCGGCTGCCCCGGGCGGAGCAGCGGCTGAGCCTGCTCGACAACGTGCATGACGAACATGGCGGCGGCGAGCTGGCCGGCAGCCACGAGCGCACGTTCCTCACGCTGCTGCAGCGCCTGGGCATCAGCCTGTCCGAGCTGGATCGCCGCGCCCAGTGGCCAGAGGTGCGCGCGTTCAACTCGACGCTGCTGGGCGTCTGCGCGCACGACGACATTCCCACGGCGCTGGCGGTGCTCGGAGTCATCGAGGAGCTGTTCGCGGGCATCTCCGCGCGGATCGGCCGGGCGATCGTGGCGCGAGGCTGGCTGAGCCAGGCCGAGCTGACGCACTACCCCACCCATGAGGTGATCGACATCGGCCATGCGGAGGGCTTCTACCGGCTGATCGAGCCGCTCGCCGGCGCCGAGCCGCGGGTGGCCTACCAGGTGGAGCAGGGCCTGGAGCTTGGGGCCTACATCTTCCTGCGGCTCTACGCGGATCTCTTCCACGCCCGGAAGCGGCGCGTGTTCCGCGAGGTAAAAGGGCCTCACAGCCTGGCGGATGGGTGGACGCTGCCGAACGGTGAGGACGAGTCGTCACGTCGCTGAGCGCCTCGGCGGACACTCTGTCACTGGGGCAGCCGCACCCGAGGCCGGCACGCATCGGGCTCGAGATCAAGCGTGACGGTCAGCCCGTACGCAAGACGTACAACATCGAGCAGTAACGCCCTCACTCCGGGGGCAGGTTGGCGCGCAGCACGCGCAGGGCGTTCTCCCCGGCGATCTTCCGGATCTCCCCTTCCCCGAGCCCCTCCGCCAGCAGCGCGTCGGTGAGCTCGACCAGGCCCGCGGTGTCGAACGGCGTCGTCACCGTGCCGTCGAAGTCCGAGCCCAGCCCCACGTGGTCAGCCCCCGCCACCCCCACCGCGTGACGGATGGCCTTGGCAATGGCCTTCGCGTTCGTTCCGCACGTCGCCGTCGACCAGTACCCGATGCCGACCACACCCTTGTTCCTGGCGATCGCCTGGAGCTGATCATCACGCAGGTTGCGGTTGTTGTTACACGTGCCCTTCACTCCGGTGTGAGAGACGAGGATGGGCTTCGTGGCGATGGCGAGCACGTCCGAGATCGTCTTCTGCGAGGCGTGCGCGAGATCGATCGTCATGCCCTTCTCCTCCATGCGCTTCACCACGGCGCGGCCCCGCTCGGACAGGCCCTCTTTCTTCACGCCGTGGGCCGAGCCGCTCATCTCGTTGTCGAAGAAGTGGGCGAACCCCAGCACCCGGAAGCCCGCCTCGTGCAGCTCGTCCACCGCCTCCACGCGGCCCTCCAGGGCGTGCATTCCCTCGAGCCCCAGCAGCCCCGCCACCCGGTTCTTGTCCTTCTCGCGCTCGGCCAGGAAGCGCTCCAGGTCCTGCCGGGTGCGGATGAAGGCGAGCTTGCCCTCCGAGTCCTCCGCGAAGTCCGCGAGCTTCTGCGCCTGATACAGCGCGCGCGCCTTGCGGCTGCCCCACGTGCTCGGAGGCCACCGCTGCGCCATGGCGAGCAGCCGGATGTCATCCGCGCTGCCGTCGTTCTTCTCCACGCTGTCGTTCGCGGACGCGTGCGTCACCACGCCGAAGATCTGCAGCGCGACATTGCCCTCGATCAGCCGGGGAACGTCCACATGCCCCACGTCCGTGCGCTCGTTGAGGTTGCGGTTCCACAGCAGCGCATCGGCGTGGAGATCCGCGATCCACAGCCGCGAGTGCAGCGCGGCTCCGCTCTTCGTCGCCTTGTACGGTGTCTTCCGGGAGACTTTGTTCAGCCGGCGCTCCACGCGTGAGGACGCCACCTCACCCGCGATGAGGGCGCCCGGAACGAGCACCGCGAGGACACCCAGAAGGATCCACTTCTTCTTCACCAGCCGCTCCCATGCAGAGGAAAGGCATTCTGACTCAGCAGCCACCTGTCCTGAAGTCCATGGCGGCTACCAACACTTCTTGAAAGCGCAAGAGTGAATAAGCACGGCATAAGGCCGTATCCTTTGGACCCGAAAGGCTTGGAGGGGGAGCTTGCGTCCGATTTACGGCGGATTTGGCATCGTCGCTGCACGTCGGGGGGCAACCTCCGAGCCCCGGCAAAAAGTCGCCGTTGCCCCAGGCGAAACGCTCAACCTGACACGCCTCTGTCTCCAGCTCTCCGGGCGCCAGCAACCGCGCGATGCGAATGAGTTCCTGAAGAGGAACCGTGAGCAGCTCGGGCTGCCGGATGTCGAGGCACTGCTACCTTTGTTCCTGGAACGTGTGTGGCCCGAGGGCGCTCCCACCACCCTCATCGCCTCGAATATCAGCTACAGCGACCGGCCCGAGTGGCTGCTGCGCCCTATCAATGAAGGCCCCGAGGCGGCCAGCTACGCGGCCGCGCATCAGACGCTCGCCATCATCGCCGGGCGTGAACAGGGGCGCCTCTCGGTGAAGCGCTTCGAGGTGGCGCCCCACGTCGCTCCAAGAAGCCATGAGGTGCGGCTCACCGCGCAGCTCTTCTGGAACTCCGAGAGCCTGTACATGGAGCCAGGGGACCTGGATGCGCTCAGCGGCATCCCTCCGCACCGCGCCCGGACGAATGACCGGCTCACCAGCTGGCGGGGTTACCTCCACTGGAAAGAAGAGCTGATCAAACAACACCAGCTCAAGGTGCCCTATCTGGCCTGGGAGTGGGCGGACGAGAACCGCCTGGCCTTCCTCGTCGAGCGGCAGGCGCTCAACGGCCTGAAGCTCAACAACCAGGAGCTCTGCGTCACGCCCGCCGAGGAACCGGAGTCCGAGAACGAGGAGGGCAAAGAGCAACCCACCCGGCCCAGGTCCAAGCGAAGAGCGTCTCACTCCGTGGAGATTGGCGAGGTCGAGCGTGTCTCCAAGCTCGACCCTCATGACGAGCGCGCCCGCGCGCTGTGGACAGAGGAGCTGCTGCGGAAGCGCCCCCCTCTGTCACAGATCACCTTCGTCCTGGAGAAAGACGAGGCGGAGCGTCATCGGCAGAGACCCGAGCAGTTGCCGGAGCAAGGGCTCCTCGTCTCGGCGATCGCTGGAGAGCTGGCGCCCCTGCGTTATCAGGAAACCGCCATTCAGCGGCTGGTGAACGCCCAGGGCTTCTGCCCCCGCCTGGCTGACTTTCTCTTCAAGGCCACCCAGGCGAGCGTGCCCGCTGGGCCGCTGCCGGAGCTGGCCCCCATTCCAGGCACCCGGCCTCTGAACCCGGGACAGACGCTGGCGGTCCAGAAGGCGCTCGCGGCACCGGACCTCTGCCTCATCCAAGGCCCTCCAGGGACTGGAAAGACGACCGTGATCGCCGAGCTGTGCCTGCGGGTGGCCCATGAAGGGGGCCGTGTCCTCGTGGCCTCACAGACCAACCTCGCGGTGGACAACGCGCTCAGCCGGCTGGCGGACATGCCGCTCATCCGCCGGCTGCGCATCGGCAGGACCGACCGCGTGGACGAGGACTTCCGGGACTTCCTCGCCGAGAACGTGGTGGACCACTGGTTCTCGACCATCAGCACCAGTTGCCGGGATCGTGCTGACGAGAACGCGCGGCTGGAGCAGCAGGTGGAGCGTGAGCGGAGCTCCCTGGCGGAGCTGCGGACGGCGCTGCGGCGCCAAGAAGAAGCGCAGGAGGCGCTGCGCGCCCTCTCGGAGCGGCTTCGCGCCCAGGCCCAGGATCGCACGATGCTCACCCAGCAGGTGACCGAGAGACAGGAGGCCGAGGACCGGGCACGCCAGAGGGCCCAGCTCTTCGAGGCACTGCGGGCCTGGGCACAAGGCACGGCGGACCTGCCAGTCCTACCTCCTCAATTCAAGGTGGACGTCACCCCGCTGGCGCGAGCGGCCCAGGAGCAGCTCTCTCCGGCGGATCCCGTCAGAGGCCTCGAAGGCCTTGCCCTGCTCGACGGCCTCAAGAGCCACACCGTGGGGATCGAGGAGCTTCGGCGCCTGTTGGCCGAGTGTCGTCGCCTGTGTGAAGGCGGAGAGTCCACCAGCCCGCCACCCGGGTTCGCCGGGCTGCTCGCGGAGCGCCAGCGGCTCTCCATGTTGGAGGACGACGAGGATCTGCGGAAGCTCCAGGCGATCAACAAGCAGATCCGGCGGCTCCAGGAGGATGGGTGGGCCCAGTTCACCCGAAGGCTCGTCGAGATCCCCGGGGTGTTTCAGGTAGCGTCTTCCCACGAGGTGCGGCAGCTCACCGATGCGCTGCGTCCCTCCGCCTCCCTGCTCCCGGCCATCGAAGCGCTCGAGCAGCTCACCCAGCGGGCCCTGACCGCGGCGGAATACGTCGCCCAGGCCCTGCCACAGCTCGCGCGAGAGTGGGGCATCAAGGCTGGCCAGGAGCGTGCCTGGGAGCAGAAGGAGGCGCAGGAGCGGATCGCCCTGCAGGCCCGGATCACGAGCCTCGACAAGAATCACGCGCAGGTGTCCGCTCAGCGCCAACTGCACCAGCAGGATCTGCGCTCCGCCCAGGAGCGCTGGGCCAGGGCCTGGGGCACGCTTCAGCCCACGCCAGAGCCCGCCGCCGAGGCTCCTGCCCCTTCCCCGGCGCCTCTCCAGGAAGCCACGGAGCGGCAGGCCGAGAAGCACCGCGAGCTCGCGCCCCGGCTGGAGCGCCATGGCCGGTGGAAGCAGATCCGGCAGGAGTGGCTGGGCCGGCTGAGCAACCTCACCGAGGTGGATCGCAGACAAGCCGAGGATCTCTACCAACGGCACGCCAACGTCGTTGGGCTGACGTGCAACGAGGCGGGCAAGACGGACTTCTACCAGTCCCCGCTGTTCAAGCCCTTCGACATGGTCATCATCGACGAGGTGAGCAAGGCCACGCCCACCGAGCTGCTCATGCCGATGCTGCTGGGTCACAAGGTGGTGCTGGTGGGCGATCACCGCCAACTGCCGCCCATGTTCCGCGAGAGGGACTACAGCTTCGCCGAAGCCCAGGAGGAGGGCGCCATCCCGCGCGAGAAGTACGAGAAGTACCAGCGCATGGTGACGGCGAGCCTTTTCCAGGAGCTGTTCGAGGCCGCGCCCGAGCCCCTCAAGGCGATGCTCTGGGTGCAGTACCGCATGCACCCGCACATCATGGATGCGGTGAACGAGTTCTACGGCGGGAGGCTGCAGCCAGGTGCCGCCCCCCACGAGGAGGATCCTCGCAAGGCGCTGGACGGCATGCGGCAGCACCACCTGGAGGTGCGCGATCGCACCGATAACCGGTTCCTCGAGCCCCACCAGCACCTGCTCTGGGTGGACTCCACCCTGGACAGCGATGGAAAGCCTCATTGGGAGGAGCAGGACTTCTCCTCCAAGATCAACCGGCTGGAGATCAAGCTGGTGGTGGAGTCGCTCCGGCTGCTCAACGGAGCGCTCAAGCGGCGGGGTTACGGCCCCAGGGTCGAGTTCTCCGTCGAGCCGTCGGAGCAGTCCCTCACGATGCGCGACTTCGTCCGTAAGCGGATGGGCGGCCCGCCCGAGCCCACCCTGGATGATCTGTTCGCGGAGAAGCGGGTGCGTGTCGAGGGGCGCTCTCAGAAGCCGGAGCGGCCTGTCCAGCAGGGCGAGAAGGTCGTCGTGGATGCCCGCCGCCAGGTCGGGGTGATCACTTTCTACGGTGCCCAGCTCCGGGAGCTGCGCAAGGCGATCCTGGCCGAGCAACACGCGCTGGATGCCATGGAGCCCCGCGCCAACACCGTGGACCGCTTCCAGGGCATGGAGCGCCCCATCGTGCTCGTCAGCCTGGTGCGCTCGAAGAAGGGCAACATGGGCGAGTTCGTCCGCCAGTTCCAGCGCGTCAACGTCGGGCTCTCGCGTGCGCAGGAGCTGCTGGTGGTGATTGGCGCCTCCGAGACTTTCAAGCGCGCCACCATCGAGCTGCCTCCGCTGGAAGGCGGCGCTCCCAGCACCGTCGCTGTCTACGGCAACATCCTCGAGCTCGCCGTACGCTCCGGAGGCAGGCGCAATGCGCGGCAACTCCTCGGCTGAGGGGCAGGTGTGGTGGGAGATCCCGATCGACTGGCCCGTGGAATACGTGCCGTGCGAGCTCGAGGTGGTCGAGCCCCGTCAGCTCACCGCGCTCGAGTGGGCCGTGCTCGAGGTGTTGACCACCTTCGGCGATGAGCCCCCCTCACTGGAAGAGACGGCGGTGGAGCTGGGACTTCAGGAGCCCAGGTTCCTGCTGGACATCCTCCGCTCCCTGCTCTCGCACCAGGCGCTCGCGCCCCTGCCGGGAGTGGCCAGGCCCAAGCAGCTCAATGAGGTCCTGTTCACCGAGCGTGGGCAGGAGCTCTTCCAGAAGGGGCAGGTGGATGGCGAGCCGTTCCACCGCACCCACCAGCTCTGCTTCGACGTGATCACGGACGAGGCCCTGGCGCCGCCCGCCCGCACCGTCACTCCCAAGCGCACCGTCATCGAGGAATCCGCCCTCCCCGCCCTCCGCCAGGACATCGGCCTGGATCGGGTCCGCCAGCTCGTCAAGCAGTTCAACCTGGATATCGGCGGGGCTGACGCCCACATCCGCACCGCGAGGGTGCTCGAGGGCGCGGGGCTGACGAAGGTCCAGGCTGGCCACCGTTGGATCACCCACCCGCTCGCGCTGGTGCCCACGCCCGGGGGACAGCTCGCCGTGCGCACTCCGTCGCTCAGCGCCGCACAGCGCGACTGGCTGATGGCCCGGCCGCTGAGCCAATGGGTGGATCCCTCCCGCTCCGTGACGGCCACCTGGGAAGAGCCTTCCTCTTTCCTGCGCACCCAACAGCCCTGGTCGGCCTGGGCCGAGAAGGTGGAGCGGCTCATCCCCCTCGCGGGTGTCCTCTCGGAGGCCAAGCGCCTCATCGCCGCGGCTCGCCGCGAGGTGCTCATCCACGCCGCCTGGGCCTCGGCGCCTGGGCTCGAGGAGGCGCTCACTGCCGCGGCCTCGCGGGGTGTCGCCATCTACATGCCGGGTGCCCCCACCACCCGCGTCACCGTCTGGAGCACGGCGGTCCAGCGGCCTCCCGGTTTCATCGTGGAGGTGGCCTGCCCGGCCGCGGTCCCTGGCCTGCTCGGGGTGGACAGGAGCGAGGCGCTGCTACTCGACACGGTGCGTGCCGAGGTAGAGGGCCTGGGGCCTCACACCTTCGAGGCCGCGGGCTGGCTGCGTGAGCGCGCCGCCTCGCTCTGCTCCGAGGTGGCCGCGACGGTCCTCGCGGCCCTGCCCCTCAATGAGCTGCCGCCCGCGCTTCCGCTCGACGTGCTGCAGGCGCCCGCCGTGGATACCGTGGTGCGCCGCCTGATCAACGCGGACTCCCTTCAGCTGGAGCTTGCCCGGTTCGCGCTCTCTCCCCTGCCCCAGGCCTGGGCTCGGCTGGAGGCCTGGGTCGCCTCACAGACCATCAGCGCGGAGCGGACCGCCGCCCTTCAGCAAGTCGCCGAGATAGCGCACCGTCTGGCCCCGGAGGCCGCCCCCGCGCCCTGGCGAGAGGCGGGCGCCACCGCCTGGCGAACGCTCGCCACGGCCGTCCTCACCGCGGCGCCCTCCACCGTCCCGGATGATGTCCTCCGCGCGCTCTTCCGGCTCATGCCTCCCGGGATGAAGCTCCCCGAGGCACTGGATGCTCTGGTAGAGCGCTGGGTCTCCGCCACACCGGCGACGCAGAACCCGGACGCACTGCGCCTGCTCTCGCGGCTCCGGGCGCTTGCCGATGAGCGCTGGCAGGCGGGAGCTTCCCTTCAGTGCCCGCGGTTCCACGCAGCCCTCGAGCGGTGCCTGCTCGTCACCGCCCCGGCTCCTGACGGACAGAGCCTCTCCTCGCTGTGCAAGCTCGTCGCGGGCGTCGCGACCACGGAGCGCGCCAGGGCCTGGGGTGAAGCGGTGGCCGGACTGTGGCCACCTCCCGAGCGGGTTCAAGGCTTCGAGGCCTGGCGACAGCGCCATCAGCCCCTGCGTGAAGTGCTGGGCTCCCACCTGCCTGCCCGTCTGATTGGCGCGTGGCGGGCGCTGATCGCGGCGGCTCCCGCTCTGAAGGTGATACCCCTGGTGGAGCAACTGCGCTGCGTGAGGGATCTGCTCACGGCTTCCGAGGCGCTCGCCGAGCTGATGGCACTGCCGGGGCCCGGGTTGCTCACGGAGAAGCTCGATCGGCTGCTCCAGCTGAGACAGGCCTGCCGGAGCGTGTGGGAGCAGGACGCCCCCAGAGACGAGGTGTGGAGCCGCTACCTTCAGCAGCTCTTCACCGTGCCAGCGGCGGGCTACAACGCCAGAGTCCATGATCCGCTGCTCCGGGAGCTGACCACGCGGTGCGCGGCCTGGCCCGCCGCCGCGTCGGCGCTGCGTGCCTGGGCTCGCCAGCTCGCGGCGACGCTCCCCGAGCCCACCCGTCCCGAGGCGACCGCCGGCTGGCTGATCTCGCTGCGAGGACTCGCCGGAGCGCTGGGGCCCGAGGCGCTCCAGTCCCTGGGCCTGGAGGCGATCCGGCGGCATCAGGGGGCTCTTCGAGATTCACGGGCCAAGCAGGGCCCGCTCTGGGCACGGACCACCGAGGCCTGGGAAGTGCTCGGGTTGGGCCAGGGAGCGCTCGAGGCCGTGGCCGACCCACCGCGCCCGGTGGAACCCCGGGGCAAGGCAAAGCACACTCAGCACAGGGGCAAGACGCGATGAGCATGGAGGGAGAGAGGAGCCTGGAGCTGGAGCAGGCCCGCCGTGAGGCGCTGCGCCTGGAGCAGGTGCGAGGCGAGTGCCGGGCACTGCTCGCGGCGTGTAACACCCGCGTCTCGGAAGTCCGCGACATCGCCGTGCAACAGTATGCCGCCGCCGGGCTACGCGGGCTCGTCCAGGCGCTGCGGGAGGTAGAGCCCCGCGTCCAGGAGACGCCCGATGCCGCGCTGGAGCAGGCGCAGGGCCTCCAGCAGCGGCTGGCCGTGACGCTCGCCGAGGCCGAGGCTCGCGCCCGCGCCTGGACGGCGGCTCAGGCCCAGGCCCACTCACGCGCCGAGACGCTCAGTGGCAGGATCGAGGCCGTGGCCGCCACCCAGCAGGAGCGCACCGCCCATGGCCTGGACGAGGCCCGTCAGCTGGTGCGGGACGCTCGCGGCCATGCGGAGCGCGGCGCGGAGCCAGAGGCTCGCCAGTGCCTCGAGCGCGCCGAGCAGACGCTGAACACCGCGCGCGCCGCGGGCCTCGAGGAGCGCGTGCGCAAGGAGGTCATCAAGGGCCTGCTCAAGACGCTGAAGGAGCTGGGCTTCGTCACCGTGGGCCCCCGGCTCTCCGAGGACTTCGTCCTGCTCGAGGGCAGGCTGCCCTCCGGCCGCCGCGCCCGCTTCGAGGTGAAGATCGACGGGAAGCTGAACTTCGATCTCGATGGCTATGAGGGACGCTCCTGCGCGGAGGATCTGGAGAAAGTGGAGACCGCCATGCGCGACCGGTTCGGCGTCACCATGGGCCCTCCTCAGGTGATCTGGAAGAACCCCGATCGTCTCTCGCAGGGCGCGCTGCCAGTGCCCGCCAGCGGGCGGACCCGGAACGGACGTTGAGGAGAACCACGTGACGACAGAGAGCCCCTCCGTACCGAACTGGCAGCGAGCGCTGCTGCGCGAGGCCCCCATCCGCTCCGGCATCGTGCTCTACGGGAACACGCGCGACGTGTTCTACGACGAGGCGACCCGGGATTACCTCACGCTCGCGCAGTTCGTCGTGCGGCGCCTGGAGCGAGGCCTGCCCCAGCGCTTCACGATGACGGCCCGGTGGGATCGCGCGGACAATCTGCACTTCGGCTCCGCTCAACAGGCCCAGCGCTGGGAGCAGCTGCTCCAGAAGACTGCGGGAGGCGGCAGCACCGAGGGCACCGCTTATCCGGTGGATGATGACGAGCCCACGGCGGAGCGAGCCGGTGACGGCACGGCGGGCCCCCGCCAGGAGCTCCGGGATCTGTTCCCCGTCTTCCGCAAGGCGCTGGCGGACCCGGTGGAGCGCCCGCTGCTGGTGGTCGACTGGTCGCACCTGCTGGTGACTCAGCCGGCCCATCCGGATGCCACCGAGCGGGAGTGGATGGTTTCGTTGGGCAAAGCGCTCGTCGGTGAGCCGGTGCAGCCGCTCACCAGCGACCGCCTGCGCAGAGGCCGCGGGCTGCTCGTGCTGATCGCGTCCAACCTGGGAGCACTTCCCCCCAGCCTCTACCAGGGCGAGCCCCGGGTGCGGCTGATTGACGTTCCGGGCCCGGACCGGTCCGAGCGCCGGGCCTTCTTCCTGCACCACGCGGATGACCTGCGCTGCGAGCGGCCCCGGCCCACTGCTGGCAGCGCGGCCGTGCCGAACCGCGAGGCCCTGGCCGATACCCTGGCGGATCTCACCGATCAGCTCACCACCGCGGATCTCCGGCAGCTGCTCGCGCTCTCACAGCTCACCCAGCCCAGCCTGCCGCCCGACCGGCTGCTCAACCTCTATAGGCTTGGGGACCAGCGCTCCCCCTGGGAGGATCTCTCCTCCGAGAAGCTCAGGGACGTGGAGGCGCGGCTGAAGCAACGGGTCGTCGG
Source organism: Myxococcaceae bacterium (assembly GCA_035296065.1). Classification (GTDB taxonomy): domain Bacteria; phylum Myxococcota; class Myxococcia; order Myxococcales; family Myxococcaceae; genus DATHBR01. The sequence goes on along the minus strand of DATHBR010000091.1, from coordinate 133,361 downwards.
ACAGGAAGGCGCGATCCGCCACGTCTCCACGCTGATCATCCGCGCCTGGCTGGGCCTGGCGGGGCTGCAGCATTCGGCCCGGCGGAGCAAGCCCAAGGGCACGCTGTTCTTCGTGGGCCCTACCGGCGTGGGGAAGACGGAGCTGGCCAAGGCCTGCGCCGAGTTCCTCTTCGGAGATGAGAGCGCTTGCATCCGGTTCGACATGAGCGAGTACAACCACGAGCACAGCGATCAGCGACTGGTGGGGGCTCCTCCGGGCTACGTCGGCTTCGAGGAGGGGGGCCAGCTCACCAACGCCGTCACCCGCCGCCCCTTCTCCGTACTGCTCTTCGACGAAGTGGAGAAAGCCCACGGCCGGGTGCTGGACAAGTTCCTGCAGATCCTGGAGGACGGCCGGCTCACGGACGGCCGGGGTGAGACAGCCTGGTTCAGCGAGACCGTCATCATCTTCACCAGCAACCTCGGAGCGTCCAACGCCCCGACGGCCGACACGGCCCCCGCGGCCCGGGAGCTCCACTTCCGCAGAGAAGTGGAGAGGCACTTCGTCTCCGAGTTGAAGCGCCCGGAGCTGCTCAACCGCCTGGGGGACAACATCGTGGTGTTCCACCCCATCGCCGATGACGGAATGAAGCGAAGCATCCTTCAGCGCAAGCTCGAGCCGCTGCGCGATCACCTGCGTGAGCGGTGGGGCGTGGAGCTGCGTCTGGAGCCCGGGGCGGAGGATCTGCTCGTGAACGCCGCGCGCGTCGATCACGGAGGCCGCGGGCTGCTCAACGCCATGGAGCGCGAGCTGATGAACCCCCTGGCGCACTTCCTCTTCGAGCGTCACCACCAGCTGCGCAAGGGGCTGCGGGTCAAGGTCTCCACCGCTGCCCGCGGCCTCGACTTCGAGCTGGACTCCGAGTGAGGCCGCCATGCTGCTGAACGTCTCCCGGCTCATGCGCCGCTCGAGGACCAACGGCCCGGGGTGGCGCGCCGCGATCTGGGTGCAGGGCTGCACCCTGCGCTGCCCCGGGTGCTTCAATCCAGGCACCCACCCGCATGAGGCCCGGCGCCTCGTCGATCCCGTCACCCTGGCGGACAGCCTGGCCACCGGGGAGCTCGAGGGCATCACCCTGCTCGGAGGCGAGCCCTTCGAGCAGGCCGCGGCGTGCGCGCGGCTGGCGCGGCAAGCCCGCACCCATGGGCTGAGCGTGGTGACTTATAGCGGCTACACCTGGGCGTTCCTGCGGCGATCCCCGCTTCCGGAAGTCCAGGCGCTGCTGGAGGCCACGGACCTGCTCATCGCCGGGCCCTTTGTGCAGCGCCTCGCCAACGAGGGCCAGGGCTGGCACGGCAGCACCAACCAGGAGTTCGTCTATCTGACGAACCGCTACGGGCCCGACATCTTCCAGCAGGTGCCGGAGCTCCCCATCGTCGAAGCGCTCAGCGACGGCGAGCGACTGCGGTGGACAGGAATTCCTTCGCCCGATGACCGGGCCTGGCTGCAGCGGGAACTGCTCGACGGCGATCCCTCGAACGAGTAAGAGCCAGGGCCGCACGGCTTCCGCCCTCACGCTCTTCACCGAGGATCCATGTCCGCACTGCGTGTCACGAGCGCGCTCACCGCGCTGCTGTTGCTCTGCTCCGCCTGCACCGCTTCCCGCTCCGCGACTCAGCCCGGCTCGGAGAACCTGAACCCCGCCCAGGTGGCGCTGCGCGCTTTCGTGGACGCGCACTTCGAGGACCAGTTCCGCCGCAACCCGTCGTTCGCCACCCGCGCCGGCATCCACACGTATGACGCGGAGCTGCGCGGCTTCACCGCCCAGGAGCGCATCGAGAACCTGGCCCAGCTCAAGGCCCGGCTGGCCGCCCTGCCCCAGCAGGTGGACCGCAACGCCCTGCCCCCGCTGGACCAGGCTGACTACGACATCCTCGAGAACGAGCTGCGCGGCAGCATCCTGGAGATCGAGGTGGTACGCAACTGGGAGCGCAACCCCAACGCGTACCTCTTCACCGCCTCGGGCGCCGTCTTCCAGCTCATCAACCGCGACTTCGCCCCGCTCGAGGAGCGCATGCGCTCGGCCCTCGGCCGCATGAAGCGGGTGCCCGACGTGTTCGCCGAGGCCCAGGCCACGCTGAAGAACCCGCCGAAGCTGTGGACCGAGATCGCCATCTCTCAGGCCAATGGCACCCGGACGCTGTACGCGCAGACGCTGCCCCAGGCCTTCGCGCCGGTGAAGGACGCCGCCCTGCAAGAGCAGTTCAAGCAGGAGCAGGCGCGCTGCCTGGCCGCCATCGACGGCTACATCCGCTTCATGAAGGAGCAGCTGCTGCCGCGCTCCAACGGGGACTTCGCCATCGGCGAGGCGGTGTACCGCCAGAAGCTCCAGTACGACGAGGGCGTCACCGAGGACATCGACTCGCTGCTGGCCTGGGGCCGCGCCGAGCTGAAGCGCACGCAGGCCCAGTTCCAGGAAGTGGCCGCGCGCATCACCCCGGGCAAGGCGCCCATGGACGTGTACCGCGATCTGGGCAAGGAGCACCCCACCCCGGCCGAGCTGGTGCCCACCACGCGCCAGGCGCTGGAGCAGATCCGCCAGTTCCTGATCGACAAGCGCATCATCACCGTGCCCAGCGAGGTGCGCGCCCTGGTGGAGGAGACGCCGGTGTTCAACCGCGCGCTCTCGTTCGCCAGCATGAGCATCCCCGGCCCCTTCGAGCCGCGCGCCACGGAGGCCTACTACTACGTGACGCCGCCGGATCCGGCGTGGAGCCCGGAGCAGGTGGCGCAGCACATGAGCTTCTACAACCGCTACGCGCTGGAGGTCGTCTCCATCCACGAGGCCTACCCGGGCCACTACGTGCAGTTCCTGTGGACCAACAAGGTGAAGTCCAAGGTGCGGCGGCTGATGGGCTCGGGCTCCTTCAGCGAGGGCTGGGGCCTGTACACCGAGCAGATGATGCTCGACGAGGGCTACGGCGCCGGCCCCGACGCGGACAAGTTCCGGCTCAACCAGCTGGCGCTCTACCTGCAGCGGCTGGCGCGCTACGTGGTGGGCCTGTCGCTGCACACCCGGGGCATGACGTACGAGCAGGCGGTGAGCTTCTTCGAGCAGGAGGCGTACATGACGCGCACCAACGCCGAGCGCGAGGCGCGCCGCGGCACCTCGGATCCCACCTACCTGGTGTACGCGCTGGGCAAGAAGATGATCCTGGAGCTGCGCGAGGAGGCCCGCGCCAGGTGGGGCAAGGACTTCACGCTGCAGCGCTTCCATGACGAGATCGTCTCGTATGGCTACCCGCCCATCCCCATCCTGCGCCGGCTGATGTTCGCCGAGCCGCCGATCCCCGCCGCCTCTCGCTGAGCCCTCAAGGAGCCCCGGAACATGGAGACACGGACCGCACTCGTGGCAGGCGCCAGTGGGCTGGTGGGCGGACTGCTGCTGGACACGCTGCTGGAGAGCCCGCTGTACCGGGAGGTGTGCTCGCTGGGGCGCCGCCCTGTCTCCAAGCAGCACCCGAAGCTCACCCAGCGCACCGTGGACTTCGCCCGGCTCGAGGCCGAGGCCCTGCCCGCCTCGGACGACGCCTTCTGCTGCCTGGGCACCACCATCAAGAAGGCCGGCGGCCAGGAGGCCTTCCGCGCCGTGGACCATGACGCCGTGCTGGCCTTCGCGAAGGCGGCGCGCAAGGCCGGCGCCCGGCGCTTCCTGGTGGTGACGGCGCTGGGAGCGGACTCCCGCTCGCGCGTCTTCTACAACCGGGTGAAGGGCGAGGTGGAAGAGGCCCTCAGGGGCGTGGGCTTCGAGACGCTGGTCATCCTCCGGCCTTCGCTGCTGCTCGGAGATCGCGCCGAGAGCCGCCCCGGCGAGCGCGCCGCCATCGTGGCGTCCAGGGCGCTGGGGCCCCTGCTTCGCCCCTTTGGCGGGCGCCCCATCGAGGCGCGCACCGTCGCCCGGGCCATGCTCTCGCTGGCGCGTGACACGCCCGCGGGCACCCGGGTGGCGCTGTCGGGAGAGCTCCAGGAGCTGGGCCGGTAGCGCGCCGGCTCAGAAGGTGCCAGCCAGCCCGCCGATGAAACCGCCCCGCGGGCTCACGGCCACCAGCGGAGCGATGCGGGGCCTCGAAGCACTGGCGGCCATGGCCTCGCTCCGGACCATGGCGCTGGAGATCTCGTACGCGATAGCGCCGCCCAGGGCGGGCCCCAATACCGCGGGGACGACCGAGGCCCCCTCCGAGCTCGGCGCGATGGCGACAGCGACGACTGAGCCGACCACCGTGCCCAGCACCATGCCCAGCGCCGTGGGCCAGAAACGCCCCTGGCCGCCCAGCCAGTCACCCACCCGATCGATGGCCCACGTCCCGGCCAACAGCGCGCCAGCGGACGCCACCACCAGGCCGAAAATCTCCACGGACTGATCGTCCGAGCACGAGTCGAGGCAGAACTGAGTGGCCACGATGGCCAGCCCCGGCAAGGTGCCCACCAGAGCGCCCACCGTGCCTACCAGAATGCCCACGGGGATCCGGAGGACGGGCGAGCCTGTGTCCTCGGAGTTCAGCCGCTCCCCGGGAGGGATGATCTCTCCCTGGGGCTCGCCGGGCGTATCGGGCGCGGAGACGATCGGCGGAGGCGTCGCTGGGCCCTGGGACGGCGCCGAGGCCTGAGCCAGAGCCTGGAACGGGAGCAGCAAACCGCACAGCAACGGGACGAGGCGAAGGAAGGACATGCTCCTCAGGATAGAGCCTTCCTACGCGAGCGGAAGCTCTAGCGTGGCGGTGGCGCCCTTTCCGGGGCCCTCGCTCTCCAGCATGAGCTTGCCGCCCAGCGTCTTCGCCGCCGCCGCGCTCGAGTGCAACCCCAGCCCCTGGCCTCCCGCCCGGGTGGTGAACCCCTGAGAGAAGATGCGGTCGCGGTGCTCCAGGGCAATGCCCTTGCCCGTGTCCACCACCTGAATGCGCGCCGTGTTCCCCCGGGCCTCGAGCCGCACGCGCAGCCGGCGCTGCTCCTCGGGCACTCCGTCCATGGCGTAGCGCGCGTTGGTGATGAGGTTGATGAGGATCTGCAGCACCCGGTGCTTGTCCACCCGGACCTTGGACATCGCGTGGATCTCCCGGGTGACGGCGATCTGGTGGCGCTGGAGCGCGGGCAGCTGGATGCTCAGCGCGTCCTCGATCAGCTGCGCCAGATCGCACTCCTCGGGCAGCAGGGTGCCACGCACGTAGCTCTGCTGAACCTGGAGGATGGCGCGGATGTGATCGACGTGCTTGCTCAGCTTGTCCATGCCCTCGCGCAGCGCGCCCTGCTCGCGCAGCAGCTCGTCGGCCAGCTCGAACAGGTACGTCATGACATGGGTGCCGCGGGGATCCTTCTCGAGGAAGGGGGCCAGGTTGCCGCGGTGCTCTTCCAGCATGCCGGTGAGCTGCTTGAGCCGGCCCAGGCGCGAGGTGTCCACCTTCTTGCGCAGCAGGTGCAGGTTGACGACGGCGCTGGTGAGCACGTTGCCCACGTTGTGCAGCACGCTGGCGGCCACCTCGGACAGGTCCGAGGTGCGCGCGGCGTCCAGCACCCGGGCCTCGGCCTGCTTGAGCTCCCAGGTACGGCCCTCCAGGCGCTGCTCCAGCTCGGAGTTGGCGTGGCGCAGCGCCTCCTCGGCGCGCTGGGCGCTGGCGTACAGGCGCGCGTTCTCCAGCGAGCAGGCGGCCTGCTCGGCCAGCACCCCCAGCAGCGCCAGGCGCTCGGTGGTGAAGGAGTGGGACGCGCGGTGGTTCTCCAGGTACAGCACCCCCAGCAGCGTGTCCTCGTGCACCAGCGGAAGGCAGAGCACCGCGCGGGCGTGGCCCCGGGCCAGGTAGGGATCAGACGAGAACACGTGCGGCTGCGAGGCATCGCCAATGAGCACGTGCTCGCGCGTGCGGTTCACGTAGGAGATGAGCTCCCAGGGCAGGTGGCTCTCGTCCAGGCGCTCCGAGGCGCCCGGCGTGGTGTTGTCCAGGAACGCCGCCACCGAGAGCGACTCATGCAGCGACAGCAGCAGCATGCCGCGCTGGGCCTCGGCGCTCTCGAGCGCCAGGCGGACCACGGCGGGCGCCAGCCGCTCGAGGACGAGCTCACCCGACAGCGCCTTCACCAGCGCGAGCGCCTCACGCTGGGGCGTGCGCGCGCCTGGAGCGCTGAGCGGCGCAGCCGCGAAGGACACCAGGTGAGACCACTGGGCCTGCAGCTGCTGCACCTTGCCGTGGGCGCCCCACCGCAGGTACGCGTCCCGGGCCTGCCGGGCATAGGTGTCCGCGACGGTGGACACCATGCGCTCGCGCCAGAACCCCGCCGCCAGCTCGCAGGCCAGGGCCTCGTGCTGAATGAAGCCGTGGGTGCGCGCGGCGCGGATGGCCTCCTCATACGAGCGCAGCGCCTCCTCCATGCCACCGGCGACGCGGGCCAGCTCCGCGGCCACCAGCTGCTCGGGGGCGCGGAAGTTCTGCGCGCACAGATCCGACCACTCGGCCAGCTGCTGCTGGTGCCCCCGCATCTCGTCGAGGTAGCGCTGCTGCGCCTCGGGCTCGGCCGCCGGGTAGCACGCCGCCAGCGACAGCGCCCGGTACAGGTGGAAGTCCAGCAGCTGAATGTGGCCCAGCGAAGCCCAGGTGAGCTCGGCGGCCCGCGCTCCCGCCTCCAGCGCCTGCTCGTACGCGCCGCAGAGGAAGCGCGACTTCATCTTGATGACCCAGTACCAGCACCGCATGGTGCTCATGTGCTGGGGCGTCAGCCCGGCCTCGAACGCCTCCTCGTCGAAGCCCTCTCCGTTCAACGTGTCGAACGAGCGTGACAGCCCGCGCAGCTGCTGCACGTAGCGCTGGGTGTGGTGGATGATGTCCTGAACGGCCTGGTAGCCCGCCTTGCGCGCGAAGCTCAGCCGCTCGACGGACTCCTGGTACACCTGCTCCAGCGGGTGCCCCAGCGCCAGCCGGTCCGTGACGATGTGGTTGCTGGCGTAGCAGGCGATCTGGAAGTCGCCGCTCTGCAGCGCGTGGTGGAACGCGGTGCGGATCAGCTCCAGCGACAAGCCGATGGTGCCCGACCAGTAGTTGATCATCTCCAGGCTGTAGAGCGCCTTGGCCCGCGCGGCGGAGAAGTGGTGGCGCTCGACGAGATCGCACGCCAGCACCCCGAAGTCATAGCCCTGCGCGTAGCGCTTGAAGACGGGCCCCAGCACCATGCCGTACCAGGCGTAGCCGTGCACCGCCGCCTCGCTGTTGCCGTGGCGCAGGCTCATGGCCACCATGCGGCACAGGTGCAGCACCAGCAGGTTCTTGTCGGTGAAGTAGGCCGGGGTGAACAGCGCGGCCAGCACCCGCATGATCGCCTTGGTCTGCGGCTCGGTCATCAGCGGCAAATCGACCAGGCTCTCGATGGGCCGGCCCGCCAGCAGCGCCGACACCTCGTCGTTGGCGGCCACCACCTCGTCCCAGGTGGGCCGGGGCGGCAGCGGCATGCCCAGCTTGGTCAGCGCCTCCAGCAGGCACGAGAGCGCCTGATCGATCTCGTTGGAGGCCAGGTGCACGTCGCTCTTCAGGCGGTACACGGCGGCCATGTCCGCGGGGGTGAGGGCGCGCTCGCGCAGCGCCTCCACCACGCGGCGTGTCTCCGCGGCGTTGCCGCTCATGAACTCGCTGCTGGCGCGGTCCAGCTCCAGCTTGAAGGCCAGCTCGCGATCCGTGTGCCAGGGATCGCCGGGGATGAGCCCGAAGGCCAGCTGGAAGTACGCGGCCGCCGAGCGGAACGCCGTCGAGGCGCTGGCCTTCCAGCCCGCCTCGGCATTCAGCCGCGCCACGCGGTGGCGCTCCTGGGCGTCGTCGATCAGCTCCGCCCCGGCGTTGAGCTGGGCCACCACCTCGAACACCTTCTCGCGCAGCTCCTCCGCGGACAGGCTCGCCAGCTGCATCCGGCCAATGCGCAGGTGCACCGCCTTGCGCTCCGGCTCGGAGATGAGGGCGTAGGCCGCCTGCTGGATCCGATCATGGAGGAACCGGAACTGCTCCGAGCCGGCGCGCACCAACATGCCCTCCTGGAGCGCCTGCTCGAGGATGGGCGTCACGTCGCGAGGCGACAGCCCCGAGATGATGACCAGCAGCTGCAGCGGGAAGGTGTTGCCCACGCACGCGGCCAGCTGCAGCAGGTGCTGCGTGGGGGTGGGCAGCTGGCGCAGCCGGCTCACCATGAAGTCAACCACGTTGTCCGAGTAGTCCTTCGCCCGGATGGCCTCGGCATCGAAGCGCCACGCCCCCTCGGGCGTGCGGCTCAGCAGCCCGTCCTGAGTCAGCGTCCACATGAACTGGAGCAGGAAGAACGGGTTGCCGCCCGTCTTCTCGTGCACCAGGGCCGCCAGCGGCCCGCTGATGGACTCCGCGGCCCCCGGCAGCGCGTCGGCGACGAGCCGCTCCACCTGATCGAAGCTCAGCGGCTGAAGCGGCAGCTCCATCACCCGGGCGCTCGCCTGGCGCATCTCCGCCACCATCACCGATAGGGCATCGGTCGGCAGGGTTTCGTTGTCGCGGTAGGCGCCCACCAACAACAGCGGCAACGTCTCCGCGTGCGTCAGCAGGTACTGAATGAGCCGCAGCGTGGCCAGGTCCACCCACTGCAGATCATCCAGGAACACGACGAGCGGGTGCTCAGCCCGGGCGAACACCCCGAGGAACTTCAGGAACAGCCGGCTGAAGCGGTGCTGCGCCTCGCCCGGCGGCAGCTCTGGCACCGGGGGCTGTCTGCCCGCGAGGAACTCCAGCTGAGGCACCACGTCCACCAGCACCTGGCCCTGATCCTCCCAGGCCTCGTGCAGCCGCCCGCGCCACTGCTCCAGCTGCGGCTTCGGGCTGGCCATCAGCTGGTGCACCAGCCCCCGGAACGCCTTCTCCAGCGGGGTGTACGGAATCTCCCGCTGGAACTGATCGCACTTGCCGCTCAGGAAGAAGCCCTGCCGCTCCGCCACCGGCCGGCTCAGCTCGCGCACCAGCGAGGACTTGCCGATGCCCGAGTACCCTCGCACCAGCACCAGCTCGGGCCGCCCACTCTGCGCCACCCGCTCGAAGCACTGCAGCAACGTGGCCGCCTGCGCGTCTCGCCCGTAGAGCCGAGGCGGCACCGGAAAGCGGACGTTGCTGGCCTGTAGGCCAGGTGGGGACTCAGCAAACATGGAGAGAGAGGGAGGAAATCCGGTCATCGCACGTTAAGCGGGGTACCATCAACCCTCGCTTCCGCATCTCCAGTAAGCCCCCCCGCCCACGGATGCTGCTCAGAGCGCCACTGTCCTCCAGGACAAGACGCGTGTACCCACATTCACCCAGGGAGGAAACGACGCTCGTGTGTGCTCCAAGGATGGCGTGAGCAGGCGCTCATCCACCTCACGGAAGCGCACCTTGACGGGCGCCGCGCCGCGCAATCGCAGCGTCACCTCCCAGGTGGCCTCGGGCTTGCCCAGGACATGGATCGCGTAAGGGCGCTCGTCCTGGGGCAGCACGGGCAGTGGAGGCTCGAGAGACCAGCCCGCCAGGGCCCGGCGCGGGATGAACACGGAGAGCCGCTCTCCGGGCTCGCCGCTCCAGCGGACAGTGACGGAGCGTGTCCCGTCCGGCTGGGCGCCCAGGGGAAGCACTTCGATCGCGGGAGGAGCCCGGCCCGTGGGCTTCTCCGGCATGCGATGTTGCTGCGATGCGCCATGCCGGGTCCGCACGCTCAGGCCGGGCAGCAGGCCCTGCACATCGAGGAAGTCCGCGCCATCCACCCACAGCCGGGACTGATCCTCTTCGTCCGCGTGGGACAGCGTCACGCGCTTGGGGCGCTCGGGTGAGTAAGGAGGCGTCAGCGCCAGGGCTGCCGTGGACAGCGCTCCCACCACGGCCAGCCCCAGCGCCACGCGCCCCAGGCCCTGCTGCGGGAGCAGCGCCGGCAGGCCCGTCAGCGCCGCCAGCGTGATGAGCAGCGCCACCATCAGCGCGATGACGGGATCGAAAGGAATGACCGGGCCCGAGCGGCCCGCGATGGGGATGAAGAGCTCCAGCAGCAACAGCCCGCTCTGCGCGGTGATCAGGGCCCCGGGAAGAAACGAGGCCCACGCCAGCAGGGGCCTCCAGCGCGGCCAGCGACAGGCGGCGGCCAGCCCCAGCGCTCCAGGCAGCAGCCACCAGCTGGCCAGGAACGCCACCACCGCGCCCAGCGCCACCAGCGCCCCCTGGAGCAGTGTCCACGCCAGCAGGCCACCGGCCCAGAGCGTGAGGGCCTGGCGCTCACCCGGCACGCCCCTGTGCTCGGCCCGGCGCACCCACGCGGCGCTCACGGCCAGCGGGCCCGCGAGGGCCACCGTGCCGAACGCGAGCCAGGCCAGGCTCGGGGTGGCGTACCAGCCGTGCGGGCGGCCCAGCCCCAAAGAGACGCTCAGCCCGAGCAGCGCGGGGGCAATCAACCCGGCCAGCAGCCCCGCCAGCGAGAGCCCCGTCCCCCACCCCAGCTCCGCCAGCGTCACCCCACCCCGCCGCCAGGCGAGGAGCAGCGCGCCCAGCACGCCCAGCGTGGACAGCCCCGCGAGCACCAGCGCCGTGCGGGCCGAGTAGACGAACATCACCACGCCCAGCAGATCGTAATAGAGGAAGGGCCCGGGTGTAGGGCTGGGAGGCAGCGGGCCCTCGGCCAGCGCGCGCGCGAGCGCCAGGGTGTTGTCGCCCACGTGCTGGAGGCTGCCGGGCGTCACCCGGTCCGGCGTATCCAGGCGGGTGTGGTACGCGTAGCCATCTTCGATGAAGGCCATGTCCAGGGTGCGCAGCCCCCGCTCGTTGTAGACGCGGAAGTCCGTGTCCGAGGGCACGAGCGCCGCGCGGAACAGGTCCTCTCCCACCACCGAGCCGAAGGGCCGGGGCACGGCGCTGGCGTAGGCGTCCAGCAGGCCACCGGCACCGTTTGACGCGCGGAACAGGAGCGACTTTCCACCAGGGCCGGCCGAGTCCAGGTTGAGCACGGCGTGGACTTCACGGGACCACGGGTGCTGGAGGAACCCGTCGGCGCCCACCAGCCCGTACTCCTCGCCTCCATTGAAGTTGAAGATGACCGCGTGACGGAGCCTGGGGCCGGCGGCGAGCGCTCGGGCCACCTCCACCGCCGCGGCTACGGCCACCGCGTTGTCGCCGGCACCGGGCGCATCGGCATGGCTGTCATAGTGCGCGGAGATGAGCACCGCGGCGCCAGGCTCGCGGCCCGGAAACCGGGCCAGGACATTGCGCACCCGGTAGGCCGAGGCCCGATCCAGGCCCACGTAAGCGCCCTCGGCCTCTTGAACCTGCACCTCCAGGCCAGGCAGCTCCCGCAGGCGCTGAGCCAGCAGCTGCGCCGCGCGCTCCGCCTCGGCGCCACCGTGAGGCCGGGGGCCAAGCTCCCCCGCGAGCTGTCGCACCAGGGGCTCGGCGCGGGCCTCGGAGAACACGGTGGGCGGGGCCTCGGCGCTCACCGGGGAGGGCGGCTGACGGGCCCATGAGACCAGGGCAACCACCGCCACCAGGGTGCCCACGGCAACAGCCCAGCGCCTCATGGAAACCCTCTCCCGCCACGTAACGATGGCCGTTCACCTCGCGCGGCACGCTAGCCGCGCGAGGTGAGCCCAGCAACCCGTTACGCCATGGCGGGCACGGAGCCCTCGGAGCCTTTGCCAGACACGGGGCGCGGGCTGGCGGCGGCCACCGGAGCCTCGGGAGCCAGCGCCGTCTCGCCCACCGTCTCGCCGTGCTGGCTGAGATCGAGCCCCTGCTCCTCGTGCTTGGCGCTCACGCGCAGCGGGACGATGCGGTCCACCAGCTTGTAGAGCAGGTACGAGCCCACGAAGGAGAAGACGGACACCAGCACCAGGGCCAGCATGTGCATGAGGAAGGTGCGCGTCTCGCCGTAGAGCAGGCCCACGTCCTTGGCCAGCACGCCGGTGAGCACCATGCCCACCGCGCCGCCCAGGCCGTGGCAGGGGAACACATCCAGCGTGTCATCCAGCGCGGTGCGGCTCTTGAAGTGCGCGGCGGCGTTGCTGACGAAGCTGGCCACCAGGCCCACCATGATGCTCTGGCCCACGGTGATGAAGCCGGCCGCGGGCGTCACGGCCACCAGGCCCACCACGGCGCCCACGCACGCGCCCATGGCGCTGGGCTTGCGGCCTCGCAGCCAGTCAAAGGCGATCCAGCCCAGCATGGCCGCCGCCGAGGCGGTGTTGGTGGTGGCAAACGCCAGCGCGGCCGCCGCCGAGGCGCCCAGCGCCGAGCCCGCGTTGAAGCCGAACCAGCCGAACCACAGCATGCCCGTGCCCAGCAGCACGAACGGCAGGTTGGCGGGGGTATGGGAGCGGTTCTCCTTGTGCACCTGCCGGCGGCCCAGCACCAGGGCTCCCGCCAGCGCGGCGAAGCCCGCGGACATGTGCACCACCGTGCCGCCCGCGAAGTCCAGCACGCCCAGCTTGCGCAGGAAGCCCTCGGGGTGCCACGTCCAGTGCGCCAGCGGCGCGTAGACGACGAGGCTGAAGAGCACCATGAAGAGCACGTACGCCTTGAAGCGCACGCGCTCGGCGAACGCGCCGGTGATGAGCGCCGGGGTGATGATGGCGAACTTCAGCTGGAACAGCGCGAACAGCAGCAGCGGGATGGTGGGCGCCAGGTCCGGGTGCGTCTCACCGCCCACTCCGTTGAACATGAAGAAGGTGCGCGGATCGCCAATGAACCCGTGGAAGCTGTCTCCGAAGCTCAGGCTGAAGCCCACCACCACCCACAGCAGGCTGATGACGGCCATGGCCATGAAGCTCTGCAGCAGCGTGGACACCACGTTCTTCAGCCGCACCATGCCGCCGTAGAAGAACGACAGGCCCGGCGTCATCAGCAGCACCAGCGCCGTGGCGGTGAGGATCCAGGCGGTATCGGCCGCGTTGATGGGCCCGCCCTGCTTCGCCTGGGCCGCCGGCGTCACCAGCATTCCGAGCACCCCGACTCCAGCCAGCAATCCCACAGCCGCCCACTTCTTCATACCGCCTCCCTCAAGAAGGAACTAACGCGGTGCATGGTGGAGGCGGATTAAGCTAATTTCAAGTGCACTTAGACTTAATTCCCATCGGATAATCCAAAAATCACGTCGCCCAAGCACTTCTCAGGTAGTTGCCAACAATTTACCATCTGCCCTTCCGGGTATCCCTTTTGGTGCCAGAAAGCAGGCTAAGCCTTGTTATAAGGAAGCCACCCTCTGGCCCTCGGCGGCCGAAGGGCTATCCCCCAACAAGGAAGTCCGCCACATGAGCAAGAGTCTTCAGGGCCGTAACTGGCTGATCGGCTGCTTCGTCGGTGCGTCACTGCTGGGTGCCGCGTGCGGTGCGCCCGAGAACGAGCGCGCGCTTCAGGAGCAGGCCAGCGTAAGCCAGGAGCTGTCGGGCACGACGGCCGAGCCCAGGCTGTCGGTGAACCTGACCGCGGACCGGCAGACTCCCAAGGTCACCGTCACGATGCGCAACCAGGGCCAGGCCCGCGTGCAGATGCTGCGGTGGGCCCTGCCGGACGCTGAGCTCGAGGAGTCCCTGTTCGACGTGAAGCTGAACGGCCAGCCGGTGCAGTACCTCGGCGCCCACTACAAGCGCGGCCCCGCGCGGGCCGAGGACTACGTGCACCTGAAGCCGGGCGAGAGCCTCACCCGCACGGTGGACCTGTCGCTCTTCTATGATCTGTCCAAGACGGGCACCTACAGCATCAGCGTGGACTCCAAGGGCCTGAAGTCCAACGCCGTGGAGGTGTTCCTCGAGGGCCGCAAGAGCGGGCCGGTGGAGGACTCGGGCCCCGTCACCACGCTGGGCACCGTGGCCTTCACCAAGTGCGACGCCACCCAGCAGTCGACGGTGCTCCAGGCGGTGAGCGCTGGCAACACCATGGCGGCGAACTCGCTCAACTACCTGACCAGCACCACGCCCTCGGGCACGGCGCGCTACACCACCTGGTTCGGCGCCTTCTCGAGCACCAACTGGACCAAGGCCAGGACCCAGTTCGCTGCGATCAAGGATGTGTTCGACACCAAGACGCTCACGGTGGACTGCGGCTGCAAGCAGAACTACTACGCCTACGTGTACCCGACGAAGCCCTACGTGGTGTACGTGTGCAAGGCCTTCTGGGCCGCGCCGATGACGGGCACTGACTCCAAGGGCGGCACGCTCATCCACGAGATCAGCCACTTCAACGCGGTGGCCGCCACGGATGACTGGGCATACGGCCAGACGAACGCCAAGAGCCTCGCCAGCTCTGATCCGACCAAGGCCCTGAACAACGCGGACAACCACGAGTACTTCGCCGAGAACACCCCGTCCCTCCAGTAGTTCCGGAGGGGTAGACAGCCACAGGCAGAGAAACGGGGGCGGCGACGCTCCCGTTTTTTTTCGCCCATTCTCCTACCTGCCCCCTCCCCCCGCCGGCCCGGCGACGGCCCAACGTCAGACCCCTGCTCTAGAGATCCGTGTTGACAGCGATGGGAAAGCAGGAGGCGGCCATGCAGGGTGAAATGTTTCGCAGTGAGGCACTGACGCCGATGACGCGGCGGGCGCACCTCACGCTCGAGCTGCTGCAGGAGGAGCGCGAGCAGCGCCAGCTCCTGGGGCAGTACGTGAAGCAGTGCATGGTGGAGGGCACGGACTTCGGCCGCATCGCGGGGGCGGACCGGCCCACGCTGCTCAAGCCCGGCGCGGAGAAGCTGATCGACTTGTTCCGCTGCACGCCGGAGTTCACGCTGGTGCCGGAGTTCAGCCACGAGGACTTCGAGGGGGGCTTCTTCAAGTACACGTTCCGCTGCCGGATCGTCAGCCGGGACACGGGGGCGGTGATGGCGGAGGGCTACGGCTCGGCTAACAGCCGCGAGAGCCGGTACCGCTGGCGCACGGCCAACCGCAAGTGCCCCACCTGCGGCAAGGAGGCGATCATCCAGGGCAAGGCCGAGTACGGCGGCGGCTGGGTGTGCTTCAAGCGCAAGGGCGGCTGCGGCGAGAAGTACGTCGAGACGGACGAGCGCATTACCCTGCAGACGGTGGGCCGGGTGGAGCAGGACAACATCGCGGATCTGGACAACACGATCCTGAAGATGGCGAAGAAGCGGGCGCAGGTGGACGGCGCCATCGCGCTGGCGCGGTGCTCGGACATGTTCACCCAGGACGTGGAGGACTTCACGGCTCCGCAGCTGGGCGCGCCCACGGCGGCCGCTCCGGGGGCCAGCCCGGTGCCGGTGGCCCCGGCCCGCCCGGCGGCGGTGGCGTTCGGGCCCTACAAGGGCAAGGCGATCTCGGAGATGACGATCGAGGAGCTGAGCGTCTCGATCGATCTGGCGCACTCGAAGCTGCAGGAGCAGCCCAGGGCGAAGTGGGCCAAGGCGATGCGCGAGAACCTGGCGGCGCTGGAGACCGAGGTGGAGCTGCGCTGCCGGGTGCCGCTGACGGCCGCTCCGCACGGGAGCGACCCTCACTCCGGGCTGCCGCAGTAGCGGCTCAGCCCGGGCGCGGCATGACCTTCAGGTAGTCCTGGAGCGGCTTGACGCTCAGCTCGGCGCGCCGCAGGGCCTCGAGCGCGCCCACGGCCATGCGGGCCTGCTGCACGGTGGTGTAGTACGGAATGCCGTGCATCAGGGACTCGCGGCGCAGCGAGAAGCTGTCGGAGATCTCCTGCTTGCCGAAGGTGGTGTTGATGACGAGCACGATCGCCCCGTCGACGATCTTGTCGACGATGTTGGGGCGGCCCTCCTTCACCTTGAGCACGCGCTGGGCCTGAATGCCCTTGGTGGCCAGGTACGCGTGGGTGCCGCCGGTGGCCACCAGCTCGTAGCCCATGGTGCGCAGGCGCTTGGCCAGGTCCACCACGGCCGGCTTGTCATCGTCCTTCACGGAGATGAACACCCGGCCCGAGCGGGGCAGCTTCACGCCCGCGGCCAGCTGGCTCTTGGCGAAGGCGGAGGGGTAGTCATCGGCCAGGCCCATCACCTCGCCGGTGGACTTCATCTCCGGCCCGAGGATGACGTCCACGCCAGCGAAGCGCGCGAAGGGGAACACGGACTCCTTCACGGCCTTGTGGGTGAACTCGACTTCCTGCGTGTGGCCCAGCTCCTGGAGCGTCTTGCCCACCATGCACAGGGCGGCCAGCTTCGCCATGGACACCCCGGTAGCCTTCGAGATGAAGGGCACGGTGCGGCTGGCGCGCGGGTTGACCTCCAGGATGTAGATGGTCTTCCCCTGGATGGCGAACTGCACGTTCATCAGCCCGACCACCTTCAGCTCGCGGGCCAGGGCGATGGCCTGATCCTTCATGCGCTCGACGAGGTCCGGCGACAGCGAGTGAGGAGGCAGCGTGGCGGCGGCGTCACCCGAGTGCACGCCAGCCTCCTGGATGTGCTCCAGCACTCCGCCCACCAGCACGGCGCCGGTGCGGTCAGCGACCAGATCCAGATCCACCTCGATGGCATCCTTGAGGAAGCGATCGATGAGCACGGGGTGCTCGGGCGAGGCGCTGACCGCCTCGCGCATGTAGCGCTCCAGGCTGCTCTGGTCGTACACCGTCTCCATGGCCCGGCCGCCGAGCACGTAGCTGGGGCGCACCATGACGGGGTAGCCAATGCGCTCGGCGATCTTGAAGGCCTCTGAGGGGCTGCGGGCCACGCCATTCTCCGGCTGAGTGAGCCCCAGCTTCTCGATCAGCTTGGCGAAGCGCTCGCGATCCTCGGCGCGGTCGATGGCATCCGGCGAGGTGCCCAGCACGGGCAGGCCGGCCTTCTCCAGGGGCACGCTGAGCTTGAGCGGCGTCTGCCCGCCGAACTGGACGATGGCGCCGATGGGCTTCTCTCGCTCGGCCACCTCGAGCACGTCCTCGATGGTGAGGGGCTCGAAGTACAGGCGGTCCGAGGTGTCGTAGTCGGTGGAGACGGTCTCCGGGTTGCAGTTGACCATCACCGTCTCGTACCCGGCCTCTCGCAGCGAGAAGGCGGCGTGCACGCAGCAGTAGTCGAACTCGATGCCCTGGCCGATGCGGATGGGCCCGCTGCCCAGGATGAGCACCTTCTTGCGATCGGTGGGGGGCGCCTCGTCCTCCTCCTCATAGGTGGAGTACAGGTATGGGGTGTACGCCTCGAACTCGGCGGCGCAGGTGTCCACGCGCTTGTACACGGGCCGGATGCCGCGCGCGTGGCGGTGGGCGCGCACCTCGGCCTCGGGGTAGCCCAGCAGCTCCGCCAGGTAGCGATCCGAGAACCCGTGCGCCTTGGCCTCGCGCAGCACCTCGTCGGGCATCTGATCCAGGCGGCCGTACTCCTGCAGGGCATGGGCGCGCTGCACCAGCCCCTCGATCTTCCGCAGGAACCACGGATCGATGGAGGACAGCTGGTGCACCTGATCCACCGTCATGCCCTCGCGGAAGGCCTGGGCGACGAACCAGGGGCGATCGGGCCGGGGAATGCGCAGGGCCTCGCGCAGCACCTTCTCGCGCTCCTCCTTCTCCTGGGGCAGATCCGGGGACTCCAGGGCCAGGCGGCCGGCCTCCATCGAGCGCAGGGCCTTGAGGTAGGCCTCGGAGAAGGTCCGGCCAATGGCCATCACCTCACCCACCGAGCGCATGCTGGTGGTCAGCGTGCGGTCAGCGCGGGGGAACTTCTCGAAGTTGAAGCGGGGGATCTTCACCACCACATAGTCGATGGTGGGCTCGAACGAGGCGGGCGTGTCGCGGGTGATGTCGTTGCGCAGCTCGTCCAGGGTGTAGCCCAGGGCCAGCTTGGCGGCGATCTTCGCGATGGGGTAGCCGGTGGCCTTGGAGGCCAGCGCGCTGGAGCGGGACACGCGCGGGTTCATCTCGATGACGACCATGCGGCCATCGCGCGGGTGGATGCCGAACTGGATGTTGGAGCCGCCGGTGTCGACGCCGATCTCGCGGATGATGGCCAGCGAGGCCTCGCGCATGCGCTGGTACTCGCGATCGGTGAGCGTCTGCGCGGGGGCCACGGTGATGGAGTCACCGGTGTGCACGCCCATGGGGTCCAGGTTCTCGATGGAGCAGACGATGATGACGTTGTCGGCGGAGTCGCGAACCACCTCCAGCTCGTACTCCTTCCAGCCGAGCACGCTCTCCTCGACCAGGATGGTGGAGGTGGGGCTGGCCTTGAGGCCCGAGCGGCAGATCTGCTCGTACTCGTCGCGGTTGTAGGCGATGCCGCCGCCGGTGCCGCCCAGGGTGAACGAGGGGCGGATGATGGCGGGGAAGCCCAGCTCCCCGATGAGCCCCAGCGCCTCGTCGATCGTCCTGGCGTAGCCGCTCTTGGGCAGGGCCACGCCGATCTTCTGCATGGCGGCCTTGAAGAGCTGGCGGTCCTCGGCCTTGTTGATGGCCTCGAGCGAGGCGCCGATCAGGCGCACGCCATACTTCTGAAGGATGCCCTGCTCGGCCAGGGCCTTGGCGAGGTTGAGGGCGGTCTGCCCGCCCATGGTGGGCAGCACGGAGTCGGGGCGCTCGGCGGCGAGGATCTTCTCGGCGGCCTCGACGGTGATGGGCTCGATGTAGGTGCGGTGAGCAAACTCGGGATCGGTCATCACGGTGGCGGGGTTGCTGTTGAGCAACACCACCTCGACGCCCTCGTCCCGGAGCGCCTTGATGGCCTGAGTGCCGGAGTAGTCGAACTCCACGGCCTGGCCGATGACAATCGGCCCCGACCCAATCACGAGGACCTTCCGAATATCGTTCCGCTTGGGCATTGGGGGCCCCATACCAACCCGTGCCCGCACATGCACGTGGCGATTGAGGCTTGCGTCCGCCTGCTTCAGAAGGACGCAGGCCATCCGGGCGCGGCTCTGGTAAAACCCGAGCGCTCCTCGGAGGTTCCATGCGTCGCTGGTCCCTGGCCCTGCTCGTCACCCTCGCATCCCCCGCTCTGGCCCAAAGCCCCGAACCGGCTCAGGCCCCGCCGGCCGCGCCCACGGCGCCGGCCCCCGAGCCGAAGGCCGAGCCCCCAGCCGCCGCTGCCCCGGCACCAGCGGCCCCCACTCCGGCGGCGCCTACTCCGGCGCCTACTCCGGCGGCGCCTACTCCCGCGCCAGCGGCACCAGCGCCCGCTCCGGCGGCCCAGACTCCGGCTCCCAAGCCCACGGCTCCGGCCCCGGCGGCCCAGGCTCCGGCCCCGACGCCCGCGGCACCGGCTCCTGCCGCGAAGGCTCCGGCGCCCACTCCGGCGGCGCCTCCTGCGGTAGCGGCTCCCGTCCCGGCCCCGCCTCAACCCACGGTGGGGCCGGCGCCCACGACGGACGCCGCGGACTCGAAGCTCTCCGCGGAGGAGTACCTGCGCAGAGAGATCAAGTCCGAGGCGCGGCTCATCTTCGGCAACCTGATCGACGGGGATGTCCGAGGGGCTGTGGGGGGCCTGATCTTTCCGTTCCAGCTCGAGGACAAGCGGTTCAACACGCCCGAGGAGCTGGTGGCCACGTGGGTGAAGCAGCTCCGGCAGAAGCGCACGGATCTCGTCACCCTCTATGACATCGAGGTGCTGCCGGTCGCGGAGATGGAGAAGAAGTACGGCAAGGCCCCGGCGCGCCTGGGCCTGGGGAACCTGAAGGATCCGGACATCTACGCGGCGGTGGGCAACCTCTCGGGCCGCGCGGCGGTGCTGCTCTTCCGCGCCCCGAAGGGCACCCCGCCCCGAGCCTTCGCTTACACGGACTGATAGTTCACACCGCCCAGCGTAGTTCTTTCATCGAACACATCCGGGTGCGTTGTGGACTTCTTTCCCCACAGTAGGAAGGATTTCACGAAGCCAGGCTAACTCCCTGCCCTGGAGTGCCAGTCCATTACCGAGCGGCGATTGTCTTCCGCTGCAAAGTCTCTCATCCCCGAGGGCATCTGGCGTATCGGCCAATCCATTCATCCCTGGGCCATGTGTCTATGGCTGACATGGAAAAACAGTCGCATCCTGAGAGACATGAAAACATCTACGTAATCCCACCATGTGGCATTTGAGCTGCAATGCTTTCCAGTGATGGCCCAAAAAGCGCCCTCCTCCGTGAATCGGATTACCTCTGCCGTTCCCTATTGACTCACGTGTGCGAGGACAAGACCGGCGGCCATCTAAAAGGAGAGCCAACGTATGGGGTGTTCAGGAAGAGCCTTCAGTGCACTGCTGTGCCTGCTGGGCCTGGTGGGGGGGATTGGCTGTCACTCTGAGCAGGAAGGAAGCACCAGCAAGCGCATGATGGAGTTCAGTCCATCCGCGCGAAGCGACCACGAGTACATGCGCCAGCTCATCGCGAGCGAGGGAGGAGGAACCCTCAAGCTTGATCTCTCGGATGAGGTGCAATACCGCTTTCTTCGCGGGCGTATGGCCGCAACGGGCAAGACCCCCGAGCGCTATCCTCAGTTCTTCGCCACCCTCGAGAAGCTTCGCTCCCGCCACCAGGAGCAGAAGTCGCAGGTCTCCGCCTTCGCGGACGCCGCTCCCCGGGATCATCTGGTCGGCGACTTCGTTGTCCTGCCTGGAGGCACGACATTCGAAGCCACTGCGTTCGCTACCATTCAGGGAGGCGCGGACTACAACTTCGTCGATGTCGTGGTCTGGAACGAGGACCAGACCCAGCAGCTCTCTGACTACGGGTGGGGCGAAGTCTTTGGTGACGGGCGCAAGCTCAAAGCGCGTGCCACGGGGCCTATGCCCTTCGTGGGTGATGACGTCTTCATCGTTGACTCGGTGAACCTGATCTCCAAGGGTGGCGTGGACGAGGTGTACATGACGTCCCAGTCTGTCAAGCCGCCGCCAGGTGGCATCGTGTTCCATCCCAAGGACTCGAACAAGGATGGCATCGTCACCATCTGTCTCGACCGCAACTACGGCGACTGTGACTATCCCATGGTGGGCTTCCGGCAGGTCCAGATTCCTCTCAAGGGGAGCATCACCTTCCCGTTTAGGGTCACGCAGATCCTCAATACCGCCCAGACCCACGTCAAGCTCGTGGAGGAGAGTGGCGGCCCTCGGGAAATGGCCTTTGGCCCCTTCAGCAACTTCCTGACAATCAATCCCAATGATCCTCGCCAGGTACTCTGGGACGTGCCGCAGAGCAAGGGCATCTTCAACGGTATCCTCTTCCGGCCTTATGAGGACGTGGACTTCTTCCTCTCGATCCAGGTGGTGATGCAGCGGCCGTCCGGTCCCACCACTGTCACGAGCAAGATCTCCTCTGTCAGGAGCGCGACCACTCCTGGCATGCCGAGTGTCCCCAAGCACCAGATCGTCTACAGCTGTCTGGCCAAGGGGACCCAGATTCTGATGGCGGATGGGAAGACCGCCAACATCGAGAAGATCGCCAAGGGCAGCAAGGTCGTGACGGACAGCTCCGGTGTGGCGCTGAGTGTGGCGGACATATCAGTTGGCATCGAGCGCATCCCCATGGTTCGCATCCAGGATGACGCGGGTCACGAGCTTCTGATGACGAGATCCCACCCGGTGCTCACTCCGGACCGTGGCGTGGTCTGGGCCGAGGAACTGAACGTGGGGAGCAAGGTTCTCACCCGGTCTGGAACCCGCACACTCGTGACGGTCAAGCGCGAGCTGTACCACGACCAGGTCTACAACCTGAAGCTCGACACGAGCACGCTGGCCCAGAAGAGCTTCCCCGCGGGCAGCTCGATGTACGCCAACGGTTTCCTCGTCGGAGATCTGGGCCTGCAGAAAGCCCATGAGTTCAAAAACCGCGAGGATCGCACCGCGGATGTACTGCGGAGGCTTCCAAGCCGCTGGCACAAGGACTACCAGAGTAGCCTGAAGGTCTCGGCTCGTTGATGTCACGCTGAACAGGACCCCGGGTCCTCCCGGGGCCCTGTCTGCTCTCAGATCAGAAGTATCAGCGCGTGGACGTGGCAGTCTTTTCTGCTCGCGTCCACGCTCGCAGTCTCTTCGAGCACCCGGGTTGTGTCAGGGCTCCGGCAGAGGGTGGCGTGGGGGAGGGCCGGCATTGCTGCTCATGCCTGCTCAGGCATCGAGCAATCAACCGCATCAAGTGGAGGAGAGTCAGACATGAGCCATATGGTTTTTCAACTCCCCCCTGTAGAGGATACGCATGCAAAGCCCCTGGCGGCATGGGAATTGCCGCGCTCGGGGCTGCTCGCTTTGTTGACTGCCTCGGTGCTGCTGGCGGTGGCCTGTGGTCCGGAACAGTCCTCACGCGAAGCCTTCAGCATGCGCAGCGGCTCCTCCCTCCTGGCCAGTGCGACATGGCAGCCCGCGGCCCCCCTCTCGAGGGCCCGCTACCTCCACACGGCCACCCTGCTGAATGGCGGGAAGGTGCTCGTCGTTGGCGGAGGCCTGACGAACGGCAGCGTACTGAACCAGGTGGAGCTGTACGACTCCACCACCGGCAGGTGGGTCACCACCGCGCCTCTGTCCCGGCCCAGGATGGGCCATAGCGCGACTCTGCTGTCCGGAGGAAGGATCCTCGTCGTGGGTGGATGGGACGGCAGCACCTATGCCGCCACCGCCGAGATCTATGACCCCAGCCAGGGTACCTGGACGGTCATTGGCTCTCTCTCCCAGGGACGCCAGTACCACACCGCGACCGAGCTGCCCGATGGCAGGGTCCTCGTGGCCGGCGGTTGGAACGACAGCTTCACATTGACCAATGCCGAGCTGTACGACCCGGCCACCGGCAGCTGGACCGTCACCGGCTCGCTCTCCCAGGCCCGCGACTCGCATACGGCGACCCTGCTGCCTGACGGCAAGGTACTCGTCGTGGGTGGGTGGGGCACCACCAGCTACCTCGCCAGCGCCGAGCTGTATGACCCGGCCACGGGCCAGTGGACGGCGGCGTCTCCTCTCAACTTCGCTCGTGGCTACCACACGGCCACGCGGCTGAAGAACGGGAGCATTCTCGCCGTGGGCGGTTATAGCGAGGCGGGCCGGCCCGCCTCCGCCGAGCTGTACGATCCTGCTACCGGCCTATGGGAGACCACCGGCGTGCTGGAGCAGGCCCGCAACTACCACGCAGCCACCCTGCTGCAGGACTCCCGGCTCCTCGTCTCAGGCGGTTTTGGCGGGAACAACACGCCCATCGCGAGCGCTGAGCTGTACGATCCGTCCACTGGGCTGTGGACTTCCACCACGCTCATGGCTGAAGCGCGCAGCATGCATACCGCCACCCTGCTTCCCTCCGGCCGGGTGATTGCCCTGGGGGGCAAGGGTGCTCAGGACCTCTCCAGCGCCGAGCTGTTCGTCAGCGATGGGGATGTGACAGCCCCGGAGACCCGGATCGATTCTGCTACCCCCTCGCCCACCCGCTCCACTACCGCCACGTTCAGCTTCAGCGCTACCGAGAGTGGTGCCACCTTCGAGTGCAGCTGGCAGGGAGCTCCCTTCTCCACATGCACCTCGCCGACCGCCTTCCAGGCTTTGGCCGAGGGTACTTACACCTTCAAGGTCCGTGCGCGGGATGCCGCCGGTAACATCGACGCCACTCCCGAAACTCGCACCGTGGCCGTGGATCTGACGCCTCCGGACACCCGGCTGGACTCCATGCCGCCCAAGCTATCCTATTCAACCACTGCCACCTTCACCTTCAGCTCCACCGAAGGCGGCTCCACCTTCCAGTGCAACGTGGATGATTCGGCGGCGGGATTCAAGCCTTGTGTCTCCCCCTTCACCGTGACCGGCTTGTCGGCGGGAAACCATATCTTCCGGGTGCGTGCCAGGGACGCCGCCAACAACCCTGATCCAACGCCCATCAGGTTTGACTGGACTGTCAAAGAGCCGCTCCCGGAGATGATCATCGACCAGCGCGGCCCGTGAAGCTCCTTCTTTCCAACCACGGCGAGGCGGTGCACTGGGCTTCACCCGGCGTATTGCATACCTCAATCACAATCATAAACTCGTAGTTCATACGGCGCAGGGCGGTGGGGGTATTTCATGGCAAGACGGAATCTAGGGAATGGCGTGCGGTCCGGTTTTTCATCGGGAGCAGCAGAGTGCATGGAGCGAAGCAGGCCCTGGTTCAGGCTTCCGCTCTCGGCTCTGACTGCGGCGCTTCTCATCGCTGGCTATACCTCCACGGACGCGCGAGCGGCAGAGGAGCTTGCCGAGTCGTCCCAGAAGCCCCTGCACCCGGAGCGCCGCGGCATCGGCATGCTGCCGCTGAGCGACGGCCCACGGCAGCTGGGCACCACGGTGGACCCACGCCGCTCGCTGGCGGTGACGGACCAGGTCATCCTGAGCCAGTTCAGCTTTCAACGGGTGATGAACCAGCTGGTGACACAATCCGGAGTACAGGGCCTGACGCCTCTGCGGCTCTACCGCCAGTGGTGGGACACGGCGAACCAGGGGCCTGGCCTCGGCCTGGGCCCCCACTGCGACGACACCCTCACCAATGGCACCCCGACACTGAACGGCTTCGACTACACCTGCCCGCGGGCGGAAGGAGCGCAGGTCAACGAGGATCCGTTCGCCAATCCAGGGACGAACCCTGCTTCGTACATTCCCATTGGTCTGTTCAACCGCTTCGACCTGGCGAACACGAGTGGCAGTGACTGTGGCGAGTACCGCATCATCTTCGCTCGCAAGGAGGGGCAGACCAACGCCCTGAAGCGCAACCTGATCATCTTCGAGGCGCTGTTGCCCAACCCACAGCCCTTTCTGGGGGTCGAGGGATGCAGGCCCGTGGCCCAGTTCTGGGCGGACCTGAGCTTGGAAGGCGATCCCAGCGTACGGGCGGCCCGGCTGCAGAACTTCTACTTCAATGGCCTGTCTGGCTTCATGCCGGTCGTCCACATCAACAATTACGGCAACCGGGTGAGCGGGGCCTCCGGACAGATCCGCACCAATCAGTTCATGCAGATCCCGTGGACGCTGCGCGAGTTCAAGCTGAAGAAGACCTGCACCGGAACCTGCGCGCTGCGCTTCATGCCAGTCACGGTGAAGACGAACCCCGCAGGCCTGTTGTTCAGCCCCAGCAGCGTGCACCCACAGAAGCCAGACTTCCAGAACACCGCCTTTCCGGAGCAGGTGCCCTCCCTGGCACGCAACGACATCAACACGTTCAGCATGTCCATCGCGGATCGCTTCAACAGCGGCGAGAGCGAAGCGCAGTTCACCGAGAACGAGTACGTCGCTCAGTTCACACCTAACCCCTCCACCTTGCGTACCAACATCCAATCCAGGCTGACAGGTGTGGGGAGCACGCTGACGCCTGACCATATTGTCCGTCGTGCCATGACGCAGTCCTGCGCGGGTTGCCATCAGCACAACAACTCCGCTCCTAACAACGACCTGGGCAACGGGATGATCTGGCCTCCCTCACAGGGGTTCGTGCATGTGAGCGAGGTGTCGCCGGAGGCCGGTCCGCACGGCCTGCGCTTCCGCATCTCCCCGGCACTCACGGACGTGTTCCTCCCCCACCGCAAAGCGGTGCTGGAGAACTTCCTCAGCAAACCCGCTCCGGTCTGCGGCCCGACCTCGGGAAGCTGGGCAGGTTGCGGCGAGCATGGCTGCGCGGTGTGCCCCTCGGTGCTCGTCGATTTCCCCTGCTACTTCGACAACCACCCTGACTGCCGGTCCGCGGATATGTGCTCCGGCCAACTAACCACCTGTAACTCGGCCTGTCCTCAGCCAACGTTGGCGGACCGCTGTACCAGCGTCTACTGCGGCAACGGCATCTGCGAAGCTGGCGAGAATTACTCGAGCTGTCCGGCAGACTGCGGTGGCGGCCTCGCCTGCGGAAATGGCGGTTGCGAGCCAGACGAGGCCTCGTCAACCTGCGCTGATTGTAATTTCAGCAGTCCCAGATCTGGCATCTGAGTAACTTAGATTCTGAGAATCGAGGCCGGAGCTTGCTGAAAAGTTCAGCAGCCTCCGGCCTCGGTGCATTCAAGCCCTGACGCATCTCCACTTGCTTCAGCATCTGAACAGCTGGCTCGCGCCCCTGAACTCCAAACGACACATGCTCCAATCGGGTGAGTTGTCACGCTTCCGCACCACACATTGAGCACTAATTTCGCCTCTCCGTGGCATTTTTATGTCCACGAGCACACCGCGGGGTACTCAAGCCCCACGGAAAGCAGAGGTGTCAATGCGCAATCAACCCGTCCCGGTTTTCCTCCGCGGTCTTTCCGCACTCCTCATCGCGCTCTGTCTTGGCGGGGCTTCGACTGCGTCAGCCCAGACACAATACGAGCGGTTCGCGGGTCGACTGACCGACAAGGATGGGCTTCCCCTGACAGGTCTCATCAGAGTCAACGGGTATAGAAAGATGACCACCTCGACTGGCACGTTCGAGATCTACGTGCCCACCAACACGCGCTATGTCATCGAGGCCACCCGTAACGGCTATGTGCCTTACTCGGTCATCCACACCGGCACCGCGCTGGACAACATGAACATCCGCCTGACCCGAGCGGAGCTCTTCAACATCAATCCGACGCAGAACATCGACGTCACCGACAGCCGAGGCACCCGCATCTCCATCCCTGCTGGCTCGCTGGTCGATTCCCAGGGCCGCCCTGCCCCCGCCTCGATCCAGCTTCAGCTCTACACCTATGACCTGCGCAACGAGCAGATGGTGGGTGACATGAGCGGCGTCGACGTCAATGGCCAGCCCGTGGTGCTGCAGAGCATCGGCGCTTTCTCGGCCGAGTTCCGGGATGCCAACAACATCCTCTACAACCTGGCCCCCGGCCGCGCCGCGCAGATCAGCTTGCGCGTGGACCCGGCCAACACCTTTAGCGGCTCGGTGCCTCTGTGGTGGTACGACCAGAATCGCGGCCTGTGGGTCGAGGAAGGCATGGGCAACGTCGTTGATGGCGTGGCTACCGGCGAAGTGCGTCACTTCACCGTGTGGAACTTCGACATCAAGTTTGGGGACCCTGCATGCATCAAGCTGACCATTGATCCGATGTACTTCTACGGATCCGCCGGTGGCGCGCTGAGCGTGCGCATCAAGGTTCCAGCTCCCTGGTTCCGGGACCAGATCCTCGCTGTCACCAATCCAGGCCCTCACGCGCTCTACAACCTGCCAACTAACGTCAACGTGGAATTCTTCATCAACGGCGCGCCGTACGCCATCGTAAACACGGGCGCGGCCTGGGGCGCAGCACTTCCGCTTGGTGAGCCGCGCACGGGCATTCCGCCCCACCCCTATAACGTGTGCAATGGGAGCCTCCTCAGCGTCAATGGCACGCCACAGACGGCTCTCCTCCAGGGCAAAGTGTTGCGGCAGTACCGTAGCAGCCACGGCGCTGTCACGGTGCGCGTGCGCAATAGCACCACGATGCTGGGCTCAATCGCTACGGACAATGCTGGCAACTTCTCGGTCCAGGTAAACCCGGGAACCGTTTCCGTCATCGCGTCCCGCAAGGGTCATCTCTCTGCCCAGCGTCCCAGCCTCACGTTGACTGCGGGGGCGACTGTGACTCTGCCCACGGTGACGCTGTACGGAGGCAACGTCGACGACGACAACGACATCGACTGGGCCGACATATCCCTCATCGGTCCCGCAGTGACAACTCCGCCGACGAGCACCTCCGCGACGGACGCACGCGATGTCAACGGCAACTTCATCATCGACTGGGACGACGTGACCAAAGCTTCCGCCAACGGCGGCCTCATCGGTCCCAGCGCCTGGTAGCTAAAAGGAGCGTCACCATGACTGAACGTCCTCTGTTTGGAAAAATTCGGGCAGGCCTAGGCCTTGCCTTCTGCATGCTCCTCTCCGCCTGTGAGCCCTCTTTCCCTCTGGAAGATGAGCTTCCTTTGGGAAGTGTTCTTCAAGCATCGCAGGGCGGTAGCCTAGACGGTGGCATGGAACCGCTCGTGGTTACTGGCACCACCTGTGGCAAGATCAGCGACTTCGAACCGCTGCCGACTCCGACCTCCGACTGCCCCGACGTTTGGGGGACAAACACGCCAGACGTCGTCTACTCATGGACAGTCCCTGCCAGTGACCGCTACAAAATCAACACCGAAGGCTCCAACTTCGACACCGTGGTGGCGCTTAAATCAGCCAGTTCGTCCGCCCAAGTACTCTTGTGCAAGGACGATGGCCCGAACGGCGAACATCAGACCTGGCTTGAGGCGGATCTCGTCCGCGGGCAGCAGATGCTCGTCGTGGTCGATACCCAAAGTCAGCGTCCCGACGCCTGTGGCACCTACGACCTGAGCATCTCGGGGCAGTGCCGCGGCTGTGACACGCCGCCGCCCGGGGGCTGCTACCAAACTGCCGGAAGGTGCGTGAACGGTGCCTGTAACTACTCGCTCCGTCCCGCCGGATCAGCGTGTAACGACGGCGATGCCTGCACCACGGGAGATACCTGCAACAGCAGTGGCGTCTGCACCGGCACGCCCGGGGGTTGTGGCACGCCAGACCTGGGCTCGAGACTCGGCTCGGCCGTCGCCCAGGGGAGCACCTGCGGCAAACCCAACGGTGTCAACTCCGGCTGTGACAGCAATAACGCCTCGGACCAGTCCTATCTCTGGACGGCTCCCTTCGCTGGTACCTTCACCTTCACCACGGCGGGCTCCACCTATGACACCGTGCTTCAACTGACCAACCACGCCACTGGAACTCTGATCGGGTGCAACGATGACGCGTCAGGCACAGCCCAGTCCGCGATGACCGTTGCGCTCTCCGCTGGCCAGCGCATCCGCATCACCGTGGACGGCTACAGCACGAGTTGTGGCAGTTTCACCCTGAACATCCAAGGGGGTTCGACAACTAAACGTGGGCTGACGTGGGTCCAGGGCGCTTCCGACAGCTGCGGGCAGACGCGTGTTACCTGCGAGAGCTACTGCGACCCGTACCAGGGAGACACCCTGTGCACGGAGTCCAGACCATTGCTCTGCATCAAGAAGGACGGGCTGGCGAACTGTGGCCCACCCTCTGATTTCTACGATGGATGGACCGGGGGAACGGTCGCGCTCACACCTTTCCTGGTTCGTGGCACCGATCTCACCTCCCTGGCCGCGGCCAACACCATCTGCGCAAATACCTTCGGGCCAGGCTACCGGATGGCGGAGCACCACGATGGTGGCGGCGGCTGGGGTTGGCGGGCCAAGGGGACCATCTCCCCGCTCGCCACGCCCCCCTCCACCCACCCACGCGGCGCCACCACCAACCGCCCGAACCGCTTCTGGGTCCACATCATGAACCAGCCGGGCAACTGCTGGAACTGAGGCCGTAGCACTCCAGTCCCCTCCCGCACGGGAGGGGACTACTTCAGCGCGGAGACGAACTCGCGCATCCGCGACAGGCCCTTCTGGATCACCTCGCGCGAGGTGACGAAGCTCATGCGCAGGTAGCCCTCCGCGCCGAACGGTGCCCCCGGCATCACCGCCACCCGGAAGTCCTCCAGCAGCACCTCGGAGATCCGCGTCGAGCTGCCCAGCTTCGCGCCCTTGTACGTGCGCTCCATCAGCGCGCTCACGTTCGGGAACACGTAGAACGCGCCCTCCGGCTGCCGGCAGCGCACCCCATCCAGCGCGTTCAGCCCCGAGACGATCAGCTCCCGGCGCGCCCGGTACTCCGTCACCATCGTGTCGATCGTGTCCGCCGGGCCCTTCAGCGCCGCCACCGCCGCCTTCTGACTGATGGACGACGGGTTCGACGTGGACTGGTCCTGCACCAGGTTCATGCCCACGATCAGCGGCTTGGGCCCCGCCGTGTACCCCAGGCGCCAGCCCGTCATCGAGTACGACTTGCTCATGCCGTTGACCACCACCAGCCGCGGCACCAGGTCCGGCGCCACGTTGGCGATGCTCAGGAACTCGCCCTCGTACATCAGCTTCTCGTAGATGTCGTCGCTGACGATCAGGCAGTCATGCCCACGCACCGCCGCGGCAATCCCCTCCAGCGTGGCCCGCGAGAACACCGCGCCCGTGGGGTTGCTGGGGCTGTTGATGATGATCGCCCGCGTGCGCGGCGTGAGCGCCCGGCGGATGGTCTCCGGATCCGGCGCGAAGCCGTCCTCCTCGCGCGTGTTGATGATGACCGGCTTGCCCCCGGCCAGGTTCACCATGTCCGGGTAGCTCACCCAGTACGGCGCGAAGATGATGACCTCGTCGCCCTCGTTCAGCAGCGCCTGGAAGATGTTGTACAGCGAGTGCTTGGCCCCCACCGACACCAGCACCTGATCCGGCGCGAACGTCAGCCCGTTGTCCTTCTGCAGCTTGGCGCAGATGGCCTCACGCAGCTCGACGATGCCCGCGGTCGGCGTGTACTTGGTGAAGCCCGCCTTCAGGCAGTCGATGGCCGCCTGCTTGATGTACTCCGGCGTGTCGTAGTCCGGCTCGCCCGCCGCGAACCCCGCCACGTCCACGCCCTGCGCGGACAGGGCCTTGGCGCGCGCGTTCAGTGCCAGGGTGGGAGACGGCTTGATGGCCTTCAGACGCTGAGCAAGTTGCATGCTCCGTTTGCTACTCCGACACGCTGGGCCAAACAAGGGCCATGCGGCGGATCAGGAGCGCGGAGCGAACTTGGCCTTGAGCCTGGTGTACACGTTGGGAGGCACCAGGTCGGTCACATCCCCACCCAGCGAGGCCACCTCCCGCACCAGCTGCGACGAGATGTAGAAGTAGTCCTCTCCCGTCATCATGAACACCGTCTCGATGTCCGGGGCCAGCTTGCGGTTCATATTGGCCAGCTGGAACTCGTACTCGAAGTCGGACACCGCGCGCAGGCCGCGCAGCAGCACGTTCACTTTGCGCTGCTTGGCGTACTCCACCAGCAGCCCCTGGAACGAGTCCACCTCCACCCGGTCATCCTGGCACGCGTCGCGGATCAGCTCGCGCCGCTCCTCCAGCGTGAACAGAGGGACTTTCTTCGGGTTCACCGCGATGGCCACCACCAGCCGGTCGAACATCTTCAGGCCACGGTGGATGATGCTGAGGTGCCCGTTGGTGAGTGGATCGAAGGAACCTGGGTAGATGGCCAGCCGCATGGTCCCCGAGTCTCGGCCCACCCCACGGGTCGGTCAAGGAATGCGATAGAAGCTCACCAGGGTGTCACCGAACCGGCGCTGATCCTCCCGGGCCATCCCCTCGTGGGACTCGGGGGCCGCCTCGCGCTTGTCGTGCTCGACGATGAGCATCCCCCCGGGCGCCAGCAGCCCCCCTTTGACCACCTGCTCCACCACCGTCTCCACCACCCGGGCCGCGTACGGCGGGTCCGCGAAGATCAGCTCGAAGCGGTCTCCCCGCCGGCCGAGCAGCTCCACCGCACGGGCCACCGGCTGGGCCAGGATCTCCACCTGCGCGGTGAAGCCCAGCCCGTCCGTGTTCAGCCGGCACAGGGCCAGGGCCTCGCGATCCGAGTCCACCAGCACCGCCCGGCCCGCCCCGCGCGAGAGCGCCTCGAGCGCCAGCGCCCCGGTGCCCGCGTAGAGATCCAACACCGCCTGCCCCTCCAACCACTGGCCCAGCACGTTGAAGAGCGTCTCGCGCACCCGGTCCGCCGTGGGGCGGATGTGGCGGGACGTCGGCTTGGGCCCTTGCAGGGGGCGACCCTTCGCGCTGCCAGCGACGATCCGCATAGGCTCAGTCGTCCCGGTGCTCGGCCAGCCACGTCATGGAGCGCCACCCCGTCCGGCTCGCGCCCACCAGCGCCAGCATGTCCGTGGCCTCCGCGAAGGACATGGCCTCCAGCCGCTGCAGCGCGGCTGGCGTGGGCGGGGGCAGCTGCTCCTCGATGAGGCCCAGCAGCTCCGCGGGCTCCAGCCCCGCCGCCTGGGCCTTCTCATCCACCATGGCGCGCGCCTCCGGCCCCCAGGCCGCCAGCGCCACGCGATCGAAGGGGCCCGCGCAGTCCACCTTACGCACCCCGGCCGCCACCAGCGTGGGCAGCGTGTGCACCGAGCGCTCCGTCACATCGCTCACCGTCACCGTCACCCCGAACCCCGAGGCCTGCTCCACCAGCAGGTGCAGCAGCCCCACGTCCAGATCCTCCTCGCCGAACGCCGCCACCGGCACCCGCAGGAAGCGCACCGGGATCCCCGCATCGCGCAGCCCCTGCAGCAGCGGAAACGCCACGTCCGTCGGCGTGTCGAACTCCCGCGCGGGCAACGGCAGCGTCAGCTCCAGCGGCAGCTCCCGCTCCCGCAGCGGCGCGGACAGCGTGTGCACCACCTCCACCGCCGCGGCGGCCTCCAGCCGCGACACGTCCAGCGACACCAGCGAGAACCCATCATCCACCAGCCGGAAGATGGCCTCCTGCTGCAGCTTCACCCCCTCGGGCTTGGGCTTGGCCACCCGCACGGGGCCCGCCTGGAGGAACAACGGGCGCGAGTGCTCGGACTCCTCGGCCGCCGCCTTCACCGCGGCCAGAAAACGCTCGGTGGCGCCGCGATCCGCCAGCGGGTGGCTGCACGCCAGCCCCAGCACCGCGTCCTCCGCCCTCGCCGCCGCCAGCAGGCCGGCCACCGCCGCCTTGGCCCGCACAGGCACGCACGGCAGCGCCACCGGCGCTCCTGCCAGCGCTCGTAGCAACTCCTGGGGGCTCAGCAGCGGTAGCCGGGACTTCTGCCCCAGCCGGGCCACCGCGTTCGCTGGCCGCAACATCAACACCTTGTCCAGCACGCTCATTGGCGCACGAGAATGTTCCGTCTGCGCGGCCTCTGCAAGACAACTGTGCGCGAGCGCCCGCCCGGCGACCTTTCAGTGCACCTCTCCCAGGTGCGCGTACGCCTCGCTCTCGATCTGGATGGTGGTGTGATCGATACCGAACCGATCGAAAAGCTCGTGCTTCACCGCCGAGAGGATCTCATCGTTGTTGCACACCTGGGGGTTGCTCACCACCAGGTGCGCCGACAGCGCGTACAGCCCGCTGGAGATGGTCCACACGTGCAGATCGTGCACGGCGCTCACTCCGGGCACCCGCAGCAACAGCTCCTTCACGGCCTCCAGGTCCACGTGCGCGGGCACCGCCTCGAGCAGCACGTCCACCGCGTCTCGCACCAGCCGCAGCGCGCCCACGACGATCACCACCGAGATGAGCACCGAGATGATGGGATCGACGATGAACCAACCCGTCGCCCACATGATGCCCGCGCCGATCAGCACGCCCACGCTGGAGAGCGTGTCTCCCAGCACGTGCAGGAAGGCCCCGCGCACGTTCAGCGAGTGCGTGTTGTGCAGAAAGCCCAGCGCGGCCAGGTTGGCCACCAGGCCCACCAGCGCCACCACCGCCATGGGCCCCAGTTGCACCGGCGCCGGCTCGCGAAAGCGCTGCCAGGCCTCGTAGAGGATGACGACGGTGATGCCCAGCAGCAGCATGCCGTTGAGCAGCGCGCTGAGGATCTCCATGCGGTAGTAGCCGTACGTCTTCTTCAGGTTGGCCGGCTTGCCCGCGAACCACAGCGCCAGCAGGCTCAGCGCCAGCGCGGACACGTCCGTCAACATGTGGCCCGCGTCGGACATCAGCGCCAGCGAGTTCGTCAGGTAGCCGCCCACCGCCTCGGCCAGCGCGATGGTGCCCGTGAGCACCAGCGCGAACAGCAGCCGGCTGCGATCCTTGCGCCGCTCCTCCGCCGCGTTGGCTGGCCGCCCAGGAGGCTTGCCGTGCCCACGCCCGTGCCCATGCCCGTGGCCGTGCCCATCGTCATGGGGCCCGTGGCCATGCCCATGGCCATGCCCGTGGCCATGCCCACCGCTGTGCGCGTGTCGCGTGTCTCGCTCCGTGTGCGCCGATGTATTCAAGGGAGAGAACCCTGCGGACAGTACGCCGCTCTCAGGATATGTAATCCGCCTGAAATTCGGACACCCGGGTTGGAAGATGTCCTGACCTGGGACAACGGGCACGAGGAGTGGTGATGGACTTCGAGAAGTACCAGAACCTGCACACCATCATCATGCTCAAGGAAGTCATCCGCAAGTGGTGGCAAGCGGAGCTGACGTTCGCGGACAAGCACGGAGTGGTGCAGGAGTGGCAGCGCGGGGACATCGTGCCTCCGCCGAATGATTTCTGCCGGCTGTCGCTGCTGTCGAAGGAAGGCGGGCGCCGGTGCGCGCAGTCGGTGCGGGTGCTGCACGAGAAGTTCAAGGCGGGCAAGCGGCTGCGGCGGGCGCTCACCCACGAGTGCCACCTGAACTTCAGCATCATCGGCGCGCCGATGTACGTGGGCAACGAGTACGAGGGGCTGCTGTTCGTGCAGGGCTTCGCGCGCCAGCCGCTGGGCGAGCGCGAGGCCGAGGTGCTCAAGGCGCAGATCCGCGAGCTGACCGCGGTGGACATGGACCTGGACAAGGCCGTGGCGCGCATTCCGGTGATGGACGCCTCGGAGACGGGCAAGCTGTCGGATCTGCTCGAGTTCGCGGTGAACGAGATCGCCAGCTACGAGGCGGAGCTGTCGCGCAAGGACGAGACGATCAACACGCTGTCCAACGAGCTGTCGGACCGCTACCGCTTCGAGAAGATCATCGGCCGCTCGGTGGCGATGACCGAGGTGTTCAAGCTGATGGAGAAGGTGGCCAACTCGGACTCCACCGTGCTCATCAACGGCGAGTCCGGCACGGGCAAGGAGCTGGTGGCCCGCGCCATCCACTTCAACGGCCCGCGCAAGGACAAGCCCTTCGTGGTGCAGAACTGCTCGGCCTTCAACGACAACCTGCTGGAGAGCGCGCTGTTTGGCCACACGCGCGGCTCGTTCACCGGCGCCATCCGCGACAAGAAGGGCCTGTTCGAGGTGGCTGACGGAGGCACCTTCTTCCTGGACGAGGTGGGCGACATGTCCCCGGCGCTCCAGGTGAAGCTGCTGCGCGTGCTGCAGGAGGGCACCTTCATCCCGGTGGGCGGCAACCACTCCAAGGAGGTGGACGTGCGCGTCATCGCCGCCACCCACAAGGACCTGAGCGAGCTGGTGAAGAAGGGCGAGTTCCGCGAGGACCTCTATTACCGCATCAACGTCATCCGCCTGCACCTGCCCGCGCTGAGAGATCGCCGGGAGGATCTGGCCGTGCTCATCGATCACTTCCTGCGCAAGCACCACCGCGAGGGCCAACGCACCCGGGGGCTGTCCGCCGAGGCGCTGGCCATCCTCCAGGCCTACCCGTGGCCGGGCAACATCCGCGAGCTGGAGAATGAGATCGAGCGGCTGCTGGTTCTTGGGGGGGATCTGGAATCGCTGCCCGCGGATCTCATCTCCAGCCGCATCCGCGACGCGGTGATGCCGGGGGGCACGCCGCTGATGTCCCCGGTGCGCGCCACCGGCAAGATGCACGAGGCGGTGGAGGCGCTGGAGCGGGAGATGATCCAGCGGGGCCTGGTGCGCACGCAGCACAACAAGAGCAGGCTTGCCCGGGAGCTGGGCATCAGCCGCTCCAACCTCATCCTGAAGATCACCAAGTACGGGCTGGACCGCGGCCCGGACACCGGCAATGACGAGGCGGAAGCCTGAACCCATGAATCAATACTTCCGCCAGGACTACCTCAGCGTGCCGGATGGCACGTCGCTGTACCTGCAGGTGCTCGGCCAGGGCGAGCCCGCCATGGTGATGTGCGACGGGCTGGGCTGCGACGGCTTCGCGTGGAAGTACCTCACGCCCTACCTGGCCAGGCAGCACCGCGTGGTGCGCTGGCACTACCGCGGGCACGGGCGCTCGGGGCTGCCTCGGGATCGCACCCGCTTCGGCATGCTCTACACCTGCGAGGATCTGGACCGCGTGCTGGACGCGGCCGACGCGAAGCAAGTCGTCCTGCTGGGGCACTCCATGGGCGTGCAGGTGGCGCTGGAGTTCCACCGCCGCTACGCGGACCGGGTGAAGGGGCTCATCCTCATCTGCGGCAGCTACGGCAACCCGCTGGACACCTTCCACGACTCCACCTACCTCAAGCGCATCTTCCCGGTGCTGCGCCACCTGGTGGAGCGCTTCCCGGCGCGCGCCTCGCGGCTCATCCACTCGCTGCTGAGCACCGAGCTGGCCATGGAGGTAGCGCTGTCCATGGAGCTCAACCGCGATCTCATCTCCAAGGCGGACCTGGCGCCCTACTTCGAGCACCTGGCGAAGATGGACCCGGTCGTCTTCGTGCGGACGCTGGACTCGCTGGCCTCGCACACCGCGTGGGATCACCTGCCCCACGTGGACGTGCCCACGCTCATCGTCGCGGGCGAGAAGGACAAGTTCACCCCCGCGTGGCTGTCCCGGAAGATGGCCGAGCACATCCCCGGGGCCGAGCTGATGCTGGTGCCGCTGGCCACCCACACGGCCACCCTGGAGTACCGGGAGCTGATCGAGCTGCGCATCGAGCGCTTCCTCAGGGATCGGCTGGGCATTTCGGTGCCCCCGGCCGCTCGCCTGCTGTCCGGCCAGGGTGTGACACCGCCGTAACCGCCAAGGTTCATTGCGGAGTGAAGGCTCAGGGCATATAAGCCCCCGCCTCGTGCGTTCCGGTGGGATTCAAGCCCTCCTGCTGCACGGAAGGCCTTCCTCTTCAGCTCTGAATCTTTGTCCGTATGATCGCTCGCGAAAACATTCGTAACGTCGCCATCGTCGCTCACGTCGACCACGGCAAGACCACCCTCGTCGACCACATGCTCCGCCAGGCGGGCATCTTCCGAAGCAACGAAGCCACGGTCGACCGGGTGATGGACTCCAACGACCTCGAGCGCGAGAAGGGCATCACGATTCTCGCGAAGAACACGGCCGTTACCTACAAGGGCAAGCAGATCAACATCATCGACACGCCGGGCCACGCGGACTTCGGCGGCGAGGTGGAGCGCGGCCTGCGCCTGGTGGACGGCGTCATCCTGCTGGTGGACGCGGCCGAAGGTCCCCTGCCCCAGACGCGCTTCGTGCTCAGCAAGGCGCTGGGCATGGGCCTGAAGACGGTGCTGGTCATCAACAAGATCGACCGTCAGGACGCCCGCGCCCCCGAGGTGTTGGATCACGTCTACTCGCTCTACATCGATCTGGGCGCGGACGATAAGCAGCTCGAGATGCCGGTGCTCTACACCATCGCGCGTCAGGGCCAGGCGTCGACGAAGCTCGAGGAGAAGGGCACCACGCTGGCGCCGCTCTTCGAGGCCATCATCAACCACATCTCTCCCCCGCCGGCGAGCGACCACGACACGCCGCAGCTGCTGGTGGCGAACCTGGACTACGATGACTACGTGGGCCGCCTCGCGGTGGGCCGCGTCCAGGCCGGCCGCTTCACGCCCAACATGCCGGTGGCGGTGGTGCGTGAGGGCGGCAAGATTCAGCAGGGCAAGATCGTCAAGCTGTACGGCTACCAGGGCCTGAAGCGCGCCGAGATCGCCGACGCGGGCCCCGGAGAGATCATCTCCTTCGCGGGTATCGAGGACATCTCGATCGGCGACACGGTGTCTCACCCCGAGAAGCCCATCGCGCTGCCGCGCATCACCGTGGAAGAGCCCACGATGATGATGATCTTCCGGGTGAACGATGGGCCGCTGGCGGGCAAGGAGGGCAAGTACGTCACCTCCCGCCAGCTGCGCGAGCGCCTGTACCGCGAGTCCTACCGTAACGTGGCCATCCGCGTGGAGGACACGGCCACGCCGGACGCGTTCAAGGTGGTGGGCCGCGGAGAGCTTCAGCTGGCGGTCATCATCGAGACGATGCGCCGCGAGGGCTACGAGCTGACGGCCTCGAACCCCGAGCCGGTGACGAAGACGATCGACGGCGTGCTGCACGAGCCCATGGAGATGCTCGTGGCCGACGTGCCCGAGGCCAGCGTGGGCGCGGTGACGGAGCGGCTGGGGCCTCGCAAGGGGCGCATGGCGGACATGGTGCAGCTGGGCTCTGGGCGCACGCGGTTGCAGTTCCGCATCCCGGCGCGCGGACTCATCGGCTTCCGCTCGGAGTTCCTCACCATTACGCGCGGTGAGGGCATCATGAGCAGCCAGTTCGACGGCTACGAGCCGTGGTTCGGCTACATCCCCAAGCGCAGCAACGGGGCGATGGTGTCCGACCGCCTGGGCGAGACGGTGCCGTACGCGCTGTTCAGCATCCAGGAGCGTGGCTCGCTGTTCATCGGCGCCGGCGAGACGGTGTACGAGGGAATGATCATCGGCGAGCACGCGCACCCCTCGGAGCTCAACGTCAACTGCTGCCGCGAGAAGAAGCTGACGAACATCCGCGCGGCGGGCCGCGACGAGAACGTCATCCTCACGCCTCCGCGCGAGATGGGGCTGGAGAAGGCGCTGGAGTGGATCGCCGACGACGAGCTGGTGGAGGTGACGCCCAAGTCGGTGCGCATGCGCAAGAAGGCGCTGGCGGTGGGCGAGCGCTACCGCGCCGAGCGCGACCGCAAGCGCGAGGAGCGCGAGGCGTAGTCGCCGCGGCAGCTCACTTCACTCGGTAAACCCGGGCGTCTCACGGCTTCGTGAGGCGCCCGTGGCTTTTTCAGCGTGCCCTGCCCTCTACCCCCAGAGGCCCACCAGCGGCAGCTCCAACGCGTCGAAGGGCTCGGCGCGCACGAGAGCCGTGCCTGCATGCACCCCCTCTTTCACGTAGCGGCGCCCCTCGAGCCGAAGGACCTCCAGGCTTCGGGCTTCCGGGTCCACCAGCCACACGCGGCTCACGCCCTCGCGCGCGTACACGCTCAGCCGGGCCGGCATGTCCTGGCCCACGCTGGCGCGCGACAGCAGGACACAGGCCCAGTCCGGCGCCAGATGGACAGACGCCCCGGCCCGTGGAAGCACGGGCATCCGGACCCGCCTCCAGCCCGCGAGATCCGGCACCAGCACGTCTCCACTCAGCCGCAGCACCGGCCTGCCGAGGATGAACCACCCGCCAGGCCCCGCCTCTCCCAGATCAAAGGGGCCCATGAGGCTGGCGCCCAGCCGCGACGACGCTACCGCGTGGAGGATCGCCGGCCGCCGGCTCACCCTGAGCTCGCCAGCGATGATCTCGCCCTGCATGTTCGCGGGCAGCGCCTCGAGCGCCACCTGACAGACTGATCTACTGCTCATACCGCTCCCCCCAGCTGCGCCACTCAACGTGGTGCATCCCATCATATTACCCAACTCTTGGGGTTGCCCACGGAACCGGCCAGCGCGCGCCGCGACTGAACACGTGTGCCGGTCTCGAGGGATGCCCCCAGCGCCGCATGGAGGGACTCGAGCCGTACAAGGCTCGATCGGCCATCTCCCTCTGAGCAGGCAAACAGGCGGGTTTGCTCTTTCTTCCGGCCTTTCTTACGCCTCCTGCGCGGCGTTCGCTCGCAAGAATCGAGCGGAGCGCTAGATTCGCGCGCCATGCCGTCTCAGGGTTTCCCCCGCCGCGCAGCCATCGTCGCCGCGCTCTGCACCGTCGTCGTCAGCGCCGCCGTGGCGATGACTCCCTACCTGCCTGGCGATGTCGCCCTCGCACGGGCCGTTCAGGCGCTCTCGCCCAATACCCGCTGGGTGCCGGTGTTCATCTCCACCGCCTTCGCGCCCTCCAAGTTCATCCTCATGGCCATTGCCGTGCTGGGCACCTGGCGGCTCGCGGGCCTGCGCCCCGCGGCCCTGGTGCTCGCCGCGATCGTGCTCGAGCAGCTGCTCGGTGAGGCGAGCAAGTCCCTCTTCGAGCGCCCCCGCCCCTCACGCGAGCTCGTCGCCGTCATGGGCAGCCCCTCTGGCTTCTCCTTCCCCTCGACCTTCCTCACGCTCTACAGCGTCACCGTGGGCTCGCTCGTGCTCGTCGCCCTGCGGATGGCTCGCGGCCCCATGCGGCTGGGAGTGGCGAGCGTGGGCATCGCCGTGCTCGTGCTGGCGGCCGCCGCCCGCGTGGTGCCGGGCGCTCACTGGCCCAGCGATGTGCTGGGCACCTATGCCATCTGCCTGAGCTGGCTCAACCTGGGCTTCGCCCTCCTCCACCGGACTCCTCATGGGCATCTTCAGTGACCGCCAGGTCTCCTACGTCGAGGACGTACGCATCGAAGTTCACGGCTCCATCACGTTGACGGGAGGCAGGTTCCGGCTCCTCGTCGCGGGCCAACAGGTCGACGAGGCCGCCTGCCGCATCGGCAAGTCCATCACCCTGCGCTCACGCCTGAAGCGGCACGATGCCGAGAAGCAGGTAGAGGTCGAGATCCGCCAGGGCTGGCTGGGCACCCAGTTCCGCCTGTTGGTGGATGGCACCCTACACCGTCTTCACAAGGTATACTGATTTTACGTGAATTACATTGCTTCGCTCCGCCCACGGGATTAGGGCCAGCGGGTCATGAACACTGGCCATCCCGCCGCGCGTACGTACAGGTCCGCTGGTGATTCCATCCCCTTGCCCAGCCCAGCGGCCGCCGCACGCTGCCGGGCCCTGGTGGATGCGAAGACGAAGCCCCGAGGCAGCCTGGGGCGCCTGGAGGAGCTGGCCTGCCGCATGGCCGCCCTGAGGGCCGAGACGACACCGGCCCTGCCCTCCAAGGTCGTGCTGGTGATGGCCGCGGATCACGGCGTGGCCCAGCTGGGCGTCAGCGCCTACCCGCCCGAGGTGACGGGACAGATGGTGGCCAACTTCGTCCGAGGCGGCGCCGCCATCAGCGTGCTGGCGCGCCACGCGGGTGCCTGGGTGGAGGTGGTGGACATGGGCGTGCGCTTCCCCGTGCAGGGGCTCAGCGGGGTGCGCATCCACCGCATGGGGCCTGGCACGGACGACTTCACGCAAGGCCCCGCCATGCGGCGAGAGGTGGCGGAGAGTGCCATCGACGTGGGGGTCCGTGTCGCCCACGATCTGATCGATCAGGGAGTAACGCTGCTGGGCCTGGGAGAGATGGGCATTGGCAACAGCACCGCGGCCAGCGCGCTCACCTGCGCCCTCACCGGGGCGACTCCGGAGCAGACCACCGGGCGTGGCACGGGCGTGGACGACGAGGGCTGGCAGCGCAAGGTGAACGCGGTACGGCGCGC
Source organism: Myxococcaceae bacterium (assembly GCA_035296065.1). Classification (GTDB taxonomy): domain Bacteria; phylum Myxococcota; class Myxococcia; order Myxococcales; family Myxococcaceae; genus DATHBR01. The sequence goes on along the minus strand of DATHBR010000091.1, from coordinate 92,519 downwards.
CCTCGAGGTGAACAAGCCCGATCCGGCGGATCCGCTGGAGGTACTGGCCCAGCTGGGCGGCTTCGAGATCGCCGGCATGGTGGGCGCGGCGCTAGGCGCGGCCTCACGGCGGGTGCCCGTGATGCTCGATGGCTTCACCTCGTCGGTGGCGGGGCTGTTGGCCTTCCGGATGTTTCCCCGCATAAAACCGTTCCTGATGGCCAGTCACCTCTCGGTCGAGGTGGGCCACCCGCGGGTGCTCCTGGAGCTCAACGAGAAGCCCCTGCTGGAGCTCGGCCTGCGGCTGGGCGAAGGCACGGGAGCGGCGCTTGCCTTCGGGCTGGTGGACGCGGCGCTCCACATGCTGCACGAGATGGCCTCCTTCTCCACCGCGGGTGTCACGGACACCGGCCGGTAGGCCCAGAGGTGCCGCCAGGCTGAGGCTCCAGGCAACCGAGCCTCTGTTCTCCTGCCTCGGAGTGCAGCCAGGCGCTCACCGCATGGCGCTTCGCGTCGGCGCCCGCCCCAGATTCTCTTCCGTGAAGAAAACGCCCACGGGCGCGGTCCACCCCACTGAAGTCATGGGAGGGGGACCATCGGAGGAGGGATCATGAGTACTTATGGGGTTCGTGTCCGTTTCATCGACATGCTCGTCAACGGGCATGGGGTCATCAACGAGGAGGCCTTCCGCACTCTCGTCGAGTACGCCCGTGAGCGCGGGGTGACAGCCGGCGAGGCCCGGGCGCTGCTCCAGCCCGCCGAGTACCTGGAGACAAGCCGCATCCTACGTGGGCATGGCATCCGGCTGGAGGACGTGCGCTTCGAGCCCGGTGCCTGGGAGCGCGCGCAAACTCTGGCTCGCGAGCTGGGCATCGAGGCGCCTCTCGCCCGCCTGCCTAACGCCAGGCCCAGCGCTCCGCCTGTCCCCTCGCCCACTGGGCCTGTACCCCCCACGCGCGATCTGGCCCAGGCCCTTGGGCGCGGCAAGAAGCTGGACAGTCCCGCCACCTGGCGCGTCCAGACAAGCGGCTCGACGATCTCCTTCGCCGTGCGCGCGGGCGAAGCGGTGTACCCCGCGGTCGTCTTCGATGCCCCGAAGTGGAGCGATCCCGCGCCGAGGGATCTCGTCGCCGAGGAGCTGGCCGCCGTGCGCGCCGTGCAGGCGCCGCCCGCGCTCGTTCAGCTCATCCGCTCCCTGGTCACCAAGCACCGCGCGTACTTCGACGCCACGGATGTGAAGACCGGCAGCCGCAATGAGCTGTTCGGCATTCAGGACCTGCGGCGCCATGCCTTCTTCGAGGCCCTGGGCAAGGCGCTGGCCGGCTCTCCGCTGGGCCGCGGCGGCTCGGGCCCGATCCAGGCCGTGCTCCTGGCCGAGAAGGAGCGACTGCTGTGCGACCGCGACTACCTCATGGAGGTCGGCTCGCACACGAACTACTGGCCCTACTGGGACAACTTCCTCCCGGTGCTCCAGAAGATGCTCGCGCAGACGGCGCCGCGCACCGACGCCTGGTACGCCATCAAGAACCGCATCGAGGACGTGCTCAACCGCAAGACGGTCTTCGGCTTCGAGCGCGCCATCAACGAGCGCAGCGTGGAGAGCTCCGTGCACGCGGCGCTGGTGCACCGCCTGCCCTGGAGCGACGGCAACGGCCACCGCGTCTCCGTCGCCCCGGCCAGCGGGACGGCGGCCCCGGTCTACGAGCTGCTCTCGCTCCACTCGCCGCTCGACGGCACCAACGCCCAGCACGCCGGGGCACCGGTCTTCCGCGACAGCGACGGAACGCTGCGCTTCGATCGGCCAGGCAACGAGAAGGTGCCCGCGGAGCTGACGCGCCACGTCGAGTCCCGCCGCGTCACCGGCAGCGAGCTCGGCATCCGCCCCCTGGCCCAGGGAGAGAGCCCTCGCCGGGGCATCGCCAGCGACTGGAACCACGACGGCGCCATCTCGGTGGCGCCCATCGAGATCAGCTGGTGGGGGTTCTGCCACAACGAGGCTCCGCTCAACGCCATGGGCGTCGATCCCAAGCGCGGCGTGGAGCTGTACCGCGCCGACCGGAGCGTGCCCCGGGACCAGGCCCGGCAGAGCTACTCCGCCGAGGACATCTGGGATGCCTGCGGCGCCCTCACCGCGGACCACGAGCACGGCTGGACCACTACCGGCCGCTTCGGCTCACGCCCCACCGAAGTGGAGACGACCAAGTTCGTCGGCAGCCGCAATGACGGCGGCCACTGGATCCTGCTCGAGCTGGGCCGGTCCCGCCGCGTGCGCGTGGACGCCGAAGTGACAGAGCTGTGGCACAAGTCCGATCCCTCGAAGAAGTACCCCGATCCGGCGGCGCGCTTCCGTCGCGATCTGCCCAATGAGGACGGCTCCTTCTCCGCCAACCCGGACTGGATCGACGCGGGCGCCGACGACGAGGACGAGATCACCCTCGACGCCCTGGGCCGCCGCCTGACGCTCACCGTCACCTTCGTCACCTTCGACGCGCGCGGAGATCGCCAGGAGGTGAAGGAGTCCCTGCGGCTCGATCCCACCAAGGACGCCTGGGTGAAGCTCGCCGACGAGACGCTGCAGCTCAACGAGCGCGGCGGCGGCAAGCTCATCGAGCACTGGTACAACCCCAAGACGGCGCAGTACCAGTCCGTCACCGTGGAGGTGTCCGAGCGCGGGCGCTTTGCCCGCACCGAGCTCAGCCGCCAGGCCCCCGTGCCCGTCACCGCCGTGCGCGTGCGCCAGGAGACCGTCTACGACTCGGTCATCGACATCCACGACTTCATCACCAAGAACATGGGGCTGCCGTTCACGTGCGACACCTCGTCCGGGCTCGCCGTGTGGAACTACCCCGTGGACCTGGTGCGCATCGACCGCGTGCGCGAAGTCGAGAAGGCCGAGGAGGGCAAGCGCTGGAGCTACACCACCTACCGCCTGAAGCTGCGGACGATGGGCGGCCCCAGCATGGACGCCAGCTACATCATCAAGCGGGACGAGCAGGGCAACCCCGTGCGCGCGGTGGCCATCGATCCCATGCCCGACTTCGCCTACCGCAACGAGCACTGGGTGTGCGCGCCCGCGGCGCCGGACCTCAACGGCACCGTGGCGTACAACACCCACGCGCTGGAGTCGGGCTTCCTCACCGACAAGGCCCGCGAGCGCATCATCCCCGAGGTGTGGAGGCGCCTGGGCGCCCTCGTCTACACCTCGATCTCCCGCCCCGGCGAAGGCCCGGTGTACCTCTTCGAACAGGAGGATGGCACGCTCATCACCTTCGACGACGCGGCCTCGTTCGAGGCCGCCATCCAGGCCGACCAGGGCCCGCGCCCCGGCGGAGCGCGGGTGTCCTAGCCCAGGCCCGGGCTCACACGCGCGAGGCGTTGATGCCGCGGTCCACCGCCTCCAACTGGTCGCTGAAGGTGACGTCCGCCTTCTCTCCCGTTGGAGGCGTGAACGGAGGACGGCCGACCTGCTGGGTGCCGAAGCGCGGCGAGAACAGCGCCAGCACGTAGCTGTCGAAGCACCAGGCGAAGAAGCTGTTGCGCTTGAGCTCCGGGTGGATCTCCGCCTCGATCTTCGCGTGCGCCTCGGGCAGCGTGCTCCAGTGCGCGCCCGGCTGCTCGTGGTGCACCGTGTGCAGCGCGTTGTTGAACAGCAGGTAGTTCATCGCCTTGCTGGTGAAGCTGCGGCTGTGGTTGTGCTCGCTCCAGGGGTCGGTGTGCACGTGCTGGATGTAGTTGAACAGCATGATCGTCCACAGCGCGAAGAAGGCCGGCAGCCCGAACGCGAACACCCACACCCTCACGCCCTCCCAGCCGCCGAACAGCGCGATGGCCAGCCCCAGCAGCAGCACGTGCGTGCCGCCCCACACCACGTACTGGGTGATGATCTGCCGGTAGAGCGTGGGGTTGTTCGTGCGCGCCTTGCGGATGAAGGCCTTGATGGGGTCGCTCTGGAAGTACGCGGACACGTAGAAGTACGTGGAGGCCACCAGCCAGTTGTGCTTGTTGGTGTAGCGCCAGGTGATCGTCGCATCACCCGCCTTGTTCACGTACTTGTGGTGGTTCAGGTTGTGCGTGGGGATCCACGCGAACGTCGGGTAGCCGTAGAAGACCGACAGCCACATGCCGAACACGTCGTTCATCTTCCGGTTCTTGAACGTGGGGCAGTGGTTGTGGTTGTGGGCGATCACGCCGGCCGCCAGGGCCAGGTAACACGCCAGCGGGCTCAGATAGGGAATCAACCCCGGGTTCACGTACATGGACAGCGCCACCACCGGCATGGCGGCGCACCACAGCAGCGTTCGTCGATCGGCGGAGTATCGGAGCATGTCCACGAACCACTACCCCAGGTGTGTGTTGACTGGCCAGCACCTTCGCCGCCGTGGTGGGGCTCCCTATCCCCTGGGTCGTCCGAAAAATGAGGGGGGGGACTGGCTTTTTTTCAGGAAAGCTGCAAAGCCGCGTTTTACCGCTCGCGGAGCGGGTGGAACTCCGGCGCGATTCACCGCGTCCGGGCTGACTCAAGGAAGCGAATATGGCGACCGGTGTTGTGAAGTGGTTCAACGATGCGAAGGGCTTCGGCTTCATCACCCAGGATGGCGGCGGCGAGGACGTGTTCGTCCACCACACCGCGATTCAGGCGGATGGCTTCCGCAGCCTCACCGAGGGGCAGAAGGTGGAGTTCGAAGTGGGCCGTGGCCCCAAGGGCCTGCAGGCGCAGAACGTTCGTCCCATCTGACGACGCGCTGAGCCGCTTCGCGACCTGACCGGTTCGCGAACACGAGGGCCTGCCCTTCGCGAAAGCGACGAGCGGGCCCTTCGTGTTTCCAACCTGCTGCGTCTGGCTGCTAATGTGCGCCGCCGTGCCGCGCGTCTCCTTCACCTCGAGCCTGCAGCGCCATGTGCCGTGCCCGCCCGAGTCCGTCAGCGGGGCCACCGTGCGCGAGGCGCTGGAGCAGTACTTCTCTTGCCACCCCCGCACCCGGGGCTATGTGCTGGATGAGCAGGGGGCGCTGCGCCAGCACGTGGTCATCTTCGTCAACGGCGCGCAATTGCGCGACCGTGCCAGCCAGCAGGATCCGATCGGCGAGGGCGTCGAGATCTACGTCATGCAAGCCCTCTCGGGGGGTTAGCCATGTCGGATCGCATCTTCGTCGCCACGCGCAAGGGCCTGTTCGAGCTGCGCCGCGGCCAGGGCCGCTGGAGCATCGCGCACAGCTCCTTCGTGGGCGACGCGGTGTCGCTGGTCTCGAAGGCTCCGGCGGATGGAACGCTGTATGCCGCGCTGTACCTGGGCCACTTCGGAGTGAAGCTGCGCGCGTCCACGGACGGCGGCCGCAGCTGGGAGGAGCTGCCCTCGCCCGCCTTCCCCCAGAAGCCCGAGGGCCTGGAGGAGACGCTGCCGGACGGCAAGCCGTGGCCGTGGCGCGTGGAGCAGATCTGGGCCCTGGAGATGGTGGGCGACACGCTGTGGTGCGGCACCATTGGCGGAGGCCTGTTCCGCTCGCGTGATCGCGGCCGCTCGTGGGAGCTGGCGCGCGGCCTGTGGGAGCACCCGCTGCGCAAGCAGTGGTTCGGCGGCGGCGCGGAGCTGCCGGGCATCCACTCCATCTGCGCGCACCCGAAGGATCCGAACGAGCTCGTCGTCGGCGTCTCGTGCGGCGGGGTGTGGACCACGCGCGATGGAGGCGAGCGCTGGGAGGTGACCAGCCACGGCATGTTCGCCGAGTTCATGCCTCCGGAGCGGCGCGAGGATCCCGCCATTCAGGATCCGCACCTGCTCGCGCGCTGCGCCGCGCAGCCCAACCGGCTCTGGGCGCAGCACCACAATGGGGTGTTCCGCTCGGATGACGGCGGGCAGCGCTGGGTGACCATCTCCGAGGCCGCCCCGAGCGTGTTCGGGTTCGCCATCGCCGTGCACCCCAGCAAGCCGGACGTCGCCTGGCGCGTGCCGGCCATCAAGGACGAGCAGCGCGTGCCGGTGGATGCGCGCGTCGTCGTCTCGCGCACGAAAGACGGGGGCAAGAGCTGGGACGTGCTGCGCGAGGGGCTGCCCCAGGAGCACGCGTACGACATCACCCTGCGCCACGCGCTCGACGTGGACGGCACGGGCGAGCGGCTCGCGTTCGGCAGCACGACGGGCTCGCTGTGGGTGTCCGAGAACGGGGGCGACTCGTGGACCCATGTCTCCGCGCACCTGCCGCCAGTGTACGCGGTCCGCTTCGCCTGAGCACCTCGAGGAGCCACCCATGTCCCAACCCCGCACCGAGCCCGCGATCCCGCTGTTCCTTGGCCTGTCGCTGGTCCTGTTGGGCCTGATCGCGGCGTGCCCGTCCACGCCTCCGGGGCCGCCCTTCCCTCCGGAGCCCTCGTTGCCGGACGACGGCGGTGTGCTGATCGACAAGGACCCGGCGTGCACGTTGACCGGGGACCTCACGATCGGCCTGGGCGAGAGCGATGGGATCGATGAGTTCCGCCCCCTGCCCGCGGGACAGGGCCCGACGGTGCACTACGGCTCACAGGGCGGCATCCACGTCATTCTGGGCGCGAGCGTGGCCAACCCGGCCCTCGACTTCCCCGGGGTGCAGGTGCGGTTCATTCTCGAGGCACAGCTGTGCGACGTGACCGGCTGCACGTGGCAGGTGATGGGGCAGTACACCAGCGTGGTGAACAAGGACCGGTACATTCCCCAGTCGCAGGGCATCGCCGTGTCGGGCTTCTTCATCCTCATGAGGGACTGGCCCCGCAACAGCCCTCGCCGCGTCACCACCGAGGTCTACGACAAGTGCGGACGCAGGGGGACCACGACGCGGCAGCTCTCGGGCGGTACGCCCTGAAGCCACGCGGCGCCGACGGGTACGCCTGGGCCCCCCTCATCGGGCTGGTGCTCTGGGCCTCGCTGCTGGCCTGGCGCTGGGTGGCGGGCGCCTTCAATGAGTTCGCCCTCGCCGAGTCGCTCTTCCTCCTGTCTCCCCTGGTCCTCGTGCCGCTGGGCCTGCCGATGAGCCGCGTGCCCCACCGGGCGGGACTGCGCCCGCGGCTGTTCAGCGCGGTTCTCGTCCTGCATGGGCTTGGCGCGCTGGGGCTCATCGTCGCGTTCGCGGCGGCGGGCCTGCCGTGGCAGCTCCGCGTCGCGCTGGGTGTGCCCTACCTGCTGTTCAGCGGGGCCGCGGCGCTACATGGCCTGGCGCGCCTGGCCGGGCGCAGCGAGCTGCTCCACGAGGAAGTCGCCATCGACTTCGCCCTGCTCTGCCTGCCCGTGGGCGCCGTGTGGATGCTGACCTACCTGGCGGACGCCTCCCTGGCGGGCTTCCGCGGGCTGTGGGTGCTGCTCACGGCCATCCACTTCCACTTCGCCGGCTTTGGCCTCCTGCTCATCGTGGGTGCCCTGGGCCGGCGCCTGTGGGCCTCGCGGCACTCCACCCCGCGCGCCTGGTGGCTCCACCCGTTCCTCGCCTGGGGGCTGATGGCCTCGCTGCCGCTGCTGGCCGCGGGCATCGCCGGCAGCCGTGTCATCGAGGTGCTGGGCGTGGCGTGCTACGTGGCCCTGCTGCCTGCGCTGGCCATCCTGCTGATCCGGAGCGCCCTGGCGCCTGGCCCCCACGGCCTGGCCCGGGGGCTCCTGGTGGGCGCGGGGCTCGCGCTGCTCGCCTCCACCACGCTGGCCGCGCTCTGGGGCCTGTTCCGCCCCAGCCTGGTGCCGCTGCCCACCATGGTCCGGTTCCACGGCTCCCTGAACGCGGTGGGCTTCGTGGGGCTGGGCCTGCTCGCGCTGCGCCTGCTGGCCCCCGCCTCTCGCGCCAACACCGGGGGCCTGGTGTTCAGCCGCCTGTCCTCGGCAGGCCGCACGGGCCCCTCCTTCTTCGAGCGCCTGGCGCCCACCGGGCGCAGCCAGCCCACGGGCCTCGTCGATGACTTCACCGAGTACGCGCGCCCGGACTTCGATCCGCTACGGGTGGCCCCCGAGGTCCGCCGCTTCTACGAGCACACCGCGAGCTACACGCTCTGGGTCGTCCCGGACTGGAAGCCCGGCTTCCGGCTCGGCGGCAAGCTGTGGGGCGCCTTCGCCCGGCGCGTTCAACAGCTGGTGCTCCCCAGCGACACGCAGCTGCAGCGCCACGGGGTGAAGGGCGCCATCGTCGCCGTGGATGACACCGCCGACGGCCGCCACAACGTCCGGGGCTGGATCCGCACCTATGCCAGCGATGGCCTGCCCATCTACGTGGCCGCCTACTCGAGCCATGTCACGCACGGGATGCGGTACATGAACATCGCCTTCCCGCTGCCCTTCTCCAACATGAGCAGCATCCTGCGGCTGGATCACGACTCCCCCACCGGCACCGGGCTGCGGCTCACCTCGTGCGCGCTCGCCGGCGCCCCCGGAGGAGATCAAGGCGTGTACCTGGCCACCCGCCTGCTCCCGCTGCGCCTGCCGCTCAACGAGACCATCTGGGTGTGGACCGCCGAGGGCACTCCGCCCACCGAGCCCCCGTGTGACGAGCCCGGCGTGGTGCTGCGGGCCCGCCACGAGATGTGGCTGTTCGGCGTGAAGTACCTGGAGCTGCACTACTTCATCCAGCGCTCCGCCTGACTACTGCGTCATGTAGAAGGACCCCAGGCACATCTCGTCCTCGGTCCCCTCGCCCCAGTTCACGTCCTTCGCCCCTGGCAGGCTGTTGTCCCAGTGGCACTCGACGGCGATCCGATCCCCCGCGCTCACCACCTTGGACTGCTTGAAGCTGTACTGGCCCTGCCAGTGGAAGTTCCACCGGGGGATGTCGACCATGCACTCGGTGGTCCCCGTGCGGCGCTCGATCTCCATCTTCCCCCACTTGCCCAGCGTGTGCATGTGCAGCGCGGTGGTGTGCAGGGTGATGGGCTCGTTGCTGCGGAAGACGCCTCTGGTCAGCTGCGAGAGCACCGGCACCACATCGAAGGAGAAGCGGTGCCGCACATCGCTCTGCCCCGCCGGAATGGGCATCCCGCGGTTGAGCCACATCGGGCTGGCCCAGGGCTGGATGATGGCCTCCTTGCGCACCGAGGGCTCCAGGCGCAGGGACAGCGAGGTGCGATCCGCGTTCGACACCGCGCTGCTCAGGTTGTAGTGCACCTGAAGGACGATCTTCGAGCCGGGGTTCACCCGGATGCCCGTGCCCGCGGGGTAGTCGATGCCCTTGTTGCCAGGCACCCAGCTGCCAAGCCACGCCACCTGCCGGTTGACGTCGATGCTGCCGCGAGGGCCTCCGTAGCACTTGTAGCCCGGGCCCGGCTCCGCGGCGTCCAGCGCCTGGAAGTCCGCCACATCGGCCGGAGGCACCAGGAACGCGATGACGTGGTGCACGATCGAGGCCTGCCCCGGGTTGGCCCGGAACCCGGACACGTAGCGCACCTCCGTCTCGGGCCAGTCGATCATGAAGCAGCGGTAGTCGTCCGGCGACTGCGTGGGCGTGAAGGCCTGCGGCATCGCCACCTCCAGATCCACGCGAGACAGGCCCTCGTCCGGGGGAGCCACGAAGGTGGGCGCATCGGCCGGGCTGCCCTCCGCGCCGCCCTCGTCCACCCAGCGGGAGATCAGCGCGATCTGCTCGTCCGTGAGCGAGCGATCGTGCTCGTAGTCGGTGCAGTCCTGCGCCGGCATCCAGGGCGGCATCGAGCGCAGCTTCACCGCCGCCTGGATGGCGGTGCGCATCGGGAACACATCCTCGTAACGCTGGAGCGAGAACGGCGCGATGCCGCCCTCCACGTGGCAGCCGCCGCACTTCTCCTGAACCAGCGGGGCGATGTCCCGGTGGTAGGTGGGCGGCGGCGCGGGCGGCTCCACGGGGGCCTCGGACTCGCCGCAGGCCGCCAGGAACGCCATCAGGATGCTGCTCAGTCTCAGAAGTCGACGCATGTCAGCCCTCGTGGCTGGGCCGGGGGATCGGCGCATCCGACCTCGCCCGACAAAGCTCCGTTTCTCCAGCGCAACGGTGGACGCACGCGGATTTCGATGTGAAATCCCGGGGATTTTCGCGGAGCCGCGCCACTGGCCCGCCCCGCGACGGGCTGCTGACGGTCAGAACGTGTACTTCACCCGCGGGAACAGCGCGAACGTGGGGATGTTCGGGCCGATGACGTAGCGGGCCATGAAGTCCGCGCCCACCGAGAAGTGGTCCATCATCGTCGCGTACTCCAGCCCGATGCCCACCCCCGCGTTGGGCGCGTGAATGGAGCGGCCCGGCTCCCCCACGGTGTCCACCGGCGCCGGATCCAGCCGCGTGTACCCCGCCGACAGCTTCGGAGCCAGGTAGAGCCGCTCGGCCAGCTTCACGTTGTAGGCCGCCGTCACGTTGCCGAACGCCACGGTGAAGTTGTCCGACAGGGCGCACACGTCCGAGTCCGGCAGGTAGCCCGCGAAGCAGTTGGCCGCCGACGCGCCCAGCCCGAAGTGCATCCCCAGCGACAGCGTCTCCGTCAAGTCATACCCCACGCCCAGCTGCAGGTACGACTGCGCGTTCGAGTAGGCGTTCTCCCCGCCCAGCGTGAAGAACACCCCGATGTCCGTCTCGGTGAAGAAACCGCGGCGCGGCTTGAACTCCACGCCCTCGGGAGGCGTGGCCGCCCAGGCGGAAGAGGACAGCGCGAACGCGGCGACGAGCAGGGACTTCTTCACAAAACCTCCCGATGCAGACCGTCCCAGGAACCTCCGGAAGCGGCGCTGGACGTTAATGACGCTCCCCTCGAAGCCGCAACGGCTGGCGCGAAAATTGGCACGCCAGAGCGTCCTCCACCAACGAAAGAGCCCCCGGCGCAAGGCGCACCGGAGGCTCTCGTGCTTCAGCCCTGAGCGGGCCTTACTGCTCGCCCTCGGCGCCCGAAGGCGAGAAGAGCCAGGGGTACGTCACCGCCACCACGCCGCCGCCCTTGGGCTCGGGGAACTTCCAGCGGCGGATGCGCGAGAGCATGCAGTTCTCCGCCGTGGAGTTGTTCAGCGTCGTCTCCGCCACGTTCGCCTCGGCCACCGCGCCCGTCGGATCAATCGTGAAGGCCACCGCGACCTTGCCGGCCAGGCTCGGGTTCTTGTTCAGCTCGGACTCGTAGCAGTACTTGATCTCGTTCTGGTGCCGCCGGATGACCTTGGCGATCACGTCCTTGTCCAGGCCGCCAATCACCGTCGTCTTGCCGGGGATGACCTTGGTGACGGCCTTGCCCTTGCCGCCCAGGTCGATGCCACCGTTGCCGCCCGTGCCGCGGCCGGTGCCCTGGGTGCCCAGGCCGCCGATGCCCAGCGCCGTGCCGCCACCGCCGGTGCCCTTGCCGCGCGAGCCCAGGCCGCCCACGCCCTGCGCATCACCCAGCCCGGCGCCCGTCTTCAGGCCGCCCAGCGCGTTGTTGATGCCGGTGCCCAGGCCGCCCGGACCGAACACGTCCGAGGCGCCGCCCTTCAGGCCCTTGAAGGCGCCCAGCAGGCCCACGTTGCCCACCACCTGCCGGTCCTTCTCCTTCTTCGTCTTGTCCACCACCGGAGTGCCCGGCTTGGAGGGATCCGCCTCGGCCTTCTTCGCCTCCTCCTTGCCGAACTTGCCCTCCTCGTCCTTGGCCTTGGCGCCCTCCTCCACTCCGGCGAGCTTGAGCTTCTTCAGCTCGAGCTTCTTCTCCGGAGTGACCAGGAACTTCGCCATGCGCTGCTGGTCCTGGAAGATGTCGTCCGCCGAGGCCGCCGTCGTGCGCGGCGTCATCAGGATGGCCACCAGCACCGCCGCCGACGCCATCAGGCTGATGCAGGCGATCTTGAAGTAGGTGAAGTCGCCATCGTCCAGCGCGTTCACCTTCATCGCCGGCGAGGGCCGCACGTAGCGCACCACGAAGGCGATCGTCCCGAAGGCCACCTCGGCCCGATCATGCAGCCCCAGGCTGAAGGCCTGCCCGCTGGCCGAGCCCGTCAGCTGTCCGGCCGCGCGCAGCGCCTCCTTGGAGCGCACATCGCCCTGGTTGGTGACGATGACGCCCGCGTTGGCCGGAGCGCTCAGCTCCACCTTGCCATCCTTGCCCACCGCGAGCACGTGGCTGGCGCCCAATTCGGGCACGAAGACGTGGAAGAAGTTGCGCTTGCCCTCGCCGATGGTGACCGGCACCCCGTCACGGAAGTGCTGCACCTCGAGCAGCGTGTCGCCCCAGAGCATCGCCACCTGGAGCACCTTGTCCTCGGGCGTGGGCTGGGCGTTGGGCGGCAGCGGCTCCTGCAGGTACACGGCCGCCTCGGTGCGCTTCGTCGCCGCGGGAGTGGCCGCCTTGGCCACGGGCCTGGCCGCCACGGGCTTTGCCTTGGCCGCCACGGGCTCGGGCTGAGCCACCACCGGCGCAGGAGGCGCCACCACCGGCGCAGGAGGCGCCACCGCGGCCTGGAACTGGGCCTGCATCGAGGACTGCGGCGCGATCGGCGGCGGCGTGGGCGTCTTCGCCTTCAGCCCCGGAGGCGCCGCCGTGCGCACGGGTGGAGTCACCACCTCGGGCACCGCGTACCGGGGAGCCGGCGGAGCCGCCGTCGCCTGCGGCTGCGTCATCGAGGCCTGGAAGCCCGTGCCGCTCACCTTGGCGCCCGCGGGCACCTGAGGCTCCGGCGCCTTGCCGAAGAGCACCTCCACCCGCGAGGCGCCCACCGTGAGCACGTCTCCGGGCTCCAGGCTCTTGGGCACCACGAGCTTCTGGCCACCCACCTGCGTCCCGGACTCGCTGCCGAGATCGATGGCCGTCACCCCGCCGTCCTTGTCCACCTTCAACATCACGTGGAGGTTGGAGACGCTGGGATCCTGAATCTTCACCGCCGCCTGCGCGCCCGAGCCGACAATGATGCTCTCGGTGTCCGCGATGGTCTCCACCGTGGAACCGTCGGGCCCGGTGATGCGCAACCTCAGTCCGTTGTTCTTCGCCGCCGCCATGAGGATCTTTCCCTTCCCCTTCCACCCAGAAAAACGAGCGCCCTCCCAGGCGCTAGAGGTTATCCACCGACTTCTGCAGCTCGGGATTGAAGTTGTCGCGGACCTTGATGAGGCTCTGGAAGTCCGTCTTCTTCCGATTCAGCAGGTACGAGCCCTCCGGCTTGGTGAGCTCGCCTTCCACCGTCACGTCCGTGAAGTCGATCACCGTCTTCTTCCGGTAGACCGTCCGGTCCTCCTCCTGAATGATCTTCACCTCGGTGTTGTCCTGAGCCACCGCAGGCGCCGCCCACAACGCCACCACCGCCACCGCCGATGCCAGTCGTTTCATCTGTGATCTCCGTTGTTGCAGGAGTCGATCCAAGCACAACTCCCTGGATCGTAAGGAACTTGGCTCCCGGCTGCCACGTCGCCCACCCAGAGAGTGGAAAAATTTTCCCACCGTGTCCGGTAGGTTTAACCGAGCAGGCGTCCCCATCACGGCGAAGGAGAGGGAGCAGGCGAGGGAGCGGCGGTCTCCGGAGCGGCGGCCGGGGTGCCGATGCCGGGCGCGGGCTCGGCCGGAGTGGCCTCCGCGGCGGGAGCGGCCTCCTCGGGCGGCGGGCCCTCTTCGCGGGCGGCGTCCTCGGACACCTTGTCGAGCAGCTTCGAGCCGTCGGCGCCCTGGGCCGGAGCGGCCTCCTTCTTGTCGGCGGCGGGCTGCAGCTGCCCGCTCTTCCGCATCGCCACCAGGCCCTGCATCTTGGCGTCGATCATCTGCTTGTCCTGGGCGGTGGTGGTCTGCAGCCCCTTGCAGCGCTCAAGGAAGGCGAGCGACTTGTCCCAGCCCGCGCGATCCGAGGAGTACGCCCAGCCGGCGCCGCAGATCGCCTCGGAGTGGTCCGGGCGCACGGCGAGCACCTTCTCGAAGGCCTCACCGGCGGCGAGCCCCTTCTTCGGATCGCGGCCCTTCTGCCCGTCCAACGCGTAGGCGTAGTAGAGCTGGCCGTCGTACGAGAGCGGATCCAGCGCCATGGCCTGGGCGAAGGCGCGCTCGGCGCCCACGTAGTCGCGGTAGGACAGCGCCATGGCGCCGATGTTCATGTGGCCCGGAGCGAACTTCGCATCCAGCGACACGGCCTTCTGGAACTGGGCCAGGGCGCGGGCGCGATCATTGAGCTTCAGGTAGATCATCCCCAGGTTGTTGTAGACGCCCGGATCGCTCTCGGCGAGCTTGCGCGCGTTGCCGCTCACCAGCTCGGCGAGCCGGTACTGGCCCTGGTCGTAATAGACGAGCGCCAGGTTCTTGTAGGCGTCCGCGTTGTCCTTGCTGCGCGCCAGCACGCGGCGGGCGGTGGCCTCGGCCAGCTCGAACTTGCCCGCCAGCCGGTAGGCCACGGTGAGGTTGTTGAGCAGCGCCACGTCATGCTCGCGGCCCGGCGTCTTCAGGGCCTTCTCGTACAGGGAGATGGCCTGGGCGAACTTGTCCTGCAGCCGGTACAGCCGGCCCAGGTTCAGCAGCGAGGGCTGGTGGTTCTGGTCCAGGAAGAGGACCTTCTCGTAGGCCGTCTGCGCGTCCGTAAGCCGGCCCTGGCGCTCGGCGATGAGCCCCAGGTTGAACTGCGCGTTGAGGCTCTGCGGAGCTTTCTGCACCACCTGCTCGAAGCCCGCGCGCGCCGCCTCGTAGTCCCCGGCGTCGAAGGACGCGAGCGCGGCCATGAAGGCCTCGTACGCGTCTCCGTTACCAGGCGTGGCCGGAGCGGTGCCCGTGGGCGCCTTGGCGTTGGGCTGAGCCTGCGCCGGCCTGGGCCTGGCCTCGGCCAGGGGCGTGGGCTTGACTTGCGGCGCCGTGGCGCACGCCGTGGTGAAGGCGAGCGCGGCGGCGGCGAGCGTGCGGGCGATCGTCATGGCGGTCTTCCCTGAGTGCTGCTTCGAATGGGTGCGCATCACTGCTGAGCCTCCCCCACCGTGGCGGCGGGCGACGGCGTGGCCTGCGGAGGCGTGGCGGGCGGCTCGGTGCCAGCCGGAGCGGCCGGAGCGGGGCTTACGGGCGCCGGGGGCGCCGCGCCAGCCGTGGCGGCCGCGGGCATCCCCAGCTCCTTGGCCACGCCCGAGGTGGCGAAGAACTCGCTGCCGCGGAAGGGCACCTGGCGCACCTGGGCGTAGGAGCCGGGGCGGTAGCGGTTCACCTGGTCCTGCGCCGCCAGCGTCCACTCGTTGTAGATGGCCAGCTCGTAGGCCTTCTCGAGCGCCTTCTCCAGCGCCTCGGTGGACTTGTCCTCCAGGGGCAGCGCCAGGTTCTCCAGCTCGCCGCGGTACATGGCGAGCTGATCCTCATCCAGCCCCTTGGGGTCCGGCGAGTCGATGATGTTGCGGGCGAAGTCCGAGTAGGCCAGGCCGATGCGGGTGAGCGCCGCGATGCCCCACTCGCCCGAGCCGATGGCCAGCACCTCCGCGTACGCCTTCTCCACCTTCTGGATCTCGCGCTGCTTGGCGGCCAGGTCGCGGCGGATGGTGGACACGCGCGAGAAGCGGATGGCGGTGTAGCGGCTCCACTGCGGCTCCAGCGCCAGGAAGCGCACGTGGGCGTAGGCGTCCAGCACGCGCACGTCCTTCTTCTCCTCATCGGAGAGCCGGGCCCAGAGGCGCAGCAGATCGTCCTGCACGTTCTCGATCGCCTGGCGCGCGTCCTTGATCTGCTCGGGCTTCGCGTTCTCGGCCTGCTGGCGGGCCTCCTTGAGCTGCCGGTACGCCATCAGCTCGCGGTACCTCGCCAGGTAGATCTGCCCGGCCGCAGTGCGCGAGTCCTTCGAGTAGGTGTCCGCGAACGAGCGGAAAGCGCGGGCCGCCTCGTAGTGCTTGCCCTCCTTCTCGTGGATCAGCGCGAGGTTGTAGGCGATCTGCGGCACGTCCTTGCGGTCGCGGAAGCGCGTCATGTACTTGCCGTAGGCGGCGATGGCCTTCTGAGACTCGCCCACGCCCTCCCACCACAGGCCCGCGTTGAACATGGCGTCGGCCACCCACTCACCGGCCTCGGTGAGCAGCTGCAGGCGCTCGGCCTCCTTCGGGTTCTTCGGCACCGGCGCGGGCTCGGCGGCCGCGGTGGCGGCGGCATCCGGCTTCTTCGCCGCGGCCTTGGCGGGCTTCTTGGCGCCGGCGGCCTTCTTGCCGCCCAGGCCCTCGGTCCTCGCGGTGTCGTAGGCCTGGACGAAGTCCTCGTACATCTCGGCCGACTTCCGGAACTGGGCCATCTGCTCGTAGAAGTTGGCCAGCGTGTAGCGCACCTTCAGCGCGAAGACGCTGTCCGGGTACTCGCGCAGCACCCGCTCACCCGCCTCGACGCCACGATCCAGCTCGGCGGCCTCCTGGAAGATGATCATCGCGTAGGTGAGCGCGCGGTCCGCGTTCTCCGATTTGGGGAACTCGGTGACGAACTCGGTGAACAGCTGCGCGGCCTTCTTCGGGTTCTTCTCCTTGCGGTAGACGATCTCGTCCACCCACTTGTACTGGCTGCCCTCGACGACCTTGGCCACGCGGGTGGCGAAGTCCGTGCCCGGCTTGGTCAGCTTCTTGTTGCCCTGGAACTGGCGCGACAGCTTGTTGAGCTCGAACCACTCCTCGCGGCTCTCCAGCACGAACATCGTCAGGTCCGCCGCGTCACGCGAGCGCCGCTCCTCGGGGAACTTCGCGATGATCTCACCGAAGCGCCGCGCCGAATCCACGAAGTGGTTGCGATCGTAGAGGATGACGGCGGCCTGGTAGCGCAGGTCCACCTCGTCCGGGTTGTTCGGGTACAGCTGGTTGTAGGTGTCGCACGCGGCGACCAGGCGCTCCTCGAAGCGGGTGAGCTGCTCCTCCTGGCGCTCCTTGGCGTCCTTCTTGACGATGCGCTTCTTCTCGACGTCGCCCTTGAACTTGTTCTCGTCGACCTTCTGGCCGTCCTTCAGATCGCTCTTCACGATCTGGCCGCGCTCGATCTTCACCAGCTTGTCGTAGGCGAGCACCGCCGCGAACGAGGCGCTCTTGCGGTAGGTCTCGTTGGACACCTCGCGCGCCGAGTCGCGATCCGGAATCTTGAAGGCCACCACCGCGTCGTACTCGGCGGCGGCGTTCTCCCACTCCTCGAGCGCCCAGAGGATCTCCGCGTAGAAGAAGCGCAGGTTGAAGGCCGAGTCCGAGACGAAGTCCGGATCGGTGCTGGAGGCGAACGCGTCCACGTACTGCTTGTAGATGTCACGGGCGAGCCGGTAGGTCTCCACCTGGCGCGTCTTCTGCGCCTCCTGGTGGTACTCGGTCACCATCACCCGCATGGCCTCTTCGGTGACGTTGAAGGCGTTGCGCAGCACCGACGTGTTGCCGTTGTTGTTCTGCCACCAGCTCTTACCCGGGCTGTACAGGTCCACCATGCGCTTCATCTCCGCGCGGACCTGGGTGCGCTGGCGCAGCCCCTCGTAGGAGCGCACGATGGCCTGCTGGAACTCGGGCGCGTTGGGGCCCATGGGCTCGTCGTCGATCAGCGAGCGGAACATGTAGATCGCGCTGTCGAAGTGGCCCGCGTCCGCCAGGCCCACCGCCGTCTTCGACATCAGCCGCGCCTGGCGCTTCTTGGGCGCCTTCGCCTTGAAGTAGGCGATGGCCTCCTTGGGCTGATCCAGCTGCACGTAGAAGACCGTCAAGTCGTTGAGCGCCTCGGTCTTCAGGTCGCCCAGCTCCTCGCCGCGCGTGTCGGCGTAGTCCACCGCCTCGTGCAGCTTCTTGAGGCCCGCGTCGTAGTCGCCGGTGTTGTAGTCGCACCAGGCCAGCTTGTAGATGGAGTACGCGTAGATCTTCGGCACGCCCGTCTCGCGCGCCTTCTCGTAGTTCTGCCGCGCGGGCATCAGCTTGTTGTTCTCGAAGTAGTGGTTGCCCAGCTGGATGTACGCGTCCGGCACGAACTGGGACTTCGGGAACTCGCTGATCAGCTCCTCGTAGCGCTTGACCGCCTCCTCGCGGCGGTTGAGCTCGTAGAGGTTGTACGCCTGCGAGAAGAGCACCTCGTCGCGCAGCTCGTACTGCGGGTAGTCGCGCAGGATGTCCTCGTAGAGGCTCATCGTCTCGGCGCGGAAGCGCTCGCTCTCGCGGTGATCGGCCTTGGGCGCCTCCACCTTCTCGCCGCGGGACACCGCCACGTCATAGGCCTTCTCGGCCTTGAGGAAGCGGTCCATCTCCAGCCGGTGCAGGTACTTGGACTTCTCCCAGTACAGCTCCGAGAGCCGGTAGAGCAGGTCCGCCTTGCGCGAGGTGCCGTCCTGGATCTTCGGGATCAGCCGCTTGAAGCCCTCGATGGCCTCGTCGCGCTTCTTGTCCGCCAGCGCATCCTTCTTCTCATCCGCGATGCGCGGCAGCTCGGAGAACTTGGAGTTGGCGGGGCTCACCCGCGCCGGGCCCTTGCGCCCCTCCTTCTCGTCCGTCAGGCCCGAGATGGCCGGCGGCTTGGCCTTCTTGGAGGCCGAAGAAGGCTTCGCCCCCGGGGCCGCCTTGGCCGCCGCGCTGGGCTTCTTCGCCTTTTTGGACGGTGCCGCCGCCTCCGCCACTCCCACACCGCTAGAGGTGAGCGCCAAGCCCACCACCAGCGCACCGAACCGAAGGAACGCCTTCATGCCAACTCCTGCCATCGAAGGGACGCCGCAAGGTAGACGCGCACTCGTGGAATGAGAAGTGCTGCAACCGTGCCAACGCGGCCGATTGAGCCCCAACGGGCACTGCGTGTTTTGAGGGCTGAACAACAAAACGGGGCGGCCACGGCGCGCGACACAACGCGCGGGGCCTCCCCGTTACTCCTGACGCGCCGTGCGAAAGGCTACTGAGGCCCCGCCTCGGTGCGCTCCTGGCCCTGCTTGGCTGGACAGCCGCGCTTGAGCGTGTACTGGTAGTAGCCGATCTCGTCGATCCAGAACTCCCCCTGGAACTTCCAGTAATTCCAAGCGGCCCCGGGCATGGCGGGCCGGTAGAGCGACTGGCGGGTAAGCAGCGCCTTCTGATCCACGCCGGCCTGGAGCAGGTCCTTCTCGTCCAGCGCCGTCTGCACGCGGATGATCTCGGCCTGATCGGAGAAGGTGCGCAGGTTGTCAGCGGCCTCGCGCAGGCGGCTGCGGGCCAGGGTGCCGCCCACCTGCACCAGGGTGTTACGCACATCCTCCAACGAGCCCAGGGTCTGCGCGGCCAGCGGGGTGCCCTTCCAGGGGCCCATGGCGACAATGGCGCGCTTCTCGGCGTCCACCCGGTCCAGCACCCGCATCACCTCGCGGATGCGCTCGTTGTTGCGCAGCCACAGGTACACCGGGCGCGGCAGCCGCCGGTTCTCCGAGGCCACCAGGTTGTAGGCGGGCACCAGCTCCATGTCCTCGCGCACGAAGGGCTCGAGCTGCTTGGCCATCGGCTCGTACACCTGGTCGAAGGAGGCCAGCGTCGTCTTCACCTCGTCGAAGAGGCAGCTGTAGTAGTAGACCGTGGCCTTGAGGATCCACGACTCGGGCTGGAAGGAGCCGGCGAACTGAGGCGCGTGCAGCGCCTGGAGGCTGCCGAGCGCTCCGCCGAAGTCCTCGTTCTGGAAGCGGGCAAACCCGTTCTCGAAGAGCGCCTGATCCCAATAGCGGGTGTAGCGCGGCACCTTCTCGTACGCGGCGGTGGCTTCCTTGTACTCGCCGCGCCCGTAGTGCAGGCGGCCCAGCGCCAGCATCGCCAGGTGCTGGGAGTCCGCCAGCTCGAGCTGCCGCTCGCCCTTCTGCTCCAGCACGGCGTTGAAGGCGGCGATGGCGGCCTTGTCCAGCGTGTCCGCCTCGCCGGGGCGGCCCGGGAAGCGCGGATCGGCCAGGGCGATGCCCAGCAGGTAGCGGGCCTTGGCGTAGACGCGGCTGTCGGCGGGCACGGCCTCCAAGAGCGAGCGGGCCTCCTCGAACTGGCCGCGGCGGTGGCTGATGGTGCCCACCAGGTAGTTGATGCGGGCCAGCACCTCGCGCGGCAGCGTCACCCACTTGTCGCGCACCTCCTCGGTGTAGGCCTGGTTGAGCAGGCTGGGGATCAGGTTCTGCTCGTCCAGCTGCTGCTGCATGTCGACGAGCCCCTCGATGGCCTTGAGGTACGAGGGGTGCTGAGGCCCCGCCTTCACGATGGCGGCGTAGCTGACGAAGGCGCTCACGGGCAGGCCCTTCTTGGCCAGCGCCTGCGCCAGGTAGTACTCGGCCTTGCCCTGGGTCTCCGCGTCCGCGGCGCTCTCGGACACCTGGAAGAAGAGCGGCGCGGCGGTGTCCATGTCACCCGCGTTGAAGGCGGACAGGGCCCGGTTGTACGCGCTCAGATCCTGCGCGGAGCCCGCGAGCGGAGCCAGGACGACGGCGGTGAGTGCAAGCAGTCGGAACATGGCAGGGGTTTCCATCAGAAGAGGATCGAGAAGCCGGCGTAGAAGCTCACGTTGTTGAGCACGTCCGAGGTGGGCTCGGAGACGAGATCGCGGCCGAGGATGATGTCCTCGCGGTAGTTCTTCTTCGTCTCGGGGTCCACGCCGTCGAACTTCTGGAACTGGCAGCCGCCGCTCAGGCCCAGGGTGGAGAACGGATCATCCGAGGCGCGCGCGGCCTCCATCTTCTCGAAGTCGGCCAGGTTGCACCCGTCCACCCGGTCCACGCGGGCGGTGTAGACGATGTCCTTCACCTCCATGCGCAGCGCGTACTTGTCGCCAAACTGCAGGCGAAAGCCCCCGCCCACCGAGCCGAGGAACTTGGTGCCCGCCTCGCCGAAGCGCGCCGGCACCCGGAACGTGCTGCCATCCACCTGGTTGTCCACCGCGGGCCGGATCAGGTGGCGCGTGCCGCCAAAGCCCGCGCCGCCGCTGATCACCAGGCTGAACTGCGCCAACTGGTTGTCATAGAAGGCGAACTTGCCGTACAGCGGAGTGACTTCCACGCCCGCCTGCGCGCCCCACACCAGCAGCAGCGACGAGGCCGCCTGCGCCTGCTCGCGCACCTTGTCGATCAGCTCCAGGTTGAAGCCGCTCTCGTTCGAGTACCAGTTGTACTGGCCCAGCACCTGGAGCGCGAAGTTCTCCTGCAGGTGGTAGGTGTAGTGCAGCGCGCTGCCCGTGTGCTTGGTGAAGCGGCCGTTCACCTGCACCGCCACCGGGAAGAGCGAGAACTCATGCCGGCCCTCGTCCGCGAAGGGCTTCTTCTGGACGATGTGCACCGCCACGTTCGGGTTGTACAGCGGAGCGCCGTGCACCAGCCGCTGCTGCTCGGCCGTCGTGGTGCGCAGCTCCGTGTCCGCCTCGGCCACCACCGTGGGCGCGTCCTGCGCGGGCGCCTCGGGCCCGGCCGCCGGCGGCGGGGCCTCGGCGGCGGCCTCTTCCTGCGCGGGCGCGGGCCGGGGTGCGGCGCGCTCGGTCTGCTCGGTAGGCAC
Source organism: Myxococcaceae bacterium (assembly GCA_035296065.1). GTDB lineage: Bacteria > Myxococcota > Myxococcia > Myxococcales > Myxococcaceae > DATHBR01. Next base: position 71,220 of record DATHBR010000091.1, on the reverse strand, counting down.
GGACGTGCCCAGCTCCGGCCGCGCGGGCGTCTCGGGCTGAGCCAGCCGCTCCTCCGGCGCCGTCACCTGAGGAGGAATCGAGCTCTCCGGTCCCGGCGCGGGCACCTTCGGCTGCGCCTGGGCGAGCGTGGAACACAGGAGGGCGAAAGAAAGGATTTTTCGCATAATCTCTAGAACAGGAAGGTGTAGCCAATGTCGAACTGCACCAGGTGCGTCAGGCCCGGCTTGGCCGCGGGCGTGCCCGTCTCGCGGCCCGCCTCCCAGTCATCGCGCGACAGCTCCACCCGGTACGCATCGCGGAACACCCAGTCGCGCAGCTCGAACTTCACGCCGTGCCGCTCGAAGGCGAAGAAGCGGAAGCCCAGCGCCGCGCTCACCACCGGCGCCACGCGCCTCTCCTTCACCCAGAAGCGCTCGCTGGCGCTGCCCCGGTCCAACGGATCCGTGCGGTCGTCGCAGATGCCCAGCTCGCGGTTGACCACCCGCGTGCACTGGATCAGCGACTCGCGATCAAAGGAGCCCAGCCCGCCTCCGGCCCACAGGTAGGCCTGGAAGTGCGCCGGAATGTCCGCCAGCAGAGAGAGCTTTCCGTACACCGGCGCCCACCGCACGCCCGCCACCCCGTGGAGGTTCATGCGCCACAGATCCTCGAGCTCGTCGGTGATCCGCTTGTCGCTGCGGTCCAGGAAGCTCTCGGAGATGGAGCGCGCCAGGCCCGTGTGGCGGCTGAGCGCGTAGCCCGCGCGCGCCTCGACGGCCAGGGTGTCGAAGAAGTTGTAGGCCACACCTACATCAAACGTGTAGTGGGCTGTGAGGTAGGTGAGCATCGAGACGCCCACGCTCGGAGACACCTCGAGGTTGCCAGCCGGCTGGTAGAGCCGGTTGCGGACGACGGCCTCCTCCAGGAGCTGCTCTTCCTGCGCGGCGGCGCCCAGGGCCGTGAGGCCCAGGAGCAGCGAAGCGAGCACGCGAAGTGAACGAACGGTCAACATAGGGTCTCGGCGCGGCCCCAGGGGGTAGGCCGCGGTGTACTGAGGTGAAGCAACGCCCCCTTGGCGGCCGAGCATCCCAGCGATACGCGGCCCGTGTTGGCGCATCCAAGTGCACATTCAATGCCTTTGGAGCAAGGGGAAGGCACATGGGGAAGCTCGTGTTAGCGTGCGATCATCCTCTCTGGGAAATCTTTATGTCTGACCCCAAACACCCCGCGCAGCCTCCAGTGCCCCCCAACCCGTCCAGCACCGTGTCGTTCGGGTCGGGCTCGATGCCTGTTCCGGCCGCCATCGCGCCGCGTCCCCCCGCGCCGCAGCAGGCTCCGGCCAAGGGCCCGCTGAGCCCGCGCACCGTGGAATTGGTGCAGCGCTCCTGGGCTCAGGTGATGCCCATCTCGGACGCGGCCGCGGGCCTGTTCTATGACCGGCTGTTCGAGATGGACCCCTCGGTGCGCGCGCTCTTCAAGAGCGACATGGCGGCGCAGAAGAAGAAGCTGATGCAGACGCTCAGCATCGCCGTGGACGGGCTGAGCAACCCTCCGCGCCTGATCCCCGTGCTGGAGCAGCTGGGCGTGCGCCACGCCGGCTACATGGTTCAGGATCACCACTATGGCCTGGTGGGCGAGGCCCTGCTGTGGACCCTGCGCGAGGGCCTGGGCGAGGAGTTCACCGCCGAGACCGAGGCCTCGTGGAAAGAGGTGTACGGCCTGGTCGCCACCGTGATGCAGAAGGCGGCCGCCTCCGCGGGCAAGGCCTCGCCCGGTGGCAATGCGGTGCGCCCGCCCCCGCCTCCCGCCCCGCCGGTGCAGGCGGCGCCACCGCCCATGCCCATGGCGGCTCCGCCCCCTGTGCCGCAGCAGAGCGCCCGGCCGCCGCAGCCGCCGCCCGCGCCTCCCGTCGCCGCGGCACCTCAGCAGCAGCAACAGCAGGCTCCGGCCAAGGGCCCGCTGAGCCCGCGCACCGTGGAGCTGGTGCAGCGCTCGTGGGCTCAGGTGATGCCCATCTCGGACGCGGCCGCCAGTCTCTTCTATGACCGGCTGTTCGAGCTGGATCCCTCGGTGCGTCCGCTCTTCAAGAGCGACATGGCGGCGCAGAAGAAGAAGCTGATGCAGACGCTCAGCATCGCCGTGGACGGGCTGAGCAACCCTCCGCGCCTGGTGCCCGTGCTGGAGCAGCTGGGCGTGCGCCACGCCGGCTACATGGTTCAGGATCACCACTATGATCTGGTGGGCGAGGCCCTGCTGTGGACCCTGCGCGAGGGCCTGGGAGACTCGTTCACTCCGGAGATCGAGACCGCCTGGCAGGAAGTGTACGGCCTGGTCGCCACCGTGATGAAGAAGGCGGCCGCCTCCGCGGGGCCCGTGGCCAGGCAGCAGGCCGCTCAGCCTCCCGCGGCGCAGGCCCGCCCGCCCACGCCGATGGCACCTCCTGCCTCCATGCCGATGCACGAGGAGGATGTGGACATGGAGCTGTCGGTGGGGCTGCCCCCGCCGCCCATCGCGGTGCCCGCCAATGGGGACCAGACGGTCCCCTACTCCATGCTGGCGCAGGCCCGGCCGGGGATCGCGCAGCCCCAGGCCTACCCGTATCCGGCTCCACACGCCGAGCACGCCGCCCCCAGCGCCCCCATGGCGTTCGCCGTGCCCAGCGCGGCGGTCTCCATCCCGGTGAACATCCCGCGCGAGGTGACCTTCAACGTTCACCTCAACGTCAAGCTCGAGGCGGATCCCGCCCTGCGCGCCCTGGGGCTGAAGACTCAGGCCCCCGCGCCCGCCGAGCGCCCCGCGCCCGTCGAGCGGCCCATGTCCGCCGAGCGCCCCATGTCCGCCGAGCGCCAGAACGCCGGGTCCTCCCGCGGCAGCGTGTCTCCCGTGGTCATGGTGGCGCTGTGCGTGCTGGTCTCGGTCAGCACCGTCGTCGCGCTGGGGCCCATCGGGCAGGCCGCTTCCTCTCTGTCTCTGACTGACTGGCCCAGGCTGGCCGCCCCCATCTTCACTCTGGCGGCGTTGGCGGTGGGCTACTTCTGGGGCCGCGGTCGCGGCTCGGATCGCAATCGGTAATACACCTCGGGTACGTCGTTCATGGATCAGACGGGACAAGTCATTGGCGCCTTCGAGATCGTCCGGCTGCTCGGCGCGGGCGCCATGGGAATGGTCTATCTGGCCAAGGACAACGTCCTGCGGCGTGACGTGGCCCTGAAGCTGCTCAACAAGGGCAATGACGAGATCGATCACGAGCTGCACGAGCGCTTCCTGCGCGAGGCGCGCGCGGCGGCGCGGCTCATTCACCCCAACGTCGTGCAGATCTTCCAGATCGGCGAGACGTCGCGTCACCGCTTCATCGCCATGGAGTACGTGGAGGGCGCCTCCACGCGGCACGTGGCCCGGCAATACGGGGGACGGCTGCCCATGCCATTCGCCCTGGAGAAGATGCGCGAGGCGGCCGATGCGCTCCGGCTGGCCGCCTCGATGGGCATCTGCCACCGGGACATCAAGCCGGCCAACCTGCTGCTGACCTCGAACGGCGCGCTGAAGATCACCGACTTCGGCCTGGCGGCCCAGGTGGACGGCGGAGGCACCATTGGCCAGGCCTCGGCGCAGATCGAAGGCACGCCCTTCTACATGGGCCCGGAGCAGTGGTCCGGCGGGGTGCTCACTCCGGCCGCGGACATCTACAGCCTGGGCTGCACCTTCTATCACCTGATCACCGGCACCCGGCCCTACCCGGCCAACGACTTCTACGGCTCCATGCAGGCGCACTGCAACAGCCCGGTGCCCGATGCGCGCTCGCTGATGCCCGACATGGATCCGGCGCTGGCGGAGCTGCTCAAGCGCTGCATGAGCAAGCAGGCCTTTGATCGGCCCTCGGCGGAGCAGCTCATCGAGTGGCTGGATCAGATCCTGGTGCGGTGGCGCGGCATGGAGCTGTCGCGCAGCCAGGGAGGCCCGCGGATGCCGCTGGGCTCCGCGTCCGGCTCGAGCACCTATGACGGCCCGGGCTCCGGGCCCCGCTCGCTCTCCTCCTCGCGCTCGGTGCGCACCGGCGGCATGGGCACCTCACGCTCGGGCTGGCCGGCGGGCGCGGGCTCTGGGCGCCCGGGCCTGCCGCCCGTGTCCTCGGCGCTGCCGCAGAACTGGTCCGGGCCCACCGCTGGCTCGGGGCTCGAGGCGACCAACCGAGAGATCGAGCTGCTGGGCCAGCAGAGCTACCACCAGTACTTCTCGCTCAAGGGCTACCCCTTCAGCGACATCCGCCAGCCGTCCTCTTTCTGGGAGGGAGGCCCCTACGGCCCCGCCCTGCTGGGCATGGCCGCGCGCGTGGGCGCCGGGCAGCGCATGAGCATGCTGGTGGGCCCGCCCAGCAGCGGCAGGACGTTCCTGTGCGAGATGCTGCAGCACAAGCTGCCGGACACGCTCGTGTTCTCCCTCGAGCCCCAGCTGCTGATGGGCAGCCAGCTCTTCCTGGCGCTGTGCCGCCAGGTGGGCGTGATGGTCAACCCCAACTCCAGCCAGCGCTTCCTCGCCGAGGCCTTCCTGGCCCACGTGCTGCCGGACCGGCCCGACGCCACCGCCGTCATCGTCGTGGACGGAGTGGACCCCAACGACAGGGATCTGCTCAACGAGATGGACCGCATCCTCCAGGCCACGCCCCGGCGCAAGTTCTGCCTGGTGCTGGTGGGCACCGAGTCGCTGCCCCAGGATCTCATCCGCAACGGCGCTCCGCAGAGCCTGCTCGGCGGCGGGCCGCCCATTCAGCTGCGCCCCATGACGCAGCAGGAGATGGTCGAATACATCGACTTCCGGATGAAGACGGTGGGCGGCATGGGCGGCTTCACGCTCGACAATGCCTCGCGCCAGCTGCTGTTCTTGCGCAGCGGCGGCATTCCCCGGCTGGTGAGCATCTACTGCCACAACGCGCTCACCCTGGCGATGCTGCGCCAGGAGCGGCTGCCCCGCCTGGACACGCTGCGCCTGGCGATGAAGAGCAAGAGCTACCTGTCGCCCGCGGCCGCCCGCTCGCTGCTCGAGGCGGGCTGAAAACACGAACGCCCCGCCCGGGGCCCATCGAGGGCTCCAGTACGGGGCGTCTGTGACTGAAGCCCGAGAGGGCTTACTTGCCCTTGGCGGCCTTGTGCTGCTGACGCAGGGCCAGCTTCACGCTGGGCTTGATCGTCACCAGCGCCTGGTTGTGGCCGGGGATGGCGCCCTTGATCAGCAGCAGGCCCTTCTCCGCGTCCACGTCCACCACGGTCAGGTTCTGCGTCGTCACCTGCTCCACACCGTAGTGACCCGGCATCTTCTTGTTCGGGTAGGTGCGGCCAGGCGTCTTACGCTGACCGATGGCGCCCGGGTGACGCTGATACTCGTGCGTACCGTGCGTCTTCGTCTGCGAGCCCTTGAAGCTCCACCGGCGCATGACGCCCGAGAAGCCGCGGCCCTTGGTGATGCCCGTCACGTCGACGATCTGGCCCTTGGCGAACATGTCCGCCTTCACCGCGTCGCCCACATTGAAAGCAGCCGCCTCCTCAGGGGTCACCCGGAACTCCTTCAGGTGACGGCGCAGCGGCGCGCTGCTCTTCTTGAAGAAGCCCCGCTCGGCCTTCGTCAGGATCTTCTCGCGGATCTCCCCAAAGCCCAGGGTCACCGCCGAGTACTGATCCTTCTCGGGCGTCCGCTTACCGACAACCTGGCAGGTGCTGACGTCAACCACCGTCACCGGAACGAGGTTGCCCTCGTCGTTGAACACCTGGGTCATGCCGATCTTCTTGCCAATCAGACCCTTCACGTCATCCTCACTGCGAGCGCGCGTGGCGCAGAAAACTTAGAAAAGCCAATGAAATCGACCGCTTGGCCCATTCCTGTGCCTACGGGCGGCAGGAAGCGGCGCAATATAGCCGACACACCCCCCACGTCAAGCACCGAGGGAGGATCACTCACTTACTGAGCGCGATCCAGCCGCGGATAGAAGGGGGACAGCGAAGCGTCGGCGATACGCTTGGAGTACACGTCCTCGCCGAGCAGGAACAACGCCTGATCCAGATAGTCTTCCGCGGCCTGGATCTCCTGCTCCTTGGTGGCGATCGCCTGGTCGAGATCAGCCATCGCCTGGTCGAACGCCTCCTTGCGCGTGTCGAGCTGGTCCTGCATCTCGAGCAGGCGCTTGTGCGCCAGGATGCCCGGGGCGCCCGGCTGGCCGGGCAGCGGCGTGAGCGCGTTGTTCAAGTCGTACTCCAGTGACTCGATGTCGCGCGACAGGCGCATCTGCTTGAGGCGGTTCTTCTTGAGGTTCTCGCGCGCGGTGGCGATGTCCTGCGGATCGGCGCGCGTGAGCTCCATGTCGGCGATCTTCGCCTCGAGCTTCTTCAGGCCGTCCAGGGCGTAGCGCACCTCGGCCTTCTTCGAGGCGATGCCCTTGCGCATGTCCTTGACTTTGCCCTCGATGGCGTCCACCGCCTTGCGCCACTTCTTGATCATCACCTGGTGGGTGGCCTTCTCGCGCTCCTGCTCGGCGACGAACTCCTGGAAGTCGACGTCTTCCTGGTTCATCTGCTGCTCGAGCTCGGCCAGCTCCTCACGCCGCGCCACCAGCGCCTCCTCGGCGCGGTAGACGCGGTCCATGGTGCGCGGGCAGTTGGGCTTGCCCGCGAGCCGGTCGCGCGCCAGGTCCCCCAGCTGGAAGATGAGATCGTTGTAGCTCTCCGCCTTCGCCATGGGCGCAGTTTTACGCCCAAGGCACGCGGCCTGTCAGCAGGGCCGTCGCCCTGCCCCCTCAAGAATCCGCGGCGGCCGTCTCGGTGAAGCCCACCGGAGGCAGTACCCCCTCGGCCAGGGTGAGCAGCTCGCGAGAGCGATCCTGCTCCTCGGTGCGGTTGAGCTCACACACCCAGGCGGAGGACAGATCCGCGTGCTGGCGGGCCATCTCCGCGGTGGACTCGTAGCGGGCGGCGGCGGTGCGGGCAAACACGCCCTCCTTGCGCAGCTCGTGCGCCAGGTCCTCGCCTACCTCCACGTCCTCGGGAGGCACGGGCAGGGGCCCGCGTCCCAGCGCCGCCAGCCGAGCCAGCAGGCGCGAGGCATGGGCCCGGCAGAACGCCGCCAGCACCATTAGCCGGGCGCGGGCACGAGGATCCGTGCAGCGCTCGGCCAGCGCCGTCATGCGCCGTGCCGAGACAACTTCGGCTTCCCATGCCGCCGCCAGTGCGGCTGCCAAGCGAGTATGCCTCGCCCCCATCACCATGCCCCCTTCTCCTACCTTCGGCGGCAACTTAAGGATGGGTTCCCGGGACTTCAACCAAGGCGCTGCACGAGCCACCCCACTCCGGCCACGAGAATGACGGTGGAGAGCACTCGCACCGTCCACAGGTGGGCAGAGGGCCGGCGTTGGATCAGCCGCATCAGCGGCAGCAGGGCCAGGACGATGGCCGCCTGCCCCACTTCCACCCCCAGGTTGAAGCCCAGCAGGCCCGACACCACCTGCTCTCCCAGGCCGTAGCCGCTCAGCACGCTGGCGAAGCCGAAGCCGTGTACCAGGCCGAACAGAAAGGTGATCAGCGCCCGGTGCCGGTGCTGGCGCAGCACCAGGTTCTCCACCGCGACATAGATGATGGAGAGGGCGATGGCCGCCTCCACCCAGCGCGTGCGCTGCTCGTCCAACAGGATGAAGCCCAGCGCCGTGGCGCCTAGCGTCAACGAGTGCGCCACCGTGAAGGACGTCACCATCAGCAGCACCCGCTTGAGGCTGCCGCCCACCAGCAGCAGCGCCAGCAGGAAGGCCAGGTGATCGATGCCCTCGAAGATGTGCTTCATCCCCAACTGCACCCAGCCCCCGAAGCCGGACACCCGCCCACTGAAGCCCTGGGCGCCCCGCTCGGGAAAGTCCACGGTGGGCTGGCGCGCGTCGGCGAACAGCTGGCCGCTCTCGCCTCCGCCGAAGGTGCCCAGCACCACCTTATAGTTGGAGGGCAGCAGCGAGAGCACCGTGAACGTCTGCCTCAGTGGCCCCGGCGGACAGAGATAGGTGGCGCTCAGCTCCACGTAGGTTTCTCGCCTCCGGGCGGAGTGCTCCTGGACGGTGCAGGCGGTGCCCGCGGCCGTCAGCGGCAGCGCATCCCACAGGCCCACCTTCAGCGCGGCGCGGCGCGCCTCCAGATCCTCCTGGGACACGGTGCCATCCCCGTTGGCGTCCGCGGGCAAGAGCAGCTCGAGCGTGGCCGCCGTCATCGTCAGCAGCGAGCGCACCTCGGGGCTGTCCGCCTGGGCGCGCCGCACCTGGGCATAGATGATGTCCGCGTCGTGTGCGCGGGCCGCGCTCGAGCCCAACATCAGGGCCAGCGGCACCGCGAGTCGTACCATCCGCATCGCGCCGCGCAGCCTGTCCCGGCGCCGCGCCCGCGTCTACTCCTGGATGAAGTCCAGCTGCACCTGCTGCCGCCCGCTCATGCCTCCGTGGTGGGCGCCACAGCGCGGGCAGTACATCGCCGTGTCCCAGTCCCACTGCGCCTTCACGTCCTCGCCGCAGCACACCATCAAAATGGTGCGCAGATCCTCTGGCTCGGAGGGCAGCGGCTCGGGCAGCGGCTCGGGAGCCACCGCGATGAAGGTGGGCCGCGGGTTCTGCGCCAGCGTGCGCGACACATGCGCCAGCTGCTCGTAGCGCACGTGGTTGGCCATCGCCCGCGCCACCCCTTCCAGGTAGCTCACGTGCTCGTGCGTCAGCCACTCGTCCGCGTCCGCCCGGTGGCCGCAGTACAGGCAGCGCCAGTGCGGCACCGGCTCGTAGCTCTCGTCCGCGTTCTCGAACGGAAACAGCGAGGACAGCCGCCGCTGCAGAATGCGCGCGTCGTACTCGCTGGGCCGCGTCTTGAAGATGCGCTGGCAGCTCTGACACTGCCGGCGCACGAAGCCGGCCTCGTCCCGCGGCAGGGCGACCTCGACTGGCTGCCCCACCCTCACGCCAGGACCCGCCGTCCGCGCTGGCTCACCGCGAGGATCAGCGTCACCACCGCCCCGGCCAACAGAAGATGTACCCACAGTCCCTCTGTGGAGCCGCTGATCATTCCCAGCACCCACAGCACGAACAGGATGATGCTCATCGTCCAGAACACGCCCGCCCGCCTCCTGCCACCCGTCTTGGATGAACGCCAACCTAGGGACCCACAAATGCCACCGCAACCCCAGCCATGACCCACGCAAGAGCCGTCAACAGCCATCGTGTGGGTAAAGCGCTTCCACACCCCGGGCATTTTTCCCGCCCACCTCAGCCCTCGCTCAACCACATCGGGACGAAGTGCTTCTAGGGATCTTAATGATCTACGGCTAACGCATGGCGTCTGGCATGGCAGGTGCTTGAGGAAAGCCGCGTGGAGTCGCAGTGAGTGGGACTGGGTGGGCAGGGGGAGGGTTTCCAGATGCGACGATGGATGGCGGCGGTGGCGGCGGCGGCGATGCTGGGAGGGGCGGCGGCGGTGCCCAACTTCCCCTGGGAGCAGCCTTACGGGGTGGCGGGCTCGCCGGAGGTGGAGGAGCTGAGGCAGCGGTTGGCCGAGCGCGAGCTGGAGCTGAAGAGCGCGCAGAGCCGGCTGCAGGAGTACCAGGACGAGGCCTTCTACAAAGAGGCCGAGCGGCTGGGGGTGGTGGAGGCGGTGAAGGCCTCGGGGATGACGGCGCGGCAGCAGCGCCGGGTGGCGGTGGCGATTGTGCGCGAGGCTCAGCGCAACAACGTCGATCCCCTGCTGGTGATCGCGGTGATCCGGTGCGAGAGCTCGTTCAACAACTACGCGGTGTCCGGCGTGGGGGCCATGGGGCTGATGCAGGTGATGCCGGCCACCGGCACGTACCTGGCGGACAAGGCGGGCTTCCGGCTGGGCCGGTCCACCAACCTGTTCGATTCGGAGACGAACATCGAGCTGGGCACCGCGTACCTGGCGGACCTCATCCAGCGCTTCGGCTCCGTGGAGAAGGCCCTGGTGGCCTACAACGCGGGCCCCGGCCTGGCCAAGAAGATCCTCGCCAAGAAGGACGTCCGTAAAAAGTTCATGGCCGGCTACCCCGCCAAGGTGGTGGGCGAGTTCCGCAAGCTCAAGGCCAAGCAGGAGCGCGAGTTGACGCTGCGCTCCCAGCCGAACCCCGAGGGGACGCAGGGCTAGAGGGCCCCTCTCGTACACTTCATCAGGTTGTGAACAGACCGGAACAATTTTCAGAAAGTGGCTGAAAATTGTTCCGGTCCGCAGAGGGCGTCTGCACTGAACGATGTAAGTATCTGTAATTACTACTGTTTCCGCGTATCTGTTTGGTCCAAAAAATGCTGTAGGGCCACGTGGCCGTACGCCCCTGGCGCACGGCTGTCACACACCACGGCATCGACGGGAGAACACAACCATGGCGGGGCTGCAGATCCACCAGGAAGAGCGCGCGGGACGAATCATGCTTCGGCTCGAGGGCACGCTCGACTGGCGCACGGCAGTACAGCTGCGCCACTCGCTCGAGGCGTTGGGGGCTCAGGAGGTGGTGCTGGACTTCACCCACCTGCGCGAGTTCAAGGACACGGCGGTGGGCGTGCTGACGCGCGATCTGGCGGCCCGCAAGGTGGAGATGCGCGGGCTGGCGGGCCACCACGAGCGGATGTTCCGCTACTTCGGGGTGAGCACCGGGGAGCGCTCGAGCGCCTACTACACCCCGGAAGAAGTCCTCGCTTAGGCGCCTCGTCCGGGTGGCGGGCAGGCTCCGTGGTGCCGCCGCCTGGCTCGTTGTGCCGCCGTGAAGACGGCTCGGGTAGACTGCGCCCCCAGAGATGACTCAACCCGCCCGACCTCTCGTGCCTGCTCCCAGCGTCGCCTCCGCGCGCGCGGTGATGGAGCGGATCGCCTCTCACCTGTCACGCGTGGTTCAGGGCAAGGAGGCGCAGGCGCGCCTCATCGTTACCAGCGTCATCGCCGGCGGCCATGTGCTGCTCGAGGACGTGCCCGGTGTTGGAAAGACGACGCTCGCCGAGGCGCTCGCGCGCTCCTGTGGCTTGAGCTTCGCCCGGGTGCAGTTCACCGCGGACCTGATGCCCGCGGACATTCTGGGCGCGCAGGTGTTCCACGCGTCCACCGCCACCTTCGAGTTCCGCCGGGGCCCCATCTTCCGCCAGCTGGTGCTGGCCGATGAGCTCAACCGCGCCCCACCCCGCACCCAGTCCGCGCTGCTCGAGGGCATGGCGCAGGGCCAGGTGTCGCTGGATGGGGCCACCTACCCGCTGCCCACCCCCTTCATGGTGGTGGCCACGCAGAACCCGTTGGATCTCACCGGCACCTACCCGCTGCCGGACTCGCAGCTGGACCGCTTCCTCATGCGGCTGTCGCTGGGCCACCCGGCGCCCGAGGTGGAGGCGCGGCTGCTCACCACGCGCGGGCGCACGCCTCCGGTGGAGCTGCTCGAGCCGGTGACGGGGCCCGAGGAGATCAGCAGCCTGCGGGATATGGCCGCCGAGCTGCGGCTGGATGACGCGGTGGCCGAGTACATCGTCCGGCTGGCGCGCGCCACGCGCGAGCACGGAGACATCGAGCGAGGCGCCTCCACGCGCGCGGTGCTGGCGGTGGGCGCGGCGGCGCGGGCCCATGCGCTGTGGGAGGGCCGGGACTTCGCCACGCCGGGAGACGTGAGGGCGGTGCTGGTGCCGTGCCTGGCGCACCGGCTGCTGTTGCGCAGCAACGTGCAGGGCGCGGCGGCGCGGGACGAGGCGGCGCACCTGCTCGAGGAGCTGGCCCGTAAGGTGGCGGCGCCGCGGTGAACGCGCGAGCGCGGGTCTTGTGGGCGCGGCTGCGCGCCCTGCTGCGTCCTCCGCGCACCCTGAAGGTGACGCGCACGGGGCGCACCTACCTCGTGGTGACGTTCGGGGTGGGCCTGGGCGCGCTCAACACGGGCAACAACCTGCTGTACCTGGTGCTGGGCCTGCTGCTGTCCATGGTGGTGGTGTCCGGCGTGCTGTCCGAGCGCTGCCTGCGCCACCTGCGCCTGCGTCGGCTGGGCTCCGAGTCCGCCTTCGCCGGCGAGCCCTTCGCGTTCCGCTGGGGCCTCACCCGCCTGCAGGGCCATGCCTTCGCCCTCACCCTGGCCGAGGCGGAGGCGCCGCTCACGGGGGATGGGCGCGTGGGCTACCTGCCCTCGGGCGCCGAGCACGTGGTGCGCGCCGATCTCACCGCGCCCCGCCGCGGGCCCGTGCCCCTGCGCGGCGTGAAGGTGACGACGACCTGGCCGCTGGGCCTGTTCGCCAAGACGCGCGTGTTCGAGCTGGAGGGCACGCTGCTCGTCTACCCCCGCCGGGGTTATGCCTGCCAGGTGCCGGGCCAGGCGCTGCTGGGCCCCTTCGGAGACTCCAGCAGCCCCCGGCGCAATGACGGCACGGGAGACGTGGCCGGGCTGCGGGAGCTTGGGCCCAACGAGGACGCCCGGCGCGTGCACTGGCGCAAGAGCGCCGCGGTGGGAAAGCTGCTCAAGGTGGAGCGCGAGCGCGAGGAGCGCCGCACCTATGTGTTCACCGTGGACGCGGGCCTGAGCGGCGAGGCGCTGGAGCGCCGCTGCGAGGAGGTGGCCGCCCTCACCCACGAGCTGCTCGAGGCGGGCCACGAGGTGGGTCTGGAGACGGCCAACGAGCGGCTGCGGCCCGCGGCGGGCAGCGGGCAGGAGCGGCGCATTCTGCGCGCCCTGGCGTGGCTGGGCTTCGAGCAGCTGCGCGAGCGCGAGGGCCAGCGCCAGGAGGAAGCGGCATGAGCGCGCCTTCCCGGCTGCGGCTGATGCTGAGGGACCTGGGCGCGGGCGCGGCCTTCGGCTCCATGGCGGTGTCCGGGCAGCTGCCGGCGTGGGCGCTGGGCCTGTTCGCGCTGGCGCTGAGCTGCGCGCTGCTCAACCGGCGCGTGCTGGCCAGGAGGACCAAGGCCTCGGCGGTGCTGCTGCTGGCGGTGGCCGGGGTGCTGGGCGTGTCCGTCTACGCGGGCCAGGTGGACCTGGTGGTGGCCGCGTGCGCCTTCGCGGGCCTGCTGGCGGCGCAGCGGCTGCTGTCCACTCCGGACGCGCGCACCGATGGGCAGGTGCAGCTGGCGGGCCTGCTCATGGTGGCCGGCGGCGCGGCGCTGTCCGGCGAGCTGATCTTCGCCCTGTTCCTGGTGGCCTACTGCGTGCTGGCCAGCCTCTCCATGGGGCTGGGCGTGGTGGAGGCCGCCGTGCCCCCGGGCGAGCCGCTGCCGGTGCGCGCCGCGGTGCGTCCGCTGTCGATGGGCATCGTGTTCGCGGTGTGCGGCGCGATGGCCTTCTTCCTGCTCTTCCCCCGCCTCAACTGGAACATCGCCGGCCGGCGCGCCTCGCCGGGCCTGGGCGCCACCACGGGCCTGTCGGACACGGTGCGGCTGGGCGGCGCGGGCACGCTCAAGGCCAACCCCCGCGTGGTGATGCGCGCCCACGTCACCCCGGATCCCGGCCTGGATCAGATGAGCGCGTACTGGGTGGCGCGCACCTATGACACCTTCGATGGGCAGGAGTGGACCAGCGTTGGCACCACCAAGCGCACGCGCCAGCGGGTGACGCTGCGGCCCGGGGGCGAGCGCTCCATTCACCAGCGCATCGAGCTTTTGCCCGCGTACGGCGGCCGCACCCTGGTGGCGCTGGAGACGCCCACCCGGCTGGGCAATGCCGTGGCCTATACCTCGGGCGGCAGCCGGCGCACCTCGCTGGTGGAGGTGGGCGGCGGCGAGGTACGCTTCGCCGATCCAGGCATCTCCTATGCCTACGAGGCCACCAGCCTGCCGCCGGACGACGAGGCCGCCACGAAGATGACCGAGGCGGAGCGCGGCCAGCTCGTGGCGCTGCCGGATAACCTGGACCCCCGCGTGGCGGAGCTGGCCCAGCGGGTGATCGGCTCAGAGAAGGATCCGCTGGCCGCCGCGCGCCTGCTCAGCGCCTGGCTGCAGCGCGAGTACACGTACACGCTGGAGCTGCCCGGTGAGGTGGAGGATCCCCTCGCCTACTTCCTCTTCGAGCGCAAGGAGGGCCACTGCGAGCACTTCGCCACCGCGCTCACGGTGATGCTGCGCAGCCAGGGCTTCTCCGCGCGGCTCGTCTCGGGCTTCTTTGGCGGAGAGCGCTCGGGCGAGGACTACATCCTCCGCGCGGGAGATGCCCACGCGTGGACGCACGTGCTGGTACCCGAGCGCGGCTTCGTCACCGTGGACGCCACGCCTCCGGGCAACCGCGCCAGCCAGTCCATGCCCGCGCTGCAGCTGCTCACCGGCCTGTACGAGCTGCTCGAGGCCCGGTGGCGCTCGGCCGTCGTCGACTTCTCGCTGCGAGACCAGATGTCCGTGGCCCAGAGCCTCATCCGCCCGCCCAGGGACTCGGGGCGCTCGGGCACGAGCCTGCCGCCCATGCGCGTGTGGGGCCTGGCGTTGCTCGCGGGCCTGGGCACCTATGGCGCCTGGCGCCTGCTCGCCGGCCGGCTGGCGGCCCCGAAGGCTCACCAGGCCACGAAGCTGGTGGATGCCGTGGAGCGGCTGCTGCGCGACTCTGGCGTCCGGATGCGCGAGAACGAAACGCTCGAGGAGCTCACCGCCCGCCTCGCGCGCGAGCAGCACTCGCTGGCCGAGCCCCTGGCCCCCATCACCCGGCGCTACCTCGAGGCCCGCTTCGGCCAGCGCCCGCTCCAGCCCGGTGAGGCGCAGGAGCTGCTCTCGCCCCTGCGCCGCTTCCTCGAGGCCCGCCGCGCCGCCGCCGCCTCGCAGCCGCGGCGCCGCGCCTCCTAGCCTGCTCGCTCCACGGTCGAGGGATCGACCCGCACAGCTTCCGAGCCCGCGTCTCGCCAGCCCATTACTGGCTTGAAGACCCGGGGAGCAGTTCCCATGTTCTTAGCCCCTGGGACTCGGAGGTGTCGGGTCAAAGTAACGGGTACTTTCTACAGATTTTCGGCCCCGGGTTGAGCGGTGCAGCTCCGCAACCCCGCGTTTTCCCAGGACTCACTTCCCACGCTGGACTGGCACCCCGGTTGCTCACGTCAAGGTGCGTGCGGTCGGCAGCGGTTCCCACTACTTCACGAGGCCCTTGAGAAGGCCCTCGCGTCAGGAGACTTCAACATGCAGATGACCAACGAGCAGTCGTCCAACTCCGGCTCCCTGGCGATGTACCTCTCGGAGATCAACCAGTACGCGTTGCTCACCGTGGAAGAGGAGCAGTCGCTGGCGCGCAAGTTCATCAAGGGCGACTTCGCCGCGGGCCATCGCCTGGTCACCAGCAACCTGCGCTTCGTGGTGAAGGTGGCCTACGAGTACCGCTCCTACGGCATCAAGATGAGCGATCTCATCCAGGAGGGGAACATCGGCCTGATGAAGGCCGTGCAGAAGTTCGATCCGGACAAGGGCATCCGCCTCATCTCCTACGCGGTGTGGTGGATCCGCGCGTACATCCAGAACTACATCCTCAAGAGCTGGTCGCTGGTGAAGCTCGGCACCACCCAGGCCCAGCGCAAGCTGTTCTTCAGTCTGGCCCGTACCCGGCGCGAGCTGGAGAAGCTGGGCGACGCGGACGGCTCGGTGGTGAACGTGGACGAGATCGCCCGCAAGCTCAACGTGAAGTCCACCGAGGTGCGCGAGATGGAGCAGCGCATGGGCGGCCGTGACTTGTCCCTGGACGCGCCCATGGGCGAGGACGGCGGCAACAGCCACGTGGACTTCGTGGTGAGCGCCGCCGCGCCGCAGGATGACGAGTTCGCCGACAAGGAGGAGGCGGGCCTCATCAACACCCGCGTGCGCACCGCGCTGATGCGGCTGGATCCGCGCGAGCGCTTCATCATCGAGCAGCGCGTGATGAACGAGCGCCCCATGACGCTCAAGGAGCTGGGCGAGCACTTCGGCTTCTCGCGCGAGCGCGCCCGCCAGCTGGAGATCCGCGCCAAGGACAAGCTCAAGGCCGAGCTGGCCGCCCTCATGGCCGAGGTGGATCCCGACGCCGTCGCCGCCGCCGCCAGCTAGCCCGCCGCCTCCGCCGGCCTTTCCCAGCGCCCCCGCCCTCACCGGCGGGGGCGTTGTCGTTCCAGGGGTACGCCAGAAGCACACATGGCGGCCCGGGAGCGCGGGGCTTACAGGGATCTCTGGAGGCTCAGGAGAGGGTAGACTCCTCTCACCCCTCCTCCGCTCGGAACGAGCCCCTCTCTCATGGCAGCCCCACAGACAACTCCGAACACGGCCGCGGAGCCTTCGCAGGATCCAGTCGTACGCGACAAGGTGGAGCTGGCGCGGAACTTCACCTTCCAGCTGCTCAAGGGCATCAAGCAGATTGGGATGTACCGCCACAACGAGACGAAGTTCCCCGAGTTCCTGACGAAGGCGCTGGAGGCCATCAGCCAGTACACGGACAAACACGGCCCGCTGTCGCTCAAGGTGGAGCAGCAGAACTTCGTGCTGCATGGCGAGTCGCTGTTCTCCGAAGACACGGCCATGCCGTACAAGTTCTTCCGCGATGGCATCCGCCAGCTCATCTTCCGGCCGGGGATGCGCATCGAGGAGCTGGTCACCTTCACGATGATCGCGCTGTCGGAGCCGGAGCGCGGCGCGGATGACGTGCTAGCCCAGCTGTGGCGCGCCAACCTGGAGCACGTCGAGTACGTGGTGGTGGAGGGCTTCACCATGGAGGGCACCTCCGAGGAGGAGGTGGCCGTCGAGGTGGACAAGGTGGTGGGCTACCTCTACGCCCGGCTGCGCACGGACTCGGACGACTACCTGCGCTTCGCGCGCGTGAGCGCCGAGGACCTGGACGCCAAGCTGGACGGCGTGGAGCAGATTCGCGGCGTGGTGATTGGCGGCACGTACGCCTCGGACGAGCTGAAGGCCAAGCTGCAGAAGGAGATCGAGGAGGAGGAGAACGCGCGGCTGTTCCCCAAGCTGGTGAGCGCCGTGTTCCAGGTAGTTGAGGGCGGCGTGGACGACGTGGGCCTGCTCGAGGAGCTGTTCATCCAGCTGCTGGACGCCATGCTCATCCAGGACGACTACGCCACCATCAACCAGATGGTGCTCAAGCTGCGCGCGCTCGAGCAGCGCGAGGGCCTGGGCGGCGGCAACATCGGCCGGCTGCTGCACTACTTCCTGCAGAAGATGGGCGATGAGCAGCGGCTCATCCGGATGGGCGAGTCGCTCAAGCGCTCCAGGCCGAAGAACGCGGCGGACATCGTCCGCTACCTGCAGATGCTGGACGAGAACAGCATCATCACCCTGCTCACGGTGCTCGAGAGCATCGAGCTGCCCGAGAACCGCATCCTCATCTGTGACGTGCTGGCCAACTTCGCCAAGGACAAGCCCGACCCGTTCGTGATGCGGCTCGAGTCGGACCGGCCGCAGACCGTGCGCGACATGGTCTACATCCTGGAGAAGTGCCAGCACCCCGAGCGGCTGAAGATGTTCGTCAAGGTGCTCAAGGGCAGGAACCTGGTGATGAAGCTCGAGGTGATGGCGATCATCGCCCGCGGCAGCACCGGCGAGGCGCGCAAGCTCATCGCCGAGATGCTCGCCGATCCCGTGTCGCAGGTGCGCATCCAGGCGGCGCGGGTGCTGCCGGAGTTCGACCGGGACAAGGCGTACGCGGATCTACTGCGGATCGTCCGCGAGCCGTCCTTCGAGAAGAAGACGCCGGATGAGCGCATGGCGTTCTACGGGGCGCTGGGCTCCACGGGCGTGCCCGCGGCGCTGGCGCTGCTGTCGCAGATGCTGGCGGTGAAGCCCTCGATGTTCAACAAGGCGAAGGTGGTGGACGACAAGCTGCTGGCCATTCAGGGCCTGGCGAGCGCCACCACCATCCAGGCGTACAAGCTGCTGCAGGGCGTGGTGGAGGACAAGTCGCAGCCGGTGGAGGTGCTCACCGCGGCGCGCAAGGCGATGTACCAGACGCGCAAGGCGCTGTTCGGAGACTCCGCGCTCCCAGAGGAGGCATGAGACCATGGCCGAGAACCTGAAGGTCACCCAGGCGCAGGGCGAGAACGTCTCGGAGTACGGCCGCGCCCACTCCGAGAAGCTGCAGGTGCTGGCGCGAGGCCTGGTGTCGGGCCTCTACATGCTGGTGCGTTCGGTGAAGATGTACGATCCGGACAACGCCGTCTTCGAGAAGCCGCTGGGGCAGCTGCAGGACATCGCCAACCAGATCATCTCCAAGGAGGGCAAGCTGGAGCTGGTGGGCGTCAAGGACAGCTTCTACCTCAACGGCATGCTGGTGAAGGTGGACCTGAACTCGATCGAGAACCAGCGCTTCCTGCTGTCGGAGATGCGGGCCAAGGACGTGGGCGGCTTCACGCTCACCAAGCTGGTGACGCTGCCGGAGCTGAAGAACTTCGTGTGGATCTTCAGCAAGGAGCAGACGGGACAGGCGAGCGAGGAGGGCCTGGCCAACCGCAAGCTGCTCAACATGAAGGTGGCCAAGTTCTCCAAGCTGCGCGAGAAGCTCAACAAGGAGGCCGACAAGCTCGAGAACCCGGGCGACCAGAAGGTGGACCGCAAGAAGTACGCGATGACGGTCTACGCGCGCGCGGTGTTCTTCCTGTCGAAGTACCTGGACTCGGTGCGCGAGGGCAAGCCGATGAACTCGGCCAAGGCGCTGCGCATCGTCCAGGACCTGGTGGACATCTCGTACGATCAGCGCACGCACTTTCTGGGCATGACGACCACCAAGCGCGAGGCGGACTACCTGGTGTACCACCAGGTGAACGTGGCGCTGATGAGCATCGTGTTCGGCGCGGAGCTGGGGCTCACCAAGGCGCAGCTGAGGGATCTGGGCTACATCGCCATGTTCCACGACGCGGGCATGGTGACCATTCCGGACGAGCTCGCGACCAAGCGCGGGGCGCTGTCACCGGACGAGAAGGCGCTGATCCAGAAGGCGCCGCTCATCTCGGTGCGCAACATCCTGATGGAGAAGGGCTTCACGCGCTCGACGCTGCTGCGCGTGGTGACGACGTTCGAGCACAAGGCGGACTTCGGCACGGCGGTGCGCGACACGCGCGGCAACATCCAGATGATCATCCCCAAGACGAACCTGGGGGTGTACGCGAAGATCATCGCCATCTGCGACGCGTTCGACGCGCTGACCAGCAAGCGCCCGTACCGGGACGCCTACGGCCCCGAGGTGGCGCTGATGCTGATGTGGACGGAGATGCGCAGCAAGTTCGACCCGGAGCTGCTCCAGGTCTTCATGCGCGTGATGGCCATCCAGCCGGTGAAGGTGCTCAGCAAGCGGCAGCAGAACGTGTCGCTGGCGGGAGTCTGAGCGCAGGCCTCAGCTCGATGAGTTGCGCCTTCTGGACCGCGCCCGCTCCAACGCTCGCCCATGCTGGTTCGTCTCGCGCTCCACGATCCGTTCGAGGCGCCGGGAGAACCGCGCGCCGAAAAGGTCGGGGATCGCCATCGGAAAGCCCAGGGTGCCCTGAGCGCCCCCATCCCACTTCAATCGTTTGGCATGAGGAGCTAGCACGAGCCGGACAGCTTGCATGGCGGACTGAAGCGCCTGCATGGAATCCATTCCCCAGGCTTGGCGAACCGTCGCCTTCTCCAAGCCCTCAATGACGAACGGGCAGAAGAAGTCCCCGGACGAACGATCCTTCCTGGGTTTCCCGAACCTGATGCGGACTGTCGCCTCGTGAGGGCCGACAGTCCGCAGGATCCGCTCCGCTACCACT
The DNA here is from genome assembly GCA_035296065.1 of Myxococcaceae bacterium. Taxonomy (GTDB): domain Bacteria; phylum Myxococcota; class Myxococcia; order Myxococcales; family Myxococcaceae; genus DATHBR01. The sequence goes on along the minus strand of DATHBR010000091.1, from coordinate 51,550 downwards.
GTTCCCAGAACACCGGCCACTGCTCCCTCCTCGTTACTTCTTGCCGTAGTGCCAGAAGCACCATCCTCGGCAAGCGGGTGTACCCACGAACTCGAGTCCCCAGCATCCAGCCTTGAGCTTCGGGTTCTGGATCGACCGGCAGAATCTCCGCAGGACCTCTCCTCCTGCTTCACAAGCATCCAGGCATCGGCTCAGGCTGGGGGGAGGCCCTGCTTTTTCACCGTTGAGCGGCTCCACCGGGTCAGGCATCGGCCCGAAGCAGCGCTCAGGGTGCAGATCACAAAATTCAGGCAGCGGCTTGCAGGCTTCCGGATGGGTGCCACAGCTTTCGTTCCGCAGTTCCTGCCCCATGCTGGTTCTGCGGACATGCTCCCCAGAAGCGCACCCGACGAGCGTCCAGATTGCAATCATCAGCAGCGCCGATAGCCCTCTTGAAGCATTGGGAGGGTTGTCGGGGGCGTTGTGGATGTTCAGTGTCCTCCTTCGTTGGCTTGCTTCTGAGCATACGCCAGAGACAGGCCTCCTCGTGGAGGGAAGGGCATGCCTCGGGAAGTCACGGACGCGGACGGCATCACCTGGACGTGCATCCAGGCCTTCGCGGGCCTGGGGAAGGATCCAGAGAAGACCGAGGCCGCCCGCGTGGAGGGCGCGAGCAACCGCTTCCACGTCGTCTGCACGCCCAGCGGCGGCGCCAAGTCAGTGCGCGTGGAGCTGCCCGGCAACTGGGAGAAGGGCCTCTCGGACGAGCAGCTCGTGCGCGCCATCCAGGCTCAGCAGGCCCAGGACGGGAAGTAGCGCTACGGCTCGCTTCGCAGCCGGGCCAGCGCGGCCTCGAAGTCCGCGGGCAGCGGCGCTTCCAGCTTCAGCGCCTTGCCCGTGCGCGGGTGCGTGAAGGCCAGCCTCCAGGCGTGCAGCGCCTGACGGCCCAGCACCTGCTGCGCCTCGGCCACCCTGCCCTTCGCCTTGCGCCCGGCGCCGTACAGCGTGTCGCACAGCAGCGGGTGCCCGCTCTCGGCCAGGTGCGCCCGGATCTGGTGCGTGCGGCCCGTGAGCAGATCCACCTCCACCAGCGCCGCGTCCTCGAAGTACTCGCGCGTGCGGTACACGGTGATGGCCGTCTTGCCCTCCTTCACCTTGCCGGTGAACTTCTGCCGGTGCACCGGGTGGCGCCCGTAGAGCGTCTCCAGGCGCGCCTCCGCCTTCGGGCGGCCGTGCACCAGCGCCAGGTACGTCTTCTCCACCGCCCGGGACTTGAAGCCCTTCTGCAGCGCCACCAGCGCCTGCTCGTTCTTGGCCACCACCAGGCAGCCCGTGGTGTCCTTGTCCAGCCGGTGGACGATGCCGGGCCGCAATTCGCCGCCCACTCCGGCCAGGTCCTTCACCCGGTGCAGCAGCGCGTTCACCAGCGTGCCCGAGGCGTGCCCCGCTCCCGGGTGCACCACCATGCCCGCCGCCTTGTTCACCACGACGAGATCCTTGTCCTCGTGCAGCACCGCCAGCGGCAGCTCTTCGGCCTCCGGCACGGCCGCCACGGGCGCGGGAATCGTCAGGCGGATGAGCTCTCCGCCCCGCACGCGCAGGGCCACCTTCGCGGGGCGACCGTCCACCAGCACATGGCCGGCTTCGATCAGCCCCTGGAGGCGGGAACGGGTGAGCTCGGGGTAGGTGCGCGCCAGGTGCTGATCCAGCCGCTCGCCCCGGGCCTCGGGCGGGGCTCGGTGCTCGCGCGCCTGGGCGGCTACCAAATCTTCGACTTCACGTGCGCCTTCGAGCGCAGGACGATGTCGTTGATGGCCCGCTCGAAGAAGTTCGCCTTCGTGAAGATCTCCACGCTGACGCGGCTCTTGTAGAGCTCACGCCCCTCCTCGAGCTCGTCCTTGAGGACCTCGAAGAGGTTGTCCTGCTCGATGCCCTTGATGATCTTCTGCTCGTTGTAGAGCGAGATATCCGAGGCGATCGCGCGGGCCAGACGCATCGCTTTGATCTTTTCTTCTTCCGTCATTGCGGATCTTTCATATGCACGGCAATTCGGGGAGTCAACTTTCCTGGAGCCCCTGTCACTTCTTCTTCGGCGCGGTGGCCAGGGCCAGGTAACTCTTCGACACGCGGAGCGGATCCAGGTTCAGCTCGCGGGCCAGGCTCATCAGCATGCCGCGCAGGTACACGGTGGCGGGCAGCGCGCTGTAGCGGTCGGCCTCCACGTTCTCGATGTGCTTGGAGGAGATGCGGGTGCGCTCGGCCAGCTGCGGCAGCGACAGGCCCCGGCTCTCGCGCACCCGGCGCAGCAGCTCACCGTTGAACTCGGTGTCGGGCGCCAGCTCGATGGGCTTGGGCCTGGGCTCTCGCGCCTTGGCGGCCACCTGGGCGAGCGCCGCCTCGGCGGTGGAGATGGCGGACTCCTGGGCGAGCTGATCCGCCTCGCCGAGGCTCCGGGAGCTCGCGGGTGTCTTGGCGGGCTCGGCCGAGTGGGCCGAGTGGGACACCGACGGTGTCGAGCGCGTGGGGCGCCGCACGGGGGGCAGCGGCGGAGGCGTGGGCGTGGGCCTGAGCGAGCGGGCGATGGGGAGCCCGGGAGCGTTGGGCTGGATATCGGGCCGCATGGCCGACGGCGGCGGGTGCGCGCCGGACACCTCGTCGTCGTCGTCCTGGGCCCGGGCGGCTGGAGCCTTCGCGGCGGCGGAGGCAGCGGGCCGCGGCGGGGCCTGGGTGGGAGCCTGCGCGGGCTCGGCGGCAGGCGCGCTCGCCACGGGCGCGGCGACGGCCGGGCTCTGAGCGGCGGGCTCGGCGGCAGGCGGGCTCACCTCGGGCGCGGCCGGGCTGGGCACGGGTGCGGCGGCCTGGGGGGTGGCGGGCTCCGGAGCCGGAGCGGCGGCCACGGGTGCTGGCGCGGCGGCCGACGCGGCAGGCACCGCCAGCACCGTGGGTGCCTCCGCCGCGGGCTTCGGCGTGGGGGCAACGGACGGCTCCGCCGACGCCGCGGGCGCAGTGCTGGCTGGCGCGGGTGCGGCCTCGTGAGCCGGTACCGGCTCGGGCGAAGCAGCCACCACCGGAGCGCTGGAGCTGGCCGGAGCCTCCGCCGTCACGGGCGTAGCCGCCGGAGCCGGGGCGGGAGCCTCGTTCGCGGCCTGAGCGGCGGCCTCATTCCGGGCCGAAGCCGCCGGAGCGGTGGTGTCCGAAGCCGAGGGGGCCTCGGTGATCGCCTGCGCCATCACCGCCGTCGGCGCGCGCTTCACGCCGATCATCTGATCGTACTCGGCGCGCAGATCCGGCTCGGTGAGGATCTCCATCGCCTCGGTGAGCCGGGCCCGCAGCGCGTCAATCTGCCCGGGGTCCACCAGCGCGTACACCGCGACCGAGTCGGGCGAGTACGTCTCGAGCGCGCGCTCATACGCGGCGCGGATCTCCGCGTCCGGCGCGGTGACGGGGACCTCGAGGAGCTCGTAGTAGGTCTGCTGCTCGAAAGGCTTCATGGTGTCGAGGGGCCGCCCGCGGCGGCGGCATCGAGGGTCAGAATACGCCCGGCAATGCGCTGCAGGCACTGCGAGGCAGGCGAGTCGGGACGCTCCAGGAGGATGGGCCGGCGCTTGCGCACCGCGCGCCAGGCCTCGTCGTCGTAGCGGATGGCGCCCAGATCATCCATCTCCAGGCCAAAGAACTTCTTCCACGCGGACACCACGGCGTGGCCCACTTTCAGATCCGCGTCCGTCCGGGCCTGGTTCACCACCAGGCGGATGCAGAACGACTGCAGCTCTTTCTCCAGCCGGGTGCCCGCGGCCGGGTCGCCCTTGCGCACCTGGGCGATGAAGTCCATGGGCGTGCGCAGCGCGCCCTCGCGCGTGGTGAGGGCGCTCTCCACCAGCTCTTCGATGCCGTACTGCGCCTCCACCTGCTGCATCTTCCGGAAGAAGGCCGCCTTGACGAAGCGGTAGGCGTTCTCCACCGCGGTGGGCTCGGGCAGCACCACCAGCACGCCGTGGTCGGCCACCAGGAAGAAGTCCAGCGTGTTGAAGCTGGTCCCCGCGCCCAGGTCCAGCAGCAGGTAGTCCACCTGCTGGGCCAGCAGCGTGCGCAGCAGCTTCTGCTTCTGCGCGTACTTGAGGTTGGCCGCGTCCAGCACATCCTGCGCGCCGGCGATCAGCGACAGCCCGGGCACTCCCGAGGGGATGATGATGTCCTCAAGGTTGACCTTGTTGCTGCGCACGAAGTCCGACAGCGTCACGCTGGGCTGGCCCACCCCCAGACAGGTGTGGAGGTTGGCGCCGCCCAGGTCGACGTCCACCAGCAGCACGCGCATGCCGGCCTGGGCCAGCGCAATGCCCAGGTTGGCCGACACCATCGTCTTGCCGATGCCGCCCTTCCCTCCGCCCACGGCGATGACTCGCCGGGGGCGGGCGCGCTTGGCGAGGCCGGGAGGACCGGCGCTCGTCGAGTAGAACGGAGGGACCGACGCGGTGGCAGGGGATGCGGGTTTCAAAGCGACCCGCATCAAAACCCGTCCTGCCCTCCGCGTCGACTCCCCGACCGCACTAGTTGATGATCACCGCGCAGATGCAGGGCTCGGTGCCGTTGCAGAGGTTGCCGGACACCTCGCCCTCGCACCGCAGGCCCGAGCAGCACGCACTGCCGGCCGAGCACGCCTGGCCACCGGCCGAGCAGGTAGCGCCCGGCTGGCAGGTGCCCTGCGTCGTCCCAGAGGGGATCTCGCACTTGAGTCCCTGGCAGCAGTCCGCCGCCGCCGTGCAGGCCCCGCTCTGGGGCTGGCACAGCGCGGGCGCCTTGCACACGCCGCCGGTGCAGATGCCCGTGCAGCACTGCGAGGGCGAGGTGCACGACGTCTCATTGGGCCTGCAGGCCGGGCCCGCGTCCGGAGTACCGGTGCCGCCGTCCCCGCCGCCCGTGCCCCCGTCGAGTCCACCGCCCGGGGTGCTGCCCGGCGCCTGGCACGCGTAGCCGAACTCCCCGGCCGCCAGACACTGGGTGCCATTGCAGCAGCCGGAGGCCGCACCCGGAGTGCAGTCGGTGCCCACCGGCTTGCAAGTGGGCCGCTGGCAGCTCAGCGTCCCGTCGCCCTTGGGCAGGCACAGGCCCCCGTTGCAGCACTGATCCGAGAACTGGCACGTGGCCCCGTCGTTGATGCAGCACGGCGAGGTGCCCGTGTAGCCGGTGGGGCACTGGGTGCTGCCGCCGCCGAAGCAGCGCGGCACGCCGCTCTCGTCCAGCTTGCAGACCTCCTTCTTCCCGTCGCAGCAGTTCTGCGAGGCGTTCACGTCCACGATGCCGCCATCTCCCAGGCGGGCGCCGCAGATGTTGCCCACGCCGTTGCAGCTCTGGCCGTTGTCGCACCGGCCGCCCGCGCACGTCACCGAGCCGTTGGGGTTCACCCCGCCTCCGCAGCAGCTATTGTTGTTGGTGCAGAAGTTACCCGTCAGCTTGCAGCCGGCCGTCGGCTGGCACACCGTGGCGCCGTAGCCCAGATCCACGCAGGTGCGCGAGCAGCAGGTGGAGCCGTCCGTGCACGGGTTGCCATCCTGCCGGCACCCGCCGCCGCCACCGCCGGTGACGAACTGGCAGCGCCCCGCTCCGCCGTCAGTCGCGGAGCACGAGTTGCCGCAGCACTCGGCGTTCGACTGGCACACGTCATTGTAGGCTTTGCACGAGTAGGCGCGGGTGCAGACACCGCCCTGGCAGTTGGTGGAGCAGCAGTCCGTGTCCGAGCCGCACACCTGGCCCAGCACCTTGCACTCCGAGGTAGAGCCGGGGATCTCCGCGCACGTGCCGCCGGTGCACGTGCGGGTGCAGCACTGCTCGGCGCCCGCGCACGTCTGGCCCACGTCACGGCACTGCGTGGTGGAGCACTTGCCCGCCTCGCACACGTTGGTGCAGCAGTCTCCGCCCACCTGGCAGTTCTCGCCCGCGCTGCGGCACAGCTCATTGGGCTGAGGACAGCGCCCATCCTCGCCGCAGACGCCCGTACAGCACTGGGCGCCCTCGGTGCGGCTGCACGCGCTGGCCGCCGACAGGCAGCCCGAGCCCGGCCCCGCGTCCGGCAGCATCGTCCCCGCATCCGGCTGATCAATGGGCGGCTTGGGATCGTCCCCACCGCAGTCACAGCCCACGATACTGAAGGTGAGCGCCATCGCGCCCAGCAGCAGCAAACGGTTCGTTTCTTTCACGTCGTTCCCCTTCCCTACTGGCGGGGCCGCGAGAGGCGCGCCCCAGCCCAGGTTGGCACACGGACACTCCTGTGCACCGGAAGGGACCTGCTCAGTTCAAAATCGGCCACACCCGGCGTCCGCGCCGGGGCGGCCGGGGCTACTCGTCCAGCAGCTCCACGTTCCAGTACGAGGAGTCCTCCACCCGTAGGAACGGCAGCCACTCGCGGTAGGTGACACGCCGGATGGCGCCACGGAACAGCGGCGTCCACCGGGGGCGGAAAGGTTTACGCAACAGCCGCATCCCCGCCTGCTCCGGCGTGCGCCCGCCCTTCTTGAGGTTGCAGGGCACACACGAGCAGACGACGTTCTCCCACGTCGTCTTGCCGCCCTGGGAGCGCGGGTTGACGTGGTCCAGGTTCAGCTCCGAGCGCGGCAGGGTGCGCGCGCAGTACTGGCAGGTGTCCTGATCGCGCGCGTAGATGTTGAGGCGCGAGAAGCGCACCCGGCCCTTGGGCAGGTACTCGTAGGCCGACAGCACCAGCACCCGGGGCACGCGGATGGTGCGGTTCACCGTGGTGATGCAGTCCTGGGTGGCGCTCAGCGCGGCCCAGTCGGCGAACTCGTAGAGCTTGTACTGTTCGTCAATGGCCTTGGCCACGCCCTGGTACAGCAGCGAGAAGGCCCGCTTGACCGAGGTGACGTGGACAGGTTGGTAGTTCCGGTTGAGGACCAGGACAGCGCTTTCGATCATGGGCGTCTTTCCTGTGTGGCGGTGGCGACGGCCTCGGCCACCGTTGCCAGTTCCTCCTCCGCGAGACAGCGGACATCGAGGAGCACCTCTCCGTCCGCAATTCTTCCAATAACCGGCACGACTGCCCCGCGCAGTCGTTCCAGGAATAGGTCCGGCGCCTCAACTTTGAGGATGCATGCGAAGGAAGGCAATTGGGCCAGCGGCATGGCTCCCCCTCCCACCTGCCCCGACACCGCGGCGATACGCACCGACACGCTCCGAGCGGCCAGCAGCCCATGAAGGCGCTCGGCCCGGGCGCGAAGCTCCGCTGGCTGCTGGGCAAGCAGCCTCCAGGTGGGCACGGCGTGGGGCCGCCCGTCCCGGTAGAGCTCCAGGGTGGCCTCCAGCGCGGCCACTGTCATCTTGTCCACGCGCAGGGCGCGGGTGAGCGGGTGGGCCTTGATGCGAGCCAGCAGCGCCTTGCGCCCGACGATGATGCCCGCCTGGGGGCCTCCGAGCAGCTTGTCTCCGGAGAAGGCCACCACGTCCGCGCCGGCCTGGATGGACATGGCCACGGTGGGCTCGTGGGTGAGCCCCGGGGCGTTGAGCGGCACCAGCACGCCCGAGCCGAGATCCTGGAACACCGGCACGCCGCGCGCCCGGCCCAGCCCGGCCAGCTCGGCCACGGTGGCCTCTTCGGTGAAGCCCACCAGGGCGAAGTTGGAGCGGTGCACCTTCACCAGCAGGCCCGTGTCCGGCGTGAGGGCGGACTCGTAGTCGCGCAGGCGGGTGCGGTTGGTGGTGCCCACCTCCACCAGGCGCACGCCGGACTGGCGCATGACATCCGGCACGCGGAAGCCGCCGCCGATCTCCACCAGCTCGCCGCGCGAGACGATGCCCTCCTTGCCCGCGGCGAGGGCAGCCAGCACCAGCATGGCGGCGCCCGCGCAGTTGTTGACGACGATGGCGTCCTCGGCGCCGGTGAGCTGGGTGAGCAGGCCGATGACGGGGGCATAGCGGCTGCCCCGCTCGCCTTCGTCCAGATCGTACTCGAGGTTGGAGTACCCGCGAGACACCTCGGCCACGCGGGCCACGGCCTCGGGAGCCAGGGGGGCGCGGCCCAGGTTGGTGTGCAGCACCACGCCGGTGGCGTTGAGCACGGGGCGCAGGCCGGGGGTGGCCAGCTCGCGCAGGGCGGCGTCTACATCCGCGTCCTCGAAGGGCCGGGCCTCACCGCGCAGCAGGCGGGCGCGCACGGTGTCCACGGCGAGGCGCAGGGCGGCCACGGCCCGGGCCCGAGGCACGGCGGCGAGCCGCTCCGCCAGCGAGGGCCGGTGCAGAAGCTGCTCGATGGACGGCAAGCCACGCAGCAGCGCGTTCTTTCCACCGTCCTTCTTATGGGACGCAGCGTCCACAGCCCTGATTCTAAGGGACTGGGCCAACACACGCCAGAGAGGCGCCCCGCTACCGCTCCGCGGATTTCACCACCGGACCCTTCGCGGTCCGGCCGTAAAGCAGCTGGTACGTGTTGTACGAGCGCAGCACGCGCTTGATGTACCCGCGCGTCTCCGCGATGGGCACTTCCTCCACCCACGCGTCCAGCGGCATGCCCTTGCGCTCGGAGCGCCACCGGTTCACCGCGCCCGCGCCCGCGTTGTAGCTGCCCACCGCGAACGGCGTCTGTCCGTTGAACCGCTTGACCAGCTCGCCCAGGTGGTGCGCGCCCAGCCGGATGTTCAGCTCCGGATCGTACAGGCTCTCCACGCTGAAGCGCTTGATCTTCAGCTGCTGCGCCGTGGCCTTCGCCGTGGCCGGCATCAGCTGCGTCAACCCCATCGCTCCCGCCCACGAGAGCGCCTTCGGATCCAGCGCGCTCTCCTCGCGCATCAGCGCCTGCAGCAGATCCGGCTCGACGCCCGCCGCCTTCGTGTGCTTCTCGATCAGCGGCCGGTACGCGTTCGGATAGGCGATCTCCCACACCGGCCGCGTCCGCGGAGTAATCCGTCCGCCCAGATCCCTGCGCAGCGCCACCCGGGCCACCGCGTGCGCGGAGCGCTCGTCACCCGCCATGGACAGCAGGTGCACGATGAGCCGCACCGCCTCCTGCGGCTGGCCGTTGCGGTTCACCGCCAGCAGCTCCGAGGCCACCGCCTCCGGGAAGCCCAGGCGCAACAGCTCCACGCCCGCCAGGAAGTGCGGATCCTTCTCGATCACCGGCCCGGTGTGCATGGGCCAGGGGCTCTGCGTCTCCGACGTGAACACCAGCCGCGGAGCCAGGCTCGCCAGCCGATCCTTGTCCACCTCGCCCAGCTGCGCGCGCGCCATCAGCCCGTAGTAGGTGGCCGGGTGCTCCACCGCGATCTGCTCGAAGAGCTCCACCGCGCCCAGCGCGTTGCCGCGCTCCTGCAGCGTGCGCGCCCGCCAGTACTTCGCGCGCTCCACGTCATAGCTCTCGTCCGCGTCCGCGAAGCGCTTCTCGATGCGCTCCAGGATCGCCAGCCCCTTGTCATGCGCCCCCGAGGTGCGCGCGATCCAGTAGGCCTTGAAGAGCGCCTCGCCCAGGAAGTCGCCCTGGGGGTAGTTCTTCTCCAGCTCCTCCAGGCGCAGCAGCGCCTTCTCCGGCTGCCCCGTCTTCACGTACAGGTCCGCGGCGTAGAAGAGCGCGTCATCCGCGAACGAGTGGCCGGGGAAGTCGCGGGCCAGCCGCTCGTAGGTGTCCGGCCCGCGGCGCTGATCCACGATCGATCGCGACGAGCCCAGCACGTACATGGCGCGCGGCAGCAGATCCGCGTCCTGGCACTTGTCCACCACGGGGCTCAGCGTCTGGATGGCGCGGGTGTGCTCACGCTCCTTGCGCAGCCCCTTGCCGTAGGCGAAGTGCGCCCGGCACGCCAGCGGCTCGGGCAGCTTCAGCGTGGCCAGCAGCGGCTCCAGCACCGCCAGGCCCTGCTTGTTGCGGTGCAGATCGATGAGCTGCTCGCCGCGCTGCACCTCGGCCTCCGCCGGAGCCTTGAGCCCCTTGAGCCGGCGCTCGGCCTGCTTCGTCAGCGGCGAGAGCGGGTACTGCGCCCACAGCTTCCACAGCGCCGCGCGCTCGCGCTCGCGATCCTTCTTCTCGGCGGCGATGTCCGCGGTGGCGATCAGCGCCTCGGCGCCCACGTTGCGGCCGAACATGGGCGCGGGCCGGGACGCCAGCGGCTCCAGCGCCGCGATGGCCCCGTCATAGTCCTTCTTCTTGCGCAGCACGCGCCCCAGCGTCAGCCGCGCGTCCACGTACAGCTTCGAGTCCGGGGACACGCGCCCCAGCACCTGCGCCGCCTCGTCGAAGCGCCCCAGCGACTCCAGCGCCACGCCCGCGTGCGTCAGGCACCGGTCCGCCATGGCCGGGTAGTCCTCGGCCAGCTCCGTCATCTCCTTGGCGGCGTACACGTCCGCCCCCGCGCGCACCGCGGCCAGGGCGCGCAGGTAGCGCACCGGCTCCGAGCGCCCCTCCTTCTCCAAGAGCTGGCGCGCCTTGAGGTAGAAGCCGCGATCGAAGGCCTCCTTGGCCTCCTTCTTCTTGCCCTCGGCGAAGTACGGCGTCAGGTCCTCCAGCTCGTACGCCCGGCCTTTGGGCACCTCGATGCGCGGGGGCACCACCACCACCACCGGCTGCGGCAGCGGGAAGGCGGGGTTGAAGATCTCCACATAGCCGGCAGGCAGCGGAGCCTTCTCGGCCTCGGGCCGGGGGGTGAGCAGCGCCTCGGAAGGCGCGCCCGCGGCCGGAGCCGGCTGCGGCGCATTCGTAGGCTCGGAGGCCACGGGCTGCGCGGACGCCAACGTCGCGAAAGAGACCAGAGCGAGCAGCGAGAGGGCGGTTTTCATAGTCGGGGGCGGTGGGCCCTGAGGGTTGCGCTCGGACACGCCCGAGGACAACGGAGCATGATCGAAAAATTTCCGGGCGTGGACACAGGTTAGACTGTTCGCCCACACATGGACATTCGGACTCTCAGCGCGCTGTTTGCTTCCCTGGTGGGCCTGGCGCTCGGCTTGTCCATGCTGCTGCGCACCGGCCGCACGCGGGTGGTGACGCTGTACTCCATCTTCACCCTGACGGTGGCGGGCTACTACCTCTCCACCTTCCTGCACGGCTTGTTCCCAGGGCCCGCCTACCCGTGGGTGGGGCGGGTAGCCGTGGGAGCGACGATTCTGCTGGCCTCGTTGGTGCCGGGCACGGCGGTGGCCTTCTTCCTGGAGTTCCTGGGTGTCAGCAAGGGCACCTACATGCTCGGCCGGCGGCTGGCCGCCCTCTCGGCCGTGCTGGGCCTGGCAGTGGCGGTGACGCCCCTGGCCGAGCGCACCTGGGCGCGGGTGGCCATTGGCGTGTGGGTGTTGGCCACCCTGCTCACCTCGGTGAGCTTGCTGCTCAACCGGGTGCGAAATCTAGAGTCGCGCATCGAGCGGCTGCGGCTGATGTACCTGGCCATTGGCGCCGGGGCCTCCATCCTGCTCACGGCGCTGGAGGTGGTGGGCCGCGGCTACGACATTCCCCTGCCGCCGCTGGGCACCATCGCCTCCACGCTCTACCTCTTCTTCCTGTCCCAGACGCTGCTGAAGCTGCGGCTGATGGACCTGCACGAGATGCTGGGCAAGCTCGCCTCGCAGACGGTGCTGGCCGTCATCCTGGCCTCGGTGTTCACGGTGCTCACCGCCTGGGTGAAGGAGAACACGTCACTGTTCCTGTTCGCCACGGTGGTGGCGGCGTTCGTCATCAGCATCCTGATGGAGCCGCTGCGCGCCAAGGTGGAGGAGCGCGTGGTGGCCATCTTCTTCCGCGAGCGCTTCGAGCTTTTGCGCTCCTTGGGCGCGCTCCGGGCGCGCATGGCCACCGTCATCGACATCAACGAGGTGACGCGGATGCTGCTGGACGCGATCCACGAGACGGGCCGCGCCACGCACACCAGCGTGTACCTGCTGGCCGAGGATCGGCCCGGCTACCGGCTGCTGGACTCCCGCGGCCCGCTGCCCGAGAGCTTCCTGGACACCGCCGCCGCGCGGGGCCTGTTGCTGGCGGCCGCCTCGGGCCAGAAGGCGGTGCTGCTCGAGAACGTGGAGAACCGCGTCCAGGCGCTGAAGGTCCAGGCGGCCGAGGGCCGGCGCCTGCGCGATGAGCTCAAACGCCTGCAGGACACCCGCTCCGCGCTGCTGCAGATGAAGGCGGGCATCTCCGTGCCGCTGGTGGGCAACGATCGCGTCATCGGCTTTCTCAACCTGTGGGACGAGCGCGTGCCCGAGGCGTACGCCTCCGACGAGATCGCCCTGATGCTGGCGGTGGCCGAGCGCCTGGCCACGGTGCTGGAGAACTCCAAGCTCTACGAGAAGATCCGCGAGCGAGACCGCCTGGCCGCGCTGGGTGAGATGGCGGCGGGCCTGGCCCATGAGATCCGCAACCCGCTGGGCGCCATCAAGGGCGCGGCCCAGTGCCTGGATCCGAAGCGGCTGCCGGGCGAGGACGGCGAGTTCCTCGAAGTCATCGTCGAGGAGGTGAACCGGCTCAACGGCGTGGTGACGGCGTTCCTGGACTACGCGCGCCCGCTCAAGCAGAGCTTCGGGCCCACGGACCTCAACGAGGTGGTGACGCGCACCATGCGCCTCATCCAGAACGACGTGCCCAAGCAGATGGAGCTGGCCGTGCAGCTGGACCTGACGCTGCCGCGCGTGGACGGAGACGCCGAGCAGCTCAAGCAGGTGCTCATCAACCTGGTGCAGAACGCCGTGCAGGCCATTGGCGCCGCGGCCGGCCGCATCACCGTGAGCAGCGTGAAGCCGGACCGCTTCGGCGACTTCCGGGGCGGCACCCTCACCGACTACGTCGAGGTGCACGTCTCGGACACGGGGCCGGGCATCCCCGCCGACCAGCAACAACACATCTTCGTCCCCTTCTTCACCACCAAACAGAAGGGCACCGGCCTGGGGCTGGCCATCTGCCAGCGCATCGTGAAGAACCACGGAGGCAGCATCTCCGTGCTGAGCAAACCCGGTGAGGGGTGTACCTTCGTCATACGCCTACCGTGCCTGCCCTCGGAGCAACCCTCCGTGGAGTGGCCCGGGACCGAGGGTACGCCCTTTCCCTCTACCCGCCCTTCCCTGCCTGCTTCCACGGCGGAAGAGTCCCGGGAAACCCCGCCTCCCAAGGCTCCCGAACCCAAGCCAAAGCGGGAACGGAAGCGAAAAGCAGGCTGAAACACGATGAAACGCGGTGAGTCGTAGGCTAGGAGCGTACGTGTGGGGTAGAAATGCCTCACGCCCGGAGACCCGCATGAGCAAGCCCATTCAAGTCCTCCTCACCGACGATTCGCCAACGATGCTCCAGGTCCTCACGCGGCTGTTGTCCGCTCAGCCGGACGTCACCGTGGTGGGTACGGCCCGTGACGGAGAGGAAGCGGTCGCCCTGGCGCGCTCCCTGCGCCCGGATGTCATCACCCTGGACGTGCAGATGCCGGGCATGGACGGGCTGGGCGCCACCGAGCGCATCATGGCCGAGTCTCCCTGCCGCATCCTGATGGTGTCGGGCGCGCCGGACACCGACCTGTCCTTCCGCGCGCTGCAGGCCGGCGCCCTGGAAGTCATCGCCAAGCCCCAGGGCGCGCCGGAGGACGTGGCGCGCTTCGGCGTGCGGCTGCTGTCCGCCATCCGGCTGCTGGCCGAGGTGCCGCTGGTGACGCAGCGCCACGAGGGGCGCTCCACCGCGCCCGCGCTGGGGCCCAACACGAAGGTGGCCGGCTTCGGCCTGGCCTCCTCCATCGGTGGGCCCACGGCGCTGGCCTCGCTGCTGTGGCTGCTGCCGCGCAGCCTGCCCTACCCGCTCTTCATCGCCCAGCACATCACCCCCGGCTTCACCGCGGGCCTGCACCGCTGGCTCTCGTCGCTGTCGCCGCTGCCGGTGGAGATCGCCCGCCCGGGCGAGCTGCCCAAGGCGGGCACCGTCTACCTGGCTCCGGACAGCCACCACCTGCGCGTGGGCACGCAGGGCGAGTTCGTCATCGAGCGCGCCTCGGGCAGCACCTTCCCCTCGGGCGATCTGCTGCTGGCCTCCATGTCCCGCGCCTATGGCAACAACGCCGCCGGAGCGGTGCTCAGCGGTATGGGCGAGGAGGGCGCGGTGGGCCTGATGGCCATCCGCCGGGCCGGCGGGCTTACCTTCGCCCAGGATCCGGAGACGTGCCTGGTGGCCTCCATGCCCCAGGCGGCCATCCGCAACAAGTCCACCGAGTACCCCGTCTCCCCCGAGGCCCTCGCCACCGTGCTCCGTGCGCTTGAGGGCGTGCCTCCTACACCGTCACCTCTGGGCATTTGATACATCCGGCTCGTGCTTCCATGTAAAGTCTGTCTAGGTTTATTTGACGGACTTTCGAGGCAAGCATGAGCCAAACCATCCGGGTCCTCCTCGCGGACGACTCGCCCACCATGCTGAAGATGTACGCGGGGCTGCTGGCAGCGGCCCCGGAGATCCAGGTGGTGGGCACAGCGAAGGATGGTGAGGAGGCGCTGCTGCTGGCGCGCTCACTGCACCCGGATGTCATCACCCTGGACGTGCGCATGCCGCGCATGGACGGCATCGAAGCCTCGCAGCGCATCATGGCCGAGGCGCCCAGCCGCATCCTCGTCATCTCGGGCGCGGTGGACGCGGAGATGTCCTTCCGCGCGCTGCAGGCAGGCGCGCTCGAGGTGATGCCCAAGCCGCGCGCGGGCAAGGAGGGGCTGACCAGCTTTGGCACGAAGCTGGTGCAGATCATCCGCTCGATGGCGGACCTGCCCATGGCGCAGCGGCGCACCATCATCGCTCCGCCCACGCCCGCGGCGACGCTCAAGGGAGGCCGGATCGACGGCTTCGGGCTGGTAGCGGCCACCGGCGGGCCTCCGGCGCTCTCCCTGGTGCTGTCGCTGCTGCCTCCCAACCTGGCCTACCCCGTCTTCATCGCGCAGCACGTCTCCGAGGGCTTCACGGCGGGCCTGTGCCAGTGGCTGGGCGCCGCCTCGTCCTTGCGGATCGAGCTGGCGCAGTCGGGCCTGCGGCCCCAGCGCGGCCACGTGTACCTGTCGCCCGATGGGCACCAGATGCAGGTGCAGCCCTCGGGCGAATTGCTGGTGGAGCCGGCGAAGGGCAGCCCGTCCATGTTGGGCGACACGCTGCTGGCCTCGCTGGCGAAGGCGTACGGCAACCGGGCCGGCGGCGCGGTGCTCACCGGCATGGGCTCGGATGGCGCCGCGGGGCTGGTGACGATCCGCCGGGCCGGTGGGCTCACCCTGGTGCAGACCCCGGAGAGCTGCGTCGTCCCCGGCATGCCCGAGGCGGCGCTGCGCAACGGGGGCAGCGACGTGGTGCTGTCGCTCGAGCAGATCGCCGCGGTGCTGCGCTCGCTGACGGGGCCCGTGGCCGCCTCGGCACTGCCACCCAATTGACGTTGGCGTCGATTGAGCGGTGCTCCCGCGCGGTGTTTGATACGTTACAGCGTGTTTCATCGCGGGTAGCTTACACCCGCCCATAACCTATTGAGTAGGCCCACGCGGATCGGGGTGATACAATCCCGTGCGTAGGCTACTCGACAAGCCGCTCTCTGGGCTCCAGCGCCTCCGAGGTCCATATGAACAAGCCGATCCAGGTTCTGCTCGCGGACGACTCGCCGACGATGCTGAAGATGTTCACGGGGCTGTTGGCCTCGGCGTCCGACATCCGCGTGGTGGGCACCGCGCAGGACGGAGCCGAGGCGGTGACGATGGCGCGCTCGCTGCACCCGGATGTCATCACCCTGGACGTGCGCATGCCGCGCATGGACGGCATCGAAGCCTCCGAGCGCATCATGGCGGAGGTGCCCAGCCGCATCCTGGTCATCTCCGGAGCGATGGACGCGGAGATGTCCTTCCGCGCGCTGCAGGCGGGCGCGCTGGAGGTGATGCCCAAGCCGACGCCGGGCAAGGACGGGCTGGCGCACTTCGGCTCGAACCTGATCCAGACCATCCGCTCGATGGCGGGCCTGCCGCTGACGCAGCGCAAGCCGCAGTTCGCGACGCAGGCGCCCGTGCCGGTGCTGCGCGGAGGCCGGGTGAACGGCTTCGGGGTGGTGGCGGCCACGGGCGGCCCACCAGCGCTGGCGATGCTGCTGTCGCTGCTGCCCCCCAGCCTGCCCTACCCGGTCTTCATCGCTCAGCACGTGTCGGTGGGCTTCACCTCGGGCCTGCGCCAGTGGCTGGGCGCGGCCTCTCCGCTGCAGATGGAGCTGGCGCGCACGGGGGTGCGGCCCCAGCCGGGGCACGTGTACCTGCCGCCGGATGGGCACCAGCTGCAGGTGTTGATGTCCGGCGATCTGCTGGTGGAGCCGGTGCCGCACATGCACGCGACGATCGGTGACACGCTCTTGAGCTCCCTGGCCCGGGTGTACGGCAACCGGGCCGGAGGCGCGGTGCTCACCGGCATGGGCACCGACGGCGCCCTGGGGCTGCTGGCGATCCGGCGCGCCGGAGGCCTCACCTTCGCGCAGGTGCCCGACAGCTGCGTGGTGCCGAGCATGGCGGAGGCGGCCATCCGCAACGGCGCGGCGGAGACGAGCCTGTCGGTGGATGGGCTGGCCTCGGCGCTGCGCGCGCTCTCGGGGCCCATGCCGGCCATGCCGCTGCACCGCAGCTGACGCTCTGGCCAGGGCTTACCGGGGCTTCTGGGCCAGGAACACGGGCCACATGGCCCGCAGGTGCGTGGGCACATACCCGCGCAGGCGGCGCACCCGGAAGCCCGCGCCCTCCAGCCGCGAGGCGATGGCCTCGGGCGGGTAGAGCCTCAGCGCATGGTGCTCGTCGCTGCGGCGGTAGCGCGTGCCGCTGCGCCGGAAGAGCAGGATGTCGCGCGTGAGCCGGGTGCCCGTGCGGTTCTCCTCGGCGCGCACGTACATGGTCCAGTCCGCGGTGTCATACAGCGACTGGCGTACCTGGCCCTGCCCCAGCCGGCCCGGCCCCGCCACATCGCACAGCAGCAGCCCCCCGGGCTCGAGCGCGGAGTACACGCGGCGGAACACCCGGGAGAGCGCGACCAGGGTGTTGCGTGGATCGAAAACGTAATTGAAACATTCTCCAATCGCCGTCACCGCCACGCACGGCGCAGGCAGCTCCACGTCCAGCAGCGAGGCGCGCTTGAAGGTGGCCAGGGGCGCATTGCGCGCGGCCAGGCGCAGCATCTCCGGCGAGAGGTCCACGCCCAGCACGTCATAGCCGGACTGCGTCAGCGTCCGAGCGAGGATGCCGCTGCCGCAGCCCAGATCGACGATCAGCCCCTTGCGGAACCCCGCCCTGCGCAGCCCGCCGAGCACGACCGGCCCGGCCCCACGCGCGGGCGCGCCGAAGGATTCATCGTGCACATAGGCAAGGTCCTGTGCGTAAGCGGTCCGCTGTCCGTGTCGCATGATTTCATTGTTACATTACTGCAGCGACGCGGTGGCTGCCGCCAGCTTCTCCTGAGCGGCCTCCCATTCCATGTAGAGCGATTCCAGCTCCTCTTTTCCCGCCCGGTGCGTCTCCATCAGGGGCTTGGCCCGGGCGAAGTCATTGTAAAGGGCCGGATCGGCCAGCTGGGCCTCGCGCTCCTTCTGCTCGGCCTCCAGCTTGGCGATCCGCTCCTCGATGCGGGAGATCTCCTTCTTGATGGGGCCCTCGACGGCGCTGCGGCGCTGGCGGGCCTCGGCCTCCAGGCGCTTTCGGTCCTTCTCCGTCAGCGCGGCGGGGGCGGCCTTGTCACCGGCCCGGGCCCGCTCACCCGCGGTGGCGGCCTCGGCGGCCAGGCGCCGCTGCTCCTGGTGGTACAGGTACTCGTCCAGGTTGCCCGAGTACGGCACCACCTTGCCTTCCGCCACGTCCCACACCTGGGTGGCCAGCCCGTTGACGAAGGCACGGTTGTGCGACACGAACAGCAGCGTGCCCCCGTACCCCTGAAGCGCCTCGATGAGCATCTCGGAGGAGTCCAGGTCCAGGTGGTTGGTGGGCTCGTCCATCAGCAGGAAGTTGGACGGGCACAACAGCAGCTTGGCCAGCGCCACCCGGGCTCGCTCTCCTCCAGAGAGCACGCCGATGGGCTTGTCCACGTCATCTCCCGAGAAGAGAAACGCGCCCAGCACCCCGCGCACGTAGCTCTGCGGCTTGTCGGCCGCCAGGGGCTGCACCTCCTCGAAGATGGTGTTGCGCTTGTCCAGCGTGTCCGCGTGGTGCTGCGCGTAGTAGCCCATCACCACGTTGTGCCCCAGCGCCACCTTGCCGCTGTCGGGCTCCAGCTCACCGGCCAGGATCTTCAACAGCGTCGTCTTGCCCGCGCCGTTGGCGCCGATCACCGCGATGCGCTGGCCCCGCTCCACCCGCGCATCCAACCCCGAGTACACCACCTGGCTGCCGTAGCGCTTGTGGATCCCCTCCAGCATCGCCACGTCCCGCCCGGAGCGCTCCACCTCGGGGAAGCGGAAGCTCATCGTGGAGCGCTCCTCCAGCAGGTGCACCTCCTCGAGCTTCTCGAGCATCTTCGCGCGGCTCTGCGCCTGGCGGGCCTTGGTCGCCTTGGCGCCGAACCGGTCGATGAAGGCCTGCAATTCGGCGCGGCGGGCCTCCACCTTCGCGGACCGGGCCTTGAGCTGCTCCATCTCCTCGGCGCGCTGGCGCTTGTAGGTGTCGTAGTTGCCCACATACGAGCGCAGCCCCTCGATCTCCAGCGACAGCACCCGCTTCACCTGCCGGTTGAGGAAGTCCCGGTCGTGAGAGATGAGGATCAGCGCCTTGTTCGAGCGGCGCAGGAAGTCGTCGAACCACGTGAGGGTGGGCACATCCAGGTGGTTGGTGGGCTCGTCCAGCAGCAGCAGGTCCGGATCCTGGAGCAAGAGCCCCGCCAGCGCCGCGCGCATCCGCCAGCCACCCGACAGCGCCCCGGTGGGCTTGGCCAGGTCCGCCTCGCGAAAGCCCAGGCCCTTGAGAATGCGCTCGGCGTGGTGGCGCCCGTAGTGCTCCTCGAAGTGGTCCAGCTCCGTGTGCAGATCCGCCAGCGCCTGGGCCAGCTCCAGCTGCGTCTCCTCGTCCGGCGCCTGGGCCAGCGCCGCCTCGGTGCTCTGCAGCCGGGTCTCCAGGGTGTCGCGGCCGGGCACCGTGCTGAGCACCGCCTCCACCACCGTGCCGGAGGGCAGGCCCGCCAGCTCCTGGGGCAGGTAACCAAGCCGGGCACCCCGGGCGAACGTCAGCGTGCCCGAGTCCGCGTGCTGGGCCCCGGCGATGATCTTCATGAGAGAGCTCTTGCCGGTGCCGTTGGCTCCCACCAGGCCCACACGGTCCTTGGGTCCTAAGGTGAAGCTGGCGTCGTCGAAGAGGACCTTCTTGCCGTAGGCAAGGCAGAGGTCCTGGGTGATCAGGAGGCTCATGGCGGCTGAGGGGTGTAACAGCCCGGAAGCCCGTCGGGAACCGCTTCGATGCCTGCTCGCCTACTCCCCCCGTGGCCGCGGGGTTGTCTATACTCCCGCGACCAATGGCATCCCCCTGTCCTCATTGTGGAAGCACCGAAGGCCCTGATCACCTCTGCGGCGCCGCCAGCATGTCGCTGCTGGGCACGGTGCTCGACGGCCGGTACAAGATTGAAAGCGTGCTCGGCCAGGGCGGCATGGGCATGGTCTTCCGCGCCACGCAGACGTCGGTGCACCGCCCGGTGGCCGTCAAGACGCTCAACCCGGCGCTGGCCGCCGCGCCCACCTTCTTCGAGCGCTTCCGCCGCGAGGCCGAGGTGGCCAGCCGCCTGCGCCACCCCAACATCATCACCATCTACGACTTCGGCCGCGCGCAGGACAACACCTGCTACTTCGTGATGGAGCTGCTCGAGGGCGAGAGCCTCAAGGAGATCGTCAAGCGCGAGGGGCCCATGTCCCTGCGCCGCGCGGTGGGCCTGATGGAGCAGTCGGCCCGGGGCCTGGCGCACGCGCACGCCGAGCACGCCGTGCACCGCGATCTCAAGCCGCACAACATCATGGTGCAGCAGCTCGACGGCAAGGACTTCGTCAAGGTGCTGGACTTCGGCCTGGTCAAGGCCATGGAGCAGGAGGAGGAGGAGCAGCTGACCTCCACCGGCCAGGTGCTGGGCACCCCTCAGTACATGCCGCCCGAGCAGGCCGGCGGTGAGGTGGTGGATCAGCGCTCGGACCTGTACTCGCTCACGGGCGTGCTCTTCTATTGCCTCACGGGCACCTCGCCCTACGGCGCCAACACCGTGCGCAAGGCGCTCACCGCCGCGCTGACGCAGACGGTGCCCCCCATCAACACCAAGCGCCAGGGCGCGCCGGTGCCCGCCGCGCTCGACGCCTTCATGCAGAAGGGCCTGGCGCGCGAGAAGGAGGACCGCTTCCAGTCCGCCGAGGAGTTCATCGAGGCGATGCTGGACGCGGTGGCGGACCTGTCCCCCGAGCAGCTGGACGCGCGGCCCTCGGGCGGCGCCCCCGGCAACGAGCGCGGCACGGGCAGCAAGCCCAGCGGCGTGTCCGGGGCCCGCAAGGGCAGCGCCAGCAGCGCGCGGCCCTCCAAGCCCTCGGGCAACTCGCCGGCGCGGGGCTCGGCCTCCAACGTCATCGTCGCCAAGGGCGGCTCCGGCAGCGCGCCCTCCACCCGCTCCCGGCCCAGCGCCGCGCTGCCGCGCGTGCCCGCGGCGCCTCCTCCTGCCGAGCCTCCCGCCGGCATGTCCGCTGGCAAGAAGGCGCTGCTGATTGGTGTGCCCCTGCTCCTGATCGCCGCCGGTGGCGCGGTGCTGGCCCTCAAGCCCAGCGATCAGGCCGCCCCGCCTCCCGGGCAGCCGCGGGTGGTGGAGGTTGCCGCCGAGCAGCCCCCCCGGCCGCCCCCCGAGGCCGCGAAGCAGGACACGCCGCCCGCGGCCAGCCCCACGGTGATGGTGAAGCTCAACTCCACGCCCGAGGGCGCCGGCATCTTCAATGACGAGGGCGTGCAGATCGGCACCACGCCCACCTCGCTGGCGCTGCCCCGCGACCGCAAGCACAAGCTCAAGCTGCAGCTGCCGGGCTACCAGGACGCGGAGCGGCCGCTGGATCTCAGCGTCGTGGCTGACAGCAGCCTCACGCTGAACGTCCCGCTCACCCCCGTGCGCGCCCCCTCCACCAGCAAGCCCAAGCCCTCCAAGCAGGGCCCCGAGAAGCCGGACATCTCCATCTTCGAGTAGGGGCCAGGCACACCGCCGGGGGCTCGCTCCCCCGGCCAGTCCACTGCCAGCGGAGTTGTTGGAACCCCCAGGATCCAGGGGTTTCAGGCGTTTGCACCTTCTGAGAGACGGGCCAATTTACCCAGACGCCTCCGCCGTTAGACTCGGAGGCCCCTTGGGGACCCGATGCTCTCATCCTCCCAGATCACCTTCCGCGAAAAGGCCATCACCGACCCGCACGAGGCGGTGGACTCCCCGCGCCGTGGCGAGCGCGAGACGCTGCTCCAGGCGCGCATCAAGGATCTGAAGCTCCACCTGAAGGGCACGCCCCTCGAGCGGCACATTCAGCAGCTGTACACGGAGCTGGAAGCCCGGGGCATCTCGTTCAGGCCTGAGTGCTACCTGTCCGACCAGTGGGGCTGCCCCTCGGGTGTGCCGGTGATCGGCCTGCCGTTCTACCTGGCGGACCCCCGGCTGCACTCCATCGAGGCGGAGCTGGGCGGCGACGCGGAGACCGAGCGGGAGATCCTCATGTACCTGCGCCACGAGGCCGGGCACGCCTTCAACTACGCCTACCGGCTCTACGACACGCCGGAGTGGCTCAAGGTGTTTGGGGACTACTCCAAGCCGTACCACGACGACTACAAGCCGCGTCCGTTCAGCCGCAAGTACGTGGTGCACATCTCCGGCTGGTACGCGCAGAAGCACCCGGACGAGGACTTCGCCGAGACGTTCGCGGTGTGGCTCACGCCGGGAATGGACTGGGCCAAGCGGTACGCGGGCTGGGGCGCGCTCAAGAAGCTGCAGTACGTGGACGAGATCATGAAGCGCCTGGGCCGCACCCCGCCCCTGGTGCAGCTGGCCGACCGCGATCTGGACGTGGACGAGATGGAAGAGACGGTGCTGGACCACTACCGCCAGCGCCAGCTCGAGGAGCGCGTGGAGCTGTCGCTGCGCGAGCACCTGGACCAGGACCTGATGGGGCTCTTCGAGCCGCCGGACTCCGCGCCGGCCAGCGCGGAGACGCTGGTGCGCGCCGAGCGCCAGTCGCTCATCCAGTCGGTGGCGCAGTACAGCGGCGTGGGCGCCCCGGTGGTGCGCGCGCTGGTGGACCACCTGATGGAGCGCGCCGCCGCGCTGCGGCTCACCATCCACCTGGACAAGACGCGCGAGTACCTCACCAAGCTCACCTCGCTGGTGACGGCGCTGTCGATGAACTACCTCTACACGGACCGCTTCTTCGAGGAGGACTGAGCTGTTCCCCGCGAACGCAGTGCACTGAACGAAGCGGCGCGGCGGGCAAGTGCCCGGGTGCGCTCCGGGGCATGGCGCCTTACACTTGAAGGGCCATGACGCTTCCGCCCTTGAAGATCGCCATCCTCCACTACCAGGCGGAGGGAGATCCGCTCGATCCCGTCGTCACCCAGGTGGGCCAGTCCCTGAAGGCTCTGGGGCACGAGTACTCCACCATCGCGGTGAGTGATCGCGTCTTCGACATCCTCCGGGAGATCGAACGCTCGAAGTGCGACCTGGTGTTCAACCTCTGCGAGACGTTCGCCGAGGACTACCGCATGGAGGTGAACGTCGCGGCGCTGATGGAGATGGCGCGGGTGAAGTTCACCGGCTCGGGCACCGCGGGGCTGCTGCTGGCGCAGGACAAGATCCTCACCAAGCAATTGCTCGAGTACCACGAGATCCCCACCCCGGACTTCGCCACCTTCGACGGCGTCACCGTGGAGACCAATGGCGATCTGGAGTTCCCGCTGATCGTCAAGCCCGCGCGCAGCGATGCCTCGATCGGCATCGGCAAGAAGTCGCTGGTGCGCACCTGGGAGGACCTGACCAAGCGGGTGCAGGAGATCCGCAAGGAGCTGGGCGACGAGGCGCTGGCCGAGGAGTTCATCGAGGGGCGCGAGGTGTACGTGGGCGTCATCGGCACCAAGGAGATGCCGGAGATCCTGCCCATCGTGGAGCTGGACTTCGGAGAGAAGTGGGATCCGAACACGCCCACCATCTCCGATCGCGAGGTGAAGTTCGGCCCCGAGGGCGAAGGGGCGCCCAAGCTGGTGATCGCCCGCAACATCTCCCCCGAGCTGCGCCAGCGCGTCGAGCGCGCCGCGCTGCTGGCCTACCGCGGGCTGAAGCTGCAGGACTACGCGCGCATCGATCTGCGCATCTCCAACGAGGGCGACCCGTACATCCTCGAGGTGAACCCCAACCCGTACCTGGAGGACAAGAGCGAGCTGGCGATGGCGGCCGCCGAGAAGGGCATGTCCTACACGCAGCTGGTGGGCCGCATCCTGGAGTCCGCGGGGCAGCGCTATGGGCTGGGCCGCAAGCCCGCGGCGGAGAAGGCCGCCGCGGCCGCGGAAAAGGCAGCCGCAGCCTCAGAGAAGGCCGCTGCCGCCGAGAAAACCTCCGCTTCGGACCCGGCGCAACCCGCGGCCGGTTCCAGCGCGAGCGCCCCGAGCTGACGCGCTGCATCACCGGGAACGATGTTAAAAAGGGCGCCCACCCCGGCGCGAGGCGCCCCGAATCACCGTATCGAGGATTTCTCCCCCATGGCCGAAGTCACCCTGGATCTGCGCGGACAACCGAAGGCCGAAGCGTACGCCGAGCTGAAGAAGCACACCGAAGCGGTGCTGGAAGGCATCCACGACGAGATCGCCGGCATGGCGACGATCAGCTGCCTGCTGCACAACGCCTTCGGGCACCTGTGGACGGGGTTCTACCGGGTGGTGGAGCCGGGCAAGCTGCTGCGCGTGGGCCCCTATCAGGGCACGCTGGGGTGCCTGGAGATCGCCTTCGGCAAGGGCGTGTGCGGGGCCTCGGCGGCCACGCGCGAGACGGTGGTGGTGCCGGACGTGCACGCCTTCCCGGGCCACATCACCTGTGACGGACGCTCGGCGTCGGAGATCGTGGTGCCGGTGTTCGGGCCCAACCGCGAGCTGATCGCGGTGCTGGACATCGACTCGGAGCACAAGGCGACGTTCGACGAGGTGGATCGCCGCGCGCTCGAGGACCTGATGGGCTGGTTCTCGCGCCAGCGCTGAGCACAGGCTCAGGCGCGCGACAGGGCGACGGCGAGCTGCCCGGCGAAGCGGGCGTTGTGGGTGAGCAGGGCCAGGTTGGCCTTCAGGCTCTTGCCCCCGGTACGCCGGGCCAGCTCCGACAGCAAAAACGGCGTCACGGCCTTGCCCCGGACATTCTGGCGCTCGGCCTCGGCCAGCGCGGCGGCGATGTGCAGCTCCACCTCCGCGCGAGGCAGGGCCACCTCCTCGGGCGGCGGCTGGGCGAAGACGAGCCCCCCCTGCCCCAGCGCCAGCCGGGCCTGGACGATGCGGGCCGCGGTGGCCGCGTCGTTCACCCGGTGCTCCAGCGGCAGGCCCGAGCCCCGGCTGTAGAAGGACGGCAGCTCGTCGGTGCCCACGCCAATCACGGGCACCCCGGCCGTCTCCAGGGACTCCATCGTCTTGGGCAGATCCAGCACGGACTTGGCGCCGGCGCACACCACGGCGACGGGGTAGCGGGCCAGGGCGCCAATGTCCTGAGACACGTCCCAGTGCTCGCTGGCGCCGCGGTGCACCCCGCCCAGGCCTCCGGTGGCGAACACGCGGATGCCGGCGGCGGCGGCCAGCTCACACGTGGCGCTCACGGTGGTGCCTCCGCTGGCCTTGAGGGCCACGGCGACCGGCAGATCGCGCGAGCCCAGCTTCATCAGCTTCTCCTTGCCCTCGGCGAGCCTGAGCAGGGCGGCCTCCTCCAGTCCAATCCACACCTGGCCATCCACCACGGCGATGGGGGCGGGCACGGCGCCAGCGCGGCGTACGGCCTCCTCACAGGCGCGGGCGGCGGCGAGGTTGTCGGGGTAAGGCAGGCCCTGGGCCACCACGCTCGTCTCGAGCGCGACGAGCGGCGCCTTCGCGTCCAGCGCGCGGCGCACTTCTTCGGCGTATCGGAAGTTCATTCTCAGGCGCTCAGCTGGGTCAGCTCGGCGGCGCGGGGCACGGTGCGAGGCACGACGATGCCATACGCCTCCGTGGCCAGGTAGAAGGTCGTCCTCACCTGGCCGCCCTCGCGGCGCATCGAGGCCCATTGAATGAGCCCCACCGCTGACTCCAGCGGGCGGCGGGCCATGGCCTTCACCGCCCGGTCCAGCGCCGCGTGGTTCTGCGGCGTCAACACGCCGCTCAGCCGCCTGAGCGACTCTCCATCGTGCTCCACGTAGCAGCGGATGGGGCAGTGCAGCGTCACGCTGTAGGGCCGCGCGTCATCGTCCGAGGTGAACGCCAGGCACGTCAGCGTCGAGCGCATGCCGTTGAAGCGCCCCTCCTTCTGCAGCCGCTCGCAGAAGGCCAGCGCCTCGCCTGGCACATACTCCTTGGCCTGGGACATGACGGCCTCGATGTCCTCGGCGTTCGCGTCGGTGTGCGCCACGTAGATCTTCACCCGCGACACCTTCTGGCCGGACAGATCCAGCGAGAAGTACACCAGCTGATCCTTGGCGCCGCGCCGCATGGCCACCTCGGACAGGAAGCGCCACGCGTTGGTGAAGCCCAGCCGCG
The DNA here is from genome assembly GCA_035296065.1 of Myxococcaceae bacterium. Classification (GTDB taxonomy): domain Bacteria; phylum Myxococcota; class Myxococcia; order Myxococcales; family Myxococcaceae; genus DATHBR01. The sequence continues at coordinate 25,912 of DATHBR010000091.1, read as the reverse complement.
TCAGCGCCTCCTTCACCAGCAGCTTGGAGTTCTCCACGCCGCGCGCCTTGGGGTTCAGGTACACCTTGAACTCGGGCTGGCCATTGGGCTTCAGGCAGAAGGCATGCCAGAGCGAGAAGCGCGCGGTGGGGTTGCGCGGCTCGAACAGATCCTCCACCTGCTTGAAGCGATCCATCGGCACGCCGAAGTGCTGCTGCAGCCGCTCGTTGAGCTGAATGCCATCGTCCCAGCTGGACTGCAGCGTGGTGGCGCCGTTCTTGCGCTGAGACTCCATCAGGAAGCGGATCTCGGGGCGCCCACCCTCCAGCGCCAGCGACAGCTCGTACGGGGTGTGATCATCGGTGACGTCCGAGCGCCAGGGAGAAGCCTCGCCGATGAGCCGCGTGCTCCAGGGGCTCGTCATGAACGAGAAGAACTCCTCGACCTTCTGCGTCTCGGGGGCGCTGAAGCCCACCGCCGAGCACAGCGCCTGGATGCGCGACAGCCCGAACTCCAGGAACGACAGGTTGGAGGTGCGCTCCACCTTGGTGAGCAGCTCCCAGCGCAGCTGCTGCTGGCGCCGCTCGATCTTCCGCTCGCAGAACGTCTGCAGCTGATCGGCCAGATCGGTGAACAGCGTGAAGACCTCGTCGATGGTCTTCACCGCCTCCTGCTCCATCCCGGGCAGCAGATCCAGCTCCACCTCGCCCACCGCCCAGGGGCCCACATCCAGCCGCCGGCGCAGGTGGCTGATGCTGGTGAGCCGCGCGCCTCCGCGGCGCTGCAGCTCGTTGGCGACCTGCTCGGCCACCGGCAGCGCCAGGTTGGCCACCGCCTGCACCGCCATCAGAATCACCTGGCGCATCAGCGGGCTGGCATCCATCGCCTGGTTGATGAGCCCATACAGCAGCCGGCGCGCCTCGCTGCTGTCCTCGCCCCACACCAGCTGCACCATGCCGCTCAGGTCCGAGGAGGTATCCAGCCCCAGCGCCTGCAGATCCTTGCGGAACACCGCCCAGTTACGCCCCTCCGCCTCGTTGCGCCCATCCTTGCCGGAGGTGTCCACTCCCAGCAGCGCGCTGCCCAGGTCCGACAGCCCCATCACCAGCGGCGACAGACACGGCAGGAAGCTCAGGCGGTCCTCCGCCGAGTGGCTCATGTCCTGGAGCAACGACATCAAGGGCGAACCAGCGAAGCTCAGCTGCTTCTCTTTGACATGCTCCTGAACCCGGCTCATCGCTCTCACTCCCTGGATGGCGCCATCCGCGACGTCGTGCGTCTTCGAGACTGCGCGTTTTTTTCCATCCCCCCTGAACTCGGCTGCTGTGTGCCTAGGGTCAACATCCACCCGCTACGTCCACAACTGCTACAGGGGGTCTAGGGCCTTTTTTTATTGGAGTCAAAGGATTCTAGACAGAAGGACCAGATTCTTCTGCTTTCTTGGAAACAGAGCCCTACTCAAGGACATGAATTACAATTTTAGTGAAACCAGCCACGTCCATCAACAAGGCTGGGTGTGATTGGACTCATCTGGTCAAGTCGACCCAGGCGAGTGCCCTCTCCGCGGGGAGCGCGGAGTGCCACGGTGGAAAGGATTTTCAGAAAGCGCCCAGGCCGGGCGCACCCCCCCGTCACCTGGGCACGCATCAGGTGCGCATGCGCCAGGCGTTGAGCAAGAGGGCTTCAGGGCCAATGGGCCCGGAGCGCACCGGACACCCGAGCGTCAGTTCAGCTCGTGCTGTCCATTCGAGAAGCGGGCAATGGAAGGCTCATCCGCCGCCGAGGAATCGAAGCGCGTGGCCACCAGGTAGCCCGAGGGGCCCGCCTGGCAGCGCACCACCTGCAGCTTCGCCTCGGGAATCATCAGCTCGGGGATGCTGGCGCCCAGCACCTCTCCAGGCTCCAGCGGTACCGGCACCTGGAGCAGACACCCGCTCGCCGAGGCGTTGATGATGTCTGCCCTGAGCTGCTCCGTGCCCCGCTGCAGCCGGGTGCTCAGCCGCAAGGAGTATCGGTGATGCCGACGCCGATCCTGCTCCGACATGCGGGTGCCCTCCGGGGCCGCGTAGCCCCGCGGGTGGCGGAGGCACAAGCCAATCTACCGCGAGTAGCCCCGCCCGTCACTTCAACTCCTGGCTTCACCTCATCAATCCATACAAAATCTGCTTCTGTATGACAAAGCATAGGCAAGTGAGCCTTCAAGCGCCTTGAACATACACCTCAGCTGCGGCGGGATTTGTCCACGGAGATGGCGTACTCCTCGATCTTCTTGTCGAGGGTGGGACGGCTGATGCCTAGCCGCTCGGCGGCGCGGATCTTCTTTCCCCCGGCGGCCTGGAGCGCCTCGCAGATGGCGTCGCGCTCCAGGCGCTCCACCAGCTGCTGCAGGCTGCGCTTGCCGGAGTCCACCGTGCCCTCTTGAATCTCCGGCGGCAGCCGCAGGGTGTGCACCTCGGCGCCGGCGTACACCAGGGCGAGCCGCTCACTGACCAGCTTCAGCTCGCGCACGTTGCGGGGCCACGCATAGTCCACCAGCAGGCGCCGGGCCGCGGCGCTGAGCAGAGGCTGGGCCGAGTGCGCCTCGCGGGCGCCCTGGGCGGCGAAGTGCTCGAACAGCACCAACACGTCCGCGCGGCGCTCGCGCAGCGGGGGCACCTCGATCTCCAGGCCGGACAGGGCCATGGCCAGCGCGGTGTCCACCTCGCCCTTGGCGGCCAGCAGCTGCACGGGCACCCCCGAGGTGGCGATGAGGCGCAGGTTCACCGGCTCCTCGCCGCCCTGCCTCGCGGGGGCCACCTTCCGGGCCAGCAGCCGCGTGAGCCGCTCCACCACGGCCCGGGAGAGCGCCTCCACGTGCTGCAAGAGCAGCGTGCCCCCATCCGCGCGCAGCAGCGCGGAGGAACGGGGCGGCTCGCCCGGCCCGCTGGCCCGGCCGAACAGGTTCTCCTCCACGGCGGCCTGCGGCTGCTGGCAGTCCACGGCCACCAGGGGCCCCAGCGCCCGGGAGGAGCGCGAGTGGATGTAGCGGGCCAGCAGGCTCTTGCCCACCCCGGGCTCGCCGTAAATGACGACGGGCACGGTGGAGGCGGCGCCGCGCCGGGCCTGCTCCACCATGCGGCGCAGGGGGCGGGAGGTGCCCACCAGCGTCACCGGAGCCTGCTCCTCCGCGGCGCGCGAGCGCATGGCGGTGTACGCCTCGCCGCCCATGCGCCCCAGCGCCGCCACCAGCCGCGTGTCCAGCGCGGTGAAGAGCGGCTCGGCGCGCTCCACGTACAACAGCCCGAAGGGCATGCCCCCCGAGGCCACCAGCGGCGTGCACAGCGCGGTGGCGGACGAGGCCACCTCCTTGAGCTCCAGCGCCAGGCTGGCCATGAAGCGCGGCACCTCCACCGAGTCCGCGCCGGACACCGCCGCGGTGAGCAGCCCCTCGTGGCCTCCGAGCAGCGCCGTGGCCCGGTCCGCGTTGAGCGCGTGCACGGCCTCGTCCACCAGGCGCCGCAGCACCATGGCCTCGCTGGTGGCGCCCAGCAGCGCCACGCCCGCCGAGAACAGCGCCGCCTCGGGGCCCACGTGCGGCAGCACCTCGGCGATGGGCACATGGCTGGCGTCCAGCGGCTGCGTCTCCGCCACCGCCGCCTGGGTGGCCGGCTCGAAGAGGGCGACGGTCTCCCCCACCTGCACCCGGTCTCCCGGCAGCAGCAGGGCCTCGCCCTGAATGCGCTCGCCGTTGAGCAGCGTGCCGTTGCGCGAGCCCAGGTCCTGCAGCCGCGCCTGCCCCTCGCGCAGGAAGATGCGCGCATGCCGGCGCGACACCTTGTCGTCATCGACGGGAATCTCACACGACGGGCTGCGGCCGAGCGTCACCTCGGAGACGACCTCGAAGCGTCGGCCGGCGGCGGGACCGGTGAGCAACAACAGGGCAGGCATGGGCCCGCGCAGCCTACATCGGCCGCTCGGCGATCAGCAGGGCCCGCATCTCCTCCTCATCCAGGGTGCGCCCCTCCCGGCTGATGGCCAGGGCGTTGATGTGCTCCTCGTCCACCTCCACGTGGGCCCCCTTGCGCCACTCGGTGGTGTGCACCGCCCCATCGACGAGCTTGCCCACCACGATGCCCTCCTCCCACGCCATCACCTCGAGCCAGAGGTTCTCCTCCACCGTGTGGCCCTCGGGGTGCGTCTCGAACAGGGCGCGCACCAGGAAGGTGAGCGGCTCCATCAGCCCCTTGCGGTAGAAGCGGGCCTTGAAGGCCGGCAGCAGCGTCTGGGACTCGTGGCGCAGCTGCTCGGTGCGCTCCTCGGGCTCGGGGATGAAGCGCTCGCGGTACGGGCGCAGCAGCTCCGCGGTGTTGTGCCGCCCCCGGGGCGACACGATGCTCAGAAACAGCCCCTCGTGGCCCTCGAAGGTCTCCAGCGGCACGCCCAGCAGCGTGGCCCGGGCCTCCTCGGAGGGCGTCAGCATGAACGTCTGCCCCTCGCTGGTGTGCACGTCCTGGCGCGCCGGCGGCCCCTGCCCGAAGGCCATGTCCGTGCACAGCTCGTGGAGGAACATCTCCGCGGCCAGCAGATCGTCCTCGCCCAGGTGGAAGATCTCCAGATCCCGGGTGCCGAACTTCTCCATGCCGTGCGAGTGTACCCACAGCGGCGTGTCCCCCTCGATGGCGGCCACCGCGTGCAGGTTCACATGGTCGCGGATGTCGAAGTCCAGCTCGACGATCTCCACCACGTCCGCCACGTCGTGCAGCTTGTAGGCGGTGCGGTCCAGCAGCACCCCCTGCGAGTGCTCCATCAGCGTGCGCACGCAGCGCAGCGCCTCGAACACGGGCACGGTGGGCTGGGGCCCGGCGCCCGGCACGATGGAGATGCGATAGAAGCCGGTGGCGCGCTGCAGCAGCTGCTGCGCGTCCTCGCTGCCCGTCAGCAGGTTGAGGTCCGCCACCTCGGAGGGCTCCTGGTTGTCGAAGCGCACCACCACCTGCACCCCCTCGGCCTCGAGGGTGAAGCCCTCTCCCTCCTCGGAGGGCAGGAAGCTCACATCATCAGCCTCGAACGTCGGGCGCAGCTCGCTGTGCGACAGCGCGGAGGACGACTCGATGGCCAGAACGTAGACCTCCTTCACAGGTGCTTCTCGATCTGGCGGAACAGGTCCACGCGGTCCACCAGGTTGGTGATGTAGTCCAGCTTGTCCGTGCCCAGCACGAGCACGGGGGACATCTTGTAGTGACTGAACCACTCCTCGTAGAGGGCGTTGAGTCGCTTGAGGTAGAGCGTGGGAATGTCCTTCTCCATGGCACGGCCCCGGATCCTGATGCGCTCCTTGAGCGTCTGCACCGGGCAGCGCAGGTAGATCATGAGGTCCGGGGGTGACAGCGCCTGGGCAATCGTCTCATACAGCTCGCGGTACGTCTGCCAGTCGCGCCGGTCGATGAAGCGCTGGCGGTGCAGGTTCTTGGCGAAGATCTCCGCGTCCTCATAGATGGTGCGGTCCTGCAGCACGGTGCCGGCATGGAGCTCCATCTCCCGGTGGAGCCGGAACTTGTGCGTGAGGAAGAAGATCTGTGAGCGGAAGGCCCACGTCTTCATGTCCTTGTAGAAGTCCGCGAGGTACGGGTTCTGCTCGTTCGGCTCGAAGTACGGCGTGAGGCCGTACTTGCGGCAGAGGAACGAAGTGAGCTCCGTCTTCCCGGCGCCAATGTTGCCCGCGACGGCGATGAACTTTTTCCTGGCCACGCCACCCCTGCTTGTATCCCCACCGGGCACCGCGCACCAGCAACAAAGGAACGGGCCCGCCATGGTACAAAGCGCCCCATGTGCCCACCTCGCGCTACCCGCCCTGCTTGCCCGGGTGCCCTCCGGGGCCCTGGCTGCACCCGGGGTGTGGGGCGATCAGGCTCTGTCTCGAGGGGTCCGCGTGCCTCGTAAGCTCTTCTGCATGTTCATCGCCGGGTTCTGGACGGCGGTCCTCTTCCCCTTCACCGTCCTCTCCGTGCTGCTGACGTTCGGCGGTGACGCCTCGGTGTGGATCGCCCGCCGGCTGTGGTCCCCCGTGCTGCTGTGGGCCGGGGGCGCGCGCCTGGTGGTTCACGGCAGCGAGAACGTGGATCCCAAGCGCCCTACCATCTACGTCGCCAATCACCAGTCCACCCTGGACATCCCGGCGCACTTCGTCTCGGTGCCGATCCCCTTCCGCTACGTGGCCAAGAGCCAGCTGGGCTGGGTGCCCTTCATCGGCTGGTACCTGTGGGCGGCGGGCCACATCTTCGTCAACCGCTCCAACCGCCACTCCGCCATCTCGTCGCTGCAGCGGGCCGGGCAGAAGATCCGCGGCGGCACCAGCATCTTCCTCTACCCCGAGGGCACCCGCTCGCCGGACGGGCGCATCCTGCCCTTCAAGAAGGGCCCGTTCGCCCTGGCGCTCGAGGCGCGCGTGCCCATCTGCCCCGTCACCATCGAGGGCACCGGCCGCATCATGCCGAAGAACTCGTGGAACATCGTCCCCGGCCCGGTGCACGTGAAGATCGGCAAGCCGATTGACACCACGGGCTTCGCGGCCAACGACCGCGAGGGCCTGGCGCGCGTGGTGCGCGAGGCCATCATCGCCCAGAGCCTGGAGCTCGGTGGCAAGGGAGGCGATCCGGAAGACGCCATCGCCGCCTCGGGTTACGAAGGCATCGGCCGCGCGCATCCCTCCGCCCAGAAGCCCTCGTGATGGTGAACGTGAAGAACTCCCCCGTCCGCCGCGCCCTCTCCTTTCGCCGCTGGGCCCCCGCCGCCATGCTGGGCCTGAGCCTGCTGGCCGGCTGCAAGCACGGCACCTCCTCCGAGCGCTCCCTGGGCCCGCGCGATCAGGCCCGCGTGTACCTGGAGCAGAACCAGCCCTCGCGCGCCCTGCCGCTGCTGGAGGAGGCGCACGCCCAGTCCCCGGATGATCTCGACGTGGCGCGCACCCTCACCGAGGCCCAGGTGAAGGCGGGCCGCTCGGAGCCCTGGATCGCCGAGCTCCAGCGGCGCAACGCCCAGGCCGAGCGGGCGGTGAACCACTACATGCTGGGGCTGGCCTACTTCTCGCGGGCCTCGGACGCGGGAGCGCCGGCGGTGGCGGCCTTCGAGCGCGCCATTGCCCTGCTGCCCAACGAGGCCGAGTTCCACTACCGCCTGGGCATCGCCCACCTGGAGTCCGAGCGGTACGCCGCCGCCCTGGGCCCGCTGCGCCGCGCCGCCGAGCTGGCTCCCCAGCGCGCCGCCGTCCGCCTGCCGCTGGCCAAGGCCCTGCACCGCACCGGCGACAGCGCCGCCGCCGTGGAGGCCCTCAACGCCGTGGTGCGCGCCTCGCCCTCGGCCTCGGAGGTGGCCACCGCCCGGGCGCTGATGAACCAGATCGCCGATCCGTTCGCCGGCTTCCCCAAGGCGGCCGAGGGCAAGCTCGAGGAGGGCATGCGCCTGCTCCAGGATCTGGACATTCCGCAGCAGGCCATCGTCTCCTTCGAGGAGATCCTCCAGGACTACCCGGACCTGGCCGTGGTGCACGCGCTGCTGGGCCTGGCCTACCAGCGCCTGGACGACGCGGGCCGGGCCGTGGACGAGTTCAAGCAGGCCATCGAGCTGGCCCCCCGGGACGGCAAGAACCACTTCTACCTGGGCGAGCTGTACCTCTCGCGCCAGCGCGCCGACGCGGCCCGCGAGTCCTTCGCCCGGGCGGTGGCCCTCAACCCGATGCTGGACGCCGCCTGGTTCCGCCTGGGCGATCTGCAGCTGGAGCGCCGGGATCTGGCCGCCGCCCGCGAGTCCTTCCGCATCCTCGCCGCGCTGCAGCCGGACTCGGTGCCCGCCCGGGGCAAGCTCTCCCTGGTGTACCAGCTCGAGGGCGACTACCCGGCCGCCGAGCGCGAGCTGCGTCAGGTAGTCGAAAAAGACCCGGAGAACGTGGAGTTCACCCTGCGGCTGGGGCTGCTGTTCACCGAGCAGGCGCAGCGGGCCCGGCGGCCCGAGGACCGGCGGGCGGCCAGCGAGGAGGCGGAGAAGTGGCTCCTCAAGGTCCTGGAGGTTCAGCCGGACAACGCTCTGGCCTCGCGCGCTCTTCAACAGGTGAAGGCACAGCAGTAGCCACCGCCCCTCGGGGCTTCTACACTGCGGTTCCGATGAGCGACGGTCGCAAGGTGCCTGAACGCAGCGCTCCGCAGGACAATCCTGAGGGGACACCCTCGTCCCCGCAGCGCACGGTCTCCAGCCCGGGCATGCCTCGGGTGCCCACCAACCCCGGCGGCATTCCGCGCGCGGTGACCAACCCGGGCATGAAGGCCATCAGCGCCGCGCGCACCACCCCGGTCGAGAAGAAGGCCCCCGAGGGCCCGGCCGGCCAGCGCCTGGCCTCCGAGGCCTCCAACGTGTTCCTCAACACCGTCTCCGTCCTCAAGGAGAAGGTGCAGGAGTTCCGCGAGCAGGATCAGTTCTTCAAGGCCAAGGCCGGCATCGTCGGCGGCTGGGTGCTCATGTCGCTGCTGAGCATCGTCATCGCCTGCCCGGGCCAGGGCATCGAGACGACGGAGTTCGGCGCGCGCGTCACGGTGCTGCCCAACGCGGACAAGCCCACCGCGGCCCCCAGCCTCACGGTGACGAACACGGACACCGCGCCGTGGGAGAACGTCGTCTTCGTGGTCAACGGCAAGTACAGCACCCGGCAGATCCCGAAGATCGACGGGGGCAGCATCTTCACGCTCTCGCCGCGCCTGCTGGCCAACGACGCGGGCCTGCCCATGCCGGCCGACGAGCGCTTCATCACCGCCGAGATGCGCACCGACGAGGGCAAGGCGGACCTGGTGCGTGAAGGCCAGCCGGTCACCCAGTAGCAGGCCCCGAAAGCACGAGAGCGCCCTTCCCGCGAAGGAAGGACGCTCCCGTACAGCTTCAGTGCTGAGGCCGGACTACTCCGACTTCTGCTCGGTCTGCTCGGCCTGAGCCTCGCCACCCTCGGTGGGAGCCGCCGCCGCCTTCGCGGGACGATCCACCAGCTCCAGCAGGGCCATCTCCGCGGCGTCGCCACGGCGGAAGCCCAGCTTCACGATGCGGGTGTAGCCGCCATTGCGGTTGGCGTAGCGCTCCTTGTACGGGCCAAACACCTTCTGAAGGACGTTCTTGTCCTTCACGATGCGCGCCGCGAGGCGAACATTGGCCAGCCCACCGCGCTTGCCGAGGGTGATGATGCGCTCCGCCATCTTCCGGGCCTCCTTGGCCTTGGGGACGGTGGTGCGAATGGCCTCGTGCTCGAGCAGCGAGGTGACCATGTTGTTGAGCATCGCGAGCCGGTGGCTCGTGGTGCGGTGCAGCTTCCTCTGTCCTACCTTGTGACGCATGGGTGCGACTCTCCGGAGCCTCTGGGGCTCCACCACTCCGGCCGTATCAGGTACCGGGTGGGAAGGGCGGGCCCGACACGGGGCTCGCCATTGCCTGTTGGGCCGTACGGGCCCCCTCCCCTCGCGCCGCCTGCGGTGGTGTCGCGGCGCGAGAGCAGGTGCTTCAGAAGGCTTAAGCCTTGGGCGCCGCGCTGGCGGCGGGAGCCGCGGCGGCCGGCATCGGCGTCTTGGGCGGCCAGTTCTCCAGCTTCATGCCCAGCGACAGGCCCATCTCCGCGAGGATCTCCTTGATCTCCTTCAGAGACTTGCGGCCGAAGTTCTTCGTCTTGAGCATCTCGGCCTCGGTGCGCTGCACCAGGTCGCCAATGGTCTTGATGTTGGCCTGCTGCAGGCAGTTGGCCGAGCGCACCGACAGCTCCAGCTCGTCCACCGAGCGGAACAGGTTCTCGTTGAGCTTGGCCTCCTCCTTCGGGGCCTCCGCCACCACGGGCTCCTCGGTCTCGTCGAAGTTCACGAAGACCGTGAGCTGCTCCTTGATGATCTTCGCCGCGTACGCCACCGCGTCCTGCGGGGTGACCGAGCCGTCCGTCCAGACTTCCAGCGTGAGCTTGTCGTAGTCAGTGACCTGACCGACGCGGGCGTTGGTGACCTGGTAGTTCACCTTGCGGATGGGCGCGAACAGCGAGTCGATCGGGATGGTGCCAATGGGCGCGCCCGCCACCTTGTTCGAGATGGCCGCCACGTAGCCACGGCCACGGCGGCACGACAGCTCCAGGCGCACCTTGCCGCCCTCGGACACCGTGCAGATGTGGTGGCCGGGGTTGAGGATCTCCACGTCCTGGTCCGCGATGATGTCGCCGGCCTTCACTTCCTTGGGGCCCTCGACTTCGATGCGCAGCGTCTTCGTCTCGTTCGTGTGCATCCGAAGGAGCACTTCCTTCAGGTTCAGCACGATGTCGGTGACGTCCTCGGCCACCTCGGGGATGGTGGTGAACTCGTGGTCCACGCCCTCGATCTTCACCGAGGTGATGGCGGCGCCCTGCAGCGACGACAGCAGCACGCGGCGCAGCGAGTTGCCCAGCGTGGTGCCAAACCCGCGCTCCAGCGGCTCGGCGACGAACTTGCCGTAGGTCGTCGTCAGCGAGTCCTGGTCCACTTCCATCCGGCGCGGCTTGATGAGGTCGCGCCAGTTCTTCGCAATGAACGTATCAGCCATGGGGTTGCTGCTCCTCGAAGCGTGGCTCCACCACCAACGTACCCGCCACAAGCGGCAGGAGGATGGACACGCGGGGGTATAACAGACAGAAGCACGACGCCCCGGCGGAGTCCGCCAGGGCGCGTGAAACCTGGAAGGCAGGCCCTTCGAGGGCCCCTTCGGCTACTTGGAGTAGAGCTCGACGATCAGCTGCTCCTGGATCGGCATGGTCAGGTCCTCACGGTTCGGCGCGGTGCGCACGGTGCCCTTGAAGCCCTTCTTGTCCAGGTCGATCCACTGCGGAACGCCACGGCGGTCCACGGTCTCCAGCGCCTCGGAGATGCGCAGCACCTTGCGGCTCTTCTCCGCCACCTCCACGCTGCTGCCCGGCTTCACCGCGAACGACGGGATGTTCACCCGCTTGCCGTTCACCGTGAAGTGGTTGTGACGCACCAGCTGGCGCGCCTCGTTGCGCGTGTCCGCGAAGCCCATGCGGAACACCACGTTGTCCAGGCGCAGCTCCAGCTGCTGCAGCAGGTTCTCACCCGTCTTGCCCTTGGCCGCGGACGCGCGGTGGTAGTACCCGCGGAACTGGCTCTCGAGCAGGCCGTACATGCGCTTGACCTTCTGCTTCTCGCGCAGCTGCACGCCGTAGCCGGAGAACTTCACCCGGCCCTGGCCGTGCTGGCCGGGGGGATAGGGACGACGCTCGATCGCGCACTTGTCGGTGTAGCAGCGGTCGCCCTTGAGGTACATCTTCAGGTTTTCGCGCCGGCAAATGCGGCAGGCGCTGGCGGAGTAACGAGCCAAGGTACTTCTCCTTAGAGGTGGTCTGAGGCCGCCCGGATGAGGGGCGGCCCGGAAAGGGACTAGACGCGGCGGCGCTTCGGCTGACGGCAGCCGTTGTGCGGGATGGGCGTCACATCGCGGATGAGGTTGATCTTCAGCCCGGCGGCGGCCAGCGCGCGCAGCGCCGACTCGCGGCCAGCGCCCGGACCCTTCACCAGCACCGTCACGTTCTTCAGGCCGTGCTCCATCGCCTTCGCGGCCGCGTCACCCGCCGCCACCTGGGCAGCGAACGGCGTGGACTTGCGGCTGCCCTTGAAGCCACGGGCGCCAGCGGAGGACCAGGAGATCACGTTCCCGGACACATCCGTGATCGTGATGATGGTGTTGTTGAACGTGGACTGGATGTGCACGAAGCCGTTGAGGATGTTCTTCTTACCCTTACGCTTCGCCTTCTTCGCCGCGGCGTTCTCGCCACCCTCGGTGGCGGGCGCGGCGGCAGGGGTGTTGACTTCTTCGGACATGAGCGTCGCTGCTCCTCAGCAGTAGATGATCGACGCCGGGCCACGAGTGGACCGGCGCTGGAAGGGAAACGGGTTAGCGGCCCGCCGGGGCAGCCGGCTTGGCGCGCACGATGCCGCGCTTGGGGCCCTTGCGGGTGCGGGCGTTGGTGTGGGTGCGCTGACCGCGAACGGGCAGGCCCTTGCGGTGACGCAGGCCACGGTAGCAGCCCAGGTCCATCAGCCGCTTGATGTTCATCGTCACTTCGCGCCGGAGATCGCCCTCAACCTTGAGGTTGGCCTCGATGTACTCACGGATCTTACGGGCCTGCTCGTCCGTCAGATCCTTGGTGCGCGTGGTGAGTTCGATCCCCGCCGCCTCACAGATTTCGTAAGCGGTCTTGTTACCGATCCCGTAGATGTACTGGAGCGCGATCACCGCACGCTTGGCGGGCGGGAGGTCGACACCGGCGATACGAGCCATCGTTCGTTCTTCCTTCTAACTCAGTGGAGTTGGTCTGGAGCCAGCGGCTTGTGGCCGTTAGCCCTGGCGCTGCTTGTGGCGGGGGTTGGACGCGCAGATGACGCGCACGATGCCCTTGCGACGAATGACCTTGCACTTGTCGCAGATCTTCTTGACGGACGCCCGAACCTTCATGGCGCTGCTTCCTTCCTTCGTGAAAAGAAAAGCTTCTGAGGCCGTCCGCCGGGGGCGGAGGCGGCCTGGCTACTTCGCCCGGTAAGTGATCCGGCCGCGGGTCAGATCGTAGGGCGACAACTCGACCTTGACCTTGTCACCAGGGAGAATACGGATGAAGTGCATCCGCATCTTCCCGGAGATGTGCGCGAGCACCTTGTGGCCGTTGTCCAGCACCACGCGGAACATCGCATTGGGAAGGGGCTCCATTACAGTCCCCTCGACTTCGATGGAATCATCCTTCGGCAATCAAAAACCCTCTTCCGGACCACCTGATCTCTTGGAAGCGCGGCGGGATAGCACTTTGGTCCCGAAGTGGCAAGTACCACCGCGCTCGAATTCCGAACTTCTACCAACCCCTCATAATAACAACGTATTTCACCCAGCGTCAGGACCTCTCAGGCCCTCCGGGTGAGCACCTCGGGTCCACTCTCCGTCACGAGGATGGTGTGCTCGAAGTGTGCGGAAAGCTTGTGGTCGAGGGTCACCGCCGTCCAGTCGTCATCGAGTAACGCAACCTCATGAGTTCCCAGGTTCACCATGGGCTCGACCGCCAGGACCATACCCGGCACGAGCTTCATGCCCGTGCCTGCCTGTCCATAATTGCGCACTTCGGGCTTCTCGTGCAGCTTACGCCCAATGCCGTGCCCCGAGAAGTCACGCACCACGGAGTAGCCCCGGGCCTCCACATAGCTCTGCACCGCGTGGCCAATGTCCCCTACCCGGTTGCCCGGCACCATGGCCGAGATGCCCTTCTGCAGGGCCTCCCGGGTGGCATTGACGAGCGCCTGGGCCGCGGAGCTCACCTGGCCCACCGGCACCGTGCGCGCCGAGTCCCCGAAGAAGCCCCGGTACACCACGCCGAAGTCCAGCTTCATCAGGTCCCCCTCGAGCAGCTTGCGCCGCTTGGAGGGGATGCCGTGCACCACCTCATCATTGACGGAGGCACACAGGCAGGACGGGAAGCCGAGGTAGCCCTTGAACGCTGGCTTGGCCCCCTTCTGGTAGATGAGCTTCTCGGCCAGCGCGTCCAGCTCCCAGGTGGTGACACCCGGCGCCACGGCCTTCTCGAGCTCGTCGAGGATCTCGCACACGATCCGCCCCGCCTCACGCATGAGGGCGATCTCGTCCTTGCTCTTGATCTCGACCTGGCTCATGTGCGTCCGTGTAGCGTACTCGCAGGAGAACCCGCGGGATAGGGGGCGGCACTCCAGCGGGGCCCCCCTCCCTGCCCGCTTGCTGCGCGATCAGGCCCTGCCAGCGGCCGCCTTCACCTCGGCGTAGATGCCCTCGGTGGTGCCCACGCCATCGATGGACTTCAGCAGCCCCTTCTTGGCGTAGAAGTCCTTCAGCGGCGCCGTCTCGGCGTCGTACTTCTGCAGCCGCTTCTCGATGACCTCGGGCTGGTCATCCGGGCGCTGGACGAGGCCGGTGTTGCACTTGTCGCAGTACCCGGCCCGCTTCGGGGGGTTCTGGTACACGTGGTACACGCTGCCGTCCGCGGGGCACGAACGGCGCCCCGAGCCGCGCTCGATGAGCTTGGCGTGCGGCACCTCGAGCGAGATCACCGCGTCGATCTTCTTGCCATTCTTGGCCAGCATCCGCTCCAGGGCCTCGGCCTGGGGAATGGTGCGCGGGAAGCCGTCCAGCACGAAGCCCTTGGCGCAGTCAGGCTGCCTGAGCCGCTCCTCGACGATGCCGATGACGATGTCGTCGGGCACGTAGGCGCCCGCGTTCATCAGCGGGCCGGCGATCTTGCCCAGCTCCGTCCCGTCCTTCACCGCCTTGCGGAGAATGTCCCCCGTGGAGACTTGCGGGATCTGGAAGTCCGCGTACAGGTTCTTTGCCTGGGTGCCCTTCCCCGCGTTTGGCGGGCCCAACAGGATCAGGTTCATGTACCCCTCTCAGTAGCTCGGACTGACTACCCCTGAACGACAAGGCGCCCCTCCCCAGGCTTCGGGGGAGAGGCGCCCATGGTGCCGCTGACTACCTAGGCGGCCACGCGCACCCGGCCACGGATGCGGGGGCCACGCGGCCCGGCGAAGCCCTCGTAGTTGCGGCTGATGAGGTGACCCTCGATCTGGTTCACCGTGTCCAGCGCCACACCCACCACGATGAGCAGCGCGGTGCCACCGAAGGCAAACGGCACCTTCAGCCACGTGGTGAGAATGGTGGGGATGACGCAGATGGTGGCCAGGTAGATGGCGCCACCGAAGGTGACGCGGCTGAGCACGCGCTCGATGAAGTCCGCCGTCTGCCGGCCCGGACGGATGCCGGGGATGTAGCCGCCCTGCTTCTTGATGTTGTCGGCCACGTCATCGGCCCGGAACGTCAGCGCCGTGTAGAAGTAGGCGAAGAAGACGACCAGCAGCACGAACAGCCCGTTGTACAGCCAGGCGTTGCCCTCGAGGCTCTGGCGGAACGACTGCAGGAACGGGAACCAGGTGCCCAGCGTGGCCGGGAAGGACAGCAGCGCGCCGGCGAAGATGGGCGGGATCACGCCCGCGGTGTTCACCTTCATCGGGAAGTAGGTGGCCTGGCCCGCGAACATGCGGCGGCCCGCCATGCGCTTGGCGTACTGCACGGGGATGCGGCGCATGCCGCGCTCCACGTACACCACCACCGCGATGATCAAGATCATGAAGAAGGCCAGGCCCACCAGCGCCGCGGACTCGATGGCGCCCTGCGCCGTCATGTCCAGCAGCGTCTTGCCGCTGGGCAGCACGCCCGCGACGATGCCCGCGAAGATGATGAGCGAGATGCCGTTGCCGATGCCGCGCTCGGTGATGCGCTCACCCAGCCACATGATGAACGCGGTGCCCGCGGTGAGGCTCACCACCGTCATGAAGGTGAACCAGGTGCTGTCGTCCGGGACCACAACCTGGTTGAAGCCGCTCTGGCCACCGTCGCTGCGGCCCAGCGAGGCCAGCCAGCGCGAGATGCCAATGCCCTGCACGATGGACAGGACGATGGTGAAGTAGCGGGTGTACTGGTTGATCTTCTGCCGGCCGCTGGCGCCCTCCTTCTGCAGGCGCTCCAGGCTGGGCACCACCACCGCCAGCAGCTGCATGATGATGGAGGCGGACACGTACGGCATGATGCCCAGTCCGAAGATGGACATCTGCTCCAGGGCGCCACCCGAGAACAGGTTGAACAGCGACACCAGGCCGCCCGTCTGCTTCTGGGCGTCCATGAAGGCGTTCATCGCTGCGCGGTCGACACCGGGCGTGTTGATGAAGATGCCGAGGCGGTACACCGAGAGCAGCATCAGCGTATACAGGAGCCGGTTGCGGAGCTCCGCGATACGAAAGACGTTGGCGAAGGCATTCAGAGCCACTTGGGAGCCATCCCCTTCGAAAAAGGACCGACAGAACGACTACGCCCCTCTGTCCATGACGGAGAGGGGCGCGAGAGCCTACACAAGCGAAAAGGCGCGCACCACTCGTAAGTGATGCGCGCCGGGCATGGCTAGGCGTTCGACTGCTTGGGAGTCTTGACGCCCTTGCCAGAATGCGCCTTGGAGGCGGACTCGGGCTTGTGGGCCATCAGGGGCAGCTCCTCGACCGCGCCGCCCGCCTTCTGGATGGCCTCCTTGGCCTTGCCAGACAGCTTGTGCACCCGGACGGTGAGCTTCTTGGTCAGGTCGCCCTGGCCCAGCACCTTCACGCCGTCGTACCGGCCCTTGACCAGGCCCGCGCTCTTGAGCGAGGCCTCGTCCACCGTGGCGCCCGCGTCGAAGGCGGCCTCCAGGTTGGACAGGTTCACCACCGCGTAGATGGTGCGGTTGGGCGAGATGAAGCCGAACTTCGGCAGCCGGCGCTGCAGCGGGCTCTGGCCGCCCTCGAAGCCCTCGAACCGCATGTTGCCGGAACGAGCCTTCTGGCCCTTGCCACCGCGGCCGGCCGTCTTGCCCAGACCGCTGCCCTGGCCACGGCCCACGCGCTTCTTGCGGTGCCACGAGTTGTGCGGCCGCTTCAGGTTAGTGAGAGTCGTCATCTTCGAATCCTCGCGCGGGGGCCCTTCACGGGCCGCCGCGAAATGGGTCTAGCCCTTGGCTGCCTTGGCGCGAGCGCGGTCCCGCACCACGATCTTCCGCGGCTTGCGACGCTTGGGGGCCGGAGCCTCCTGGCTCACCACCTCGCTGGCCACCAGGTGCTTCACCTTGAACACCATGCCACGGATGGACGGCGTGTCCTGCAGCAGGCGCTCGTCGCCGAACTTCTTCAGCCCGAGCCCACGGATGGCCGCCACCATGTCCTCGGACGAACCCGAGTAGCTCTTCACGAGCTTGACTTTCAGTGCCATGACTTAGGTCCTCGCCTCTCCGGCCAGCTTCGCCGACTCGACGTCCTTGCCACGCAGCCGCGACACCTGCTCGGCCGAGCGCAGCCGCTTCAGGCCCGCCACGGTGGCCTTCAGCACGTTGTGCGGGTTACGCGAGCCCTGGCTCTTGGTCAGGATGTTGCGGATACCCGCGGCCTCCAGCACCGCGCGCACCGCGCCACCGGCGATGACGCCCGTACCTTCGCTCGCGGGCTTGAGCAGCACCCACCCGGCGCCGAAGTGCCCCAGCACCTCGTGCGGAATGGTGTGCCCCATCAGCGGGACGCGGAACAGGTTCTTCTTCGCGTTCTCGCCACCCTTGCGGATGGCCTCGGGGACCTCGTTGGCCTTACCCAGGCCCACGCCTACGTGACCGGCGCCATCGCCCACCACCACCAGGGCGGCGAACGAGAACCGGCGGCCACCCTTCACCACCTTGGCCACGCGGTTGATGTTCACCACGCGGTCGGTGAGGTCCAGGTCGTTCGGATTGATCGGAGTTGCCACTTGGAGAGCTTCCTTTCGAAATTCTAGAACTTCAGCCCGGCCTCGCGCGCGGCGTCAGCCACAGCGGCGATGCGTCCGTGATAGGGGAAGCCGTTGCGGTCGAACACCACCGCGTCCACATTGGCGGCCTTGCACTTGTCGGCGATGAGCTTGCCCACGCGCTTGGCGTCGGCCTTCTTGTCGCCCTCGTCCTGGCCCTTCAGCTCCTTGGACAGGGACGAGGCGTACGCCACGGTGCGGCCGGTGGCGTCATCCACCACCTGGGCGTAGATGTGCTTGAGGCTCTTGTAGACCGTGAGCCGCGGGCGCTCGGTGGTACCCGAGAGCTTCTTGCGGATGCGGTTCTTCCTCTTGATACGAGCATCGACTCGAGACATGGCTGCTTCCTTTTCCTTCCGGCGGTGATGAGGCCTTCCACCGCCGGATGAGCTCGCGGGCCCAATGGGCCACGCGGGGTTGAACGTTCAGGGCACGGACGACGACTACGTCGTTCCGGTCTTGCCCTCCTTACGACGAACCTTCTCCTCGGCGTACTTGATGCCCTTGCCCTTGTACGGCTCGGGCGGGCGCAGCGCGCGGATCTTCACCGCGGCGGCCCCCAGGGCCTCCTTGTCCGCGGAGCGCAGGGTGAGCCCCACCGTGGGCAGGCTCTCCTCGGTGCGCGCGGCCTTGTCCACCTCGGCCGTCACACCCTCGGGCAGGTTGAACACCACCGGGTGCGAGTAACCGAGCGACAGCTGAATGGACTTGCCCTTCACCTCGGCGCGGAAACCGACGCCGCGGATGTCCAGGCGACGCTCGAAGCCCGTGCTCACGCCCTTGGCGGCGTTGGCCAGGATGGTGCGCGCCAGCCCGTGCAGGCTCTTGGCCTCGCGCGACTCATCCATGCGGGTGACGATGACGTTACCGTCCTTGACCTCCACCTTCACCTTCGCGGGGAGGTTCACGGACAGCTTGCCCTTGGGGCCCTCGAAATTCACCTTGCCGGCGGCGACAATCGCCTTCGTCTTGTCGCCCAGCTTGATCGGCAGCTTTCCAATGCGACTCATGATGGCCTCGTAACTAGTAGACGGTGCAGAGCAGCTCGCCACCGATGTTCTGCTTGCGCGCCTCGCTGTCCGACATCACACCCTTGGACGTGGAGAGCACGGCGATACCCAGGCCATCCAGCACGCGCGGAATGTCGCGCATGGGCACGTAGCGGCGCAGGCCCGGCTTGGACACGCGCTTGATGCCCGTGATGGCCGAGGCGCGGTCCGGCCCGTACTTCAGCTGAACGCTGATCTCGCTCTGCGGCTCGCGCTCGTGAATGGTGTAGTCCCCGATGTAACCCTCGTCCTTCAGGACGCGGATGACCTCGACCTTGAGCTTCGAGTGGGGAATGACGACCTTGTCATGCCGCGCACGCGAGGCGTTGCGCAGGCGGGTCAGCATATCGCCGACAGGATCATTAACCGGCATGGTGACAACCTTCCGAGCGGGGGCTGCTCGAGCACCCCGCGACTTCGACCGCCGCGCCTGCCGGGCCCATCCCGGGGGTTCGCCGCGTTCGCACGACTTTGCTGCGTTCGACGCCCTTCAGGCGCCAGGACGCCCCGGGCCAGCAGTGGCCCCGGGCACCCTCTTCCGGCTTACCAGGACGACTTGGTGACGCCGGTGATCTCGCCACGCAGCGCGCGCAGCCGCAGGCAGATGCGGCACATCTGGAACTTGCGCAGGAACGCGCGCGGACGGCCGCACAGCGGGCAGCGGTTGTACTTGCGCACCGAGAACTTCGGCTTGCGCTTCGCCTGGGCGATCTTTGAGAGCTTGGCCATGGAGCTGATGTTCCTTGAAGGTTACGTGCGGAAGGGCATGCCGAAGTGACGCATCAGCGCCAGCCCCTGCTCGTCGTTCTGAGCGGTGGTGACGAAGCTGACGTTGAGCCCCTTCACCTTCTCGATCTGGTCGTAGTTGATTTCCGGGAAGATGATCTGCTCGCGCACGCCGAGCGTGTAGTTGCCGTTCCCGTCGAAGGCCTTGGGGGACACGCCCTTGAAGTCACGCACGCGCGGCAGAGCCACGGAGATGAGGCGGTCCAGGAACTCGTACATCCGGTCGCCGCGCAGCGTCACCGCGCAGCCGATGGCCTGGCCCTGGCGCAGCTTGAAGTTCGCGATCGACTTGCGGGCGCGCGTGATCACGGGCTTCTGGCCGGTGATGGCACCCAGCTGATCCACCGCCGACTCCAGGATCTTGTTGTTGGCGAGCGCCTCGCCCAGACCCATGTTGACGACGATCTTCTCGAGACGGGGAACCTCGAAGGGGTTCTTCAGGCCCAGTTCCTTCATCAGAGCAGGCACGCCCTCCTTGCGGAAGCGCAGCTTCAGCCGCGCCGGCTTCGCCTCGAGGCCCTCTTCGATATTGGCCGCAAAGCCCGCCTTCTTGACGTCTTCCTTCTTGCGGCCCTTCTTTTCCTTCTTTTCCTTCGGCTCTGCCTTCTTCTCGTCAGCCATTGTTCGTTCCTCTGCTTCGGGGCGCCGTCGTGGACCCAGCGGCCCGATCAGTCAATCTGGAAACTCAAAAACACCGAGAGGGCCCCGTTACTTCGGGCCCTCGTGTAAGCCTGCCTGCTCGCCTCTGAGCCCGGGGGGGCCAAAAGGCGCGCATACATGCCCTAACCCGCCAGGCTAGTCAATCAGGGCGTCGCAGTTCTTGCAGAACCGCTTCTTGTTGTCGCCCTCGGCCCGGATGCCCACCCGCGTCGGCTTGTCGCACTTGGCGCAGACGACCTGGACGTCCGAGAGGTTGATGGTGCCGGCCTTGTCGACGATGCCACCCTCGGGGTTCTGGGCGGTCTTGCGCATGTGGCGCTTGACCGTCCGCAGCCCCTCGACGGTGACGCGGCCCGCGTCGTGGTCGATGCGCAGCACCTTGCCGCGCTTGCTCGCCGGGGTCTTCTCCGAGCGCTCCGCGCCGGCGATGACCTGCACGGTGTCTCCAACCTTCAGCTTCTGCATGGCTAATTCTCCTGGCTGCTCGCCTGCTGGCCTAGAGCACTTCGGGCGCGAGCGAGATGATCTTCATGAACTTGCGGGCGCGCAGCTCGCGGGCCACCGGCCCGAAGATGCGCGTGCCAATGGGCTCCATGTCCTTGTTGATGAGGACGGCGGAGTTGCCATCGAACTTGATGAAGCTGCCGTCAGGCCGGCCCACCCCGCGCTTGGTGCGGACGATCACGGCCTTGGCCACATCGCCCTTCTTCACCTTCGAGTTGGGCAGCGCCTCGCGGATCGACACGACGATCACGTCGCCGATCGACGCATACTTGCGCTTCGAGCCGCCAAGCACCTTGATGCAGAACACCTTCTTGGCGCCCGAGTTATCAGCCACGTCGAGCACGCTCGTCATCTGAATCATCTGGAAAATCTCCTCTGGGGTCCTACGGCAGGCCCCACCCGGTGAGGGCGAGGCCGCGCGGCTCGAGCCGCCCGCGCATACCGCGGGCTCACGTGGCTCAGACGTTCTTGCTCTTCTCGATCACCTCGACCACCCGCCACCGCTTGTCCTTCGAGGCCGGGCGCGTCTCGGCGATGCGCACGCGGTCACCCTCGTTGATGGTGATCTTCTTCGGGTAGTCGTGGTCCTCGACGTGCGCCTTGTACTTCTCGCGCATGCTCAGGATCTTGCCGTACTTGCGGTGAGCGGCGCGGCGCTGGACGGTGACGATGACCGTCTTCTGCATCTTGTTCGAGGTGACGATGCCCACGCGCGTCTTGGGACGGCCGCGGGTGGAAGTCGTCGGGGCTGCGGAGGTGGTCTCGGTCGCTTCAGCCATCGTGAATCTCGCCTGTCAGTCAGTGTCTCCGGGTCACCCCGGTGACGGCCAGGTCCCCCGGGGGGGACCGCCATCTAAGCCTTCTTGGCCTGCTTCTCCGCCTGGGTCTTCTGCGTCAGGACGGTGAGGATGCGGGCCAGCTCCCGGCGGTGCTGGCCGCGCTCGGCCGGGCTCTTCAGATTGCCGGTGCGCAGGTTCAGCTGATCCTGGAACAGCGTACCGCGCAGCTCCTCCGCGCGACGCTTCAGGTCCTCCGCCGACAACTCCTTCAACTCTTTTGCAGTCGCCATCTTCAGTCTCCTCGCCCAGCGGCTACAGCGACAGCTCGCTGCGGCTAACGATCTTGGTGAGCACAGGCAGCTTGGCCTGCGCCAGCTTCAACGCGGCGGTGGCCACGTCGGCCGTCATGCCCTCCATCTCGTAGAGGATGCGGCCCGGCTTCACCACGGCCACGTAGTACTCCACGCCACCCTTACCGGTACCCATGCGGGTTTCGGCCGGCTTCTTGGTGATGGGCTTGTCCGGGAAGATCCGGATCCAGATCTTACCGCCACGCTTCACGTGACGCGTCATCGCGATACGGGCCGCCTCGATCTGGCGCGAGGTGATCCACCCCGGCTGGAGCGACATGAGGCCGAACTCACCCAGGGTGAGATCGCTGCCCCGGTGAGCGGCGCCGTGCATCCGGCCCTTGTGCATCTTGCGGTACTTGGTACGAGCAGGCTGAAGCATCGTCGGTGTCCTTCATCCCCGAAGGGGCGCCCTTGGGCACCCCGGGGAGCTCAGTAAGCTAGCGGTTGGAGGGCATCGGGGCCTGGCCGCCCTTGCCCGGCAGAACCTCGCCACGGCAGATCCACACCTTGCAGCCGATCTTGCCGTAGGTCGTCTTCGCCTCGGCGAAGCCGTAGTCGATGTCGGCGCGCAGGGTGTGCAGGGGCACGCGACCCTCGCGGTACCACTCGTAGCGGGCCATCTCGGCGCCGCCCAGGCGGCCGGAGCACGCCACGCGGATGCCCTTGGCACCGAACTTCATGGCCGTCTGCAGCGCCTTCTTCATGGCGCGGCGGAAGGCGATGCGGCGCTCGAGCTGGGTGGCGATGTTCTCGGCCACCAGCTGCGCGTCGGTCTCGGCCTTGCGGACCTCGACGATGTTGAGGAAGACCTCGTTCTTGGTGAACTGCTGCAGGTCCTTCTTCACCGTCTCGATGCCGGCGCCGCGCTTGCCGATGACAATGCCCGGCCGCGCGGTGTGCACGTTGACCTTCACCTTGTTGGCCGCGCGCTCGATCTCCACCTTGGAGACGCCCGCGTGGTTGAGCGACTTCTTCACGAACTCGCGGATGCGGATGTCTTCATGCAGCCACTGCGCGTAGTTCTTGTGCTCGAACCACTTGGAGTCCCAGGTCTTGATGACCCCGAGGCGGAACCCGATCGGATGAACTTTCTGTCCCAACGTGCTTCTCCTTGAATCGTGTGTGAGCCTGGCGGGCTTACTTCTTGCCTTCGGCCAGCACCACGTGAACGTGGCTGCTCTTCTTGTTGATCCGGGTGGCGCGGCCCATGGCGCGCGGCATGTAGCGGCGCTGAGTGGCCGCCTGGTCCACGGAGATGGTCTTCACGTAGAGCGTGTCCACGTCGACCTGACCCTTGGACTTGTCGGTCGCGTTGGCCACGGCGCTCTTGATGAGCTTGGCCACCGGAGCCGACGCGGCGCGCGGGGTGAACTTGAGGATGTTCAGAGCGGCCTCGACCGGCTTGCCCCGAACCAGCGCAGCCACCAGCGAGAGCTTCCGGGGCGACATGCGGATGTTGCGCAGATGTGCAGTGGACTCCATCGTCATCTCTCCTAAAGGGCCGGCTTACTTACCGGGGGCCTTGGCGACTTTCTTCTCCGCCGAGTGGCCACCGAAGGTCCGCGTCGGCGCGAACTCGCCGAGCTTGTGACCCACCATGTTCTCCGTCACGAAGACCGGGACGAACTTCTTGCCGTTGTGCACCGCGAAGGTGTGCCCAACGAACTCAGGCAGGATGGTGGAGCGCCGCGACCAGGTCTTCACGACCTTCTTCTGGTTCGTCTTGATCATGTCCTCGACCTTCTTGAGGAGGTGATCGTCGACGAACGGTCCCTTCTTGATTGAACGAGCCATTTCAGAATCCTCGAGCTACAGCCTACTGGCTGCGCGGGCCCTGCCGACGCCCGGTAACGATGAACTTGTCAGTCCGCTTATTGGTGCGCGTGGTGAGGCCCTTGGTCTTCTTGCCCCACGGCGACACCGGGTGCGGGTTACCCTGACCGGACTTACCCTCACCACCACCGTGCGGGTGATCGACCGGGTTCATGGCCAGACCGCGGACGGTGGGCCGGATGCCCAGCCAGCGGCTCTTACCCGCCTTGCCGATGCGGATGATCTCATGCTCGATGTTGCCGATCTGGCCCACGGTGGCGCGGCACTCGATGAGCACCTTGCGCACGGCGCCCGAGGGCAGACGGACCTGAGCGTAGCGCTCCTCCTTGGCCATCAGCTGGCCGGAGGTGCCGGCCGAGCGGATGATCTGCGCGCCGCGGCCCGGCTTGAGCTCCACGTTGTGGATGATGGTACCCACCGGGATGTTCTGCAGCGGCAGGCTGTTGCCCGGCCGGATGTCGGCGTTGGGGCCGGCGAACAGGGTGTCACCCACCGTCAGGCCCACGGGGGCCAGGATGTAGCGCTTCTCGCCGTCCGCGTAGTGCAGCAGGGCGATGTTGGCGGTGCGGTTCGGGTCGTACTCCACGGAGGCGACCTTGGCCGGCACGCCGTCCTTGTCGCGGCGCTTGAAGTCGATGACGCGGTAGCGGCGCTTGTGGCCGCCGCCCTGGTGACGCCGGGTGATGTGGCCGTGAACGTTGCGGCCACCCGAGCGACGCAGCGACTCGGTGAGGCTCTTCTCCGGCGTGTCCTTGGTGATGTCCGCGAAGTCGGACACCGTCATCAGGCGGCGGGCGGCGGATGTCGGCTTGTACTTCTTGATGCCCATGGTGGTTTCCTCAGTCGACAGTCAGCGCGGTGCGCCTAGACCGTCTCTCCCTCGAAGAGCTCGATCTTGTCGCCCTCCTTGAGGGTGACGATGGCCTTCTTGTAGTTGGGGCGCTTGCCGATGTTGCGGCCCACGCGCTTGATCTTGCCGCGGACGATGTTGGTGCGAACGCCCTCGACAGTGACCTTGAAGAGCTTCTCCACCGCCTGGGCCACGTCGTACTTCGTGGCCTTCTTGTCGACGATGAACGAGTACTGGCGCAGGCGCTCGCGGGCCATGTCCAGCTTCTCGGTGATGATCGGGCCCTTGATGACGTCGTGCATGTTCATGACAGCGCCTCCTGAATCGCCTTGGCGGCCGCGGAGGTGAGGACCAGCTGCTTGTGACGCAGCACGGACTCGAGGTTGAGCCCCTCGGGCGGCAGCACGTCGAACTTGGCCAGGTTGCGCACGCTGCGGTGCAGGTTGGCGTTGTCCTTGCCGTCGATGACCAGGGCGTTCTCCAGCTTCAGACGCTTGGTCAGCACCTCGAAGGCCTGCTTGGACTTCGCGGCATCCAGCTTGAAGCCATCCAGGATGTAGATGGCGTTCTCACGGGCGCGCAGCGACAGGACCGCGCGCAGAGCGCCACGGCGAACCTGGCGCGGAGGCCGGTAGAAGTAGTCCCGGGACTTGGGGGCCATGGCCTTACCACCGCCCACCCAGTGGGAGGCGCGGATGGAGCCCTGACGGGCGCGGCCGGTACCCTTCTGCTTCCAGGGCTTCTTGCCGCCGCCGCTGACGAGCGAGGTGTTCTTCACCCCCACCGTGCCGCGGCGCCGGTTGATCTGCTGCATCTTCGCCACCTCGTACATGAGGTGGGGGTTCGGCTCGGCGCCGAACACCTCGTCGGAGAGCTCGATCTCCGACACCTGCTTGCCATCCAGGTCGATTACCTTGAACTTCGCCATGACAGTTTCCTCGGGGGGTCGGATTGAAACCGCGCCGACCCGTCCCCGCTTCCTAGGACTTGATCTCGACATCAACGCCGGCGGACAGATCCAGCTTCATCAGCGCATCCAGCGTCTGCTGAGTCGGCTCGAGAATATCGAGCAGGCGCTTGTGCGTGCGGATCTCGAACTGCTCGCGGCTCTTCTTGTCCACGTGCGGGGACCGCAGAACCGTGAACTTGTTGATGCGCGTGGGCAGGGGGATCGGACCGGCCACCTTGGCGCCCGTGCGCTTGGCCGTCTCGACAATCTCCCCAGCACTCTGGTCCAGGAGCTTCGAGTCGTACGCCTTCAGCCGGATGCGAATCTTCGTTGTCGCCATTTCGAAAAAACCTCTTTGACGGCCCCATGCACGAGGGCGGTTACGACTGTCGTTCCCTGGATGTCACAGAGCCGTGCTTCAGACGAGGGGCGCGGCAAATACCACCCCACCCCTCTGGTTGCAACCCTTTTCAAACAGTTCCCGGTGGACCGCCATTTCGGCCACCGGGAACCAAGCGGGTAACTAAGCGATCACTTCCGCCACCACGCCTGCGCCCACCGTGCGACCACCCTCACGGACAGCGAAGCGCAGCTCCTTCTCCATGGCCACCGGGGTGATGAGCTCCACCTCGATGGCGATGTTGTCGCCCGGCATCACCATCTCCACGTTGTCGGGCAGCTTCACCGTGCCCGTCACGTCCGTGGTGCGGAAGTAGAACTGCGGCCGGTAGCCCTTGAAGAACGGCGTGTGGCGACCGCCCTCTTCCTTGCTCAGC